>JBGANU010000002.1:0-462500 GCA_044222145.1 Cyclobacteriaceae bacterium
AAGCTATTCCATCGGAAACTCCGGTGTATAAATTCTACCTGCGACACATTGATTCTGGCAATGTTTATCTCGGCACCAAGTGGGATGCTGACGTTACCTGGCAAGAAGCACTAAGGAATCATATCCGGGGTGGCTACTTGCGTCAATAAGAATCTTATTTTTTGCTCTGTCTCTTGTTTATGACAAGTGCAACAACAATCAACAAGGCAAAGAATACATATCCGTTAAAATGAAAATGCGGGAAGACGTGCCAATGATTACCGAATATACCGCCAAAGATTCCACCGATTACTCCGATAATCGCGCCAAAGATTCCAACTATCAATCCTATAAGTCCTCCAAAAAGTCCTGCCGCTAAACCAAAGACTACTGCGGCTGCGGCAATCCAAAACGGGAACGTGATAATTAAGATTAAGGCAAGTAAAACGGTTGGCGTGCGTTGCATGGTCTTGGGTTTCTAGCATCTCAACAAAAATCATTCAAAAGAGACCATGCTCTGATTCTGTTCAAATTCGAAGTTTGTTCAGCTGGCACTGTTGAAAAATGAACAGTGGTTTTTACAAATTCGTACAAATCCAATTTTCTTGTGCATAGCTTCTGGCATGTGGCTTGCTCTTTTTCATTCGATAATGTGCGAGAGAGATGAAAAAGATTTTGTTAGCAACTCTGCTGGTGGCCATCACAACTGTTGCGTATCCCAATTATTCGATGCTTACCTGCAATGCCCAACGAGGCACTACTATTCAAGTTTACCTGAATGGAAAATTAATCAACAAAAAACCACTCGATGTGGTGCGATTAAAAAGTAAAGACGGTTGTAATTCCGTTCTTGTTGTTGTTCACTCACGCAACCAGAACTTTTCTGTTCAGCGAGATCTGGATGTTGATGCCGGTTATGACGTGTATTTGAATATCCGCTACGATGAGTGTGGTCCAAAACTTATCGTATCCAGGCGATCGCCTCTAGTGAATCCGTACTATGCCCGAAAACTTTATACCCGGCAATTTATTTCATGATGCCCGTCAGCTTCTTTTTTTATAGTTGATGATTGCCCAGGTATTTAGAATTACACCGAAGGCTGCTGCAGCGAGCAAATGAAATCGAATATCATATAAAGTGCTTCCTTTTAACACCACCATTCTCATCACATCGATGAAGTAGGAAACGGGATTGAACTTCGTGAAGATTTGCGCCCACTCCGGCATACTGTCGATAGATGTGTATAGGCCACCCAGCAAAATAAAAATCATGATGAGGAAAAACGAAATGAGCATGGCTTGTTGTTGTGTTTGCGAATACGTGGAAACCAATAAGCCTAAGCCCAACACCCCGAGTAAGTACACCGCAGCGAAAACATAGATGGTCAATGCATTTCCTACGGGAATAATTCCATAAAAAATTCGGGAAAGGATTAAACCAATGGTGAGTATAATTAATCCCAGCACCCAGAATGGAATAAGTTTGCCTAGAATAAATTGATACTTATGAATAGGCGTTACGTTGATTTGCTCGATTGTACCGATCTCTTTTTCTTTTACAATGTTTAACGCTGATAAGAATGACCCTACCATAGTGACAAGAATCACCAAAATTCCCGGTACCATAAAAATCTGATAGTTCATCATCGGGTTAAACCAATTGATGGATGAAACCTGGATCATTGGCTGCGGATTGACACGCGGTAACTGAAACCACTCTAACCTCACCTCTCCGTTAAAATCATTGATGATGCTTCTTAGATAAGCCCCGCCTAAATTTGCCTTCACGCCATTGATGGCATTGAGCGCCATAAACAAACTGACTTTGTCCTCTTTAATAAGTTGCTTCTCGAATGACGAAGGTATTTGCAAAATCAAATCGGCTTTGTCATGCTCTACATAGTCAAGTGCTTTTGTGTACGACTCTGTGTAATCTACAAGGTTGAAATAACCCGATGCCTTTATTTTGTTAACAAGTCGTGTTGAATAGGCTGAGTGATCTAAATCTACCACACACACATTCACATTTTTTATTTCGTAGTCAGCGGCCAGCGGCAACAGCAACAACTGAACTGCAGGCATCATAAAAATGATGCGAAGGATGGCGGGATTTCTAAAAATCTGCCGAAACTCTTTTTCCAATAAAATGCGAAGCGTTCTCATTCCAATCGCGTTTTAAATTTTTTAATACTCACAGCCATGAGGAAAATAGTCATGCCGCTAAGGATGGCCGTCTCTTTCCACACATTCATAAATCCAAGACCTTTGATCATCACTTCCTTCACGATGTAGTAAAACCATTTGGCAGGCACTGCATTTGAAATTATCTGCAATGGAATGGGCATGTTCTCTACCGGAAACATGAACCCGCTAAACATAACAGTGGGGAGAAACATACCCATGAGCGAGATCAGCATGGCGGTCTGTTGCGAATCGGCCATGGATGAAATAAATAAACCCAATGACAAGGCTGTGAGGGTAAAGACAAAACACTCGAACACCAAAAGCGTGAGACTGCCGTTGATCGGCACGTCCAGGACATAGACGCTCAACAGCAAAATACTTCCGATGCTGATCATCGATAAGAGCAGATAAGGGACCATCTTTGCGACCACTACACGAATGGGCACAATGGGCGAAACGAGAATCACTTCCATGGTTCCCAGTTCCTTTTCCTTTACGATAGAGATTGAAGTCATCATTGCGCACACAAGCATGAGCACCATGGCCATCACGCCTGGCACAAAATTGTAAGAGCCTTTCATCTGCGGATTGTAAAGCATTCTCATTTCCGTTTGAATGGTGTATGGAAAATCCTGATTGCCTTTGATGTTGTTTTGGTAATCCATGATGATGGCCGTTGCGTAATTCGTCAACGTGTTGGCCACGTTTGGATCTGTTGCATCGGCTATCAGCTGAATCTGTGCGGTGTTGGTATGCAGCAACGAACTTTGAAACTGCGGAGGAAACACGACTGCCAATTTTATTTTCCCCTCCTGAAAAGTCGGTTCAAGCTCTGACGATGAACTAAGATTTTTTACGATATCAAAATAGCGGCTCGCATCCAGTTCCTGAATGATAGCAGCTGTTGTCTCATCTTTCGAGTTATCCAAAATCGCAATGCGTGAGTTCTTTACTTCATTGGTCAACGCAAAACCAAAAATGACGATTTGCATCACGGGCATTCCAAAAAGAATGAACATCGTACGCCTATCGCGCAGCAAGTGATAGAATTCCTTTTGTATGAAAAATAAAAATTGCTTCATCTTCTTAGTAGTTGGTTGTTGGTTTGTAGTTGTTAGTCGTCTCCGTATTACTACCACTAATAACTAACAACTGCCTAATCGCTTCGTTTTGCTTTCCTTGCCAATTGCACAAACACTTCTTCCATGGTTGGTGCATTAAATTTTCTTTTTAATTCTGTTGGTGTGTCTAACGCGTCTATTCTTCCGTCCACCATAATCGACACGCGATCGCAATATTCGGCTTCATCCATGTAGTGCGTGGTCACAAAAACTGTTGTGCCTTCATGTGCTGCTTCGTAGATCATCGTCCAGAATTCTCTTCGCGTTACGGGATCAACACCTCCAGTAGGCTCGTCCAGAAAAACTATTTTGGGCTGATGAAGCATGGCCACAGAGAATGAAAGCTTTTGCTTCCACCCAAGAGGTAATGACTTTACCAATTTGTCAACCTGCTCTTCCAGGTGCAGATGCTGCACCATAAATTCTGTTTTTGATTTTATCTGCGCATCCGTCAAACCATAGATGCCACCATAGAATCTTATGTTTTCGCGAATGGTCAAGTCTTCATACAGCGAAAACTTCTGGCTCATATAGCCGATGCTCTTTTTGATTTTCTCGGGGTCTTTAAACAAATCGTAACCGGCTACCATTGCTTTGCCACTGGTAGGAAATGAAAGTCCGCACAGCATCCGCATAGCAGTTGTTTTACCGGCTCCGTTCGCGCCAAGAAAACCAAAGATCTCTCCGCGCTTCACATCAAACGTAATGGCATTCACAGCTGTGAACGATTCAAAGCGCTTGGTGAGCTGATCAACCGATATGACTTTGTCTTCCATCATTTGCGCATCAGTTCCATGAAACAATCTTCTATGGTAGCTGGAATTTGTTTTACTTCCAGCTCAACCGACACATGCGACATCAATTGCTTGGCTTTGTCAACCGTTGGTACATCGTTCTTAAAAACAACGTGATGATATTGACCAAATGGATAGCACGTGTCCACCACATCAAGTGCCTTGAGATCTGTCATAAGTTGATACATGTTGGCAGACCGTACTGACCACAATGGTTTCTTAAATCCTTCCGTTATTCCTTTCGGGGAATCGATTTGCATGATCTTTCCTTCCTGCATCAAGGCAACGCGATCACACAAACTTGCTTCGTCCATGTAGGGCGTTGAAACAACGATCGTAATGCCGTGTACTTGTAGTTGACGCAAGAGTTCCCAAAACTCCTTTCGCGAAACAGCGTCCACACCCGTTGTCGGCTCATCCAGAAACAAAACACTCGGTCTATGAATAAGCGCGCAGCTCAACGCAAGTTTTTGTTTCATCCCTCCGGAAAGTGCGCCTGCTCTTCTCTTCTTAAAAGGTTCTATCTGCTGATAAATCGCTTTGATCAAATCATAATTTTCTTCCAGCGTAGTGTTGAACAGCGTTGCAAAAAAAGAAAGATTTTCCTCCACCGTTAGATCCTGGTAAAGTGAAAACTTGCCCGGCATGTAACCCACGCGCTTTCTGATCTCTTTGTATTGACTAACCACTTCAAATCCATCCACGGAAGCACTGCCAGCATCAGCAATCATAAGGGTGGTAAGAATTCTGAAAAGCGTTGTCTTACCAGCTCCATCCGGACCAATCAATCCAAACACTTCTCCTTTCTCTACCTCAAAGGAAATGTCATCGAGTGCAGTCACCACAGACTTCTCCGCCTTGAACGTTTTCTTAACCTTATCTACTTTTATAGCCGACATTCTAGTTGCTAGTTGTTGGTGATTAGTTGTTGGTAGTAATTAGTCTGACGTTGCATTTTCTAGCAACTATCAACTAATAACTAACCACTATTTAAAGGTCACTTCGCCATACATTCCAATCTTCAGAAAACCATCGTTCTTCACTTTGATCTTGATGGCATATACCAGGTTTGCTCTCTCTTCCTTTGTTTGAATGGTCTTTGGCGTAAACTCCGCTTTGTCCGAAATCCATTCCAAAGTACCTTCATATGTTTTGGAACCTCCGCTCACATCATCAACCATCACTTTCACTTTTTGGCCGAGTTTAACACCCGCTAGCTGATTGCCTGATATGTACGCTCTCAACACGATGGTTGACAAGTCGGCTATTTTATAAAGGGCTTTGCCTGCAGCTATCACTTCATCTTGTTCGGCATATTTGGTTAGCACCGTTCCGTTGATCGGATTGACAATGATTGACTTCTTAAGCTGGTCTTGCAGTTGTTCTATCTGTGCCTTCAACGGAAGGGTTTCACTTTGAATAGACCTCGTGGTAATGTTCAATGAAGTTTGTAACGATTGATATTGCTTTTGCAACAAATCCAGCTGTGCATTTAAATCGTCCAATTGTTTTTTTGTTGCTGCATCATCCTTCAAAAGATTTTCAATGCGCTTCTTTTCATATTCAGCAGTCTCTATTTGCTTTTGAATAGTCGCGAGTTGACTCTTGGCATCCGGTTGCTTTGCCAACAGTGCGCTGACGGAGTATTGCAACTGTTTCTTTCTTAAGAAGAGTTGAGTGGTATCTACATAGCCGACTGGTTGGCCTGCCACGAGTGGAGTGCCTTCGTCTATCTTTAATTGGATAATTTTTCCGGTTGCTTCGGCTGAAATGATCACTTCATTGGCTTCGAAGTTGCCGGAAGCGTCATACTCGCTGGAGTCCTGCCCGCAAGAAGCAAGTCCTGCTATCAACAATCCAAAGCTCGTTAATCGAATATTCATGGGTGAAAATGTTTTTAGTTTCCTGTTGTTGTTTGATGATTGTATTCGGCCAGCATCAGCTGGACCTGGTGAAGTAGCAAATTTTGTTTGGAGGCATCCTCCGCATTAAGCTCTCTCAAATAGTCACTTGTGGAGATCACGCCATTTTCATGTTGCGATTCTGATGTCTTCTTTATTTTGGTTCTAAGTGCAATAATTTGATTGTCCACATCGATAAGGGATTGAAGTTTAGTCACCTCTTGCGATTGTTGTTTTAAGGTGAGATTGGTATTGAATAAGAAGGCGTCTTTCTGTGCGTTTACAATTTGCGAATTGACTTCCAGCAACTGCTTATCACGCTTCGTGTTGTAAAGTCCTGACAAAGACCAATTGAAACGAACTCCACCCAGGTAATAAAAACTGAATTCATTCTTTAACAAGTTGAGCGCTGGCTTTCCATAACCGCCTTGAACAAAAAGTCCAAGCTTAGGAAGTGTGCGCGAACTGCTCGATCGGTATTGAGCGCCCAATAGCTCATTCTGAAATTGATACAACGTTAGCTCTGGTCTCTTGATGGATACTTCCTGATTCGCGACAGCACTTTGCGGTACTTCCAGAACAGTGAGTTGATTTAATGGCTGATTAATAAAATAACCTAGCATGTCGAGATAAGCTCCGCGCGCAGCCTTCATTTCAATGATGCGCTGATCAGATTTTAAAAGTTCGGCTTGCAAAATATCCGCGTTCGATTTGAATGCTGTGCCGTTGCGAATGGCTGACTCTGTTTTCGCCAGAGACGATTGTAAGTCTTTCTTTAACAAATCAACTTGCGTGAGTTGGGCATCCATCAACAACACGCCAAAGAAGATCTGATTAATTCTTTCTTTGATCTTATAAAGTTCTACTTCCAGTTTCTGCTGTTCAATTTGACTGCTGGCCGATTGTATCGATGTTTGGCTTTTAATTACACCTCCGTCAAAAATATTCTGACTGACTTCTGCGTACGCTTTGTATTGGTCCTTGGAGAGTGGTTTGATGTCTACACCCGGGAACGAAATCGGAACTTGCGTTACCTGCGATTGATACGTTGCCTGTGCGTAGATGGCAACCTGCGGCAAGTACCCCGACTGCGCATTACCAATTGTGAAGTCCAGACTCTTAGCCAGCAATTCTTTCTGTTTGATCAGAGGATAATTTTGGCGGGCCAGTTCATAGCACTGATCGATGGTGAGCGACTGCGCAAACGATCCGCTTGCCGCCAGGACGAACTGTAGAAGAATGACTATCCGTAGATGTTTCATCGTGATTGCTGCTGATTAAATTTCCTTACAATGTTGAGCAACTTTACGCGAATAGTTCATTTCCGGTTGATGGAAAAAAGTTGAAGTGTGGTGATTTTAGATTGAGGTGGGGAGAAGATGGGCTGAGATGAAGCGGCTTAAAAGCAAAAAGCCGAAATTTCTTCCGGCCTTATTTATATGATTTTCAAACTATCCATTCAGTCCAATAATAAACAGTTGAATTAAAGCCTCCTTATCAGACCTAATTGATTTCTCGTATGCGAATTCCACTTCACCCCGATGATTCAGTACCTGCCCTCTTTCATTAAAAAGACCTCTTTTCTCCACTTGTTCCTCCAGCGCGATATAAATAACAGGGTGACCCTTTTTAAACTGTGGCATGATCGGGTCAACGAAAAGTTGAAGAAAATGTTCAATAAAAAAGCCGGAATCTCTCCCGGCTTCTTACTGCTTATATCTTACTACTTGCTACTAAAAAGGATACTCTCCTTTTTCAATCACGTAGTTGGCCACTTTTCTTCTGGCTTCTTTCAAATTGTACGGATCGATTTTCGTGAAGCGTTTCAAGCCAAGCAACATCAAGCGCAACTCATCGCCTTCCGCGAAAGCGTAGATGGCTTGCTTGCCTGCTGCTGCTGCTTTTTCAATCGCGCTGTGTAAATAAATGATCGCCATTTCTTTTTCAATCTCACAGGCTTTCTCTCCACGCAGGCTAATCAATTTTTCCACACGCAAAAGAGTAGACTCGGCTATGTAGGCTTCAATCAACATGTCAGCCAGGCTCATCAGCACTTCCTGTTCTTCGGAAAGCTTCATCATGAACTTTTGAACAGCTGCCCCTGCCGCCATCAGTCCGGCTTTTTTCAAATTGCGAAGCGCTTTCTTCTCTTTGGCAAACACGGCAGTGTCTTCATCGGCACCGAAATCAGGAATAGCGACCAGCTCTTTTTGAACAGCCATGGCTGGCGTCATCAGGTCAAGTGTGCCCTTCATGGCGCGCTTCATTAACATATCAATTGTCAATAAGCGATTGATTTCATTCGTGCCTTCAAATATCCGGTTGATGCGAGCATCGCGATAGGCGCGGTCCATCGGACCTTCAGCTGAGAAGCCCATGCCTCCGTAAATTTGTACACCTTCATCCACCACAAAGTCTAATATCTCAGAACCATGTACTTTCAGAATAGCGCACTCAATTGCATATTCCTCTAACGATTTCAATTTGGCTTTGCCTGATTCCATGCCTCCAGCTACTAAAGCATCATAGGCATCATCAATGTTTTGGCCTGCGCGATAGTGAGCAGATTCAGATGCATAAGTTTTGATCACCATCTCGGCAATCTTGTGTTTGATCGCACCAAACGTTGAAAGCGATGTTCCAAACTGTTTGCGCTCCTTTGCATAATTAACAGCCTGCGTGATGGTGGCTTTGCAACCACCTACCGCGCCAGATCCAAGTTTGATACGACCAATGTTCAGTACGTTTACAGCGATCTTGAATCCGTTCTCGCGCTCCGACAACATATTTTCAACCGGCACTTTGCAGTCGTTGAAAAATATCTGACGAGTAGAAGAACCTTTGATACCCATCTTCTTCTCTTCTTCATTCATGGTGATGCCACCGAATGTTTTCTCTACGATAAAAGCCGTGAGATTTTTGTCATTGTCTATCTTGGCAAACACAATCATCACATCGGCAAAGCCACCGTTGGTAATCCACATCTTCTGCCCAGTGATCAGGTAATGCTTACCATCAGGCGTAAGCTTGGCTTTTGTCTTACCGCTGTTGGCATCTGATCCGGAATCGGGTTCCGTCAAACAATAGCAGGCCTTCCATTCGCCAGTGGCCAGCTTCGGAATATATTTTTTCTTCTGCTCTTCTGTTCCATAATATAAAATGGGCAACGTGCCGATACCGGTATGCGCTCCATAGGCCACCGCGAATGAATGCGATCCTCCCAGTACCTCTGCCACCAACATGGTTGTGTTGAACGACATTCCGAAGCCGCCCAGGTTTTCCGGCACGGATGTACCGAGTAATCCCAACGCACCTGCTTTATCCAAGAGCGAAGGCATGAGCTTCGGATCCTTCATCGAATCAATTTCATTGAGCTTCGGAAGTACTTCCTGCTTTACAAAATCCCTGCACGTCTGTGCGATCATCTTTTGCTCTTCATTCCATTCTTCTGGAATAAAAATTTCGTGTGCTGCTGTCTCGCGAATTAAGAATTCTCCGCCTTTAAGTGCGTTTTTAGTTTCTACTACTGTTGCCATTTCTCTTACGTTTTAAATTATTTGTTCTACTGCATAAGTAGGCAGTAAGCGATCATCAATAGGCAAGCGATTAGAATGACTTTGTCTATTGCCCATTTGCCTACTGCTTACTTCTAATTCAATAATTCATACACCCCAGCCACGCCCTGTCCTCCACCAACGCAGGCAGTGACCATTCCATATTTTTTCTTTTGTCTTCTCAATTCATTGAAGAGTTGCACCGACAATCTTGCCCCAGAAGACCCAAGAGGATGGCCAACCGCAATGGCTCCACCATTTAAGTTAAGTTTTGCTCGATCGATGCCCAGCTCTTTTACCACAGCCAATGACTGCGCTGCAAAGGCTTCATTCAATTCAATGAGGTCAATGTCTTGTAGTTTTAAGTCAGCGATCTTCAATGCTTTAGGAATCGCTGCCACGGGGCCGATGCCCATAATGCGTGGATCAACTCCTGCCACTGCATAGCTCATCATTCGGGCGATGGGTTTTAAATTCAGTTGCTTCACCATACGCTCACTCATCACCGCTACGAATGCAGCGCCATCGGATGTTTGAGATGAATTCCCGGCCGTCACGGTTCCGCCTGCGGCAAATGCTGGTTTTAGTTTTGACAAACCTTCTACAGTAGTGTCAACACGGATACCTTCGTCTTTTTCAACAATGTATTCGCGGGTTTTCTTTTTCATGTTCTCATCTACATACACTTCCTTCACTGTGATGGGAACCACTTCATCTTTAAATTTCCCTTCCTTCCACGCAGCAGCAGCTTTCATGTGCGATTCATACGAAAACTGATCTTGCTCCTCGCGTGAGATTTTATACTGCTTTGATACCTCTTCGGCCGTTAGACCCATGCTGGTATAGTAGGTCGGATTGTCTTTTGCGATTGTATAGTTCAAAGCTGTCTTGAATCCCATAACCGGAACGAGTGACATGGATTCTGTTCCGCCAGCAATGATCACATCGGCTTGCCCCGCATGAATGCGCGCGCTTGCGATGGCAATGGCTTCAACACCCGATCCGCAGTAGCGATTGATCACCATACCTGGCGCATCCAAACCTAATGCCATTAATGAAATCATACGCCCCATCTGCATGCCCTGCTCTGCTTCCGGCACTGCATTGCCCACGATGAGATCATCAACCATTTTGTTCTCAAGCCCAGGAATAGATTTCACCAAATGCTTAATCACATCCGAGGCAAGATCATCAGGTCGTGTAAACCGAAATCCGCCTTTCTTTGCTTTTCCAACTGCGGTCCTAAAACCGGCTACTATGTATGCGTCCATGATTTTCTGTGTTTGATTTTCTATATTATTATAAATAGGCTGTAAGCAATTGCAATAGGCAAAGATTACTGAGCCTGTATCTTTTCACTTTGTTTTAAATATTTTTCAGGATTCTCAATCATATGATTAAGAAGCTTTCCAACTTCCTCCGATTTTGCAATTAAAACCTGATGTTGCTCTGCGCTGATGTATCCACAGGCGTTTGAAAAGTCAAGCCAGGATTGAGTTTCACTATTCTCCATATCGGCATCAGAACATTTGCTGACAAAATAGGCGGGATAACTTCTTTTGCGATAGGCTTCAGCCAGACAACTGCAAACAGCACGCGATGATCTTCTCATCTGGTCTGTTAAAGAATATCTTTCTTCTTTCGGAAACAATTTTGAAATTTCAAAGACCTCCATTGCGAGTGCAAACGCTTTTTTATAAACTGTTAAATCCCTAAAGCTTTGGTTAACTCCATTCATTAAAGTTGTGCTCTACTTTTTGCCTATTGTTCGTTGCCTACTGCCTACTAGTTTCTCAAAGGTTTCCCCCCGGTCAATATTGCCTGAATTCTTTCCAGGGTTTTCTTTTCACCTGTTAGTGACACAAATGCTTCACGTTCAAGATCGAGCAAATATTGTTCGCTTACTTCTTGTGGTGAGGTCAGGTCTCCTCCACACATGATGTTGGCGATCTTCATCGATACCTTCATGTCGTGTTCGGAAATGTATCTGCCCATCTTCATCCCGCTAAGTCCGGCCATGAACAAGGCTAAGCCTGATCGTCCTTGCACTTTGATGTTCTTTGCTTGTTGCGGCATGGTGTAGCCCGCATCGGCAAGCTCAAGCACGGCAAGTTTCGCATCTGCAATCTGACGATCCCGATTCATGCTCACCTGATCGAACGAACGGAGGATCCCCATCTCTCTCGCTTCCTGTGCTGACGTTGCAACTTTGGCTGTTGCGATGTTCATCAGTGCATTTTGCAACGAGTTTAATTCAATGTCTCCATCTTCTATGCTATCACTAACGCGCTTTGTAAATTCTTTGGTTCCGCCTCCACCAGGAATGAGTCCAACGCCAACTTCAACTAAGCCGATATATGTTTCAGCTGCAGCAACAGCGCGATCGGCATGCATCGTCATCTCGCAACCACCACCTAATGTCCGGCCCTGCGGACAAACCACTACCGGAACGGAGGAGTAACGTAAGCGCATGACAGTATTTTGAAAAGCACGGACCATAAAATCGATCTCATCATAATCCTGCTCGATGGCATACATAAACACCAAACCAAGATTGGCCCCTAACGAAAAATCAGGGCCTTGGTGACCAACCACTAATCCGCGATAATTTTTCTCGGCCAGATCAATCGATTTGTTCAAGCCCTCCACCACTGCACTGCCTAATGTATAACTCTTCGAATGCCACGAAAAGTCGATCACGCCATCACCAATGTCTGTTATTTTAGAATCGGCATTCTTCCAAACCACATTTTCACTTTTGGTTTCCAGAATGATATAGCTCTCTCGTCCCGGAATTGGCTTGTATGACTTGGTTGGAATGTCATAATATTTTTTCTGGCCACCTTCTGCTTTGTAGAACGATTTGTTTCCCGCGGCAAGCATATCATACACCCACTGATTGGGTTTATAACCTGCTGCTTCCATCAATGGAATGCTTTTCTCAACACCTACACAATCCCATGTTTCGAACGGACCAAGGTCCCAGCCATAACCAGCACTAACAGCATCATCTATTCTGAAAAGTTCATCGCTTATTTCGGGAATGCGATTGGTCACATATTGAAACAATCCATAAAAACAATCGCGATAGAAATCGCCTGCCTTGTCTTTACCCGCCAGCAGTACTTTGAAACGATCTTTCAGATTGTCAATTGACTTAGTGGTTTCTAGTGTCGCGAATTTTACTTTCGTCTTGGGTTTGTATTCAAATGATTTCAGATCAAGGGTAAGGATTTCGGTCTCGCCTTTTGCGTTTTTTGTTTTCTTATAAAAGCCCTGACCGGTTTTATCGCCAAGCCATTTGTTCTGCTCCAGCTTAACCACAACATCCGACAGCTTAAAAATTTCTCGCGCCTCATCATTTGGCAAACCCGCGTAAAGATTATTGGCAACTTTCACCATCGTGTCCAAGCCAACAACATCAGATGTTCTGAAGGTTGCAGACTTCGGCCTTCCGATTACTGGTCCCGTAAGTTTATCAATCTCGTCTACATTGAGATCGAACTTGTTCATAGAATCAATCACTTTGAGCAATCCGTACATGCCGATGCGATTTCCAATAAAGGCGGGCGTGTCTTTGCAGAGCACGGTGGTCTTGCCTAAGTACAAATCGCCATAGTGCATCAAAAATTTTACAACTTCTTGATCCGTTTTAGCCGTTGGTATGACTTCAAATAGTTTTAAATATCTGGGAGGATTAAAAAAGTGCGTGCCACAAAAATGCTTTTGAAAATCTTCGCTTCTTCCTTCTGCCATTAGGTGAATGGGAATGCCGGAAGTATTTGATGTAATGAGTGTGCCCGGTGTTCTGTGCTTTTCAACTTCTTCGTAAACTTTCTTCTTGATGTCCAGATTTTCGACCACAACTTCTATCGTCCAGTCATAGTTTTTGATTTTGGACATATCGTCTGTGAAGTTGCCAAGCTTGATGCGTGATGCGAATTTTTTGCTAAACAGTGGAGCCGGACTCGCTTTCAGTGTTGAATCAAAAGCAGCGTTTACGATTCTGTTCTTCACCGCAGGATGATCAAGCGCCAGGCCTTTCTTCTTTTCATCATCGTTTAATTCTTTCGGGGCAATGTCAAGCAACAACACGTCAACACCAATGTTGGCGAAGTGACACGCAATGCGTGAACCCATAATGCCTGATCCTAATACAGCTACTTTGCGAATGGTTCTGTTCATAATTAGTTGATCGTTGTTAGTTATTCGTTGTTAGTTTGTAGCGTTCGCCAATAACGAACAACTATCCACCACCAACTATTCTAGACTGTTATCTTTTCGTAAACATTATTTTTCTCAATGATCTGGTTGATGTTCTGAAGTACTTCAAAAAAAACATTGAGCTTCTCATCTGAAATTTCCTGTCGAACAACTTCATTGAAACGTAAAACGGTTTCTTTGGAGTTTTCTTTCATCTTCTTTCCCTCTTTCGTCAGCAAAATCCGCACAGAGCGTTTGTCCGTCTTGTCACCCTTGCGATAAATCAAACCTTTTTCTTCCATCGACTTAAGAAGTCGGGTTAAACTTCTTGCTTCTAATCCCATCAAAGGAGCAATCTTAGTGGCAGGCGTTCCTTCATCCGAGTGAATATTCAATAAAGCAAAGCCCATCGACATGGTGCCATCGTATTTCAGTGCTTGTTGATTATACATTCTGGCGATAGAGTGCCAGGCAGCTTTGATATTATAGTCTACGGTTTCTTCCCTTTTCATCCTGTTGCAAACGATGACGAAGGTAAAGAAATTATGTTATGCATGCATACTATTTCAAAGTATTTTTATGCCGCCTGTGGAAGACGAAAGCTGCTGACTCTCTCGTTTTATTTCCTCAGCTTCTCCAGGTAAAGTCTCGAAGCCTGTTCCACCCAACGGTCTCGCTCAATGCGGCCCGGAAAAAATTTGATGGCATCGGAGATGCGTTTGGATGAAGCGGCCGTAAACTCACTTATCTGCTTAAAGGAATTGATGCCTATGCTATTCAATTTTTTCTCAATGGCCGGGCCAATGCCCGAGATAACCTTAAGATCGTCCTTTTCATCTGCATCCGATGCGGATACACCCGGAAGAATCTGGTCGCTTATGAAATCTGAAAATACTGGTTCTTTTCTCTCGTATCTGCGCTGAGCTTTACAGTCTTCCAGCTGCTCAAGCAGGTTTTTATAATCCTCCTGCTTCTCTGTAGCTTGTTGTTCGAGCTGTCTCAGGCGAAAACGCAAAAGATTAAGCTCTGATTCCGACTGTTGAATTTTCGGGCGCAATGCAGTCAGATCAGTTTGCAAATCATCCTTATCACGGCCGCAATCCTCCAGTTCGGTTTTCAACTTTTCATTCTCGCGAGACATTTGCAAAAAATCTTGCCGTGCTACATCGAGCTCGCTCTCTATCCGGGCGAGCTGATCTTTCTGTTCGCGTTGCAGATTTACCAACACCGAATACTCGGATTGAAGATTATGCAGCAGAGTTGTCTTCTGACGCAACGGTGTTTCCCGCAGCAGCCAGGCAATTGCAAAACCCAGGAGAAACGCCACCAACACCATAAATAAGACCTCAACAATGGCGGTGGTGGTTTCATGCGGATTGAAATGCGCAGGGTCAGTGCTTAGTCCTTTGACACTGAACACATACCAGCGCGCGCATATCAGGCACCAGACGAGAAACAAAAAAATAAATAAAAAAACAGATCTCATGGCGAGTCAATTTACACAAAAAGGAAGAGCAGGTGCAACCTACTGATGAACAAGTGCGTCTTAGATACATAATTCACTTATGTATTAATCTATTATGCATTCTCCCGAACTGCTAAAAGGCACTCTTCAAACCATCTTACTCAAGATCTTAAAAGATCACGGCAAAATGTATGGCTACGAAATATCACAACGGGTGAAAGAATTATCCGAAGATCGTCTTCTTCTGACAGAAGGCGCGCTCTATCCCGCGCTGCACAAGTTAGAGGCTGAGGGTCTTTTGAAAACCGAAACGGTGATGTTGGGTAAACGCCTTCGCAAGTACTACACGCTAACGACTGAGGGAAAAAGTCAGGTGAAAGAGCGTGTAAATGAATTTGTAGATTTTATCAGAACCATGGGAAATGTTTTACAAGTAGAATTAAAAGGCTACTAGCTGCTAGCTAACAGCTTCGAGCTATTTCATCAAGACTAGAAGCTAACAGCTAGAGGCTAGTAGCTATTTCACAATGTTAACAAACGACCATATCTCCTATATCATCAAAGACCTGAACTACCGCGGCATTGTGGCTGAAGGAATTCAAGAGGAATTGATTGATCACGTCTGTGCCGCTGTGGAAGAAGAGATGGAAAATGGAAAAAGATTTATTGATGCGTATCACCATGTATTAAAATCATTCGGGCACACATCCGGTTTGCGCGAAACTCAAAAAGAAATTCTCCGAACTGAAAATAAAACGGTCAAGCTTATGCTTAAAAATTATTTGACTATCGCGATGCGCAATCTGCGCAAGCAAAGTTTCTATTCTTTCATCAACATAGGCGGCTTGGCTGTAGGCGTGTCTGCTTGCTTGGTGATTTTACTATTCATTGTGGACGAACTGAATTATGACACCTATAACACAAAAGCCAATCGCATCTACCGCGTTGACAATGAAATAAAGTTTGGTGGAAACTACTACAACATGACGTATAGTTCAGCTCCCACGGCACATACTCTGCTGCAAGATTATCCAGAAATAGAATCCACAATTCGGTTCAGGGATTATGGATCGTATTTGGTGAAGACGGCAGAAGGTGCCGAGAGTATCAAAGAGAAAAACGTGATGTGGACGGACAGTACCTTTTTCAAAATTTTCTCGGTCAACGTTTTGGAAGGCAATCCGAATACAGCACTTAAAGAGCCAGCCAGTATTGCGATCAGCAAACGAACGGCTGACAAATACTTTCCAAATGGGGGCGCGTTGGGACAATCGCTCATTCTCGATAATAAATACAACGGAAAGGTTACGGCTGTTTACGAAAACATTCCATCAGCCTCGCACTTTCACTTTGATATGCTAATCGCAATGGTTGGTGATTGGCCCGTAGCAAAAGAAGCGCAGTCGCCAGTCTTTCTCAGTAACAACTTTAGCACCTATGTACTTTTAAAAGAAGGCACTGACGCAAAAGCCTTCGAAGCCAAACTTCCTGGATTTCTTGAAAAATATGTCGGCCCGCAACTGGCGCAGGCGCTTGGCAAGGATTTTACCATGGAGCAATTTCGATCCTCAGGAAATAAATATGAGATGTCGCTAATGCCCTTGTTGGATATCCATCTTCACTCCGATTTAAAAGGCGAATTCGAACCTAACAGTAGTATTACCTATGTGTATCTGCTAGCGACAGTAGCGTTGTTCATTCTCGCTATAGCTTGTATCAATTTTATGAACTTATCGACCGCGCGTTCCAGCAATCGCGCTAAAGAAGTAGGCGTGCGTAAGGTGATGGGTTCATTGCGTTCACATCTTGTTCGACAATTTTTGATGGAATCCACGATGGTCACATTTGTTGCTTTTGTTGTAGCTGTTGGCATAGCTTTCTTGTTTTTGCCGATGTTTAATTCTCTCGCGTTGAAACAACTTCAGCTTCCATTAAGCAACCCTATTTTCTATTTACTGCTAATGGGTGCAGCCTTGCTGGTTGGATTACTGGCTGGTGTTTATCCTTCCTTTTTCTTATCGGCTTTTAAACCTGTTAGTGTCTTGAAGGGTAAAGTAACACTGGGCATGAAGAGTGGTTTTATCAGAAGTGCGTTGGTAGTTTTTCAATTTGTGATTTCCATTTTTCTAATCGTGGGTGCCATTACCATTAATCGGCAGTTGAGCTACATTCAAAACAAAAAGCTCGGCTTTGAAAAAGATCAGCTGCTAATCATTAAAGATGCATATGCCTTGCGACCCAATGTGCAAGCTTTTAAAGATGAAGCGTTGAAGATGAGCTCCATTGAAAGTTGCACGATTTCTGGTTTTCTTCCTGTCGAAGGCTCGGATGTTTCGCGCAACGACAACACGTTCTGGAAAGAAGGCAATCAACCAACAACTGAAAATTTAGTAAGTCTTCAAGACTGGCGCGTGGACAACGACTACATTAAAACATTTGGAATGAAGATTAAATTGGGGCGCGGATTTTCTCCGGAGTTTCCATCCGATTCATCTGCTGTGGTGTTGAATGAAGAAGCTGTTTCGCATTTTCAATTAGGAGAAGATCCAATCGGCAAAAAGATCAGCACATTTTACGGTCAACGCCCCGATGGATCGCCCGATCCAAATCAAACAAAATCGTGGACTGTAATTGGGATAGTCGAGAATTTTCACTTTTCATCGATGCGCGAAGGAATCTCTTCACTGGGATTTTTTTTAAGAAAAAGCGATGGCTTTGTGACCTTGAGATTTAAAGGTCGCGATTCGCAAGAAGTTATTACGTCATTAGAAACACTTTGGAAGAGATTGGCACCCGGCCAACCGTTTCAATATTCATTCCTTGATGAAGACTTTGAAAGAATGTATGCCGCTGAACAGCGTCTCGGAAAAGTATTTACTGTCTTTGCCGTCCTCGCCATCGTTATTGCCTGTCTTGGACTGTTTGCGTTGACCGCTTTCACGGCTGAGCAGCGAACAAAAGAAATTGGAATACGAAAAGTTTTGGGTGCCAGTGTCAGCAGTATTGTGGTTTTGTTATCGAAAGAGTTTGGTAAACTAATCATTATCTCGTTTTTGATCGCAGCTCCTATCGCCTGGTATGGCGTTGACAAATGGCTGAGCAGCTATACCTACAAAGCCGAGATCGGTATAATGGTATATCTGTTGGCCGGGATTTTTGCATTTGCGATCGCATGGCTCACCATGGGCTATCAATCAATACGTGCAGCAAGTTCCGACCCGGTGAAATCGTTAAAGAGCGAGTAGCTACTTCAAGTTTTTGAACAACTGTTCATAAAACCAAAGTGAGGTCTGATAACTTTCCAGGCTCACGCGCTCATTGATTCCGTGAAAGCCAACCGGATCAATCATTGGGCTGAACTTGATGATGTTGGTTGACACTTCTCCAAAATGCCGGGAGTCGGTTGCGCCAATCATCAGGAAAGGTGAAGTAAGTAGTGATGGATAAGATTTCTTAATGGTTGCCTCCACGGTTTGGTAGGCGAAACTTGATACCGGTGTAACAGCAGACGCTTCCGCGAAAGCGCCCTTGTACATGGAAACTTCAACTCGGTCATCGTTAATTATTTCTTTCACTCGCGCGATGACTGCAGTTGATTCATCGCCTGGCAAAAGACGAAAGTTCACTGTTGCTTTGGCTTGAGTGGGTACTACGTTGTCTTTCACACCAGCTTTTATAATCGTTGGCGCAATGGTGGTGCGAATCATAGCGTTTCCCGGTCCGGACTTTTCATACGTACCAATAATAACTTTCTTAAATAAGAAGGGATTTGAGAAAGCCATCTTCTGTACAAATGGCATCTCGGGCCCAAGACTTTTCATAAAGTCCTGCATGGGTTGAGAAAACCTGGCGTCAAATGGTTCATTGCGTAAGCTGACAAGCGCGCGAGCGAGAATATCAATTGCCGTTTCTTTTTCTGGCATCGAACTATGTCCTCCCGGTTTTTCAACACTCAACTCCAAAGACAGATAGCCTTTTTCTGATGTGCCTAGCAACGCTACCGCCTTGGTCATACCGGGAATCTTCTCTTTGGTAATCACACCGCCTTCGTCCATGATCATGTCAGCGGATACATTTCTTTCCTTTAATAGCTTTGCGATCGCCTTTGCGCCTTTGCCGCCAAGTTCCTCGTCATGACCAAAAGCGAGGTAGATGGTTCGCTCAGGTTGAAAATCCTCTCCCAACAATTTTTCGATCGACTCACAAATTGAAATCAGATTGATTTTATCATCCGTAGTGCCGCGGCCCCATATAAAGTTATCCTTGACCTCCCCGGCAAACGGATCAACTGACCACATGGATTGAGTTCCTTCTTCGATGGGCACAACATCCTGATGGGCCATGATCACAATGGGTTTAAGCGATGTGTTTTTTCCTTCCCATTTATAGAGTAAACTGTAAGCAGCAACAATCTCTCTGCTCAGCGTCTGATGCATTTTGGGATACGTGCTTTCTAAAAATTTTCGAAAGCCGATGAATTGAGACGAATCAAACAGCAAAGAGTCTCCGTATGAAATTGTTTTATAAGAAAGCGCCTGCTGAAAATGCTGCAACGATTCCGGCTTTACAGCGGGTGCTGGCAGAGCTTCAATTTTTGTTTGAATAGACGTGTTGGTAAACGTGTTGAACAACACAACCGCAACCAACAAAAGAATGGCACCGCCAATGAAGATCAAAATTCGTTTCATCATACTATTTGTATTAGTGATTGTCGATTGCCTCTACTTTTATAATGGCATTCTTGTTAATCTTTCCATATACGTGCGGAAATGAATCTCCATTTGGCCCAACTTCATATTTCACGTCAGCATTGAGTAGCTCCCGATCAATATGTAAAAGACACAAATCATTTTGCCCAGGATAATATCTTTCTAAAACGCCTTTCACCTGATCGCGCGTGGAGCAGTGAATGGAACCCTCCACTCCGAGTGTTTCAGTTTCATACGAATCAGCTGCTGCGAGTTTTTCCCAATAGGATGCCTTCGTGATATGATAGATAATATTCATGCGGTTAGCTTAGTCCCAATATTTTTCCCGTCCGTTGCCGTGTTTCATTCAACAGGTTTTCATTTTGAGAAAGTGTTTGACCATATGATGGAAACATCTGCTTTAGCTTGCTTTGCCATTCAGGTTTTGTGGCATGCTGTTTAAAGCAACGCGGCAGAAGACCAAGCATGACAGCTGCGGCCGTTGAGGCGCCAGGTGAAGCACCGAGTAATGCTGCTACTGTACCATCTTCTGAAACCACTACTTCGGTGCCAAATTCCAGAACACCGCCTTGTTCTTTGTCTTTCTTAATTACCTGCACACGCTGCCCGGCTTCTTTGAGTTCCCAATCTGCAAGTTTAGATTGAGGAACATATTCCATTAATGCAGCCAGGCGTTGTTCAGGGGTTTGCCGCACTTGCTCGATAAGGTATTTAGTGAGCGGCATATTTTTCATGCCTGCAAAAATCATTGGAATAGCATTATCAAAGCCAATGGACTTTGGCAAATCCATCAAGGATCCATTCTTTAAAAATTTTGTGGAAAATCCCGCAAAGGGTCCAAACAGCAATTCCTTTTTTCCATCGATAATGCGGGTGTCAATATGTGGCACCGACATCGGTGGGGATCCAACGGTTGCTTTCCCATATACTTTCGCATGATGTTGCTCGATCAATTCGGGGTTCAGACATTTTAACCACAAACCACTCACAGGAAAACCACCATATCCATTTCGCTCTTTTATCTCCGCGCGCTTTAAAAGATGCAGGGTGGCTCCGCCTGCTCCTATAAAAACAAATTTCGTGTTGACTTTACTTTTTTCCTCGTTCAGCAAGTTTCTAACGAATACATCCCAACCGCCTTTGCCATCCGGGTCGAGGTCAAGCGATTCAACATTGTAGTGAATAGTAACACCTGGCATCTTATCCAATTGAGCAAACATGCCACGCGTAAGCGAACCAAAATTAACATCTGTTCCGATATCCATTCTGGTAGCTGCTACACGCTGATTTTTCTCCCGTCCCTCTATAACAATGGGTGCCCATTGCGAAATCTGTTCACGATCTTCTGTGTAGATCATGTCCTTGAACAAGGGATTTGCGTGAAGCTGCTCGTATCGCTTCTTCAAATAATTCACGTTATCATCGCCCCATACCAAACTCATGTGCGGAACGGGAGAAATAAAATCGGAGGGCTTAGGAAAATATTTTCTCTCAATCAGATAGGCCCAAAATTCTTTCGACATTTCAAACGACTCAGCAATCTTGATGGCTTTTGAAATATCCACTGAGCCATCTGGCTTTTGTGGGGTATAATTTAATTCGCAGAAAGCGGAGTGACCTGTACCCGCGTTGTTCCACGCATCTGAACTTTCCATTCCCGCCTGGTCTAGTCGTTCAAAAACTTGAATCGTGATATCGGGATTAAGTTCCTTCAAAATCATCCCCAGTGTTGCGCTCATAATACCCGCCCCCATCAAAACAACATCAGTCTGTTGAACGAGTGGTCTAATTGCCTTTGTCATTTAATATTCTTGGATTTTAAACCGACCAAGTTAGAGCATGAATATGGGGCTTGCAAACAAGATTTATCAGCGTTGTGCAAGTTCTTTCCTTCCACATGCAAGATGGGATGGTCAAATTATTCAGATCACCTTTTTGGCGGTATTGATTTCCCCGCCTGATACGTTTAGATTCAGGTTTGCTATGCTATGAAAAAGACTTGGTTGTCCTTGTATTTTACTATGATGATGGGAGTGAGTTTGGCACAAACCGGCACGATCTCCGGGAGGGTGCTTGATTCCCAAACATCAGAGCCGCTTCCTTTCGCCAATGTGTTTATTAACAATACAACAATTGGAGCGGCAACCGACACCAATGGCAATTTCGTTTTAAAGAATGTACCAGCTGGCACATCTGAAATTTTGTATTCATTTGTCGGCTATCAATCGTATCAGGCAAAAGTTATTATCAAAGAGAATGACGAGGTTAAGGTAACCATCAAACTCATTCCTGTTGAGCAACAATTGGCAGAGGTTCAGGTAAAAGCCACCCGCGATAAAAACTGGGAGCGTCAGCTGAAAAAGTTTGAAAAAATATTTTTTGGCAACAGCACCTTCGCGAAAGAATGCAAAATCGTTAATCCCTTTGTGATAGATTTTTCTTCTGGTGAAAACGAAAAATTTACGGCTACTGCCACGGCACCAATTGATATTCAAAATGGAGCAATGGGATATCGCATTCTTTTTTTCCTTAAAAGTTTCTGGTCGGATGGTTTACAGTATTCGATCATAGGAAACTCTAAGTTCGAAGACCTCCCCGCCAGGAATAGCGAAGAAGCCGCGCGATGGGCGATGAATCGCAAAGACGCTTATCTTGGTTCGATGCGTCATCTTTTTAAATCATTGCTGGAGAACAGATCCGTTGAAGCCGGTTTTAGATTGTATACCGACCGCGGCAATACGGCCGCTACTCGGCTACCTTCGTTCAATCAAGATCTCGAGAAGAGTGTAAGCGTTATTCCTTACAAAGTTGATGAGCTCGTTACACCCGGCAGTAATTATTATGAAAAAAAGGTTTCGATTAAAAATCGAGTTGAAGTCCATTATCTCAATAAAAAAGGTAGCCAAGAGGTTTATCGCGACATCGGACATGCCGTGAGTTGGTTGGAGGCAAAGAATGGTTTTGCCTTGATAAATAATGAGGGGAATCTCTTAAACGGACGTGACATTGTGGTTTCCGGAGACATGGGTAGTTCCCGTATTTCCACGATGTTGCCGCTTAATTATCAGCCCCAGCTCAATGCACAAGTGAAAACGGCTAAGCAACTCAAGGCAGAGCGATTATTTGAAACCGTATATCTTCAAACCAATAAACCATTTTACTACCCTGGCGAAATTATTTGGTTTAAAGGTTACATGAATTACCGCATCCGCGGTCTGGCCGACTCTTTGAGTTCAATTCTTTATGTAGATCTAATAAATGCTGAACGCAAAGTTGTGCAATCAAAAGTGCTTAAGATTGATAGTGGGCATGTCTCAGGAAATTTCAGACTTCCGTCAGAATTGCCCGATGGGAAATATGCATTGGTTGCCTACACCAACTGGATGAGAAACTATGGCGATCAATCGTATAGCATGAAGGTGCTCCCGATTTTAAACCTCTTCGATAAACCAATCCCAGATGAATCAGCTTTGCCAACCAAAAACTCACCGGAAATAGAATTAACTCTCAACAAAGAAAAGTACCATCCGCGTGAACTTGTGAAGGTGGCTGTTTCACTTCTCGATGAAAGTGATAAGCCCATCCCTGCTGACCTTTCCGTATCTGTTACTGATGTAACTCAAGTGCCCAACGTCACGTGGTCAAAAGCTGATATTAGAAAAGATTTTATTCTGCCGGGCGAATTAAAATCAAGCAGCGATGCTTTTTCATACCCGATTGAATATGGTATTAACTGGAGTGGCGAATTTCAGTCTAGCTTGAAAAAACAAGAGCCTGTTAAATTAACTATCGTTCGCGGAAATTTTGAAGACGTGCGAACTGAAACGACTGCTGCGAATGGAAAATTCTCTTTGCTTAACCTCAACATCAAAGACTCAGCTCTGTATTCCTTTCAAGCCCTTCGTGGTGGTGCAACGTATGGAAAAGTTGTTGAGCTTCCGCGCGCTCGTCCGTTTGTTTCCTTTAATGCCTCCGAATATTCCATTCCGCTCGAGCGCAAGTCGGCTGTGCAACGCGTTTTGTCAACGTACGAACTTCCTGCGGATGCAACTCTTTTGAAGGAAGTAGAAGTTACCTCTACAAAACTGGATGATCCTAAAAAAAACGATAACGTTTATGGAAAGGCCGAGGCCACTATTTCAAGCGAAGAGATTTCTAAGTTTGGTTCTGTAGAGCAACTACTTCGCGCCAAAGCATTGGGTTTTGTGTTGTCATTTAACGGAGTGCATTGGACTTTCTATAGCAATCGCTTGCAACCTGACCGGCCGGAGCGCATTGTTGTGGGAGGAAATGGATCAAGGCAAACAGATGTACCTCCTCAGATAGAGTACCCGTCAACTGAACCCTTTTTGACTATTGATAATAAACAAGTGCTGATCAATTCAGGAGAAACCGTTGGTGATCGGTTAATGTCGCTCGATCCGAATAGTATTGAGCGCATTGAAATAAGTTCTACTGCAGCCTCTTACATTGGTGCGAATGGCGGCTATGGCTTAGTCGCTGTTTTTCTCAAGAGAGGTAGCGCTCCTGATACGGACAAATTTCAAAAGTTATATATCAAAGGCTATGAAACCTCGTTCGATTTTAAAGGGCCGGATTATGCCGACAAAACCGAAGATCACAGCATGGGTGATTTTCGGTCTACCTTATTTTGGAAAAGGAATTTGAAAACAACATCTGTTGGCAGCGCTGGCTTTGCGTTCTATACATCTGACCTGACTGGGCAATACAGGATTGTGGTTGAGGGCGTAACCGAAAAAGGACAACCCGTTCACTACGAGCAACTGATAGAGGTTGCAAGCGAATAACCTCGCTACTTAATGATTAGGAATTATTGATTCGGCACACGATCAAAATCACCACGCAGTTGACGAAATCTTTTTCGCGCCTCCGCGGCATACACACTGCCGGGATATTTGTTTAAAAACTCGCGATAGATTTCCATGGCCTTATTTTTATCTCGTACGTGTTGTTCAAAAATTTCGCCTTGCATGAAATAGGCATCATCGGCTAAAATATCATCGGGGTAGTCGTTCAAAATTTTTTGCAACAAATCAACCGACTCGGTAAACTGACCGCGCTTCATACGCAGATTTGCTTCTAACCAGTAAACATCATCTAATATTTCAGTCACTGAAATAAATTTGCCATTTGCATAACCTACTCTTAAGCTATCCATCTTTCGAAGGGCTTCATCTGTTTTATTTTGGTAAAGCAAAAGTTCTATAAAAGCATATTGCCTAAGGGCCGCGCCTGTTGTATCAGTTATTGTATTTTCTTTTATACGAATGCTCAGGTCCATGGCGTCATTGGCAATTTCGCGCGTTGTTGCTTGCTTTAAAATATCCAGGTGTTCTTGAGCCAGCTTGAAGTCGCCTTTATAGTAAGAAAGTTTGGCGTTGCGCAATTTGGCATCGTAGCCTACAGCTGTTTCGCGTTGTGTTTTTTCAACCTGAGAGTAAAGCAGAGTTGACTCCCACGCCTCCTCCTTTAATAAATAGATGTCGCCCAATTCAAGCTTAGCCTTCGATTTCAAATTCATGGCTACTTTCGGATTCACGATAAGTTGGTTCAGCTTTGAAACAGCAGAATCTTTTTGATCGAGATAGTAAGCAAACAATGTAGCCTCATTAAGCAACGCATCGTGCGCATTTGCGTTGTCGGGGTATGTTTTTACAAAATTCTGATATTCGCGGATGAGATAGTAAACAGAATCTCTATTGACCGGGAAGCTTTTTTTAACCTTCGCTTCGCGCGCCTTTATAAGGCCCAACCTGGCGGGCAGGTAATTGTCGGTATTTACAAATTCCTTTATGACGTAGGAGAAACATCGGTCAGCATTTTCATAATCCTGGTTGCTCAATGCTATCTGAGCTATTTCCAACGTTTTGGAGTTTTCTTTTCTGAATCGCTTATCATAAGCTCTTGCTTGAATGTATGCTCCATAAAAATTCTTTTGTTGAAGATTTACCCAAATGAGTAGATCAGCAAACACTTCTGAATTCGGATTTTCCTGAACCTTCGCATATAAATGCTTTTCCAAACTTTCCAGTTCATTGGGCTTGCTCAACAGCACCTGAAGTAAATTCTTGATGTAGGTGATGTTAGTAGGAACTTGCGTCACATAGTTCAGGTATTCCTGTACCATTTCATCTTGCTTACCTTGGATGCGGTAAAAATTTGCCAGCTCCAATGTGAAAAGAGTTGGGTTACTGTTAACGTCACGTGCCTGAAGCAGGGCGGTGGTGGCATACTCAACAAGATTATGCACGGCAAGATAATCGGCAACTGATTTTATGCGATAAATGTCTTCGCTGTTAATCTTGATCAGGTTTTTCAGTTGTTTATCCCCTTTCTGAAGCTCGCCCGAGCGGATATAGACAAATCCAAGATCAAGCCGATAATTCAAATTGCTAGGATCGCGCTTAATTTGTTTTTCGACATATTCTTCGGCTTCGCGATTGTGGCCGAGGTCCAGCAAGAGGTTTAAATAATTATTGTGGATTAACGCGATGTTCTCCTGATTTTTCGCCAGCACCTGATACGCGCTCAAGGCCTTTTCTTTTTCTCCTTTGATGTAATACTCGTTCGCTATTTGAATGTCGGTCTGATTTTGCGCCCGCCCTGGTGTTATCGTCATAATAGTTAACAACACACAGCTTAATGTATTTATATAAAGTTTTAGAATTTTATAAGAGTAATAAGCAGTGTGCATATGTGGATAGGTGGCTTACCGGATAGCGTGTAGGTTGTTTGTGTAAACTCGTCTGGATACTTTTTTCGGGTTTTGATATGTTTTGTTCAGGTTTTTAAAGTTAGTCAACATTTGCACAATTTGGTGTCTTAACCATTTGTCAGTTTAACGAGCGAATTCATTTTGTGGTTAACCTTGGTTTTGTCAACAGAAAGGAGTTTGTCTTGTGATTGGACGGCCTGGGTGTGGATAAAGGATGGTTTCGTTATCAAGTTGTCCACAGTCTGTTCAGAATTTTATGAGCAGTGGACCTATCTCCCAGGACGTACGAATCGGAATAGTGTATTTGCCTTCTGCTGTTTTATAGAAAAACGTTGGTTCCTGTATCGTCCGGGTGTAGATATTTTGGCAGTCCCATTTGCCGTTGTTGTTCAAATCTGCATACATCATTAGTTTGTACTCCTGCGCTTCGAGGTATTTGAAAGAATATTTTTTAATGTTCCTTACTTTTTCCACAAGAGTTCCTGATGCTGTTAGGAGGTGAACCTCATAATTTTTATAGGTTGTTTTTACTTCGATGTGTAGTATTCCGGCATCCTGGTCATTTTTAATGGGCATGCTTTGAATCATGCGTTTCGATGAATCTGCCTCAACCGAGAGCAGGAACTCTTCCTCGATTGCAACGTTTATTTTAGTTGTTTTTTCAGGTATTAGTTTTTTATCTAAAGGAGTGGACACCTGGAAATTTTTTCTGATGGTGTCTATTGATATCTCGTTTGGCGAGATTTTCCATTTCCGAATTACCTTTTTTGCGGTAGTGTCTTTTTTCGTTTCTAATGGCTTACTGATATCCTTTTCATCTTTTCCTTTTTTCTTGTCAGATGGCTTTTCTTTGGGTGTTCGGTCAGGGATGTCGTCCGGACTTAGGTAAATGCTGTCGTAGTTTATCAGTTGTACCGGTTTTGAAAAATGACCAGTGATTTCGACTCGATACGTTTCCGGGTTTATTTTAGCAGAGGTTAGTTTGGCAGTGAGCTTGTCTTTTGGCTGCTTTGACTCTACTCGTTTGATGAAGAATGTGGAGTCGATTGAGTTAAACAAACTATCGGTTCCATGTAGGTTGACTTTAACACTATCGTTTAGTTCGAATTGGTTGAATATTGTTATCTCTGATTGTGCCTCACCGAACGAGTGGAAGAATGGTTTTTTTTCTGAACTTTTAATTCGGTAGTTGGTAAGATTTTTATTTAGGGTAACAAGCGTAATAGTGCCAGTATTTCGGATACTGTTAATCTTAGGTAGTCTTGAGTCTACCTTGTATAGTGCAAGATTGAGTGTATCGATGTTCTTAGATATTTTTATCGTACCGGGTATGAATCCGAATTTTTCGGATGTGCTTTCTACTTTTAAGTTTTTGTTTTTGTCGTCAAAGGCGTAGAGTTTGTATTCGCCCTCTTTTAAGTTTTCGATTTTGTATGATCCAGATTTATTTGTTCTTGCAAAAAATTCTGGAGTGTGTTTGAATATATCAAAGGTGTCCGATTGGTAGAGTGCAACTGTTATTTTCTCCGGAATCTTCTCAGTCAATGACTCTGTTATTTTGCCGGAGATTTGTAGTGAGTCAATAGTTGCTCCTGTGCTAAAAGCAAGATGCAGGTCTACTGCGGGATTTCCTTCGTTTAAATCTTTTATCCCCTCCCGAAAACTGATGCTGTAGGTGGTGCTGTCTTTCCAGCCGTTCTTTGGTTCGATAATTACCCTGTTTTGCTTGGCGAGAAATTGTACATCTTTCCCTGGATTGGGAGTGATGATTATTTCTTCTTTTGCATTGTCAACTTTGATGAGCTCATCAAATGTTAGTTCTATTGTTTTGCCTTTGAAGTTCGTTTGGTTGTTAGCGGGTATTGATTTTTTGAGTTGGGGTGCCTTATCATCCTTAGACCCTCCCGTTGGAGTTGTTTGCGTAGCACATCTCCAGATCAACAGACTTAGTGAAAGAATTAGCGTAGTCCCAATTAGTCTTTTCATGAGTGGGCAATATAGACAAGGCTGGAATAATTTAAATCTTTGCGGGCTGCCATGTTTGATTTCGTTCCGATTATAAAAGCCTTGATTAGGTTTTTGAAAAATGTAGTTCGCGGATGTTGATACCCTTCGCTTAGCAACGAAACGTAGTAGGAATCTTGTTTCATTGGAATGGTTTGGATGTGTTTTAAACCATGCGAAGATAGGAGACTCTTCATGTTGCTTTGAGAAAAGTGCCACAGGTGTCTTGGTACATCAAAGCCGGCCCAAAATGATTTGTAGTGCCGGGCATCTAAACTTTCTCGGTTGGGTACAGCAATAAAAATTATGCCGTTTTCAGTCAAGTGTTGTTTTAATTCAAATAATTTTTCATTCAGATTTTCGATGTGTTCCAGAACATGCCATAGTGTGATGACATCAAACTTTTCGTTGGCAAGTTGGGAAAGCGAGTCAACGATCTTCGCATTCGAAAGATTGAGTGCTTTCGTTCGTGCCTTGTTTGCGGGCTCCACGCCAAAGCACTGCCAGCCGGCTTTTTTGCAGACGTTTATGAATTCACCGGTACCGCAGCCGTAGTCTAAAATTTTGCCTGTTGCTTTTCGTTGTTGAATTAATTCAAGTTTCCATCTTAATGCATATGATCGTATGACCGTATACATTTTTTCGAACAAACTTTTGGAGTCGTTGGAATGCGAAATGTAATTATTCGATTCATAGTATTTTCCCAGTGAACCAGCATCCGGTCTTGGACTGGTGAAGACAAATTCGCAGTTGTTGCAAATCTGTAAGTTGAACAGCTCGTGAGTGGTTGTGAAATCAGTGCACTGATTATATAATTGGAAATTCGCCCCGCTGCAAATCGGGCATGAAGTGATGGACTCTAGTGCCATTAGTTTATTTGCCGAGATATACGGTTAAGACTGAGACGTCTGCAGGAGAAACTCCGCTTATTCTTGATACCTGTCCAATGGTTTCTGGACGAATCTTTTTTAGTTTTTCACGAGCTTCTGATGAAAGTGCTTTGACGCGGTCGTAGTCAAAGTCATCCCAAATTTTATAGTTTTCAAGACTCTCAATCTTTTCTGCAAGTTTTTGTTCACGATCAATATAGCTTTCATACTTTATCAAGATATCCGCTTGCTCAAGAACTTCGTCCGTATACTTACTCAAATCTTGTTCAATATTTTTATGAAGCCTTTTCAATTCCGGGATTCCAATCTGTGGTCTTTTAAGGAGTGAAGCAGCTGTGACTTTTTCTCTGATCGCAGACGTGTTGATTTCTCCGAGTTCCTGATTGACTTGTTCCGGGTTAACTTTTAAAGTTTTGAGTTCATTAATCAGTTTTGATAGTTCGTTTTGTTTCAGCTGAACTTTTTCAAATCTGTCATCTTTGGCCAGTCCAATCTTATGACCAATCTCGGTGAGACGAAGGTCAGCATTATCCTGGCGAAGCAGAATTCGATACTCGGCCCTGGAGGTGAACATGCGATAAGGTTCCTGAGTGCCCTTGTTCACAAGGTCATCAATCAATACTCCAATGTATGCTTCCGAGCGTTTTAGAATGAGCGGCTCTCTTTCTTTCACTTTCAGGTGTGCGTTTATGCCAGCCATGAGGCCTTGGCAAGCAGCTTCTTCGTAGCCCGTTGTTCCGTTAATTTGACCTGCAAAATACAGATTGTCAATTAGTTGAGTCTCTAAACTCAGCTTTAGTTGCGTTGGTGGGAAGTAGTCATACTCGATGGCGTATCCCGGCCGGAACATTTTGGCTTTTTCGAACCCTGGTATTTTTGTAAGCGCTTTGTACTGTATGTCTTCAGGCAACGAGGTGGAGAAGCCATTCACATATATTTCAACTGTGTTCCATCCTTCGGGTTCTACAAATATTTGATGTCGGTCGCGTTCCGAGAACCGGTTGATCTTGTCTTCAATTGATGGACAGTAGCGTGGCCCGAGTCCTTTGATTCTGCCTTGGAACATTGGGGACTTGTCGAACCCCTTTTCAAGTTCGCCATGCACTTCTTGATTGGTATAGGTGATCCAGCAGCTAAGTTGTTTTTTGAGAGGTTCTTCAGTCATATAGGAAAATGTCCCGGGATTCTCATCTCCCGGTTGCTCTTCCATTTTCGAGTAGTCCAGCGAGCGGCCATCCACCCTTGGCGGTGTACCTGTTTTCATTCTTCCTGATTCAAATCCGAGGCTGATCAAATCTTCAGTGATTCCTGTTGCCGACTTTTCTGCGGCCCTTCCCCCACCGAAGTTTTTTTCTCCGATATGTATTTTACCGTTGAGGAAGGTGCCGTTTGTTAGCACCACTGCCTTTGATCGGATTTCTATTCCAAGGGCTGTCTTAACTCCAATTACTCTTTTTTCTTCAATGAGTAACCCACTGACCATCTCTTGCCAGAAGTCGATATTTGGTGTTCTCTCCAGGGCTAGTCGCCACTCTTCTGAGAATTTAGCCCGATCATTTTGAGTACGAGGGCTCCACATGGCTGGCCCTTTAGATCGATTCAGCATTCTGAATTGAATCATCGACTTGTCTGAGATGATGCCGGAATATCCACCCAATGCATCAATCTCTCTCACAATTTGGCCTTTGGCAACTCCGCCCATAGCGGGATTGCAAGACATTTGGGCAATCGTGCCCATGTTCATCGTAACGAGCAAAACTTTTGACCCCATGTTGGCAGCAGCAGCGGCAGCCTCACATCCGGCATGACCGGCACCCACAACAATTACATCGTACTCAGGAAACATAAATCGGATTGTTTCACGTGGAACAACAATATCAAACTGTCTTGAATTGTTTCACGTGGAACGCTTCCACAAAGATAGGCAAGCTTGTTCTTTTTTGCGCATTAGCTTTTTCTGGGAAGGTGTTTTGTCACCCTGACCAAGGATATGCAAAACTCCATGGATCATTACCCTATGAAGCTCTTCCTCTAAAGTGGTGTTGAATTTTTTGGCATTTTCTTTTAGCCGATCAACGCTGATGTAAATCTCGCCATCAATTTCCTTCTTCTCAGAATAATCAAAGGTGATGATATCAGTAAGAGTCTTATGATTGAGGTAGCCTTCATTGAGAGTCAACAGATAAGAATCAGAGCAGAAGATGTAAACAAGGGAAGAAATTTCGCGCCTCTCCAGTCTAGCAACTTTGGAAATCCAAGCCTTAAGTCTCCGTTGGTTTTTGGGCTTAAAGTCTACTTCTTCTGATAAAAAGTGAATCAAGTATCAGGAATTAATATAAAAGCAAAGCTCAACTACTCGTCCGCCTTCTTTAAACTCCACCTCATCCGACAGATGCTTCATGAGGAAAATACCCCGACCACCTGGCTTTTCAATATTTTCAGGTGCAGTCGGATCAGGAAGGCTGCTGTAGTCAAACCCCTTACCCTGATCCTCAATTCTAAATTTTATGAGGTTCTCCTCCAGATTTAAGGAGAGGCACACATTTTTTCCCGAATCGTTTTTGTTACCATGTTTGATGGCATTGTTCACTGCCTCTGTCACAGCGATCATGATGTTTCCATAAATGTCTTCATCAAGCTTGAACTTTTCTTTAGCGTTGTCGATGAAGCTTTCAATCATCCTGATGTTTTCTGAGAGAGATGGAATTTCGATTCGGATATTATTCATGAGCTTAAATCAGGCAGTTATTATTTTTCGGTTCCAACTCTTTTAAAATATTCGTTCACCTCCTTTTTGTAATACGGGTAAAGCTTAGGTGGCACGGTTTTCAGCAATTCTACTTCTTTTTCCTTTAATCTTAAATATTCCTCGAAGGCTCTCGGTATTTCCTTGTCATACTCCTTTGCTGTTTCACCTTTACGCTCCTGATCTTGATTTTGTTCGCGCATTGACTTTTCTGTTTCTAACAGGCGAGTGAGTATTTCGTTCTGCCTCCGTATGGTTTGTTCTGTGATTTGCTTGTTAACTAAATCCATCTCGGTTTGTTCCATCTTTCCGGGCAAATCATTTCCAGGGACTTTACCACCTTCTTGTTTTAGCTTCTCTTGCATTTCCTGCAGCGCTCTTCTGATGCGCTCCTGTTCAGCTGCCATCTCTGCAAGTTCTTCAGACAACTGTCGTCCTCCCTTTCCACTCTTCTTCAGGTCTTGTATTTTTTGATTGAGTTTCTGTTGCATTTCACCGAGCCCCTTCTGCTTGCCTTTGTTTTTATTTCCCTTCTTCATCGAAGGTTTGGCGTTGGTCATCATCTGCATCATCATATCAAAATGATCATTGAGCATAAGCGCAAGGTTGTTCATGCTGGTCATGGACATTTGCATTTCCGATCCGGCATTTCCTTTCCTTCGTTCTTTGGTATGTTCAACCGTTTTATCCATGTGATCATTCAACTCTCCAATCTCCTTTGTAATTACAGACCCCAAGAAAGGATCACGTTTTGCAAGTGATAATAGGCTGTCTTCCAACACTTTAGCATCATCTTTCAGTTTTAATTGAGTTTGCGAAAGCGATACATATTTCGGATCGGTTTGCTGAATTTGAATAAACTCTTTCATCAAGCCCTCTTCGTCAAATGACAGTTTTATAAGGCCGTGAATAATCTGCCGAATAGCTTCTATATTCTGCTCATCCATCTCCATCTCCATTGAGCTCTGCATTCCCTCCATTTGTTGCTGCATTTCCTTCATCTGCTCTACAGATTTCTTTTGGGATTGGGCGGCCTTCTTTGGCTTGTTTTGTTTGAGGGACTCCTTACTCTCTTGCTGAGATTGTTTCAAGTCGTTCATTTCTTGCTGCGAAGGTGACTCGGTTTCTTTGTCCAACTCCTCTCCCATTTTCTTCAATTCTTCCAGAGACTTTTCAAATTTCCCTAAATCCTTGTTCAGTTCTTCCTGGTTTTCAGCCAGTTTTTCATTTTCGGGTTTGGCCTGCTCTTCATCTTTATTCTCACCAGATGATTCATTTGAACTTTCTTTTTCGTCAGGCTTTTTATCTTCCGACAACTCCTCTGTTTTTTTCAATAGTTCCTCCTGCTTTTGAGCTTGCTCTTTGATTTCACTGATGGCTTGCTCCAACTTGTAGTCGTACTTAAGTTGTTTGAATAGCTCCAATGTTCGCTCAAGTTCTTTTTCCAGATTAATTTCTTTGCGATCCATCTTATTCATCAATTTCTGGACTTGCGACATATCAGAGTTTTCTTTCAAAAGCTTCTGAAGTTCTTCGAACAGCTTCTTTGTTTCCGGATCCAGCAATTCTTCCATTAGCTTCTTTATCTGTTCCGATTTCTCCTTAATCTTCTCGCTTTGTTCTGAGAACGAATTTTTCTTTTCCTCAAGCAATTCATTTTGCTTCTGTAATTCATCAATGGCTTTATCCAGATTTTGCTTCTGCTCGATTAACTCTTCCAGCATTTTCTTATCCTGCCAGTCAAGATCTTGTTTGCCTTTTAATTTTTGCTGAGCTTCTTCAATTGATTGTTTTAAATCTTTCGCCTTCTTTAAACTCTGATCAAATTTTCCCTGGGTGGCCGATTCCGATTTTGTGATTTCTGTTTTCAACTCTTCCTCGCCCGGTAATGCAAAAACATAGCTGGCCGATTTCGTTACTTTGCGGCCGTTGATACCATCGTTGTCCCACACCTGTAGAAAATAATCCAACCGATCTCCCGGCTCAAGCTTTAAAGAATCAAGCATCCAATTAAAAAAGAAATTTTGCCGAAGCTGGTCCTTGTTGATCGGGATGCGAAATGATTTTTTTTCCGACTCCGTATTTTTTCCAACAACCTGATAGGTAAGATCAAGTTGTGTTACACCATAATCATCTCCGATAATACCTCCAAGCACAATGCTTTTATAGAGCACGGAGTCTTTGAGATAATTGACAGATATTTCTGGATAAGCGTCTTTTGTTACGGTAATCGAATAGGCAATTTTCTCCTTGTTGCGACTTTGCTCATTTTCCAGATCAATTGCATACTGTTCAGGATTCTTAAATCCTTTTCCGAACACAAATAACTGATCATCAATGATTTGCATTTCATTTGGTAGCTCTTGCGATGAAAATGAGATGAAAGCTTTTGAGGTATTGGCCGTGCCAATTTTCCATGTGATCTTGGTTCCCTCAGGCACTTCCAGATTACCCGCATTTTTTAATTCTTCGTTTTTCCTGGAGAGATAGCGCGGGTATTCCAGACTAACCTTTAACTCTGTGATCTCCGGACGATTTGTTAGTACTATTTTATAAGGATTAGAATAAAATCCAGACGCTTCAAATTGAAAGTCAACTCCATTTTGAATTTTTTCAAACGTGTAGACAAACTCTCCTGGTTTTGTTATTTCCATTTTCAAACGCTGATTGCCAGACACGATGTAAGCCGACTCAGCTATCGCTTCTCCAACCAATTTCAGCTGCAGTGTATAATCTTCATTGAAGAATGCATATAAGTTTTCGTTCTGAATCAGAAACTTGAAGGGAGCCTCCGGTGAAAACTCTTGCGTGAAGTGAACAATCCGTTGACTGCTCTGCGTAATTATTCGGGTGTTGACAAATAAGATAATCAGTATAATTCCGACAGGCGCAAAGAGATATTTTAGGTATTGTCTGTTTTCTTTGAGGTCCACTGCCTGCTCGAAAGACATGTCGTCAAAAAATCTAGACTTTTGTTTTATCCCGGCTTCTAATAGAGCAGAGCTAGAAGAAGCACTTGACAGTTGAAGCAGATTTAAAAGACGATCGCCAATTGTTGGAAAGCGAGATCCAATCAGGCGAGCACTTTCATCCTGACCAAGCCCCTTTTTATATAACCACCAGGCAAGTGGCTGTTTTAGGAAACGATAGAAGCAAAAAGCAACGAGGCCAAAAAATAAAACAAAAATGGTGAAACGAACTCCCGTGCCGAGCCAGAGATTGTACTCCAGAATAGCCGCGATCAAGAAATAAAATAGAATGAAGGATAATGTGAGAAGGCCTCCTTTTATAAACAGGTTGAGGTAATACTTTCGCCTAAAAGAAGTCAGTTTATCGTATACGGATTTAATCTCTCCCTGCACGGCTCCTCGTTTTTATTTAGTGACAACGTTGTAGCATGACACTTAGTTTTATAATCTACTAAGATAAGCGAAGAACGCAGCGAATTCAAAAAAGGCAAGCTTCGTTTTACGGCAGAAACACATTTCGATAAGCGATGTGATTCTACTCGGTATAAAACCAGTCATATTCTTTCATAAAATATTCCAGCACGTGCATTTTCAAAAGTTTCTCCTGCTCCAGTAAGTCAAAATGGGGTAGTTTCTTCACTAATTTCCAATGTGGCCAGCCATCTTTATCTAGCCCATCTAACTCATAATAGCCGGAAAGACTCAATACTTTGCAAATGGCTATGTGAAGAAGGTCTTGTTTTTCTTCTTTGGAAAAACGTTTGGCACCCTGACCCAACTCTTGCATGCCGATGATGAAAAGCACACCATTGAGGTCCTTTGGTTTCTTGCCAATCGTTTCTTCAATGAAAACAAGCAACTGATGCCATTTGCGGTCAAGGTCTAAATCGCGCTTGAACATTATTGAGCATTTAGTTCCTCCCAAAATTCATACGCCCTGCGCAAGTGCGGTATTACGATTGTGCCGCCAACCAAAGTAGCTACACCCAGCGCCTCATGAACTTCAATCGTAGTGAGCCCAACCTCCTTACATTTCCCCAAATGATATTTAACGCAATCATCGCACCGTAGCACCAACGAACAAGTCAAGCCAATTAACTCTTTTGATTTCACGTCAAGTGCTCCTTCTGCGTAAGCATTGGTATCGAGATTGAAAATACGTTTGATGATCAGATTGTCGCTTGCCAGAATCTTTTCGTTCATTTTGCTGCGGTAATCATTAAATTGCTTTACAAGGCTCATAGTTCTTATTCGTTATGACGCAAAGATGAGCTCATTCAATCGCAAATCAAACTTGCCGTATTCATGGGCCCGATTTCTGATTTTATCAATTTGTTTTTTCCAAGATGTTGTCTGGGTTGCTCAGAGGCTCTTGTGAAAGGAGAAGAAATACTGTGTACACAATGCTTGACTCAATTGCCGAAAACCAACTATCATCTGCAAAAAACGAATCCCATTGAAGAAAGACTAAGCGGGCGTATCCACCTGAAGCATGCCTGGGCGTATTTAAAGTTCAGAAAGAGTGGAATCGTTCAGCATCTTCTCCATCAATTGAAGTATGGTAATCATCCCGAAGTTGGTGTTCGGATTGGAATGTTGTTTGGCAAAGAGCTGAAAGATGCGGGCTTGGACAGGGAATTCGATCTTATTGTTCCTGTTCCACTTCATAGTTCTCGCCACCGGAAGCGAGGTTATAACCAGAGTGCAAAATTTGCCGAAGGTTTAAGTTATTCACTTGAAGTTCCCTGGGATGAAAGCATATCGGTTCGGAAAAGGAGTACCACCACACAAACCAGGAAATCAAAACTTGATCGCTGGGAGAATGTTAAGGATGTTTTTGGAGTTGACGTTGTTGACAAAATTATAAACAAGCGAATTCTTTTAGTCGATGATGTTATCACTACAGGAGCAACTCTTGAAGCCTGTGGCCAGCACCTTTTACATCATAGCTGTTCTGAACTAAGCATCGCCTGTCTGGCGGAAGCCCAATAAAAAAGCCTTCTTACGAAGGCTTTCAAATTTCTTGGTTGGAATTTTCTAGTAGTTTGATCCAGCGCGAATCATTGCGCAACGGAAACCGATTGTAGCAGTCGCTGAATCTTCATCCAGGAATCTTCTTGTACCAGGTGACATCCAATAAGCTACATCTTTCCAGCTACCACCTTTGTACACTCTCGCTTTGTCTGTGATTAAAGAAGTGAATCCGGTTGGATCTTTTTCAATGTTGTTGTATTTGCTTTGAGGGCCTGCCGCTTCATCCAGGAAACCGTCTCTGCGAATCGGGTTCAAATCATCAAAGTCCTGATAAGAAAGAGGGCGGTAAACATCCATTACCCATTCACTAACATTACCCGCCATGTTGTACAAGCCATAGTCGTTAGGAGGGAACTCATATATATATGAAGTGATCAATGCACCATCGTTTAAGCGACCAGCAATACCCGCATAGTCACCACGACCGCGTTTGAAGTTAGCCAGGAAAAAGCCCATCTGCTTTCCGAAAGGATTACGAAGAGCATGACCATCCCAAGGATAAATTCTTTGGTGGGTTTGCATTTCCTCTAACCATTGAGTTCCCAACATTGCTTGAGCAGCATATTCCCACTCGGCCTCAGTTGCCAAGCGGTAGGCTGGAACTACAATACCAGATTCCAATGGAATACGACCATCGGTTTCGGCATACTCTTCGCCAGCATTTTGAGCTAATTTAACGTTGACAGCGCGGGTTCTCCACACAGCGTAATCATTGGCCTGTTTCCAACTAACACCTACAACTGGGAAGTATCGGAAACCAGGATATCTTAAATAGTGATCAACATAAGGATCGTTGAAAGCAAGTTTACCTCTCCACACTAGCGTATCAGGCAATGCTTTGGCATACACCTCCTGAGAGGAATCCTTTGCCAGATAGTGCATGTATTCCAACCAGTGGATATTTGCGATCTCTGTTTCGTCCATATAGAAAGATGCCACAGAGACAGTTCTTTCAATATTATCACGATACGACATCACATCTTCTTCAAAAGAACCCATAATGGCTCTTCCGCCTTCAATGAAAACAGTATTTGGCGCATCGGGTTGTCCTTCGAAGGGACTCACCTGAAAACCACCGCCATCTTCATCATTGTAGGCTAATCCAGTAGCGGTACTCATCTGACCAGGATTAGTATTGGTAGGTTTGCCGCCCTTGTTACCAAAGAGTGAACAAGACGTGATGATCACAGAACCGCCAATCAAAAAAAGTAGACCTTTCAAATGCTTCATTTTGTTTAGAGTATTAGTCAAAGCAACCGCTAATATAAATAGATAATCTAATGTTTTCCAAGGTGTAAGGATTTTATTGATAAATCCTTAGTGCAAGTAGCGACTAACCGACTATTTAAACGGCAGACGACCGCTGATATTGCCCGATTCAATTTGGGATTTTTATTCCAGTATTGGCACCATACAAATCAGTAAATCCGTCTAAAAACGGATTTCAGTGACCTTTTGAAAACAGGCACGTTTTTCTCCATAACCCTGCCTACTAATTGCAAAAGCATGATTACCCTGGAGGATTTTAAAGTGGCATCGTTTGAAAGAAAGTGTGATGTGGTAACATCGTCATCTAACTATGTGACCATGCGAAGACTGGGCGATTGCAAAATTTACCTCTATCACTCCGATAATTTCTTCATTGAAGTTTATTATTCACCTGTGCACAAAAAAGTGCTGATGATTAATGCTTTTCAGGGTATTGAAGATTTGCTCCCTTATGCAGAAAGTGTTTCGCTGGCTGACTTAGGTTTGTAGTTCATCAGCTCCAAAATTTCAATAGCAGCTTCCACCGTAAGAATATTTTCTATCGTCAGGATTAACTTGCCGTTTGTATCCTTCATGCGGCATTGTTTCGGGTGCTTTTGTACGAATGAAAGAATGTGGCCGAACAAGTCGGACTTATAATAGTCCTCGTTTCCAGAGATAAAATAGCCGCGAAGTTTTTCATTCTTCAGCGTAATTTTTTCAAAGCCCAGATTTTCTCCCAACCATCTCAGCCGAACCGTATTGATCAACTGTTCTACAGATTCTGGCAAAATGCCAAAACGATCTTTCAATGAAACCGTGAACTGCTCAAGACTTTTTTCATTCTTTATATTATCGAGGCTGGCGTAAAGCTGCAAACGTTCACTGGTGCTGCTGACATATGTTTCGGGTATCAAAATTTCCAGATCGGTTTCAATCACACAATCTTGTACAATCAGTTTCACTTTCTCAGCAAGTTCTTCCGCAAACAAATCTTTGAACTCTGTTTCTTTCAATTCCTGAATGGCGTCATCCAGAATTTTATGATATGTATCAAAACCCAGGTCGGTGATGAAGCCACTTTGTTCGGCACCTAATAAATTTCCGGCTCCGCGAATGTCAAGATCACGCATGGCCACTTTAAAGCCATCGCCCAACTCGCTAAACTCTTCGAGAGCGGCCAAACGTTTTCGCGAGTCGGCACTTAGCACAGAACTAGGTGGTGTGAGCAAATAGCAAAATGCCTTTTTGTTTGACCGACCTACCCGCCCGCGCATCTGGTGCAGGTCACTCAAACCAAACATGTGAGCGTTGTGAATGATAATGGTGTTGGCATTTGGAATGTCTAGTCCGGATTCAATGATGTTGGTAGAAACCAACACATCATATTCTCCATCGATGAATTTGATCATCGCTTTTTCCAGTTTGTCTCCATCCATCTGACCATGAGCGATTCCGATGCGGGAATCTGGAACAAGTTTAAAAATCACGTTCGCGATTGATTCAATATCGCTCACCTTGTTATGGACGAAAAATACCTGACCACCTCTTCGCAATTCATAGCTCACGGCATCGCGAATAATTTCTTCGGCATATGTGTGAAGTTCGGTGGTGACAGGCTGACGGTTTGGCGGAGGAGTTGAAATAATACTCAGGTCGCGCGCACCCATTAACGAGAAATGAAGCGTGCGCGGGATTGGAGTGGCAGTTAGCGTAAGCACATCAACGTTCAGCTTCATTTCTTTTAGCCGGTCCTTTACCTTCACGCCAAATTTTTGCTCTTCATCAACAATTAGTAACCCCAGATCTTTGAAGACCACATCTTTGCTGACAATGCGGTGAGTTCCAATTAAGATATTGACGATGCCGAGTTCAGTCTCTTTTATGATTTGCTTTATCTCTTTGTCAGTTTTGAAGCGGGATATGTAATCGATCTTCACGGGAAAATTTCCGAGCCGGTCAGAAAATGTTCTGAAGTGTTGCATGGCCAAAATGGTAGTTGGCACAAGTACGGCAACCTGCTTTCCTTCACTTGCAGCTTTGAAGGCGGCACGGATGGCAACTTCCGTTTTTCCGAAGCCAACGTCACCGCACACCAGCCGGTCCATAGGGTGAGCCAACTGCATGTCATGCTTGACATCTTCGGTAGCTTTTGCCTGATCGGGCGTGTCTTCGTAAATGAAAGAAGATTCCAGTTCCGCTTGTAAAAATCCGTCAGGCGCGAAGGCAAATCCAGGAGCTTGTTTTCGTTTGGCATATAAGTCGATCAGCTCCTTCGCAATGTCTTTTACCTTCTTCTTGACTTTTGCCTTTTTGTTTTCCCACTCATCGGAGCCCAGCTTGCTGATAGCCGGAGGCGTTCCATCCTTACCTGAATATTTCGAAATTTTATGGAGCGAGTGAATGTTTACATAAAGCAAATCATCATCGCGAAAGACAAGACGAATGGATTCCTGTTCGCGACCGTTTACTTCTTTTTTTTCAAGTCCGGCAAATTTTCCGATACCGTAATCAATATGTGTTACAAAATCGCCCGGCACCATGGTTTGTAGTTCCCGGAAGGTTAATGCTTTCGATTTTGAAAATTTTTCTTTGGCTCGGTAGCGATGAAAGCGTTCGAATATCTGATGGTCGGTATAGCAAACTATCTTGAGAACGCGATCTACAAAACCTTCTCGTAGTGCTAGCTCGAGCGGTTGGAATTTTACCTGATGGTTGATCTCTTCAAAAATCCCCTGAAGTCGCTCCAGTTGCTTGGCTTGTTCGGCCGCAATAAAATTCGAATAACCTTTAACCTGATGATCAAATAGATCGTTTGCCAAAAGTTCAAAGTTCTTATTGAAAGACGGCTGAGCAGATGATTTAAAATCGTAGCTCTTTGACGGAGTGAGTGCCGCGCGCGATCCAAACTCAACGATCAGAAATGACTTTATTCTTTCGGCAAATGTTTCTTCGGTTTCAAAAAGTTGTTGAGGCTCCAGCACAACTTTTGATCCGCTATCGCGAATGATTTTGTCAAAACTCTGAGCAGCCTTTTCAAATGATTTCCGAAGGACATCCACTGTCAGTTGAAAATCTTTTATCCACACGCGGGTGGTGGCAGGAATGAAATCTAAAAATGACTGCCGCTCTTCGTGCACGAGTCGCGTTTGCACATTGGGCATGATGCTGACTTTATCGAAAACATCTACCGATAATTGCGAGCCCGGATCGAAACTGCGGATACTATCGACTACTTCTCCGAATAGTTCAATGCGATACGGCAACTCATTGGCAAATGAATAGACATCCAAAATTCCACCACGAATGGCAAACTGGCCGGCCTCATAAACGAAATCTGTTTTCTCAAAATCGTATGTGTGCAAAAATTCTTCGAGAAAATCGCGATCGAGCTTTTCACCCACCTTTACAATGAACGTATTTGAAGTGAGCGACTTTTTGGTGATCACTTTTTCAGACAATGCATCGGGATACGTAACAATGATTTGCGAATCGGGATGATTGCCCAACTGATTGAGTACCTCTGCCCGCATCAGAATATTGGCGTTCTCAACTTCATCATACTCGTACGGCCGTTTGTATGACATGGGGAACAGCAGAACTTCTTTTTCGCCTACCAGATTTTGCAGGTCGTTTAAAAAGTAAGAGGCTTCTTCTTTGTCGTGAAGGATAATCACATGACTGGAGCGACTGGCTTTGTAAACGCTTGCTACTGTAAGTGCATCCAGGCTGCCACTCAATCCTTTTACCCGTAATACTTCTGGTTTGAACGTACGAATCCCCTCGGCCAGGGTTTGCACCACCCCATCCGCCTGATAAACTTTCAAAAAGTCATTCGCCCGCAACGTCTATCAAAAAAGAGAGCGCAAAAGTACAGCGTATTTATTAGATTTCTACAGCTGTAAAACCGATTTTAAGTCGTGACGCAAAAGGCCGCAGAAAAACACATCTGATCTAAAATACCTGAAGCATTTTGCTCAGAACCTTTACCTTTGAACCCGATGTACTATGTGAGATTGCTCTTTTTGTTTTTGAGTTACATCTGTCTGGTTTTTTTACTGGTTGGATTGTACAAGCCATGGGTTATGCTTTGGTGGGAAGACACGCAGAACCGAAAGAAGATATTTCAGGTATATGGTTTATTGGCTTGCATATTTTATGGAGCTTATTTCGCCCTCGGCTATTTTTAATTTCAATCTATAAATGAAAAAAGGAGTTTTGATTGCGACCGGAGTGCTTGCCTTGATTGCCGTAATCGTTTCGGTGATGAAGCCAGCTTCAAAAACAAATGAGCTCATAGCTGCAACACAAGCTGTGAACGATTATCCCAATATGATCTTAACAAAGGCCGATGGCACACAACAATCGGCCAAAGAATTGAAAGGAAAGAGTATACTGATCATCTACTTCACCGAGTGTGATCACTGCCAACGCGAGGCGACTGAAATCAGGAATAAACTAAACGCATTTGCTGGGTATGACCTGTGGTTTTTGTCAACCGATGCTTTTCCAAAAATTGAAAACTTCGCGAACGTGTATAAGTTGAAAGATCAGGCCAACGTGCATTTTGCGCAGATTCGTTTTGAAGACGTGGCTACCTATTTCGGATCCATACCCACGCCATCCGTTTATATTTATTCATCCTCTAAGAAACTGGTGCGGGCGATAAATGGCGAGACTCCTGTTGATATGATCATTCAGTTTCTGTGATGGAATCCGTTATTGAATTCTTGAACAAACCGCAGTGAACTTTTCCGTCTGGCCGGAAAAACCAATTAGAAATTTCTCACCACCGTCTTTTAATCCAACTTTCTTTTTGAGCTGTTCAGCGGAGAGCGGATAATTGCGCGTAACAACATTTGCTTTGCCATCTTCAAAATACGCGCGAATGTTTTTTGCATCGGGCTTAACCAGTGCTTCAATTTTAAAAACCCGACCGGGAAAATCTTGAACAACATGCCCGGATGTATAGAGGTGAGTGTGCTGCTGCAGTTTTGAAAGTTGAAAGCGATTTCCGATGAGCTTAAATGCGCCTGACTTGAGAATGGCTGCATTAGGTTCATACAGGTAAGACAGCGGATTAGAGAACGCAGCGTTTGAATTTCTCTCTTCGGCCAACTGAAAATCAAAAGAATTTTCAACCATCAAGGAATCGTCCGCGCTATTTAGATTTACAGCCCGTATCGTTGCTTCCCCGTTGAAATTTTTCCTGCATAAGAAAAGAACTTCTTTACACTCGTTATCAACCGCAACCACGAAAACTTTTTCAACACAAGCGAGCTCTTTGATGCCCGATTGAAGATCGATCAGCGGGGAAGCTTTAATTAGTAAATGTTCAGTTAATTCGAAAATTCGCGGAAGAAGCTGGATAACATTTGGCACGCAATCAGCAAACCGGAAAATTTTTTGGTTGCCTTTCGTTCTTCGTGATGGATCGATGTAGATCAGGTCGAATGTCTCTTTTGCTGAGTTTAGAAAACTTTCTGCCGTTGAATGGTGATGGTGGATGTTTCCTGCATTCTTGATTCTTCTTTTTTCGTGCAGGACAGAATGATTCTGCTTAACGATTTCAAACAGCATTTCATCTGGCTCTACGTAAAGAGTTTCTTTACAGATGGAACTCAGGAAGAAACTATCAACGCCAAAACCGCCTGTTAAATCAACAACTCTGGCTGGATTGGTACTGACGAATGATTTTATAATGCCCACCTTGTACTGTGCCGTGGTTTCGGACGAGCACTGTTCAAGATTAAGCGAAGGTGGATAAAGTATGTTTCGGGTTTCATGCCAGAAGGGCAATTTGAATTTTGATTTTCTCCTTCCGGAGATTTGCTGCGCAATTAACGAAGCTGGGATATTGAGGATTGACTTATGTTTAAGCAAAAGCTTTCCTTCATCTTCCGATTCGTGCTCACGAATGAAAGATTGAACATCCGGACGTAAAAGATCTTCTACTGGCAGCACTATTCCTCCACTTTGTTTTTCATCTTCATGAGAAGATTATAAGCTCCTTTCACAACAATCTCTTTGTTTACTAGAGCTTCCGGTGAATTGATTTCAATAAAGCCGTTTTCGGTAGCACCCGTGTTTACTTCAGTGATCACGTAACTGCTTTCCTTTTCCTTTACAAAAACAAATTGTTTGTCTTCAAACCTAACTACAGCCTCTTCCGGAAGGGCCTGGACCTTATCATTCTTGATTTGGATTTCTGCATTCATGTACATTCCTGGCAACAGACCTTTGTCGTAATTTTCAAAGTGACTATGAATTTCTGTGCTCCTTTCTGCAGACAGGTTTTTGCCAATCAGGATGATCTCACACTCATATTTTTTACCGGGCTGTCCGTTGGTGTATGCCAGAACTTTTTGGCCAATTATAATTTTCCCCAAATCCTTTTCAAAAATTGTTAATGCCAGGTGAATGTCTTCGGGGTTGATCAGTTCAAAGAGCACTTCGCTTGGTTGCGTGTATTTTCCGATGTTGACGTTTACTTTAGACACATATCCATCAATAGGTGAGTAAATGTTGATGCTTTTTGAAATTTTGTTTTCATCCAACTGATCGGGGTTGATGCCAATGAGCTGAAGCCGTTCATACAACGACCTGACGTTTATTTTTTCAGTCAGGTAATCGGCTTCTGTTTGTTGAAAGACTTTATCACTTGTGGCTTTACTTTGATTGAGATCTTTCTGTCTTCGGTATTCATTTGCTGAAAAATTTAGTCTTGCCTTTGCGGTCAGGTAATCTTGTTGCAGTTGAATGTATTGTTGATCTTCCATCACCGCTATCACTTCGCCTCTGCTTACATGCATTCCTGGCAACAGCTTGGTGTGTTTTAAATAACCGCCCAGAGGAACACTTACAGAAATCATATTCTGTGGAGGAACGTCAATTCTTCCGTTTACTTTCAGTGTACTCGAGATAGATTTTTCTTCCATTTTACCGATCGCAATGCCTGAGTTTTTATTCTGAGCGTCCGTCAATGTCACGGCATTTTCGGAAATGCTTACCTGCTCGCTGGGCGTTTCCGTTTTTGATCCGCAAGATGAAATAAACGTGGCCATCGAAATGGCGACAACAATTTTAAAATGACGGCAATTCGTTTTATAAAGATTGAACATGAGTTTTTTCATGAGATTGAAGGTCTTATTTGTTGTTGAAATAGTTAAGTTGAATAATGCCATCATTGAGGCTATTCACGCTGTTGAGATACTCGGTTTGAATGGCAATGGCTTGATTGATCAACATCACCCATTCGAGATAATTTATTCCACCATTTGAGAATTGCTTATTCGCAGTTTCGGTAATCAGTTTTGCATTTGGCAAACCCGTTTGTTCGTAATAAGTAACCGACTTTGAAAAATTGGTTACTTGTGCTTGCACTTTTTTGTACTCGATACTAAACTGTTGCTTGCCGACTATGTAATTCATTTCGCTCACCCGTTCGATGGCCCTGGCGGAGTTGATCCTGGCTTTTTGTGCGCCATAAAAAACCGGAATGCCGATGCCGATCTGACCGGATTGAAAGCGTACTGAACGATCATACAACTTTTCGTCAGCGCCATAGCCGATCATGCTCATGTTGTTGTAAGCAAAGTTTAGATCCGGTAACAACCTGGACTTCTCGTATTTGATATTCCGCAGCGAAACCAACTTTTGCTGATACAACAACCGGAGCGATGGATGCTTGTCCACCGAAGATGTGTCCACTGTTTCCAGTTGACTAACCTTGAAGTCGTCTGTTGGAACAAACACCGTTGTTGTGTTCAACAGAAGTTGAAATTGTAATTGAAGTAGCTCCAGATCAGTGTTTAGCTGATTGAGTTGAATGGCAATTTGGCCTCGTTGGATTTCTGCAGTTGTCTTTTCGAGCGTATTGCTTTCGCCTGAGACAAATCTCAAATTGGCTTTTCGAAGAAACTCAGCATACAAACTGTCATTTTGTTGCAGAAGTTTTTTCTTTTCATTCAGATAAAGTAAGGAAAAAAACACTTGCATCACCTGACGTTTTAGTTCTAACTCTTTTACAGCAACATTTAATACACTGCTTCTCCATTCTTCGCGCAACACCGATTTTTGATTGGAGTAAACGGTTGGGAAATTCACACTTTGATTGACTACAAAACGATTGTCGTAAAACCGGCTGTTGATTTGACCATACTCGCCAGTGACCATTGTCTGTGGTGCATTTGCGGCTGTTTTGATGAGCTGCTTTTGATATTCAGATTTCAGTCGCTCATTTTTAACTAACAAGTTATTCGCTAAAGCGGTGTCGACAGCAGCCTTTGCTGAGATGGGCGTTTGTGCCATCGCGCCTTGGGAAATCAAAAACAAAAGAATAATGGAAACACCTATTTTGGACGTGTTGTCCGAAGTATCCTTTTTTACAAATCCAGATTCAAACAGAATGTAAAGAACAGGAAGAACAAAAAGTGTTAACAAAGTCGCGATTAGTAAACCGCCAATAACTACCGTAGCTAATGGACGTTGAACTTCAGCACCAGCACCGTTGCTCAGTGCCATTGGCAAAAATCCGAGAGATGCCACAAGAGCAGTCATTAAAACTGGACGCAAGCGAAGTTTTGTTCCGGCAATTACAATGTGACGCAAGCTGTCATGATTTCCTGCCGACTTTAACCGATTGAATTCGGCAATCAATACAATACCATTTAAGACAGCAACACCAAACAAGGCTATGAAACCCACACCGGCACTAATACTAAATGGCATGCCCCGGGAGGCTAATGCAAAAATGCCTCCGATGGCAGAGAGTGGTATTGCTGTATAAATCAACAAACCATGTTTTACTGAATTGAAAGCAAAGAACAACATTAAAAAGATTAGCAGAAGAGAGACGGGCACAGCAATACTTAATCGCTGCTTGGCAGCATTTAGATTTTCAAAGGCACCGCCATAGGTTACATAGTAGCCAGCCGGAAATTTTATTTGAGCCTCAACTTTCTGTTGCAATTCGTTGACAATCGTTTCTACATCGCGGCCACGCACATTAAAGCCGACAATGATTCTGCGCTTGGCATCTTCGCGTTGAATTTGGTTGGGACCGTCTTTGACTTCAATTGTAGCAAGTTGATTTAAGGGAATTTGATCTCCCTTTGGCGAAGGGATTAATAAGTTCTGCACATCGTTCACACTTTTGCGTTGTTCGCCCATCATGCGAACCACCAAATCAAAACGCTTCTCATCTTCAAAAACCAATCCGGTACTCTGCCCGGCAAAAGCAGTGTTTACAATTTTATTGATCTCAGAAATATTCAATCCGTATTGGGCGATGGCAGCGCGATTATAATTGATAACGATTTGCGGAAGTCCTTCCACCGCTTCCACATAAAGATTAGCTCCTCCGTCCACGGTGTTGATAATGTTTCCGAGTTTATTCGCATAGTGAGCCAGCGTATCAAGGTTCTCTCCGAAGATTTTACAGACTACATCTTGCCGCGCACCTGTCATCAATTCATTGAAGCGCATTTGCACAGGATACTGAAACCCGAACGTAACACCCGGCACAGCCTCTAGCGCCTTACCCATTTTTTCAGCCAGTTCGTTGAATGTTGTGGCCGATGTCCACTCGCTTTTGTCTTTCAAAATCACCATCAAGTCGCTTGCTTCAATCGGCATCGGGTCTGTTGGCACTTCTCCGCTTCCTGTTTTGCCAACCACTTTAATAACTTCAGGAAAGTTGTCGAGTAGTATTTTTTCTCCTTTCAAGGTAGCATCAACGGATACCTCCAGATTGCTTCCGGTAAGAACTCTCGTATCAACTGCGAAGTCGCCTTCTTCCAGTGCCGGAATAAATTCACCGCCCAGGAAGGTTAGTGTGATTACGGCTCCGATAAAAAGCGCGATGGTAGCTGCCACTATGATTTTAGGAATGCCCAGCACTTTTTCTAAAAAAGTTTGATAGGTATGTTCGATCTTTTCCATCAGTCGGTCAGAAATGTTTTTTGTGAGGATGATTTTCTTACTCAGGAAAACGGAACTCATCATAGGGATATAGGTAAGGGAAAGAATGAAGGCGCCCACTAAAGCGAACGCTACTGTTTGCGCCATGGGCTTGAACATTTTTCCTTCAATCCCCTGCAGGCTGAAGATCGGTAAATACACGATCAGGATAATGATCTGACCAAAGACCGCGCTGTTCATCATTCGACCAGCGGATTCCTTAACCTCATGATCCATTTCATCCTGACGAAGTGCATTTAAAGCGCCAAACTTTCGGCTGTGTAAGGAATGCATCACCGCCTCTACGATAATAACGGCACCATCTACGATCAATCCAAAATCAAGAGCACCAAGGCTCATTAAATTTCCACTCACGCCAAACAGATTCATCATGATGACAGCAAAGAGCATGGCAAGTGGAATAACAGATGCTACTAAGATGCCGGCTCTGAAATTTCCGAGGAAAAGAACCAACACAAAGACCACAATCAGTGCTCCCTCCAATAAGTTTTTCTCGACCGTGCCAATGGCATTGTTCACCATTTTAGTTCTGTCCAGAAAAGGTTCAATGTCTACTCCTTCCGGCAACGTCTTTTTGATCTGCTCAATTTTTGCTTTTACGTCTTTAATCACTTTGCTGCTGTTGGCGCCTTTCAGCATCATCACTACTGCTCCGCACACTTCCCGTTCTCCGTTGAATGTCATTGCACCGTATCGGATGGCATTTCCGATTCGAACCTCTGCTACATCCTTAATAAAGAGAGGAGTTCCATTCGAGGTATTTTTAACCGCAATACTTTCAATGTCGGATATACTGCCAATCAAACCTTCGCTGCGTATGTAGAGAACAGTTGATTCTCGTTCAAGGTAGGCGCCTCCGGTGTTTTGATTATTGTTTTCAAGCGCAACAAAAACATCGGTTGTGGTTAGGCCATATGATTTTAATTTATTCGGGTCGATGGCTATTTCATACTGTTTTAGTTTTCCACCCAAACTGTTGATCTCGGCCACGCCTTTCACGCGCAAAAGTTGACGCCTGACAATCCAGTCCTGAATGGTGCGCAATTCGGTAACATCATACCGACCCTCATATCCTTTTTTGGGTTTCACCACGTACTGATAAATTTCGCCAAGGCCTGTTGTTACGGGCGCCAGCACCGGCACGCCTAAGCCTTTGGGAATTTGATCCTTCACAATCTGAAGACGTTCGGCAACTTGCTGACGCGCCCAATACACATCCGTATCATCATCAAAAACAATGGTGACAAGCGACAATCCAAATCGTGAAAAGCTTCGAAGTTCGATAAGTCCCGGAATGTTGCTATTGACTTGCTCAATTGGAAATGTGACGAGGCGCTCGATATCGGCTGCGCCCAATGAAGGCACGATGGTGATTACCTGAACCTGATTGTTAGTAATGTCGGGCACCGCATCGATGGGTAATTGCGTGAGCGAATAGCTACCCCATGTGATGAGACCAATCGTGAAAAGCCCAACGATGAATTTATTTCTAATCGAAAAATTAATAATGGAATTAAGCATAGTCGTTTATGTCCAAATGGTGAGAACAGTCTCACCAACAAAAAAATAATTTGATGATGGTGCCTTTTGAATGAAGGGGCACTTTCGTGAGATGGGATCACATCTCAAAACGGAAACAACAGTAACTTAAAGTTTGGGAGGCTGAAAGATGTCGGCAGCGACAAGCTTAGGTTCGTGCAACAAGTAGAAAGAGGCGTACGAGTTGCTAATTATAAATGAGTTTTCGTCAAGGGCAATCTTTTGGAGAGGCAACACCACTGTTTGTCCGCCAGAAGAGTGGTGACAATCCTTGAAGGGCAGACTCATGTCCTGATCGTCATGCGCTACATCATTTTTATAATGCATGCCCAGGAACTCCAGAAAGGAGAGATCAGCTACTTTGTCTTTGTGTTCAATATAATGTTCAACCAGCAAAGGCAAGCGAAGAACTTCACTGAATTCGGTAAACGAAATCAGATAGAAGAAAAGAAGGCCGATTGCAAAAACGCGTTTCATTTGAAATTCAAAGGTAACTACTCTTTAGACAACCAACCAATATATTTTATTCCGCTGGAGAGTCAATATCATTATGTGGTTGTGATAACGGTTGTTAGTCTGCAATCAAAACAAGCTGAGGCTGCCACCTTTTCTGAATTTTGTGAGATCATAAGGTGGCATATGCTTATTGGAAAAATATTTTTTTTTGGAAGCGCGATATAGTTGGTGAATGGCGTCCGCGATGTTTCCTTCACCAGACATTCTTCGACCAAACTGCGAATCGTTTACGTTTCCGCCATGGAAGGAACAGATCTGATTCCAAACTTTTTCAAACCGGTCTGGAAAATTTTTGCGCAGCCAGTCCTCAAATATTTTTCCGATCGTGCCGTTCAGGCGCACTACGGTCATGCCTGCGGCCATGGCTCCATGATCGGATGCAGCTTTTAAAACAGCAGGGATTTCATGATGATTTAATCCCGGTATGATCGGAGCATTCATTACACCAACCGGTATTCCAGCCTTTGACAATTCTTCAATCGTCTTTAGTCGCTTGATGGCGCTGGCCGTTCGTGGTTCCATCGTTCGCCTCAGATTTTCGTCAAGCGAGGTGATGGAGATATAAACATGCACGAGATGATCTTTTGCCAGATCCTGAAGCAAATCAATATCGCGCAGCACAAGACTGTTCTTGGAGATAATTCCAACCGGATGCCTGTACCTTGCCAGTACTTTTAACATCGATCGCGTGATTTCAAATTTCCGCTCTTGTGGTTGATAACAATCGGTATTGCCGCTGAGCATAATCGGAACAGCATTCCATGAAGGTTTTAACAAATGTTCTTCTAATAGCTTCGCAGCATTTTTCTTTACAATGATTTTGCTTTCAAAATCAAGACCCGCACTAAATCCGTAATACTCATGTGTGTTTCGCGCGTAGCAATAAATGCATCCATGTTCGCAACCCTGATAAGGATTCATGGAATACATCATACTGAGATCGGGGCTCTCTACTTTGTTGACGATCTTTTTCGGATTTTCGAGAAATATTTTTGTGTTGGGCGACTCAAGCAAAGGTTCGTCAAGGCCTTCGATATGATCGGTTACATACTGGGCTTTGAGAAACTTGTTTCCTGTTTTTATTTGAGCGCCACGCCCTTTGAAGTAGCTTTCGTCCACGCATCAATATTACTAAATTAATTAGTAAATAATTTATTAAGTTTTGATTTCATACCAAAACACCCCCATTCAAGAAATCAAAAGCCAATTATTTGAGCAAGCACGTGTTCGTGTTTTAGTCAAAAGAGAAGATTTGAATCATGCCTTTGTATCGGGCAATAAATGGTGGAAGCTGAAATACAATGTCGAAGAGGCAGTTGACCAGGAACATCAAACATTGTTGACGTTTGGTGGTGCCTACTCCAACCACATTTACGCCACAGCGGCAGCAGCAAAAGAATTGGGATTGAAAAGTATTGGTATCATTCGAGGCGAGGAGACGCTTCCGCTAAACAATACGCTCGTGTTCGCGGAAACGTGCGGAATGAGATTGCATTATGAGCCCCGAGAAGAATATCGACATAAAACCGAAAATGATTTTCTTAATAAGCTGCGCGATCGCTTTGGAGATTTTTATTTGATCCCGGAAGGAGGGACTAATGAACTGGCTGTGAAAGGCGTTGCCGAATTTGGATCGTCATTGATCAATGAGATTGATTTTGATTATCTCTGTTTACCTGTTGGCACAGGTGGAACCATGGCTGGACTGGTCCAAGCTTTCAGAGGAAGGAAAAACATTTTAGGTTTTTCCGTATTGAAAGGAGGAGCGTTTTTGAATGATGAGATAAAAAAATGGACAGACCACTCCTTTGACAATTGGAAGATTATTGAGGACTATCACTTTGGCGGCTATGCAAAAACAACGCATGAGTTGTTGAAATTTATGACAGAAGCAGAGGAACAATTTCAGCTTCCGCTGGATCAGGTATATACCGCTAAGATGCTATATGGACTTTTTGATATGATTAAGAAAGGTCATTTCAAAGCGGGAGCAACAATTCTGATCCTGCACACGGGTGGGCTTCAGGGTCGTTTGCAAAATGCTCGGGTGTGATTAAAAAGTTAATTTCTAATCACACCACGCAACCACGTGTACAGCTTAAATCCACCTCGCTCTTCTGGCAGCGCCCCGGTTTCATCTGCTGCCTTCACTTTTTCGATCGTATAGAATGCCGTAGGTAAAATTTCTTTGAGCTTATTCAACAGATCATCCAACCGTTCACGTTGCAGCACGGTGAAGACAAGTGTTTCATGTCCATCCGGACCTTCCGCGTCCACCTTGGTATGCCTGAAATTTTGCGCATTCAAATATTGAAGAAGCGGGATAATATCTTTTCGCGTGATGATCCGGACGATCACTTTTCCATAGGCAATTCTTTCTTCGATGATCATCCCCACAAAAATGCCCGAAGCGAAACCAGCCGGGTAGGCAACATAACACAACCAGTTATCCAGGTGTTGAAAAATTTCGCGTATGACCAATAACCAAATGAATGCTTCAAAGAAACCAAGAAGTGTAGCGGTGTATCTTCTTCCTCCCAGCATATAGATGATGCGGATGGTATTGATAGACACATCGCAGATACGCGCGAAGAAAATGAGCAATGGTAAAAGAACAAAGGCAAAACCATTTTCAGAAAAGCCCAGCGTATCAATAAAAAAATGATCCATTGTCTGCCGTTAAAGTTTATCCAAACAAATCACTAAACACCTCACTCAACTTGCCAAAAGACTTTACTTCGATTTTTGTTTTGCTCAGATCAATTGACTTCTGACTAAACTTTGAAATATAGATTTCCTTGAATCCAAGTTTCTCAGCTTCTGAAATTCGCTGATCTATTCTATTCACCGCGCGCAATTCACCACCCAAACCAATCTCGGCAGCAAAGCAGATTTTGTCACTGACCGGAATCTCTTGCATGGAGGAAATAATAGAAATACATAATGCAAGATCAATGGCAGGATCTTCTACATAAATTCCTCCGGCCATGTTAACAAACACATCTTGTGTACCTACGCGAAAGCCGCACCGTTTTTCCAAAACGGCAAGCAACATATTCAATCGCTTTTGATCAAAGCCAGTTGGCGTGCGTTGAGCAGTTCCATAAGATGCTGCACTGACCAGCGACTGTATTTCAATTAGCAATGGACGATTGCCTTCGATTGTCGCTCCGATGGTAACGCCACTTAGCAATCCATCTTTTTGAGAAATTAAAATTTCTGATGGATTAGAGACTTCGCGCAAGCCAGTACCCAGCATTTCGTAAATACCAATTTCAGAAGTTGAACCAAATCTGTTTTTGGTGGTGCGAAGAATACGATAAGCCAGGTGACGATCGCCCTCAAATTGCAAAACAGTATCCACCATGTGTTCCAATACTTTTGGTCCAGCCAGCATACCATCTTTTGTAATGTGCCCTACCAAAAAAACGGGCGTGTCGGTTTCTTTGGCAAACTTCATTAGCTCGCCTGCGCACTGACGAACCTGACCGATGCTGCCTGCCACAGAATCGAGCATGTGAGAGTGAAGTGTTTGTATGGAATCAATAATGATCAAGTCGGGCTCAAGTGTTTCTATTGCGTTGAAAATATTTTTCGTGTTGGTCTCCGCCAGCATGTAAAAATTTTCGTGACTGTTGTGATTCTCTTTTCCTTTTTGTGAAATGCGTTCTGATCGCATTTTAATTTGTTGCTCACTCTCCTCGCCCGAAACGTAGAGCACTTTAGCTTTTTGAAGAGACAAGCCAATCTGAAGCATTAATGTGGATTTGCCAATGCCGGGCTCGCCCCCTATTAACACTAATGATCCCGGAACAATGCCCCCGCCCAATACGCGATTGAGTTCTGCATCTGGTGTGGCAATCCGTATTTCACCAGTTGATTCAATTTCACTTAATGTTTTGGGCTTGCTAATCTTCGTTTTGCCAGAATCTTGTCGCCAATCATTTTTGTCTCCTTCACTTTTGGCAACCACTTCTTCTACAAACGAATTCCACGAATTGCACGATGGACACTTTCCAATCCATTTTGGCGATTCATATCCGCAACTCTGACAGAAAAATAAAGTCTTTGTCTTAGCCAAGGTTTTCAATTTTTCGAAAGTTAAGATAAACCGATCAACAAGAGTTTTGATACCTACATTTGTTTAACTGAAAAAAGGGATGTCTAAAAATATTGCCGAATTGTGAGATGATGATTCAAATGATCATCTTTAGGTACACCAAAAAAGAAAAGCATGCTTAAAACTCTTGTTACCTTTTCCATTGCCTTACAATCCCTTATTCTTTACAGTCAGAAACTACCCAAATTTGGAGAAGTCTCCCTAGATGAACTGAAGATGACCGACTATCCAGGCGACACGACCGCTTCGGCAGTTATACTTTTTGATAAGGGCGAATGTTACCTTGACGACCAACTGTCTGTCACGTTTAAGCGTCATATTCGTATCAAATTTTTCAAGAAAGACGCATTTGATAAGTGGGCCAATGAAACGATTTATCTAAACCACCTTAGCGAAAGCATATCAAAATTAAAAGGTGCAACATATAATTTGGAAGGCGAGAAAATAGTGACTTCTGAAATGGCTGAAACATCGGTTTTTAAAAGCAAATTCGATAAGTACCTCGATCAGGTAAAGTTTGCTCTCGCGAATGTGCGCGAAGGTTCTGTAATAGAATACAGCTATACATTGAGCACCGCTGTTAGTCTTTTGCCCGGCTGGCAGTTTCAGTATACAATACCTTCCATCTGGAGTGAGTATGAAGCTTCGATTTCGAACTCCTTCACTTTTGAGCAGGAGATGCAAGGAAAACTACAAGTGGCTAACTACGAAGCAAAGAACAATAAGTATCGATGGGTCATGACAAATGTTCCGGCATTTAAGGAAGAACCGTATATGACAACTGTCGATGATTACGTGTCGAAGATCGCATTCAATCTCACCGAAATATTTATTCCAGGACGGCCCCTTATTGATTTGAAAACATCGTGGTGGAAAATCTGTAACGAGCTATTGGACGATACAAGTTTTGGCGGAGCAATTAAAGGGTCGGGTTATCTGAAGAAGAACGTAGAAGAAACAACAACAGGTATTGATGACCCGATGAAGAAGATCCAGGCTATTTACAGTTTTGTTAAGAAGAACGTAGAGTGGAATGAGATGATTGATAGGATTCCGGATCATTCTTTCAAAAAAGTATTGGAAGACAAAAAAGGAAGCTCCTCCGAAATTAACTTACTGCTTGTATCTATGCTACAGAAGGCCGGCCTGCAGGCCGATCCTGTTTTAATCAGCACCCGAAGCCACGGAAGAATCAAGGGCGCTCCTGCCTTTGATCAGTTCAATGATGTGATCTGTCGAGTGTTGGTTGGCGATAAGAACATTCTGTTAGATGCAACGGACAAACACCTGTCGATGGCGTCTTTACCTAACCGCTGCCTTAACGGCAAAGGATTGATTGTTTCAAAAGAGCTTACCGAGTGGATTCCTATTACCACCACTAAAGCCAGAACGGTGGTTAACGCTGACTTCAGAATCTCAGAAGAAGGCGAGTTGGAGGGTCGGTTAAATATTGCCCGCGATGGTCATGATGGTGCAATCATGAGAAAATCATTTGTAGACCTAGGCCAGGACAAATACCTCACTGAATCGTTTGACGGAAAATCATGGGAGATTGGAAAAAGCAGTTTCGTTGATGTTGAGAATACAGATGAGTCAGTAAAGGAAATTCATGATTTGGTAATTCGAGATCACGCACAAACGGCTGGTGACTTGATTTATATCAATCCGTATGTCATGGGCCGAATGGAGGAAAACCCACTTAAAAGCGAAACGCGGGAATATCCTGTTGACTTTGCATCAGCTTTTGACAAGTTCTATGTGATGAAGATACTCGTACCTGAAAGTTATACGGTGGAGGAATTGCCCAAACCAAAAATGATCGCTATTCCCAACAATGGTGGTAAGTTTCTATATAGCGCAACTCAAACAGGCAACACCATTAATTTTGTAAGTCAATTGGCGATAAACAGAAATATTTTTCAGGTGGAAGAATATCCCTACCTACGAGAACTGTATAATCAAATGATTGCGAAACAATCCGAACAAATCGTACTTAAAAGGAAATGAAAAATTTTTTATTGATCGTCTTTTCAACGTTGGCACTCACCACACAAGCGGGTGATTTAAAATATCCGGTAAGTGAAATTGCCGAGGAGTTAAAAAAAGATGCCAACGCAGTTGTGCGCGAAGACCGTACGATTTGTAGAATTCTGGCGAAGGACAGGGCCACCATCTATTCTCTTTTTGCCGTAACTATTTTAAACGCTAAAGGCGATGCCTGGGCGGCTAAAGTCTTTGGCTATGATAAGTTTAGAAAAATAAAGGACCTGAATGCCTATGCGTATGATGCAAATGGAAAGCAAATCAAGCGACTGCGAAATAGCGAAATACTTGATCGAAGTGCGTTTGATGGCAGCTTGTTCAGTGATAACAGAATCAAAGCTGTTGACTTATCGCAATCCACTTACCCTTACACCGTGGAGTTTGAATCCGAAATGGAATACAAATATTTATACAGCATTGATGGATCTGTAATCATACCCGATGAAAATGTTTCTGTGCAGCATGCCTCCTATCAACTTAATTACCCAAAGGATCTGAAACCACGATTTAGAGAAGTAAACGTTGTTGAACCGCGGAAAAAAGTTGAAATAATGGCAGATGGTAGTGAATCGGTACAGTGGATATTTGAAAATTTGAAAGCTGTAAAATTGGAACCGATGGGACCGTATGCAGAAGATATTTTTCCGAGAATATTGGCAGCACCCAATCAATTTGAATACGATGGATATGAAGGCGATATGTCCACCTGGGAAGCATATGGAAAGTGGAACCAACTACTGAACAAAGGAAAAGATGGACTGCCAGAAGCCACAAAACAAAAAGTAAGGGAGCTTACCAAAGGGCTAACAACCACCGAACAAAAAGCCAGAGTGTTGTATGAGTATCTGCAAGGTAAAACGCGATACGTAAGTATTCAGCTGGGCATCGGAGGTTTACAACCCTTTGACGCGACCGTGGTGGATCAAACCGGTTATGGAGATTGTAAAGCATTGTCAAACTACATGGTGGCATTGTTAAAAGAAGCTGGGGTGAAAGGGTACTACACAACCATTATGGCGGGTGATGATGAGCCGCAGGTAATTGTTGATTTCCCCAGTCATCAGGCCAATCACGTCATTGTTGCTGTACCCAATGCGGCTGATACAATTTGGCTGGAGTGTACCAGTCAGACAAATCCATTTGGGTATCAGGGAACATTTACGGGCGATCGAAAAGCACTGATGATCACAGAGACCGGTGGAAAGATGGTTGCCACAACGCGCTACACAGCCGAACAAAACAAACAATCCAGAACAGCCGAAGTAAAAGTGGAATTGACGGGAGATGCTAAAGCTAAAGTGAAAACAACCTATTCAGGAATTCAATACGAAAACGGGAACCTGAATTTTATTTTAAACAATCAATATGACGATCAGAAGAAATGGATTCAACGAAATACAGGCATCCCATCGTTTGACATCAATTCCTTTTCCATGACCAATAAAAAGGAAAAAATTCCTTCTGCCATCGTTAATCTCGACCTGTCTTTGCGCAGGCTGGCGACAGTGAGCGGAAAGCGTTTGTTCCTCACACCTAACTTAATGAACCGGTCTACTTTCGTTCCCGAAAAAGTAGAAAGCCGTAAAACAAAAGTTGTGCGCAAGATGGCGTATCTCGATTTGGATACGGTGTACTATAGTTTGCCGGAAGAAATTTATCCGGAGTTTCTTCCAGAACCGTCAAAAATTTCCTCGCGCTTCGGTGAGTACGAGGCTTCTTACAAAGTTGATCAGGGAAAGTTGGTTTATATCAGGCGAGTGAAAATGAATAAAGGAGAGTTTCCTCCCGAATCGTACGCGGAGTTAATTGACTTCTATCGAAGCATTAATAAAGCCGACAACATCAAAATTGTTTTTCTCACAAAAACCTGAGAGCAAGGAGTGATTTTATTTGAGTGGAGCGTGAGCTTCTTTGGCAAGTTCGTGGTATACGAGCCAATCCATCCAACCCGGAAATCTTTTATTGAGAAACACCGTGAGTTTTCCCTGACCGGTCAACACTAAAATTTTCTTGCGGTTGACAGTTGCTTTATAAATATGCGCGGCACATTCCTCAGCCGACATCATGGCTTCTTCTTCTCTTGGTGATTCGCCCTGAACACTTCCATCTTTTGTCAACGCTCTTTTGCGAATGTTAGTGGCTGTAAAGCCAGGGCAGGCCGTAAGAACATGGACATCTTTATGCAATACTTCCGCGCGCAGTGCTTCCAGAAAACCATTCAATGCAAACTTTGATGCAGAGTAACCTGTACGGGCGGGCAATCCCCGGTAGCCGGCAATGGAAGAGATACCAACAATAGAACCTTTGCTATTGATTATTTCGGGAAGACAGTATTTGGTGGCGTAGATCATCCCGAAAAAATTGATGTCCATCACTTTTCGAATAACGTCTACATCCAGTTCTTCAAAAAGTGCACGCATGCTAATGCCAGCATTGTTGATGAGCACATCTATCCTTCCAAAAAGCTCCATGGCTTTATCGGCCATCCTTTTGTTATCCGCTTCAATGCTTACATCCGCTTGCAGGCCATGCACTAAAATACCTTTCTTTGATAGTTCGGCCAGCGTATCGTCAAGCTCATCCTGATTCCTTCCGGTAATCAACACCTGAGCGCCATTTGCACCAAAAACCTCGGCCAGGGCTTTGCCAATTCCTGATGATCCGCCCGTAATAATGACTGCTTTATCTTTCATGCCTAGCCAGAGTGAACAAAAGTAATGAAATGTGTGAGATGTTAACGTAGAAAAAAGTAATCCGTGATTAAACCATTCGCTTATTTTTAAGGTTTTTATGTTCGTGTTGAACTTATTGTCCCGGTTGCCCTTTAGTTGGCTTTATCTTTTCTCCGACTTTTTGTTTACGACTGCTTATTATTTAATCAGCTATCGTAAGAAAGTAGTATGGCGAAATCTTTCGAATTCGTTTCCGGAAATGTCCGTAAGGGATTTGAAGGTCGTGCAAAAGAACTTTTATGAAAATTTGTGTGACTATGCGGTCGAAACGATCAAGCTGCAAACCATTACGCAGAGCGAATTACGTCAAAGAATGGTCTTCAAAAACCCGGAGATCTTGCAACCGTTTGCCGATGCTCATCAATCAGTGATTTTACTGTCATCTCATCAATTCAATTGGGAATGGCTATTGGTAGCCGGATCGTTTAGTTTGCCCATGAAGATTGACTTTGTGTATCAGGAACAAAACAGTAAATTTTTTAATGACTATTCACTTGAATTAAGAACGCGCTTTGGTGCCTATCCGATTAAACGGGAAAGTGTAGCCCGAGAAACCATCGCCAGAAAAGGAATCATAAAAGGTATTGCTATTGTTGCCGATCAGTTTCCTGGTCAAGGACAGAACAAAAGATATTGGACTAATTTTTTGCATCAGGAGACTGCCTTCTTTCAAGGCATTGGCCAACTGGCAGTGTTAACACAATACCCTGTGCTGTTTTTCAAAGTAAGGAAGTTGAAGCGAGGCTACTATGAAGCCGAAGGTGTGTTGATTTCTAAGCCACCCTATGAAAAAAACACTAACACGATGGTGGATGTCTACGCGAAGGAGTTGGAGAAATCAATTCGGGAATATCCGGACGGGTGGTTGTGGTCTCACAAGCGATGGAAATATCCACGCAACTCGTAGATGCATCTTACGCCAGCATTTGCGCGATGTCTTCGCGGGTCAATTGCTTCATGATACTTTCTTCCGTGGTGATCAAATCGGAAGTAAGTTTAAGTTTCCGTTGTTGTAACTGAAGAATTTTTTCTTCCACGGTATTGCGCGTGATAAACTTATAGGTGAATACCTTTTTCTTCTGCCCGATTCTATGTGCGCGGTCAACCGCTTGTGCTTCAACAGCCGGGTTCCACCACGGATCAAGTATAAACACATAGTCGGCTTCGGTCAGGTTAAGGCCAAGGCCACCGGCTTTTATTGAAATTAGAAAAACTTTCAAATCGGGTTCACGATTGAATTTCTCTACCTGATCTTTTCGATCATTGCTGGAACCATCCAGATAGGCGAACGGAATATTTTTGGTAACTAAAAATTCTTTTACAATCTCCAGGTGTTTGACAAACTGACTAAACACCAAAACTTTATGCCCTTCCAGCAATGCGTTTTCTAACATGTGCGAGAGGTCATCCAACTTTCCTGAACTTGCTGTATAGGAAGTGTCCACCATACGCGGATGGTTAGAAAGTTGACGCAACTTGGTGAGACCTTCCAGGATCATAAATCGCGAATTGTTGATACCGTCCTTATCGATCTGATCCAGAATTTTGTGACGGAAATATGATTTTGCCTCTTCATATTTTTCTTCCTGTTCGGCCGTCATATTGGTGTAATAGGTATTCTCAACCTTCTCAGGAAGATCGGTTGCCACTTGTGACTTTAGCCTGCGCAATACAAATGGCTTTATGATCGAGTTTAGTTTTTTACTCTTTGCTTCATCTCCTCTTTTCTCGATCGGAATTTGATATTCATTCTTGAAAAAAGTTTGTCCGCCAAGCAAACCAGGGTTGATGAACGTCATCTGCGACCACAAATCGAGCGTTGTATTTTCGAGTGGCGTTCCCGTAAGAGTAAGTTTATGACGCGATCGCAATTGCAACACCGCCTTGGCAATGTTCGATGTTGGATTCTTGATCACTTGCGATTCGTCAAGAATAATATAGTTGAAAAAGAACTTCTGTAGCGATTCTATATCAAGTCGCGTGATGCCGTATGACGTGATGATGACGTCATATTTTTCAAATCGCGATATGTCTTTATTGCGAAGTGTGCCTGTGTAGTTCAGGATTTTCAGATCGGGCGTAAACTTTGCCGCCTCCATTTCCCAGTTATAACTGAGTGACGTTGGCATAACCAGCAAAGATGTTCCTGCATTGCCCTTCTCCTTCTCGGATAACAAGAGTGTTAAAGTTTGCACGGTTTTTCCAAGACCCATATCATCGGCCAAACAACCTCCCAGATGAAATTCATTTAAGAAGCGAAGCCAGTTGTATCCTGCCTTTTGATACGGACGAAGTTTACCGGCAAAGCCAGCGGGCATCGGGTAATCTTTTATTCCTGTAAAAGTTTCGAGGTGGCGAAGCCGCTCGCTCATGTGCACCTTTGCCAGGTTGCCCTCCTGCAATTCCTTTAAAAGATTCAGGTGATATTTTTTTAGCACCGGCTTTTCATGATCACCATGCGTTTCACTCATGGCAAAAAGATCGCCATACTTTATTAACCACGCCTCTGGAATGATGGCGATCTCACCATTTGGTAACTTAAACTCTACTTTCTTTTTAATGATGAGCTTACGTAATTCCTTGAATGATATTTCGTATTCACCAAAGCGAATCTTAGCATGGATATCGAACCAGTCAATGTTTTCTTTCACCTCAAGCTCAAAGACAGCCTTTCCAACAAAATACTTTTTGTCGCGATTGTCCGGCTGACTTACTTCGAAACCAAGATTAAGGAGGTTAACGCGATTTTCATTCAGCCAGGAGAATGCCTGAGCCTTTTCAACAGCCGTTCGAAAACCCTTTAGCGGCAAACCAAGTTTGATCAGGGTTTGGGCGAATTTCTTTTCGGCATCTATGTTTCGCTTTACGCGATGGAATGTATAGTCGTCATCTTTCTTTTCCACCGTCACACTCACGGAACCAAATGCATCTCCGCGAAAGCGATGCTTGCCATATTTGAACGAGAGATCAAATACAATTTTTCCGGCTTCGTCTGTAGTGGCCGGCTCGCTGTGCGATTCAAATAAACTCGATGCTTCGGTGGTGCTGGCTTGTGCTAACTCGCTAATGGTAAGCAGCGGATGTGGCTCGTAGTTGTTTTTGTTTATCTCAAACCCCTGCACTTCAATGTCATCAAATGACGCGATCAGTGGACCAACGAACCGATTGTAATAAGTCTCTTCCAGATTTTTAGGAATGACCACAAACTTCTTGCTTAAGAACGGCAGAAGTTTTTTTCCATCCACCGGTTTATCAAAACCATAAAGTTTTCCATTCAACACCATCCACGCGGGATTCTTGCAGACCATGTAAGCTGCGGGATTCGGGATGTCCAACTTTTTACCTTCGAAAGAAATGGTTGGATAATAGTTGGTGTTTTCCTCACTTCTTCGGAAATGAAATTGAATGCTGGCTCGCTTTTCTACGACTTCTAATTTCTTCCACGTTGGCTCGCCATCGTTGCCCATTTCATAGAGCTGCTTGCCTTTCATTTTTTCAAGGGCTTCGGCTCGAAGTTTTTCGAGATAATGTTCGATTTGTTCCTGAATCAACTCGTTGCCCTTTTGCTTGTCATACGTTTTGGCAAAGAATTCATTGGGCTTCATGACTTTGGATGAAAACTTTTTCAGAACTACGTCCTGATTCATTTTATCCATCAAATCGATGAGCTCGTAATCGCGCGTGTCCAGTCCCTTGGCAAATTCGCGGGCATTTTTAGAAGAAATGTTCTGATGCTGGTAGGTAAGCCTCCCTTTTTCGTCAAGATGAACGATGTAGGACTCGAAAATATAGCCCAGGTATTCGTGTTGGTACAGCGAATAGATAATTTGAAACGGCTGTGCGGCCGAAACTTTCATAGCGATTTATCTTCGTTTTTGGCTCAAATTCTGCGTCTCCAGTAATCCAAAGAAGCCTCCTTGCTCAGGATTTGCTAAATTTTAGACCAAGCAGAATCGAAAAATAGAAAATTAAGGGCAATTAAATTGTGCAATTTCGATAAAGAACATACATCTACCTTTGAGCAGACGGCCCGAATCTTAAAGGTGTTTAAACAAGTAGAAGGCTTACCCGAGATGTTCAGTTGAGTAGGTCTTGGCTGCCAGCGATGCAGGATGAATTGAAACGATGATGGTGATCACGAAGATGACGATGCCTGTGTAAACAAAATCAAGTGGCCGCATTTTCACCGGGTAATTTGGAATGACTGCGTTTTCCATTCCCATGGAGACAAGTCCGTAGTGATCTTGCAGCCAGCAAATAATTCCGCCAAGCACAAGACCAATGACAGCGCCAATCCCTGATATCAAAGCGCCTTCGGTGAGAAAAATTTTTCGAATTAAACCCGCATCGGCACCAACGGCCGAAAGAATGGTGATGTCTTTCTTTTTATCGATGGCCAGCATCATCAATGAAAAGAAGATGTTTATTGAACCAACCAATAACAATAATGAAAGTGCGAGAAAGGTGAAAAGCTTTTCAAGTTTTAGTAGCCGGTAGAGATCTTTGTGCTGCTCTTCATTGGTGAGCACATTAAAACTTTCGCCCAGTAATTTTTTTATTTCTTTCTGAACCGCTGCCACATTGGCTCCTTCTTTTGTTTTCACTTCCAGGAAAGAACGTTTGTTGCCATAGTTCAGTAAATCCTGCACGAAATCAAGCGGCATGAAAATATAGTTCTCATCAAAGTTCTTTTCAATAGAAAACACACCACCGGGGCGAATGCTTTTCTTAGAATATATTTTGGAGGGATCAAGAGAGGCGGAGGCTTTCACATTTTTTATGTAATACACCTGCAAGGCATACATATCGTCCTCAACTGCTATCGATAACGTATAGCGAACTCCGCGCCCTACAATCGCAAATGGAATTGTCTTATCCCGCAACTTCAAATCGCCATCTACAATTCGGTCATCCAATCTTTTTTGATCCAGAAAGTTATCGCTCACTCCACGAATAGTAGCTACCATGTCTGCATCGCGGTAACGCACGTAGGCAAAGTCTTCGATTACTTCAGTGACGATGTCTACACCTTTTGTATGTTTAATTTTTTTCAGCAAATCATCTGTGAGCTCAAAAGACTTTCCTTTTGCCAATTCGATTTTCAGTTGCGGATCAAACGAATTGTAAAGAGAGCCTAATAAATCTTCAAGGCCATTGAACACCGACAATATGATTATCAACGCGGCTGTTGAAAAGGCAACCCCCACCACAGAAAGAATGGAAATGATGTTAATGAAATTCTTCTTTCGCTTGGAAAGAAAATAGCGTTTGGCGATGAAGAGAGAAAGATTCAATCCTTTTCTTCTTTGGGGATGTTTAACTTCTTGATAAGATCTTCAATTCGCTCGGCTCCTTCTTCTACCTCATCAATAAAAAAAGCAAGCTGAGGCACAATGCGCGCCTGATTGCGAATTTTAATTCCAAGAGCTTTTCTGATTTCCGGCTTGTGTGTGTTTAATTTATCCAACACCACTGCTTTGTCTTTGGCCAGCGTCATGCTCACATAAACTTTAGCGACACTCAGATCAGGGCTCATGCGTACTTCCATGATGGTGACAAACGCATGGCCTAAAATCCCGCGCTTATCTTGTTGAAAAATTTCACTGAGCTCCTTTTGGATCAGCTTGGCATATTTTTGTTGTCGCACGGTACCACTCATAGCATCAAAGATAAGCAAAGTCCATAGTCCCGCTGCTGTGATAGGACGAGTTATCAGTGAACTTCTCTTTTTTCTTGTTCGAATCACCATCAACCCTGTGGTTTAGGCGCTTTTTTGATTTATTTGCGAGACTAACTGAATTCTGTGCTGCTTCGCTTCTTTCGCATCAACGATCCATACCGGCTACTCGGCCTGTTACTATTATTGGTCTTGCTTTCACTTCCGCTTTTTATTGATCCCGCTCCAGTCACGCTATTGGAATTAAAAAGTTTTGTCATCGGTGAAGCCATACGCAGCGGCAAACTCATGTACATTGAAGTATACGACTCTACAGCACCTTTGGCAGCGGCCATTTTCGGTGCGATCGATTGGATCTTTGGAAGATCGCTAACAGGCCGGCATCTTTTTTCACTATTCATCATTTTTTTTCAAGCCGCTTTTTTTGCCATCGTACTAATTGTGAACAAAGCTTATACCGACAATACCTATTTGCCCGGCCTCATCTTTGGATTGTTTTGTTTTTTTTCATTCGACTTCCTTTCCTTTTCACCGGAGTTGTTGGGATCGACTTTTCTCCTTTTCGCGCTGAATAATCTTTTCAAAGAAATTGAATTCAGAATTCAACGTGACGAAATTATTTTAAACCTGGGTGTTTGCCTTGGGATAGCTTCACTCCTCGTTTTTTCCTACTCCATTTTCTTACCCGCTACGCTTATTATACTAATCGTGTTTACACGGATTAGTGTGAGAAAGACCTTGCTTTTATTTTTTGGTTTTGCACTTGCTCACATGGTGTTGATTACTCTTTATTTTTATTGGGGTAAGACAGCCGATCTGTGGCAAAACTTCTATCTCCCCAATTTCACCTTTAGTGGTGTCAACCTGGTTTCATTGAAAAGCATTCTGGTGCTAAGCATCGGACCTATTGTGTATTTTGTGTTTTCGCTGTTCATGCTCAACCGTGAGGCACGCTTTACGAAATATCAATCGCAATTATTCCAGGTTATGTTTTTGTGGTTGATCGTGGCCGTTATCCACGTTTTTATTGTGCGCGAACTTACGCCTCAAAGCTTCATTATTTTCATTCCGTCATTAGCGTATCTGATCAGCCACTACTTATTATTGATTCGCAGAAAATGGCTGGCTGATTTGATGTTGTGGATTTTTTTAATCAGTCTCATCAGCATGAATCTTCTCACACGTTATAACCGATTGAAATCTGTCAACTTCGAATCGCTTTTTCCAAAACCGTCACCTTATAACGCAAGCATCATGAACAAGAAAGTGATGGTGTTATCTGATGACGTTGGGATTTACGCCAATAACAAATTGGCTGGCTACTTTCCGGATTGGAGTCTGTCTAAAGTTGTTTTGAGCGAGCCCACTTACTACGAAAATATCTTATTGGTAGACAAGGCATTTCGTACCGACCCCCCTGAAATCATAATCGATCCAAATGATTTGATGAGAGCGTACTTTGATCGCATTCCTGCTATTAAGCCACTGTATAAAAGGGAAGGCGAATTGTATACAAGAATCAGCAACTGATTTTGCCAACTCTGCGTTCATGACGGCCGCCTTCAAAACTGGAATGCAGAAATCGGTCTAGAATTTTTTCTGCCAGATTTTCGCTGATGTAACGGGCCGGTAAACAGAGTATGTTGGCATCGTTGTGCTGACGAGCAAGAGCAGCCAGTTCTTCGTTCCAGCAAATGGCGGCACGAATTCCCTGATGCTTATTGGCGGTGATGGCAACTCCGTTGGCGCTTCCGCAGACGAGCAGGCCAAGGTTCGATTCTTTTTTTTCTACCGCATTGGCAACGGGATGCGCGAAATCGGGATAATCAGCAGAATCAGTTGAGTAAGTCCCGAAGTCCTTTACCTCGTAACCGTTACTGACGAGCCACTTTTTTAGCAACTCTTTGTATTCAAATCCGGCATGATCGGCTCCTATCGCAATTTTTTGCATCATGTACTTTGCTGGTCGGCTAATAGGTCTGCTTTCTCTTTGCGTTTTACAACAACACTCGAAATGAAAATACTGATTTCAAATAGCAGGTATAAAGGTAACGAGATCACGGTTAAGCTAAAAGGATCACCGGATGGAGTGATTACTGCACCCAAAATAAGGATCACCACAACGGAGTGCTTGCGATACTTCCGCATCAGGTCGGGTGTGACAATGCCAATTTTTGATAAGAAGTAAATCACCATGGGAAACTGGAACAGAAGACCACAACCTAATATCAGACTCGATAATGTGGATACATAAGAGGTGATATCGAACTCATTCACAATCATGGGACTGATCGAGTAGGTGGCCAAAAACCAGATGGTCATGGGAGACAAGATGTAGTAACCAAAGAGTATTCCAAGGATAAATAGGAAGGAAACAGCCGCTACTGCTCCTCTGGAAAATTTTCGCTCCTTCGTTTGTAAACCGGGTTTTACGAAACTCCACAATTCCCACACGACATAAGGGAAAGCAACAATTAGCCCGATGACAAAGGCCGCGGTGAGCGACATCATGAACTGCCCGGTCATGTTTCTGCTTTGAACTTTAAAGGGGAGATCGGTTACGCACAGCGAATCATCCATTCCCACCATACGGCCCAACTCACACATGTATTTGAAGGTTGGGAAATCCAATTTTGCCGGAGCAAAAACGATGTTATCAAAAATCCAGGGAACAAAGATGAACGCCACGATCGTAAAAATGAAAATAGATCCAACAGCCCTCACCACATGCCAACGCAATTCCTCGAGGTGGTCGAGGAAAGCCATTTCTTTTTCTTCGCTCATAGTTTAAAAAAATCCCGCAGAATCAATCTAGTTCGGATTGCAATCTGCGGGAAATAATAGTGTTGTGCAATACTTATTTTAACGACAATTTATTCGTAAAGCGGAAACTTCTTCATGAAGCTGTTCACTTTGCGCTTCACGGCCTTCAGGTGTTTCACATCTTCTGGTTTCTTCAATACTTCATCAATCAAATCCACCACTTTTAATACATCTTTCTCCAGCATACCACGAGATGTAACAGCCGGTGTGCCAATGCGCATGCCCGATGTTACGAATGGTGATTGCGTATCGAACGGTACCATGTTTTTATTAATGGTAATGTCCGCCTGGATCAACGCTTCCTCGGCAATCTTTCCGGTCAACTTTTTCGATCGCAGATCGATCAACATTAAATGGTTGTCGGTACCATCCGAAATGATTTTATACCCCTTTTCCACGAACGCTTTTGCCATGGCCTTGGCATTCTTGGCCACCTGCACAACATATTGCAAATACTCTTCGCTAAGCGCTTCCTGAAAAGCCACAGCTTTAGCAGCGATCACATGCTCCAGCGGTCCACCTTGCGTTCCAGGAAATACACCTGAATCAAGAACGGAAGAAATTTTTCTGATCTCTCCCTTTGGAGTTTTCAATCCCCAGGGATTATCAAAGTTTTTGCCCACCATGATCAAACCACCACGCGGGCCGCGCAAAGTTTTGTGTGTGGTAGTCGTTACAATGTGGCAATGTTCCATCGGATCGTTTAATAAGCCACGGGCAATTAAACCGGCAGGGTGAGATATATCCGCAAGCAACAGTGCGCCAACGCTGTCGGCAGCTTCGCGCAACTTTTTATAATCCCAATCGCGGCTATAAGCCGATGCTCCGCATATAATCATCTTTGGTTTTTCACGCTGCGCAGTTTCAATGACTTTATCAAAGTCGATCAAACCTGTCTCTTGCTCCACACCGTAAAAAGTGGGCTGATATAATTTACCTGAGAAGTTTACCGGTGAACCGTGCGTCAAGTGGCCGCCATGCGAAAGATCAAATCCTAAAATTTTATCGCCCGGCTTTAAGCATGCGAGCATGACCGCTGCATTGGCTTGTGCACCAGAATGTGGTTGAACATTGGCCCATGAAGCGCCAAATAATTCTTTGATACGATCGATCGCGAGTTGCTCAATTTCGTCCACTACTTCGCAGCCGCCATAATAGCGTTTGCCGGGAAGACCCTCAGCATATTTATTGGTAAGCACCGTGCCTTGCGCCTTCATCACTTGTTGAGAAACAAAGTTTTCAGAAGCAATCAGCTCAATGCCATGTTGCTGGCGTTGCTTTTCTTTTTCAATGAGGTCAAAAATGATTTTATCGCGCTTCATGATCGGGGAATTAAGGATTTTGTTTGGAGGCTCAAAAATAGGATTAGGGATGATCGTACGGAAAGGTTTTCACAAATAAAATCAGGGTTTATGGCTACTTTGGAGAGCAACTAAGGACATCAATCGTTGGATATGAAAGGAATGAGCTACAAGGATCAACTGATAATTTTGGCCTGCGCTATGTTGTGCTGTTTGGGAAGTATAAGTCAGGCCCAATCAGATAGCCGGGTGAGCATCGGGATTGCAGGAGACACGGCCGATGTAAAAACACCAACTACGTTTGGCGTGGTGTTGATGGGCGGAAGCACCGATGTGGATGAGGCCCTTCAATGGATGATCAGAAAAAGTGGAGGTGGAGATTTTGTAATCATTCGCGCATCGGGCTCTACTGGCTACAACGATTATATTAAAGGGCTGGGTGAAGTTAATTCCGTTGAAACATTACTGATTGATTCACGCGAGAAAGCCCAGCGCACATCAACAGGCGATCGCATAAGAAATGCAGAAGCACTGTTCATAGCCGGTGGAGATCAATACAATTATGTGAAGTATTGGAAAGACACAGAAGTATCAAGAGCCATTCAATATCTGATCGATAAAAAGAAAGTTCCAATTGGAGGGACGAGCGCAGGCTGTGCCGTGTTGACTGACTACATTTTCGATGCAAGTAAAGGAAGTGCTACTTCGCCTGAAGCGTTGAGCAATCCGTATGACACGCTCGTGAGTGTTTCCAGAAGTTTTATGACGATACCTTTTCTAAAGAATACAATTGCCGATCAACATTACTCTGCGCGCAACAGGCAAGGCAGACATGTGGTATTTATGGCGCGCACGATGAAGGACTTCGGTGTAAAATCTCCAAAAGGAATTGCCGTGGATGAAAAGACGGCAGTATGCGTGGATGAAAATGGAATGATGAAGGTGTTTGGAAAGGGGAGTGCATTTTTCTTATCGACTGAAAATTTGCCGGAGATATGTGAACCGAAAACAAAACTGGAATGGAACCATCAGCAAAAAGCGATTCGCGTGATTTCTATTCAAGGTGCAGCACAAGGAGCGCCAGTTTTCAATGTCAGCAGCTGGCCATCACAGGCAAATCATTATTGGTATGTGACTGACGGAGAACTGAAGTTGAATTAGCATCGAAAAAAAAGACTAGTAAACAGCGGAAAAGTTGGGCAACTGAAAATTGCTTGGTGTGACTATCCGACACTCGGAAGCGCGTCAGTTTTTATTCGCCACTTTTCTTTTCTTTGCACCCGTGAAAGTTTTAATCCTGCACCAACATTTTAATACGCCTGAAAAAGGAGGAGCCATTCGCTCTTATTATTTGGCTAAAGCGTTGGTCGCATCAGGTATTGAAACTGCTGTGATTACTGCTCATCGTGATAAAACCTATCAGGTAAAAACCATTGATGGTATTGAAGTGCATTACTTGCCAATACCTTATGATAATCGCTTTGGATTTGGAGCAAGAAGTTCAGCTTTCATTAAATACGCGTGGAGCGCAGTTCGCGTAGCAGATAAAATCAAGAACGTAGATTTTTGCTATGCCATTTCTGTGCCGCTTACAGTTGGGTTGGCTGCCATGTGGATCAAAAAGCGAAGTAAAACTCCCTTCATTTTTGAAGTCGGTGATCTGTGGCCCGATGCACCCATCCAGTTGGGCTTTGTCAAGAATTACGTTTTTCAACAGATGCTTTATCGATTGGAAAAATCAATTTACCAATCGGCCGAATCGGTAGTGGCGTTGTCATCGGCAATCAAATCAGCCATTGAAAAAAAGACACCCGGCAAGAAAGTACATCTCATCCCCAATATGGCGGACACAGATTTTTATAAACCTGAGAACAAGAAAACTGAGCTCGAAGATAAGTTTGGAGTGAAAGGCAAATTTGTGGTGTCTTACATCGGAGCAATAGGTGTGGCCAATGGTTTGGATTACTTTATTGAATGTGCCAACTCGTGCAGAAAAGCAGAACTTCCTATTCAATTTATCATGTGTGGAGACGGTGCATTGTTAGAGCGATTAAAAGGACATGCGAATCATCTTGGGCTCCACAATTTGTCGTTCATCGATTTTACCAATCGCGAAGGTGTTCGTGAGATCATGAATGTAACGGACGCTGTTTTTGTCTGCTATAAAAATGTTCCGATTCTGGAAACAGGATCACCTAATAAGTATTTTGACGGACTCGCTGGCGGAAAATTGATCGTTATCAATTTTGGAGGCTGGATCAAAAAGGAAATTGAAGAAGCACGTTGTGGTATCTATGTTGATCCTATGCAACCAACGGATTTTGTGAGGAAGCTAAAACCGTTTATTACTGATCAAAAACTATTAAGTGAATATCAACACGCATCCCGACAATTAGCCGAGAAGAAATACTCCCGGAAATCATTAAGTGAAGCATTCTCCCAATTATTCACTTCTTCACTGCGCAAATAATCTGCGACATTCCATTTCCTGTTGCATCATAGTCGGATCGTACATGAAATCGTTGCTCAAGAATTTGAACCTGCGTCATGTTCCTTAAAATGTACGCCTTCCAACTTTCTTTCTGCCCGTTGTAGAGCTGTTCCATGGTGGGCACACTCCAGGCAGATAATTGAATATATTTCCTGGGGAATGATCCAATAACATAGGGCTCCACTACACGCCAGTCCTTATGTGCTGTGGTCGTGTTCTCATACCAGAATCGAATCAGATTTTTTGATTCAATGGCATTGCGTATGATGTCAATTACTTCTTGTTCGTGTGGCGTCACTGCTGTCGAGATTAGCTTTCCACTCGTTCAAAAATTTTGCCTGTCTTTTTATTTTTTAAGATCTGCTTCTTAGCACCATAGTGTGTTATCTCTTCTTTCACCAGATAGTGATCGGCATCGTACTCGGTCAAGTGGCTGTCTTTGCTTACGCCAACTTTTCCACGCCAGATATCAAGTTTTACGGGTTCCCATTGTTTTGTTTTAGCAGATCGGTAAGCAGCGTCCAAAACAGAATTCACCACATAGCCATCGTAAAAAGTTTCCTTAGGTTGTTTGCCTTGCTCCATCGCGTTGAACATATCCATGAACATGTGATTGTAACCAAGTTCATTTAATTCATCGCCAACGGGAAACAGCCAGCCCTTATCGCTTTCTGCTTTTTCTGCCACATAATTTGCAGCCTTACCGGTCGTGAACATTTCAAATCCAGTTCGAAGAAAATTATTTGTCCAGATGGTTCCTTCCGTGCCCATCACTTCGTCTCTCAAATCCAAACCACCGCGGAAAGTCCAGCTTACTTCAAACTGACCGATGGCTCCATTCTCATATTTTACCATTCCAATGGCGTGATCTTCGGCATCAATCGGCTTTACTTGTGTATCGGCCCAACACATGACTTCTATTGGTTTTATGTCTTTACCGATGTAACTACGAGTTATCTCCACGCAATGACATCCAAGATCGAGAATACAACCACCACCGGCTTGCTCAAGATCCCAAAACCAATCGCTGTGTGGTCCGGGGTGCGTCTCTCTCGACTTAGCCCAAAGTATTCGCCCAAGCGCACCGTTCTTTACACTTTCAAAGGCCTTAATAAACTTGGGTGTGTACACAAGGTCTTCCAGATAACCATTGAAGATGCCGGCCTTCTCAACCGCTTCGAGCATACGTTTCGCTTCATCAGCATTTCGGCCTAATGGTTTGGTCGTGATGACTGCCTTTTTATGTTTGCAACACAGCATGACTGCTGCCTCGTGAAGATTGTTGGGCAAGGCAATGCAAACGACATCCACTTCAGGTCGATTGATGGCCGCTTCCATATCGGTCGTAGCAAAACCGACTTTATAATCAACCGCAAATTTCTTAGCGCTTTCTTCTCTGCGCGAATAGATGGATACAATTTTGTCTTTACTTCTGTATCCCTGAAGGGAGTCTGCATAAAATCGTCCGATGAAACCGGACCCAAGCATGGCGATGTTCATATTCGGTAAACAGTTAATTAGTTAATGATTATCCGTTAGTGACTAGTCGTTGTGTGGGATAATAAATCCCATAAACGATTAACTATTCACGAATAGCCTCTTTATTGTTTTCCTTAAAGAATAAAATAAAATAGACCAAGACCGCCATGGCTACAAATGCTGGTACAAACCAGATTTCTTTCCATTGATGAACGCCTTCTATCGTATAATAGTCCGTTGCAAAACCAGAGAACCACGTGCCGATAAACATACCTACACCATACGTGGCAAACGTGAATAATCCTTGCGCTGCATTTTTTATTTTCTCTCCTGCTTTTTTCTCGGTGTACATATAACCCGTCACAAAAAAGAAATCATAACAAATTCCATGAAGCACAATGCCGGCATAGAGCATCCACAAATTAACATCAGCATTTCCGAAAGCAAAACAAACATATCGGAGTATCCACGCGGTCATACCCAATAGCAACATCTTTTTTACACCAATGCTGTTGAACAGAAAAGGGATGGCAAGAATAAACACGGCTTCAGAAACCTGCCCCAAAATCATTTTGCCGGCAGCGTTATTCATACCCACTTCATTCAAAAACAAATTGGCAAAGCCATAATAAAACGAAAGCGGAATACACACCAGAATGGCCGCAATAAAGAAGATCAAATAAGGTTTGTCTTTGAACAATACAAACGCATCTGTGCCCAGGGCACTCGAAGCGCTGGCATCGGCAGCTTTACCTTTTGGAGGAGTATTGGGCAAAATGAAACTCAACAAACCAAGCCCCACTGAAGCAGCGGCAGCCATGTGAAAAGTGGAGACTGTTTTTTCGATGCCAAGATTTCCAATCAGGAAGCCGGCCACAATCCACCCCAATGTTCCAAATACTCGTATCCACGGAAACTGTTTTCCTGGATCAGTCATTTGCTGAAAAGCAATGTTGTTCGATAAGGCAATTGTTGGCATGTAAAGCAGTGAGTAAAAGACAATCACCCAGTAGAAGGCGGTGTTATCTATGATTTGAGTGGCTAGATAAAGAAGTACACCTCCAACCAAATGCAACACACCCATAATTTTTTGTGCTGCAAAAAACCGATCTGCCACTAGTCCGATGAAGAAAGGTGAGATCATGGTGGCGATAGCGAGTGCACTGTATGCGGCACCTATCTGCACACCAGAGGAATGAAGAAATTCCGACATGTAGGTTCCCATTGTAACATACCACGAGCCCCAAATGAAATATTCGAGGAGCATCATCACGGACAACTTTGTAAACACGTTTGGATTCATAGAGCAGCATTAAATAGTTGAAGAAAGATAAACTGACGCAAGGCAAAATAATAACCTCTTGTAAAAAAGACAGCTTTCACTTTGAGTTCACTTCTTTCTCCCAGCCCGTTTCTTTTAAGGCAGGATCGTTTTCTTTCTTCAAGAAGTCGGCATTGGAGAGTGACTCGGCTTCCCACTCCATAATCGCTTCATCGGGAACCACCTTAACAGGAATTTTCCAGGAAGTGGAGGTTTCTGCGTAAGCGAGATTAGATTGAGAGCAGTAACAGGAGATAATTGACCAACGTGGTCGATCAGATAAATTGGCTTCCGACCGATGAAGAAGATTGCTATGGAAGATTAATGCATCGCCCGGTTCCAATTCGCAATAAACCAGCGGCATCGTTTTTAAAGCATTGTTTACCATCGTCATGTCGGCACCAACTTGCTCACCTGCAAAGCCATGGTTCACACGCCCCAGCTTATGCGAACCTTTGATCACCTGCAAGCATCCGTTTTGTTTATTTGCTTCGGTTAGTGCCACCATCACACTGATCAATTGATCGGGAAACATAAACTGATTTTTATACCAGTATCCATAGTCCTGATGCCATTCCCACGCTCCCCCAACCCGTGGTTCTTTTTGCATCAGTTTCGAATGGAAATGACAAACAGGCGACTCACTGCTCAGGAGCGGTGCAATTGATTGAATCACTCGCTGACTGCGCGTCATGTAGCCAAAGACATCGTTGCCCGGTGTAAACCACAAAGACAGTTTTGTTTTTTTTCCCGATTGATCGTTCAAGTCAAGAGCATTCTTTCGCATGGCGTCATCTTGCAAGGCGGTGGCGTACAGTTTCGTCACTTCCTCTCTTGTGAAAAATCCTTTTAGAATAAGATAGCCGTCCTCTTGGTAGGCTCTGATTTGGTTGGAAGACAGTGATTGCAACGCCATGGCCGTGGTTGAATGATGTTGTACAATTTATGATTTATTAGGAATGATTCTTGAGTGTTGGAACACAGAAATTTTGGTTGATTGTCGCTTGTAAATTTCTATGCTGCTGAAAATCTGAATATTAGAAATAGTATAAAATTTAAAGCGGCATAAGATCGACCTTCCAAGTTGTCCACAAAGAAGTGATTGACCCGTAGTTATGTAAATAACTGATTTTCAATACTATAAAGTGTAATATTGGGGTAATGTGGATAAGTGAGCATTTTTGTGGATTAATATTTTGACGCATTTTGGGGGTTTATAAGTGCCTGAATTTTAGGTCTTTTGTAGAGGCATCGAATGATTTTGGTCGATGAAACGCATTTGTGCCAACTGAATAAAATGTCGATTAACTTCGCGGCTTAATAAACGTTTTTCATTTCATGATTCTCAGAAAATTTTTGTGTTGCACTCTTTGGATAGGAAGTCTTACCACATTCGCACAGAAGGCTGAAGTGATGAAGCTCGACAAACTCCAAAAGGAGATGACGAAACCGGTTGATGAGGTGTTGGTATACAACTTTTGGGCTACGTGGTGTGCCCCCTGTGTGAAGGAGATGCCTCTCTTTGAAAGACTTAATCAGGAAAACAAGCAGGTGAAAGTCACTCTGGTGAGTATGGACATTGACCTCGATCCGAATCCTGAAAAAGTTTACAAGTTTGTGGATCGAAAGAAAATTCAATCGAGAGTTGTGATTTTGGACGAAGTGGATCCCAACTCATGGATAGACAAAATTGACAAGAACTGGTCAGGCGCGTTGCCGGCAACTTTAATCATAAATACCAAAACGGGCACCAGAAGGTTTGTTAACAAAGCCTTGAAGGAGGGCGAGCTGGAAAAGCTTATCGCAGAGGTGAAATCATAATCAATTCTAAATTCACATAACATGAAGGCAATATATTCTCTCGTAGTGATTGGGCTTATGCTATTGGTGGCAGCCACTCCCGTTAAAAATGGTTATGAAGTAGGCGACACAGCCACCGACTTCAAACTTAAGAATGTGGATGGCAAAATGGTTTCTTTGGCAGATTTCAAAGATGCTAAAGGATTTATTGTGGTGTTTGATTGCAACACGTGCCCCGTTTCAAAGGCGTACAACGATCGCATCATTGCGCTTAGTAAAAAATACCCGAAAGATTTTCCGTTGATAGCGATCAACGCGAATTCGCCAGAAGAATCTTCAGGCGATTCGTTCGAAGAAATGGTGAAGTATGCCAAGAAGCACGGATATAATTTCCCTTACCTGGTTGACGAAACGCAGGAGATTGCCCGTGCATACGGAGCAACCAACACGCCACATGTTTTCATTTTAAACAGAACGCAGAATGAATTGAAAGTTGCGTACATCGGTGCAATTGACAACAATACGCGGAAGGCAGAGGACGCCACCAAGCACTACGTAGAAGATGCGGTGGAGGCATTGCTAGCCGGAAAGCCGATCACTACGACAAAAACAAAAGCGATCGGTTGTGGCATTAAGTGGAAGGACGCGTAAAATCAGAAATTAGGACTTGGGAATCAGGACTTGCCTGGTAGTTTATCTCCAAGACCTGAATCCCAAGTCTCTATTTTTTTGTCATCTCTAAAATCTCTTCCAAAAACTCTCTCGAATTGCTTAGGCGGGGCACTTTGTTCTGACCGCCAAGCTTTCCTCTTTTTTTCATCCAGTTGTAGAAGGTGCCCTCGGCAACGCTGTGAACTTTCGGGGCAATCAGAGCCAGATTGTGCATGCGCTTGGCATCGTAATCAGAATTAATCTTTCGAAGAGTTTCATCAAGTATTCCGGTAAACTCATCAAGACTTTGAGGTTGCTTTTTAAATTCAATGATCCATTCATGACCGCCACGTTTTGATTTCTCAAGATAAACGGGACCGGCTGTGAAGTTGTCAATGACTGCGCCCGTCACTTCACAGGCTTTGGATATTGCGGTTTCGGCATTCTCAATAATCACTTCTTCTCCAAAAGCGTTGATAAAGTGTTTGGTACGACCAGAGATTTTTATGCGATGCGGAGAGATGCTTGTGAATTTTACCGTGTCGCCAATATTGTATCTCCACAAGCCGGCATTGGTGGTGATCACCATGGCATAGTTTTTACCGACTTCTACTTCACTAAGATTAATAACGTTGGGATATTCTTTTTCTAATTCTTCAACAGGTATAAACTCATAGTAGACGCCATAATCCAACATCAACAGTAGCTCTTCCGAATCTTTTCTGTCCTGTATTCCAAAGAATCCTTCGCTTGCGTTGTAGGTTTCCCAATAGCGCATTTGATTTCCAGGTATCAGAGTCTTAAATAAATTTCGATACGGACCGAATGCCACAGCACCATGAAAGAAGACCTCCAGATTTGGCCACACTTCGAGAATATTGCTCTTCTTCTCCATCTCCATGATGCGCTGAAGCAGAAGGACTGTCCACGTTGGAACACCTGAGATGTGACGTACATCCACGTTCACGGTTTCCTTCGCGAGCATATCTATCTTCTCTTCCCAATTGGTCATCAAAGCAACTTCTAAACTTGGTGTGCGAATGAATTGCGCCCATGGCGGAAGATTTTTCATGAGCACAGCAGAGACATCTCCATAATAAGAAGTGGAGGTTGGATCATATTCATTGGCCTGATGGCTGCCGCCAACACCCAGTCCTTTGCCCGAAAAAATTTGTGTGTCTGGATAATTATTGACGTAAATGGAAAGCAGATCTTTTCCTCCTTTGAAATGACAATCTTCAAGTGCCTCGGGTGATACTGGGATAAACTTGCTGCGCGCATTGGTGGTGCCGGAGGATTTGGCAAACCATTTTATCTCCGATGGCCACAGTATATTTTGTTCCCCTCGCATGTGGCGCTCGATATAAGGAAAGAGCTGCTCGTACGTGTGAACGGGTACGCGCTCTTTATAGTCGTCATAATTGATAAGATCATCGAAGCCGTACTTTTCACCAAACTCGGTGGACTGGGCTGTGGCTAAAAGTCTTTTTAGCGTCTCATCCTGCACTTCCAAAGGGTATTTCATAAAAAGCTCGATCTGATGGATCCGCTTCTTCATCACCCAGGTGAGAATGGAATTTATAATTTGCATAGTCGTAGAACTCCAAAAGTAATCTTAGATAGATCATTCGCAAAGCGAAATGGCAATTCTACACCGTTCGTGTAAGTAATTCTCCGAAAATTGATTCTTGTAAAAAGAGACAGGCGGTTAGTTGTCCTGCGTGGCTTCTACTTTTGGTTTTCTCAATTGGAAGTTTTGACCGAGATAGACTTTGCGCACCAAAGGATCGTCTGCAAGTTCCTGTGACGAACCCGCCTTAAAGAGTTTGCCTTCTACCATTAGATAGGCGCGGTCAGTAATGGAAAGTGTTTCGTCTACATTGTGGTCGGTGATGAGGATTCCAATATTTTTCTTTTTTAGTCGCGATACAATTCCCTGTATCTCTTCTACTGCAATCGGATCGACACCTGCAAATGGTTCATCCAACAACACAAAGCTTGGATCTACCGCCAGGGCCCGTGCAATTTCTGTTCTTCTTCGCTCCCCACCGGAAAGCACCATGCCCAAGTTTTTGCGCACATGCGTGAGACTAAATTCTTCCAGCAACTTCTCCATCTTTTCCCTACGATCTTTATTACTCATGTCGCGCATTTCAAGTGGAGCGAGAATATTTTCTTCGACCGTTAGTTTTCGAAAGACGGATGCTTCCTGAGCCAGATAACCGATACCTTTTTTTGCACGCTGAAACATGGGCAGATCGGTGATGTTTTCGTTGTCCAGAAAAATCTCGCCACCATTTGGCTTGATAAGACCCACAATCATATAAAAACTGGTGGTTTTGCCTGCTCCATTGGGGCCCAACAACCCGACAATTTCACCCTGCTTAACTTCCACCGAAACGTTGTTAACTACGGTCCGCTTTTTATATTTCTTAACCAGATTATTTGCGCGCAAAATCATGCTATTCAAATTTAATGTCTTTGATCCTTAGCTGAAGCGTGGTATTTCCGTTGAATACATTCTCTTCTAACGTGTAGGCAATTTTAAAACGGTCGCCATCAGACAATCGCTGATAGTGCTCTTGCAGATCAAACCCAACAGCGTTGAAAACGGTGTCATTGTTTTCCTGAGCTGCCAGAAAGCGCAGATGCTTGTCTTTAAATGTGCTCAGCGAGTTGAGTACATAAACTCCTTTCGTTTCAAAAACAGGTTTGTGATTTTCAGGCCCGAACGGAGCCATCTGTTTTAAAATGGAGTTGAACTTAGGTGTGATGGTATCAAAATTTATAGGAAGGTCTATCTCAATAACGGGAGTCAGCATTTCTTCAGTGAGACTGGATGCAACCACTTCTTCAAATCGCTGACGAAAAGCATCGAGGTTGCCGCGATCCATCGTCAAGCCGGCTGCATATTTGTGACCACCGAATTTATCCAGCAAATCGCTGCAGCGCGTAATGGCTTCATACAAATCAAAATCTTTCACGCTGCGCGCAGAGCCGGTTATCTTGTCATTTGATTCAGTCAAAATCACGGTGGGGCGATAATATTTCTCTACACACCGAGCAGCAACTATGCCAATTACTCCTTTGTGCCAGGTATTCTTAAACAGAACAGTTGATTTGGCGGTTCGTTGGGTTTCATCGCCTTCAATCATGGCAATGGCCTCTTCGGTTATGTTTAAATCAAACTCTCGCCTCAGGTCATTTTTAATATTGACCTTTTCGGCAAATGAGTTTGCTTCTGCTTCAGTTTTTGAAATGAGCAATTCAACGGCTCCCTTTGCATGTGCCACACGACCGGCAGCATTAATTCTTGGTCCCAGTGTGAACACAACACCCGACACATCAAGATCATTCTTGATGGCGGCAATATCCTTCAGCGCTTTCAATCCCGGCAACGGATCCTGATTGAGTTTCTGTAAACCAAAATGAGTGAGTACTCTATTTTCGCCATTGATGGGAACGATATCCGAAGCAATGCTCACAGCCACCAGATCTATATACTTATAAATCTCTTCTTCTCGTCCATGTTGTCTGGCAAACGCTTGAAGTAGTTTGAATCCAATGCCGCAACCACTAAGTTCTTTAAACGGGTAGTTGCAATCCTCACGTTTTGGATCGAGCACCGCCACTGCATTTGGAATACTTTCACCTGGCATGTGATGATCACAGATGATGAAGTCGATGCCCTTGTGATTGGCCAACTTCACCATATCCGAAGCTTTGACTCCAAGATCCAAAGCAACAATTAACGAAAATCCATTTTCCTCGGCCCAGATGATGCCCGCCTCCGACACGCCATAGCCTTCACTATACCGATCAGGAATGTAGAAGTCGCAATTCGAATAGAAATTTCTGAGATAACTGTAGACCAGTGAAACTGATGTTGTTCCATCTACATCATAGTCGCCATACACGAGAATCTTTTCCTGATTGTCTATGGCTTTTTTTAAACGATCAACAGCTTGTCGCATGTCCTTCATTAGAAAAGGATCGTGAAGTTGATCTAATGATGGGCGAAAAAATTTTTTAGCGGATTCAAAATCGGCTATGCCACGTTGCAGCAGAATAGCAGACAAGTGAGAATTAATGTTGATGCTTTTACTGAGTGCATCGACCTGAGCAGAATCGGGAATGGTTTTATAAATCCAACGTTTACTCATGGTTGTTCAAAATTGATGGCGCCATTTTTACCCGGTATTCCATCTTGTCCATTTTTTCCATGAAGGCCATTTTTTCCATCTTGTTCGGAAGAACCACTTGTCATGATACCAGGAAGTCCGGGTGAACCGCCTTCGCCACCTACACCGCCCAGGCCGCCAAACACGCGAACAATTAATCGCTTACCCAGTTCGCTTCTTAAATCTATACAATGTTTGCATCGAATAGTAAGATTGCCAGAATTTCCTCCGTTTCCACCGGGAGCACCATTTCCACCATTTCCACCGTTTCCACCTTTGCAAAGTCGCGTACCCGCACTTCCGCCACCACCATCTCCTCCCTTACCACCGTCTGCAGCGTTTCCACCGGATAAGTCAATCAAAAGATTTCCATTAAACACTATTTCATCTACGTACAGGAAAAGGTTGTTACCGTTAATGCCATCTCCACCGCGGCCGCCATTCCTCCCGTTTGTCCCATCGTGACAAGGGCCCTCTATGCTGTACCCTTTGCCTCCATCCTTTGGCTTTCGTCCCGGTTCTCCGTATCCCAAAATTTTGCAACCTTTTCCAACAATTAATTTTTTACCATGTATGTAGTTGTCATCCTTTACATAATTCAATTTAATGGAGGAGGAATCCTTCATGATAAGAGTATCTACCACTAAGATGTCTGTTGCTTCACCGAAGTCGTAGGTTTGATGCGATTCAATAACGAGGCTTGCATGCCGCATTTGAGCGGAGGCCGAAGTGAGCAGTGAAAAGAGAAAAAAACTGAGTAAAAGTGCCCGGAGCATCCTGCAAAAATAAGAATAGACAACCATCTTTTAATGGCCTTGAAGTTTTGATTTATAGGGAATAAAAAAAGCAGCATAATTATGCTGCTTACTATTATCGGGATGAATTAACAATCAGTTGGTGGCAGGCTTCTCGGTCTTATCTGCTGTTACGCCTTCCAACACATCTTTGATCTCCACTCGCGTACCGTCTTTGTAAGGGACGATCCAGGCATCTTTAACACCCATATCGCGCATGTATTTCTTAAAGGTATCGGCTTCCCAATAATCGCGGAAAATGCCAATGGTGATTTTTTGCGGATCGTTCTTGTCTTTGTCTCCTGCTTCTCCTCCAAAGTTTGGATTGTTATCGAAGTACTTAGACAAGTCTTTGTTTTTGAAAGCGCCCACTTGAACTTTAAAAACAACTCCCTTTGAGAAATCCATTGGATTGACGGGGGGCGCTAATTTAAGTTGCTCAAGCTCGGCCTTTGTGGAGGTTAACTCAGAGCGCATACGCGAAATCTGATCTTCAAGCTCAGCGATTTTCGCATCCTTATCACTCAGAGAAGATTGCAATTGTTTGGTCTGCGTGGTCAATGCATTCACATTGTTGTCAGCCGTTTGCTTTTCTTCCGTGAACTGTTTTAGGTTGGCCGGGTTCTTGGCGAATTCTTTAGCCTTCTTTTTCCATTCCTTTTTTTCCTTCTTGGAAAGCTGGGCGAAAACTTGCGAGCCGGAAAAAATTAAAGCCAGGCAGAGGAACAATACTCTAGTTTTCATTTCTGTTTTGGGTTAAATCTTCGTTAAAAGTAATAAATAAATTTATTTCTACCTCATTCACAGCGTTCTGGCCGGTAAACCAGTGCTAAGTAAGGTTGCATTGCTTTGAAAGCAGTTCAACTATTTTTCGAGACTTCCCACCATCTTTTCAGGACGAACCCACTCATCGAATTGCTGAGAGGTGACAAGGCCTAATTCAATAGCCGCTTCGCGAAGTGTCTTGTTTTCTTTATGTGCTTTCTTGGCAATCTTGGCTGCGTTCTCATAACCAATATGTGTGTTAAGAGAAGTGACGAGCATCAAAGAATTCTCCATGTGTTGTTTGATGATGGCCAGGTTAGGCTCAATGCCAACTGCACATTTATCATTGAAGGACACACAGGCATCACCAATCAATCGTGCGGACTGTAAAACATTTGACGCGATAACCGGCTTGAAGACATTCAATTCAAAATGGCCCATGGAGCCACCAACGGATACGGCCACGTCATTACCAATCACTTGCGCACACACCATTGTCAATGCTTCAGGTTGAGTAGGGTTTACTTTGCCGGGCATAATGGATGAACCGGGTTCGTTATCCGGAATAACAATTTCTCCAATACCTGAGCGCGGACCGGAGCTTAACATGCGTATGTCATTGCCGATCTTCATGAACGATACGGCAGCTCTTTTTAATGCTCCCGATAACTCCACCATTGCATCGTGCGCGGCAAGTGCTTCGAATTTGTTAGGTGCTGTGATAAAAGGATAACCTGTGAGTTCAGCTATTTTCTTTGCGACTAATACATCATATCCATTCGGAGTATTTAAACCAGTGCCTACAGCTGTTCCGCCCAAGGCCAGTTCGCGAACAGCTTCCAACGCATTCTTTATGGCGCGCATACTGTTGTCGATCTGTTGCACATAGCCTGAAAATTCCTGGCCCAAGGTAAGGGGAGTCGCATCCATAAAATGAGTGCGGCCGGTCTTTACAATATTTTTATAATCCGATGATTTTTTCGCCAGCGTATCACGCAGCTTCTTCATCCCCGGAAGGGTAATTTCCATCACTTGCTTGTAAGCAGCAATATGCATGGCGGTTGGAAATGTGTCGTTGGATGATTGTGACTTATTCACATCATCGTTGGGATGAAGCACTTTTTTTTCATCGGCCAGTTTTCCGCCAGAGAGAACATGAGCGCGGTAGGCAATCACTTCATTTGCGTTCATATTGCTTTGCGTGCCCGACCCGGTTTGCCAGATCACCAACGGAAATTGATCATCTAATTTTCCAGCGATAATTTCATCGCATACTTTAGCAATCATATCTTTTTTGTCGGCAGCTAAAACTCCCAACTCGTGATTCGCCATCGCGGCAGCTTTTTTCAAATAACCAAAAGCATAGATAATTTCTTTTGGCATGCTTGCTTCGGGTCCAATTTTGAAATTATTGCGCGAGCGTTCAGTCTGTGCGCCCCAGTATTTGTCGGCTGGCACTTGCACCTCGCCCATGGTATCTTTTTCGATGCGGAAGCTCATGATCAATATTTTTTGGTAAAATTAAAGGATACATTGTAAAATGACTTCCTGCTACCACTAATAATTAGCGTATTTTTAACTTGCTAAGACATGAAAAAGGCAAAACAACTAGACGAAGATTCTGATTCTTAATTAAACTTTTCTTAGTGTATACTCTGATTAACAGTTTGGTACGCCTTGGATTTCGAGTGAGCACCGCAGGATTACTTTTTGCTACGTTACTTGCCATGCTCGTATCTATTATAGCACACGCTCAGTGGGTGGAAAAAAATAACGGTATTTTCGGAGCCAGAATAGAGTCGGTTGCTTCGAATGGAAATGTGCTGGTGACCGTGGGTTATGCGGGAGCCATGTTTCAATCTAAAGACAAAGGCTTAAGTTGGAAAAAGGTCTCAATAAGCTTTGCCGCCAAGGCTGTTGTTGCAAGTGGCGAGAAATTCTTTGCGACTACGTGGATCGGCCAAGTATATCAATCTGGCGATAACGGAGACACCTGGCAGCCTTTCATTTCTGCAAGTTCAATTGCGGTGTGTGACGAGCTCTTATTTGCGGGAAGCCAGCGTTCGATTGATAACGGGAATACATGGTTACCTAACGTTGTCAGAGCTGACGGCCTGGTTGCTGACGAATGGAGATCTGTTGCACGTAATGATAATGCTTTGTATGCAGCAACAAATCTTGGATTATTTCGCTCTGTTGACAATGGCGATTCCTGGATCAGAATTTTTGGAACAGCCTATATTCAACAGTATAGGAATGGGCTATCTGGTTTTGTTGAAGTGCCGATTATTTATTCGGTTACAACAAAAGACGACAGAATCTTCCTGTCAACCAATGACGGTGTATTTTATTCGAAAGACCAAGGGATAACATGGGCTGCTTCAGGCCAGATCACAGCTGGCTATTATCCGACTTCAATAGCAGTATACGGAGAGCATCTTATCGCTGGCGCGAAAGCCCTATACCGCTCCACCGATAGTGGGGATTCGTGGGTTGAACTTTACAGCTTTCAAGATATTTCGAAAGTTTTAGTCGTGAATGAGAAGCTGTATGTAGGCGGACTCGAAGGATTGTCTGTTTCGCAGGATAGCGGTGATAGCTGGCAGCAAATAATTAATACGGAAGGCGCATTAAATATTAGGTCATTGGCAGCAACTCGGGACACCCTTTTCGCAGCTACCGCGGACGGTTTATACCTCTCACCTGATAACGGAGGGATCTGGGAACGCGTAAAAAATGAAATAGCAACTAAGGGGATTTTTGCAATGACCACAGCTAACAGTTATCTATTTGTAGGAACGGATGATGGACTATTTCGCTCCTCGGATAATGGCAAAACTTGGAGCATATTGGACAAGGGACTTAAAAATGCGCGTGCGGAATTACTCGTCAGAAATGGCGGAGATCTTTTTGTTGGGGCAGGTGGTAGCCTATTCCGTTCATCAGATAATGGAGACAGTTGGCGAGAGGTTTTTTCCCAAAACGTTTCCTTGTTCGCTTTGACTGAAAGCAATGACAATCTTTTCTTAGCCGGTGCTGGCAGATTGTACCGATCAGAAGACAACGGTATCACATGGACACAGATCAGCGATGGTTTAACCATAACTTTCTTGTCCCTTGCTGCGAGCAGCAGTGACCTCTATGCTGGAACGAATGATGGGGTTTATCACTCGGTAGATAAAGGTCAGACATGGACACAAATATTTGATTTAAATTTAAGCTATGGAACTCAGGTTGGGTTGATGGCCATGCACGAAAACAACCTTTTTGCAGGTGTTCCCGGCTATGGTGTATTTCAATCTATGGATGGAGGCAAATCATGGCATTGCTTTTTTCGAAATAGTTACGAACTGATACCGTTTCATGTGAACTCTCTGTTGATAAAAGAAGGGGCTCTATTTGCAGCCACTGACGGTGGAGTTTGGTCGTACAGCTTGGCCGACTTTGAAACTCTTCCTTTGCCTTCGTTCGTGAAATTTTCGCCTAACTCAGGCCCACCAGGCACTTCTATTACAATTGAGGGCACCAACTTCAGCCAAACAGCGGAATACAACAAAGTCACATTTAATGGAACCTCTGCTAGTGTTACCGCAAGTACAAATACTACCATTACAACCACAGTACCTGAAGATGCAAAGACTGGATCCATCAGTGTTTTAGTTTACGACCTTCTGGGCATTAGTGCGTTACGTAGCCCTGACAGTTTTACTGTATCAGAGATTACTGGCGTTCTGGGAGAGGCAGGTAATGATGTAAAGGTTTACCCCAATCCATCTACGGGCTATATTAAATTGGATTTTGGGGAATCATCAACTGACCGAATTGGTAGCATAACCGATTATTTGGGGAGGCTTGTGTTTTCTCAAACGCTAGGCGGTAATCACGCGGTCATTGATGCCCGGGAATTTGCGCCAGGCGTTTACTTTTTGGCTATCTGGGAGGATGGTAGGAAAAGGAAAACAATGAAGATTTCAATAGCGAGGTAAGAAATCCGTATGAAGAAAACATTACTCAACTGAAATGAACTGATTGAGGTCTATTACTTCACGCTAAGCATCCCTTCTTCCTTGGCTTCCAGAATTGTTTCACCGGTTAAGTATTTATCAACAGCGCGTGCAGCTTCTCTTCCTTCGCTGATGGCCCACACCACCAAGGACTGACCTCTGCGCATATCACCTGCCGAGAAAACTCCTTCAACTGAGGTCTGAAAGTTTTTACATTTCACATTGCCACGCTCGTCAAACTCAACACCAAGTTGATCCAGCAAACCTTGACGTTGCGGGTGTAAGAAGCCAAGTGCGAGAAGAGCTAAGTCGCATGGAATTGTTTTTTCCGTTCCCGGGATCTCAGTGAAAGATGGCGCTTTTCCGGGCTCGGCCTTCTTCCATTCGATCTCAGCGAGTTTTAATCCTGTTACATTTCCATTCTTGTCGCCAATAAATTCCTTGGTAACAATAGACCATTGACGTTCGCAACCTTCTTCATGCGAAGTGGAGGTGCGTAAGATCATCGGCCAGCTAGGCCAGGGCATGGATTCATTTCTGTCTTTAGGTGGCTTGGATAAAATTTCAATTTGTGTAACCGATGCCGCCTCATGACGATTGGACGTTCCTACACAATCCGAACCGGTATCACCACCGCCAATCACCACCACATGTTTTCCGGTTGCAAAAATATCTTCTACCTCAACTTTCTTTCCGCTTACTCGTCTGTTTTGCTGAGTGAGAAAATCCATCGCAAAGTGAATGCCTTTTAAATTTCTTCCGGGGATAGGAAGGTCTCGAGGAACCGTTGAACCTCCGCTTAAGACGATGGCATCAAACTCTTCGCGCAGTTGCTGAATTGGAACATTCACACCAACATTGGCATTGGTCTGAAACGTGATGCCCTCTACTTCCATCATTCTCACTCTCGCCAACTTCATCCGATCTTTCAAACACGGTAACTAAGTGGCCAGCCGTATTCAGTTGAGAAGCAGCGGCAAGTCCTGCGGGGCCAGCTCCGATAATGGCTACCTTTTTTCCACTGCGGGTTGCAGGAATGTGTGGGTTTACAAAGCCTTCTTCAAACGCTTTTTCAATGATTGATTTCTCAATAAACTCAATGGCAACAGCTGGTTTATTGATTCCCAGAACGCATGACGCTTCGCATGGAGCAGGACAAATGCGACCGGTAAACTCAGGAAAATTATTTGTTGAGATTAAAATCTCATAGGCCTGTTTCCAGTTGCCTTGATACACAGCATCATTGAATTCGGGAATGTTATTACCCAGCGGACAACCATTGTGACAAAATGGAATGCCGCAATCCATGCAGCGTGCAGCTTGCTTTTGCGTGTGATCAGAACTTACGTTCTTTTCAATTTCCTGATAATCTTTGATGCGTTCTTTTGGATCACGCTTAGGAGCGGTCTCACGGTTGAATTCTAAGAATCCGGTTGGCTTGGCCATAATTTATTTTTCGATTTGTTGATTGGTCGATTTGCCTCAGACCAATTAAAACTTTTATTAAACCTTAACAGCAACTTTCTTCTCCGCCTTTCTTTTTTCTAACACGGCTTTGTAATCCATCGGCATAACTTTCACAAATTGAGCGAACGTCTCCGACCAGTTCTTCAATAAATCAGAAGCAACATCGCTGCCGGTAAAGGTCAGGTGATCGAGAATCATTTTCTTGATCAAGGCTTCATCCTCGCTATCCATCTGATCAAACATCACCATCTCCATGTTGCAATTCTTTTTGAAGGAATTGTTTTTATCAAAGATGTAAGCGACACCCCCGCTCATTCCAGCTGCAAAGTTTCTTCCAGTTTCGCCAAGGATAACAACGGCACCACCGGTCATGTATTCACAGCCGTGATCGCCAACTCCTTCTACCACTACTTTCACCCCTGAATTTCGCACGGCAAAACGTTCACCGGCACAACCGCGAATGAATGCTTCACCCGAAGTGGCTCCGTAAAATGCTACGTTACCCACAATGATATTTTGAGAGGCGACAAAGCCTGCACGCTTGTCGGGATATAAAATCAATTGAGCTCCTGACAATCCTTTTCCGAAGTAATCATTTGCATCGCCTTCCAATTCAAACTTCAAACCGCTTGCGCCAAACGCTCCGAAGCTTTGACCGGCTGTTCCTTTGAACTTATAATGAATAGTTCCTTTTGGAAGACCCGGGCCCAAATACACTTTCGAGATTTCATTCGAAAGCATCGTGCCAACTGCTCGGTTTGTGTTACTGATTTCAAATGATCCCTCCACCGGTTCGGCATGTTCCAGGGCTGCTTTGGCGCGTTCAATAAGTTTCCAATCTAATACCGCTCCAAGTTCATGGTCTTGCTCTTCTTGTTTGAAGAGAGCAGTATCCAAGCTCATCGGCTCTTTATATAATATAGGAGCCAGGTCGATGTGCTCGTGTTTCCAGTTGTTTTCAAGATCGCTTACATCTAACCGGTCTACTTGACCGATCATTTCATTTACCGTGCGGAAACCTTGCTCTGCCATGATCTCCCGAAGTTCTTCGGCAAGGAACGTGAACAGATTAACAACATATTCTGGTTTACCAGTAAACAACGCACGCAGTTCTTTATTCTGTGTCGCCACACCAACAGGGCATGTGTTCAAGTGACACTTGCGCATCATGATGCAACCTGCAGTAACCAGTGCGGCCGTAGCAACACCCCATTCCTCCGCACCTAGTATTGCTGCAACGGCCAAGTCGCGACCAGTTCTGATTTGTCCGTCAGTTTGCACGACAATTCTTCCGCGCAATTTATTTCGAACAAGAGTCTGATGTGTTTCCGCTAAACCAAGTTCCCATGGTAAGCCGGCATGACGAATTGAACTTATCGGTGATGCACCGGTTCCACCATCATGACCTGCAATCAATACTACATCGGCATGAGCTTTGGCAACACCGGATGCGATTGTGCCAACACCAGCCTCTGACACCAGCTTCACACTAATGCGTGCTTCGCGATTGGCATTTTTCAAATCGAAGATTAATTGTGATAAGTCTTCGATAGAATAAATATCGTGATGAGGAGGAGGAGAGATTAAACCAACACCTGGCGTTGAATGACGAACGCGACCAATCCACTCATCTACTTTGTGGCCGGGCAACTGTCCGCCTTCTCCAGGCTTGGCACCTTGCGCCATTTTAATTTGTAATTCCTTCGCGTTGCTTAGGTAATAACTCGTTACACCAAATCGACCTGAAGCAACTTGCTTGATGGCAGAGTTTTCCCAATCTCCATTTTCTTTACGGATGAATCGTATTTCATCTTCACCGCCTTCACCACAGTTGCTCTTTCCGCCAATGCGGTTCATAGCAATGGCCAATGTACTGTGCGCCTCATGCGAGATGGAACCAAACGACATTGCACCAGTAGCAAAGCGTTTGAAAATATTTTCTTTGGGTTCTACTTCGCTGAGTGGAATAGCTTTCCCTTTCTTAAACCGTAAAAGGCTCCTTAGCGTAATTGCTTTTTCACTCTGATCATTAATCAGCTTGGAATATTTTTTAAATAGGGCGTAGTCGTTGGTCTTGGTAGACTGTTGCAACAAATGAATAGTCTGCGGATTGAACATGTGCGCTTCGCCTCGTTGCTTCCATTGATACACGCCACCTACTTCTAATCTTGGAGCAAGGTTTGGTGTTTTGGGGAAGGCAAGTTTATGTTTCGCCAATGCTTCTTTCGCAATGTCATCAAGCGTAAGACCACCGATGCGGGAAACTGTGCCCGTAAAATATTCGTCAACCACTTCCTTGTTAATACCGAGCGCTTCAAAGATTTGCGCACCGTGATACGATTGAAGAGTAGAGATACCCATTTTACTGAGGATCTTCAATAATTCACCTGATACCGCTTTCTTATAATGATAGATCGCTTTCTCCTCTGTTAAATCTTCTTTCAACAGATTGTTCTTCTTCATGTCGTGGATCGTCTGGAATACCAGATAAGGATTCACGCCAGAAGCGCCATAACCGATCAGCGTAGCAAAGTGATGTGTTTCCCAAACGTCACCAGCTTCAATTAAGATTCCTGCCTTTCCGCGAAGTCCTTTGCGAATCAAATCATGATGAACTGCACTTGTTACAAGCAGCGATGGTATCTGCGCGTGCCCGCTGTCAAAACTTCTGTCGGAAAGAATAATAATGGTAAAGCCATCTTCAATTGCATCGGTCACATACTGGCAAATGCGCTGAAGTCCTTTTTCAAGTGAGCCAGGTTGGCCATCGGCTTTGAAATACGTATAGATCGTTTTTGTTTGAAGATGACGGTGATCGATGTAACGTATCTTTTCTAATTCGCCATTAGTTAAAATAGGTGTTGGTAACTCCAGTGTAATACAGTGCTCCGGAGTTTCTTCCAATAAATTCAACGAACCGCCAACATGCGATGCCAATGACATCACCATTCGTTCGCGGATCGGATCAATAGGCGGATTAGTTACCTGTGCAAAAAGTTGTTTGAAATAACTCGATAGATGTTGCGCCTGATTCGAAAGCACGGCCAGTGGAATATCACTACCCATCGAACCGAGCGCTTCTTTTCCACTCTCGCACATTTGTGCAATGATCACTCTTAAATCTTCTGATGTATAACCAAAAGAAATTTGTCTCTTTAAGAATGTGTTGGGATCATATTTGTGGAAACTACCTCCGGGCTCGGGCAGATCTTGCAAACGAACTTTGTTATCCTTCAACCATTTTCCATAAGGCTGACGTGTGCATATCTCTTTTTTCAACTCATCATCGCTGATGATGCGGCCTTGCTCCAAATCCACCACAAACATTTTGCCTGGCTGCAAACGTCCTTTGCTTATTACCTTTGCGGGATCAATATCCAACACGCCAGCTTCTGATGCCATGATCACACGATCATCATCTGTTACTAAGAAGCGTGATGGGCGTAAACCATTTCTATCCAACGTAGCGCCAACAATTTTTCCATCGGTGAAGGTAATCGAAGCTGGACCATCCCATGGTTCCATGAGGTTGGCGTGGTATTCATAAAAATCTCTCTTCTCCTGACTCATGTGTTCGTTGCCGTCCCATGCTTCGGGTATGAGCATCATCATGACATGCGGCAATGAACGGCCGGCATGCAAGAGTAATTCGATGGTGTTGTCAAGATTGGATGAATCGGATTGCACCGGATTACAGATCGGCAAAATCATATCCAGTTCTTCGCGACTGAAATATTCGGAAGAGAAGAAGGCTTCTTTGGATTTCAGCCAATTGATATTGCCTTGCACCGTATTGATCTCGCCATTGTGAGCGATGTATCGGAAAGGTTGGGCCAGGCTCCACGAAGGGAATGTATTTGTAGAAAAGCGTGAGTGTATTACCGCCAGGGCAGACACCACTTCTTCGTTTTCAAGATCAGGAAAATAAGGACGCACCTGACCGGAAGTCAACATGCCTTTGTAGGCAATGGTTTTATAAGATAGAGATGAGAAATAGAATTTATTATTCACGCCATGCACCGATTCGTTGACGATGCGTGTAGAGTATTTTCTAAGAATAAAAAGCTTGCGCTCGAAGTCATCCGGATTAGAAAGATTCTCCGGCCGCTTGATAAAAATTTGCTCCATTACAGGCTCTGCGTTGACGGCAGTTTCGCCTAAATCAGGATGACCGGTTGGAACTTGACGATAACCCAGAAGGGTCATCTTCATCTTTTTGATTTGACGCGCCAATACGTTACGACACTCTTCGCGAACCTTGTGATCTTTTGGAAGAAACACCAGGCCCACTCCGTATTGTCCGTAGGCTGGAAGTTTAATATTCAGCTTGCGGCATTCATTGGTATAAAATTCGTGCGGCACTTGTATGAGAATGCCGGCACCATCGCCTGTGTTGGGTTCGCAACCACAAGCACCACGGTGTGCCATTCGCTCCAACATGGTGAGCGCATCGCTGATAATTTGATGCGACTTTCGTCCTTTGATGTTGGCAATGAAACCAACACCGCACGAGTCTTTCTCAAACTGTGGATGATAAAGACCGTTCTGTTGTTCTTCGTTCAAGGTAATAGATAGTTATAGCTTGGTTAAAGTTACTGTGTTGTCAGCAGCATTTTTTATGATCGGAGTTAAAATCGTTTAAAAAATTTTTAACTGCGAACTAACAGTTAGTAGCGAAAACGGTTGATATGGACTTTATTTCCCAGCGCTGAAAAATCGAATGACTTTATGAGCACATGAAAGACGGGTGTAATGCTCTAAAACCGGATGGACGAACAAGTCAATTCTCTAACCAGGTTTGAGTAAAAGCAATTTGGGGTGATCGAAAATGTTTAGTTGATCACGTGAATCGGAATATCTAAAGTGATTATGAATGAATCAGCAAAGATGTTATCGCAGTGTAAACCAATAGGCTGATCTTACTCCAAACAATTGCATACCTAATTGTTCCTGACCCACAGATGCAAGACTCTTTTCATAAAACAAAGACGCTTCCACTTTGTGCTTGTTTTTAATAAGCCTTGTCAATCCAAGTGATATCGTGCCAGTGCCTCCGTAGTATCCGTTGTTTTTCGTTTCCTGAACTGAAGTAACAACGTGACGATCGTGATCTGGACGAGGATTCGGATAAGGATAAGAAGGATAAGGACTTGGCGGTTGATCGAAGTCATACTCAAATCGGTATTCCTGCTTAACTGAAAAGTAAGGTGTATATCCAATTTTAATAAACGATTGAGTTTTCTCACTAAGCCATTGCCGATACTTTAGTGCGATAGGTGCCGACAGCAGCGTATGCTTGATGCCCAAACGTTCAACCCGGCCAAGACTTGTGTCTGAACTTGGTAGAGTAATGGTCTGGAAATTTTTGTCAAGTACAAGCTTAGTTGTTGAGTAATCGATTCCAGACTCAACACTAAATCGCGGAGATATTACCCAATCAACCGTGACACCGGCACGTGGTGTTATCAATCCGGTTCCTTGTGAGAAAATAGCTTGCGCCAGGTCTGCGTGCGGAGCAACATTTATTCCCAGGCCTTTGAAGTAATGCTTTTCCAATTCATTGCGCATTTTGGCTGAAATAACCTGATGCTTGGTTTCGCGTGCAACTACTGTTGGGGCTTCCTTTATTTCAACGGGCTTTAATTTAAACTCTGGCAAAACCAACTCCGGCCACAGCTTTTGACTTTCCGTTTTTCGCGAAGCGAGATACATATTTCTATAGTGTTGATTCACAGTTTCTGGTGGAGCTAAATAGGCTTCATCATTCTCTGTGATCAACAGACCTTTTTCCATTAGCACGTTATATAATTGTGGAGGAAGGGAGCTGATTAACCCGATCGAAACTTTCGAAGTCAGCTTTTTATCGGTGGCAACAGTCGGGGTTGGTGTAGACGAAATAATTGCAATCTGTTTGTTAAGACTATTTGCGATCGTTACAGATGAATCGCGTTCGCGCAAAGCCAATTGTTTTTCCGACTCCAGCTGTTTGATAATGTTAGAAAGAGAATCAATGGTATGTTGCTGCGACAAATTCTGCACGACAGGCACAGTTGAAGACGCTTCTTTTGTTAGCCAAAATAAATAGGCATTGATTAATGCAAAGAAAGTGAACGAAGCAGCTACCAGATAATGATTCATCCGCTGCTCATACCAGGGCACAGGAGCAAATGCGGCAAGCTTGTCGTGAAAGCCCGCCAATGCAGCAGGATCGAATGAAGGATCTTCATAGTGGTCCAGCTTCTCCTTTATGATTCGGTCAAAACGTTGATCATCCATTTTGTTCAGCGTTTACGTCAAACTCAGTGCCCAATGCTTTTTTCAATTTTATTCGCGCGATATTCAAATTCGATTTAGAAGTGCCTTCGCTAATATTCAGTTTTTGTGAAATCTCAGAATGTTTATATCCCTCCAGACAATATAAGTTGAAGACCATTCGGTAAGACGGAGGTAAATCCTGAATGGCTTTGAGTATTACCTCTTCTGATAATGAGCTTAGCACATTGTCGGTTAATTGCTCATCGCGCACGAAGGAAATGTCTACGTTGTCGTAGTGTTTTTCATTTCTTCGGTAATGATCAATGGCCGTGTTGGTCATGATTCTTCGAAGCCAGCCTTTGAAGGATAAACCTGGAGAATACTTATCCAGGTTGGTCATGATTTTGTAGAATCCATCGTTTAATATTTCAATCGCCTCATCCCTTGAACGTGAATATCTTAGACATATACCCATAGCAAAGCCATAGAACAGCTTATACAGCTTGTCCTGACTTTTCCGGTCGTTTGCCCGGCACGCTTTAATCAGCTCCTGAAGATCACGCCCCTCTTCGATGCAGCAGAGTATTTAGTAAGTCCCAATAACAACATCACGCAAGGTTGCTTTAAATGGTTGGTTCATAAAAAAATAAAATCTTCCGACCAACCCTTTCAAAGAAACGCTCGTGATAACATTCAAATAACGGTCAGAAGTGTCTATTAATTCAACGAATAGAGATGAATCACACAGAAGTAAAGATCAACAGGTTAGAATTTTTAAAAAAGTTGGGATTTGGCGGAACAGCGCTGATGGCGGTGTATTGTTCAGGCTGCTCAATCAATGGTAATGTAAACCCAACGCCATCCGGAAATGTAGATTTTACTCTGGATTTAACTTCTTCCGCCAACGCTGCACTCAATACTAATGGCGGGTTTGTTATCACCAATAGAATTGTAGTAGCGAAAACAACGACAGGTGAATATGTAGCGGTAACTCAAATTTGCAGCCACGAAGGCCAAATAAATGTCACGTATGTAAAGAGTTCGAATATCTTTTACTGCAGTGCTCATGGTGCCGAGTATAATACGGCAGGCAAGGGTCTTAATTCAGAAGGTAGAAATGGGCTCACCACTTATAAGACTGCGTTGACCGGGTCGTCTCTTCGTATTTATAGTTAACTAAAACGCACTCTCAAAATATCACGCATGTTTAATTTAAAATGGATTGGCTTATTCGCGTTTGTTTTTTCAGCCGCACATGTTTTTTCACAAGACACTTCAGCAGATAGTTTGCTTAATGATTTGGAATTGAATGAGCCGAAGCAAGAGTTATTACCCGAACGCATTTTTATCACGCAAAAACTTCTGTGGGGTAAGAAAGGAGTTTTGCGGACAACCGGACTGGCTCCCTTAACTGCAGAAAACCGTGAAGTGGAAATGAAGATCAGGAGAACCATGTTGAAACTTCATCAAGTGGGTGGCTTTGTTACACTTGCTGGTATGATTGCCCAAGGTTTTGTGGGCGCAAAACTTTACAGTCATCCGTCATCTTCCTTGCGCGACACGCATGAGAATCTCGGAGCATTTGTCAATACTGCTTATACCACCACTGCCCTCCTGGCCTTTACTGCACCGCCACCATTAGTAAATCGCAAGGGACTTAGCACAATTAAAATTCACAAAGGATTAGCGATGGTGCACCTGACAGGAATGATTGCCACTAACATTCTGGCTGGCCAATTAGAAGGCCATCCCGAATTGAAGCCCTACCACAGGGCAGCGGCTTACACCACTTTTGCCGCCTTTGCTGCCGCTACAATAGTTATAAAATTTTAACCGCCAGAAATATGAAATACTCGAAAGCCTTTTTTGTTTTATTGTTGGTATTTGTGATGACGTCTTCTTTTACGCTGCGCAGAAGCGCTGAAATTAAAAAGAAGATAATGGCTGACAAGAAAAGCTCTGAGATCAGCTACACGATGGTGCACCCGCTTCATGAATGGACAGGCACCAGCAAAGAAGTGAATTGTGTGATGCTCTTTAATTCAGAAACCAACAAAGTAGAATCTGTAGCCGTATCGGTTTTACTCTCCACGTTTGACAGCAATAATTCCAACCGCGATTCACACGCCTTGGAAGTTCTGGAGGCGATAAAATATCCAACCGTAAAACTCATCAGCAGCAATATTCAGCAAATAGGAAATGAATTGACTATCCATGGCAATCTCACTTTTCACAATGTGACCCGGCCAGTCACCTTCGTGGCGAAGCGAGTAGATGAAAAAAAAGACGTGCTGGTGGACGGCAATTTTATTGTGAACATCAACGATTATCAAATTGAAACGCCTTCTCTGATGGGAGTAAAGACGAAAGAAGAAATCACCCTGAATTTTAAAGTTTTGTTTCCTATCCTTTAACACAGAGCCATGAAATTTTTAAAAGTAGTTCTTGCCTGCATTGTTCTTCTCGCACTAATACTTTCTCATTCGGCAAGAGCACAGGAGCAGGCAAACACCTCTCCTGTGAGAGATACAACCGTTATGAAGACATTATTGACGCTTCCGAAGATTAGCTATCTCGGCTTATATGTCATTCCAGAATATCAACTCGGGCGAATGAATGGTCAGTTTACGTCATTAGGAGGAGGATCCGTGATGTTATCGCTCAATAAAAAATTAAGCATAGGAGTGAGTGGCTTTTCAACCTTTGATCATTTTACACCTTCTCAGGTTAATTCGCCAAATGCGTTGGAGATGCGATCACGGTTTGGTGGCGTTCGATTAGAGTACACACTTTATCCGAATAAACTAATTCATGTGTCGTTTCCATTATTGATTGGTGGCGGATTTGCAAATTACGATTCGACAGAAGGAAGGATGCGTTATGATCCGGGCATGTATGGCTATCGATCTGACCCCTTCCATCATGCTGGCACTAATTTTTTCCTCGTGCAGCCCGGAGTCAATGTGGAAGCAAATGTTTTACGTTTCGTAAAAGTATATGCAGGTGCCAGCTATCGGATTGCTGCTGGTGACACGAGAACTTCGTCAGTTATAAGCGCACCCAACGCAAGTCAGATACAAGGTCTTTCCTTTAGCGCGGGTGTAAAAATTGGTTATGACTTTTGGCTTCATCGAAAAAGATAGTGTTTGTTTGGTTAGTGAAGTTGGTTTTTGCAAGAAGGAGGTGTAGTAGCCTCCTCTTGTTTTTATTGCCAGGCTAAAATGTTACAGGAGGATTAGGCATCTCTTAAATTAGTCCTAAATTAAGGTGCTCTAATTTATGCCTTCAGCAAAATCCATTTTAGTTATTGGCAGCTCCAACACCGACATGGTGATTAAAGCCAATCACTTCCCCGTGCCGGGAGAAACAATCTTAGGTGGCGAGTTTTTTATGTTTCCCGGAGGCAAGGGAGCTAACCAGGCCGTTGCTGCCGCACGATTGGGAGGCTACGTGACATTCATTGCAAAAGTTGGCAACGATATTTTCGGAAAGCAGGCGCTGAGTCAGTTTGATAAAGAAGGGATCAACACGAAGTTTATTGTCACCGACACACATCATCCATCCGGTGTTGCCTTGATCACGATCGACAGCAAAGGTGAAAACACAATTGTAGTCGCACAAGGTGCAAATGGTGCGCTTATGCCAAACGATGCACAAAAAGCCGAGAAAGAATTTGAGGTGGCGGATTTGCTGTTGATGCAATTGGAAATTCCGATCGAAACGGTGTTGCACACAGCAAAGCTTGCCACACAGCATAAACGCAAACTGATTTTAAATCCCGCTCCGGCACGATCACTGCCCGATGAGTTGCTCAACGGGTTGTTTATGATCACACCAAATGAATCGGAAGCAGAAATTCTTTTAGGAATAAAAATCACCGATATAAATTCTGTGCAAGCTGCAGCAAAAAAATTATTTGACAAAGGCGTAAGTAATGTGGTGATTACGCTTGGCGCAGAAGGCGCGTACATTTATAATGCCGATGGCGGTCGACTTGTTCCGACAACGAAGGTGAAAGTAGTGGATACAACCGCAGCAGGTGATGTGTTTAATGGCGCACTTGCTGTGGCGATTTCCGAAGACAAGTCTTTGGATGAAGCGGTGGCATTTGCCAATCGTGCGGCAGCGATTTCTGTAACACGAATGGGCGCACAGGCATCGGCACCGTTTAGAAATGAGCTTTGACACCTCACCCCAACACGATTTGTGCAGTCGCGCAATTTGTGCCACCCCTCTCCTTAAGGAGAGGGGTCATGCGAGCTTTCCTTGTAGGAAAATTATATTGGGGTGAGGTAATTGAATGAATTTTAAATCTTAATTATTTAAACGAATGAAATTTGTCTACACAGTATTGTTTGCTGCCGTACTCACCAACTTAGGTGCACAAGAATTGAAGAAGGTCACAGCTCCTTCCCTCAAAGAAAACCTCACGATCAGCAAGGCTGAATTAAAGAACAAGATCAAGGGTGGCTGGGCCGGACAAACCATTGGCGTTACGTTTGGTGGACCGATAGAATTTCGATTTTGTGGCACGATGGTGCAAGACTACCAAACCATCAAATGGTACGATGGCTATCTCAAAGAAACGATGATCAACAATCCGGGTTTGTACGATGACATCTACATGGATTTGACCTTTGTGGATGTATTTCAAAAGAAAGGACTGAATGCACCAGTAGAAGAATTTGCGAAAGCCTATGCCAATGCCGGCTATATGTTGTGGCATGCCAATCAGGCCGGTCGCTATAATATTCTTCATGGAATGCAAGTGCCGCAGTCTGGTCATTGGTTGAATAATCCTCATGCCGATTGCATCGACTATCAGATCGAGGCAGACTTTGCTGGCTTGATGTCGCCCGGTATGCCCAACACAGCATCTGAAATCAGCGACAAAATTGGCCACATCATGAACTATGGCGATGGCTGGTACGGTGGCGTTTACATGGGTGCGATGTACACGCTGGCCTTTACAACCAACGATATTCATTATGTCGTCACCGAAGCGTTGAAGACCATTCCGAAAGAAAGCAGATTTTATAATGTGATCAATGATGTGATTCAATGGCACCAGAAATATCCCAACGATTGGAAATCAACCTGGTTTGAAATTGAAAAGAAATGGACGCAAGACATCGGTTGCCCCGATGGTGTGTTTGCTCCTTTTAATATTGATGCCACCGTCAACGCTGCTTATGTGGTGATGGGTTTGCTGTATGGCAATGGTGACTTTACTAAAACGATGGAAATCTCCACACGCGCAGGCCAGGATGCTGATTGCAATCCGTCATCAGCGGGAGGAATTTTAGGAACCATGTTGGGTTATGATAAGATACCCGCTTATTGGAAGATGGGTTTGACAGAGGCTGAACCCATTCCTTTTAAGTACACTACGATGTCGCTCAACGATGTGTATGATATTGGATTCAATCATGCTTTGAAGATGATTGAACAGAATGGAGGAAAAGTGACGGGCGATAACATCACCATCAAAGTACAACAACCCAAAGCTGTTCGATTTGAGGAAAGTTTTATGGGCCATTATCCGGTTGATAAGAAGTCGATCCGTAAAAATCTGACCAGTGAACTGACTTTTGATTTTGAAGGTAATGGTTTTGTGGTGCGGGCGGAGACCGGCAAATGGAATTCCAATGATCCCTATGTGGCAAAAACGGAATTGTATCTGGATGACAAGCTTATTGAGAATGTAGACTTGCCGGTAAGTTTCACTACGCGCAGACACGAACCTTTCTGGAAGTATCAGCTGCCAAAAGGAAAGCACACGGTGCGCATGAAGATTTTAAATCCCGATGAAAAGTTTCCTGTGTTTATCAACGAAGTGATCATCTATTCTGATAAAGCACCTGTCGCTGCTCAACCTTAAATCGAACGTGTTATGTTTATTCTGGAGAGTTACTCGCTCGCAGTTTTCTTTTGCATCGTCACCATGTTGTGCTGGGGCTCGTGGGCCAACACACAAAAGCTGGCCGAGAAGTCGTGGAGGTTTGAATTGTTTTATTGGGATTATGTGATCGGGATTTTAATCATGTCGATACTCTTCGCTTTTACCTTGGGAAGTTTGGGCGAACAGGGAAGAAGTTTTGTTGCCGATCTTCAGCAAGCAGATAGTTCAAGTCTTACATCGGCATTGTTGGGCGGAGTCATTTTCAATCTGGCCAACATTTTATTGATTGCTGCGATCTCCATTGCAGGCATGTCGGTTGCATTTCCGGTGGGCATTGGTATTGCACTGATTTGGGGAGTGATGGATAATTATATTAAAGTGCCCACTGGCAATCCACGTTTAATTTTTTCGGGCGTGTTACTGATAGCGGTGGGCATTATTGTGAATGCATTGGCTTATCAAAAGCTCACGGGCAGTCAACAGAAAGTTTCTTACAAAGGATTGATCATTTCCATACTTGCCGGAATGCTGATGTCACAGTTTTATGGATTTGTCGTGAATGGGATGATCCAAAATTTTTCCGTGCCGGAAGCCGGAAAGCTTACGCCTTATTCCTCCATTGTGATTTTCGCTTTTGGTATTTTATTAAGTAACATTTTATTCAACACGATATTAATGCGGAAGCCGGTGCAGGGAACACCCGTTTCATATGCCGATTACTTCAGTGGAAATTTTAAAAGTCACCTCACCGGAATTTTAGGCGGCATTATCTGGTGCATTGGCATGTCGTTCAGCATCATTGCATCTGATAAAGCGGGGCCTGCTATTTCTTACGGCCTGGGACAAGGCGCAGTATTGGTGGCCGCCATCTGGGGCGTATTCATCTGGAAAGAATTCAAAGCCGCACCGAAAGGAACGAACACGTTGTTATACATCATGTTCATTTGCTTTTTTGTGGGATTGAGTTTGTTGGTGTATTCGAAGATGAGTTAGATCGTTGACACTAAAGGTCTCACTTGTGAACATGATAGAAATAATACTAATGGAATCAACCCTTGGATTAGGTAGTGTGATTACACTTTGGTATAAAAACCCGCAGAGAAAACTTCTTGGATGGCTATCCGTTTTTGTAATTGCAATTTTTGCAAGTAAGATTCTTTTTTATCAAAAGGAATACTGGGGCGTCATTGCATCGATTATTGCTGCTGCAGGCTTGATTTTAATTTATTCCTTGAGGTTCCAATCGAAGCGGCCTAAAAAATTTATAGACTACTTGAAATTCTTAGGGGTAGGGCTCTTGATGCTTTATCCGTTAACCTCGTATTACTTTAGAATTTTTGAGAGCAACCTCCTCTTTATTTTGAGTTACATAACAATACCCATTCTTGGCACAATATATATTTACGACCGATGGATCTTAAAACTAGAGAATATGAAGAAAAAATATATAGTCGTTCTAGCAGTCCAATCATTAGTCGTTCTATTAATGTTTATATACGCCCTGGCTCAAAGAGAGAAGGCAATCAGAATGGCTCAGGACGCAGCAGAGTATCAGAAACTAGCGAAAGAAATTAATGATAAGTATCAACAGCTTTTGCTCAAAGAAAACAATCCTTAATAATCAGTTCTTGTACAATTCTAAAGTTTAAGCCCGCTAATGCAACTTGGTTAGCTGAAAAAGTAATCTCTAGTCATGAAGATAAAAGCCCTGGTACATTTAATATTGTTTTTCTCAACAAACGCTTGGGCACAAACCTACACGGTCAAGACTGTGCCCAACATGAAGTTGGTCAACAACAGCTATGTGAGCAATCCGGACAACCTCATTAGTGAAGGCACGGTAGCTCAAGTCAATCAACAGCTAGGAGCGCTTGAGCAACAGACTACTTCTCAAGTTGCAGTGGTTCTTTTAAATTCCATTGGCGAAGAAACCGATTTCAACTTTGCACAAGACCTTTTCAAAGAATGGGGAATTGGGAAAGCCAATAAAGACAACGGTCTGTTGATATTGTTCATCAAAGATCAACGAAAGATCAGGCTTCATACCGGTTTTGGCCTGGAAGGTGTTTTGCCGGATGCTATTTGCAAGCGCATTGAAACGCAATTGATGGTTCCGCATTTCAAAGAAGGAAATGTGGATGCTGGAATATTAGCAGGCGTTGAAGAAGTCAACAAAATTCTCACCGATCCAAAGTATGCGGAAGAAATCAGAGATGATAAACCATCTGCATCGGATGTGAGTGACCAGGCGGCCATTTATTTTCTCTTGGGTGTAGTTTGGTTTGTGGTGGGAGTCATCATTTATTTCGTCAAGAGAAAATCAGGATTTTATCATTCGCCTCAAACAACGCATGATGTGCCAACTGATAAGATTGGTGCTGGGGCATGGTGGTTGTGGTATTATGTCGTTCCGCTTGTTGCACTATTTTTCTTAACCTCTACAACCGACTGGATGCCGGGGCTGATCACAGCATACGGTTATGTCGGTTTGCTGGGTTTGAGTAAATATGCCCGGGTGGCGAAGGAATCAAACACATGGATGAATAAAAAAGAATTTCATGCAGTCTATAATTTTTTGAACGACCAAAAAGGCGAGATGATCGCAAGGGCCATCTTCTTTCCAATTCCATTTGTTTTTGTTTGGATCCTTCTAAAACGAAAGATCGCATCTATCCGAACAACGCCAAGAGAATGTGCAAACTGCGGAAAGAAATGCGTGCGACTGGACGAGGTGAAAGAGGATGAATACCTGCCTAAAGAATCGCAGTTTGAAGAACAACTCAAGTCGGTCGACTATGATGTTTGGAAATGCAGTGCCTGTGGCGAGACGAGCATCGAGGCTTATATTAATGAAAAGACCGAATATTCAGAATGTCCGAAGTGCAAGACCCATGCTTTTTATATTGTAAGCTCAACTACAAAAGTATCGGCCACTACGAGTCATGACGGAAAGAGAGAGATTGTGAAATCGTGCAAATACTGCAATCACCGAAATGTGAGTACGGAAACCATTCCCATGATTGTCGTTTCTTCATCGTCTGACTCCAGCTCATCATCGTCCAACGATTCGGGTGGTAGTTTTGGTGGAGGTGATTCAGGTGGTGGAGGAGCAAGTAGTAGTTGGTGATAAAAACTTAACCGCAGAGGACGCAGAGTTTCGCAAAGTCAATCAAAAAACAGTATGAAATTATTTCTCACAGCCCTTCTTGCATGTCTTTGTTTTTTCTCGCAGGCTCAACATACAAAACCTGTCAAGATCATTCTTGATACCGACTTTGGAAATGATTGTGACGACACGGGTGCGCTCGCCATCCTTCATCAAATGGTTTACAATGGAGAAGCTGAATTGTTGGCTGCGATGTATCCCATGAACGATGATTGGGGCGCTGCTTCCATTGATGCAGTAAACACTTATTATGGAAAGCCAAACATTCCCATCGGCACCTACAAAGGTGATTACGTGTACAAAGGCAAACACAATGATTTTTACAACAGCAACCTGGCCAACAATTTTCCAAATGATCTTAAGTCAGGAAAAAATGCACCGGATGCAATTGCACTTTACAGAAAAACTCTTTCTGAGCAACCGGATGGAAGTGTTGTGATTTGCGTGATAGGTCCGCAACGACTTGTTGCTGATCTTTTGCTCTCTCCACCCGATGCCATCAGCAAACTTTCCGGAAGGGAACTAGTGAAAAAGAAAGTGAGCAGACTTGTGTCGATGGGCGCAGAGTATCCAACAGGCAATGAATGGAACATCAGGATTTGTCCAGAGGCAGCGCAGTTAGTAGCGAGAGAATGGCCAACGCCCGTTTATTATTCTGGTTTCGAAATAGGAAAGGCAATCATGACAGGTGAGCGATTAGTTACAGAAACGCCCGCTAACAATCCGGTGCGTGTTTCATTTGAAACCAACCCGATGGTAGATAAAAACAAAAACCGTCACAGTTGGGATGAGACAGCGGTGTTGTTTGCGGTGCGCGGATTAAAAGATTACTGGACGGAGGCAAGCGGAACACTACACGTTGTAGATGATGGAAAGAACAATTGGTCACGCGAAGGCAAAAATCATTTTTATCTGATTGCAAAGAAACCGGCCGAAGAAATGAAGAAGGTAATCGAAGATATGATGGTGGCTCCGCCTAAATAGTCTCGATTGCCAATATCATTTAAATGATATAATTTTGATACATGGCAATTATCAAACCGATTTCGGACTTACGAAACAAGTCAAATGAAATTTCAACATTGGCCCATGAGAGCCATGAACCCATCTATATCACTAAAAATGGCGCAGGCGATTTGGTCGTGCTGTCCATAGAACAATACCGCAGGATGGAGCACAAGCTTGACCTCTATGGAAAACTAGCAGTGGCGCAGGCAGAGTATGATGCCGGTGAAAGAGGGCGGCCCTACAAAGAAGTTATGAAAGAAGCACGTCAACGCATTCATGAAAAAAAAATGCGAGGTTAATGTCCTTCCCACTGCACAGGAAGATTTTTTGCATCACATTGACTTTATCGCCTCTGATAAACCGTTGGCTGCAGAGAAGATGGCCGATCGGTTTGAAAATGCTTTCGAAATCTTGTCAGAAAATCCTTTGGCTGGCCGACAGCCACGAGAGAAACGGCTCAAGCTGCTGGGATACCGTTATTTAATCATCGGTTCTTACCTTATTTTCTATAGAGTTCAGAATAACAAGGTTTTTATTTATCGGATTTTCCACGGATCTCAGGATTACTTAAAAGTGTTGTTGATAGAATAGATAAATTTTATCATTCATGTTGGTTCCTACCTCAAGACAAATACTGTTTCTAACTTATTCAATTATCAACCTATGAAGCAATTCATCGCTATAGCCTGCCTTCTTTGCGTTTGGGCGTGCGCCTCAAAACAAAATTCAGAAGCAAATGAAAAGATGGATTCAGTCTCAGTCGAAAGTGTTAGCTCCGCAGACTCAATCGATTATTCGAGTGTTGGATTCGATCTGATGAAAGAAGAAAACTTCGGTGGAATCCGAACAGGTCTCATCAGAGAAGAGGTGATTATTCTTTTGGGCGAACCAGAGCAACAAACAGAAATAAAAATGTCTGAAGTGGATGGAATGAACTCCCAAACGTGGATGTATTTAGCGAAAGGAATAGAGATTTCTTTTTCTGAAGATGAAAATAAGAAATGGACTTCGGTAAGTTACTTATTAAAAGAGAGTGCGACTCAGAAGTCGACACGCGGAATAGGAGTTGGCAGCACCCGCGAAGAAGTGATGAAGGCCTACAAGAAAGAAATTAGTGCTGATTTTGGTGAAGGTCAAATTATAGCCGGGACAGTCTATGGCGGCATTGTTTTTTGGCTTACCGAAGATGGAAAAGTAAGAAACATATTTGTTGGCGCTTCAGCCGAATAAATTCTTCCCATTAGCAGTACCATTTAGGTTGCAGCAATACTAGCCATTACCACGAGCGTCTTGATTCAACCATTAATCTGTGCGTCTGTGGCAATTGATTCTTCAAAGAAATCTTACCTTGCATCTCTAAATTTTAACTCATGGTCAAGGAATACATTCAATCGAATCAGCAACGGTTTTTAGATGAACTTTTTGAATTACTGCGCATACCGTCTGTCAGTGCAGACAGCCGCCACAAAGGCGATGTGCGCAAAGCTGCGGAATACGTTGTGCAAAAATTAAAAGACGCTGGTGCTGATAAGGTTGAACTGTGCGAAACTAAAGGTCATCCTATTGTATTTGGAGAAAAAATAATCAATCCATCCCTGCCAACAGTATTGGTCTACGGTCACTACGATGTGCAGCCTGCCGATCCGCTCAACTTATGGGATTCGCCCGCCTTCGAACCGGTTGTAAAAGATGGCAAGATTTACGCGCGCGGCTCGTGCGATGACAAAGGACAGTTTTACATGCACATCAAAGCATTTGAGATCATGAGCAAACTCAATCAACTGAGTTGCAACATCAAGTTCATGATTGAAGGTGAGGAAGAAGTTGGCTCTGATAACCTGGGCACTTTCGTAAAAGAAAATAAAGCAAAGCTCAAGGCGGATGTGATTTTGATTTCCGACACATCGCTGATTTCATTAGACACCCCTTCTATCACCGTTGGTCTTCGGGGACTAAGTTACCTGGAAGTAGAAGTGACCGGTCCGAATCGCGATTTACATTCGGGTGTATATGGTGGAGCAGTTGCCAACCCCATTAACATCCTGAGCAGTATGATCACTTCTCTGCAAGATGAAAACGGAAGAATCACCATTCCGGGATTTTATGACAAGGTAGCTGAGCTTACGCCCGCACAAAGAGCCGATTTGAACAAAGCTCCTTTCAATCTTGATGATTATAAAAAAGAGCTGGGCATTGAGGATATAAAAGGAGAGAAAGGTTACACAACTCTTGAACGCACCGGTATTCGCCCGACACTAGATGTAAATGGAATCTGGGGAGGTTATACGGGCGAAGGCGCAAAGACCGTGTTACCTTCAAAAGCATCTGCAAAAATTTCCATGCGCCTTGTTCCCAACCAGGACAGTGATGAGATCATGAAACTTTTCACGAATCATTTTCTTTCCATCGCACCGAAATCAGTAAAGGTAAAAGTGACACCACATCATGGTGGCCAACCAGCCGTTACACCAACCGACTCTAAAGCATTTAAGGCAGCAGCCAATGCATTCGAAGAAGTGTGGGGAAAAACTCCGATACCAACCCGTGATGGAGGAAGTATTCCAATCGTTTCTTTATTCAAAAAGGAATTAGGCCTGGATACTGTGCTAATGGGCTTTGGGTTGGATAGCGATGCGATCCATTCGCCCAACGAACATTACGGAATCAAAAACTTTTTGATTGGTATTGAAACCATTGTGTCGTTCTACAGACATTTCTCCAAGAACTAAATTTCAAGTCGATTGTTAAAGTTTGGTTAACAGGCGCTTTAGGGCGTGCTGATTTTATTCCAGATCAACTTATTTGATAACGAGTTCGTTACTTTTGCACAACTCATTTGAACTATGATGTTTAAGAAAATTTTCATTGCTTTCGTCTTGTCCCTTGGCGCCTGCACAGGTTCGACTCAAATTCTTCATCCTGCAAATTGGTCAACTTCTGCTTCCTCCAATGATGTGAAAGTTGGAGATGAACTTACTCTGATTTTCAAAGCAGACATCGACAAGGATTGGTATTTGTATTCATCTGAATTTGATTGCGAAGACGGACCGATAAAAACGACCTTCACTTTTAAGTCACATCCCAGCTTCAAATTGGTTGGTAAGATCGAGCCAATTGATGCGCTTGATAAGCACGATGCCATATTTGACTGTGATCTCAAAATTTTTAAAAAGCACGGAGAGTTTCGTCAAAAAGTAAAAGTCCTATCCAGTAATTTGAAGATTAAAGGCGAGTATGATTATCAAGTTTGTACGGACATTACTGGTAAATGTATTCCCTTCACAGAAGATTTTTCATTCAATGATATAAAAGTTACCGGCAACGCTGCAAAAAGTCCGGATCCCAAAACAGAAGAAAATAATCAAGCATTCACTACTGTTATTGACACAACATTCGCAGTCAAGCAAACTGTGATCGAAAATTACGGTGAGCGAACAGGGCCCGTTCTGGACAAATCAATTTTAGAAGGAGAATCTTCCATTCACGAAGAGTCTTTTCTTGGCTATTTGATTTTCGCTTTCATACTCGGGCTTACATCATTGATTACACCGTGTGTGTTTCCCATGATCCCGATGACGGTAACGTTTTTCTTAAAAGATAATCAAACAAGAAGGCAGGGAGTGAAGAAAGCGTTAGTGTTCGGCTTTTCTATAGTCTTCATTTATACGTTGGCCGGAACATTGTTCGCGCTTTTGCTTGGCGCAGAAGGATTAAATGCATTGGCTACCCATTGGGCACCTAATCTTTTTGTGTTTGTCATCTTCATTGTGTTTGCACTTTCGTTTCTCGGCCTGTTTGAAATCAATGCCCCTTATCAATTAGTAAACAAAGTAGATCAACAAGCAGAAAAAGGAGGATGGGTTGGTGTGTTCTTTATGGCCGCAACCCTCGTATTGGTTTCGTTTTCTTGCACCATACCAATCGTTGGCAACGTAGTAGTGCTCGCTGCAGGCGGGCAAGTAATCAAACCCGTGCTGGCGATGTTCTTCTATGCGTTGGCGTTTGCCATTCCCTTTACACTCTTTGCCATTTTTCCCGAATGGATCAAGAGTCTGCCAAAATCGGGTGGCTGGTTGAACTCGGTGAAAGTCACGTTGGGATTTTTGGAGCTTGCGTTGTGTTTGAAATTCTTAAGTATTGCCGATCAGGCCTATCATTGGGGAATACTCGATCGCGAAATCAACATTGCGATATGGATTGTGATCTTCACCCTGCTTGGAATTTATTTTTTAGGTAAGATCAAAATGTCGAGCGACAGCCCGGTTGAAAAAGTGACCGTACCAAGATTATTACTCGCCACACTTACATTTTCATTTGTTGTGTATCTCGTTCCGGGCATGTGGGGTGCACCGTTAAAAAGTCTGGCAGGTTATTTACCGCCATTATCCACGCACGATTTTGATTTAATCGCTTTAACACGCGATGATAAAACGAGCGAAGTGTGTGAAGCGCCAAAGTACTCCGACTTCCTTCATTTGCCCCATGGCCTGCAAGGATACTTTGATTATGATCAGGCGTTGGCGTGTGCACGGAAACAAAACAAACCGATCTTCATTGACTTCACTGGTCACGGTTGCACCAATTGCCGCGAGATGGAAGCTGTAGTATGGAGTGATCCGCAAGTGTTGGAGCGATTGCGCAATGATTTTGTCGTGGTAGCCTTGTATGTTGATGATAAAACAGAATTGCCGGAAGACAAATGGTTTACATCAAAGTATGATGCCAAAGTGAAGAAGACCATCGGCAAGCAAAATGCCGATCTTCAGATTGCAAACCTGGAAAATAATGCGCAGCCATTTTATGTGTTGCTAGGCAACGATGAAAAAGTATTGGCCTGGCCGTATGGTTATAATAAGAGCGTAGAAAGTTTTGTGGAGTTTCTTGACAGGGGAAAGAAGAAGTACAAGGAATTGTATCCGGCACAATAGCCGCTGGTATTGGTTCTCGCTTTTCGTATATTTGAAGCACTGCTGGTTATTTCATTATTTTTTAAACTACTAGTCCATCTTATATTTCGGACTATTTTTTTGAGCAGATGGAGATTCTTAAACATAAGTTGACAAAACGCATTGCCATTTTTTGTGGCATCGCCTTGATGTTGGCTATTAGTTTAATTGCTCTTAATAATTATACCTCTCTTTTTTCCCTTCGCGGTGATTTTGCTCCTGAGCAATCCAGCCATGTTGAATTTGAAATTCAGAAGCCACAACTACTTTATGGAATGGTAGTGAATGATCTTCATGTGATTGAAGATGAAGTGAAGAAAAATCAAATGCTGGTGGATTTATTTCAGGGCAAATATGTGCCTGAGAAAATCCTTCGTCAGATTAATCTGCTACCGCGAAAGACATTCGATTTCAGAAAAATATCGGCAGGTAAAAAATATACACTGATTGTTAAAAATGATTCACTGAAAACACTGCGGGCTTTTATTTACGAACCCAATCCCATCGATTATGTCGTTTTCCATTTTGAAGATTCACTTTTAATTGAACCGTGCCAGCGTGAAGTTACAATTGTAAAAAAGGAAATCGCAGGAATCATCCGGTCAACGCTTTCTGAAACCATTGAAGACATGGGTGTGTCAAATGAACTCACCAATAAGTTTGTAGATATTTTTGCCTGGCAGGTCGACTTTCAGCGATTGCAGAAGGGAGACAAGTTCAAGCTGATGTACGAAGAAAATCAGGTGGAGGGCAAGGCGATTAGCATCAATAAAATCAACGCCATTTATTTTCAGCATGTTGGAAATAACTATTATGCCTTTCCATATGATCAGGGAGAAGGAGAAGATTACTTTGATGAAGAGGGAAAGAGTTTACGCAAGGCGTTGTTAAAATATCCGATTGAGTTCACGCGTATCAGTTCGCGCTATAATCTTAATCGGTTTCACCCTGTGGCCAAAGTTTTTCGTGCGCATTTAGGAACGGACTTTGCCGCGGCACCCGGAACACCCATTCGCACCGTGGGCGATGGCATTGTGGAAGAGGCGCAGTACAAAGCCAACAATGGCAACTATGTCAAGATCAGACACAACGCCACGTACACCACGCAATACCTGCACATGTCAAAGATTGCTTCTGGTATTAAAGCCGGGATGAAAGTGAGACAAGGCGAAACCATTGGTTATGTAGGGAGTACTGGCCTTGCCACCGGCCCGCATCTTTGTTATCGCTTTTGGAGAAATGGTGTACAAGTAGACGCACTGAAAGTTGAACTTCCGCCCTCCATGCCCATCAAAGATGATCACAAAGAAAAATTTCATATCGTAGCGGACCAATTGACGAAACAGTTGGAATTAATACCATTTCCACCGTATGCATTGCCCATCATTGTCTCAGGCAATTAATTTTTAGCCTTCCTTCTATATTTTTTCGTTGCTTTTTTTGTTAGATAAGTAATTAACTTAGCTGTTGAGGGGTAAAAAAGTATTCATGATTCGTGTCGCGGTTATTTGTGGTGTCATTTTCTTTTCCAGCAATGTCTTAGGTCAAAAGGTGGGAGTGGTGCTAAGTGGTGGCGGAGCGAAAGGACTGGCACACATTGGCGTGTTAAAAGCACTTGAAGAAAATGAAATCCCTATTGATTATGTTGTAGGTACTTCCATGGGTGGCATCGTTGCCGGATGCTACGCTGCGGGTCTGAGTCCCGGGCAGATTGAAGAGATCGCGCTATCCGATGAGTTTCAAAGATGGATAAGCGGAAAGATGGAAGATGGTTTTAATTACTACTACAATAAAAGTGATGATCATCCATCGTTTTTGCGATTGAATATTTCACTTGACTCTACTTTCAATTTCAATATCAATACCAGCTTAGCCAATGACATCGCACTTAATTTTGCGCTGGCGGAGTTAATGGCGCAATCTTCCTCCGTTTCAAAGAATGACTTTGATAGTTTATTTGTGCCACTGCGTGTTGTGGCGGCTGATATCTTTACGCAGACAGAAATGGTGCTTAAGAAAGGAGTGTTGAGCGATGCTTTGCGCGCTACTCAAACAGTTCCTTTGTTTTACGATCCCATACGAGTGGATGGCAAATATCTTTTTGACGGAGGTGTGTATAACAACTTCCCGGTGGATGTTGCTCAGAAAGAATTTGGACCCGATGTTATCATTGGTTGCAATGTGTCTACGAAAGTTTATGATGAATATCCCTACAAGGAAGATGACAAACTAATATCGCGGTCCTTGTTATACATGTTGCTTGATAAGTCTGATCCCGGAAAAGTGCCGGCAACCGGAATTTATATTCAACCTGAACTAAAGTCGTTTACCGCTTTTGAATTTGCGAAAGCGAAGAGTATGATCGACAGTGGGTACGCGCAAACCATAAAGCAGATGAACGAGATTAAATCAAAAATTTCGAATAGGGTAGCATGCGAAACCGTTGCTGAAAAACGCAATACGTTCAATGGCAAGTCGAGTCCAATGGTGGTTGATAATGTACTTTTTAAAGGCTTTAATAGTCGGCAGCAGCGCTATCTAAACAAATATTTCATAAGCAAACATCAGGAGCCACTTTATTTCAGTCACATAAAATCGGGGTATTATAAGCTGGTGGCGGAGGATTATTTCAAAAATGTTTATCCGAGTTTCTTGTATGATGCGCTGCACAAGAAATATGAATTTCAGTTAGCCAGACGTCCGCAAAATAATTTTCAGGTAGACTTTGGCGGAGCGATTGCTACCCGAAGTATCAGCGGTATTTTTTTGGGATTGAATTACTACTACTTCAATCGTGCGCTCACACACGCAAGTGCAAATTTCTATGCAGGCACCTTTTACAAGTCTGCTCAGGTAAAGGCGCGGCTTGACATGCCCAGTTTTGGACAATATTTTATTGAGCCCGAGGCAACTTTTAATAACTGGGATTTTATTCAAGGAGGTGATATTTTAAATACAGGTTATGCACCAACCATATTGAAACGTATCGATCGAAAAGTTGGAGCGGGGTTGGGCAAGCCAGTTGGAAAGGAATACAAGGCGGTTTTGTATGGCTATTATATAAATAACACCGATCGGTTTGTGAACACCCCATCGTTCGTGTCAACCGACACACTAGATGTGTTGAGTCTTAATGGCGCACGAACAGGATTCAAACTTTCTACTAATCTGCTCAACCGCAAGCAATATGCAAATCAAGGTCATGCCTATGAGTTCAGTTTTGACTGGTTCAATCTGACGGAGGAGCTTCAGTCGGGAAGCACTTCGGCAAGAAAAATAAACAGCGAGCAGCACCGTGCCTGGGTGCGCGCCCGCGTAACGATGGAGCAATATTTCAAAAAAGGGGTATACAGTTCCGGCTATTATCTGGACGCAGTATTGTCCAACCAGCCGATGTTCAGCAATTATCAAGGCACAATCATCAACGCCCCTTCTTTCAATCCCATTCAGGACAGCAGAACGCTGTTACTTCAAAACTTCAGAGCATTTAATTATGTAGCTGGAGGTTGGCGAAATGTATTTTCCCTACGAAGCAACCTTGACTTTCGCCTGGAGGGTTATTTATTCAAACCATTTGAGCACATTGTGAATGGTGACGATCAGGTTCCGGCCCTTAATAAGCAGTTGACACGGATTTTCTTTGCTGGCACGGCCGGGCTTGTGCTGAACACCACCGTTGGCCCCGTTAGTCTAAGCTTTAACTATTACGATGACCGCGAGAACCAATTTGGAGTGTTGCTTCATGTAGGTTTTCTTCTGTTTAATCGAACTTCCATAGAATAAATCCAATCAGCAGAAACGGAATCGAAAAGTTTCCTGAGGATTGGGCTGGTTTAAACATGTATTGTTTTCTGCATTTTTAAATTTTTAGCTAAGTTTAACCCCTAAAATTGTTTCGAAACACCTACGCCTTTATCACATGAAGAGATCTCTACTGGCTGTTATCATAATTTTCTGCGTGCAATGGGGAGCCGAGGCACAGGTGGTGCAGTGGGCATCAAAAGTGATAGACGTTTCTTCGGAGCTCACGCCAGTTCAATATTCAGCTCAGCAGGTTCTGGGAAAGCCAAATGTTCTGCCCGCAGGCGGACAGAATCCCAACGCATGGACTCCTGACAAGCCAAAGCGCAGAGAGTTCATCAAGGTTGGATTTGCTACGCCCATGCACATTCAACAAATAGCCATTGCGGAGTCGCACAATCCATCGGCCGTATTTAAGGTTTATATCTACGATGAAGCAGGCCGGGAGTATCTGATAAAAACGAATAACCCGGTGGTGATCCCGATCAAAAGCCGGATGCTTACCATCATGATCGAAAGAACTCCCTATAAAGTCACGAGCGTAAAAATTGAATTTGACGGGGCTGCCCTGACCGACTACTTCTCGATTGACGCTATTGCCATTGCTGATTCAAACTACCCGCTGGTGGCCAGCATTGATATTCCTGACCTCCTGAGCAAAGGACTTGTTACCGAGCGTCTGGATGAAAACGTAAATAGTGAGTACACCGAATTGAATCCAATTCTTACGCCCGATGGCAAAACGTTATACTTCAGTCGTAAAAACCACCCGGGAAATATGGGCGGAGTAAATGACAAAGAAGATATCTGGTACTCTGAACTTGGTGCCGATGGAAAATGGACGCTTGCTAAAAACATGGGTCCACAATTCAACAACGAGTTTCCGAATTTTGTGAATGCCGTAAGCTCGGCAACACCCGATGGAAAATCAGTGCTGATGCTGCTTGGTAACCGCTACATGGAGAATGGAAAAATGCTGGCAGGTGTTTCGATGAGTGATAATATCAATGGGACGTGGAGTAAACCAAAAGCTCTGTTGATTGAGAATGATTATAACTACAATGAAAAGGCTAATTATTTTATGGCCAACACACGCAAGTCGCTGTTGATGTCAATTGAACGCGAAGACTCACGAGGTGGCAGAGATCTATACGTGAGTCATGCCAAGAACGACAGCGTGTGGACAGAGCCATTAAATCTTGGAGATATTCTTAATACATCAGGAGAAGAGACGTCACCGTTTCTTGCGTCAGATGATAAGACCTTATACTTTTCATCGAACGGATTTAGCGGCTTTGGTGGAAGCGACATTTTCATGTCGAGAAGATTGGATGACACCTGGACCAATTGGAGTCCACCTCAAAACATGGGTCCCGATATCAATTCAAAGCTGGATGATTTGTTTTTTAACATTCCCGCTTCAAGTGAGTTTGCCTACTATTCTCGTGGGATAACAGAAGACAACGCAGATATTTTTAGAGTAAAACTCCCCATGTTTAAAAGCCCCGAGGCGGTGGTACTGGTGAAAGGCAAATTGATTGATGCCAAAACCGGCAAACCGATCAGCGCTAAGATTATCTACGAGCGCTTATCAGATGGAAAAGAGGTGGGTGTTACCCACTCCAATCCCGAGACTGGTGAATATGAGATTCGATTACCAGGCGGTCAGCTTTATGGTTTCAGAGCGGAGGCCGAAGGCCATATTTCAGAAAGTCAGAATCTGGATTTGAGAAATATGTCGAAAGATGGAACGATTGAACACAAGGACATAACACTGGCGCCAATTGAAGTGGCACGGATAGAACCTGATGCAACAATTGTACTCAACAATATCTTCTTTGATTTCAATAAAGCTGTTCTTAAATCAGAATCGTTCCCGGAGTTAAACAGAATTGTTGATCTCATGAAAAACAAGAGCACGATGACGGTTGAGATATCGGGTCACACAGATGCAACAGGACCAGACGACTACAATATGCTGTTGTCGGAATGGAGAGCGAAGGCTGTATCCACCTATTTGATTGAAAAGAGCATCGACAAGAATCGTATTACGGTAACCTTCTTTGGAGAAACCAAACCCACATCAACAAATGATACCAAAGATGGGCGACAAAAGAACAGACGAGTTGAGTTCAAAATTGTAAAGATGTAGTCAATACGTTCAGTGAGTATGAAGAAGACATTCTTATATCTCGTGTGCATCGTCACGTTGGCAAGTCAGGCGGTTGCTCAAGAAAGTGACACGCTGATTTATGCACAGGGTAAAATTGTGAACTCAGTAACCAAAGAAGCAGTTGTTGCAAAAATATCCTATCAAAGCGAGCCCTATGGAAGCAAAGTTGGATTGCTAAGTGGAAGCAATTATAAGTTTGCCATGTTTGATAAAGACAAGTATTCAATCGTGGTAGAGGCTCCGGGTTTTTCACAAGTTAAATACTTACTCGACCCGGCATCTGCGAATGCCGATAGAATTGTTGTACAAGACATTGAATTGGGTGCACCTGTCGCGGCTGTGAAGGCGGCTGAATCTGCTCACACAGTTGGGAAAGAAATGACACTGGGCAATTTAACCTTTGAACCTCGTAAAGCTAAAATAGATCCAGGGTCGTATGAGGAATTGAATACCGTAGTGAAGATGCTTCAGGACTATCCTTCTATGATTATTCAATTGGAAGGGCATACCGATGTGGGCGGAGATCCCAAAGAGAGCATGAAGCTTTCACAAGAGCGGGTTGATGCTGTGAAGAATTATCTGATGTCGAAAGGAATCAGCAAGAGTAAAGTGAAGACAAAAGCATTTGGCGGAACAATGCCACTGTCGCGTGAGAACACGGAACAAGCTCACAAGATGAACCGCAGAGTGGTGTTACGAATTCTTAAAAATTAACGAGAAGCAACGGGAGAATTTTTACTCACGATGTAATTCTTGTATTGGTGAATTACACGGCCTTTCACATCGGCAGACAAATCGCTTTCAATGACCGACTTTATGAGAATGATGGCGAGCTCTTCTGTTCGCGGAGACTCATAAATATTTTTTGATTGCTCAAGCAATGTGGCGCAACTCACCAGGTCGTGACGATTGTAAGCCTTAATCGCCTGATTGAAATAAAGCAAGCCTGCCACCTGATTGGGTTTTACTTCGTGAAACAGATCAAATGAATATTGATAGTATTCCGAACTGGTACTCGCAATTTTGTTTTGGCGATAACCCGAAATGCGATGAGCAATATCTGTGTCGTTATCGACAAAACCAGATAGTCGATCCGTAGTTTCTAATAGCACCTGCCCTTCCGATGTATTGACCAAAATGAAAATATGATAATTGGTTTCCAGAATTCTAAAGTCGAAATGGCTTTCTGTAAGCACAACGCTAAACAATGCAGTTGCTGTTAAACAGTCGAAGCGATTGCCGGCCAGCGTTTCGTTTAAGTCGGCATACTGGGAGTAATTCTTCAAGTATTTTTTATGAGTTGCCTTGAAAACAAATTCAAGAAACTTCTTCTCAGACTTTACTTCCTTTTGTTGAAGTGCAGTGATGAAATTTTGCAATTTCTCAATTTCGATTGGGCCCGGTTTGCTGGGAGCAGTAGCCATCAACTCCTGAAAAAGAGGAGCCTCCTGGGCCGTTATCACACCTGGCATCGCAATGAGCAGCAGAAGAAATACTTTTTTCAACCTTTACCGATTTGTTACCGTGAGGCAATAAAATTAACATTAAATTAATATTAATCAATGTGTTGGTAACATTGCCTTAACATTGTGACGTGACCCGATAAATTAATTACCTTTAAAAAAGAAGTGAAATAGCAATGGAGGCAGTCGTACAGGCGCTGGATGTAACGCGCATCAACACAATACTTACCGAACAGAAGAAGAAAAGCATAGAGCTAAGATCGGAGCCAATTGCCAATCGTAAAAAAAGGCTTTTGAAGCTGTATGACTGGATTTTTGCCAACCGGTCAAAAATACAGGAAGCTGTTCACAACGATTTTAGAAAGCCAGTTTTGGAAGTTGATACGTCTGAGATTTATCCGGTGGTGGCAGAAATTCGACACGTACTTGAAAATCTCAACGACTGGTCAAAGCCTAAAAAGATTGATGCCCCCCTAACTTATTTCGGCACCCGTGCTGAGGTGCGGTTTGAGCCAAAAGGAGTTTGCCTCATTATTGCACCCTGGAACTTTCCCTTCAACCTTTGCCTCGGCCCGCTTGTATCATGTTTGGCCGCAGGAAACACCGCGTTGATTAAACCCTCTGAGCTTACGCCCCACACATCGCGACTGATCAGGGAAATGATTGCTGAAATTTTCGAAGAAAATATTGCCGTAGTGATAGAAGGAGGCGCTGATGTATCCACTCATCTTCTTAATCTTCCGGTTGATCACATTTTCTTTACCGGTAGCCCTGCTATTGGCAAAGTTGTAATGAAGGCCGCTGCGGCCAACCTTACTTCCGTTACACTTGAGCTGGGCGGCAAGTCGCCCACCATTATCGATGCGACTGCAAATCTAGCTGATGCTGCAAAGCGCCTCGCATTCGGTAAGTTTCTAAACAACGGGCAGACGTGTATTGCACCCGATTATATTTTAGTAGATCAGAAAATAAAAAATGAATTCGTTGAAGCGTTGCGAAAAGCAGTGTTGAAGTTGTTCGGTGAACAAGATTCTATTTCCGAAAACTCACCGCATTACGGACGTATTGTTAATGACCGGCATTTCAATAGAGTTAACACCTTAATTCAGGATGCCTTGCAAAAGGGAGCACGGCTTGAGATGCAGGGGAATGTAAATGCAAAGACAAACTTTATCCATCCCATGATTTTGTCGGATGTGCCGAAGGATTCTTTCCTGATGGAGGAAGAAATATTCGGGCCCGTCTTGCCTATACTCACGTACGCTTCTGTTGATGAAGCAATTCAACTTGTGAATTCAAAGCCAAAGCCCCTGGCGCTTTACATTTTCAGCTCGAGCAGAAAATTCAGAGAAAATATTCTGTCGCAGACTTCGGCCGGAACCGTTGTCATCAACGATTGTGTGTTGCAATTCACACATCCCAATTTGCCTTTTGGCGGAGTTAACAATTCGGGAATCGGCAAATCGCATGGTTATTATGGGTTCATGGCGTTTTCAAATGAGAAACCCGTTTTGCGACAGAAACGCGGCTTTTCGAGCCTTTACTTTTTGTATCCACCCTACACGCCATCCATGAAAAAATTGGTGGATATACTTTTGCGCTGGTTTTAGAGTTAAAAACAAATACTCTAATCTGTTTTTAACGCTGCCATGAAAAAACTGAAGACAGATTGTTTTAATTTTACATTCCCCATAAAATTTGGTGTATGAAAATCGTGAAAAGAGTTTTAATCGGATTAGGAATTTTTCTGGTTGTGCTGATTGCAGCTGCCATTGTTCTTCCCATCGTATTTAAGGACGACATCAAAGCCGCCATCGACAAAGAAATTGCAAAGTCTGTAAATGCGGATGTCATTTTCGATGTGAATAATTTTAGCCTCACACTTTTCCGCAATTTCCCCAACATGACGGTGGAGGTAAAGGAACTTGGTGTTTTCAATCGCGCACCATTTGAAGGCGTTCACCTTTTTGTGGTAGACCAACTCGATGTGGAGGTGAATCTGAAGGATATCATTTTTGGGGATCAGCTTCGCATCAAAGGCATTACGCTGGTGAAGCCGCAGATTAATGTAAACGTATTGGCCGATGGCCGCGCCAATTATGACATCACGTTCCCGTCAACTGACACAGTCAAAACAGCTGAAGAGCCAAGCAATTTTTCTTTTGGTATTGATCATTGGGAAATTGTAGATGGTGAAATAGTGTACGATGATAAGACGCTTCCTTATTTTCTGCAGCTGAAACATTTGAATCACACCGGCAGTGGTGACTTTACACAGGATGTTTTTGATTTGAAAACGCACACGGTAGCCGATACCCTCACCACTTCCTATGGCGACATGGAACTGCTGACCAACAAGCGGGCAGAGATTGATATGGTGATTTCGATTAGTGAGGATTATTCGAAGTACACATTCAAAGAAAACTCGGCCAAGGTGAATGACTTTGCCATGAGCTTTGATGGTTGGTTCAAGATGAATGAAAAAGACTATGGAATGGATATCACTTTCAAGAGTCCGGAGAATACCTTCAAGAGTTTGTTGTCGCTAGTGCCAGGCATGTATACCAAAGATTTTAAAGGAATCGAAACCAAAGGAGATTTAGCATTCAATGGTTTTGTGAAAGGAACATACAGCGATACACAGATGCCGGCTTTTAACGTTGGCCTTTTGGTAAAAGACGCCATGTTTAAATATCCCGATCTGCCAACAGCGGTGAATAACATTAATATGGATTTGTTGATCGATAACAAAGATGGCGTAATCGACCACACCGTTGTGGACCTCAAAAAACTTCACCTGGATTTTGGCTCCAACCCTGTTGATGCAAAGTTCCTGATTGAAAACCTGAAAGATTATCGGATGGATGGAAACTTGAAAGCAAAACTTAATCTGGCAGAGTTGAGCAAAATGTTTCCGATGGAAGGTCTTGAGATGAAAGGAACGTATGCGATTGACGCTTCCGCAAATGGGGTCTATGATAGTTTGAAAAAAATGATTCCGGCTGTAAATGCTTCGATGAGCCTGACCGATGGATATGTGAAGTCATCAGAGTTTCCGTTGCCGCTGCAGGATTTGAAATTTGATGCAACGGTAAAAAACACCTCAGGCAAAATGGCGGAGACGTTTATTGCCGTCAATGATTTTTCGATGTTAATGGATGGCGAAAAATTTTCGGCCAGCATGACCTTGCAAAATCTGGATGATTACACCTGGGATGTAAAAGCCAACGGTGGCGTGGATATCGAAAAGATGACGAAAATATTTCCGCTAGAAGGCATGACCCTGGCAGGAAAAGTGAAAGGAGATTTTCAAACCAAAGGCAAAATGTCAGACCTGACGGCAGAGCGTTACGATCGTTTGCCAACGAGCGGCACGGTATCGCTGAAAGACTTTAAGTTTAATATGAAAGATATGCCGGCCGTAACGGTGAGCAATTCAGACGCTGTCTTTGATCCTAAAAAGATTGAATTAAAAAACACTGCGGGCACTATTGGCAAAAGCGACTTTGCGGTGTCAGGAGCGGTTAGCAATTATATCGGATATGTCTTCGGTCAAAACGAAACGATAAAAGGAAATGTAGACTTCAATTCAACTTTGTTGGATTTGAATGAGTTCATGACCGAAACAGAACCTGCAGCTACGCCAACCGACACGGCTTCTTTCGGAGTGATCCCAATTCCCGACAACATCGATTTTATTTTACATTCTGCTATCAAGACCGTGAAGATGATGGACTATACACTCACCAATGTTGATGGTGACATCGTTGCGAAAGACGGGATAGCCAACATGAGCAATGTCAAGTTCAACATGTTGGGCGGAGAATTTTTGGTAAATGGATCTTACAACGCCAAAGATCTGCAACACCCCAAGTATGATTTTGCATTGAAGATTGATGGTATGTCTATTCAGCAGGCGGCTACCTCATTTTCAATTGTGAAGACGTACATGCCGGTGGCCGGATTGGTGAAAGGAAATTTCTCAACCGACTTTAAAGTCAATGGTGAACTAGGTCAGGACCTGATGCCGAAGATGACTACTGTTAACGGTGGAGGTCTGGTGAAGATAGCAGAGGCAGCCCTGACACAATCTAAACTGGTGTCGGGAGTAACGTCTCTAACTAAGTTGAATGATACGGATCAGGTAACACTAAAAGATGTGTTGATGAGTGCCTCCATCACCAACGGCCGATTGAGCGTTAAGCCTTTTGACGTGAAGTTTGGAAGTTATGTGACCACGGTTGCCGGAAGCACTGGTGTTGATGGCTCGATCGATTATTCTTTGAAAATGATGGTGCCGGCTGGTAAGTTAGGCGCGCAATTCAGCAGCTTTGTCAATCAATATGCCGGAACGAATAACTCTACCACAGAAATTCCTTTGAACATTGGAGTGGGCGGAACATACAAAGATCCTAAGACAACGCTGATTGCACAGGAACAAAAGCAACAAGCGAAGGAAGCTGTGAAAGAGGTAGTTACCCAAAAGGCGGAAGAGAAAAGCAAAGAAGTAATTCAGCAGGCTGTGCAGGGAACCAATCCAAAAGATATTGTTAATAATATCCTGAAGCCTAAGAAAGACAGCACTGCGGCACAAACTACACCAAAAACACCGCAGGATTCGGCCAAACAAAATGTGCAGCAGGAAGCACAAAAGCTATTACAGAATAAGGTGAATGGTTTGCTGAAGAAGAAAAAGAATAATTAATACATCAAGAGAAAAGAAACTCCCTGTTTGAAAAGATGGGGAGTTTTTTATTTAATCTTCCTCAGTTCATCTCCTGTAAAGTAACCTTCTTTAATGAGTTGCATGAGCTGATCCTTCGTAGGATTTATTTGATAAAACGTGTCGGATTCTTTTTTGACTTCGGTCACTTTAAATTTTCTGGACATCTTTCTCAGCATCTCTCTTCTTTTTGCATCATCAGCGATATCAATAGAAAGAAAATCGAGCGAGCCATTTGGCTTTTGCTTGACCAAACGCAGCACCCATTGATTGCCTGAACGGAAGTTGATGAAGTAGTAGTCTTGATAGAACTTGATCACCAATGAATCACTTAGCGTGCCGCGACCCAGCCAGTCTTTATCATCTTTGTCTTTGAAATGATATCCCCACGATTCTATGATCAACGTATCCAAGTCTTCTTTGTCAACTTTGTCACCGGCCTGATATGAGCCGCGTAAATTTTCAGGAATAGTAGTTAAAGGTGTTACCCCCGCGGGTTGAGGTTCTTTAAACGAGATCTCTTTACACGAACTGAGAAATAAGACGAGAATAAATATCAGGAAACTGTACTTTTCTAACTTCATAGCGCCAAGTTACTACCTAAACGGATATTTATGTTTTTTTGATTCCTGACCAAAGTTTTTGCAGACCATTAGCAAAAATAGGTAGATCGATTCGCTATAGCCGGAAGTGTGTCAGCGATCAAATCTTTGGCCTCTTATTTGCCGGTGACTTCGCGCATTATTGATATTGAAATTTGCTAACTTTAAACTTTAAATAACCCCTACTCACATGAAACTCCATCACGCATTTTTGCTGGGAGCACTTTCGCTGAGTTTTTCAGCCACTCAAGCGCAAGTACTAAACCGACTCAAGCAAAAAACAGAAAGCAAAGGCGAGCAGAAGGCCAACGAAGCCATCGACAAATTATTTAGCGGAAAGAAAAAAGATAACAGCAGCCAAAATCAAAATGGCACTAACAACGGCCAGCAAAATGGTTCGTCCAATCAGGGTCAAAACGGAACTTCGTCCGGAGGATTTAATAGTCCATCCAATAACAGTGGAGGAGGATTGATATCAACTCCGCCCGATGTCAATCAAAATCTGGCAGATGCCGAAGCAGCTTACAAGAAATCAAGCTATGGTGAGGCTAGGTATGCCGTGCAACAGGCGATGCTAGGTGTTGAACTCGAAATCGGAAATCAAATTCTGAAATCATTGCCCGATGCTGTGGTGAGTCTTAACAAAGTTGATAAACAGGACCAAGTGACCAGCTCTGGCTTTGGTTGGGAAGGACTTACGATAACCCGCACCTATTACGGGCCAAGAGATAATCAACCTGAAAAAGATAAAGGCAAGAAGAGCAAAGACACTGCACCCTCCGAAGCGGATATAACCGATGGAGATGGAAAGCAATTCAAAGTAACCATTGCCAATAGTGCGTTGATGATGACTGCTCTGAATATGTATTTCAACACCAGCTACGCTCAAACAAATGGAGGACAGCAAAACTGGAAGCAAACAAAAGTAAAAGGGTACAAGGCTATTATTGAATTCGATCAAAGCAGCGGATATAAGCTGAGTGTTCCTATTGGACAATCATCGTTAATCGTTTACGAAGGAATAAATTTTGCAACCGAGCCCGACATGATGAAGGCTGCCGATGTGATTGATATTGATGGCATTAAAAAAATGTTGGGCGAACAATAACATCCAAAGTTGACAACTATGAAAAAGATACTATTCATCCTCTGTTTTTTGTTTCTGGGTGTGGGTTTATACGCTCAGGATTTTGATAAGAATCTGGCAACCGCCAAGGCATCGTATAGCGGTGGTAAACTGGAAGATGCTCGTTTTGCAATGGAGCAAATGCTGCACGATCTGGACATTGCAATCGGAAAGGAAATCATGAAAATGTTACCTACCAAGCTCAGTGCATTAGATGTCAATGCAAAAGCCGACAATGTTACAGGCGGAAGCGGTTCTATAGTAGGATTGTTTGTTCATCGCGAGTACGGTGCGTATCCGAAGTCGGGAAGCATTGAAATTATGAATAACTCTCCGATGATCACATCACTTAATGCCATGCTGTCGACACCGATATTGGGCGGCATGATGCGCGATGAAAATCAAAAGCAGATTAAGGTTCAGGGTTATAAATCGTTGCTCACAAAAAATGTGAATTCGGAGACAGGCAAAACAAATTATGAATTGCAGGTGCCCATGAACAACACATTACTTACTGTGAAGATGGATGATACCAGCGAAGGCGAGATCACCACAGTGGCCAATTCAATTCCATTGGCTAAGATCGCCCAGATTGCACAATAAAAGATACAGCATCAACGACTAAGGAGCCGAAAGGCTCCTTTTTTATTGCCTCTTTAACTTCACGTAACTATGTTAATATTTCTGTTGGGATTAAGCATTGCCATTTTTATCATAGTACTCATTGGCTTCTTTCTCTCGGGCCCAACCTACAAAGGTCCTGTGTCGGATCACTTTGATGGGAAGCAATTCATCAACCCAACAGGATTGAAGGCAAAGGGCTTGAAAGATGTATTCCAATGGATGTGGAAACGGAAACAAGGTCCGTGGAAGGAAAGAAAAGATGTTCCGCACGGTGAAAAGCCTGTGGCATCATCTCATGAGTTGAGGATCACCTATGTTAATCACTCAACCTTTTTAATTCAGGTGAACGGGACAAACATTCTTACCGATCCGGTTTGGAGTGAACGAACAAGTCCGTTTCAGTTTGCGGGGCCAAAAAGAATGCGCCCGCCCGGAATTCGATTTGAAGATCTTCCAAAAATTGATGTGGTGTTGCTCAGCCACAACCACTACGATCATTTAGATCTTCCGGTGGTGAAAAGAATTTTTGAACGTCATCGGCCTAAGATGATTACACCGCTTGGCGTGAAAGCATTTTTAGAACAAAACAAAATTTCCGGACATGGCGATATGGACTGGTGGGATGAGATGGTGTTGCATGATGATTTGACCGTTCAGGCAGTGCCTGCCCAGCATTTCTCTGGCCGCGGCACGTTTGATCGCGATGCGACTTTGTGGTGCGGCTATGTGATCAAAAGAAAAGAAGGGAATATTTATTTTGTTGGAGACACCGGTTACAACGAAAAGACATTCAAAGAAATTGGAGAACGCTGCGCGCCCATTCACGTGGCGCTTGTTCCCATTGGCGCCTACAAGCCTCAGTGGTTTATGTCGCCCATTCATTGCTCTCCGGAAGAAGCCGTTAAGATTCACCTCGAAGTGAAAGCGAACGTAAGCGTAGCCGATCACTACGGCACATTTCCGTTGGCCGATGATGGCCAGCATGATCCCAAAGAGGAATTGTTAATGGCATTAGAAAAATATAATCTCTCTTCAGACAAGTTTTTATTATTGGAAGAGGGTGTTGCAAAGGTTTTTTAGCAAAGGCTTTTTTGCCACGAAACATTTCCGCGAATTCTGAGTATATGTAGTACCTTTGACGAACATGTTCAAAAAAATGATGTATAAAAAAATGATCGCGGGCCTGATGCTGGTTGCATTTTGCTCGGCTACCATCATTTTTCAAAACATCAGCCTAAAGAGTTATTACAGTCTGAAGGCGCAGCAAAAAGGTCTAGTCGGTCAGTCGCTGAGCAGCCCGCTTGGTTTGATGGAAGAAGAAAATCAAACAACGGGTGCAGACACGCTGGAAGAAGATAGTGATGAGTTTACAGCAGGATCTATTTTTTCGGCACTCGTTCGATGTGAGGTACTCACTCTTCGATATGTTCTGATTCAAGAGCAATTATTTAAAGAGCACCACCCCGAGATAGTTTCCCCTCCCCCCAAAGCGTAAGTCAGTTTTCTTTTTAGTTGACACTCGGCCGGTTTTTCCTGTTGGGTTATTATCCATTATTAACTGACTTTATTTATGAATTTCAAAAGTTATTGGACCACGGACTTCCCTTCATCCGTTGTGGTCTTTCTCGTAGCATTGCCTCTGTGCCTGGGCATTGCATTGGCATCGGGGGCTCCACTTTTTTCCGGCTTGCTGGCCGGCATTGTCGGGGGAATTGTAGCAGGTGCATTAAGCGGATCGCCATTAAGCGTAAGCGGCCCCGCGGCTGGCCTTACTTCTATCGTAGCAGCATCTATTCTCGACCTCGGATCATTTCAGATATTTTTATTTGCGGTGGTGCTCGCAGGTATTTTACAGATAGTGATGGGGCTTGCCCGGGCTGGTTCCATCGGACATTTTTTTCCAGCCTCAGTAATTAAAGGAATGCTTGCCGGCATTGGGTTGATTCTCATTTTAAAACAAATACCGCATGCCGTTGGCTACGATGCCGACTTTGAAGGAGACGAGAGTTTCTTTCAGCCCGATGGGCAAAACACGCTGACGGAATTACTCGAAGCGTTTGGCTTTCTCTCGCCAGGCGCGATGATCGTTGCACTAGTATCTGTTGCGCTTTTACTGGTGTGGGACACTCCTTTTCTCAAACAAAGAAAATTTTTTCAACTGATTCCAGGCCCGTTAGTTGCCGTTGGCCTGGGAATTTTATTATCGGCCATCTTCCAGGCAATTCCTGATCTGGCAATTGATACGAAGCACATGGTGAGCATACCAATGCTCTCTGAATCAAAAGGACTTTCTTCTTTTTTAATACTTCCCGATTTTTCGGCCTGGCAAAATCCTAAAGTTTACTATACGGCCATCACCATTGCTATTGTGGCAAGTCTCGAAACGTTGCTCAGTGTGGAAGCATGCGACAAACTCGATCCGTATCGCAGAATAACACCACTCAACCGCGAGTTGAAAGCACAGGGCGCAGCGAACTTTTTTTCCGGTTTGCTGGGCGGCCTGCCTGTTACTTCGGTCATTGTTCGCAGTTCCACCAACATCAACAGCGGGGCGCGCACAAAAGCTTCGGCTATTTCACATGGAATAATTCTCTTGTTGGCGATTGTGTTTATCCCATCCATTCTTCAAATGATTCCGTTGGCTTGTCTTGCTGGAATCTTGATCGTAATAGGATACAAACTCACCCATCCTCTGCTGTATAAAGAGACGTATGCAAAAGGATGGAGCCAGTTTTTACCTTTTATCACTACGGTACTGGCTGTGGTGTTTACAAATTTGTTAACGGGTGTTTTTTTGGGAATATTAGCAGCCGTGTTTTTTATTCTGCGAACGAATTTTAACGAAGCCATTATTATGGTTAATCAGGGAGACAATTATTTGTTGCAATTGACAAAAGATGTTTCCTTTTTAAACAAAGCCACCTTGCGGAATAAATTGCAGACCATTCCACAAAATGCAACCGTCACCATTGATGGCACGCATGCGCATTTCATGGATGCCGACATCAAGGAAACCATTGAAGATTTTGTGAAAGAAGGGAGAGTAAAAAACATTCAGGTAGATTTAAAACGGATTTTTATTTAAAGGTAAACCTCATGGAAAAAGCATTGAAATCGTATGAGCAACTTCTGTTGCAGAACAAGGCGTGGGTAGAGCAGATGAACAACGAAGACAAGGATTTCTTTAATCGACTGTCTCACGCACAAACGCCAGAATTTTTATGGATTGGTTGTTCAGACAGCCGCGTGCCTGCCAATCAAATCACCGGTACGTTGCCTGGTGAAGTGTTTGTACACCGCAATATTGCCAACATGGTAATTCATACCGATATGAGTATGTTGAGTGTGCTGGATTATGCTGTGAACGTGCTGGAGGTAAAGCACGTAGTGGTGTGTGGTCACTATGGTTGTGGTGGCGTGCTGGCCGCCATGGCCAACCAGCAAATTGGATTGATTGATAATTGGATCAGGCACATCAAAGATGTTTACCGCATGCATCAGGATGAACTGGAAAGCATTCAGGACATCAAAGCAAGACAAGATCGCCTGATCGAACTCAATGTAATTGAACAAGTATATGATTTAGGCAAAACATCCATCATTCAAAACGCCTGGCAAAAGCGAGGGCTGCCCTTCGTGCATGGCTGGGTGTATGACATACGTAACGGACTTATTAAAGACCTGGGTGTTTCGATGCACAATGACGAAGATATGCCCGATGTGTACAAGTTTGAGAAAAAAATATTTACTCCTGTGACAAAATAAGAGGCGGTTAATCCTATCAGATTAAATGAGGTGATCTGATAGGATTGTCAACAATGTCCGCGCGAGCATCGCAGGATAGCGTCATCGATTATTAACTACAGAATTTAATTCTTTGGTGTTAAGAATTCAGAATCAATTCTTGTTCTTAGTTGCTGTGATTGCTCAATCTTTTATTTTGCAATGCTGTCAATTTTTTGTTTTATGTCCTGATACCATCGTCTCATAAACCATCTACTTTCATATTTGTCATTAAGTCCGTCTACCTTCGCCAGTTCCCACGCTTCTTCCTGTTCGTCTTTAAAAATCTCTACATACTCTGATAGAATTTCTTTTAGATATTGAGTGCTAATGCTATCTCTACTTGCAATCATTTGCTTATAAACGTCTCGGGGCAATGCGAATGGCCAACTCTGCTCCGTGTTGTCTCTGTGCAGAGTGCTAATAAATCTCAACGTTGATTTTTTAACCAGAATTAGCTCAATAACTATTCTGTCTGGCGAAATTGGCTTTTGACTTTTAAATTCAAGTTTAACTAGTTTCGCTAGGTTAACTACTCTTTGTTTTTTGTTGAATCGCAAAATCTCGATGGTTTTCTCCGGAATGCTTATCCCACTCAGGCTTGCTCTTTTTATCTCTTCGTCAACTATCTTATTGTAGGAAGAAATTGATTGTTGCCAGTTGCCGTTTAGCTTGGATTGGTCTATGGGGGAACTTAGTCCAAGCAGGGTTGTCCCCAGAAGATAGACAACCATCGAAATCCAAAACCAGTTGCCAGCACGATATTTGAGTCGAATCGGAGTCCAAACATTTAAAAAGAACACTGTCGGTAAGAGAATTAGTAACTCCGGTGCCTCGGAATAGAAGCTTAAATGATTGTCATATCCGTCAAGGCCGTATAAAAGATTCATCGTGATCAATCCTGTCCGCAATACAACAACAAGTAATATCAGAGTCCCAGTAATTATATACGTGCGAATAAACTGATTCCATATTTTCGAAACTCTAAATGAAAATGGATTATGAAACCAAAACCATCCAGCGAATCCGAAGCCAATTGTTATTGACACAGCTGCAAAGAAGAAGTTGTATCCCATAAACTCTGCGCGAGTCGGAATTAAAAGATCTCCCGAATAGGCGGTAGTCCCTCTTAAAATTTCCCGCCCGTAAACAAAAAATAAATGGCACAGGAGAGTTGTTGCAAGTCCAATTGAAAGTCCTGTCCAAAACTTGGTCTTTCCGAACAATTCAATGGATAACTTTTCTCTTATCAATTTGGAACCGAATATTTGTAGAAAATTACTTACAACCCTTCGAATATACTCATTGTAATATATCGCTTTTCAAAACCACTGCAACTCCAGAGCATAAGCCGCTTCACCCCCACTCTGAAAACTATTTTGAAATATTTATCCCACCCATAGGGGTAAAACTTCTCTGAGTTGTCATAACCTCAGAGCCCTAAAACCGTAAATTGCACTGGATCATTAAAAAAGCAGTGGATTTACTCGAACAGCACATGTATCTGGAGCTTAAAGAGGGCAAGGAAAATGCTTTTGAGATGATATTTAAGACTTTTTATCGACCGCTTTGCACCTATGCCTATTCGTTTCTCAGCGATAAAGACGAGGCAGAAGAAGTCGTACAAGCAACTTTCATTTCGGTGTGGGAGAAACGCGATGGCATTGACATCCAGACTTCGCTGAAATCATATCTCTACAGAATGGTGCGCAACTCCTGCCTCAACGTGATCAAACATGAGAAGGTGAAGCAACAACATGCCGCCTATGAATTGGCGGGCGGAGAGCCCACACACGAAGCGGTTAGCCAGTCGGTGATCTCCACCGAACTGGAAGAAAAAATATATCAGGCCATGAAAGCGTTGCCGGAACAATGTCGCATCGTGTTTCAGTTGAGTCGCTTTGAAGAGTTAAAGTATTCGGAGATAGCCGAACAGCTTAACATCTCAATCAAAACGGTAGAAAACCAAATGGGCAAAGCGCTTAAGATTATGCGCGCGCAATTGAAAGACTATCTGCCGCTGTTTTTAATTTTTATGAAAGACTGGATCGTATGATAGAGACTACCTCACCCCTTCCACAAATGAATGATCGAACAGATCGTGCTCCCCTCTCCTTGAGGAGAGGGGGTCTGCTAGTTTCAAGACATATAGAATTTGGATGGGGTGAGGTGATTCTAGCAATAAGAATTGGTAAGCAAGAAGTTTTAGGTGAGAATGGAGCAGGAGTTTGACGATATGGATGATGTAATTGGCAAAGTGCTGGCCGGTGAGGCTACGCCTGAAGAGCAACGGCAGGTGGAGCAATGGGTGCGCGAAAGCGATGCCAACCGGAAGTACTATGATCAGTTGAAAACAATTTTTGAAAAGGCGGCCTCAAATCATGTTCAAATTCAATTTGATACAGATGCAGCGTGGAGGAAAGTGAGGACGCGATTGGGTAAAGATGAAGGTATTGGCAACGGCCGCAAGCTGCAATCGGCAAGCTACTGGCCGGTGCTGAGAATAGCCGCAGGGATTATTTTCTTATTAGGCGTTGGGTACATTTTGTATCAACGAAGAGATGTGCCGGCACAAACTTTTGCTGTTGCCTCTGATAAAACAACCGTGCAGGACACGCTGCCTGATGGCAGCACAGCATTCCTGAACAAGAAAAGTGAACTGAGTTTTGAATACAACGCAAAAGAAAAAACGCGCAGAGTGAAACTAAAAGGTGAAGCTTACTTTGCCGTGAAGCATCAGGAAGACAAACCGTTTGTGATTGAAACAGATGAAGTGCTGGTGCGCGACATCGGAACAGAGTTCAACCTGAAATCATATCCCGACCAGGATACCATCGAGATTGTAGTGACTAATGGTGAAGTGCAGTTTTATACCCGGTATGACTCTGGCTTAAATTTGAAAGCGGGAGAGAAAGGTATTTACAGCAAAAGGTTGAAAGAGTTTTATCGCATTGAAAAAATTGACACCAACACGCTCGCCTACAAAACCAAAGTGTTCAGCTTCAACAATACCGATCTTGGCTCGGTGGTGAATTTGCTGAACGATGTGTATGATTCGAAGATAAAGCTGGTGAACAAAGATCTTCACAACTGTCGCCTTACGGCCAACTTCTCAGAAGATAACCCGGATACCATTGTGGAAGTGATTGCCGAAACAATGGGCCTCACGATCACCCGAAAGGATGAAGAAATATTGCTCGATGGTAAAGGCTGCACGAATTAAAAGAGCATGAAATTATTCTACACGTTATTAGTGGCCATCTTCTCGTTTACCCAAACTTTCGCACAAAGCAAGGCGGTGCCATTGTTGGAGCGTAAGATCACGCTGTCATTGCAAGAAGAAAAGGTTGCCACCATCCTCACTAAGATCGGGCAGCAGGGAGGTTTTTCTTTTTCCTATAACTCTTCCATCATTTCTGATAGTGAAACCGCCACGCTGGAGATCACCAACAAGAGTGTGAGAGAAGCGCTGAACTTAGTTTTTAAAGGATCGAAAAATTACAAAGAGAAAAACGGATATCTTATTCTCACGCAAGCGCCTCCCCCACCCAAAGTAGAGACTACCGTTGTGGTGATCAGTGGCTATGTGGAGGATGAAACAACAGGCGAGAAGGTTTCGGACGCGAGCGTATATAACAAAACAACACTCTCTTCGGCCGTAACAGATCAGTTTGGTTTTTACAAAATCAAATTCGATAAGAAAGATTCCACCGCGCTGCTTTCGGTGAGCAAGAAGGATTATAAAGACACACTTGTTGCGATTACAGCACCCGGAAGTCAGTGTTTAAATATTGCGATTTCACCGATTGGAAAAGATTCTGTTCAAGTGGAAGCAAAATCAACCAGCAAGCCCGATTCTTCGATCGTTCAGCAGGAAGATATTGCCAACTTTCCCTATGGAGAGGAAGCAAACGTGCGCAACATCAGAGACACGCTGTATCGCGATATACAAATTTCCCTTCTGCCCTTTGTGGGAACAAATGGAAGATTGAGTGGCAATGTGATCAATAATTATTCGATCAATATGTTTGGTGGCTACTCACTGGGCACGAAACAAATCGAGTTGGGTTTCTTCTTTAACATTGATCGTGGTGATGTCAGCTTTTTGCAAGTGGCAGGTTTTGGAAACATGGTGGGCGGAAATGTGTATGGCGCTCAGGGAGCTGGCTTCTTTAACTTAAACAGAGGTGAAGTGAAGGCCGCACAATTTTCCGGTTTCGCTAACATCAACCTGGGTGAAGCGCGTGGTGTACAAATGAGTGGAGGCTCGAACATTAATATTAAATCTGCAGATGGTGTATTGGCTGCAGGTTTATTAAACTATACTGGCGGACCTTCCTACGGTGTGCAAATCGCTGGCTTTGGAAATATTCAAGTGGGTAATTATCTGGGCTCGCAGATTGCAGGCTTTACAAATTTTGCAACCGACAAACTTTCGGGCTCGCAGATTTCAACATTTTATAATCACGGAAGAAATGTAAGAGGCACGCAAATAGGATTGTTCAACTATGCCGATAGCTTGGGCGGTGTGCCGATTGGATTGGTGTCGTTCGTGAAGACGGGCTACCATAAACTGGAAGTTTCGGCCGATGAAATCTTTTACACCAACCTCGCGTTTCGCACCGGAGTTCATCAATTTTATAACATTCTTTCAGCCGGCATGATGCCACAGCAGACTTCAACCGGAGACAATGTGTGGACGTTTGGCTATGGCATTGGCACGGCACCGAAACTTACGAAGTGGTTGTATTTGAATTTTGATCTCGTCTCGCAGCATGTTAATAAAGGAGGATTTACTGCAGAGCTTAGTTCATTGAATAAAATCTATGCAGGTTTTGATTTTCAAGTTGCTAAGAAATTCTCCATTACGATGGGAGCCACGCTTAATGGCTACCTGACCCGAACAACATATACCGACTATGCGAATTTGTTTGTGAACTATCAACCAAGGATCATTCGCAACGAAAACATTTCACCCGACTATAACCTTAAGATGTGGTGGGGCGCAAAAGTTGGGTTGAGGTTTTTGTAAACGTAATTGACTTTATTTTTTCTCCATGGTTTGTGTCTCCGCAAACCATTTCATTTTCGGACTGTGATCACAGACCGAGGATTATTCAAATAGAGTTTTCAACGTCTTCTTCATCGTTTGATCTTCACAAGTCATCGCTGCTTTCACATCCATTGGCTTGAACGCTTTCAACCCTGAAACATTTTTTTATCGTCACCGTTTAGCCACACTCCTGCCTAATACTTCTCCCACAACTTTTTTATTAAAATGAAGAGATCCTTCTTCAGGAATCTCAATAAAAAAAAGAAAGCCGATGGGGGTGAGATAGACCGTAGTTGTCTTTCTCTCAAACAGTGTAAAAAGAATTTAGCATGAAACCCCACAAAAGAATTGTAACGCTATTGGTATTGATTTTATCGGCAACAGAAATTTTTTCACAATCTCTCACACAAACCATCCGCGGAAGCGTGATTGATAAAATTTCAAAAGCAGCGCTGCCTGGTGCAACTGTTGTGATCGTGAATTCTGATCCGATCATTGGAGCAACCACCGACACAGACGGAAACTTTAAATTGAATAAAGTGCCTGTTGGCAGCCACACACTCAGGATTTCTTTTATTGGTTATAAAGACATCACGCTACCCAACGTGATTGTCAACTCAGGCAAAGAGGTTGTTCTGAATGTTCCTATTGAGGAAGACATTGTACAAATGCAGGAGATCATCATACGTCCGGAGGTGGAAAAAAATAAGCCGATAAATGACATGGCCACGGTGAGTGCCCGAACATTTTCTGTAGAAGAAACCCGTAAGTATGCAGCGGCTGTTAATGATCCCGCAAGGATGGTAGCCTCGTATGCAGGCGTGGTGCAAACAAGCGATGGCAACAACACCATTTCAATACGAGGTAATTCACCTTATGGACTCATCTGGCGAATGGAAGGTGTTGACATACCAAATCCCAATCACTTCTCTGGTGTGGCCAGTTCGGGTGGTGGCATTTCTATCTTGAGTTCACAACTGCTTACCAACTCTGATTTTCTCACGGGCGCTTTTCCGGCCGAATATGGAAACGCATTGTCTGGTGTATTTGATCTCAATCTTAGAAAAGGAAACAACGAGAAGCGTGAGTACACCGTGCAAGCTGGTTTTCTGGGAATGGATGTTGCAGCGGAAGGGCCTTTTTCAAAAAACTATAAAGGGTCGTATCTGATTAACTATCGTTACTCCACTCTGTCGGTGCTATCTAAGTTGGGTCTCAATGTGGGAGATGCGATCACGAACTTTCAGGACTTGTCGTATAATTTTCATTTCCCGACTAAGAAGGCGGGCAACTTCTCCTTGTTTGGTTTCGGTGGCTTGAGTGACCAGCGGCTTGCTGCTAAGAAGGATTCTTCGAACTGGGAAACTCAGGACGACCGGTTCAACTTCAACTATTTTTCTAACACCGGTGCGGCTGGTGTGAAGCATGCCATTACGCTTTCGCCATCAACGTATGTGCAGTCGGCAGCAGTGCTGTCTAGCAATGATCATGGGTTTGATGCTAACAAACTTCAAGAAAATTATGTGCCGGTTCTCACCTACAAAGAAAGTCATATCAATAAAAAATTAACCGTGAGCTCGGTGCTCAATCACAAATTCAACGCACGGCATAGCATTCGGTCAGGCGCCTACTTCAACCGGTATTTTTTCAACCTCACCCAGCGCCAGTTGAATGAGCAAACCGGAGTGATGGAAATTCCTTTGAATGCAAAAGGTGAAGCCACCACGGTGCAATTGTTTTCACAATGGAACTGCCGCATCACGCAAAAGTTGAGTTTAAATGCGGGTGTTCATTATCTGCATTTAACTAACAACAATACCTCTTCAATAGAACCACGCACTTCTGTGAAGTATGAATTGAATGAGCAGCAATCGTTTAGTGTTGGCTACGGATTACATGGACAGATGCAGCCAGTGGGCACCTACGAAGCGCAGAAACTAAATGCTGATGGCGTTTTTTATAAACCAAATCAAGATTTAAAATTTACGAAGGCGCATCATTTTGTGCTGGCCTATGATCGCGCACTTTCAAAACACTTGCGTGTAAAAGCTGAAACCTATTACCAGCATTTGTACAATATTCCGGTGAAGAACGATGTCACCAGTCCACTGGCTGTGACCAATAATGAAGATGGTTACATTACCGATCCACTGGTGAACAAAGGCATCGGTCGCAATTATGGTGTGGAGCTCACGCTTGAACAGTTTACCTATAAGGATTTATACTTCCTGTTATCTACTTCGTTGTATGATTCCAAATATAAAGCATTGGATGGTGTTTGGCGCAACACTCGTTACAATGGTAACTACGCGATGAGCTTTACGGCTGGAAGGGAATTTCGGTCGGCCTCAAAAAACAGAACGTATGGAATCAACATGCGTGCACTTAGCAGTGGTGGCTTAAGGACAACACCGATTGATGTTGAGAAATCGGTGCAGCAAGGTGAAACCAAATATGTGGAAAACCTGGCGTACACACAGCAATTGCCCGGCTACTTCCGCACCGATATTCGATTGAGCATGAAACGCAATCGTGCAAAATCCACTTCAACATTAGCGCTGGATATTCAAAACGTGACGAATCAAAGAAATCTGGGCGGACAATATTTCGATCCGCAATCGGCACAAATCAAAAAGTGGTATCAATTACCGCTGCTGCCAATTTTGAGTTATAAGATTGAGTTTTAAAACAGGGTGGTTTGGTAGCGAGATGCGGGTCAAAAAATTTGAACTTCGAATAGGGGTATGTTAGAAATGAATTGTCTTACAACAAAACAGCACAAAATATGAAATACATTATCAAATCGGTTTTTCTTTTGGGGATCATGGCGTTCGCATTAACATCTTGCTTTCGCGAAGATCCGGGGCCACAGCAAAATGATCAGAAGAATTTTTCCATCGTTGACTTCGATAAGCTGGAGGCATCGGAAGCGCTGGACATTACCGTGCAACAAGGAAGTATTTTTTGGGTGAACGCAACAGGTGATTCGCGCAACCTCAATGATCTTGATATTCATAAAGACGGAGGAACACTTGTGATGAAGTTTATCACGCAACGCAATCGTCAATACACAACGTATGTCACGATTACCATGCCAACCCTTACAGGTTTGAGTTTTTCGTGGGCAGTGAATGGAAAAGTAACAGGATTTAATCAGGATTCTTCCAATCTGGATGTGTTGCTCTCTGGCGCTTCGGTAGCACAAATAGACGCTACGTTGTCGAGTGTGAATTCACAGGTGACAGGCGCATCACAACTGCGATTGAATGGCACGTGTACCAAAATGAATGCTGTTGTTTCCGGTGCATCGTTGTTATCAGCGTTTGACTTTACTGTGCAAGAGACAATACTTGTTGTGTCGGGTGCCAGCCACGCTAAAATCATGACGACACAAAAACTAAATGCATCGGTTAGTGGCGCGAGCGGATTGCTGTATCGTGGCGATCCCATTGTGGATGCTGATGTGACGGGAGCAAGTTCATTCGGGCATGATTGAGACCTCACCCCAATTAAACCCGAATTAATAGATAAACCGAATTACCCCTCTCCACCTGGAGAGGGGTTTCCCAAATTGTGCGAACGGGCTATCTTTTTCAGGTGAGGTGAACGAGATTTTATACATTAGCTGGATAAATTTCAGCTATGCTTCTCGCGATTGATATCGGCAACAGCGACATTACCATGGGACTTTGGGCCAGCGAAAAATGGATGCACATTTGGCGCATTGCTTCAAAGCCTGATCAGCCAGAACTTTTTTACGGTGTGCGCATGCGCGAATATTTTCTGGAAGCAGGACTTGCCACCGATAAAGTTGAAACGATCGTGTTGAGCAGCGTAGTGCCCGGCCTGACGGAGAAGATAAAAAGTGTGATCCGAAATTTGTATGTGAAAGAGCCGATCACGTTGGGACCAGCAATTTATGCCAGGCTTCCTATTCAGGTGTTGAATCCCTATGAGATAGGATCTGATCTGGTGGCCAATGCGATGGCCGCCCATATCAAGTTTAAGCAAACGTGTATTGTAGTTGATTTTGGAACAGCATTGACCTTCACTACGATTTCCGGTGAAGGAAAAATTTTAGGTGTGTCCATCGTGCCCGGTTTGCGCACCGCGTTGAAATCGTTGACACAAAACACGGCCAAGCTTTTTGATGTGCCGTTGGAGATGCCCGCATCGGCTTTGGGGATCAGCACCGTTACCGCTATTCAATCTGGAATTGTGATTGGCTACGAGGGCCTTGTTAAAAATATGGTCACCGCTATTCGCACAGAGTTAAAAACAGATTGCCCTGCCATTGCTACCGGTGGACTTTCGTTTGTGATTACCTCATTGAAAGGATTTTTTCACACCGTAGATCCAAATTTAACGTTGGATGGGTTGAGGTTTATTGGGGAAGAAGTAAACAAGTGAGATTCATTTGGATAACAACGCTACTATTTTTTACAATTAGTTGCGTTCCAAAAAGCAAGCGAAATGAAGTATTTGCTGATTTAGCGGATGAGGATTCAATTGTAATTGTTCTGAAAAACTATCACCTCGACAGTATTCCAAATGCGATTGAGCAATTTGAGAACGCAAAGAGTTTGGTTATCTCAATTGACTCATTAAACAAATGGACGATTTATCCACCCGTGAACGCCTATAATAAAACAATAGATTCACCCCCCTTTAAATATTTGCCGCAAGAAATAACTGAATTGAAAAATTTGAGGCAGCTTATTCTTTACGCACTAAATCTGAAAGGCTTACCAGAAGACTTTGATCAACTTGAGAATTTAGAATATCTGGACTTATCGATGAATAAGCTGGATGTTTCAAGTGAACTCTTAAAATTAAAGAGACTGAAGAAGCTCAAATATCTGGTGCTGTTCGGCAATAGAATTGATTCAATGGCTATGCAGAATTGGAAGAAAGAGAATCCTGAGATTGAAATCATTTATTAAAGAATAGACTTTAGCCCAATCCCACTATCGAATCATTCCCATAACCAAAAGATGGAGATTGATCATCCTTTCCCAAATCCTGATTCCTGAATTTCCCTAGTCCTAGCCCAAGGCCTGCTTTAAATCAGCGATCAAATAGTCCGGTTCTTCCAATCCAACATACAATCGAATAACGCGATGTCCACTATTTTCCGGATCGAAATCTTCTCGCTTGATTCCTACAACAGATGGGATGACCAGCGACTCATGCCCGCCCCAGGAAACAGCAAGGAAAAAATGTTTTAACGAGTTGCAAAACTTCTCAATGACACCAATTGATTTTTCCTTCAGCACGATGCTAAATAATCCGCCTGCATTTTTCATTTGCTTTTTGGCTAATTCGTATTGCGGAAAAGAAGGATGAAACGGGAAAATCACTTTTTCCACTTTCGGATGATTCGCAAGGAATTCGACAATTGTTTTGGTGGAGTTGCAAATTCGCTCTTGTCGCAAGGGTAACGTGCGCAACCCGCGAATGAGTAACCATGCATTCATGGGAGAAATGTTTCCACCAATATTTAAAAACTCGGCATCAAACATTTTCTTGATCATTTCTTTAGAACCTGTTACAACGCCTGCCACCACATCGCTATGGCCGCCAATAAATTTTGTTGCCGATTGTGCTACCAGATCAATTCCCATTTTATAAGGCTGTTGGTATAACGGCCCTGAGTAACTATTGTCGATCATGGTGACAATGCCTTTGCTTTTCGCGAGACGTGCAACAGCTTCCAGATCCTGAAGTTCGTACGTGAAAGTATTGGGTGATTCAAGATAGATCAATCGGGTATTGGACTGAATCGCCTTTTCAAAATTTTCTGTTTTCGTTCCGTCCACAAACGTAACAGTGATTCCAAATCTAGGAAGGAGTCGTTCAAATAGTTTGATCGTCCAGCTATATGGTTTGGCAACGCTCACCACGTGGTCGCCTTGCTTTAGTAAAGAAATGATCGGTGTGCTGATGGCCGCGATGCCGCTTCCAAAAACAAGTGCATCTTCGGCCCCGTCCAATGCCGCTAATTTTTTTCGCAGGATATCAACGGTCGGGTTGTTTCCTCTGGAGTACAGCGTGGCATAATATTCATCGGCCAGGCTTTTGCGGAAGTCGGCAATATTTTTGAAAGCGAAGTTGCTGCTCTGCACAATGGGTGGCGCGATGGCGTTGAAATAATTTTCGCGTTCTTCACCGAGTTCGTTGAGGATGTAGGAAAGGTCCATGGGTATTGATTAAATAGCTTTGAGCTGCAAGCTACTAGCTGCTAGCCGTTACAACCAAGAATTATAGATATGTTTTGTTTTCAACGGGCAATAAGTTTCTTCAAGATCCAATACAAGGGTAATCCTGAGAGAAAAAGAAAAAACCCAATTACAGATGCCTGTGGGTTAGAAATTAATATGCTTATGTTGACAAGTGAATAGGTAATAATAAATACAGCCGGCATCCAGGGGTAGCCTTTCATTTTGTAAATGCCTTCTGGGTCTCCACTTTTTTTAGCACGATAACGCAATACAAACAAAGACGCGGAGGCACTCACCAATGCAATGCTGTCGAAGAACATGACATAGTTTAACACTTTGCTAAACGATGATGTGAGAAACAAAGTGATGATCATGAAGGCCACAAAAAAGGTGACGGCAAACTCTTGCACTTGTGTGCGTTCATTTAGTCTTTTGAAAATAGCAGGAAGCACTTTGTCTTCCGCCATAGCGTAATACACTCTCGGGTTGGACATGATGGAGGCGTTCACGTAAGCCATCACCGAAAAGAACATAATAATAGAAATAACTTTGAAGGCATAATTACCCAATACTTTTCCGGCTACATCCGAAGCAAGAGTAGTTGAGTTTTGCAGACCATCAAATCCCATCACCTGAAAGTAGGTGAGGTTGATTAATAAATACAGACTTAGAATAATCGCGATGCCATACCCAATGGCGCGAGGCATCGTGCGGTTGGCGTTGGGTACATCGCTTCCAAAATTCATGGTCTGTTGATAGCCGCCATACGTGAAGAACACCGGAACGAAGCAAAGCCAAAACGCTTTCAGTGTTTCACCCGTGCTCATAGCCGGAAGAGCGGTTGTGTTCACAGGAGCTGCAGGTGCAAAGAAGATGGCCGAGATGAGGAGCACCATAAGACCGATCTTAATTATCATCAAGACATTGAGCGCTCGTGCACTCATTTTTATTCCCGCAAGGTTGATCAGGTATAAAATAGTGACGGCAGAAATAGTGGTGACCTTCACGCCTGTGTCATGATCCCATTGAGGAAATATAACCGGGTTGATATATTCGGCACCGATGATAGCGACAATGGCAGTGGAGGCAGCATTGGATATCACCGTCATCCAGTTCACCATAAAGGCAAAGGCGGGATGATAGCAATGAGAAAAAATTCTGTAAAAGCCACCGGCTACCGGATAGCGCGAACCGATTTCGGCAAATGTAAGCGCACCGAATAAACTTACGACAGCGCCAACGATCCACGCTGCAAAGAAGATAGAAGGATGCTGCGCTTTTTGCGCAACTTCAACAGGCGTGCGGAAGATGCCCATGCCAATTACCAAGCTCACCACAATCATGGTGAGATCAAACAGGCCGAGCTTAGGCTTAATAGACACGTGTGCGCAGGCTGCCTCCCATTTTAAGTTGCACTCCTATGGCAAACTGAAAGGGAACGTAATCGTAATCGTCTTGTGCTGGCACGGGTGAGTTAATGCCAAGTTGAAACACACCGTTGAGGTTTCCGGCTAACTGAAATTTTCCCGTAAGTGCAGGTTCCGCAAAAATGTGCAACGGGATGTTGGGTTTTTTTGTCACGGTAGTAGCCGTGAAACCATTTGAACTGAATTCAGAAAACTCAACGCCCGAAACTCTCATGGTAAAAGCGAGGTTGAATTTTTTGTTGTTCGTGCCGATGGAAGGTTGAATGTAGAACCTTGAATATTTTCCGGTGGCCACAATACCTTTCACACCAAAGTCCTGTGCAAAGAAATAATAGTTTGAATAGCTGGTGCCCTGGCCAACTCCATAACCACCATACAATTCATATCGCATGGAACGCGTGCTTTGATAAAGACCTAATCCCGCTTCGGCATAGTTATTCTTGCGCTGGAACGAAGGTTCTGCAGCATCGGGAGGTAGCGTTTGTTTTTGTCGGAGTATAGAATAATTGCCCGTGATGCCAATGTGATTCGTTAATGCATAAGCCAACTGCACATCGTTTCCGGTTGATTGATAGACGGAAGCCTGAAATTCACCGGCCCCCCGAAACAACGGAACGTTACGTGTGGAGGGAACATAAATAGGAGCGCATGAAGCAGCTAACACTAACAGTATAATAAAACGCATAGGCACTTGAATGAAAAGTCAAATTAGCAAAAAAGAATTGGAATAAAACCGGGAATCCTGAGGTATTGGTCCTTGCCCTTCGATCGCTATTTACTCAACCAAATGAAGATGGCAATTTTCGGTCTGTAAGGATACAGGCCGAGGCAAAGAGTCAATACCAGTTAATCGTTATTTGATACGGTTGTATTTTTTCAACACACTGATCAACCGGTCATGTGGAATGGCATAGATTTTATTTCCATCCACACCTTCCATAGTTTCGGCAGCTACCATGGCGTTGACGATAGATTCTTCCGTTGCTTCGGTCACAGCTTTGAAAAGCGGATTGATCCGTTCATTCGGCAGCATCTCCAGGTGCGCGACCTCCTTCATCTTTCCAGCTTCGGGATTGGCTGTTGAGAACGCAATAAAAATATCGCCTGAAGAATTTCCACCACGCCCGCCCATTACGCCAATGCCCAATGATACGCGCTTGACTAGTCTTTCCAATTGGTGCGGCAGAAGTGGAGCATCGGTTGCTACCACCACAATGATCGATCCCTGATCATCACCAAGTTTTCCTTTCTCAGGCATTAAGTCGGTGATTTCTTTTCCCACCGGAACGCCTGCGATGGTTAATTGAGATCGCGATCCATAGTTGGCCTGCACCAGCACGCCAACTGTGTAGCCGCCATCTTTCGAATCCAGTATGCGTGATGATGTGCCAATGCCACCTTTAAACTCATGAACCACCATGCCGGTGCCGCCACCCACATTTCCTTCGGCCACCATACCCGAAGATGCGGACCTCATCACCTCATAAACGTGTTCCTTCTTTACATGAAAGCCATTGATGTCGTTGAGAAATCCATCCCACGTTTCGGCTACCACTGGCAAACTAATATCTCCGGAATAATCGCCTTTCGGTTGCTTATCAACATACCATTGAATCACCGCATCGCGCACCGTGCCCACGCTGTGTGTATTAGTGATGAAAACAGGTGAGCCCAAACATCCCGATTCATCTATCCACGTGGTTCCCGTCATCTCACCATTTCCATTTAAGGTAAACCATGCAGCGAACACGCGGTCGGTTGAATTTTTTCCTTTCGGAAAAATACCCGTAACACCGGTTCGGACAGGTCCTTTGCCAACCACTAATTTTCCGCTACCATCAATCAATGTTTTGTGACCTACTTCCACACCGGCTACATCGGTGATGGCATTGAATTTTCCGGGTGTGCCGTTGAATGGAATACCAAGATCGCGTGCACGTGGCTTTGATTGTGCCAAGGAGAATGAAACAACAAACACACTTATAATAAATAAACTCAATTTTTTCATGCAGGTAGAATTTGCACTTAAATTAGCCAAAAACCATACGAGATGAAATTTGAAGCTGATGTGTTTAATCAATTGATCAAAAGCCGGAGGTCCGTTTTTCCGAAAGATTATTCAGGTGAACGAGTTGATGATGCAATTGTGAGACAGATGTTGCAGAACGCAAATTGGGCACCTACTCATAAACTAACTGAGCCCTGGCGCTTTGTTGTATTTACCGGAGAAGGCTTGAAGAAACTCGCCATATTTCAAGGTGAGTGCTACAAACAAGTAGCCACAGCCGATGGAACGTTTAAGGAAGATCGTTATCAAAACTTATTGACAAAGCCGATGGAATCTTCTCACATTATTGCCGTGGGAATGAAGCGCGATGAAAAGAAAAGCCTGCCCGAGTGGGAAGAGATTGGTGCTGTTTTTTGCGCGGTGCAAAACATCTATCTGACGGCTACCGCTTACGGAATAGGTTGCTACATCAGTACGGGTGGCATTACTAACTTTGAAGAAGCAAAAGAATTTTTTGGTTTGGGAAAGGATGATCGGCTATTGGGCTTCATCCATGTGGGTATGCCGAAAGGGCCGCTACTGGAAGGAAGACGAAAATCAATAGAAGAGAAAGTGAAGTGGGTGAACTAAAAGTATAAAAATCTCAAATCGACTGGAAATTATGATCGACAAGCAAACTATTGAACAAGCGCACGAACGAATCAAACCGTATATTCATCATACGCCTGTGCTGACCAGTGGCAGTATAAATGAGCTTGCTGGCTGCACGATTTATTTTAAATGCGAAAACTTTCAGAAGATTGGTGCCTTCAAAGCACGCGGTGCCATGAATGCAATCTTAACTCTTTCACCTGAAGATCGTGCGAAAGGTGTGGCCACGCATTCGTCCGGCAATCATGCTCAGGCGTTGGCAAGAGCAGCAAAGATTATGGGCGTGAAATCGTATATCGTGATGCCACGAACTGCGCCCGAGATCAAGAAAAAAGGTGTGCGTGCATTTGGTGGTGAAATTTTTGAATGCGAGCCAACGCTGGCTGCGCGCGAATCAACACTTGCTGATGTAGTGAAAAAAACCGGAGCAACAGAAATCCATCCGTTCAATAATTATGATGTGATGGCAGGACAAGCAACAGCGGCAAAAGAACTTTTCGAAGAAGTGCATGCGCTTGATTTTATTCTCGCGCCTGTAGGAGGCGGTGGACTGTTAAGTGGCACGGCACTCGCCACAAAATATTTTTCACCTAAGACAGTTGTCATTGCCGGTGAACCTGCCGGATCAGACGATGCGTATCGCTCTATGAAGAGTGGTAAGATCGAAGAAGCTCAATCCAACTCTGTAGCTGATGGACTGTTGACAACGCTGGGCGATAAAACGTTTCCGATCATTCTTAAAAACGTGAAGGAGATCATTACCGTCACCGATGCTGAAATAATTGCTGCTATGCGTTTGATTTGGGAGCGCGTGAAAATAATAATCGAACCTTCCTGTGCAGTTCCCTTTGCAGCGGTATTGAAAGAGCCTGATAAATTCAAAGGACAGAAAGTTGGGATAATCCTTTCCGGTGGCAATGTCGATCTGGAGAGAGCAATGAAATTATTTGCGATGTAATAGAAGCCACAGATTCACACATTAAATCCGTGAATCTGTGGCCCTGTGTGTTAATTTTTCTTGATCTGGTCGAATTTTGATTCAACTGGTTTTTTTGGAAACACGTTGTCTGACAGATCTCCTTCAGCGGTGTCCTGATTAGGATCAATCACAACATTTGTTACTTCTTTCTCTTTCACAAAGACTTTTTTCACTTCGCGTTCATTGGTGCGCCACACTTCCACCGGAATTTTTTCGGTTTCTTTTGTTCCATCTTTATAAGTCCACTCAATAATCACGGGCATTACCAGGCCACCCTTATTTTTAAGAGTAAGTTCATAAATATTTTTTCCTTCCAGCTTCTGGCGAACTGCTTTGTCATCAATCCGGCTAAAGAACTCACCATAGTTTCTATCCGGTGTGTCGATCACGGTAAATTCGTTAGGGCCACCGCTGAAATCTGTTTTAGCTTTAGATGCATCGGCAGTTAAATCACCTTTCTTCACGGTTACATTTTTCTTTTCAAGATTGGCCTGCTCCGTTTTTACTTTAAACCATTTTACATCTTCCAGGGTCATGTCAACGTGGTCGGTGGAATAGAACCAACCTCTCCAATACCAATCGAGATCAACGGCAGATGCGTCTTCCATGGTGCGAAAGAAATCCGCAGGCTTTGGATGTTTAAATGCCCATCGCTGTGCGTATTCTTTAAACGCTTTGTCAAATAGCTCTGGTCCCATCACCGTTTCACGAAGAATGCTCATGCTGGTGGCTACTTTGGCATATTGCTCGGCACCGAATGCTACCACTTGTTCTGAGTTCGTCATGACGGGACGTTGAATACTTTTATCCCCAGCCATAAATGGAGCAATACTTTTTCCTGTTCCCCACCAGTGTGGAAAGTTTTCATAGCGCTCTACTTCTGTGCGGTATTGTAAAAACGAATTAATGCCTTCGTCCATCCACGTCCACTGACGTTCATCGTTGTTGATGATCATGGGAAAATAGTTGTGACCTACTTCGTGAATGATCACGGCAATCATACCTGATTTTGTTTGCGGACTTGTTACACCGGCTTTGTCTGGACGTCCGCCATTGAAGCAAATCATGGGGTACTCCATTCCAAGAGATGCGGTGTTGATCGACTGCGCAACGGGGTAGGGGTAATCAATCGTGTACTTAGAATAAATCTCAAGGCAGTTCTTTACCGCTTTGGTTGATTCTTGTTCCCACAGAGGATTGCCTTCCTTTGGATAAAACGACATGGCCAGTGGTGTCTTGTCTCCTACCTTTACGGCCTGTGCATCCCAAATAAACTTACGCGAAGTGGCAAATGCAAAATCGCGAACGTTGTAAGCATGAAACTCCCAGGTCTTTTTTTCTTTTGATTTAGCTTTTTCGCGCTCAACCGCCTCAGCTTGTGTGGCAATAATGATCGGCTTATCAAATGAGGTCTTAGCTTGTTCATAGCGACCGAGTTGATCTTTCGACAAAACGGTGGAAGCATTCATCAATGAACCCGTTGCTGCCACGAGGTGATCGGCAGGAACGGTAAGTTTTACTTTGTAGTCACCAAAGGCCAATGCAAATTCGCCCTGTCCTAAAAACTGTTTGTTCTGCCAGCCGATGTAGTCGTCATAAACACACATGCGTGGAAACCATTGGGCGATGGTGTAGAGATAATTTTTATCCTCCGGAAAATATTCATAACCACTTCGCTGGCCATCAATCATACGATCGCCAATGTTAAACGACCAATCGATCGAGAAACTTACTTTCTCACCTTTCTTCAACGGCTGAGGTAAGTCAATCCGCATCATGGTATAGTTGATGAAATAGTTGAGCGGTTTGCCTGTTGCGTCTTTGATAGATTTGATTTTGTGTCCGCCATCAAAATCGGAAACACGTTGCACAAGTTGCTTGGCAGCAAGTGTATCCACCATGTTGCTGGTTCGCGTTTGAGTGGTCATATTTCCCTTTGCCAGAATATTCTGATCCAATTGAAGCCAGAGATACTTCAAAGCATCGGGTGAATTGTTGGTGTAGGTGATGGTTTCAGAACCATTGATACTTTGATTGTCATCGTTCAATTCGGCCGTGATCACATAGTCTGCTTTTTGTTGCCAATATTGAGGCCCAGGAGCGCCCGATGCTGAACGATAACTGTTTGGCGTGGGCAGTTGTGTGTCGAGCTGTTCAAATTTGCCTTGCCATGGTGTCGTCTGCTGTTGCGCATGAGCGGCAAAAGCCACCAGCGTAATCAGGGTAATAAAAAGTTTTTTCATGTAAATGGGTTTTGCGACTTTAATATTGGAAAAAATAAATCTAAAAAGCCATCAGTTTTATCCTGAAGGTTAGTGCTTATACGGCTTGTGCAGAGAATGTTTGGCTGACATTGAATTATTCCGTTAAAAATTTTTGTGGTGAACCCTATAAATGATCTCGACAGCAAATGATTAAGCTAAAAAGCTTATCGCTAGGATGATCTGTACGATCTGCGAAACCAATGCAACGCCACCGATGATCGGCTTGTTGCGGATGATCAAAATGAAGGAGGTGATAAAAACCGAGATCGAACTCATGACAAACAAACCCATGACGGCAAATGATAACAGTGTTCCCGCGTTACCCTCGATGACCAAAGGAGCCAAATAAAAAAGCATTGCGCAGACTGCGACCGGAGTTGTGCCCAGGGCAAGGCCTTGGAGAAAAGACTTTAAGGAGGGATTCATGTCATGCCATTGAGTGTGAAAGTTATTAATTAATGTTGATAAGCTCCGGAGCTTTTTCCGACTAGCGGCCGACAGATCAATTTTACTATCTTTAGAAAATCTCCAAACCTTATGAAACCCACATCTGTCGCCTGCCTTCTGCTTTGTGTATTTGGTGCTGTCAGTCAATCCGCTTTTTCGCAAGCCGATGACAAACTTACACGTGAAATTTTCAAAGAACTAATTGAGATTAACACTACCAACTCCGTTGGAAGTACAACCAAAGCGGCCGAGGCCATGGCAGCGCGATTGAAGTCAGCGGGTTTCCCCGACAAAGATATTTTTATTGATGGGCCAACACCGCGAAAGGGAAATCTGGTAGCCACCTTGCACGGCAGCGGAAAGCGTAAGCCTTTGTTGTTGCTGGCGCATATCGATGTGGTAGAGGCTGAACCTCAGGACTGGACGATTGATCCTTTTAAGTTTCAGGAGATCGATGGATATTATTACGCCAGAGGAACAAGTGATGACAAAGCGATGGCATCTATTTTTATAGCCAACCTCATCCGCTACAAGCGCGAAGGATACACTCCTGATCGTGATATCATCGTGGCGCTGACGGCCGATGAAGAAGGCGGAGATTACAATGGAGTAAGTTGGCTGCTAGCGCATCACAAGGAATTGATCAATGCCGAATATGCATTGAACGAAGGAGGTGGAGGTAGTGAGCGTGATGGAATAAAAATTCGCAACAACGTGCAGTTGAGCGAAAAAGTAGTGCAGGACTTTAAACTCGAAGTAAAAAATAGAGGAGGACATAGCTCGCTGCCGCGGAAAGACAATGCCATTTATGCGATGGCCCGCGCACTCGACAATCTTTCCAACTTTGATTTCCCTGTCAACTTAAATGAAGGAACACGCGCGTTCTTTGAGCGCACTTCTAAAATTGAAACGGGGCAGTTGGCAGACGACATGAGAGCTATTTTACAAACACCTCCAAATGCCGAAGCGGTCGCGCGACTGTCAACTTATCCAGGTTTTAATTCGACCATGCGCACCACCTGTGTGGCCACCATGATAGATGGAGGTCATGCGCAGAATGCATTACCACAGACGGTCACAGCAAATGTTAATTGCAGAATACTTCCGGGTGAAGATCCTGAAAAAATTAAAGAGACCCTGATTAAGGTATTTGCTAACAGCGATGTCGTTGTCACGGTTGCTACCCCCGCAAAACCAAGTCCTCCGTCTCCGCTTAGCCCCGATGTGTTCAAACCAATCGAAGCCCTCACGCAGAAGATGTGGCCCGGTGTGCCTGTTGTTCCTGTGATGTCAACCGGTGCAACGGATGGGTTGTTTCTGCGCAATGCCGGAATACCCACCTATGGCGTGTCAGGAATTTTCGGTGATATGGGAGATGTGCGGGCGCATGGCCGTGATGAGCGTATCAAAGTAAAGTCCTATTATGAAGGCCAGGAGTTTTTATATCAACTGGTAAAAGATTTGTCGAGCAAGACAAGTGTTAAAAGAGATTATTGATTTATAGGGTAGGCGCGCAAAATGTTGCGTACCTACCCTATGCCATTTAATTTTTCTTCAGCTGATCAAATTTATTCTCTGCCGGTTTTTTGGGAAACACGTTGTCGTTTACATTCACATCGGCTGTTTCCAGATTGGGATCGATAACAATGTTGGTCACTTCTTTTTCCTTCACAAAAATCTTTTTCACTTCACTTTCATTGGTTCGCCAGATCTCAGCTGGAATTCGGTCCGTTTCTTTTGAGCCGTCCTTGAATGTCCACTCAATGATAACAGGGCTAACCAGCCCTCCTGTATTTTTCAACGTCACCTCATAAATGTTTTTGTCTTCCAGCTTTTGGCGCACAGCATTGTCGTCAATACGGCTTCTGAATTCGCCATAGAAATTATCAGGCGTGTTGATAACTGTAAATTCCTTCGGCCCCTTGCTGAAATCAGTTGCTTTCTCTTGCGAAGATTTTTGTAAGTCGCCAGGCTGAACAGTCACACTTTTCTTTTCAGGGTCAACAGTCGCCTTCTTCACTTTATACCACTTGACATCGTCTAATGTTACGTCCACATTGTCGGTGGTATAAAACCAGCCTTTCCAAAACCAATCAAGATCAACAGCAGAAGCATCTTCCAGTGTGCGGAGTAAATCGGCTGGCTTGGGATGCTTGTACATCCAGCGATTGGCATACTCTTTAAACGCTTTGTCAAATAATTCCTTACCCATGATGGTCTCGCGTAAAATGGTGAGTGCCACGGTTGGCTTTTCATAAAAATTATTTCCGAAAGCGTTAAAGGATTCATTATCGGAGGTAGTCATCACAGGGCGCATCGTGTTTTTGTCGCCTGTCATGTAAGGCACAATGTCTTTGGGCACGGTGTGATGAAATTGCGGATAGCGTTCCATCTCGGTTCGTGTTTGTAAGAATGTATTCAAGCCTTCATCCATCCACATCCACTGACGTTCGTCTGAGCTTACAATCATCGGAAAATAGTTGTGACCTACCTCGTGAACAATCGTTCCAATCATGCCCGCTTTCGCGCGATCACTCATCTTGCCATCTCTTGGCCGGCCACCATTGAAGCTGATCATCGGAAACTCCATCCCAATGTTTGATGTGTTTACCGACAACGCCACCGGATAAGGATAATCGAATGTATAATTCGAATAAACTTCCAAAGCATTCTTCACTGCTTTTGTTGATTCCTCTTGCCAAACCGGAAGACCTTCTTTCGGATAAAAAGACATGGCCATCACGGTGTTGGTTGGTAGTTTCACGGCTTGCGCGTCCCAGATAAATTTGCGCGAGCTGGCAAAAGCAAAATCGCGAACATTATTGGCCTGAAATTTCCAGGTCTTTTTTGCAGTTGATTTCGTTTTCTCCTTTTTCCTGGCCTCGTTTTCTGTTACGATCATGACAGGTTTATCAAACGATGTTTTGGCTTTTTCAAATCGTTCAACTTCTTCTGCGGTGAGCACGTCTTTTGGGTTTTGCAACACGCCAGTAGATCCGATGATGTGATCGGCAGGCACGGTGATGTTCACCGTATAATTTCCAAACTCAAGCGCAAACTCACCGAGGCGCTGAAACTGTTTGTTCTGCCATCCTTTTAAGTCATCATATGAACACATTCTCGGAAACCAATGTGCGATCAAATATTCGTAGTTATCATCGTCCGGGTAGTATTCATAACCTTCGCGGGAAAGTAAAAATTTACTGCGGTCGGTAATCGGATATGACCAACTGATCAGGAAGCTTGTTGATTCGCCCGACTTTAATGGCGTGGGTAAATCAATGCGCATCATTGTGTTGTTGATGGTGGCGGCAAATGGTTTACCAGCTTTGTCGGTAACAGAACTGATGGTATAGCCCGCTTCAAATTCTATTGGCCGAACGAGGTATTGCGTGAACAACGTGGAGACGCTGTCTTTTAAATCGCCCAATACAGAACTAAAATCTTCGTTTCCTTTTTTGTTAACGTTTTGGTCCAACTGCAGCCAAACATACTTGAGTTGGTCAGGCGAATTATTAAAATAAGTAATCGTCTCTTTTGCTTTAAGCAGATTTTTGGGTTCATCTATTTCTACATCGATCACATAGTCGGCACGTTGTTGCCAGTATTTCGATCCGGGCGCACCCGATGCCGAGCGATATTCATTTGGCGTTGGAAGTACTTCACCCAATTGTTCGAATTTTCCTTTCCATGGGGTGGGTTGTGTTTGCGCCAGAAGGAATGTGGGCGAGAATAAAATCAAAAGAGCTATAAAACCTTTTTTCATACAATTATTTTTTAAACGCTATCGATAAAGGTAAATAAAAAAGCCATCCTTACTGAAAAGGATGGCTATCTCGGTTCGGACGCAAGATATTGCGTCTCTGTCTATTAATTCTTTTTCAACTGATCGAATTTGCTTTCAACCGGTTTTTTAGGAAACACATTGTCATTTACATTGATGTCGGCTGTTTCCAGATTGGGATCGATCACAATGTTGACCACCTCTTTTTCTTTTACAAAAATCTTTTTCACTTCGCGCTCGTTGGTGCGCCAGATTTCGGCCGGAATGCGTTCAATTTCTTTTGAACCGTCTTTAAATGTCCACTCGATCACAACGGGACTGATCAGGCCACCGGTGTTCTTAAGCGTTACCTCGTATATATTTTTCGATTCCAGTTTTTGACGCACTTCGTTGTCGTTGATACGACTTCTGAATTCGCCATAGAAATTATCGGGTGTGTTCGTCACGGTAAATTCCTGCGGGCCATTGCTGAAGTCAATTACTTTATCTGCTTTCTTCGCGCCAACATCTCCGGGTTTTACCACCACGTTTTTCTTTTCCGGATCAACGGTGGTGTTCTTCACCTTATACCACTTCACGTCATCCAGCGTTACGTCCACATTGTCGGTGCTATAAAACCAACCCCTCCAGAACCAATCGAGATCAACTGCCGATGCATCTTCTAACGTTCTGAAGAAATCGGCCGGCTTTGGATGTTTGAAAGCCCATCGTTGTGCATATTCTTTAAAGGCTTTATCAAAAAGCTCAGGACCCATAACGGTTTCACGCAACAAGGTCAATGCTGCCGAAGGTTTTGTATACCCGTTCGGTCCGTGATTCGGTCCCTGATTATCGGCTGATGCCATGATGGGGCGCATTATGTTTTTATCGCCTTTCATAAACGGAACCATTCCTTTTGGTGATCCGCTTGTTACATCAAATCCGGGATAACGCGTACGTGTTGTTTCTCTTTCGAGGAAGGTATTCAACCCTTCATCCATCCAGGTCCACTGGCGTTCATCGTTGTTTACAATCATTGGAAAAAAGTTATGACCTACTTCGTGAACAATCACGCCCACCATTCCTTCCAATACACGCTGCGAAACGGTGCCATCTTTTGCAGGCCTTCCATAGTTGAAGCAGATCATCGGGTATTCCATTCCCTGATTTGCTGAGTGAATGGAGAATGCTGTTGGATACGGATAATCAAATGTGCGCTCAGAATAAACTTCTAATGTATTCTTGATGGCTTTAGTTGATTCTTTTGACCACAACGGATTTCCTTCTTTAGGATACATAGATTGAGCGAGCGGAGTTTTGTCACCCACCTTCACGGCTTGCGCATCCCAGATAAATTTGCGCGAAGTAGCAAAGGCAAAGTCGCGAACATTCTCGGCATAAAACTCCCAGGTACTTTTCTTTTTGGATTTTTCTTTCTCTTTGGCTCTGGCCTCTTCTTCTGTTACAATAAACACCGGTTGATCAAACGTCTTCCTCGCCTTTTCAAAGCGCTCAATCTGTTCTTTGGTCAATACTTCTTTTGGATTTTGCAGCCAACCCGTTGCACCGATAACGTGATCGGAAGGAACGGTGATGCGCACGCGGTAATTTCCAAATGTTAATGTGAACTCACCCGCTCCTAAGAATTGTTTATTCTGCCAGCCTTCATAGTCGTCAAACACACACATGCGTGGAAACCATTGCGCGATGGTGTAGGAGTAATTGCCGTCTTCGGGGAAATACTCCATACCGCTGCGGCCGCTGATCATTGCACGATCGTTGATGTTGAAGAACCATTCAACTGAAAAAACAAATTTCTCGCCCTTCTTCAAGCCCTGTGGAAGATCAACGCGCATCATCGTATAGTTGATAAGGTAAGGCAACGGTTTGCCGGTCGCATCTTTCACGGACTTGATCAGGTAGCCTCCTTTATAATCGTACGCGTTGGTGGTAGTGGCCAGGAATTTTGCAGGAATGGAATCGCGAATGGAATTGTTGGAGGTTTTTTTCGTCATGCTGTTTTCAGCATTGATGTTTTGATCCAACTGCAACCATAGATACTTTAATTCTTCGGGCGAATTGTTGAAATAAGTGATCGTTTCAGAACCCGTGATGGTTTGGTTCTCATCGTTTAGCTCAACATTGATCACATAGTCCGCCTTCTGCTGCCAGTAGTCAACACCGGGTGCGCCCGAACTGCTTCTGTAACTGTTGGGTGTGGGCAGCATTTGATCGAGCTGCTCAAACTTACTTTCCCATTTGGGCGATTCTTTTTTCGGTTGCTCTTGAGCGAATGATATGATCGTTAGAAGAGCAAACGCAAAACTTAATAGTTTTTTCATATGATGATTTTAGGAAATGATAAATGTAGATTCACTAAGAATACCTCACCCCATCGCTATTTGTTTTGGCTTATCGTTCGAATCACCCTCTCCTTAAGGAGAGGGTAACACGAATTATACGTCTTGCTTAAGCTTTATTGGGTGAGGTGCTTGGTCAAATTATTAATTCTTCTTTTTTAGTTCGTCAAACTTGGTGGAAGCATCTGCTTTAGGAAACACGTTGTCATCGGTGTTGATGTCGGCAACTTCTTTTTGCGGATCAAGCACCACGTTAGTTACTTCCTTTTCTTTCACGAAAACTTTGGTCACGGTTTTTTCATTCGTGCGCCAGATTTCTGCCGGAAGTTTTTCTGTTTCTTTCGAACCATCTTTGTATGTCCACTCAATGATCACCGGCATCACCAATCCACCTTTGTTGCTGAGTGTGATTTCATAAATGTTTTTGTTTTCAAGTTTTGCAACGATGGCTTTATCATCCACGCGGCTTTGGAACTCGCCATAGAAACGCGCATCGGTAGGCACCACTGTGAAAGGCTCTGGACCACCATTAAAGTTGTCATATTTTTTCTCGGCCGTGCCTGAAGTCAGGTCCCCTTTCTTCACATTCTTTTCTTTGTTTTCCATGTTGGCCAAATCCTTACGAACCTGGAACCACTTTACCTTATCAATGGATTGATCGCAACGATCGGTTGTATAGAACCAACCTTTCCAGAACCAATCAAGATCAACTGCCGAAGCATCTTCTAATGTGCGGAAGAAATCGGCTGGCTTTGGATGTTTGAAGGCCCAACGAGTTGAGTATTCTTTGAACGCTTTGTCAAAAAGCTCCGGGCCCATAACCGTTTCGCGAAGGATGTTCAGAGCTGTGGCGGTCTTTGCATATTGCTCGGCACCAAATTGAAGAATCTGTTCGGAGTTAGTCATCAACGGCCGCTGAAGACTTGCATCACCTTTCATATACGGCACAATCTGAGAAGCAGGGCCTCTGCGCTGCGGCATGTCAGGATAATTTTCAACCTGCGTGCGATACTGAACGAAAGTGTTTACCCCTTCGTCCATCCAGGTCCATTGACGCTCATCGTTGTTGATGATCATCGGGAAGAAGTTGTGGCCCACTTCGTGAACGATTACACCTATCATTCCCCACTTCAAACGATCTGATATGGTTCCGTCTTTTGCCGGTCTGCCAAAGTTGAAACAGATCATCGGATATTCCATCCCCAACGAAGCACCGTTTACGGAAGTGGCTTGTGGATAAGGATAGTCAACAGAATACTTTGAATAAGTAGTGATGGTGTTCTTCACCGCTTTGGTAGACTCTTGCTCCCACAGTGGATTTCCTTCTTTGGGATAGAACGACATTGCCAGCGGAGTTTTGTTGGCGATCTTCACAGCTTGTGCATCCCAAATGAATTTGCGCGAAGAAGCAAAGGCAAAGTCGCGAACATTTTCAGCTTTGAAGATCCAGGTTTTCTTCGTGGTTGATTTTGTTTTTTCGCGTTCGCGGGCTTCTTGCTCGGTACAGATGATAACAGGTTTATCAAAACTTGTTTTTGCTTTTTCATAACGGGCATACTGCTCGGCTGTCAAAACATCTTTTGCGTTTTGCACCATACCTGTTCCGCCAATGATGTGATCTGAAGGAACGGTGATGTTTACCGTGTAGTCGCCAAACGTAAGTGTAAACTCGCCTTGTCCGAGAAACTGTTTGTTTTGCCAGCCCACCACATCATCATACACACACATGCGTGGAAACCACTGTGCTACCAGGTACAAATTGTTTCCATCTTCAGGAAAATGCTCATAGCCGGAACGCGAATCGTTGCGCGATCCACCTTTCATCCGGTCGGGAATGTTGTACGACCACTCAATAGAGAAAACATATTTTTGACCGGCAGCGAGAGGCTGAGGCAAATCGATGCGCATCATGGTAGCGTTGATGGTATACGGCAACGATTTTCCACTGACATCTTTGATCGACTTGATTTTGTGCCCGCCATCAAAATCGTAAAGACCCAATTCTGAAGCCATCTCTTTTGTGGTGGCCGAATCTTTAACAGAGTAGGTATCCGTTTTTAAAGTAAGGTTGTCTTTCGTGTTGATGTTCTGATCCAACTGCAGCCACAGATATTTCAATACATCGGGCGAGTTGTTGTAGTAGGTAATGGTTTCAGATCCCGTAAGGCTTGCATTTACGTCATTCAACTCAGCGTTGATAACATAGTCAGCGCGCTGTTGCCAGTACTTGGGGCCAGGCGCACCAGACCCTGTGCGATACTCGTTGGGGGTGGGAAGCATTTGATCGAGTTGCTCAAATTTTCCCTGCCATTTTGGGGGTTCAGGCTTGGTCTCCTGCGCGAGGGCCAGCGATGACATGCCCAAGAAAAAAAGTAGTAGTAGTTGCTTCATATGTGAGAGGTTAATTCAGTTACACGTTAATTACCAGAAGGTGCGGTCCTTCATCAAAATAAATGCGATACCCGCAATGGCCGAAGAGATCACCATCTTCCAATCTCTTCGCGAAGTTTTGAAAATATCGACTGAAATATAGCTAAGACCGAGAAACAGAACCACAACTATTATTTGGCCTAATTCAAGTCCTAAATTAAAGGCCAAAAGCTGTGTGAGAATGGATTGGTCTTTGCCTAAAAGGGCTTTTAAGTAATTGGAAAACCCCATGCCGTGGATAAGGCCAAAGCCCAGGGCAAACCAATAATTGAGCTGGATGTTCTTTTTGCCAATCGCTTCTTCTTTGCGGAAAAGATTGGAAACAGCCGTGATGAATATCGTGAGCGGAATCAGGAACTCGATTAGATCGGTGCGAACCGAAATGACGCGAAGTGTGGAGAGCGCCAGTGTAACCGAATGGCCAATGGTAAAAGCCGTTACCAAAATCAGAATCTTTTTCCAGTCGCGCACCACGTAAACAGCGCAGAGTGCGAGCACGAACAGAATATGATCGTAACCATTAACGTAATCCAGAATATGATCTTTGCCAAGGCCGAAGTAGAGAGCAAACTCACTCATAAAATGGTCTGTAATTTGAGGATCGTAAATGTAATGGTAACTTGCTACACTTTATAGACCACTGGTAAAACTCGTATGATCTCATTTCTATATTCCCTTTTCATTTTTCTTCACCCGATGCACCTGTCGGTAACGGAAATTCAGTACAGTGAAAAAGATAAAGCCATTCAAATTACGTCACGGATTTTTATCGATGACCTAGAGCTGTCCATTCGCAACAAACTAAAGCAACCAAGTCTGGACATACTGGAGCCGAAAAATGGCATGACCCTGGATCAAATGGCTGCTGATTATCTCAGCGAACATTTAAAAATAAAACTGGACGGCAAACCACGTGTCATTAAACTGTTGGGACATGAAATTGAAGACGTGGCAGTCATATTTTACATTGAAGTGGAAAATGTAAAAAAGATAAAAACCCTTGAAGTGCAAAATGATGTGATCATGGAAACTCATGACGACCAATCAAACCTGGTGCACGTAACCTATAAAGGGCCCGTTAAAAGTGTCAGACTTTTGCGGGAGAAGCCGTCAGAAGTTTTTAAGTTTGACACAAAATAAATCAGTTCATCCTTCTCGCTTTTGCGAGAGGGTGTCCGAAGGCGGGAGAGACTAAACCAAAAAACGATATGCGTCAGAAAATTGTAGCCGGTAATTGGAAAATGAATAAGACTTTGGAAGAAGCACACATGCTCACATCTGAAATTATGGGAATGGTTGCCGATGAGGTGAAAGGAAACGTGAAAGTAATTCTGTGTACACCCTTTCCATATTTGTTGCCTGTGAAATCACAGTTGGGTTCATCTACACAAATTGCCGTGGGCGCGCAAAATTGCAGCGAGCACGATTCGGGCGCCTACACAGGAGAAGTTTCCGCACCAATGTTAAAATCAATGGGCATTCCGTACGTCATCATTGGTCACAGCGAACGCAGACAATACTTTGGTGAGAACGGAAAATTGTTAGCTACAAAAGTTGACAAAGTGTTGGCCAATGGAATGACACCCATCTTTTGCTGTGGCGAGCCGCTGGAGATACGCGAGAAAGGAACACACGAGCAATTGGTGAAGCAGCAAGTGGAAGAAAGTCTTTTTCATTTGAGTGCCGAAGCCTTACAGAAAGTTGTTATAGCGTATGAGCCGGTGTGGGCCATTGGCACTGGAAAGACGGCCACTTCACAACAAGCGCAGGATATGCACGCGGTTATACGCAAGCACCTGGCAGCCAAGTATGGAGCTGTGGCAGAAAACATTTCCATTCTGTATGGCGGCAGTGTGAAAGCCGATAATGCCAAAGAACTTTTCGCTTGCGCGGATGTGGATGGAGGTCTTGTAGGTGGAGCTTCTCTGAAGTCAAGAGAGTTTGTCGAGATCATAAAAGGAATGTAATCAAGGATCGATTAGTTGATTGCCAATTGAGGTAACGTGAATTCGTATTGGCACATTGATTCATTGACAAAACCGAAAAAATATGTTCTACACACGCCTTCAGGTTATCTGCGATCCTGAGTTTTCTGAAATCCTGATGGCAGAAATTGCCGAAGTGGGTTTTGATACTTTCATGGAAACAGAGAAAGGATTTGAAGCTTACGTGGAGGAGGAAAAATTCGACAACGATCATCTGGAAAGTCTGAAAGAAAAATATCATTCGGTCAACCCGTTAATTTTTTTCCTAGATAGAATTCAAAAGCAAAACTGGAACGAAGAGTGGGAGAAAAGCATCGACCCTATTATCGTAGATGATAAGTGTGTAGTAAGGGCGGAGTTTCACAAGATTGAAAAGAAATATCCCTACGAAATAGTCATTACGCCCAAGATGTCGTTTGGCACCGGACATCATCAAACGACTTATCTCATGCTGAAGAGCCAGATGCAAATGAACCATCAGGGCAAGCGCGTGATGGATGCCGGCTGTGGCACGGCCATTCTTTCCATCATGGCGGCAAAGTTGGGTGCGCGCGAAGTGGAAGCGTTTGACATCGATGAGTGGAGCGCCATCAACGGCCAAGAGAACATCGACAACAATCACTCTGGCAACGTTCATCTCTATCAGGGTAAAATCGGTGACATGAAATTCACCGGTACGTTTGATATCATTCTGGCCAACATCAATAAAAATGTTTTGCTGGACGAGATGCATTCGTATGCCGATTACCTAACCTCAGGCGGCCAGCTATTACTCAGTGGATTTTTCACTTCCGACATCGAGGACTTAAAGCAGGAGGCATCCAGGTATCATCTGCAGGAAGTCTTCCGCGATGAGAAAGAAACCTGGGCATCTTTATTATTGCAAAAGAAATAGTATTTCATTTTCAGCGTTGAGTTCCTGTCATGCTTTCTGCAACAGCTGACGAAAGACTCAATCCCTAAGCCTCAGGCCGTCTAATTGATTAGCACTTTCCGCATTTATTTGCGAATTTCAAGGTTTTTATATTGTGAAGCAGATAGTCTCTTATGCGTTGGTTTTTCTGGTGGGCATCAGTCTGTTGGCTGCCCAACCCAGCACCACTGCCGGCTATAAATTAAACTATCAGGACAGTCTTCGGGTGGTGTTGGAAAACACACGAAATGTTGATGCCATGGCGGTGGGCGCTGCTATTGGCACGGTGTGGAACGGCCTGGGCATGGATCAACAGGCGGTTGTCAAAAATCAGCTCAAGCTGATGAAGAAGAAAGGCTACAAATTGCGCCCGCATGTTGTCAACTATCTGGGTGCGATTGTCAATGCAATCAATCGCGAAGTAATTGACCCGGCCAAGCTGAGTAGCTACTTAACGGTGGCAGGTCAGGTAATTGAAAATGAAGAGTTGCCCAAAGCAGCAACCTTCTTTACCAATAGCCGCAATTTTTTTGAGCATCATGCTCTTCATTATGAAAAATCATTTCGCCTGTATGCGCGTGACGATCAATACAAATTTGATTACATCAAGATAGAGACAGTACCAGAACTTCCCGACACGGCTACACAAAAAAATCAATTTGATCAGTGGGATGCTAACAACAAGACTGAGTCTACAACATGGGAAGAGCCTGCAGTTGACACAACGGCCGCGGCCAGGGATGCATCGCTGCTGTTACCACCCGAACCTCAACCGGTATTGAGCGGACCCATCATTAAGTTTGAAAAGATCACCTTTAATTTTTCAACACCTTATGATTCAGCTTTTCTTAGAAATACGAAAGGCGCAGTGTCGCTCATCGATAACACGTTTGTTGGCGAGGGCGGAGTTTTTGATTGGAGCCCCGCGGGCCTTGGTGCTGATTCTGTTTACTTTGAATTTGTCGCGTATAATTTCAACGTCACGAAGCCTCAAGTGAAAGCCGATCAGGGTAAAATTACTTACCTCGGAAAGATCAATGGGAAAGTGGAGGGCATTTTTGAATTCAAGAGCCTGAAGCACAAAGACCCCGCATCTGCCAACTATCCCAGATTCATGTCGATGCGCAGTAACATTCCTATACTCGGATTGTCAGATGACAAGATGAAATACACGGGCGGGTTTGCCTTGAACGGTAAGCGCGTGTATAGTTCTTCTGTGGATAGTGAATACGCGAATCTTCAGGTGTTGGGCGAGACCGACAAAAAATTTGAGGCACGATCGCGCCTGTTTGAATTTCAGGACTCAACAATTCTTTCAAAGCATGCAGCCATTAAAGTGTTTCAGGGCAACGATTCTATCTATCATCCTGCTGCTGAACTGCGCTATGATTATGGCAAGAAAAAATTAGTCATTCAAAAAGAGAGAGGCATGATGAAGGATGCACCTTTCACCTCTTCTTTTTTTAACGTTGATTTTGCGATGGAGCGCATGCGTTGGGACCTTAAGTCGGATAGCCTGAATTTATTTGCAGCCGGTGGACGAAGTCAGGCTGCTATGATTATTGAGTCTATTGATTTTTACGATCCCGAAGACTATCGCTTGCTGGGTTCAGTCGGGTTGAGCTTTCACCCGCTCGGATTAGTAGCAAATTATTCGATAAAGAATGGCGTACGCGAATTTTACGCAGATGATTTAGCTCAAAGCACAGGCATCAAACTTGAGTCTATACGAATGGGCATGTCATTTCTGGCTGAAAAAGGAATGATAGGATACAACCCTGTTACCAGCCTGATACAAGTAAAAGATAAGACCTTGCATTTTTATGATGCCTACCGAAACAATGCCGATTACGACAATTTAAAAATACATTCTGTCACAGATGGTCCAGCCAATGCCACCATCAACTTTCCAAAAGGAAGAATGACCGTGCGGGGTGTGGAGGAATTTAAAGTGAGTGACTCATTGAATGTAATGATCAAACCCGACAGCAGCACCATTACCATTTTAAAAGATCGCGATATAAAATTTGATGGTAAGATCACAGCCGGCAACTTTGAAATAAATGGAAAGGATTTCATGCTGAAGTATGATAGCTTCTTCATTAACCTCAACCACATTGATTCGATTCGGTTTTTCATAACCGAAACAAATGCCAAAGGTCAAACTACTAGGCGAAGAGTAAACAATGCCATGGTAGGTGCAGATTCTGTAGCGCAACGGGCAGGCGGATTGCCGCATGAATCTTCTCAATCTTCCGGCACGCTGTTCATCAGCAAGCCCAACAACAAATCCGGACGCGAAAAATTACCAACCTACCCAAGGCTCGATGCTACGGCTGGTGGTGTTATTTATTTTGACAGACGTGAAGTGTTGAACGGAGTGTATGACCGCTCCGTATTTTTTGTGGTACCTCCGTTTAAGCTGGATAGTTTGAATGATGCTGATCCGGGTTCCATCAACTTTGAAGGTACGTTTGTGTCCAGTGGAATGTTCCCAAGCTTCAAGGAAAAACTGCACACCATGCCCGATAAATCGCTGGGCTTTATTCACTCTGCTCCATCAACAGGATATCAGTTGTATAAAGGAGATGGAAAATTTTATGGTGGCATGAGCCTTGACAACTCGGGTATCCGCTCTACCGGGCGAATCGATTATTTGGCGGCCACTGTGGAGTCAAAAGATTTTGTGTTCTACCCCGACTCCGTCATTGCAAAAGGAACAGTAGGTGAGATCAAAGAAAAACAATTTGGAGCCGTATGGTTTCCGCAGGCTACACTCACCGAGTTTCAGTTAAAGTGGCTCCCCAAACAAGATAAGTTTAGTCTTAAGAATCTTCGCGATCCGTTCAATCTCTACAATGCAACCGCTCAGTTGAACGGTCATATGATTGTATCAAAGAAGGGATTGTTCGGTGAAGGAAAACTCATTACACGAGGTTCAGAGTTAACATCTCCTGAATTGAAATTTAGTGCCAAAGATTTTTCGGCACGACATGCTCGCTTTGAAGTAAAGACGACCAATCCGGATAAGCCTGCGCTGGCCGGTGATGATATCAACCTGCGTTTTAATCTCGAGAAAAACTATGCCGACATCAGCCCGGAAGTGGAGGGTATAGCAGCCATCGAGTTTCCGTATGCACAATTTAAAACCTCTATTACTGATGCCCGGTGGGATTTGAGTACTCAAAAGATTTCGATGACCAAGGATAAGGACGTGCCAATTGAAAATTCTTATTTCTACTCTACTCGTAAAGAGTTGGACTCACTGGTGTTCAATGCCGAGAAAGCAGAGTACGATATTCAAACACAACAACTGAAAGTCAGTGGTATTCCGTACATCGTAGTTGCCGATGCTAAGATTACTCCTGAAAACAATGAGGTACTGATTTTGGAGAATGCCAAGATTGGCCAACTGAAGAACACTACTATTATTCTGGATACACTCAATGGCTATCACCGCCTGAAGGACGGTGTGGTGGATATTGTTTCACGCAAAGAATTTTCCGGATACGCGACTTATCAATACATCAACTCAGTAAATGACACGTTCGCCATTAAGATGACGGACTTCCACCTGGAGCCGATTACAGAACAAACGAAAAACAAAAGACAATCCGATGAGATTGTAGCCACACAGCAAACCGTTGGCAACGGTGCTGTGGCAGAGGCTCAGAAAATTATTTTGGCACCTCGTATTTTTTATAAAGGCGATATGGTGATGTATGCTACCAAGCCGGCCTTGCAGTTGAAGGGCTATACCAAATTGGATTTGAAGAAAATCAAAAACTACAATACCTGGTTGCGATACGAACAAAGCGGTGATGAAAAAGACATCTTCATTGATTTCGACAATGCCATTACCGAAGAAGGGAAGAAAGCCGAAGCAGGATTGCACTTTTCGAATGACAATAGTTTGTACATCACCTTTGTGTTTGATAAGAAAGCAGATGAAGACGAAGATTTCTTTTTGCCAAGCGGTTCACTCTTTTATGATAAAGAAACAGCAGAGTTTAAAATAGAAGACCGCAAGAAATCCGCTGGCGAAAAATTATCAGGAAAAGTATTTGCCTACAATGAAGATAAACAGGAAGTGCGTTTTGAAGGACCCATTACATTTTACAAAGGCAACAAAGATTTTAGTGTTACCGCGTCAGCGTTGGGATCTGGGAATTTGGAGACAAATGAAATCAGGATGAATTCATTTGTGATGGCCAATATGAACATCCCCACAACGGCTTATCAAATGATGGCGCAAAATCTTCTTGAGGTGATAAAGGCGGAGGGCAGTTTATCGGATGGATTAGGTGATCAGACGGATCTTCTTTATAAGATCGCGGATATTGTTGGAGAGCGCGCGGTAAAAGATTATGAACAGAAGTCGTTACAAAATTATGTTTCGCTCAGCACCATTCCTGCTCTGGTGCAACCATTGGTTTTTGGAAATGTGAACTTGAAATGGTCGCAGAAGTTCAAAGCTTTTTATAGTGAAGGAAATCTGGGCATGAGTCACATGGGGCGCAACGATATCAATGCCGCGTTTGAGGGCTTTATGGAAATCCGGAAGAATGAAGATGGATCACCGGTGTTTCAAGTATTTGTTAAGGCGTCACCGGAGTCGTGGTATTATTTTGGTTTTGAAGACAATCGTCTTATGCTGCAATCGTCTAATCAATTGTTCAACGAATTAATTGGTAAGAAGACAAATTCAGGAAAGGCAAAGGTCGGAGAGCTTGTCTTTATACCCGGCAGCGATGAAGAAGTACTGGCTTTCGTAAATCGTTTCCGTCAAAGTTACTACGGCATTGAAGCTCCTTACGATTTAAGCGGCACCTCATCGGCCGCCAAAAAGAAAGAGAAGAAAAAAGATGACAAGGATGAGAACGATGGTTTTTGATTGCAAAAAACTTAGAGCTCATTCGAACCTTCTGTGCGTTGTAGATCGATAAAATTTCTTCGATTACGATCCACATATCTACGATGTATCATCATGATCGGTGTGTACAGAAAATACGTAAAGCCGGGAATTATTCCGGCCAGCCAGCTGCCGTAAAAAATAAAAGCCAGAATCACCGAAAGCACAGGCACAGCGCCCATTAGAAGGTTGGTGCGTATTTTTACGCGCGTATCAAATTTTTCAAGCTCATTTAATTCAAGTTCTACAGCTAACTTCAAAGCATACCGATACATCAGCATTAGTGTAAAGAAGACACTGGCAGCTCCAATTCCATAGATAATCATCAAGTCACCAACGTCCTCGGTTGCAATTATTCTATTCAGGCTACCAAGGAGTGCGTCATCATGAAGCAACCTCGCGATGGGGAAGAGAATTAACCTGGTCAGAAACTTCAGGGGATACACATAGAACAAAAGCAAAGAAAGAAATAAAGTATTCAGTACAATGATCCTAGCACTTCGCAATCCGTAACGGTAGAAAAAGATATAATGCTCGTGCCAGATAATGAGAATAATCGCGATGCACAGCAAAAATGGTATGAGTTCATAAACAAATCTTCTGATCTGTTCAAAATTGGAAGGTGGTGACGTGGAGATCAGGAGTAGTGTGATAGCCAGCGCGAAGACCGCATCGCTGAAGTTTTCCAAACGGCCAGGCTCTTCACCGCGATAGCGAAACTCTTTGTTTAAACCGATCGCATGTTTTTTCAATCCTTCCCGAAACATAGTCGTTATAAAATTTAATTCAACTTATTGTTCATCTCTCCAGTCGACTCATGTTCAGGTGACAAAGGCGGCATTGCATCGGGATGAAAGGGCGACTCGTCCTGATGGATCTTAATCGCCTTGCGCGAAAGATAAATACCCAGGCCCAAAGAAAAAATCGCACCGATCCAAATGCCCGGTACATAGGCAATGAACCAAAAGTAATCATACGCTCCGTGTAAAAGTGTAGCAACACCCAATGCGTGAAAGGCATAATATCCCTTCTTGTGTTCAAACTTGGCCTTGCCCAAATAAAAACCCATTAATACTGCGAACGCAAAATGAGCTGGCACTGCGGTAAACATTCGCAGGAGAGCAGTCTCCATTCCGCCTCCCCTCACATAAAGTATGTTTTCAAAAGTGGCAAACCCCATACTTACCATCACCGAGTAGACGATGCCATCAAACGGCTCGTTGAAATTCTGATCGCGATAGAGTATGCCTCTTACAAAAATAAATTTACTTGACTCTTCAATCAGCGCTACTAAAAGGAATGCGTGAATGGCTTGCTCCCCCAGGCTTTGTTGGTCAATCGCGATAACAGAGTTGATGGGTTTGCTGATCACCAATGCCAGAAGCGTACTTAGAATTCCAAAACCAAAAGCTTTGACAAGCAAGCCAATCGGTTCGCGTTCGTGTTTATCCTTCAAATAAATATACAGGCCGATTGCGACACCTGGAGCCGTGGCCAAACCCAGAAGGAAAAGAATATTCATTGCGACAGTTAAACCAACCGCTAAATTAGGAATAACAAACACAGGATCATCGCTGGTCCTTGTCTACATTTTTTTTGAACAAGTCCTGCGAGGCAATGTTCCAATTGTAAACGAGGCGTTCGTGATCGGCATTGCAGTTGTTGATGATGGCATTCACCTGATCAATTTCTTCCTGAGTTGGCTTTTTGCTGAGAACGTCAACAATTTTCGCAAAATCCTGCTCGGCTACTTTGTGATAATACTCTAGCAGGTTAACGGTTTGATCGCGAAACTCAACATCGCCATTAAAACCAGGTTTAGCTTTCAATATTGGAAGTGAACGGTCAATCGCTTTCATCACTTGCTTTCGTTGCTGGTCAAGTGGCAAGGGCTTCTCCTTCGATAGCAAGTCCCACATCGTATCATATTCTTTTGATACTTTGAAGAACTCAAGATAAATGTCGCGCCAGTAATTATTGACGGCTGTAATCTTCGCCATCTTTTGCTCCAGTACATCGTCATTTTTGCCATCCACTACTTTCATGTTGTTTTTGGAAGCATAAACTTGCTGGGCCTTTCGCAAACGCGTAGTGGCTTTGTTTATTTTTTCTTCGGCCTTGTCCTCTGCTTTCCAATAGGCCTCCATCGATTCATACGAATCTTTACTCTTTCTTTTTAAGCCAATTACGTCTTTATAATCTAACTCGAACGCGTGTTGATATTCGGTCAACGTTTCAACTGCTTCATCGCGTAACCGGGTATCGCCATCGAGAGGAGGCATGTTTTTTATTTTTTCTTTGGAACGAATGATCTGTTGCGTGACTTCATTTCGCTTGGCCTCCATCAAATCAAATTCTTCGCTATGAACATTGAAGGAGATGTATTCAAAATTTTTTTGAACGGCTGCCGCCATCTCTTTCATAATGTAATTATTGTAGTCGCTTGCGTTTTTCAGATTGTATTCATCATCGTCCTGTGCATAGCAGTTGACGACAGAAGCAATAGTCATTGTCAATACTAACAACGCCCGAATTCTGTCGTGAAAAACGAAATCACTCATCATGGTTGAAATCCTCGCCACTACTCAATAACCTCTTCCACTTTGTCCATTTTGTCTTCTGAGTAAGCACCAGATGTTGCAAAGACAATCTTGCCTGTGGGATCAAGAACAAAGAAGTAGGGGATATCTCGCTTTTCAAAGTCAAGCGCTTCTTTGTATGATTTTAATTCGCCCTTGTAAAAAAGAATGTAAGGCAACAGCTGCGGATCAATATTTTTCAACGCCTTTTTTTTGGCAGTTCCCGTGGCTGCGGCATTTATGCCGGTGAACATGGGAATGAAATAAACATTGACATCATAGCCCATGCTACCCATCAGGCCTTTTGTTTTTTGAATGAATTTTCCAAAGACGGGCTCAAACCAGGAGTTTAATTCATCCTCAGATTTTTTGGAGTAGGCAAGACCCAGCAACGTGTATTTGCCGGTTGTTTCAACGGGAAGGTTTACCTTTTTGTCTTCCACCGTTTCCGCAGACATGTCGGGAAACATTTTACCAACCACCTGTGCGCTAAGATTAAAGGAGCCAACCAAGAAGACAAGCGCAAAAAAGATTTTCATTGCATCATTATTTGAAACTTGAAATTACGAAAATCATGCCGCATTAGTTCAGCGAAATTTACGTAACAAAAACGCCAGGCTGTATAACAAACCTGACGCTCCTTTGATTGGACGGAGAATTACTTCAGTTGGTTCTTGCCCGTTTCAAATTCAAACTTCTTTCCTAAAAACTCCGGGCTGCCCTCTTTGCGCAACGTTTCGACATAGAACCATTCCGCTTTTCCTTTTTTAGGTGTGAGCGTCAGCAGCAGATATCCGTGATCGCGTGCATTCACATACTTGATGTGGGAATTTATCTTTTGAATCGATTGCTCCATCATCTTCACCGTATCGGTAGAATGATATTCATTGTCATTGGCGGAAGAAATGCTGGTGGTTCCTAACTCCAAAGCAAAAGCACCTTTCGATGTTTTCGGATAGTAGGTTGTTTTAAAATCAGTTGCGGCCTCAATGGCCCATGACGCATGTGTATCTCCCGTGAGGAAGACAACATCTTTTATTTTTTTGCCAAGGATAAAATCTTTTAATGCTTGGCGTTCCGCAGGATAGCCATCCCATGAATCTAAATTGCGTGGCATGTTTGGATAGGCCGGACTCAAATCGATTTCTGAAATCATGACTTGATTCCCAATGATTTTCCACGTGGCGATGGACGAATTTAAATTGTTCTCTAGCCATGAAAGTTGGGGCGCACCCAACATGTGACGCTCTTCACTTTTATAAGTAGGGTCGCTCAAACTATCAACAGGTTTTGTTCTTCCCTCCAGTCGCTCGTCCAGCATGATCACATCGGCTATGCTACCGAACGAAAAGGAACGGTAATGAAGATTGCCTTCGCGAATGGGCAGCCACTCGTAATAAGCTTGTTTTGCTGCCGCCTTTCGGGCGTTGTAGTCACCTTCATTTGACTGATGGTTTTGCGCACCAGCCGTGTAGGAATTGTTGGCTACCTCGTGGTCATCCCAGATTGTAATGAATGGATGTTGCTGATGGGCGCGTCTTAATCCAACGTCCGTGCGATATTCCGCATAGCGCGTGCGATAGTCTTCTAGTGTCAATAGCTCGTGTGCTGGCACGTTAATTCGTCCAATCGTAGTATCGCCATATTTTCCAATCGCATATTCGTAGATATAATCGCCAAGGTGAATGACGGCATCTAATGCAGGTCGATCCGCAATTTTATCGTAGGCATTAAAATATCCCCACTCGTAATTGCTGCAACTCACCACAGCAAACTTTAAACTATCTGTGTTGCCGATTGACGCAGTTTTGGTGCGACCTACAATTGAGGTTTTGCCCAACGCTTTGAATCGATAATAATAAGTCTGTCCCGGCTTTAGCGCATCAACATCTACTTTCACGGTAAAGTCTCTCGCAGCCGTGGTGTTAACAGAATCGGATTTGTAAACCGATGCAAAGTTTTGATCTTCGGCTACTTCCCAGGTAACGGTAACGGTTGAATCATTTTGCTTGGGTGTCACGCGTGTCCATAAGATCACGCGGTCTGGTAGAGGGTCACCTGAAGCAACGCCATGGTAGAAAGGCCATAGCGTAGAATCATACAAGTGCGCCAGCGGGTCAACTTTCGTTTCCCCATGCTTTTCTGTGCGGCACGAAAAAAACAAGAGACACGCCAGGACAATAATGGACAAGATGTTCTTCATAAGAAAAAAGATTTCTGCGAAGCTAATTAAATCCTTACAGATCAGTGTTCTCGGGTGTTTATCGCTTTGTTAAGCATGCGATGCAGCCGTTGGTCGCGGAGGTGACAATGGTTCGTGTAACCTTTTTCAGTAAAAACCAGTCTGTAGGAGGAAATTGACTTTAATAACATGACCGTACAAAGCTTAGAGAGACAAGATCGCATTGAAGTAATTGATGTGCTCCGGGGATTTACATTGCTTGGAATAATTCTCGTGCACATGACCGAGCAGTACTATGCCGGCCAGGCACCACAGCAATATGCCGACTTCGCGGCAAAGGGAATACTGGATCAGATTGTCAGCGGCTTTGTTGGTCTTTTCATTCAAGGAAAATTTTACATGATCTTTTCCTTTCTCTTTGGATTGAGTTTCTACATTCAACTTTCCAAGAGTGACGGAAGCACTGGATTTGTGATGAGATTTTTCTGGCGTCTGATGATTCTCTTTGGCATCGGATTCATTCATCATCTCCATTACCGTGGCGATATTCTTACCATCTATGCCTTGCTGGGTGTTGTATTGTTAGTCACTTATCGTTTGCCGGATAAATATTTATTAATCATTGCCGTTCTTCTCGTGTTGGATGTGCCTGCCATGTTAATGCGATTAAAAGATGTGATCTGGATTCCGGCCAACGGAGGAAATCCGTTTATGAATCAAGATCAAAATGTTTTACTCGCCTATTACACGACCATCAAGTCGGGAACCTATTTGGAAATTCTAAAGGCTAATCTTGCTGAGTTTTCTACAAAAATGTATTTCCAGGTAATGTCAGGAAGATTGTTTATCACAACCGGCTTGTTCTTGCTGGGCTTGTATGCCGGAAGGAAAAAGATGTTTGAAAACATGGAAATGAAGCTGGCGTTTTTTAAGAAACTGATGAGACGATCATTGTGGACGCTGCTGGGCTGTGTGATATTTTCGTTGGCGGTATTTGGCGGTGCACAAGCGTTGGGCATTGCACTTTCTCAGCCATTGCAAATGATGATCGGTGGCGAAGTGTTTGACATTTTTAATGCAGCGCTGGCAACCGTTTATGTGATGGCCATACTCTTACTTTTTCAAAAAGAGAAATGGCGGTCACGGCTCATGCACTTTTATGCCGCAGGCCGAATGGGTTTAACCACGTATTTGATGCAGACTGTTTTTGGGGTTTTGATTTTCTTTTCGTTTGGGCTTGGATGGCTGGGTGAAATAGGAGCGGCCGCAGCTTTCGCGATCGCGATTATCTTATACATCGCGCAAATTCTTTTCAGTAAATTCTGGCTCACACATTTCCAATATGGAATTTTTGAGTGGCTGTGGAGAAGTCTTACTTATCTTAAGATTCAGCCGCTTAGAAAAACGGAAATGAACGTGATGTCTGCCTAGAAATTATTTGAACATGGGAGGATGCTGATCTTCCCAATCTGTATTTTCCTGAATCAAGCGGCCAATCGATATTAATGCAGCTTCGCCATACAATTTGCCAAGAAAGGAAATGCTGGTTGGGCTTCCTTCGTTATTAAATCCATTGGGCATTACCAAACACGGATGACCAGTGAGGTTTGTCATCAGCAATTGATCGCCTTCAAAACTCGGAGCCACAATCACATCAAAGCCTTTTGTTTTTTGGTGATATTCTTCAATCAGAAGTTTTCTTATGCGCAGGGCATTGATGTACTCCACTGCGGGAATGAATCGCGCAGAGCGAAACGTATTTGGCCACGCCCATTTGCGTTGGTCGGTGAGCAGATCATCTCGATCCGACCGTGTCATGTCATCAAATGCAGCAGCGCCTTCAGCGGAGATAATAAAAGAGATTGCATCCACAGGTAAATCAGAAGGCAGTTCCACTGGCACAAGTTCAATTCCTTGTGCTTTCAATAAGGCAATGGTTTTGTCGTGATGTTCTTTGTTGGCCGAGTCTTTATCGAAGAGTGTTTTCAGATATCCCACTTTTAACTTTTTTACGTCTACCGCTGCATCATAATTAAAAGCAAAGTTTTTAACAGAGCCGTCCAATCCGTCTTCACCGCGAATGGCATCAAACACCAGCGCGCAGTCGATAGCCGAACGCCCAATGGGACCGATCTTGTCCATACTCCAGCTAAGCGCCATTGCCCCATTTCTACTCACCACTCCATAAGTTGGTCTCAGTCCGGTTGTTCCGCATCGTGTTGATGGCGATACAATCGAGCCCCACGTTTCAGTACCAATTGCAAAGCCAACAAGTCCAGCTGCTGTTGCTGAAGCAGAGCCAGCGGAAGAGCCGCTTGATCCTTGTTTTAAGTTCCATGGATTTTTAGTTACACCACCGTACCAAATGTCGCCCATCGCGAGCGCGCCCATGGTAAGTTTAGCCACCATCACAGCACCAGCTTCTTCTAGTTTTTTGACAACCGTTGCGGTTTTGTCAATCTGCTGATCTTTGTAAGGGCCGGCACCCCACGTTGTTTTCGTTCCGCTTACGGCAAGCAAATCTTTTATCCCGTAAGGAATGCCGTGTAACGGGCCGCGGTATTTTCCTTTTGAAATTTCGTCATCTGCTTTTTTGGCTTGTTGCAAGGCTTGTTCTTCCGTGATCGTGATCACACATTGCAACGTGTCTTTGTATTTTTTTATGCGGGCGAGATAAAGTTGCGTGAGTTCAGTTGACGTAATCTTTTTGTTTTTGATCAGTGCTGCGAGTTGATAAACAGGATAAAGGGCAAGTTCTTCACGGTTGGCTGGAAGCTCAGCCGTGGAAGGCAAATTCCAGTTGATCTTTTTTTGGAGTTGATCGATTTCAAATCCTTGCGGAAGCGGATTAAAATCCAGCGACATCGGCACGCTGTTATCCAAACTTACCTTGTGCATTTTCTGAAATGCTTCTTGATGATCTTTCAGGCCGCCTTCAAGCGAATCGCGTTCCGCATCCGTAAAGGAAAGATCAAGATAAGGTTCAATGGCCGCAGTAGGCCGGTTGGAAGGTTGATCTTTTTTTGTGCAAGCGGCAGCAAGCAGTATGACAACAATAAAATAAAGCGTGTAAATTGAGCCCTCTTTCATACAACAGAATTTTAAGTCAGCGAAGCTAATCAATGAAAACTTACTTTTTAAAATTATATCAATACAATGTGTGGGCAAACAAGCGCGTGCTCAATTGTTTGGAGCGACAAAACGTGAATGATGCAAAAATACTTTCCATCATGGGCCACATTGTAGCCGCTCAATTTTTATGGTTGCACCGCATAAAAGGATTGCCACCGGCACAGGTAAAATTGTGGGGTGAATATACGTTGCCACAATTGATTTCCATGGCCAATGAAGCCGGCACCTTGTGGATTGAGTTTGTCGAGAGCACCGAAAATTTTAACCGCGATTTGGAGTATATCAATTATGTGGGCGAGCCGTATATCACCAACGTAGAAATGATCATGATCCACCTGGTAAATCACTCCAGTTATCATCGCGCTCAGATCGCGTTGCTGCTGCGTCAAAAAGGATTTGAGCCGATCAACACCGATTTCATTACCTATGATCGCGTGCTGCGCGGACAATGGAAAGATTAACCCAAAACTTTTGAACATATTGAAGAGATTGCCTGTTTAAGTCGACATAAAACCTAATTAAATAATTCTATGAAGAGACTAATATTCTTATTCGCGATGGCTCTCGCTTCTACGGTGGGCTTTGCGCAAGATGACATGACCGTGTGTCACACTTCGGCAACTGACAAGTTCGCTCTGTTTGCTTCCAACAAGGAGTTTAATAGTAATCACCCGAGCCCACTTGCTTACGTTCACGAAAGTGAGGCGGGTGGTGAGATGATCAAATTCAAAACAGCCGATGGCTCCGAGGCCAATGCCTACTTGATTAAATCAAAGTCAAAAACTGACAATTGGGTTTTTGTTTTTCAGGAATGGTGGGGCTTGAATGATCACATCAAACGTGAAGCAGAAAATTTATTTAACGATCTCGGCAATGTAAACGTGCTGGCGCTTGACATGTATGATGGAAAGTTGGCAACTGATCCGCAGGCTGCCGGAAAGTTCATGGGAGAATTCAAACAAGATCGCGGCAATGAGATTGTAAAAGGCGCACTGGCGTATGCTGGTAAAAAAGCGAAAGTAGCAACGATTGGCTGGTGTTTTGGTGGCGGACAATCTATGCAGGCATCGTTAACTGCCGGAAAGCAAGCGGTAGCCTGTGTGATTTATTATGGTATGCCGGAAGGTGATGTTGCAAAATTGAAGACGTTAAATTGCGATGTGCTCGACATTTGGCCAACTCAAGATAAATGGATCAACAAAGACGTGACGGATAAGTTTGAAAAAGATATGGCCGCTGCAGGCAAGAAGCTTACCGTAAAAGCTTATGATGCCGATCATGCTTTTGCCAATCCAAGCAATCCAAAGCACAACAAGGAATTTACTGCAGATGCTTATAAGAACACGCTTGACTTTTTTAAAGCAAGACTAAAATAAAAATTAGACTTAGGAATTAGGACTTGGGTGCGAACACATCTAAGTCCTGATTCCCAAGTCCTAATTGGTTTATTCCCACAACACAATGCCTTCCTGTTTGTGATACCAGGTTGGATATTTCGGCAGGTGAATTTTTTCTACTTCATTTCGCTTCACTTTCAGCGTGGGCGTTAAGAGTCCATTCTCAATTGTCCAATCATCTTTAAGAATCACCGCCTTCTCCAGTTTTTCATACTTCTGAAGTTCAGGATTTATTTCATTGAATGATGCCGTCAGACTGTGAGTAATTTCTTCTTTTGATTTTTTCTTTCCGGCAGCTGATAGAACAAACAAAGCGATGGGTTGCGGAATGCCCATACCCACCACGCACACCTGTTCAACATCGGTATTGGCCAGTAACTTCATTTCAATGGGCGTGGGTGAAATGTATTTGCCTTTGTCTGTTTTGAATTGATCTTTTGCACGGCCGGTGATTTTTAAAAAGCCATCTTTATCATACTCGCCCATATCACCTGTTTTCAAATAGCCTTCTTCATCAAATGCCTGTGCAGTAAGTTCGGGCTCCTTATAATATCCTTTCAGGTTGCTTACACTTTTCAAACGAAACTCTCCATCCTCAGCAATTTTAACTTGCAGCCCCGATAATTTCTGCCCAACTGTACCAAGTTTATTGGCGCCATGCCTGTTGAAGTGCGAATACACACAATCTTCTGTCATGCCGTATGCTTGAAAAATGGTGACGCCAATTTTTCCAAACCATTGAACGAGGTCTGGTGAAATGGGAGCGGCTCCGCTATAGATATGAGTCGCATTGGTAAGGCCAAGACCTTTTTTGATTTTGTTCTTGACCAGCATGCTGACAATTGGAATAGATAAAAGTGTGTTGAGTTTTTTCTGCGGAAGCTTTTCCAGGATCTTTTCCTGAAACTTTGCCCAAATGCGAGGGACTGCAAAGAAAATATTCGGTTGTGTTTCGGCCAGATTTTTTGGAAACAACTCCAACGATTCTGAAAATGAAAAGTGTCCGCCTGTATAAAGCCCCACCATTTCTATGCCCATGCGCTCTGCAATGTGACTAAGTGGTAAGTAAGAAAATAATTTTGGTCGCTTTGGTAAATGAAGGTCATCCATGGCCACGCGCACAACGGTATCAAATGCTTCAACGGTGTGCATGACTCCCTTCGGCTTACCCGTAGTGCCGGATGTATAAATGATGGTAATCAGTTCTTCTTTTTTCCAGGAATGCAATTGAGCGATTGGCTTCTCGGTCTTGATTAAGTTTTCCCAGGAGACAGATTCTCTCACGCCATACGTCTCCATACCGATTTTGATCACATCCTTCGGGATGCCTTCTTTCTGCGAATCGTATTGATCGAGTTTGCCGATGATGATTGCCTTCGCGCCACTGTGCTCCAGTATTTGCTGTATTGATGGAGCAGTTAACGTGGGATACAACGGAATTGAAACATGACCGGCCATCATGATGGCAAGGTCAGCCATGATCCAATGCGCACAATTCTTCGATAGCAAAGCAACATGACTCTTTGGGGCGAGATGAAAACTTTGAAAGGCAGCTGCCATTCTTCTGGCCTCATCGCCAGCCTGCGCATACGTCCAGGTTTTCCATTGACCGGCAATAGGCTGACGGAGAAATTCTCCGTGAGGATCTTCTTTCTCCCAGTGAAGAAATCTGTCAAGAGGTGTTGTGGCTGTCATCGATTTAGAATTTGGTTATCCTAGTTAAGGATAAATGACAGAAAATAAAACAGGAACGTAGCTGCCCAACAGAAAGAAAAAAGGGGCCGAAGCCCCTCTTAACATTTTAGTTTTCTTTGAGTGCGGGTATCATGGTCTTCGCTAGTTCTGCGCCAAGCAAAGACTCCAATAATCCCATGTTGCTCTTGCCATCTTTTCCACTGCCATCGATGTACACTTGAGGCAGTTTCATATTGGCAAGATTCTGCGACACGCCCACGGCTATGTCTTTTTGAATCTGGGCTTTCTCTTGTGGAGTTAAGCCGGCAGCAACTTTCAATCGGTTAGCTTCGGCCTGTGCCCGTTCGCGCACCAGCATTTGATCCGACTCCAGGCGAGCTGTCTGCAAAGAGATTTCAGCCAATTGTTTTTTAGTCGACTCTTGCTTCAACTGCGTTTCGATGGCAATCAACTGACCCACCTGCTCTTTTTCTTTATCCACACGCTCTTTTGCTTTATCGCGTTCACCCTCTGCGATGATACGCTGCTGCTCGGCTTTAGCGGTTTCTATTTTTTCCATTTCAATTCTCTTTTGTGCCGAGATGTCACGCTGTGCCTCCAGTCGCTGTTTGAAAGCAGGCTCTGGATACACTTCATCAACAATTACTTGTGTAACGATGATGTTGTTCTTCGTGATCTCATGCGGTATGCGTATCAGCTTGCCGTTGTTGTCCATCTTGCGAATGATCTTATATCGCGTATTAATTTCTTTTATCACCCGCGGACCAGGAACCTGAATGGCCGAATAAATCGTGTCATTAAATTCCTTTCGTTCGGTTGAATAACCACCGTACTTTAACTGATCATCCACCGCCTGACGGAAGTCTGTAGCCGCACCGGAAATATAATCTTGTGCAGCATACATATAACCCGTATTGCTGATCTGTTCTTTGATCGTTGGTATGAGCGTGTTGTAAATCAAGTTTGCCGGAATTCTGAATGACTCCGCCACCAAACGAAAACGTTCGGGGTCTTCCGGCATTTTCATACGCACCGACACACGCACGGCAGCACCCACACGATCGATAAACGTAATTCCAATTCCGGGAATCACTTCTGTTTTTTCCTTGGGGCCTCTCAACTCAAACGTAACTTTATCGGCAATCACACCTTCTATCCCTTCAGTTGGTTCACCATCGCCAACTACTTTGATGTCAATTTCCTTTTGCCACTCCTGAATGGTAGCAAACCAACGCAGCTTTATTCCTGACGTAAACACAGTGCTCCATCCACCGGTAGGATACACCAGGTAATATTGATGACCGAATCGCGAATAGAATAGCAATTGATTACTCAATGCCATCAAGCTGCCGATCACGATAAGTGACGTCACGAGCCGCTTGTTTTGAAAAACAGACAAGCCAGCAATTTGCGCTGCGCGATTGCGGAGCAGAAATCCCGCTAAGGCGACAACAAGTAAAACAATGCCAAAAAAACTAATGGTTGCTAACATATATTGGGGTTTAAATTGGTTACACGTATCTCATCCTGTCTTACATAATTAAGACGGTACAATAAAGACAGGAAAGCAAATGATGATAAAGGAAGAAAGGCGAGCGAAGGCTACATTCCGGGCGAAATTTGGGTATTCATCGACTAGTTATTTAAAAGGTAACCTGAGCAGAAAATTACTTTTTAACAGCTTATTTCTACCTTCACGGCATGACTCAACCTTCCAAAAAACTTTTTCTTCTTGATGCATATGCCCTCATTTATCGTGCGCACTTTGCTTTCTTAAAAAATCCGAGAATCAATTCAAAAGGGCACAATACATCTGTTCCGTTTGGATTCACCAACACGCTGCTTGAAGTCATTCAAAAGCAAGCACCCACGCATATTGGAGTTGCATTTGATACACCAGCGGCTACGTTTCGCGATCAGATTTTTAAAGAGTATAAAGCAACGCGTCAGGCAACACCGGAGGATATCAAAGCGGGAATACCCACGGTAAAAGATATCATCCGCGGATTTAATATTCCGATTCTTGAAATGGATGGCTACGAAGCCGATGACATCATTGGCACCATGGCGTTGCATGCCAGCAAAAATGGTTTTGATGTGTTTATGATGACGCCCGACAAAGACTTTGGTCAGTTGGTTACTGATAAAGTTCTGTTGTACAAGCCAGCGTACATGGGCAGCTCGGTGGATGTGATGGGCGTGAAAGAGGTGTGCGAAAAGTGGGACATCGAAAACGTGTCGCAGGTGATTGATATACTTGGGTTGCAAGGCGATACTTCTGATAATATTCCGGGCATTCCCGGTGTTGGCCCGAAGACAGCAGCTGATTTGTTGAAGCAATATGGTTCCATTGAAAATATTATTGCGCACTCTGGTGAGTTGAAAGGCAAACTGAAAGAGCGCGTGGAGCAGTTTGGTGAACAAGCCATCATGTCGAAGAAGCTTGCCACGATCATCACCGATGTACCGGTAAAGTGGAGCGAAGAAGACCTGGCTTACACCGGACCAGATGTAGAGAAACTGAAGCCGATATTGGAAGAGCTTGAATTTAAAACCATGATGCCCCGCATATTCAGTGTGGCATCTGGTTCGGCTACGGTGATGGCACCGCCTGCACCAAAAGCGTCACAACTTTCGATGTTTGGTGGCGCAAACGAATCGTCAACTGAATTTGAAACTGAACGAAAGTCATTTGATAAATCTGCCGCTAGTTATAAAAGCATTAGCGGAGACGAGATAAAAGAATTTGCCGAGAAGCTTAAACTTCAAAAGGAATTTTCAATCGAAGCGGTTACGGACGATGAAGAGACGTTTGATTTTAAAATAACACACCTCGTGTTTTCCTTCTCCCCCGGAGAGGCCGCTGTTGTTCAGACAGGGAAGGACGCTTCAACGATCATTAAAAATTTTGCTGAAGTGTTGAGCGATGAACGCATCGGTAAAGTAGGGCATAATATAAAATCATCTGTTCTGGCTCTGAAAAAATATGGAGTGGACATGCGAGGTCAGCTTTTTGATACCATGCTGGCGCATTACCTGATCGAGCCGGAAGCCTCACACGATCTGGGAATTCTCTGCAATCAATTTTTAGATTATCAACTGAAGCCGGACGAAAGTGATCAGGTAACGATGTTATGCGAACGGGGCGATCAGGTTTTGCAACTCAAGACAAAACTTTCAGAAGAGTTAAATAAGCGCGGGCAATTCCGCCTGATGCGTGAAGTGGAGATGCCGCTGGTGTATGTGTTGGCTGCGATGGAGTTCGAGGGCGTTGCCCTTGATGAGGAGGCGTTGAAGTGGATGTCGGAAGCGTTGAAGAAGGACAGTGAAAAAGTGCAGAAGGAGATTTATCAAATAGCCGGAAGTGAATTCAACATCGGTTCGCCCAAACAATTGGGTGAAGTGTTGTTTGACAAAATGAAGCTGCTGGATAAAGCCAAGAAAACAAAAACCGGTCAGTATGCCACGGGCGAAGAAGTGTTGGTGAAGCTGGCAGGTGAGCATGAGATCGCGAAGAAGATTTTAGATTATCGCGAATATGAAAAGCTGCGATCTACTTATGTGGATGCGCTGCCGCGAATGTTGAGTAAAGCCGATCATCGCGTTCATACCGATTACCGGCAAGCTGTAGCCGCCACCGGCCGTTTGAGTTCTAATAATCCGAATCTTCAAAACATTCCAATCCGAACGGAGAAGGGAAGACAGATTCGCGGGGCGTTTGTGCCACGCGATAAGAATTATTTATTCATGTCTGCCGATTACTCTCAGATTGAATTGCGAATAGCCGCTTCGTTTGCAAAAGATGCTACGATGATTGAAGCATTCCGCACAGGTAGGGACATTCACACCACAACAGCCGCCAAAGTGTTTAAAGTGGAACTTGAAAAAGTGACAGCCGATATGAGACGCAAAGCCAAAGAAGTAAACTTTGGAATCTTGTACGGAAGCACAGCATTTGGTTTGGCACAAAACTTAAATATCTCGCGCACGGAAGCCACGGAGATTATTGAATCGTACTTCAAAGAATTCTCGGCTATTAAGCGCTACATGGACGACAGTATCAACTCGGCTCGTGAGAAGGAATACGTGGAAACAATTTTAGGAAGAAGGCGCTACTTGCGCGACATCAACTCGAAAAACATTTCTACGCGCGGCTTTGCCGAACGTAACGCCATCAACGCGCCCATTCAGGGAAGTGCGGCCGATATCATTAAGATTGCCATGATCAGCATTCAAAAATGGTTGGAGCGTGAAAAGCTGAAAACCAAAATGATCATGCAGGTGCACGATGAATTGGTGTTTGATCTTCACACGAGTGAGCAGGAAATCGTTAAACCGAAGATCAAAGAGCTGATGAAAACGGCTGTGATCTTAGACGTGCCGATGGAAGTAGAAGTGGGTGTTGGAAAAAATTGGCTGGAGGCTCATTAAGGATTTTGATTTGGTTGCTGAATGAGAAATATAGGCAATGACGATAGTACAAGGTTAGCCGTAATGCCGTCCGAGAGACCTGAGAGCTAAAAAAATACTAAATTGAAAGAAAGAAGAATTGAATGAAAAATAAGTACGTTGATTTTGTCTCGGATAAGCACCTGTTAGGTTGTATTGAGAATCTTCACAAATCCTATCTGAAAGCCAAACAGAATATTTCAAAACAGAATTTTTACACAAACAAGGTCGACACTATAAAACTGACTTTCGACTCAAAATTTAATGACATCGATGAAGAAAGTCTTATCCAAGCTGAAATACTAAGACAGATTGACAAATCAATTAACAATTCGATTGGAACGTTCCACGAACAAGTTCTTGGCGGAGTAAAAGGTTATGAAATGGGAAACCTGAGCGGTTTTGACATTAAAGCCAAAGACAACACTTTGTTTGCAGATATCAAGAACAAACATAATACGATGAACAGTAGTGCGGCAGAAGCGCTGTTCCAAAAATTAGCGAGATATGCTAATGATTATAAAAAAGCGAAATGTTATTGGGTTCAGATTTTAGCAAAAGGAAGTTTCAATGAACTTTGGTCAGGAGAGATTAATGGAAAAGAGTATTCTCACAGCAGAGTTTATAAAATCTCGGGAGACCAGTTTTATGCTCTTTTGTCAAATCAAGAGAACGCGTTTTTCCAACTTTACAAATCACTACCGAAAGCGATTAATGATTATTTAAAAACAGTTAACGAAAACAACGAACAAGAAGAGAATTCCGCGTTAGACGAGATAAAATCAGAAACGAAAAAGTCTAAGAGGAATATCTTGGATCAGATAACTTTTGAGAATTACAGTTACTATTTAGGTTTTGATAAACTGTAATACGAATTCAAAAATTTTACAATCGAGTAACCGACTTCTCTACCCAAATTAACTGGAACAGCATTTCCTATTTGTTTGTATTGCTGTGCTATTGAACCTTCAAAAGTCCAGTCATCCGGAAAAGTTTGAATCCTTGCGTATTCTCTTACCGTAAAAGGCCGTGTTTCATCAGGGTGACATCTTTCAGTTTGTTTTTGTGCCGGGCTACAAGTAAGAGTTAAGCATGGTTCGTCCCAACCAATTCTCCTTGCCATTCCCGTTTTTCCACCGCCCAGATAAAAACTTCCCCCCATAAACTTCTTTTGAATCTTTAAAGGCAAATCTCTCCAATATCCCTTGGGTGGAACCAAGTCGAGAACTTCCACTTTGCTTTTTGGGTATTTTGCGCCAGTTGATTTTGGAACATTGGAGTTAAACAACTCACCTCTTTTAAGAGCATCTTTCAACGTGTAAGTCTTCTTGTACGGCTTCGGGTATTCGTATTGAATATCTATGTCTTTGCGAATACCAACCAAAATCAAACGTTCTCTTTTCTGTGGGACTTTGTAATTGACAGCTTTCAAAATGTTAATGGGAACAACCCTGTATCCGATTTCATCCAAAATAGAAATCATTCCTTTTAAAGTCTTCCCTCCTTCATGGCTTAATAGACCGCGTACATTTTCACCAATACAAATCAAAGGATTGACTTGCTGAACAACCCGAGCAAATTCATAGAATAAAGTTCCGCGAGCATCTGACAGTCCTAATTTTTTCCCCGCGTAACTAAACGCCTGACAAGGGAAACCACCAGTTACGACTTCCACTTTGTTTCGGTATTCCGAAAAATCAAGTGTTTTTATGTCGCCTTCTAGCACTTTCCAATGTGGACGGTTTTTTCTCAATGTTTGACAAGCCCATTTATCAATTTCATTGAGAGCGACACATTTCAACCCTGCCATCTCCATTCCGACAGCGAGGCCGCCAGCTCCTGCGAACAATTCTAAAACCCTATAGTTTTTAATGGGTTCAACGTAATTAGAAACTGACTCCTTAATATCTTGACTGAACTCTGAAAATAAATTTTCGACTTGTTCCCTTTTATAGACACGGTAATTGCTAATTGGTTCACGGACAGCCGACAATTTTCCCTCGCGATCCCAACGTCTAAGAGTTTCCTTACTTTTTCCTATATATTCCGAGGCTTCTGACAGTGATAGGTATTCACTCATAACCAAATTAGTTAACCTTATACAATGGTTACAAATCTATGACATTTTAACGATTGACAAACAAAAGAATTAAAAAATTAGAGTAAGAAAACGGCACTACCACCTATAAAAATGTTTATGCAATGCTGGGGTTGGCGTAAGTATTAAGAGTATTTTTTTAATTTGGTTTGGACAGTAACCACGCCAGGCGAAAACCAGAATAGTTGATTGTCTTCCCCGAAGGTTTTACAAATTGCTGCCGATAACTTAATTCAAATCGGTTGATGATGTAGCCCGCTCCAAAGGCATATCCAAAATCGTATTCGGTAGGAATATTTTCGTTGGTGCCGTTCAAAGTTGATTTGTTGATGAGGATATTGAGACCCGTTTCGCCAGATAAATAGATTCCGCTTTTCTTGCTCGGATTGTGCATCACGTAAAACTTCATCCCTGCCTGAATTGGAATCATCCGGGTTTTAGTTGAGATGCTCGCAGGCGGAGCAGTGGTTGTGTATGTTTTTTGACCAAAGCTCATAAAACCCACAGTTCCTATGCCCACCAGGTATTTGTTGAAAATCAGATCGCATCTGAATGATTGCCCAAACCCCGTGTTGGCTGATGACTTTAGTATCCCGTGAGGAATTACGACATCAAGGCCTTGTGAAAAAATTATTCGTTGCCCGTTCACGGAAATCACAGGAAGAAGGAAAATGACGAAGAGTATCTTTTTCATATCCTAATTAGATTTGTAAAAGCACTCTCAAGTTACCTTTTTTACCTTGAACAAACTATGAGCATTTCTGTGACGCTATGTGCTCAACGGTAAACACCGATTACCTCCTACCGATTACCCTCTTTATCGATTACCCCTTTGTCCGCCTTTCCAATGTCCTTTCGCTTTTGAATCGAAATCATTCAATCGCTGAAGTTGCTCTTCATTGAGAATTGGTTTCAACTGCACTTTCACCGAATCCATGATCGTACTCAATCGATCGTTGGAAGAAGTTTCAACGGCCTCAATTTGTTGTGAAGCCCATTCGGTAATTGGCTTGATTTGTTTAGCCTGCGTACTGTCTGGTTTTACAATTCGGTAGATCGTTCCGGTGAACCATTCTTTTTTATGTTCTGGTCCATGATCTCGCCCTCGGCCGCGTTCATTTCCACCACGGTATTTGTGGAAGAATCCAGGCACCAACAAACCCAGTAAGATGCCTACTACTAAGGTGGCTGCTAATATCGCTATTGACTTTTTTCGTTCGCTTGTCATAAATCGTTATTTAATGTTTCATAAAAATCAAATGATACAATCTCATCTGCTGTGTTGGTGGTGTCTTCCAAACCAAAAACAGATTGAAGATTTAACTGGTCGGCAAAAATTACATTGAGTGCAAGAAGCGCTATCACAATGCCTACTGCCGCTAACTGGTATTTCTTAAAGAAGGCAATGATCTGCCGGTCAATTTGTATTCCAACGTTCTGAATTTTTGTCACCACCTTTCTGGCGAAGAACGGTCCGTAGGTGGCGGGCGTTTTTCGCACTGCCAGTTCACGAATTGTTTTATAACGCGATAAGTCAGTGGCTACTCCGGGGTGTGCCTTCATGGCCTTTAAAAGTTGTTCCTTCTCTTCCGCATTCATCGGCTCGTCAAACGAGCGGATGTATAAGTCTTCTATTTCTTTTGGTGTCATGCTGTGTAGTATTTAGCCAAAACCAATTTTAATTTCTTTTGTGCCCGTGCCAGTCGCGATAGAACTGTTCCAAGCGGTATTCCTAAAATTTCTGCCGTCTCTTCTGTCGAGTAACCTTCCATCATTCGCAAGGTCACCACCGATTGAAATTCAATATCTAGTCGCCCGATTTCACGATGAATAATTTCTTTCATATCTGAATTTGACTCTTCTGTCTTTACACCTTGTCCTTCTTCAATCGGCAGGAAGAATAGCTTTCTTCTTTTTCTTCGCTTGATTTCATTCAACGAGAGATTGATGGCGATCCGGATTAAGTACGTGGATACTGCCGACTCTCCTTTGAATTTATCCAACGCTTCATAGAAACGAATAAACACTTCCTGGCCCACATCAACTGCCTCTGTGGTATCGCCCAACATGGACTTCACCACGCCCGCTACTTTCCCTTCATGGCGATCGACCAGCTCCTTAAAGGCCTCCATATCGCCATTTCGGGATGCGTCCACCAAATTTTCATCGCTTATCTGACTCATTTCCGGTGATCGCTATTTTGTTGATTTTGCATATTAGACATACGGTATTCCCGTTTTATTCCCGCCCATTCAAAAAATTTTAACAAACCTTGAATCTCTCTATAATATAGGCATAAAGGGCAGAGTAGTCAGGTAACACTTAAAAAAATTAAATCATCGGGAATAAACTATTGCCGAGCTCTGTCTAATGAGAAAAAATAAAATCATGAAAAAGTCAGCCTACGTTATTTTATTGCTGTTGACGTTCTCTGTTGTTGGAAACGCAAAGGCAGAATCTCTCCAAAGTGAAACTCAAAATTCACACCATGGCCATGGAGGTCATGGAAAAAAAGATGGACATCGAAGAGGAATCAGATTGTTTCATTTTCGTCATCACGGAAAAGATCACGCGAAATCTCACGATCATTCACGCTCGCATCATGGTGGCAGAGGACATGGAGATAAGGGAAGAAGTCATGATACTAAATCGAACACAGAGCAATGATACTGGTTCACATGTTGAATTGGTGACTGCTAACTGACGAATAACATTTCTTACTTTTAAACTTTATCGAATAACCATCCGCATATATGAGGATTTCATTATTGTCAGCTACTACCATTGCCGCTTTGTTGCTGATCTGTTCTGCCAGCACAGTTCGCACCAACGAAACTTATTTTTTCGATTATGAAAATGTATTGGGTACTTCTTTCGAACTGAAAGTGGTTGCACCATCCGAGATCGAAGCATCCAAAGCAGAAGCAATAGCCCTTCAGGAGATTGATCGCCTGGCTGGTATTCTTAGTTCATACGACTCTTCCAGTGAGTTCAGTCGCTGGCAAAAGACGTTTGATACTGACATTAAAGTTTCGCCCGAATTGTTTGAAGTGTTGTCGCTTTTCGATCAATGGAGAGAAAGGACAAATGGAGCTCTCAACGCATCGGCAGGCGTTGGCATTGCGCTTTGGAAAGATGCGGTCACTCATCAAAAACTTCCGGATAGCCATGAACTGGCAATGGCTGCAACGGCTATGAATAAACAACATTGGAGCTTAGATGCCGATAAACACACTGCCAAACATTTATCAACCGATCCGTTGATGTTCAATTCGTTTGTGAAGAGTTACATCATCCGCAAAGCACTTGATCAGGTGATGAATACCGGTGATATTAAATCAGCAGTTATCAATATTGGTGGTGATATCGCAATTGCCGGAGAGCAAACCGAACGCGTGACGATCGCCAATCCAAAAGCCGATGCCGAAAATGATCAACCTATTTCGGTTTTGAAAATCGGCAACAAAGCAATTGCTACCAGTGGCAATTACAGAAGAGGTTATCAAATCGGAGAAGAATGGTTCTCTCATATCATGGATGCGAGAACAGCCATGCCTGTTAGCAAAGTTATCAGTGCAACTGTTGTGGCGGACAATGCTACTGATGCCGGTGCGCTGGCCACAGCATTCAATATTCTTTCACCAACTGAACGCGATATGCTTGTCGGACAATTTCCAGATGTAGAATATCTGATTGTAAACGAAGACGGAACGCGAATTGAAAGTACAGGCTGGAATAATTTGGAGATAGCATCAAGTAGTAAAACGGAAACTAAACCAGCATCTGAATTTGAGTTGACGATTGATTTGGAACTTGCCAGATTTGAAGGCCGATCCCATCGCCCATTTGTAGCGGTGTGGATTGAAAACAAGAAGAAAGAATCCGTTCGCAACCTTGCCTTGTGGTTTAATAAGCCGAGATGGCTGCCTGATCTGAAGAAGTGGTACGGCAAGAATTACGAAGCCAACCGGACACAAGAGCGAATGGGGTTGATCAGCAGCGCCACGCGATCGGCCGGTAAGTACACGTTGAAGTGGGATGGTTTAGACGATGAAGGTAAAGCGGTTAAATCCGGCAAGTATACTATTTACATAGAGGCCGCGCGCGAACATGGCACGTATCAATTGATCAAACAGGAAATAGAGTGGAATAGCAAAGCCCAGCATTTTGATTTGCAGGGCGGTGTAGAAATTACGTCTGCCGCTCTTGACTATCATTTGGTTGCTCAGCCGTAAGTTTGTCAACCGATCATGAAAAGAGACATTGCAACCTGGACACGCTGGCTTCATATTTATTTGTCGATGTTCAGTTTTGCTGCGCTTTTATTTTTTGCGATTACTGGCCTTACCTTGAATCATACCGAATGGATAACCGGACAACAGAAAGTTGAGCAAATCAAAGGACAAGTAAATGAAAAGTGGGTAGCAACACCGGATACATCACACATTGATAAACTGGCAATTGTTGAATATTTCAGAAACACGTATAACATCAAATCAAAGCTTACTGATTTTGTAATTGAAGAAAGTGAATGCTCCGTTTCGTTTAAAGGCCCCGGCTATGCAGCCGATGTTTTTATTGATCGGGCGACAGGATCGTATGAGTTAACGATAACGAAATCTGGACTGCTGGCCATTATGAATGATCTCCACAAAGGACGCGATGCCGGAACCACATGGTCGGCCGTAATTGATATAAGTGCTGTGTTGATGATTCTTGTTTCTTTGACAGGCTTTGTGATGATTTTCTTTTTGAAGAAAAAGCGATTGAGCGGCTTGTTGATTTCCCTGATGGGAGGTGTGATCATCTTGATTTTATATTATGTCTATGCTCAATAAGATCAAACGACAAACAGTAACTAGCGAAAACGTATGAAAGCAAAAATTCTAAATTCAATTGGCTTCATAGCCATGATGGCGCTGACAAACCATGTTGTTGCGCAATCAGGTAATGCTTCGTTGGATGCTAAAGTCGAAAAGTTTTTAAGCGAGCATAAGCGCGACTGGCACGACCTGAATGTACCCTATGAAGACGGAAAGGTGCTTCATGACCTGATCGTGAAAAACAAATACACGTCTGCACTGGAAATCGGAACATCTACCGGCCACTCCACTATTTGGCTCGCGTGGGCGATGAGCAAAACCGGAGGCAAGGTGATCACCATTGAAATAAATGAAAGCCGCCATAAGCAAGCGTTAAAAAATATTGCCGAAGCTGGCTTATCTGATTATGTGGACGCGAGACTTGGGAATGCGCATGATATTGTCAAACAACTTTCCGGAACATTTGATTTTGTCTTCTCCGATGCCGACAAAGATTGGTACAAGCAATATTTTATCGACATGGATCCAAAGTTAAAGGTTGGCGGTTGCTTCACTACGCACAATGTAACGGATGGACTAGCCGACAGCGATTTCTTAAACTATGTAAAAACGCATCCCAATTATAAAACAACTATTGATCGTTCCAGTCGCGCGGGGATCATGATCAGTTATAAGGAAGGGAAATAAATTTTAGCTCGGCTTTTTCTCACTGGCCCAATATAATGAATTGATGATCACAGGGAGAAGATCTTACCAGACAAAACGGATCAAATCATTGTAAGGACTTATATAATTTTTATCATCTGAAATTTCCCATTTTGTTTCTTGAAAAGAAATTGAATAACCGGGGAATAAACGAGGCCGGGGCTTTGTCTAAGGGTTCGGAATATATCCGGTAAATGCATGAAGTTTTTGAGATACACTTGTCGTTAACATCAATCCCATTAGCTATGAAAAAAGTTGCACTAGCCTTCACTCTTGTCGCCTTAATCAGCGGCAAGGCAATTTCGCAATCGGAATATAAAATCATCAATCGCATTCACCTGGAAGGCGATGGAGGTTGGGATTATCTCACTGTTGATGAGGTCACCAACCGCCTTTTTGTGTCGCATGGCACAAGAGTGCAAGTGGTTGATCTTTCCACTGGCAAGTTGGCTGGCACGATTCCCGATTTAAAAAGAGTACACGGCATAGCCATTGCCCAAGATCTTAACAAGGCCTACATCAGTTGTGGAGGCGATTCATCGGTAGTTGTGATTGATTTGAAGACGCTTAAGTTTATTACTAAAGTGAAAGTTCCGGGCGTAAACCCAGACGCGATTTTATACGATTCATTTTCAAAACGTGTATTTACCTACAATGGCACATCAAAGGATGCAACTGTATTGGATGCTAAAGCTTATAAGGTGATTGCCACCATTCCACTGGATGGCAAGCCAGAGTTTTCTGTAACAGATGGCAAAGGAAAAATTTATGTAAACAACGAAGACCTGAACATGGTGTACGAAATCAATGCGACCACCTTGAAAGTAGATAAGAAATGGTCTATCGCTCCAGGTGAAGAACCAACAGGATTGGCGTTTGATACAAAGACACACCGGCTGTTTTCGGTAACGGATAAGTTGATGGTGATTTCTGATTCTGAAGCCGGCAAAGTGGTTGCCACGGTACCCATCGGAGAACGCGTTGACGGAGTTATGTTCGATCCGGGAAAGAGAAGAGCGTACACGTCTAATGGCGAAGGTTCTATTACCGTAGTGGAAGAGGTGAATCAAAATGAATTTAAAGTAGTGGAGACAATTGCCACTCAGGCTGGAGCCAGAACAATTGGCATCAACACCAAAACACATCGTCTGTATTTGCCGACAGCAGAATTTGGACCCGCTCCCGCACCCACTACCGAAAATCCAAATCCAAGACCAACCGTTAAACCGAATTCATTTGTTGTATTAGAAGTAGGCTTTGCAAAAGAATAAATTCATCGCTTGATTTGGCGACTAGTAAAATCCAAAATTGCTTAACCATCATTTATGAAATTAGCTTTAACCGTTTTATCGTTTGTCTTTTTTTGGTTGCAAGGTTATGCACAACAAGACACTACAAAACTGCCTTTTGCCATTGCCGATGAGAAGAAACTCTCCGATGAAGACTTGAGCCACAAGAAAGAAGGCATGTATGTTACCGGTGCGCCCGATCTAAGTTCTGATCCAGTAAGTGGATTTGGCATTGGTGGTGAAGGCTCGTTGTTTTTTAATGGAAAAAGAAGCGATCCATTTTTTGCTTACACTGCTTATCGCGCCAAGCTTGACTTTGTTGTATTTGCCACTACAAAAACCCAGCAGGAATTTTTCTTAAGACTGGATATTCCGTACATCTTCAATACCAAGTGGCGCTTGCGCACAGAAGGTGGTTATGAAGCCAATCCCAACTTGCTTTATTTTGGAAATACCGCTGCTGCTACAGCCAAAGGACTGTCGTATTATCCAAACAATGACAGTTCAAAAGCGATGGTCAACAATGCCAGTTACAGCGACTACGAGAAAAACGTCTTCACGGGCAACAACAAGCACTACAATAACTTCTTCAAAAAAGAATGGGTACTTAACGTAAGTATGGAGCGTGTGTACATGGAAGGAAAGTTAAGAGCCTTGCTTGGATACGAAGCTGCCTATGTAAACATGACATCCTTTGCGGGTAATTCACTCATTCAGAAAGATCACGACTCCGGTCAAACGTTGGGTTTGCAAAAAGGCTGGGTTCAAATATATCAGGCAGGCTTGATTTATGATACCCGCGATTTAGAGCCGGACCCGAATCAGGGAATTTTTGCGGAAGTTACAAATGAACTTTCGCTGAAGTCGCTGGGCTCAGCGTATGATTTTAATAAAACATTTGCTCACGTAAATGTGTATAAGAAATTATTTCTCGGCACGTTTAAGCGATTGGTATTTGCAGGGCGCATAGCAGGTGGTTACACCGCACTTAACGCACCATTTTTTGAATATCAGGACCAATGGAGTTCGGAAGGGAGCATTGAAGGACTAGGTGGCGCGCACACGTTGAGAGGTTATAAACAATTTCGTTTCCTTGATCGTGTAGTCAACTTCAACAACTTTGAGTTGCGCTGGCGATTTGCACAAACCACCGTTGCCAAACAACACCTGGAGTTTAGTGCGGTTCCGTTTTATGATATAGCCGGAGTATGGAGCAAGCTTTCGCAAATTAACTTCGGCAATCTACGCTACTCAGAAGGATTAGGGTTGCGTGTTGCCTGGAATGAGAGTACGATCCTCCGTTTCGATTATGCTATATCAAAAGAAGACAAGCAATTCTTCTTCAACCTGGCGCACACGTTTTAATTACTTCCACTATTTAAAATAAAAATGAAGGAAGTTCGTCTTGATAGTCTACCACGAACCAATTTTTAATGAATCAATCTATGAAAGAAAAAATAGCACTCGTAACAGGCGCAAGCAGAGGACTGGGAAAGGACATGGCGTTGTCATTGGCCAAAAAAGGAATTGATGTGATCCTCACCTACCACACACAAAAGGAAGAAGCCGAAAAAGTGGCAATTGAAATAAAACAGCTTGGCCGAAAAGCAGCCATACTACCGTTTGATGCATCGAACATCAAAGCGCTTGATGCCTTTGTGGAAATGGTAAAGTTTACATTAAAAAATAATTGGCAGGTTGAGACGTTTGACTTTCTGATCAACAATGCAGGAACAGGCGCTACCATTCCCATTGCGCAGGTAACCGAAGAGAAATTTGATGAACTCCTGAACATTCACTTCAAGGGAGTTTATTTTCTTTCGCAGAAATGTTTTCCATTGTTAAATGACAAAGGAGGAATTATCAATATTTCTACCGGCACCACGCGATTTAGCGTACCCGGCTATTCGGTTTACTCTTCGATGAAAGCAGCCGTTGAACTTTTTACACGTCATCTCGCAAGGGAGCTGGGGCCAAGAGGAATTCGTGCAAACATTGTAGCACCCGGACCAATTGAAACAGATTTCAATCATGCAGCCATTCGCAACAACCCGCAACAAAAAGCATTTCTTGCTGCGCAAACTCCGCTCGGTCGCGTGGGCCAAGCCGATGATATCGGAAGTGTGGTAGCCTTCTTGTGTTCCGATGAATCCAAATGGATAAACGGTCAACGTATTGAAGTGTCGGGTGGAATAAATTTGTAGTAAATTACCTTCGATGGTAAAACAAAAACGGCTGAGGGATAATCAAGGAAGAATCTTTCTCTTGATTATCCTTCTTTTTTTGTGCCTGCCTTTCTTCGCGGTTGCTCAATATGAAATCAGTGGTGTGGTAGTTGGTGGTGATGACCAGGCACCGTTACCAGGTGCGAACGTCTTTTTCGCTAAAACCACGATAGGTTCCGCAACAAATGCCAAAGGAGAATTCGCGTTTTATAATTTGCCGCCCGGTCGCCTGCAGCTTGTCGTTTCTTTCATTGGTTACGAGACCTTGGTTCTCGAATTGAAAACGCCCCTTGAGCGGAAGCTCAGGATTATTCTAAAACCAGCACCCAGGCAACTTAAACCTGTTACCATTTATAGTAAGAAACAGAAGTATTCAGATTGGCTCAACTATCTGAAATTGTTCAGGGAAACTTTTATAGGTCAAAGCTCTAATGCCAAACTATGCGAGTTGGTTAATCCAAAAATCCTGGAGTTTGAAAACAACAAAGACATCTTAACAGCAACAGCCGACACTTCTCTTCATATTATTAACAGAGCACTTGGCTACAAACTGAAGTTCTTATTAGAAACCTATTCATACACGTATCTCACGCACATGATTCGTTATCAGGGGCAGTTTGTATTTGAACCGTTGGTGCCAACTGACGATGTCGAACGAAAGATATGGGCAATGAACAGGTTGCATGCTTATTATGGATCGGAGATGCATTTTATGCGGTCACTTTATCAGCGAAGACTGTTGGAGGAAGGGTTTTTTGTTTCGCTTAATCAGGAAGGCTATGACAAGAAGGGCAGAAAAACAAACTTAGCTTTTGCGGATACGGCTATTTTTATCGAGTCGCCTTTTTTTAATAACCGCCCGATGAAACTTCCGATTGTCTACTACGATAAAATCTTGGATTCTGTACGGTCAACACCGACTCAACCTGTATTGTCTTTTCCGGGTAACCTGGAAATTTCTTACGTGAAAGAATTGGAGTCATGGGAATACCAACGAATAAGATTTGGGAGTCAGGTCGTTTTGAAGAGTTTTCAACGCTCGCAACTTTTTTTGCAAAAACCTGGATTTATAGTGGAACCGAACGGTCAAGTCTTTATGGAGGATATATTGTCCAAGCTTTATTGGAGTTGGGAATTGGTAGGTGATAGCCTTCCCGTTGACTACGATCCTGAAGAAGATAAGAAACTATTTTCAGCTGAAGAACTCAGGTCTCAATTTAAAACATTTGAGATCATTCAATATGGTATAAAGAAGCATGGCTAACTATTGAAGAATGCGTTAGTTATGTTAGCTTTCAAAATTATTTATGCCCACTCAAGACAAGAATGATTTCCTGAAAATTCCATTTCCTGAAATGGAATCCATGTTAATCCGTGTACTTATTAAGTATGGATTTTCTGAAGCGAAGGCCAAAGCATGTGCCGGAGTATTTATTGGCAATAGTCTGGACAGTGTTTACTCACATGGCGTAAATCGCTTCGTTAAATTTATTGGACTTGTGAAAGGTGGTTATGTTCAACCGAATCATGATCCGATTTTAAAACATGGCGTGGGTGGCATTGAGCAATGGGATGGACAATCCGGACCAGGGCCGAGCAATGCGTTGTTTGCCACGGACCGCGCAATGGCCGTAGCCGCATCGAATGGTATCGGCTGCGTTACCCTGGCCAACACCAATCATTGGATGCGGGGTGGCACCTACGGATGGAGAGCTGCGAAAGCCGGATTTGTTTTTATTGGTTGGAGTAATACGATTGCCAACATGCCCGCATGGGGCGCAGTGGATAGCAGATTGGGGAATAATCCATTGGTGCTTGCAGTTCCGTATCACGGTGAAGCGATTGTGCTGGACATGGCCATGTCTCAGTATTCGTATGGTGCGTTGGAAATAGCACAACAAAAAAATGAGAAGCTGTCAGTTCCGGGTGGATATGATGAGAACGGTGTGTTGTCATATGATCCGGCTGCGATTAAAAAATCATGGCGTGCCTTGCCCATTGGCTATTGGAAGGGTGCCGGGCTTTCGCTGTTGCTTGATATTTTAGGAGTGGTGCTTTCAGGTGGACTTTCTACGTCAGAGATTTCAAAGCAGAAAATAGAAACGAAGCTCACACAAGTGTTCATGGCAATTGATATTTCAAAACTTCATCACTACAAGAGTATTGCAAGTGCCATTGATCAAATCATAGAAGATTACAAACAGTCTGTTCCCGAAGTAGCTTCTAAAAAAATCCGTTACCCCGGAGAAAATATTTTGGCGATACGAAGTGAAAACCTGAAGAGTGGTATTCCTATTTATCGCGAAATGTGGGGAGAGATTCAGGCGCTTTAATTGACCGGCTCTCGTTTTGCCCGCGTCAATCTCCACACCACAACTATCATAAAAACAAACAAAAGGCCCACGGCTATCCACCACGCCCAATCGTATGATGGTGGGATAGAAAGCGAAGCATTGTTGCCCATCAACACGAATCCCGCCCAATAAAAGGGATGAGCCATCTGTGGATAATCAGCTACAAAGTCTTGTTTTGCTTTTTGAAGCGCTTCGTCTTTCGACAACCCTTGTTTGAGATATCTATAAAAGTTGATCATCAGTAATGACGTGGATTTGTCAGGTGCTTTCCACAAGCTGATCACCGTGGAAGGTACACCGGCATAAGAAAACGCTCGCGAAAAACTCATGATGCCTTCCCCACGGTGCAACTGACCGATGCCTGTTTCGCAAGCACTGAGCACGGCCATGTCGGAATTAAGTTGCATGTCGTACAAATCAATTGCAAATAGTGATTCTTGTGTAGTGCTGTCACCAGCAGACTCAAACAATAATGTTGAAAACATGGGGTCCTCATCGTTTACTTGCGCGTGCATGGCCAGGTGCAACACGCGGGAATTAGCAGCATGCTTAATAAAATCTTCTTTCGTGGCGTCTTCAAATACAGTTGATCGGGTATTTAACAATTCCACGATGGCGTGTACTTCTTTTTCGGCATACTTCAACGCGGCAAGGCCACTGCGCTTTATCAAACCTGATCCCTGTTTGTTGCCGGTGGCCAGAAACCCGGCAAAAAAATTGGAGCTCTCGCTATTTCGTTTTTTGATCTGTTCATTTAAATAAGAGGCTGAATGAGCGTACCGCACACGATAGGAATTTATGAGGTACGATGCCTCGCCCGATTCTTTTTCACGCAACACTTCAAAAGGAATATAGCCAAGCACCCCATCGGGTATGATGATCAGATGAGTGGAATTTTTAAGATGAGTCAATACGTCTTTCAATAAGTAATCATAGAGTTCGGATGAAAGTGTATTAAATTCTTTTCCTGCTGTGACTGAATCCGCTGACGTAAGCAGCTCCCTGAAGCGGTTGATCTTTTCATTAAGTTTTGGCAACAGATTTTTTGAGTTCATGTAACGACCCGTTTGAGAGAGGCCAGAGATAATCAGATCTTTATCGCCCACAAAAAATTCGATGAGCGTTTCGCCCGGCTGAAGTAATTGTTGCTGCACATCGCGGGCCGTCATCACCTGATGATTAAAGCGGAGTTGATAATACGATGGAGATCGTTTTTTTATGCTATCGATCAACAATGCATAATCGCGTTTTGCTTTTCCATATTCCTCGCGAAAGAAAAGTAGCTGCTCCGGTTTGCCGCCTTCGGTGGTTAATCGAAAAATTTCACCTTCATACGAAAGTAACTCCGATTTTAAATCGCGTTCCTTGTCCAGCCATTGTTTATCTACTCCAGCAAAATGATTAACCAGTCTGAGGTTTTCCAGCAACAGAACTCCCTTACTCTTGTCGATCATGGAGAAGCACGTTTGAAAATAACGATCGTCACCCGTCTGGTCAAACAGTTTGATACCCATTCGGATACCGTCTTCATACGCATGAAAACTTTGTTCGGCTAGAATCACTTTATCTTTATCGAGACTTACTTCGTTGGCAGTACTATCGATGAGGGCGAGTGCAAGTTGGTTGGTTGTCCACGCCTTTTGCAGGATGGAGGAGTCGCCCTGCTGTGCCGATAACTTTTCAAGCAAACTGTATTTACGTTGCAGCACCTGGAAGAGACTTTTCTTGGAGAGTATGTTGTTTAACTCTGGATTATCTGCGTTAGCCGGATCAAAGTTGAGTACCAGTGTTGCAATTGCTTGTTGATAAAATTTCAAGGCACGTGTGAAGTTTCCCTTGCGTTCATAAATTCCCCCAAGGAGCAGATATCCTTCAGACAAACGAATGTCTTTATCGTTATTCTGCAGCAAAAGTTGAATAGCTTGCTCATAGCACGTTTGTCCGTAGTCCAGCCTACCAAGGCCTTCACTGGTTTGACCAAGACCGATTTGGACGCGAGCTTGTAACACGGGAACGCTATATTTCAGATATTTTTCTGCCTGTTTTAGTGACAGTAAAGCGCTATCATATTCGTGGCGCTTTTGATAAAATTGAGACAACGCTTCGTAGAGACTTATGGCCGCTGCCGCGGGTTCCTTCTTATTTTTAAATTTATGCCAAGAGGTTTTAAGTGAATCCTCTGCCAGTTTAAAATAAAGTCGCGCATTTCTTAAATCACCCTTGGATAAAAAAGTCTTGCCAACATTTCGAAACAGCAAAGGAAAGTTTTTCCCGTTCGAACATTTGTAATAGTCGACACTTGCCAAATATTGATTGATAGCAGCCTCAGATTCACCCTTGATAATTTGTATGTCTCCCATGTATTGACTGACGCGAAATAGGGCTAGACAATTTTCTGGAGTATTAGTCTGTCTTTTGTATTCTTCTAAAGAACGTTCGTATAACTGAAACGCCTTTTCATAATCATTGATATCGAAGTAGAACCCGGCCCATTCTGATTCGAAGTAGGCGCGATAGATATTGTAATGTTCGCCCAATAGCTTTTGATTCTTTTCAACGATCGAAGTGATTTCTTCCAGATATTGGCGACACAATCGAGGATGAAAATAATACCGATTTAAAGTTATTCGGAGTTTATAAACGCGAATGAGTTCATTTATAAATAAGTCTATTCGTTGAGTTCGAATCTTTCGCTCAATTTGATTAAGCTGAATGGTACCCGTTTTGTAATCATCGAATATTGTTTGCGTGGCCAGATCAAGAAGCCGGGGAATATTGTCCTCGGCTTCTTGGGCATATACTGTGATCGAGAGAAGACTGAGAATTGCAACAGCTAAGACTCGCATCTGAAACAATTATCAATCATCGTTATGGTATTCTGACCTTTAGCGTGCTTTCCGGTGTCGCGGTAATTGGCATGGAAAAAGTCCTGCCATCATAATCAATTATTAGATCAAAATCTCCCCTCAAGCTATCGACATTCAATGGGAAAATTTTAATACCATCGGTCTCCTGTGCCTCAGAGTTTAATCGGGTAGAGTCTCCTGAAACGAGACGGACGGAAGTAACTGAAATTGGAGCAGCCATATAAATTGATCGTCCGGGACAGGTGCAGCAAGTACCACTACAAAGACACACACAAGATGCAAGAAACTTGTAATGCGTGCACTCGCCAGTTCCAGACCTACGTAAGTCTTGATCAAGATCTCGCATGCGTTTCATATTAGCCAGCAAAGTGGTATCGATCTGACCGGTGTCAGATTTTATCAAGTAGCCAAGTGCGTAGTCGGCAACAGAAATAACTTCTAGTGGGCCACTAGTGAAGTCGAGAATATTTTTCTGAACTACCTTCTGGTCTACGTTGGTCTTGGTTTGGCAGGCAAAGACCGCCAGCAGCGCAACGAAAGAAAATTTTAATAATGTCTTCATAGCCTTTGGGTTTTTGGTTGTCAAAAGTTACAAAAATTCACCCCCTTCGGCCAATACCTCGAAAGTAGTATTCACGTAGCGCGACTTCTCATCAAAGCTCAAGTCGGTAATCGCGATCTGAAACTCCTAACTCTAGGTCTACTTAATACAAAAGCTTGGATAAAAAATGTCCTGCCTTTTTCAAAGCAGGACATTCATGAAAATTCTTGATTCTGTTGGTCTATTTTATACCTGGCAGATTTTCAGGTTTCGATTGCTCGTTGGCAAACGAAGGGGCTTTACGAACAGTTGGATATACTTCATCCAACGTATTGCCATCGTATAATCTTCCGTTCTTCATTACTTTATTGACGGTGTTGGTATTGCGAAGATTTTCTAGTGGGTTCTTATCCAGAATAATTAGGTCAGCAAGTTTACCGGCTTCAATGCTTCCTATATCTCCATCCAGGCCAAGCGCTCTTGCTCCATGAATGGTTGCGACTTTCAACGCATTGTGAGTACTCATGCCGCCCGAACCAATGCTCCATAACTCCCAGTGATAGCCGAGGCCTTGCAGCTGTCCGTGTGATCCGACACCTGCGTTGCCACCCGCTTTCACCAAATCATTTACAAAACGCGCGTGGTCTTCAAACACGTGCTCCTCTTTCATAAACCATCCTGGTCTTCTTCTCGATTTTTGATCAAGCTCTGACTTTGCCGTGAAGTGATTTAGTTTTGGATCACCATTTACATTTTCAGTAGCGTAATAAAAATTCTCTGCCCATGGTCCGCCATACGCTACTAATAGTGTTGGTGTATACGTCATCTTTGCTTCCGCGATAGCAGTTGCGACATCTTTGTATAATGGATAAATAGGCAAAGCGTGCTCATGACCAGAGTAACCATCAATCAGATTGGTCATGTTTAGTTTAAAATCAAGACCACCTTCTGTTGTTGGCATCAGGTTTTGTTCTCTTGCAGCTTGTATAATCCATTGGCGATGCTGACGATTTCCTGTCAAATACATTTTAATGGTCTTGGTGTTGTAGTATTCCGAATACTGTTTCAGAATATCTTTTGCCTGATCAGCATCTTTTAAATTGTAAGCCCAATAGCCAACGCCCGGCCCAGTGCTATACACACGAGGTCCAATGATCTGACCAGTTTCTACCATGTCGCTGTAGGTCAATACATCGGTGGTTGATGTTTGAGGATCGCGGGTGGTAGTTACACCGTAAGCAAGATTAGCCGCATACATCCACACCTGATTTTTGTGAATGTTCCAGGCAGGCCACATGTGTGCGTGTGTGTCTACAAAGCCCGGGAGAATTGTTTTGCCATTCATGTCCATCTTTTGAACGGATGCATCAACCGAGATAGAGCCAGCGGTGCCAACTTGTTTAATGCGTGCATTTTCAATGAGCACATCGCCTCGTTCGATCACCTCATCTCCCTTCATGGTAATGATGCGTGCGTTTTGCAAAAGCACTTTGCCAGTTGGAATATCTTTTTGAACGGTAACTTTTATGCGAATCTCTCCAGGTTTGTAGCCTTCATCTTTCTTATCATCTTTTTTCTCGTCCTTCTTGTCACCGTCTTTCTTTTCGTCTTTGCCATTCTCCTTTGCTTTTTCTTCTTCCGCTTTCTTTTTCTTTAGCTCCAGTTCTTTGGTTTTTGCTTCATCAAGATTGTAGGTGAAGAAAGCATTGCCCAACGAGAAATAAACTTTCTTGCCATCATTGCTCCAGCTTGGAAACTCTCCACCCAACTTTGTAAGTTTTGTAGAAGGGAAGGAAGCCTTGTCGGCTTCAGCAACAGAAATTTTAGGGACCTCACCACCGGTTTTAGGAATGGTCACCACATAAATCTCGTTGTTGATTTGCGCGAATGCCTTATCGCCTTCGGGTGCCATCTTAATCACTTCTGCATTGGATGGTTCACGCACAGGTTCAGTGACCGATTCGATCAACATACAATTATTTTCACCTGCGATGGAGCCATAGGTCATGATGCCGGTGATCTTGGCAATTTGTTTTTCGTCTGTTCCATCCCAGCGAATGGATAACAAGCCTTTTTGCCCGCTGTATAAATAAATGCGATCATCGGATTTTACGAAGTGTGGATTGCTACGACCTTTTGCACGTGCAATCACATTTGTATTTCCTCCGTCACCGCTTATCCAGGCGAGTTCTTCCTGACTGGCGAATGTAACCGGGTCTGTATCTTCTTTGAAGTTGTATGATGTTCCCTGAAGGAAGACAATTTTATTTCCCTGATACGTCCAGGCCGGATCAGAATACAAAGCAGCGACAGAAGTTAGACGCTGTGGCTTCGCGCCTTTCACTTTGAAATTCGTCTTGTATAAATGACCGCCATTGTTTTCCCATGTGGCCCATACGAGTTGCGATCCATCCGGGCTCCACGCGGGTTGTGCTTCGGTAAAATCAAATGTGCTTACTCTTTTTGGAGTCGCAGTCGCAAGGTCCATCGTGTAAAGACGATTGAGTGCAGTAAAGGCCACTTGCTTTCCATCAGGCGACACAACCGGATTGCGAATTTGCGTCACGATCATTTCTTTGTCGTCTTTGATGGGATACTTAAAGTCTACACGCGGCCCCAACAACATTTCCGTTTCCATTTCAAATGGAATGTTAATGGCATTTCCACCAGCAACGGGGATGCGATAAAATTTTCCACCATAAGAGGCAACTACTTCTTTGCTATCGGGTGTAAATGACATCGCGGGCAGCACTCCAAGCGGTGCGATAGATTCTTGTTCATCGCGTTGAACAGGATAGGCCAACCACTTTTCATCACCACTTTTTAAATCGCGAATGATCAAACCGGTTTGATCATTATAGCGTGAACCGTGTACCAAATATTTTCCATCCGGTGAAAGAGTGGGTGTGAAAGCCGAACCATATCGTGCGGTTTTCACTTCAATCTCACCGTTGTCGCGATCATACACGGCAATCTGATATTGCGGAAGTTGTGCATTGTAATTCCAGGCATTATTGCGTTGTGCAAACCAGATGTAACGATTGTCAGGACCAAATGCAGGCTCAACGGTTTTTAAATTGTCGGGCTTGCTGATAAGTTGTGCACCGGAGCCACCGTCTTTATGAAACATCCACAGCTTTAAGTTGCGCGTGCCACGTGAACCGATTATATAATTTCCGTCAGGCGTCCATTCGGCAGATTGATAGTGATCGGTGGCGCCTTTCGTTACCTGAAGCGAATCGGTTTTATCAAGAGCAAACCACCAGATGTTTTCGCCACCACTTCGATCAGAGACAAATAAGATTTTTGTTCCATCCGGGCTAAATTTTGGATGCGAATCGAATGCCATGCCTTTTGTGAATTGAGTGGGCTTTCCACCCGTGATGGGCATAGTAAAAATGTCGCCTAAAAAATCGAAGGCAATCGTTTTGCCATCCGGACTTACATCCAAAGACATCCACGAACCTTCAGTGGTTTTGATCGGAATTCTCCGACCGACTTCGAGCGGAAGATCTTTTTTCTTTTTTGGTTTTTCTTTTTTTACAGAGTCGGCCTTGTCTTCTTTCTTAGGCTCTTGCGCTACCGCGGCAAGACTAAAAAGAAAAAGCAAAGCTGAGAAAAGACTATAAATTTTTTTCATGAGGGATTTAGTTGTGTACCGGCAAAGTAAACGGTTTTTTCGGAACAGCCGTTTGGCATTTTACAGGTGCGGTAGTGGCAACTCATAGCCACAGATTCACTAATAGGATGTTTCTGTGAGGCTTTGTAGTCTTGTGCATTCGTGGTCTAATGTCTATCAGTCGTTGAGACACTAGTTAAAAGATGCATAACCGGTGGTATCAAATAGCCGAGGCTGGCTTAAACGTGGTGGTTGTCACACTGATCACAATTCCATTTATTCCAATTTCAGTGTATTCAAATACAAGTTTCTCGTCTGATAGAAAACTAATTGTGAACTGATAGGGAACATCTCCCACCGGGTTCATCACCAACGAAGTGCCGCTCAATTTCCAACTGCCGGATTCCTTCGATTGACTATCATTTTTTTTGCACTTCATTTCCCCTTCGTCAATTACGTAATGATCTGCCGTGGTGAATTTGTAAATATTATCGGCAACACAGGAGTCGTATTCAACGAGCAAATCTTTTTTTGAGGTGCCATCTTCCTTAACGGATGAAATGACAATCCAACCTTTATCGTTGACCAGCAATTTTCCATCAATCACCGTTACCGGGGTAGGGTCAACCGCGTCTGAACAAGCAGTAAGCAGGCTGAAAATAAAGACCGCTAAAAAACCAATCTGGAATTTCATTGTGAGCACATTTTAGTATCACAATGAGAAAACCTGAAAAAGATACAGAGACGAAGAAAAAATATTTGTCACCTCCCAGTGAAGCGGGTAAGCGAAGCGTTAAGACACAAAAGTTCAGATGGCTGAGGGTTAATAAGAAGCTTTGGGGCGAACAACCTTTTTATCCAACCACTGAAGTCCAAGAATAAAAGCAACCGCAAAAATGAACAGGCCCGGATAGCCGGCAATAAACTCCAGCGCCCCAAAACTGATTTTAAAGTCGGTCAGCGCAACAGCAACAATGGTGGCGATAATGAAAAGGAGGATTCCACCGCCAAACCAGAAAAAGTCGTTTGATGTTTCTTTCTTTGCTTCGATTTTGTGAATTACACGATCAGCAAAGTTGACAGGCAAATGAAAATCCGGCTCCTGGCTTAGCGCATCGAATACTTTTTTATAAGCATAAGCATCGATTCCGTCAACAGATGAATCTGCTTTCTCGATTTGATGTTGGAGGTCTTCGTCTTTGATGCTCATAAAATTTCTTCTTTACCAAGATACTTCTTTACATTTTCTTTCACCAATGCCCGCGCCCGGAAAAGATAATTTTTTACTGTGCCCTCGGGCATGCCCGTGGCTTCACCAATTTCGGGATAGCTCATACCCTCCAAATGATACAACGTCAACACCGCTTTGTATTGGGTTGGTAGCCATGAAATAAATTTCATCACCAGATCATCCATGTTTTCGTCTGCCAGCTTTTCCTCTGGATTATCTTCGGCAATAAAATGCGAAGTAAAGCTTTCCTCATCCGGTATATCGCTGACTTTAATTTTCTTTTTCCTTAACTGATTCACCGCATGGCGGTAAGCAATTGTTGCAATCCAGGTTGACAAACGAGATTGAAAATTGAATTCTCTCAGTTTTTCGTGTACTCTTAAGAATACATCCTGACACAACTCCTCGCGATCTTCCGCATTGTCGATCAGTCGCCCAATCATGTGAGACACAAGTCTTTCATGTTGCTTGATCAGCAACCTGAAAGCCTGCATATCTCCACCTAAAACACGCGAGACTAAGGCCTGATCATCCGTCATTTTTGGGTTAGACACGTCTTTTAAACGGGATGTTGCAGGAATCTAGTGAAAAAGTTAGTAAGTAAATCGTTAACAGCAATCCAGAATTTGACAGATCCATAGGCCACAATTAATTTTTTTGAGATTGTCTGCAACATTCTCGGTCTGCCCGCTGTCTCACGCCTCAAATAAGAAAAAAACTAAAATTCAAATATTATGGATCACGGATTAAGAGATGTATTGATGCCCCTTACTATTTTGGGAAGCCTGGGCGGATCGGTTTACTTCTTTACGAAAGTCATGACCGACTATGTTCTGAAAAAGAAGATGATTGAAAAAGGTTTTGTCAATGACGACACACAGGCAATCTTCAAACAACACGCTGCCGAAGCCGGCAACAAATACTCTTCACTCAAATGGGGTTTGATTGTTTTCTTCGCAGGCTTGTCGCTGATCCTCATGGAATATGTTCCGGTTGAACCTAATTCACCTTTGCCTTATGGTTTGTTTGCCGTATCTGTTTCGCTGGGCTTTCTGATTTACTATTTCATGGTGCAAAAACAAAATAAATAAAAGGCATTGGGCATTGGGTATTAGTGAGACTATACCAATGCCCAAGTCCTAATTCCGCCTATCAAGACTCAATAAATAACCATCAAACATGTTCAAAAATTATATTAAGACTGCCTTCCGCAGTTTAATGCGGCATCGCTTTTTCTCAGCTATCAATATTTTTGGATTATCAGTAGCCATGGCCTTATCGATGGTGATTATCATGCTGGTAGCGGATCAAATGACATTTGATCGTTATAACTCCAAACGAGATCGCATTTATCGTATCACGTCCATTCCGATTGGATCAAAAGGAGAGACGCATAACGAGACGGCCACTACCACATTGCCGGTGAAACCTGAACTGCTGGAGAATTATACCGGTGTAGAAAAAGCAGTGCGTATCATGCGGGGCTTTGGCAACATGTGGTTGGAGATTGATCAGAATGTGAACATTCCCGTGGCCGGATATTTTGCCGATCCGGAAATTCTGGACGTGTTTGAATACGAGTTGGAGTATGGTGATTCGCGAACAGCGTTGGTGGAACCCTATTCAGTTGTCTTGACAAAGAAAGCTGCTAAGAAATTATTTCGTCAGGAAAATCCGGTGGGTGAGACGTTCAAAGTAGGAACTGAAGGTCCTTATAAAGTAACAGGTGTTTTAAAAGACAATCACCGAAAATCACACATTGTGTTTGATGCATTGGCAAGTTTAAGCACCGTAAAGAGTCTGGAGGCTCAAGGCAAACGCGACAAAGATTTGGACGACTGGTACAGTTATACTGCTGGTTGGGTTTACTTGTTGATCGAACCATCCAAAACTCCGGACGATATTCAAAAGAGCTTGTTGGCAATTGAGAAGAAGCACTTTAGCGTTCTTCCAAAACCAGAAACGCAGCAGAAAATAAAATATTCGCTTCAGCCGTTGATGAGCATTACACCGGGAGCCTTCATCAACAATCCGATTGGGCCTTTCCTGCCCTGGATCTTTGTTTACTTTTTTGTGGGCCTGGCGGGCGTGGTGTTACTCACGTCATGTTTCAACTTTACCAATTTATCTATAGCTCGCTCACTTACGCGTGCCCGCGAGATTGGTGTTCGCAAAGTAACAGGCGCTATGCGGTGGCAGATTTTTATTCAGTTCCTGTCGGAGTCTGTGATCGTAGCATTGCTCGCTTTGGTAGTAGCCATTCTACTTCTCTTCGCTTTGAAGCCGTTGATGCTGGAACTAAGTTTTGCCCGGTTGATGATGTGGGATCTTGAGGCTAACTATTTTGTCTTTGCCGTTTTTGTAGTGTTTGCTGTCATTGTGGGTATTTTGGCGGGAATTTTTCCAGCGGTTGTCCTCAGTGGATTTCAACCGGTAAAAGTTTTAAAAGGACTCAGCACGTTGAAATTGTTTTCCGGAATGGCCTTAAGAAAAACGTTGTTGGTCACGCAGTTTACGTTCTCTCTGATTTTCATACTCTCCGTGGTAGTAGTGTTTAATCAGCTACAGCTTTTCCTTCGTGCCGATCATGGGTTTAACATGGAGAAAAAAGTTGTGGTTGGTTTAAGTGACACCTCACCTGAAGTTCTGAAAACGGAATTGCTCAAATACAGTAACGTAGAAAATGTGACGGCCGTGTCGCATGTGCTTGCGGCTGGCTCAAGCTATGGAGCAAGTTATAAGCGTTCACTGGACGAGAAAGACTGGACCATGTTGTACTACTTTTCAACAGATGAAGACTATCTGAAGAACCTGAACATTCAATTGGTGGCGGGCCACTATTTTTCTCCAGAGGATGGTGCCGCTAACAAGAAATTTATCGTATTGAATGAAATGGCAGTTCAGAAGTTTCATTTTGATTCTCCGATTGATGCCGTGGGTCAGGAAATTATCTTGCAAAAAGATTCTTCGCACGTGCAAATCATTGGCGTGGTGAAAGATTATAATCATCAGATATTGATGGAAAAAATGGAGCCGATGGCGCTAACCTACAATCCGGATGAATATCGGTTGTTGCAAATTGCCTACACAGGCACTTATGAAGAAGCGGGAAAAAGCGTGGAAGCCGCCTGGGCAAAAGTAAATCCATCACTTAAAGTCGATTACAAAGATTTTTATGCGGAGGTTCATAAAATGTACGACATCTTTTTTGGCGATCTCGTGCGTATCCTGAGTGTAATCGCATTTCTCGCCATCACGATTTCCTGTTTGGGCTTGTTGGGCATGGCTACCTATGCTACGGAAACCCGCATCAAAGAGATTTCGATACGCAAGGTGCTGGGAAGTAGTGACGGAGCATTGGTTTACCTGCTGTCAAAAAGTTTTATATCGATGTTATTGATTTCAATTTTACTGGCCGTGCCAGCCGCTTATTTTCTTAACAATTTATGGCTTGAGCAATTAGCCTATCACGTTTCAGTGGATGTGCTGACGATTTCAATCAGCATTTTGACGCTTATTATCTTTGGTGTCGCTACCATTGGCTCACAAGCCTGGAGAGCTATTTACATAAAGCCTGTTGAGAATTTAAGAGGCGAATAGGATTATAAAGTACAAAGGCGCCAGACAATTCTGCCTGACGCCTTTTTTATTTTTCGGCACCTATCTTGTTCATGATTGCCGCATGATCAGATCGCGGGTGAAGGCAATCAGATGCTTTTTGTCAGCGCTTAACTTAACTTTAGCAAGTGATTCAAATCCTCTGTCAAAATAAGCTTCGATTTTTTTCTCTGTTAATCGGGCAATACCCAGTGAATCATAAATGGCAGTGATGGCTTTTACTTTTTGCTGCTTGTTAAACTTTTTGGTGGAAAGCCATTTTGATAATTCAAGTTTGTTTTTTCCCTTCGCTCTCTCCAGCGCATTTATTAACAAGAATGTTTTCTTGTTGGCAATGATATCGCCACCCACTTGTTTTCCAAACTTGTTTTTGTCGCCATACACATCAAGCAGATCGTCTTTCAGTTGAAAGCCGATGCCAATGTTTATGCCAAATTCCCGTAAGGCAATTCTTTCCACTTCAGGAGCATCGCCAAGAATAGCACCCAACTCCAGACTGAATCCCAGCAGCACCGCAGTTTTCAGTCGGATCATTTTAATGTATTCCGCCTGCGAGACTTTTGATTTTGTTTCATACTCCATGTCCCACTGTTGTCCTTCGCACACTTCCGCTGCACAGATGTTGAATGCTTTGAGAACAGCCTTTAATTTTTTTTCGTCCAATGAAAGAAACAAATCATACACCTTTACCAGCATCACATCGCCTGAGAGTATCGCTGTGTTTACGTTCCATTTTTCATGAACTGTGGCCTTGCCCCTGCGCAGTGGAGCGTTGTCCATAATGTCGTCATGCAAAAGAGAGAAGTTATGAAATGCTTCTACCGCAGTAGCATACCGTACAATTTTATCAGGATCGTTTTTGTAAAGAGAATAAGAGAGCAATGTCAGCAGAGGTCGCAGCCGCTTTCCACCAAGCCCCATGATGTAGCGGATGGGTTCGTAAAGAGATTTGGGCTCCGCACCAAACTTTTGCTTTTTTATTTCGGCTTCGATGAGTTTTTTATACTGTACCAGCATATTATTTGATCAATGTCTTCAATAAACCCTTTGTGTCAATTGTATCTTTTAATCCTTTTTTCAATAGCCCTGATCTTAGTTTTTTGTCTCCGGTCCAAAGTGTTGCATGTAGTTGAAAGGTTAACGCAACAAATGGTGTGTCTTTTAGATCCAGGCCTTCTATGAGAAGCAAGGCTTTCTTCCGGGCGTCCAATGAAATAAGGCGCTCGTCAATAAAATGAATATTTTGAGTGACAAGCGAAAGTAATTCTTGTACGTGTTCCGGTGATAGTTTAGTTAGCTTTTGTATTTTATGCCGGTGCTTAAATAATTCCTCTTTTAAAAAATCGCAGGAATAAAATTCGATGGACTTACCTGCATTAATTAGAATTTTGGCTATTTCACTTGAGGAATTGAGTATTGCACTAAATACGATGTTGGTGTCAACGACTACCTTCATTCAAAAATTTTTTAGCGTTTTTCTTCCACCAATTCTTATTGACTTTGTTTGCTATGGCATCGACTACAGGTTGCCTGGTTTTAAATGACGAAGTCAATTCCTTATATCGGATGAAATTCAGAACGTCTTGAATCTCCCGGATGTCTACTGAGGCGGGGATTTCAAGCACAAGTCTTTTTTTATTTCGCTGAATAATCATAAACTAAAATTACCAAAGGATTGGTCAAACACCAAATCGATCATGCGCCTGTCTACATCCGTCTTCTTCACACGCACTTTTACTTCATCACCCAGGCGATAGATTTTTTTTCGTCTGCGGCCAATGATGCGATAATTTTTTTCATCAAACTCATAGTAGTCGTCTTTCATGTCTGCCAAACGCGCCATGCCCTCGCATTTGGTTTCCACCATCTCAACAAATACTCCAAAGTCTGTGACACCGGTGATGATACCATCGTATACTTTGTCTTCGGCCATACTCATGAACTCCACTTGCTTGTATTTGATCGAAGCCCGCTCCGCATCGGCAGCACGTTTTTCTCTTTCGGAGGAGTGAATACACTTGTCTTCAAACTCTTTTTTGTTCACCGACTTTCCGTTATCGAGATAATGTTGCAATAAGCGATGCACCATCATATCAGGATATCTGCGAATAGGCGAGGTGAAGTGAGTATAATGATCGAACGCTAATCCGAAGTGTCCTTTTGCTTCGGTGGTATATTTTGCCTTCGCCATCGCGCGCACCGCGAGCGATTGCAAAACATTTTGTTCGGGCTTGCCTTCAATCTCATCCATCAGTTTGTTCAATGATCTTGAAACGGCAGCATCTTCAATTTGGAGCTTGTGCCCAAACTGTTTAGCAAACTCTGAAAAAGTTTGAAGTTTTTCGGGATTCGGCAAATCGTGTGTGCGATAAACAAACGTGTCTTTCTCTTCGCCTTTCTTTCTTTTAAAGATGAATGTGGCCACTCCTTTGTTGGCGAGTAGCATAAACTCTTCAATTAATTTGTGTGCGTCCTTGCGAATCTTGGGAACAACGGAAAGAGGCTTGCCATTGGCATCCAGTTTAAATTTCACTTCGGTAGTTTCAAAATTTACCGCGCCCTTTTTGAATCGTTCCTTTCTTAGAATGTGATGAAGTTGATTTAAGATTTTTAATTCTTCGGCAAACTTTCCTTTCCCGGTCTCAATTACTTCCTGCGCTTGTTCATAACTGAAGCGATGGTCAGAATGAATGACGGTCCGACCGTACCATTCCTTCTGCACTTTGCCTTTATTATCCATTTCAAAGACGGCCGCAAAGGTGAGCTTGTCTTCATTGGGTCTCAGCGAACATAAACCATTTGACAATCGCTCGGGTAGCATTGGCACCGTGCGATCTACCAGATAAACGGATGTTGCGCGATCGAAGGCGTCATCATCCAATACATTTCCGGGTGTTACATAATGCGTGACATCGGCAATGTGAACACCAATTTCGTAATTGCCATTGTCAAGCTTCCTAAACGACAATGCATCGTCAAAGTCCTTGGCATCTTCCGGGTCAATGGTGAAAGTCAATACATCACGGAAGTCCTTGCGCTTTTTAATTTCCTCTTTCGTGATGTCCTCCGGAATTTTTTCAGATGCCTTCAATACGTTTTCAGGAAAACGGAAAGGAAGATCAAACTCTGCCATGATGGAATGAATCTCAGCTTCATTCTCTCCGCTCTTGCCAAGAATCTCAACAACCTTCGCCTCGGGGCTCTTGTCACCATCGGCCCATTTGGTTACTTCAAATAAAACTTTGTCATTCGTTTTAGCGCCATTCAGATTTTCTGTGTGAATGAAAAAGTCCTGATATACTTTTTTAAAGTCAGGAACCACAAAGCCGAAATTTCTGGAGAGCTCTATTTTTCCAACAAAGCGAGTGCGGCTTCGTTTGACAATTTCAACCACTTTTCCTTCGGGACTTTCTCCCGTCTTTCTTCCCAACAGAGCAACGGCCACAGTATCGCCATGAAGCGCTGAACCTAAATCTCTCGTTTGAACATAGATGTCTTTTTTACCCTCTTCACCAGTGACAACATATGCGAATCGTGGATTCACATGATCGACAATGCCGGTAACCGACTTAGATGATTTTAATGAACTCTTGTATTGACCATTGTTTAACTGTTCAACTTGTCCTTCTTCTTCAAGTGAATCCAGTATCTTATATAGATCTTCGATCAACGATTTTTTCTTGATCCCAAGTTTTCTAATCATCTGCTGCACGCTATAACTTTTACCGGCAGCGTCTTGTAATAAAGTCAGGAGAGAACTGTATAGCCCGCCCTTTTCTTTCTTATCACGTTTTTCTTTTTCTTTTTTAAATTTCTTTTTACTCATGCACTATAACTTTAATTTTTCTGGATCCATCCTGTTATCCCAAAAAGATAATAACTCGACTTGATTACTGCGAAGCCTATAGAAAAGACTCACCGGCTTTACAATTACGCAACGATAGGCTTGGTGTTCGGGGAGATAGGCAAAGATTTTAAGATGTTTAGAGATGATCCTCACAACTTCTTCCACCCGATCAATAAAATTTCTTACTTCTTTTTCGCTCCAGTTTGTTTCCAGATATTGAATACTATTTTCGAAGGTTTCCTTCGCTTCGGGTGACCAAATGATGTGTAAGGCAGTCAAATTTTTGGGTACCTGATTCGAATTTCATTCATGACCTTATCATGCGAAATCCCCTTTCCATTATCCAATTGTTGCTTGGCCTTGTCAATGGATTTTTTGACATGGATGGGCAGTTCACCTTGCAAATCCCTGGCATTTGAAAGAACAGCTTCATCAATCATGTCTTGCAACTCTTTGAGCACCTCTTGGCTTTCGATAGTTGCAACCTTATGTTGTATGTCCTTCACTAACCCAGCCCTGTCCATAAATTCTCAATTGATGACTTAAAATTACGAAATATTTAATTTGATTGTGAGATGTTGTGCTCCTCTATCATCTCCATCCCTTTAAGCTTTAGATACAATTGCGCAATTGCCACCACATCACTCACGCAATAGGTGGCGATTTTCTTCAGATCTTTTTCCTGATAATAAACCGAATTCACCATCGAACCATCCATGACCCCTTTGCTGGTGGGGATATCGAAAAGTGCGGTCAGCAGGTCTAATGATGTATAATGTTTATAGTCGCCAAACTTCCACATTTCCATAGTGTCAAGATGTGGCACTTCCCAAGACTTTTTACCAGATAGATTCAATGCATTGGGCAGTGAAATGCCATGAATCAACATTCTTCTGCTCAGATACGGGAAATCAAATTCTTTTCCATTATGTGCACAAAGTTTTGTGTTGGGATCATGCTTTTCCAACATCGCCTTAAATTCAGTCAATATTTTTTTTTCCTCATGATCAGCAAAATATTTTAAGCGCAGTCCCAACTCGCCCTTTTCGTTTTCAGTGTATTTGCCCACCGCTACAACGATGATTTTCCCAAACTCAGCGTAAATGCCAGCGCGTTCTTTGAATAAATCTTCATCCGTTTGATCTTCGGTCCTTTTCAAAAACGAAGCTTTTCGTGCCCATTGTGTTTTCAGTCGTTCGTTTAGATCGCGAAAGTCTCCCACGCAGCCAACGGTTTCAATGTCGAGGAAGAGAATATCTTTTAATGCCGGATTCATTTCACCAAGATAATAAAAGCTGGTACAATCCTTGTTTTAATGCAACTCAAAATTTTATGATCAAGTCGCTACAGCTTCATCTACTATTCTATCGCAATTTTGCGGTAGCCACTGTGTGTATAAGTTTTTTCGGATGCTTTTTGATACTCGAAGCGGGAACTATCCTCTTCGCAATTCCTATCGCCATGATGAAAGTGATAACGAATGGATTAATTGGAGTGATGGTGCATTTCCTTAAACGAAACCAACTTTATTTTTTTCACAATCTGGGCATCTCAACAGTTCCATTGTATGTAGTTTCATTCGCGATTGATATGAGTGTTTGGCTAATCATGATCTGTTTAACCTATGCAATTCTGTGATGAAGCACGTGCTTGAGTTTGATGGAATAGAACTATCGTTCGGAGAGCATACGGTGTTGTCCAGCATTTACATGAAGTGCGAGACCGGAAAAATCATTGGACTGCTCGGCAGAAACGGATGCGGGAAATCCACGTTGATGAAAGCTGTATTTGGATCGTTGAAAAGTGCAAACAAGTCCGTACGCGTAAACCGATTTCCATTAATTGGGAATTATCAACAAGATAAATTTATAAGTTATCTGCCGCAGGAAAGTTTTCTTCCTCGCCAACTCACGGTAAGTAAAGTTTTAAATTGGTTTGAGCTGAGTCCAGAATTACTTACTAATTATTTCCCTGATTTTATACCTTTACTTTTCAACGAAGTGGGTCAATTGTCAGGCGGACATTTACGGGTGCTGGAGACATTTCTAATATTGAACTCACCACATCCGTTTTGTTTATTAGACGAACCTTTTTCAGGATTGATGCCATTGCACATTGAAGCAATAAAAGATCTTATAACGCAGGCCACGCAAACAAAGGGAATAATTCTTTCTGATCACTTGTATCGGCACACACTCGAAATGGCGGATGAAATCTATTTGCTTGTAAACGGTAAAACCTATCTGATCAAAGATCGCGAGGAGCTTGTCTTTCGTGGATATTTGCCAGCCTAGCTAGGTATTTTCCCATTGACCATTCTCTATTGACTTTACGAATGCAATACTCCTTCTTTCGCTAACTCTTTGATGAAAATAAGATTCTCTTCACAAATGGAATCGGGTACAAATACAAATCGTCTGTCATAAATCTGACTTCCGATGTAATAGCTCACCCAGTATTCATTGTTCAGATGAAAAACATTGGAATCAATAGGCTCCACAAGACTAGCGGTGTGGGCGGGTACCGTCTCCAGAAAATGTCGTAGCGTTGAGGTTTTTTGTTCTTCACCATCTTTTTCGCCATAACCTTTGCTCACCACCAAAGTAATCTCTATCGGAAAGTCGTTGTTGTTGATCAGGTAAACTTTCCATTCGTTCTGGTTTAAAATATTCTTTTCCCGCGCAACGGCCAGTGTTACATTCTTTACCTCAGGTATTTCAATATCTTTCTTCATGATTTGGGAACAGTCGACAAAGTTATCAGATCACAGTAATGTCATTCTGCAATTTTAAGTTCAAAAAGAATTAATTTTATTGAAAGGTTAAAATCTAATACGATGGATAAGCGCAAATTTTTAAAAAGTTTAGGAGTGTTAAGCGCGGCCAGTATCACCAATACACATGCTATGGACAAATGGATTAAACGAGTAGCTCACCTGTCAACCGATGAGGTTGCACAGGATGAAACATTTTGGAGCGGAATTCGGCAAGGCTATGATCTTAAGCCTGATTACATCAATCTGGAGAACGGATATTATTGCATGCTTCCAAAGGAGACGTTGGATAATTACATCAATCACATTCGGGAAGTCAATTTTCAGGGCTCGTATTATATGCGAACCGTGCAGTTTGACAAAAAAAAACTGGCGGCTGCCAAGCTCGCAGCAATTGCTGGCTGCTCTGCAGATGAGCTGATTATCACACGCAATACCACAGAGTCGCTCGACATGGTCATTGGTGGGTTGGATTGGAAGGAGGATGATGAAGCCGTCATGGCTGAACAGGATTATGGTTCCATGCTCGACATGTTTAAGCAAGTGCAGAAAAGGTACGGGGTCATTAACAAAATTATTTCGGTGCCCAATCATCCGGCATCGGATGAAGAGATCGTGAATGTGTATGCCAACGCAATAACCGGAAAAACAAAACTGCTGATGGTGTGTCACATGATCAACATCACCGGGCAGATTTTGCCAGTAAGAAAAATTTGCGACATGGCTCATAGCAAAGGCGTTCAGGTGTTGGTGGACGGGGCTCATGCGTTTGCGCATATCAAATATTCCATTCCTGACTTAAACTGCGATTATTATGGAACCAGTTTACATAAATGGCTAAGCGTTCCGCTGGGCGCGGGATTTCTTTATGTGAAAAAGGAAAACATTGGTAAAGTATGGCCGCTGTTTGGCGATGAAGGAAGGAAAGAAGATGATGTGTTGCGGTTGAATCACATCGGCACTCATGCCGTTGCTACTGATCTGGCAATATCCAATGCAATAGACTATTACCAAAAAATTGGTGCCGAGCGAAAAGAAGCCAGATTGCGCTATCTGCAAAACTATTGGACTAATAAAGTGCGACCGATGAAACACATCATTTTGAATACGCCTTCTGATCCAACTCGTTCATGTGGCATTGCCAATGTTGGCGTGAAAGGAATGAAGCCCGGAGATTTGGCGAAGACCCTGCTCGACAAGTATAAAATCTGGACGGTGGCGATTGATGGTGCCAATGTTCACGGATGCCGGATTACGCCTAATGTTTTTACAACTCCTGCCGAGTTGGATGTTTTTGTCAAGGCGCTTAGCGAACTAGGTTAAAGAGGCGGGCCGTCAATCTGTGACTTTCCAGTGTTCTACCTTTTTCCAAGGCCGAAAAATCTCTAATGAATTTGGAGTAAAAAATAATCAGTGAATCTGTGGCTCACTTTTTATAACCATCCCAAAAAGTGAAACCAACTTTTCTTTCAGCACATGTTTTACTTCGTTTATGTTCTGCACAGTTCCCAATTCTTTTTCCATGGATGTCACCGCTTTGTCATCAATGCCACACGGAACAATGTGATTGAAGTAATCCAAATTCGTGTTCACATTAAATGCCAGCCCATGTAAAGAAACCCATCGGCTCATCTTCACACCTAATGCGCAAATCTTTCTGGCTTTCGTTTCACTTTCCCCATCTAGCCAAACACCAGTCAATCCCTTGATTCTACCCGATGCAATGCCGTAATCTTTTAACGTAAGAAACACGGCTTCTTCCATCAGTCGCATGTAGTGATGGATATCCGTAAAGAAATTTTCGAGATCCAAAACCGGGTAAACCACAATTTGACCGGGCCCGTGATAGGTGATATCTCCGCCACGGTTGATGTGGTAGTAACTTGCTTGAATGGTATGCAGATCTTCTTTTTTAACTAACAGATTTTTTTCTTCTCCGCTTTTGCCAAGCGTGTACACATGAGGATGCTCGCAGAAAATCAAATAGTTGTTGGTTGGTAGTTGATCCTTATCAGACCTGGAACGATTCTCCGCTTTGACGGCAAGAGTTTTATTAAAGAGATCGGTCTGATAGTCCCAGGCTTCTTTGTAATCGATCAAGCCCAGATCGATAAATGTTGTTTCCTTGTTTAATAGGAGATTCATTTTAGTTTCCCTAATTCTTCCTTCACATAGTCGACTGCCTCTTCGAGATCAGGATCCACCTGATTTTCTTTTGCGAGATAATAGGATATCCAATCGGTAAGATGGATGAGGTAATAATATTGTTCCAGTAAAGACGCGCCTTCCGCTACAATGTCAATGATAGGATGTGATCGCTTCTCAAAATGGTCGCGGCAAATCTCCATGCGTTTTTCAACACGCTCATGATCATGATCTGAATACAAATAAATCACCTGTGCTTGTTGCAGAATGTTTTCCGGGAAACGCCAGCCCTCCATTTCGTTGTGATTCAGCTCAGGAAAGGTGTTGACGTGCGCCATCTGCTTGGCATTTTCATTGATCTGGTTTTGAAAACGCACTGCCATGGCGTGTAACCTTCCATCGCAATAAATGATCGGTAACTTTCCTTTTAATTTTTTGGCAATCAACTCGGCTTCTGCCTGAATAGCTTTCTCTCCGCGATCCAGGTATTCGATTGAATTCTCTGTTTCCTTGATGAAAGCTGCACCAATCAAATTGGTATGGTATAAAGCATACAGCAAAGAAACCATCATATATCCCAACATCGCCCGCGGACTTTTTGCTGTTGATGGTATTTGAATGTAAAACAGATTATACTCTTTGGCCAGCTCCAACATCTTTCCACCTGAGGTAATGCAAATGATGTGAGCGCGTTTCAGCATCGCCTTCTGTATGGTAGACAAAGTCTCTTCGCTGTTTCCACTAAAGGAACATGCAATAAAAAGTGTATGCGGACTAACAAACTGGGGAATGTTATAACCTTTCGAAACAGTAATAGGAATGGGTACGCGACCGAATGTCAGCGACTCCACCAGATTTGCGCCAATACCGGAGCCGCCCATACCGGTGATAAGAATATTGCGAATATCGCTTCCTGGGCGCACTAAGTCTACGGATTGACCAATCTTGAGTGCGTGGGCAAGGTGGAGTGTAAAGGCTTCAATCAGTTTCTTCATTCAGTCAAATTCAATATCTTGAGTGTAAAGTTTTTTCGATCGGAAATCAAGCTTAAAGGTAGAACATTCTCATGAGTGATAAAATCAAAAAAGGAAAGGAAGGTGAAGAACTGGCTGCTAATTTTCTGAAAGAAAAAGGCTATGAGATTATTGAACGCAACTACCGCCACAAGCGATCGGAGATTGACTTGATTGTGAAGAAAAATAACTGGCTGGTGTTTGTGGAAGTGAAGTACCGCACTTCCGATGCCTTCGGATATCCGGAAGAATTTGTGGATTATAAAAAAGTAAAGAACATTTTAACGGGAGCTGAGGAATATACTTATATAATCGATTGGCGCGGAAACGTTCGGTATGACATCGTAGCCGTGAGGAACATCAATGGCGAGCTTGAGATCAAACACATTGAAGATGCTTTCTATTAGTTGATTTGCCAACTGTATCCTTGCCTACTGCCTACTCATCTGACGGAGTAAAGCTCTTTCCCCTTCTCATTCCACTCTCTTCGCACGAATGGTTTCAATTCTTTATCAAATGGTTCTTTGGGGTAGCTCACAATTTTCTTGCGCTTGCCATTCGGATAGTTTTCGATCCAGTCATTTACTTTTTGGTCCCATTTGTATTCTCCTTGCACGGCTACGGTTCCATTTTCATGCAAGAGATAGTAATAGCCTTCGCGTTCTCCATATTCAATAGGAATGATCTCCTTCACTTTTTTTCGTTCCGTTGGATCATAATAAGTGACCAGTGATTCTTTCGGCCAACCTTTATAATATTTTTCTTTGTCCTCAACCAAATCCTGACGGTCGTATTTCATCCAGCGGCCATGCTTGGTGCCTTTGTAAAATATACCTTCTTCTAACAGCGTTTCACCTTGCATTTTTTTATAGGGCCCATGCAGCAAAACCCCTTTGGCAGGATCAAAGGTTGAAGTTCTGCGAATTTCCCTGCGCGTGAAATCATACCAATAAATATCACGAGCGAAGCTGCTGGGTTTTTCGACTTTTTTCAAATAGTAGAAAAGCTCAACGATGAACCTGTCGCCATATCCTTTTCGGGTAAAACCCTTTTTTGTTTTGATGCCGTAGTAGACTTTGCGCTTTGGCTTTTTCTTTTTTGAGTAGATAGGTTCCTCAATTTTTTCATCGAGCTCCAGCAAACTAAATGGCTTGTCGGTATCAAACGTGAATTGACCCTCTTGAATACGGGGTTCAACTCCTTGTGCCAAAAGCAGGGCAGGGGCCAGGAAACAAATGAGAAAAGGGAGTTTTTTCATACCTAGAGGCAACGAAATTAAGCAAAATATATTTTTGAAGACTGTTAAAATTGTGACTTGCTCCGGTCAGAGAACTTGCGGTTATTCGCAGTCATTGTTGAACGCAGTCCCTCGAACATGATCATCAAAAAACTGGCAGCACCTCTTATCAACGACAAGCTGTTGCAACAGGCGGAACATTGTTACATTGCTACCGCAGAAATCTCGGAAGAAGGGTTTGATTTTATTCGAAGTAGGATTCCCACTAAAACAAAAATGGATCTGGTGACCGGCATGAACGGGCGAACATCTCCTGAAGTGCTAAAGCGAGTATGGAAAAACTACCAAGGAAGAATTAATCTGAACTTTTATACACGAAATTTTCTTCACGCCAATGTGTATGTGTTTGATTTGCCCTATCGAAAATCGGTAGCGTTTGTAGGCTCCGGCACCTGCACGCTTGAAGGCCTCAAAGACCACGAGGAAATTTTTTACAAGATCATGGATCCCAAAGAAATTGAATCGGTGATGTCGTGGTTCACCAGCTACTTCGAATTTTCAGAACCGTTGACTGAAAAGTTGATCGAAGAATATGAACAGCTAGTCAATAAAAATCGCGCTCCTCTTTTGGAAAAGCGCGACTCTGAAGATTTAAATCAAAATAATTAGCCTACCAGCTCCACACTGCGCTTGATAAAGTTCGTCAAGTCAGCACCTGTTAACATATTCTGCGAAAGCAACGCAAGGTCATAGGCTTGCTTAGCAAGTTTACCTTTTTGATCATCCGACTCTGCCTTTAGTATTTTTTGTACTATAGGGTGATTACCGTTGATGGCCACATTGTAGTTATCAGGCATGTTACCCATGAAGGCCATGCCACCACCGCCTCCGGTACGAGCCATGTCTTTCATTCTGCGCATCCACTCGCTCATGGTGATGGTGACAGGAAGATCATCAGGTGAGAGAGGTTCGATAGCCAATGTCATCGCCTTGTTGTTGATCGCCTTTTCAAAAACAGTTTTCACACTTTCTTCTTCCTCTTTGCTAAGGATGCTTTCCATTTTCTCATCTTTCGCAATTAGCTTGTCAATGGTTTCGCTGTCTACGCGCTTCATTTGGGTGGTTTCCAGCTTCTGCTCAAGATTTCCGATAAAGTGACTGTCCAAAGCACCATCCATCAACAGCACGTCATAGCCCTTATTCTTTGCAGATTGGATGAAAGAATCTTGCTTGCCGGCATCGGTAGTGTATAAATACACCAACTGCTTGTCTTTGTCTGTTTGAGTAGCCTTTACTTTTTCTTTGTACTCGTCAAACGTGAAGTATTGTTTGTCTACGTTCTTAAGCAAAGCAAAATCTTTAGCCTTTTCGTTAAATTTCTCATCACTGATGATACCGTACTTTACGAATATGCCAATGTCATCCCACTTCTTTTCAAAATCAGGACGGTCTTTCTTGAACATGTCCTGAAGCTTTTCGGCCACCTTTTTGGTGATGTGCTGACTTATCTTCTTCACATTCGAATCGCTTTGCAAATAACTCCGCGATACGTTTAATGGAATATCCGGTGAGTCAAGCACGCCATGAAGCAGCATTAAGAAATCAGGCACAACATCTTTTACTTCATCGGTGATAAACACCTGGCGTGAGTAGAGTTGTATTTTATTTCTTTGGAGCTCAAAATCGTTTTTCACTTTGGGGAAGTAGAGAATTCCCGTAAGGTTGAAGGGGTAATCAACATTCAAGTGGATCCAGAATAACGGATCTTCTGAGAACGGATAAAGCTCTTTGTAAAATTTTAGATAGTCTTCATCTGTAAGTTCTTTGGGAGACCTTGTCCACAACGGAGCCGTGTTGTTGATGATGCGATCAGTTGTTACGGATTTATATTTTGGCTTATTGTCTTTGTCAACGCCATCTTCAACCTGCTCTTCTTTTGTTCCAAACTTTATTTCCACTGGAAGGAACTTGCAATATTTCTCCAGTATTCCTTTCAATCTGAATTCATCGAGAAACTCTTCGGATTCTTCATTTACATGAAGAATGACATCGGTGCCACGTGTTTCTTTTTTAGCAGCAGATAATTCAAACTCAGTTGAACCATCGCACTCCCATCGCGCTGCCTCACTACCTTCTGCGAAAGACTTTGAAATCACCTCCACTTTGGAGGCCACCATGAACGCAGAATAAAACCCTAATCCGAATTTTCCGATGATGTCCTTGCCATCCATCTTGTCTTTGAATTTTTCGACAAACTCAGTGGCACCTGAAAAAGCAATTTGGTTGATGTATTTCTTAATTTCTTCACCGGTCATTCCAACACCTCGGTCGCTGATCGTGATGGTCTTTTTCTTTTTATCAAAACTCACTTCAATTTTGGTGTCGCCCAGTTCGCCATTGAACTCGCCCATGGATGCCAGCTTCTTTAGCTTTTGAGTTGCATCAACTGCATTACTCACCAACTCTCGCAAAAAAATCTCATGATCAGAGTACAGGAATTTTTTAATGATGGGGAAGATATTCTCGGTGTGAATGGAGATCGATCCTTTTTCTTTTGCAACTGCCATATGTGTATTTTTTTCTGGTTTAACGGATAAATGAAGGGTATAAACATGAAAAACCCTGCGCGGGGCAGGGCTTTCAAATGTTGTTCCAGTATTTTAAAATGACAGGATGGCAGTTGGGAATTGCCTGAAAATCAATCTCCTGCCAACGCGGGAGCGCTTTTCTCCTGAGCTACTTCAATTTCTTCGCCATCGCGATTCAGGAATTTAAATTCAGTGATGGCCAATGAAGTGTCTTTCACCAGAGTCACCCAGCGCTTGTATTTAAAATACCAACGCATACGTTTTGAAATAAATCCTGTAGTGAAGTACGCGTATAGAAAAGGATGAAGAGCGAGCACCAGATTTTTTTCATTTTGCTTGATGAGCAAATGATCGATGTGCGTTTCAACCTGATCGGATACTAAAATGGATGCTGTAATTTTTCCTGTGCCGTTGCAGGTAGGGCAAACTTCTTTGGTGGCAATGTTCATCTGCGGGCGCACGCGCTCACGGGTGATTTGCATCAATCCAAATTTCGAAAGCGGAAGTACGGTATGCTTGGCGCGATCGTTCGCATCCATTTCATCTTTGATGATCTTGAAGATGGTCTTCTTATTCTCGGCACTTCGCATGTCAATGAAGTCGATCACGATAATGCCACCCATATCGCGCAGGCGAAGTTGTCGTGCTACCTCTTTGGCAGCTTCCACATTCACCGACATGGCTGTCGTTTCCTGATTTTCTTCACGGTTGGATTTGTTTCCACTGTTCACATCGATTACGTGAAGAGCTTCGGTGTGCTCAATAATCAGGTAGCCGCCACCCTTTAAACTTACGGTCTGACCAAAGACAGACTTAATCTGCTTCTCAATGCCGTAGTGTTCGAAGATTTTAGCTTTACCGGTGTACAGTTTGACTATTTTTTCTTTTTCTGGGGCTATATTTTGAATGTAGCTCCTGACCTCCTCATAGATCTTTTTATCGTCTACGTGGATGTTGTCATACGATTCGTTGAGGACATCGCGGAGGATAGAAGAGGTTTTGCTAAGCTCGCCAATCACTTTGTCTCGCGGATTGGCGTTGACCAAACGGGTCATACCGTCCTCCCAGGTTTTCACCAGGTTGCGAAGATCTTTGTCCAGTTCCGCAACTTCTTTGCCTTCGGCAACGGTGCGAATGATTACTCCGAAATTTTCTGGCTTGATGGATTGAATGAGACGCAACAGTCTTTTGCGTTCTTCACTGCTGGTAATTTTTTTTGATACGTTTACTGACGTAGCAAACGGAACCAATACCAGGTATCGTCCGGGTATGGAGAGGTCGCAGGAAAGTCGTGGCCCTTTGGTGGAGATCGGTTCTTTTACAACCTGTACCGGAAGGAGTTGATTTCGCGTAAGCTGTTGGCCAATCTTGCCATGCTTATCGATGTCTTTTTCAAGATGGAATTTATCCAGCTTGCCTCCGGTGATCTTTTTCGCGCGGACTAACTTGGTGAACTTTTGTAATGAACTGAACTGCGGGCCGAGATCTAGGTAATGAAGGAACGCGTCCTTTTCATACCCGATGTCGATAAAAGCTGCATTCAGCCCCTGAACTACCTTTTTCACGGTGCCCAGGTAAATGTCACCAACTACAAACTTGCTTCCTTCCGCCTCTTGGTGAAATTCGACAAGTGATTTGTCCTTGAGAAGAGCTATCCGACTTCCTTCCTCTGTAGCGCTTATGATAAGTTCGTTACTCAAGGTGGATTGGGATAAATGTTGAAGCGCTAAATTTTGCGCCTTACTTTGATGAGATAAAGACGCAATATTTTGCGTCTCGACCAGTAGGCACTCCGTGCCTACTTCTTCTTATGTCTGTTTTTTCTCAAACGCTTCTTACGTTTGTGAGTAGCCATTTTGTGTTTCTTTCTTTTCTTACCGCTTGGCATAAATTTTTTTAGTTTTTCCTTCGTCTAAATTATTAGTGACGACAAAGGATTGGTTGAACAATTATTTATTTTAAATCTTTCAGATAAGAGTCTGCCGTAGCTTGCACGGAAGGATCGTTATCCAACTTTTTTACTTTTTCGAACTGAGTTCTGGCTTTTGCTTTGTCACCTTTATTCATGTACGAAACTCCCAGCAGAAGTTGACCTTGCACATGGTTTGGATTGACCGTCACTAATTCTTCCAGTCTCTCAATTGCCTTATCATACTGACCCGACTGCACCGACAACATGCCCATATTAAATAAAGCCGTTTCGTTTTTCGGATCTTCCGCCAGTATCTCGCGCAGCATCATGATGCCTTGCATGGGCGAAGGCGAGCTCAGATACGTCATCGCAATCTTCGCTTTCACCTCGTGATTTTTTTGATCTTTCTCCAGGACTTTGCCGAGAAAATCACGCGTCTTTTTTGCCAATAAATCCCTCTTTTCAGCATCCATGGCAAATGTGTACGCTTCATAATAGCTGTTGCCAGCCTTCATGAAACTTTCCTGAGTGTTAAAGAACGATGCTGCTTCTTCGGCAAACCATGCAGCGCTATCAAATTGACCTGCACGTGAGTACAAGCCCGCCAAAGAGTCGGCAAAGATAGTATTTTTTTGATTTGATGAATTAGGTACATATTGAGCTCTTAACTCTTTGATGCTTTTGAGGATATCCGCTGATGCAGTGGTATGCGCAGCAGGAGGATTCTCACCCATACTTTCTGAGGCATCGGGCGAAGTGGCCAACTGACTTTCATTCTCTACCACCGCCTTAGGCAATAGAAAGATGAGCCAGACAAGAATGGCGCATGCAACTATTAAAATGATCCGGGTCTTTAGCATGTGTGAAGTCGTTAAAAGTTAATAGTTAACCGTAGTTCTCAGAATTCTGGTTTCACACCGATTAACCATTAACGAATAACTATTAACTTTTTTCAGCTAGTTGTTTTACCTTCTCACTGTTCTTGATCTTATTGATGAAGACTTTAGCTGGCTTGAAGCTTGGAATGTAATGTTCATCGATTACAATAGCAGTATTGCGGGAGATATTGCGGGCAATTTTTTTCTTTCTTTTCTTATTAATGAAGCTTCCAAAACCTCTGACATAAATGTTTTGGCCACTGGCCATGGAAGATTTGATGATGCTAAAAAAAGCTTCAACAGAAGCGGAAACATCTGCTTTGTCGATGCCGGTTTTGTCAGCGATTTGGTTGATAACGTCTGCTTTGGTCACGGTGATTTCGTTTTAAGGATATAAAAAATTCAGGGGTGCAAATTTAAGAGCAGAACCGTCAATCGCAAAATGAAATCTTTGATAATCAAATTTTTACCGTTTAACTGACTAATAATTATAAAGGAGGAATAACGCACGGCAATAGATTCAAACAGAAAGTCATTGCCAATGGCTTGGATTACCCATAATTAACCGGAAATGGTAGGTTTGCGAAGAAAAAAATCATCCATGCTTTGGCAAAAGTGGAAAAAAAAGAATTTCAACATTCTATAAACAATGCATCTAATTTAATAATAACGCCTGCTATGCAGAGGATTTTTTCCAGCAGGCTATTATTATGGTATGCAGAAAATAAGCGTAGTCTTCCTTGGCGTGAAACAAAAGATCCCTATAAGATCTGGCTCTCCGAAATTATTTTGCAACAAACACGCGTTGCGCAAGGACTTCCTTACTATACCAAATTTATAGAGCACTTCCCAACCGTTCACTCACTGGCAAAAGCAAACGAACAACAAGTTCTTCGTCTTTGGCAGGGTCTCGGTTACTATACACGCGCGCGGAACTTACACCACTGCGCCAAAGAAGTGGTGGAGAAATTTCAAGGTAAGTTTCCTGATAACTTTTTTGATCTGCAAAAATTGCGAGGTGTTGGATCGTATACTGCCGCGGCTATCGCCTCCTTTGCTTTTCGCGAACCGATTGCGGTTGTCGATGGAAATGTTTTTCGTGTGCTGTCACGCGTGTTTGGAATTGATAAAGATATTTCTGATCCCAAAACAAAAAACTTCTTCTTCGAACTTGGCAATCAACTGATTTCAAAAGAACATCCGGATGAGTTCAACCAGGCGATGATGGAGTTTGGTGCCACGCATTGCCTGCCACGAAATCCTTTGTGTCAGGAATGTATTTTCAAAAAGCAGTGTGTTGCCAACGCGAAGGATTTACAGAACACACTTCCTGTAAAAAGTAAGAAACAAAAGATCAGAAAAAGATACTTCTACTATTTCGTTGCTGGCAACGACAAAAAAATTCTTATGAGAAAACGAACTGATAAGGATATTTGGCAGGGACTTTTTGATTTTTATTTGATCGAATCATCTAAACCGAAAAACATTGACAAGCTTTTGTCAGAAGACGATGTTTTCAAAAATCAAGAAGCAGGAGAGATAAGTAAAACGTATAAACATATACTGTCACATCAACATCTCATGGCTCGGTTTATTTTGATGAGCCCAATCAAGTTGTCTGCCCGACAAAAAAAAGATGGCTATAAATATTATTCTCCACGTGATATCAAAAAATTACCAAAGCCGGTTTTGATTCTTCAATATCTTCAGGACGAAGGCATTTTAAATTAACCTGGAGACATTTTGACAATTGTCACTCAATCAATTTCATTTTTAATATTTTTGTGTAATTCCCGTCAGAGAATTTTCAATCGTAATTAAATCAACAATCGTATGTCAGGCGTTAATAAAGTAATACTAGTTGGCCGTTTAGGAAAAGATCCTGAAGTGCGCAATTTAGAAAACGGAGCAACCGTGGCCAATTTCACCATGGCCACCTCAGAAAGCTATAAAGACAAAACAACAGGTGATAAAAAGGAAATAACCGAATGGCACAATGTCGTATTGTGGCGGGGCTTGGCTGAGATAGCCGCGAAGTATTTGCACAAAGGCGACATGGTATATATTGAAGGAAAATTGCGCACGCGCTCGTGGGAAAAGGAAGGTGTGACGCGTTACACCACAGAGATCATTGGAGACAACATGACCATGCTGAGTACTAAGCCAGGTGGTGGCAACTCAGAATACCGCCCATCTGCTCCACAGCAATCTGGCAATTCAGAGTTCAGGCCTTCGCCAGAACCAACTACTGACGATCTGCCGTTTTAAAGGCCAGCCACTGATTCACAGATTTTTTATGGGGAATGAGTTTGAGAAGATAACGAGTAAGAATTCCGAGAGAATAATTGAGACGATGAATCTGTGAATCTGTGGCCGTGTCATTCAAACTATACAATCGCTTCTTGTTTCTTTGCCTTCTTGCGGCAACGGTTTCATGTTCCAAATCCTATCAACCCAAACCGAAAGGATATAATCGATTTAACTTACCATCGGCCACCTATCAATCACTGCCTGATACATTGCCGTATCGTTTCGAATACTCTACTTACGCTCAGCTGATGAAAGACACATCGTGGGTGAGCGAGCGTCATTGGATTGAAATCTATTATCCCGAAATCAAAGCAAACATTCACGTTACTTATAAGAGGATCAACAACAGTGAACAACTATTAAAAGAGTTTTTAAATGATGCATACACGCTAACGGCCAAGCACCAGATAAAAGCCTACGCCATTGACGAAACCTTCACGCGCACGCCCAGCGGAAAGATGGCAGTCATCGAAGAACTTGAAGGGGAGGTGCCCAGCCAATTTCAATTTACCATGACAGATTCAAGCCGCAATTTTTTGAGAGGTGCACTTTACTTTAATACCAAAGTCCAGAACGATTCATTGCAGCCTGCAATTGAATATGTTAAGAAGGACATGATGAGAATCATCAATACACTGGAGTGGAAAAAATAATGCCGATCTTCATTTGATTTGGCAGTGAATGTCATTGACTAATTTTTATTTAACTTTATCAAGCAGAACGACCAAGTATCATGCTCACTAAAGAGAAGCTAATTCAAACCATTCGCGAGCTAACCGATTCATTTTCTGCAGAAGATCTTATTGAACGTATCATTTTGTTGCAGAAAATAGAAGTTGGTATGGACCAATCGAAGTCGGGTCAGCTTCACACAACTGATGAGGCCCGTGAGAAACTTAAGAAATGGCTGTTGAAGTAAAATGGACTACTCAATCCCTTGAGGATATTGAGAACATCGCCAATTTCATTGCCAAGGATTCGGATAGAATTGATATCCTGACAATTTATCACAGAAGCAGACTGTTATCAGGCAATCCATTGTTCGAAGAATAAATCAAAGTGGCAAGTTTCTTCGACACCTCTATCGAGTTTCTCAAAGGCGTTGGGCCACAGCGCGCAGCGATGCTGCAGAAGGAATTAAAACTTTTCACGTTTGGAGACCTCATCCAATACTATCCATTTCGTCATGAGGACCGCACAAAATTCTACACCATAAATGAAGTCAATGAGCAAATGCCTTTTGTTCAAATAAAAGGCAAGGTCAGCAGCATTGGCATTGTGGGAGGAGGATTTAAGAAGCGCTTAGTTGCTTCGTTCACCGATGGCACGGGCGAACTGGAATTAGTATGGTTTCAGGGAATTAACTGGGCGTTGGAAAAAGTAAAACCCGGTGTGGACTATGTCATCTTCGGAAAGCCCAATCGATTTGGAAGAACGTTGTCCATTGCACATCCGGAAGTAGAACCGTTATCTGCAAAAAGTGAAAGCGGTGGATTTCTTCAACCGATTTATTCGCTCACCGAAAAACTCAAGACGCGTCACATTGATAGTAAACTGATTTCTAAACTTCAACAAGAAGTTTTAAGAGCAGCGCAACCGCATATCCGCGAAACATTGCCCGATGGACTTTTGCGAAAGCATAAACTTCTTTCGAAGAAAGCGGCCTTATTAAACATCCACTTTCCTCAGAGTCTCGAATTATTGACGCAGGCGCAGCATCGGCTAAAGTTTGAAGAGTTGTTCTTCATTCAGCTTCAACTGCTCAAGATGAAGATTGTGCGACAGGAGAAGTTCAAAGGTCAGGTATTTAACGATACCGCCATCCTCACAGAGTTTTACAAAAGCCATTTGCCCTTCCCACTCACAGAGGCACAAAAGCGCGTAATTCGAGAAATTTACCAAGATATGAAGTCGGGTAAACAAATGAACCGGCTTTTGCAGGGCGATGTGGGCAGTGGAAAAACAATCGTTGCCTTTATTTGCATGCTGCTGGTGATTGGCAGCGATGCGCAAGCGGCCCTTATGGCCCCCACCGAAATTCTGGCCCAGCAACATTTTGCCAACTTGAAGAAATATGCGGATCGGGTTGGTCTTTCAATTGCACTCCTCACTGGCTCCACAAAAAAAAGTGCCCGGAAAATTTTACACGAACAACTGCAGAGTGGCGAATTAAAAATTTTAGTTGGAACGCATGCATTAATTGAAGATCAGGTTCAATTCAAAAATCTTGGACTTTCTGTGATTGATGAGCAACACCGTTTTGGTGTGGCGCAACGATCTAAGTTGTGGCAAAAAAATACGGGACTGTATCCGCATGTATTGGTGATGACCGCCACGCCTATTCCCAGAACACTAGCGATGACACTCTATGGTGATCTGGAAATTTCTGTGATCGATGAATTGCCGAAAGGAAGAAAGCCAATAAAAACAAGTCATCGGTTTGATTCACATCGTTTGCAGGTGAATGGATTTATTCGGTTGCAAATTGAAGAAGGCAGGCAGGTGTATATCGTTTACCCATTGATCGATGAATCGGAAAAATTGGACCTCAAACACCTGATGGATGGATATGAAAGTGTAACGCGTGCTTTTCCTGACTATGCTGTTAGTATCCTTCACGGTAAAATGAAACCCGAAGCAAAAGACTTTGAGATGGCGCGCTTTGCAAAAGGCGAAACAAAAATTATGGTGGCCACCACCGTCATCGAAGTAGGTGTTGATGTACCGAATGCATCGGTTATGATTATTGAAAGTGCGGAGCGTTTTGGATTATCTCAACTTCATCAGTTGCGCGGGCGAGTTGGCCGTGGTGCCGATCAATCATATTGCATTTTAATCACAGGATATAAAATCAGTGCTGAATCGAAAATCCGCATAGACACGATGGTGCGCACCAATAACGGCTTTGAAATAGCCGAAACAGATTTAAAACTTCGCGGGCCGGGCGATTTGATGGGCACACAGCAAAGTGGTTTGCTGGATTTAAGCATTGCTGATTTGAGCAAAGACCAGTCTATTTTGCAATTGGCGCGCGAGGAAGCCATCCGAATTCTGGAGAAAGACCCGGAATTGAACCAGTCTGAGAACAAGCCTATCCGCCAGCAAGTTGAGTCAATCAAAAAGACTGCTGTGAATTGGAGCAGAATTAGCTAAGATCTAACCTATCAGTTAATAATCTATTTTATTTAGAGGGGTTCATGCCTTGTTGCGCCACCGCCTTCTTATAGCTGCACGGTCCCTTTTTGAAGGTGACCGATACGAAGTGGTAACTGCACGGTGCCTTCTTGTTGCTGCACAGTGTCTTCTTGTACGTGACTGGTGTGAAGTGGTAGCTGCACGGTACCATCTGGTATGTGACTGATACGAAGTGGTAACTGCACAGTGTCATCTTGTAAGTGACCGATGCGAAGTGGTAAGTGCACGGTGTCTTCTTGTTACTGCACAGTGTCATCTGGTACGCGACTGATGCGAAGAGGTAGCTGCACGGTGCCTTCTTGTACGTGACCGATACGAAATGGGAGCTGCACGGTGGCATCTTGTACGTGACTGAAACGAAGTGGTATGTGAACGGTGTCTTCTTTTGGCAGCCGACTGCGTAACTGTGTTTCGCGCCTGGAAGGAATGGAACGAATCAACACCATATTCGGGTTACCAAACCCATGTAACTAATATGTAATATTTGGTCCTGAAATGCGTAAATTTGATGTCGCTTCTAATGCCGTTATGATGAAGAAACTTTTACCTATTGTACTGTTTTTGTTGGCCGGGCAAGCCGTTGCCCAAAATGTGGTGGTGAACAAAGTGGAGTTGCTCGGTGATAAAATCATCGTGCATTACGAACTGGATGACAGCAACCCCAACCACGAATATCAAATCGGTCTTTATGCTTCGAAGGATAATTTTGCCGCGCCTCTTGCGAAGGTAAAAGGTGATGTGGGCACGGAGATAAAACCAGGCGCGACCAAGCAAATAGAATGGAACATGCGCGAGGAATTCGGCAGCTACAAAGGACGATTGACCCTGGAAGTGCGAGGGCGGGTATTTGTTCCCGTAGTGAAACTCCAGAATTTTGACCTCGGCAAATCCTACAAAAGAGGTAAGACATACAAAATCAACTGGAAGCCGGGTAACAGTAATTCCATCAACATCGAATTGTACAAAGGAGACGAACGCATCAGTGGCGATGTTAATCAAGCCAACAATGGCGGATACACGTTAGTTGTTCCATCTCATGCACGCACCGGTAAAGACTATCGCATCAAAATTTCTGATTCAAAAAACTCGGATGATGTCGTGTATTCAGGATTGTTCAAGGTTACTCCTAAGATTCCGCTGCTCGTGAAGCTGTTGCCGATTGCAGTGGTGGGTGGGGTAGTGGCAGCACTATCCGGTGGAGGTGGTAAAGGCGATGGTGGTGGTGGCGGCACGCCCAACACCGATACTTCTAAAATCGAATTACCAGGTTTGCCGAATTAGTTGCGTAGTGGAGAGAAGAGATTTAAAGTGTACGTAGATCGATTAATCAGTTATGAAATATTTTCTATCAAGATTTTCTTTGTTGACTTTAGTTTTTGCGACTTCTCTTTCGTTGTCAGTTGCTCAAACGATAACGTGGACAAAAACATCGGGACCTTATGGAGGAACCATTGCAGACTTAGTCATTCACCCGACCAACGGTACGGTGTATGGCCTGGCGGGGTATAATAATAACGGAGGTTCAATCTTTCGATCAACTGATGGCGGATCTACATGGGCGGAACACAAGCCGATAATTTTTGCGAGTGACCTCGGCTACATCCGTGATCTCGAAATGTTGGCCGATGGAACCATTTTAGCCGCGGCTCCAAATAATCTTTACAAGTCCACTGACGATGGTACTACGTGGACCAAAATCAATACTGGCACAAGCGGATCGTCCAACGGTTTTGATCAAGCCATGAGAGTTACGAAAAATGTTCTGTCGGGCACATTCTACATAGCAGGTTACGACTACTCCGGAGGCAACTATAAAATTTTCAGATCTACTAACAGCGGATCTACTTGGACAAAGTCGGCTACGAATGGACTTTATGTTTCTCAAATGGTCACCGCGTCAAACGGAGATGTTTATGTCTTGTCCAGCAGTCAAATATATAAATCGACAGACGATGGTGTTACTTTTAACACATTTGCAACGCCTGACGCTGCCAACGTGTATTCTTTGGCTGCAAAATCCAACGGTAACGAGCTCGTTGTTGTGACATCGTCATCGAATATGTACACACTAAGCACCCCTTTTTCTGCGTGGAGTGCAGCGTTGACTGAGACAGGGATAGCAAATGCAACCTATAGTTCATCCGCTGTGGTCGCTTACAGTGCAGACAACAGCACGATGTTTTTGTTAGATAATCAAAACAATAAATTTTATTCAAGAACATCAGGTAACTGGACTGCGGGAAGTACTGCATTTGTTACATCGGGCGGAGAAAATGCAATTGCATTTACAGCAAAAGATGGAACCACTATGTACGTTGGAACTGATGATATCGGAATTTATAAATCTATTAATGGTGGAGCGGGTTGGACCGAAAAAAATACAGGAATTGAAAGCTCTAACTTTAATAGCATAGTTGCAGCCGATAACGGAAACCTTATCGTTGCTGGCCAACGCTCGTATCTATCCACAGATAATGGAGCCAGTTGGGCGAAAATAAGCAATGTAACAGCAAACGGATATTTTGCCTTTAAGGCAACGACCGGTTCACCAAAACCAATTGTATTGTTGGGCCAAAGTGGCCAGGCCTGTTATCGGTCAACAGACAATGGTGCCACATGGGGTTCAATAGCTGCCAGCCCAAATGCAAGTAACTACGCTAGTGCAGATGGCACCAAAATCTTAGGCTATAATAATTCGCAGTTCTTCTTTTCTTCTAATCAGGGCACCTCATGGTCTGCAGCAATTACTATAACTGGCACCGGCTGGCCAAGCGGAAGTTTTGGTTTGTACAATGTTGCTATTGACCAAAACTCGGACATATACGTTTACATGTATGATTATACCCCTTCGACCTATAAATTTTTTAAAATAACCTTAAATAATACAACGACACCAACCACCGGAACGGCTACTCAAATCTCTCTTTCTACTATCGGAATCACGGGTGTGAATGCAATAGGTTACCTGAACAATAAGGTTTATGTTACCGGATACAATAATTCAAACGATATTTTAAGCAGCACTTCTAATTCAGGAACAACCTGGACGTCTGCTGTCACCTCATTCTATAGTTACAGAATTGACAGTGATCCAGTTAATAACTACTTGCTTTTAACGTCCAGTAATAACAACACCTACAACTTAAATCTCTCGAGAGATGGAGGAAGTACGTTTGTTTCATCAACCGTGAATTCAAGTAGCAGTAAGGCATATTTGTATGGGTATGCTGTAAATGCTTCGGGTGTTGCATTTGCCGGGCTTTCTAATTCAAGTGTATATACGAGTACGAATACGATCGTAATACCGGCCGCTCCGTCTGCGTTGCTTAGTTATGGAGCAACTTCTGACCGCCTTTCGCTTGGTTGGGTTGACAATGCCACAAATGAGACCCGCTTCATTATTGAAAAATTCAATGGCGTGAGCTATGACAGCATCTCGTATAAGAGCAGTAACTACACAACAGGCGCTAAAGTATTTGCCGAGATTACAAACCTTCAGCCAAATACCTCATACACGTTCAGAGTGTATGCAAAGAACAGTGCTGGCAATTCTTCGGCCGTATCCATTACCTTAAGTACATTAAATCAGTGTGCATCTTCTATCCCTGATAACAGAAGCTGGAATGGGACAGTAACAACTGTGCCCGCTGGGACCAACACACTAACAAACATATCTATAAAGTCGAAAGGGAATGGGCAGTATTCTATTTCCGATGTGGTGAATGGCCCGATACCCACTCAAGGCACAACGGTTTATCCGGAAGTGTTTTTTGAGAATTGTAACAGCACCTATCTATCACCGAGCTATCCGTTGCAGTCTAACGGTAATGGCAGTTGGACCAGCGGTACAAATACTTTAGTACTTAAGTGGATTACTAGCAATGGAATTACACCAGAAACAACGGCAACCGTAACACTTACGGTCAATGGAAGCGACCCAACCCCCGCAGCGCCCACAAATACCTCAGCTTATGTGTATAATTCTACCGGGGTAGAGATATCATGGGTAGGCAGTGCCTTTGAAACGCAATTTGTGATCGAGCGTTCGAAGGACAATGCATTTGCAACAATTGATCGAACGTTCAACGTCAACTATCCAGCCACTTCCGCTGTGGACAACAGTGGATTAGTTATTGGAACTACATATTACTACAGAGTTTCAGGCAAAAATAATGCGGGTACTTCCACGCCATCCAATACAGCAACTGTCGTTTTCACCAAGCCATATTTTGTGGTGTCGGGAACAACGGTGGAAAGCACAGCAGGCTACTCAACTACTGGAGCAATTTGGGGTGATTTTAATAATGATGGCTTTGACGATCTGATCATGCCTCAATTGAATTTATTTAATGGAATAAAGACTGTTCCACTTTCATTTAAAAATGATGGTGCTGGCAATTTTACTTCAATCGCGCCTGCGGGAATCGTGCCGTCAACCTACCTGATAGGAACTGCTGCTGACTATAATAACGATGGAAAGCTTGATCTCTTTTTGACCTCAACCGGATCACAGAATTATCTGTATAAAGGAAATGGAGATTTTACGTTTAGTCTTATTGCCTCAACGCCAGTATCTGAAAACTTTCCCAACAGCCTTAACTATGTCGATTTTGCGGCCTCGTGGGTTGATTACAATAAAGACGGAATGCTCGATTTGTATGTAACCACAAACGCCAACACGAAAGACGCCAAATTATTCACTCAGGGTCCAATCGGCACATTCACAAAAGAAACAACCAGTGCCCTGACTACAATCGCAGCAACTACAACTGTGTCCGTTTGGGCAGACTATGACAACGATGGTGATCAGGACGTTTTCATAACGGACCAGGCAAGTTCAACGGTAAATCAACTTTATAAAAACAATGGCAACGGAACGTTTACGCGGGTTACCGGTGCACCATTTGATACCGATACGAATCAACGATCTTTTACAGCCGCATGGGGTGATTATAACAACGATACGTTTCTTGATCTGTTCATTGCTGCTACCGGAAATAATTTACTGTACAAGAATAATGGCAACGGTACATTTACTAAGCAGTCGATGCCATCAACAATTACCGAAACTTCCTACGCAGCTTTTGCGGGTGCATGGGGTGACATCAATAATGATGGCTATTTGGATTTATTAGTCAGCAATAGAAGTGGAGAGAATCAATTCTACATAAATAACAATGGAACCTCTTTTACAAAGATCAACAACGAAAAAATAAATGATGCGAAGGTTTCGAATTTTGGTGCGGCATTGGCTGACTATAATAATGACGGATATTTGGATATCGCGCTAGCGGTTGTTGATCCTAACCTTCAGGCAAGTGGAATAAAAAACCAATTGTTTAAAAATAATTTCAATAGTGGTAACTGGTCGCAAGTAAAACTGGTTGGGGTTACTTCAAACAAGTCGGCCATCGGGGCCAGGATCACTCTTGTGTCGGGAGGTAAAACTCAGATTAGGGAAATCGCATCAACGGTTTCGTTCACCAGTCAGCCAAGTCTAAGAGCCCACTTTGGAATTGGTGGCAACACATCGATTACATCCATTCAGGTGAAGTGGCCCAGCGGCTTGATCCAAACTTATTCAAACCCACCGATTAATCAGATATTAACAATAGTGGAGGACAATCAAGGCCCGGTGATAGCTATTCAATCGCCATCTGACGGAGCGACAGGTGTCGCCACAACTACTACAATTGAGCTAACGTTAAATGAAGCATCTACTGCAGTTGCCTCAAAGAATCTGGTGATCACGGGTGTTGGTGATTCGTCCCCTACCGCAACGCTGGCTGTAACAAGCGCAGTGACCAGTGGTAACAAATTTACATTTACATTGCCATCGAAGCTTCTTCTTAACAAACAATATGCTGTAGCGTTAGATGCAGGAGCCTTTTCAGATATTTATGGCAACACGTCATTAGCAGTTTCCTCGGGCTGGATTTTCACAACAAGTGCAGGCCCAACGGTATCATCACTGACACCTGCTCATAATTCAACTGGCATTTCTGCAGCTACCACTTTGGCTATTCAATTCAATACTCCGGTAACTGCCGTAACTGGCAAAAATGTTTTGTTGTATGATAAGAGCAATCTTACCACTCCGGTTGCTACACTTGCATCAACTGCGGGAGTGATCGCTGGCAACACCGTCACCTACACGTTGGCCTCGAAACTGAACAGGCAAACAGTGTACGTAGTTTCAGTGGACGCTGGCGCATTTATCGATGCCGCCTCTAATGATTTTGCGGGCCTGGCCACCACAGCGTGGGAGTTTACAACAGATCCGGGTCCTTCTATTACAACGTTTCTTCCTGCAAACAATGCGACTAACGTTGATATCAATGCGTCTATCGAAATCACGTTCAACAAAGCAGTAACGGCAGTGGCAGGTAAAAACATTAAAGTATTGGATGGCGCTAATGTGGTGCTTGATGTGCCAGTCTCAACTACCGGAAGCCTTACCGGTGGAGGAAAGTATAAGTTAACACCCGCAACCAGTTTGCCCTACTTGAAAACACTTTCTGTGTTGATTGATGCGGGTGCATTTATCGATGCAAATCAAAATGATTTTGGAGGATTAGCCGCAAGTCAATATAGTTTTACAACTGCTGAAGCACCTGATGTTTCACCCCCAACATTTCCAAGCTTTACACCTCCAACAACTTTGAACAAGGGGTTTGGCACATCTACTCCCTCCGTTGAAATTGTGGACAATAAAGCTGTTACATCTGCCAAAATTTTTGTCAGGGCAATTAGCGGAACAACTTTCACAGAGGCTAGCGGCCAACTTAATACTGCGGGCACAAAATGGGATTTCACCTTATCCGAAACGTTATCTGATGCTATTGGGGTGCAATACTATTTTGAAGCGAAGGATGCAGCTGGCAATGTAGGGAGAAGTCCTGCAGGAACAGGATACCACCAAACCTATCTTAAATATGCGACTGATCTTCAAATACCAGATGCGGTGGTAGGTGTTGGTGGAAAGAAAGCTGATTGGAAGGTAATCGCTATACCATTTGATTTAGTCAACAACGGAATCGCTACAGTCTTTGACGAATTAAGTACGAAGACAAATCAGGTTGACTACAGAATTATTACTTACAAAGATAATAATGCCTGGGCGGAATATCCGTCATCGGAACTGTCAGGCTTCAACAGAGGCCGGGGCTATTTTATTAACTTGAAATCTCAAATAGTGCTTAAGTTAGGAACGGATCTTGTTCCTCCGGCTAATACCAGAAATGATCTTTTCAAGATCTCTTTAAAGAAGGGGTGGAACATGATTGGTAATCCATACCTCACACCCATTTCATGGGCGGATGTTGTTACCTTCAACACTACTGTTACCGGACTCCCAGCCAATTTAAGACAATACATAGGAGGAAACTACACCAATAACAATTCACTGTCAGCCTTTACAGGTGGTTTTGTCTTAGTGAATGCGGACATGGAAGTTTCTATTCCATTCCTTGGGCAAACTACACCCGGAGGGCGCGCGCAGCAACCTGAGGAATTCTTAAATGATGACTGGCTCTTACCGATGACTGTTACTTCAGGGCAAGTTATTAATGTGTTTGCCGGAGTGGGTATGCACAGCAAGGCCTTAGCAGGCTTCGATCAATTTGATGATGTAAACTCACCACACTTTATTGATTTTGTAGATGTCAATTTTTCACATCCCGAACATTTCGAAAAGAATTTTTCACGCGATGTTATTCCTACTCAATCTGAGTATGTATGGGAATTTGCAATTGAGTCGAACCTGACGGGCAACACAGAGATTGCGTGGGATAATTCCAAACTTTTGTCTCAATCGAAATCAATTTTCTTGCTGGATGTGTCCACAAAAAATGTGATAGACATGAAGAAAGACTCCCGATATGTTTTCTCCAGTGCGGGCAGCAACAAGTTTAAAGTGATTTTTGGTGCTCAAGCCTTTGTCGATAAAAATTTAGATAACCTACGGTTATCCATCACAACTCTTTACCCGGTGCCCAGTCCATCATCGGTGAACATTGGATTTAATGTTCCACAATCCAAAACCAGAACTGCTGTCCAGATTAAGGTGACAAACATGCTTGGTCAGGTGATGGATATTATCTACAGTGGAGAAATTGAATCAGGCTACCATGAGATTATCTGGAGCGGTTCTGATCGGTCGGGCAATCGCGTGCCACAAGGTGTGTATGCGGTGAGTGTGAGCAGTGCTGCAAATTCAGACACGAAACAATTGATCATGAAATAACAAATCGTATGAATATGAAAAGCATTAAGATAATTTTCGCAATATCAGTTCTGAGCATGATGAGTTTATCATCGTGGGCTCAGAATGTGAGCACCAAGACGAACGAATTCGAGGTGGACATCAGCGATCCTAAAAAGGTGATTAATTCCACTATACCCGTGATCAAATGGGTAACGCCTTTGCCAGAAACAAACTATGTGCAGGAAAGTAAGTATGCCATTAAGTTTGAGATAACGTCTGCACATCCAATTAAGAACATCGTCATCTCCATAAAGGAAACGCTTCAAGCCTCTTCTCGTGGCATTCAAACCATTCTACCAAAAGAGGAGGAGAAAATGCACGCAGTAATTGAACGAAATCTCACGTTAATGGATGGCGAAAATGTAATCGAGGTGATTGCGGAAAATGCGGATGGCGTTAAAACCATCAGCAACAGAAAAGTGGTAGTGGGAAGCACCACGCTGGCCGATGCATCGAAACTGAACCGAACTGACTATGCCTTGATTTTTGCAACCGACCAATATGACAACTGGAACGATTTGGTTAATCCGGTATTTGACTCGCGCACCATTGCGGAGGAATTGAAAAAGACCTACGGTTTTAAGGTTGACATGGTGGAGAATGCTACCCAGTCTGAGATACTCCGAAAATTGCGTGAGTATGGCGAGCGCAAATATCAACCACTTGATCAATTGTTCATTTTCTTTGCCGGCCACGGCACCTACGATCAAACGTTTGGTGAGGGCTTTGTGGTAACCAAAGAGTCGCTATTGAACGATGATGGCAAGACTACCTACTTATCGCACAATCGTCTTCGCTCCATTATTAACAACATTCCTGCTGAGCACATTTTTCTGGCGATGGATGTTTGCTTTGGAGGAACATTTGATCAGGCGCTTGCCTCCTCACGTGGGGCTGAAGAGGAAGTATACAAAGAGCAAAACCAGGCCGAGTTCTTAACCCGAAAACTTACTTACAAGACCAGAAGATTTCTCACCTCGGGTGGCAAACAATATGTGTCGGATGGAATTCCAGGCAAGCACTCGCCATTTGCTAAAAGTTTTATTGAGGCATTGCGTTCACATGGCGGGCGGGATGGTATGTTGACGCTCCCTGAGATATTTTCTTATGTAGAGAAGCTTAAGATTGTTCCCCGCTTTGGTGAGTTTGGCGACAATGCACCCGGCAGCGATTTTATTTTTGTAATGAAATAACCCCTTTTTGGTATCTGCAAAACCAAGTACCTACACGTGTTTTTGCAATACCTGATTGAATTTGTAGCGAGATTATCGCGAAACCAGGCCTGTTCTGGACTTTCGTTGATAATTCTCGTATGTTTAATGTCCTAACCTAAACCCGATGAAGAAACCGCTACTCGCTTTCTCGCTGCTTTGTGCTATTTATTCCGCTGGCCTTAGCCAAACCGTTTCCATTAAAAAGATTGAGCTTGCCGGAGAAAAGGTGATTGTCCACTACGACCTGGAAGACAACAACCCGAATAATGAATATCAACTCAATCTGTTTGCCTCAAAGGATAATTACGCAACTGCCCTTACCAAGGTAGCCGGTGACGTAGGCGGGGAGATAAAGCCAGGCGCCAATAAAAAAATAGAGTGGAGCATCCGTGAGGAAATCGGAGGATATAAGGGAAGGTTGTCTCTCGAGATTCGCGGTAAAGTGTATGTGCCATTCGCAAAAATCCAATCCTTTGATGTAAAGAAATCTTATAAGCGGGGAAAGAACATGAACCTCAACTGGAAGGCCGGTAGTACCAATCCAGTTCACATCGAATTGTTTAAAGGAAGTCAAAGAATACAGGGTGAATTAAACCATCCCAACAACGGATCTTATCTGATGACGATTCCCGGCAATGTTAAATCGGGTAAAGACTATCGGATCAAAATAACAGACGCGAAGAACAGCGAAGAAGCCATTTATACCGGTTATTTCAAGGTGGTTCCAAAAGTGCCTTTGTTTCTTAAAGTTGTGCCTGTGCTGGCCGTGGGTGGCGCAGTAGCATTTTTGGCGGGAGGAAAGAAGACACCTACGGATAATGGAGGTGGAGGCGAGACAGCTACTGACATTGTTGATCCGCCACTGCCTGGAAATTGATCGGTTGAAACCAAAGCACATTTACTTTTTAGTCTTATAGCGATTTTATTTTGATTGATACTTTGCATATGAAACGATTCTTGTTGGTTGTATTCATTTTTGTAAGCTGGTTCTCGCAAGGGCAAAACGCCAACTACACTCCTCTGGGTGGTCCCTATGGCGGAGCGATTATGGAATATGTAAGCGTTCCGGGCGCCATTGTAGGTTATGTTAACAATACGGGTATTGTCAGATCTACTGACAGCGGCCAATCCTGGACCGTCTCAAACACGGGGCTATTGGATAATAACCTCTTTGACATAGAGTATGATGCTGTCGCTCAGAAACTATATGCCTTGTCTTATAACAGATTGTATTCGTCAATAGATGGTGGTCTGAATTGGGTAACTGTTGCCTCTTCAGGTTTCACGCAACCCTATAAAATGGTAAAGGCGCCCAATGGCAACCTTTACATTATACAGAATGGAGCAAGCCCTAAAAAAGTATACAAGTCAACAAATAGTGGTGTCACGTGGGCTCAGTCCGGTTCTATTTCAACAACCGGCTATTTGAGAGACTTTAAAGTGGGTGCAAACAGCTATTTATATTTGGCAATCGATGGAGACGGACTTTATCGCTCAACTAATAATGGCCTTAGTTTTATTAAGTCTTCTGCTATTACTGATCAGTATGTGAGATCAATCACTGTAAGCAGTACAGATGTTTATGTACTCACCAGCACAGGGCCATTTAGATCTACCGACAGTGGAACAACCTGGTCATCTGTTAAAGGAAACATAACCGACACCTGCTTTGATGGAATTATCGCGAGCGGATCGGGAAGTGTATTCATTTTTAATAGCTGTGTTGGCAAAGTATATTCAACCGCTGACAGCGGCACTTCTTGGAATTTGGCGCTAACCTACCCCAACGCTGCCTTCAACGGAGTTTATTTAGGTGGAGTACAAAGTGGAATGGTAAATAGCGCGAATGAAATCTACACTTCATTGTATTCCGGATCATTTGTTTCGTTCGATGGCGGAGTGAATTGGACCGATGGCTCGCTGGGTGTTACTGGTCTTTATGGAAATGACCTGCACCTGACACCGAATAGCAACTTGTTGTACGCTTCGGGTAACTATCAGTCTGGTTTTCATTTTTCAAACGATGATGGAACCACCTGGACCTACAAGTATACAGCAGGGGCCAGCAGTACAGTTTATGGTTTTTTTAACGGCTCCGGAAGTACGGCAGGGTCGGTATTTGCTTATGGCACTAATATCAGCAAGTCAACAGATGATGGGGCCACTTGGTCAACAGTATCTACAGGCATTACTTACTTTCCCAAAGTGGTTTCTGTTGACGGTTCAACTTTCTACGCTACAGACGGTGGCACTACGTTGAGAAAATCTGTCAATGCAGGCGTAAACTGGACGAATCAAACGATCACAGGCTTTCCATCGCCTTCCTACGTAATTAATAAGTCGATGTTTCTGGATGGTACCGGCAAATTAATTTTTGGGGTCTACAACCAAGGAATTAACAAGAATGAAATTTATAAGGTGGATCCCGCCACGCTGGTAGCTACTCAGATTACTGCTCCGGGTACAATAAATAGTAGTATTGATGTGTATAATGGAAAGATTTACGCAGGCGTTGGCAATACCGACTTAGCCATTTCATCCGATGGTGGAGCAACATGGACCACCAAAGCTTCGCCAGCCAGCTATGCCACCATAAAGGTGATTGATGATAATACGATCTTCCTTCTGGCTGATAACACCTATCTCTCCACGGACGGGGGAAATAGTTGGGTGAACACTGGCACATTCGGAACAGGTACTTATGCTACGGATGCCTTGTTGTCGGCTTCCAATTATTCATACATTGCTGTTAACAACAGCGTAATTCAAAAAAGTGTTAAGCCGGTGGTGCCGCCACTTGCCCCATCCGGTCTGAGCGTAACGGGCTACAATCACTCCCGCATTGGATTAACCTGGACGGATAACTCATCTAATGAAGATTATTTTATTATTGAACAAAGCGTAGGAGATAATACGAAATACGACAGCATTGCATATTTAACGGCCAACGCATTTATAAACTCATCAGAGTTTGTGACTATTACAGGTCGCGCAAACCAAACAACTTATTATTATCGGATTCGCGCGGCCAGTGCGGCTGGGAAGTCAGCTTATACGAATGAAGTCAGCGCCACCACCTTAGCAAATTGTACGGCCACAAGTGCAATTCCCACCAATAGATCATGGACGGGAACAACTCTCAACGAAAGCGGTGTCGGGATAAAAACAAATGCATTAGTCAGCATTACAGCACAAGGCAGCCCCGGCTTTTATATATTGGATAACCTAAATGTGGGTGCTGCAGCGGCTGCTCCTATAAGTCACCCTGAACCTACAGTTGCTACTTTCAGTGAAAATTGTGGTAGCGTTTTCATGATTTCAGCTGGTAATGATCGCACCAATGGCAATGGAACCTGGGATGCCAATACAAAAACCCTGACCATTCATTGGCAAACTAGGCCGCAGTTATCAGTACAACGCGCAGAGACCACGGTTTTCACGCTTAATCCAACTTTCCCTACCCCTACCGCAGCAACCAGTCCAACCGCTTATGTTAACACGGCAACATCGGTATATCTTTCATGGACAAGCGGCAAGTATGTTGAGGAATACATTGTCAAAAGATCTCTAACTACTGGTTCCGGATTTGCGGAGGTGGGACGTGTTCAGTACCCGACAACTAACTTTATCGACTTAAATTTAACTACCGGCACAAAATACTACTATACAATCACCTCATCTAATTCAACAGGAACATCTGCTCCTTCTAGTGAAACGTCAATAACCGTAAATACTCCCCTGTTTGCCTCGGTGGAGATTGCACCAGCAGATATACTTACGGGCACACCATATGGCACAACTTGGACAGATCTGGACGGAGATAATCTTGAGGATCTTATCCTTTCATTTTTTAATGCACCGGACACACCGATTAAAGTTTTTAGAAACAAGGGTGACGGCACTTTTGATTTGGCGTATTTCGCTGGCCTCACGGACGATCTAACCTCATCGCATTCTGGAGGCCTTGTGGCAGCTGACTATAACAATGATGGCAAGATTGATTTGTTAATGGCTGCTGTTAACCCTTACGTCAACAAGCTCTGGACCAATAAAGGCGGAGGAGTATTTGAATCGACAGATATATTTGCACCTGCAGGATCTACAAACACTCCCTCTTTTGCGGACTTTAATAACGATGGTCTGCTGGATATCTCATTTTCCGATTTTATCTCAAATGGTACAACGCCTAAACCGTTTTATATTTTTCAACAAAACGCAGATCATACATTCTCCCGCTATGATGCAGGGGTGATTGGTTCAGATCTCTCCATTTCCATTTCGTCAAGTTGGGCGGATTACGATAACGATAATGATCTGGATTTATACGTGGAGGAGTATGGAGATCCATCGAAGGCTAGCAAGTTGTATCGTAACGAAGGGAAAGATGCCAACAATAATTTCTTAGGCTTCAGCGCTCAAACTGTGGCCGCGTTTGATACCGATGCTCCTATTTATTCTGAATCGTCTTCTTGGGGTGATTTTGACAATGATGGGGACCTGGACTTGTTTCAAGGTAATACAAGTCCAAACAGTCCATCTACCCTAAATGATATGCTGTATCAAAACAATGGAGATGGCACGTTTACGAGATTAACAGCCAGTTTACCTTCAGAAATATTGGCGAACGGTGTTTACACCAACGGCAGTTCCTGGGGAGACGTTGATAACGATGGAGATTTGGACTTATTTGTCGCCAGATACCCCCAAAGCACGCTGTACTTGAATACCAATGGCACGTCTACGTTTACTAAGTACTCAGGTGTTGAATACCTTAATTCAGGCAATGCCTACGATAACTCGATCGCCTTTGCTGACTATAACAAGGATGGATTTTTGGATGCATTTGTTCAGCGGTCAAAGTTACAACCCCTTACGGTTTCAAAGAATGCGAAAACGGCCAGTGCGTCTGCCAAATGGATTGAACTCAAACTAATAGGAACGAGTTCAAACAAAACGGCAATTGGTGCCAGAGTTACTCTCAACCTTCCAAGTAGTAAAAAGCAAATCAGAGAAGTAGCAGGAAATACAGGATTTACAACTCAAAATAGTACGATTGTGCATTTCGGTTTAGGGTCAAACTCAACGATTCCCTCATTGGTAGTGAGATGGCCATCCGGGATAACTCAAACATTAACCAATGTTGCCGCGAATCAAATTTTGACGATCACGGAAGACAACACGGGGCCAGCGGTGGTCACCTATAACCCTGTACAAGGTGGAACCGGAGTGGCCACAACCACTAAGCTTGAAGTAACACTGGATGAAGCCTCCACGGCAGTTTCGGGCAAAAACATTTCCCTGTACATCACAAGCAACGCCACTACTCCAGTATTCACAGCTGCCGTCACGTCTGCTACCAAGACAGGCAATACATATTCCTTTACATTGCCTTCCAAGCTTCAGCTTTCGGCAACGTATTACGCAACACTTGATGCAGGCGCGTTTGTAGACATTTACAACAATGCCTCTCTTGCCATCGCGGCAAACGCATGGACCTTCACCACTACCGCAGGGCCACAGATTGTCACTTTTGCCCCGGCAAACAATGCCACGGGTGTAAATGCTAATACGACTTTTGCAGTTACTTTTGGAACATCGGTTACACCAGTCTCCGGAAAGAATTTTTATTTGCTTAGCTCTGCCGACCTCGCAACTCCTTTGGCAACAATTGATGTGACATCGGCAACCCAATCAGGAAATCAATTCACGTTTATATTACCTCAGAAACTAAATCGGCAGAAGTCCTATAACATAACTTTTGATGCCGCTGCTTTCACGGATGCCAGCGGAAATGATTTTAGCGGATTGAGTCCTGCTAATTGGAAAATCACTTCTGATGCAGGACCGGATGTGTCTTCTGTTACGCCAGCGAATGCGGCTGTCAACGTGGCGGCCGATGCTTCCATCGAATTAACTTTTACACGACCCATAACGGCAGTTAGCGGCAAAAAGATTAAAGTAGTGGAAGGTACCAATACCCTGATTGATGCGGATGTGTCTGCAACAGGTACAGTGGCTGGCTCAAAGTATACGCTGCCGGCACCGTCTTCCAAATGGCCGTATCTGAAAGTTATATCAGTTTCAATTGATGAGGGTGCATTTGTTGATGCAAACTTGAATGATCAAAAAGCGGTGGCACCCGGTCAATATTCATTCACCATTGTAGAGCAACCAGACCTTACGCCTCCGGTGATCACATTTGACGGAGGTAATTTTAGTTTGCTGGAGAAGGGTTTCAGCGCTCAAACTTTTGCGGCTGGCGCCACAGACGATAAAGGGGTAACCTCGGCAAGTATCTACCACCGAAAGATTAGTGAAAAGACCTATACCAAATCGGATCTCGTGAAGAATGGTTCTGGAAACTGGGAGGCAACGGTCACCAGCAGCTATGCTGATGATATGGGCTTTGAATACTACTTCGTGGCACGAGATGCAGCGGGCCATAAAGGTCGACTGCCACTTGATTCAGCGCGCTTTGTAAGTCGGGTGAAACTTACCGGAGCGAATAAGCCACAGCTTGATTTACCAGGCGGGGCAAGTCAAAACTCATGGAAAGTAATATCGATTCCTTACGATTTGTCTTCAAGTCAAATCGAAACAATTTTTACTTCCGCATTGGGTGGCAAGGTAGACAAGTCAGTTTGGAAACTATTGCGTTATACGGTCAACCCTGCACCAACAGGCGCCTGGATAGAATATCCGTCAGCCGGATTTGCTAACGTGGATCGCGGAGCTGGATATTTTATCAATACGAAAAATCCCGTTAAGATTACTCTCACCGATCCCAATGCCCCTAACTATTCGCGCGACAATCTTTTCAAGATGTCGCTTGTAAAAGGCTGGAACCAAATTGGCAATCCGTACACAACAAATATTCTGTGGAGTGAGGCAATTGCCTACAACAACGCAAGCGGCACCGTGCAAGGCCTGAAGATGTTTACTGGTGGCAGCTACGTTGCGAGTGATGAGCTTTCGTTATTTCAGGGGGGCTTCGTTTTTGCAACAGCCGATGTGAGTGATTTCAGAATTCCGTTCAAAGGCCAGACGCTGACGGGCGGAAGAGTGGCGCAGGAAACTCCATCCAAAGAATTGAATCAAGATAACTGGCAATTGCCCCTGACGCTTAAGCAAGGTGATGTTGTGAACCAGTTAGGCGCTATTGGCATGAACCCCGAGTCACTTGTCAGCTTTGATAAACACGATGAAGTAACTCCACCCCGCTTTTTTGATTATGTCGAACTCAGCTTTGATCATCCGGAACATTTTGCCAAAAAGTTTTCACATGACATCGTACCCACACAGGCCGACTACACATGGGAGTTTACAGTCAACTCAAATCTTGAAGGTCAGGCCACTCTACAATGGGACAACCTTGAGATGGGCAACAATGCCTACGATTTGTTCTTGATGGATGTACAAAATCAAATGCTGCTGAACATGAGAGAAACGACACGGTTTGCTTTTGATCCTCGTGAATCCAACAAGTTTAAAATTTTCTTCGGTACCAATTTGAAGTCTAAGATTGTTCCGAGTAAAGTGGTTTTGGGCAAGGCTTTTCCTAATCCAACCACCGGTGTAACCAGCATCCCGTTCTCGTTACCGGATCAAAGCGGCAGTTATCAGGTAAACCTTGAGGTCTACGACATGATGGGTAAAAAGATAAATACCATAATTAATGGTACCTTTAATCCTGGCTTCTACAATTCAGAGTGGGATACCAGCCTGAGTAGCCTGGTAAATGGAGTTTATATATATCGCCTTGCCGTTAGCAGTGGCAATGTCAACGAAGTGCAAAGCGGAAAAATTATTATCAAGAAATAAAACAAACCAAGCCATGAAAAACAAAATCAATTTGACAATGGTGTTTGTTTTGGGATTCATCTCTTTGTTGAATGCCCAAAATGTAAGCACCCGTACAAATGAGTTTGAGGTGGACTTTAGCGATCCGAAGAAGTTGGTGAACTCAACTGTGCCCACCATTAAATGGATAACCCCCATTCAGGAAACAAATTATGCTCAGGAAAACCGTTATGCGATTAAGTTCGATGTCGAGTCGACAACTGCGTTGAAGAGCATTTCCATTTCTATAAAAGAAACGATTGAGGCGGCCGCGCGAGGCACTCAAACGATATTGCCAAAGGAAGAGGAAAAAATGCACGCCTCGATTGAGAAAAACATTACCCTCATGGATGGCGAGAATATGGTGGAAATAGTAGCTGAAAATACCGATGGAGTTAAAACTATCAGCCATAGAAAAGTAGTAATTGGTAGTACCACACTCGCAGATGCATCAAAACTTAACCGAACTGACTACGCGTTGATATTTGCTACTGATCAATATGATAATTGGAATGATCTGGTGAATCCTGTGTTTGACTCGCGCACCATAGCAGAGGAGTTAACGAAAACGTATGGCTTTAAAGTGGATATGGTGGAGAACGCCACACAATCAGAGATACTAAAGAAGCTAAGGGATTATGCAGAGAAGAAGTATCAGCCATTGGATCAGTTGTTTATTTTCTTTGCCGGCCATGGAACCTATGACCAGACATTCGGTGAAGGTTTTGTTGTAACAAAAGAATCGTTGTTGAACGATGAAGGAAAAACAACCTACTTGTCACATAACCGTCTTCGTTCGATCATCAATAATATTCCTGCCGAACACATCTTTCTGGGAATGGATGTTTGTTTCGGTGGTACTTTCGATCAGGCTCTGGCTTCCTCTCGCGGAAATGAAGAAGAAGTATATAAAGAGCAAAATCAGGCTGAGTTCCTAACCCGCAAGTTGACGTACAAAACAAGACGTTTTCTAACATCCGGTGGTAAGACTTATGTATCGGATGGAATTCCAGGCAAACACTCTCCGTTTGCGAAGAGTTTCCTTGAGGCACTTCGCTCGCGCGGAGGTAAAGACGGAATGCTCACCTTGCCGGAGGTATTCACGTTTGTGGAGCGTTTGAAGATCGTTCCTCGTTTTGGTGAGTTTGGCGACAATGCTCCAGGCAGCGATTTTATTTTTGTGGCGAGATAACAAGCTTAAAAGCAATGAAGAAGCGAGTGCGCAACACTCGCTTTTTTTATGCCCGGCCTACCCCTGATTAGTTACCTGTTCACTTGGTTTGACATCAATGAAAACCTAACTTTAAACACCTATAGTCTGTGCCTGATCTATGAAAAAATTTCTGCTCACCTCGTTCCTTCTACTCGCAGTTGCCCTCACGTTTGCACAAAATAGTTGGCAGGGCCTGACTGGCCCCTCGGGCGGGAAAGTCACCGATATTCAAAACGATGGAACAAAGATTTTTGCCTACGCCTCAGATCTTCAAACTATTTACAAAAGCACAGACGATGGAGGAAGTTGGGCACAGTTTAGCCCTGTGGGGCTCCCAATTCTTGCTATGCTGGTGGAAACCAATAAAGTGTTTGCCATTGAGCAAACTGGCATACAATCCTACAACTTGAATACCACGGTCGATAATGGCGTCACCTGGCAAAAGCAGAACACTTCGAGTGTCATGCGAGGTAATCACTTGTTCAGAATGGCCACGGGGGAGTTGATTGCATGGGGTGATTTCGATGGCGTTTACATTTCTTTTGATGACGGTGTTAACTGGACAAAGTTCTACACGCCAGGTATTAGCCCATATGAACGAATTTTCAGTGTGGTAGCGAATTCGTCAGGTGATATTTTTGTTTCCTCTGATTTGGGTGGCGTATCCAGACACGCACACGCTGCTCAAGGTCAATGGCTCCAGACTAACTTTTCTAATAAGCGCACGCCTCTTACTGGTACTATCCAGAACATGGGGTTAGCTGTGGACAATTCCAACAAACTGTATTTAATCGAGTATTACTATGATCTATCATCGGTTGTACATAATAATCTATTTGAAAGTAATGATAATGGTGTGTCTTGGACAAACATTACAACAAATTTGCCCACCCCAAACTTATACTTCAGTCAATGGTTTATTTCATCAAGTGGCGTATTCATAAGTCATGGTAACCCACAAAAAATTTACAAAGCCTCTGGTTCGCCCTTCGTAACCAGTTGGGCAGAGTTTGCCATTGTACCAGGCATCTACTTTAATTATCCCATTACTGCATTTAAGTTTGTTCCGGGAACACCTAATAAAATTTTTGCAGGTTCCTTGGTTGAAGGCGTTTATCGAGCACCTGACGCAAGCGCTAACTTGAGTCTTAGCGCTAACTGGACTCGTGCTACAAACGGAATCAATTCCTACGATGGAGGTGATATTAAAATTAACGCGGGAAGGATATTTTATCTCTCGACTGCTGGGTTTGGATTTTGGTACTCCGATGATCAAGGCGCGAGTTGGAATTTTATACAGATATCATCTACTCAACAGACAAAAGAAATTGTTGTAATATCCGGCACGACACTAATCGCCTGGGGTTATGGCGGCCTTTTTCGATCAACAGATAACGGTAATAACTGGATCTCTGTCCCGTTGACTTCGTTCTCACAATTGGATGGTTTAGTGGTAAGCACGGGTAAATTGTTTGCCGCGTCCTATAATCAAGTTTACTCTTCAACAGACCTGGGTGACACTTGGACAGTTCTATCTATAACCAGTGGCTTGCCTGCCAACTTTAGGTTTGAGCTTGGATACTTTTCTAATGATTGGACACCCGCCATTGCTATTGATGGAACAGGCAAATTATATCTGGCATTAAAGAACATTGATTTGAACAAATGGGAGCTGTACAGCGTGCCATCAGCAGGTGGAGCGGCAACAAAACTCCCTGTAGGATATTCCTATGATACCACAAACAGCCCCAATAGTTTTTTTGCAGCAGGTAATAAAATCTATTGGGCTAATCACAGCAGCATTTTCCTTTCAACGGACAATGGTGCCAACTGGAAGACGGTGGCATTTGATAATCAAAAACTCATGCCGATTACATCTGGCAATGGACCTGGAATCGGAGCGAGCCGCTATGGTGTTTTTTTTACCTCCGGTGACGATGGGCTGACATGGAATAGTTTTCGCATACCGAATGCACAACAATACTCCTATGTCCGTTCGGTTGCAACCAATGGATCCAATTCCTTTGCTGCCACTTCACTGGCACCGGGGCTGAAGTACGCCAGTCCCCTAGTTGTTGACCCTGCGACCATTCCACCCTATGTCAATTTTAATTGGACACCTTTAGCCGGCCCTTCTGGTGGAGATTTCACAAAAGTATTTCAGGGAAGCACAGGCAAGTTTTTTGCCCTCGCTGGTTATAATTTATATGGCACTACGAGCATGAGCAGCCCTTGGAGCAAAATACAAGATCCGAATTTTTACTACAGCCTATTAGACGTTACAGTGGATAACACGGGTAAATTTTATGGAACTGATGGATATCGTTTTTATACGTCCAATAATGAGGGCTCTAGCTGGACGCAAATTGGAGCTGACGGTGCTTTAAATAATGCACGTTTGATCATTCGCTTAAGCAACGGAGACCTTCTGGCTGACGGATACTCAAATATTCGCAGGTCAATTGATCAGGGATTAACCTGGTCGACCATCTATTCCAGTCCAACATACTACGGGGGCTATCCGGGGACATTTGCCGCTACTAATTTACCAAGCCCTACTCTATATGTTTCCGAGTCGAATGTCGGGATAAAGAAATCAACTAATAATGGCGCAAGTTGGACGGATGCCAGCACTGGCCTGCCAGATCCTACTACAAACTATTACGGTGTCACCGTAGATCAATCTGGTAATGCAATTGCCTGGACCTACGATAAAATTTATAAATACGATGGAAGTACATGGGCGTCTATCAACAACAATCTCCCAGTGGTTTCAATAACCAGAGTAGTTTGCAAAAGCGCGACTGAGTATTACTTATTTGGCTATCAAGGTACTGGCGTGTATCGCACCACAGATGGGGGAACCGTCTGGGTGAAAATGAGCGAAACACCTAATACCCCCTTGGCGAGTGTCGTTTTTGGCAGTGGTAATGAAATTTATGCTGCAGCATCAAATGAAGGATTTTATTACTCTACAAATAGTGGTACTACCTGGAGTGATTGGACCACAGGTGTAAATGAACTTGTTCCCTACAACATCAGGATGATCAACAACCAACGCCTTTACCTTACCACAGGTTACTCTACTTCCTACGTTTCGTTAGACAAAGGAAATACCTGGAGCAAGACAAATCCATGGCTGTCAAAAATATTTCCGATGCCGGATGGATCTTATTTGGCTACAGGTGGCAACAATATATATAAGTCGACTGATGGAGGAGCAACATGGCCAGTGGATTCACCCAATACATGGATGACAGATATTGCCACGACTGATGGGAATACGCTGTATGGAGTTTCGAACACTGGAATTTATACAAAGACCCCTTCCACTGCCTGGACTCAATTGACACTATCCGGCTTGCCTTCCAGTTATGGGCCTTTACAAACTATTGCTGTTGATTCGGATAATAAATTCTACATCATTCTTTTCAATAACGCCAATAATAAACAGGAGCTGTATCAGATTGCATTTGGCTCGGCCTACAAACAGAACTTTACTTCTAATCCAGTGAGTATACAATACTATAAAGGAAAGGACGGGATAGGTAGAACCTATGCATTTGATGGTGGAGGAACCGTTTATTCCACTGTAGATGGCGTGACGTGGACCTCGAAAGCAACACCCACCGGAACAAAATTCATTATTGGTCATCTGGATTACTTTTTTATCCTGGGTGGAAATGGAGCCGTGTGGTTATCGCGAGACCTTGGATCCACGTGGCAAAATGTGGGTGACAGTAATATCAACTACCCGCAAGAATTTAAAGATGTTTTTCTTAACCCAAATGATGGAGTCGTGTATGGAGCCGTAAGAGGAGGACAACAACGAAAAAGTGTGCTCATATTGCCGGCAGAAACGACAGCACCTACGTACACTTTACTTTCCCCAGCGAATGGTGATGTAAATCTTCTTCCTTCTTTCAAATTACAAATTACGTTTAGTGAACCCGTCAACCCGGTAGCCGGTAAAAAGATAAAAATTGTTGATAATAATGGTGGCGCGCCAGTTGTATTGGGAACTTTAGATGTTACGCTTGGAGCAATGAACGGAAACACATTTACATTCAATCCTGCTTTATTTACCCCCGTAGTTACTTTTGACTTTACGAAAACATATTTTATCTCCATTGATCCTGGAGCCTTTGTGGATGTTAACGCTGTTCCAAATCCCTTTGCTGGACTTCTAAATACAACTGGCCCCAATGCTTGGAGATTTAGCACCCTTGCAAATGACGGGCAGGCTCCTGTAATCACAACAAAATCACCAGCAGATGATGCAACCGGTGTTGCTTATAACACCGCAATTCAAATCACCTTCGATGAGAATATCTTTGCCGGTGCCAGTAAGACTATTCGCTTATACGAGTCACCATCTACACTCGTACAAAGTTTTAATGCAACGGATGGTGTTATCACCAGTGGAAAGACTGTTACGTTCACCCCAACTAATCCACTAGGTAACGGCAAGAATTATTATGTCTTGATAGATGCGGGTGCTTATGCCGACATGTTTGGAAATCCCTCCGCTGCTATCACCAGTAGTTCAGCATGGAACTTCACTGCGCTTTATGTCGATGACGTACCGCCTGCCGTCACTGCTTATTCTCCCCTCAATAATGCAACTGGCATCGCTCTTTCAACCACACTTCAACTAACATTCAATGAAAATATTCAAACCGTTACGGGAAAGACCGTGCGGATTTATGATTCCAGTGCCCCGTCAACGCCAGTTGAAACATTGGATGCCTTGACGGGCGTCATAACTGGAGGCAGTACTGTAAGTTATACTTTGGGTGCCAGCTTGATAGGCTCTAAAACTTATTATGTTTTGGTGGACGCTGGTGCGATTAAAGATTTGACCGGGAATCAATTTGCAGGGATAGCAAATAATACTACATGGAAATTTAACACCATCATTGTCGATACTCAGGCTCCAGTTGTAACAACATTCACTCCCGCCAACAATTCAACAGGAGTGGCCTTTTCGCCAACGCTCCAAATCACATTTAATGAGGACATTCAAACCGTTACTGGCAAGACGTTGCGAATTTACGATTCGAATGCGCCTGCAGCTCCGATCGAAACAATTGACGCTTTAACAGGAACTATAACTGGTGGAAAGACTGTGACCTATACACCCAGCACTGTTTTATTGTCCTCTAAAACTTATTTTATTTTAATAGATGCGGGCGCCATAAAGGATCTTGCTGGGAATCAATATGCCGGAATATCTAATAGTACGACATGGAAATTCAGTACTATTTTAGGCGATACCCAGCCACCTGTTGTAGCACTATTGGCGCCACTTAACAATGCAACAAGCGTTGGGTTTTCAACCACCCTGCAAATAACATTTAATGAGAACATTCAGACAGTAACGGGTAAATCATTGAAGATTTATGATTTAAATGCCCCAACTAATCCGGTTGAAACAATTGATGGAGCAGTCGGAGTGATAACGACCGGAAAAACGGTGACGTTTACTCCGCTGACGACCTTATCGGGATCAAAGACATATTATGTATTAATTGACCCGGGCATGATCATAGATCTGGCAGGAAATGCCTATGGTGGAATTTCGAACAATACCTCGTGGAGATTTAGTACCGTCATTGTCGATACGCAAGCACCAGCCATCGCTCAACTTGTACCCGCAAATAATGAAACCAATGTGGCAATTAGCGTATCGTTGACGATCACGTTCAATGAGAACATAAAGACAGTAACGGGAAAGAAGATAAAATTCTTTGACAATGCTGATACGAGTAACCCGATTGAAACAATTGATGCATCATCGGGAAGCGTCAATGGGAAAGCGGTGATGTTCACACTGTCTCAGCTACTCAAGGGCACAAAGACTTACTACGTGTTAATCGAAAGTGGAGCGATAACCGATATCAGTAACAATGCGTTTGGTGGAATCGCTTCATCTTCGGTGTGGAGGTTTTCGACCGATGCAAAGGCGCCCGCGATCGTTCAACTTACGCCAACCAATAATTCCACCGACATCAGCGCAACAACATCACTTGTGGTCCAATTCGATGAAAATATTGTAGCGGGGGCAGGCAAGACGCTCACCGTGTATATTTCCGGATCATCAACTCCCGTTGCTACACTAGATGCCGGGCAGGCGACTGTGAGCGGAAAGACGGCTACGTTTACATTAGCAACAGCCTTGCAAAGTTTAACTTCGTACTATGTAAGACTTGACGATGGATCCTTCACGGATGTGTCGGGCAATGCAGCGTTAGGAATAAACACAATTACGGATTGGACATTTACTACCCATGATGGATTGCCTCCGGTCGTCACAACAGTAGACCCCGCCAACAATGCAACAGAAGTATCGCTGACTACTGCCTTGAAAATTTCTTTTGATGAAGCCGTGAACAAAGTGACAGGTAAGAAGCTCGCAGTGTACGATGCCAGTCAACCAGCCACACCCATAAAGGTGATTGATGTATCATCAAGTTTGCAGACTGGCAACACGCTGACGTTTGATCCAGGAACTATTTTTCAATACAACAAAAGTTATTTTGTGCAGTTTGAAAGTGGAGCAGTGGCCGATTTGGCGGGCAACTCTTATCAGGGCATCACAAGCAATACTGCATGGCAGTTTTCGGTGGAGACGGATGTTGATAAACCAATCATCACCTATTCTGGCGGAACAGACCTTACTAAGGGTAGTAACACATTTCTGATATCTGCGCAGATAGAAGATAATAAAAAGGTAAGTGATGCTAAAGTTTTTTATCGGGGTATTTCAGCTGTGAGTACGGTTGCATTCGAGAGCAAACCATTGATATTTAATTCTAATACTTCGAAGTATGAATTTAGTGTTCCGGAAACATCGTTTGACAAATATGGTCTGGAGTATTACCTGCAGGCGACTGATGTGGCGGGCAACACGGCAAGGAGCCCTGAAGATGCGAATTCAAGTCATTACTCGTATCTGAAGTTCCCTACCGCAAGCAATCCGCCTATAACGGGTTTGGCTTTTGGTGGAACTCGTTCCAGCTATCGGATTATTTCCATTCCATATGCCCTGGCGGATAATAAGGTTGCTACTATCCTGGGAGAGTTGGGATCCCCCAACAAAAGCAAATGGAGGTTTCTCACCTATTTCAGTGATACCAAGTGGAATGAATATCCAACCGACTTTACTACTATCGACCGTGGGGTTGGCTATTGGATTAATGTAAAGGATGCAACGGATATCTATATAGAAGGAGCATCAACCGATGGTGTGAATAAGAATGCACTCTTTAGCAAAACGCTTGCTCCCGGTTGGAACCAGATTGGTAATCCATATCCTGTTGCTATCTCGTGGAAGGCCATTAAGGCTTCAACTCCGTCACTCGGTGAAATAAAATTATATAATGGTGGCTTTATCAATGGAGATGTTCTCCAACCAATGGAAGGTGGTTTTGTGTTCAACAGCGGCACTACACCTGTCACCGTATCCTTTCCATTAGCTGCCAGCACCGGAGGCAGGCAGGGTGCAAAGAATGAAACACAATTAGATGCAGCAAACTGGATGCTTGATCTTAACATGACACAAGATGGCCTTCAGTATTCACTGGCAGGTGTAGGCATGCATCCACAGGCTCAAATCGGGTTTGATCAATTTGATGATCTTAACCCACCACACTTTTCAGAGTATGCTCAAATACAATTTGCTCATCCACAGGAAAGAATAAAAATGTTTGCACGTGATGTAGTGCCTACTCAAAACTCCTTCACATGGGAGTTTGATGTAGATTCAAATCTGCCAGGCCTTTCAGAACTGTATTGGGATAATACCGGCTTTGGCGACAACGCAAAAGAAATCTATTTGTATGATGTTGCATTGGAAAAACCGATTGACATGCGAACCCAGAACAAATATGCGTTTGATCCCAAAGCGTCATCGCACTTTAAGATTATCTATGGCGACAATCTGAAACGGGAAGTTAAACCGCAACAAATTTCACTGGGGGCAGCCTATCCAAACCCAGCGAAAACACAAACCACTATTCCGTTCAATCTGGCAGAGAATGGAAGTACTTATAGCGTGAGCCTGGAAGTTTTTGATGCACTGGGAAAAAAAGTGGGAACACTAATTGAAGGAAATTTTGAGAGCGGATTCTACAGTGCCATCTGGGACCTGCAAGCCAATGCTCAGGGGATGTACCTGGTGAGACTGACGACCAAAAGCAACAAAGTGGTGGAGGTGCGAAGTGAAAAAGTGATGGTTGAAAAATAATTTAGTCGATGCAGAACATCTTATGCGTCAGTTCTTCTTTCTTTAATGGCCACCGGACCTTTATTTATCACCCACCTGAAGTTTAAAAGATTACAATCGCATCACTCACACTTGGGTACCCATGAATAATTTACAATAAGGTCATGTGCGGATTTTCCGATACTGAGAGATAGGTATTAATTTCATACCTTGAATACCTCATTTTGGAAAATATGAAACTTCGCTTTGGCTTTGCATTTCTATTGTTGGCATTAATTGGTAGAGCAACGGCTCAAAACGGTAACTATTCTCTTTATCATTTCAGTCCGGCTCAGGAACGATCAGATTATCTCAGTTTTGATTTAACGCAAGACGATCGTGGTATTATTTATATCGCGGGCAAGGAAGGCGTGGAAGAATTTGACGGCCGCAGATGGCGACTCATTCGCACACCCGGAGTTGCTTACACACTGGCAAAAATTCAAAACGGTGTGGTGGTAGGCGGCCTCGAAGGTTATGGTCTGGTGAAAGACAACCTTCAAAACGGATGGAGCTATCAGTCGATTGACGAGTCGGCCGTAGCAAAAAATATTTTCGCGAGTCATGCTGCAAAGGACATGATCTATCTGATCAATGACAGTCATCTATTCTCTTATTCAATTGCAGATGGCAAAACAAACATGATCAACGCGCCAGAAAATACCGAGTTGACAGGCATCTTTGAAATCAATGGAAAAATTCAAATCACCACGCTCGACAAAGGGATACTTTCGGTTGTGAATGGAAAACTGGTAGCCTCAGATTTTTCAATACCAGATAACCAAATCCTCTTTGCCGAAAAGCTAAACGAGTCAGATAAATATCTTATCGGCACAGCCGCCAACCGACTGTTTCAAAAAACCGGCAATGGACTGACGGAGATAACCGTGAAAGACCAGGCCTATTTGAATACGCACATCATATCAGACGCTGTTTGGTTGAATGAACAAGTGATAGCCGTAGGTACGTTGCGAGGCGGTGTAGTCTTTATCAACGCAATCACGGGGGCCACCGAAGAAATCATAAATTATGATACCGGGCTTCCGGACAATGAAGTATTTGCATTGCTTAGTGACAAGCGGCAGGGCATTTGGGTAGCACACAGTTATGGATACACTCGCATTGCTACCAACGTTCCCTTCCGATCGTTCTCTCACTATAAGGGATTAAGCGGCAACTTGCTTAGTGTTCAATCCATCAATGGGCAGTTATATGCTGGCACATCAGTCGGTTTGTTTTTGTTAACACAACAGGAGGTGTATGACGATGAAGTGTATTATGTTACCGTAAAAAGCAAAGGCAACAAAAAAGTTGAACCAGAGCCAGTTGTTGAGCAAACAGTTCCCGAGGAAAGACAACGCGCTAAAAGAGGATTATTCGGCTTTCTGAAAAAAGATAAGAAGAAGGAGAGTCCGGCCAGCGCCACGGCACCAACACCGGCCGTCACAAAAACTGCCAAATCTTCCGAAGTTGTAAAACGCGAAAAAAGAATTCGCAAGGTATTGCGATCACTTGACTACTCGTATAAAAGAGTCAATGGTATTGAAGGCAAAGTAACCCAACTCTGGAATTGGAATGGCACCTTGCTGGCAGCAGGCCCCAGTGGTCTCTATGAAGTAAAGGGAGAGCAAGCAAATAGTATCTCTGATGAACCGATTCGTTCATTCACCATCACCCGCGATGCGAAGACACTCGTAGCGGCCACTTACGATGACGAAGTAAAAACATTTGAAGCGAACGGCAGCGTTTGGACGCAAACAGCTTTACTCGATACGCTCCACACTTTTGTTAGTTTCTTGTTTGAAGACAAACAACAGAACTTATGGCTGTGCGGACTCAATGCAATCTATAAGGCTGAGATAACAGAAGGTGAACTGGTAGACATTGTGAAGATTCCTTTCTCCAACCCAACAATGGCGGAAACGTTCGGCATGGCCGCAGGCTCGGATGTATTTGTGATGATAGCCGGCAAATTTTTGCGTTTCGATTTGGGTAAGGAGAAGTTTACGCTCTACGATTCGCTCGGGGCCAACGGCAAGAGTCTGGTATCGGGCAATCGGTTTTGGTTTTTTGATGGGCACAATTGGAGTTCATTGGATCAGAGTCTGAAACAGAAGTTCAAGCTCGAATGGCTCAACTTGTTTCCCGAGTTACGCTTCATCTCACCCGATGATAAAAATGAAAACCTTTGGGTGATTACATCTGAAAATGAATTGTATCGCTTTGCCGGTAATGCTGTCACAAATGATAAATTCCAATATCCATTATTTTTAAAAGAAGTGCGAAATCCGCAAGCCAAACTTGCTGTTACTTCAAAGAAAGTGATTCTCAGTCAGGAATTGGGAGGTGTGACGTTTGAATTTATTCAGCCTGAATACTCAGGTCTTCAAACAACAGAATACCGTTACTGGGTGGAGGGCTTGCAGCGAGACTGGAGTCAATGGTCGACATTTAACAACGAGATTAGTTTTCCTTTTTTGCCGGTAGGGTCATACAAAGTAAGAATTGAGGCTCGAAATCTTTTTGGTCAAGTAGCCGAAACACAACCGGTAGATTTTGACGTGGTGCCCCCTTATTGGAAGCAGGCCTGGTTCTATGCGGCAGAGCTAGCCTTCTTCAGCATGTTGGTAGTTTTATCTATTCGCCTGAGCGCCATGAATGAACGATACCGTGTTGTGAGCCGGCTGCTTTCTCTATTGACTGTAATTATGCTGATTCAATTGATTCAGACGGCAGCCTACTCTATGATTAATATCAAGAGTTCTCCGGTAGTTGATTTCTTCATACAAGTTGTGATTGCCCTGATGGTGCTGCCGTTGGAGGGAGTTCTCAGGAAATTCATGACGCGTGCGGCTGATGGCGAATTTAAATTGGGGAAATTGGTGGGAGGCCGATAATGAAAGTTGTTTTAGAATGAGAGGGTAATTATTACCTTTCAGTACACGATTGCTCACTAAACTCTTACGATATGCTCCTCAACCTTGAAACGGTACCGCACTTCTACAAGAACTACGTCAAACAGATTGAAGAAGGAGATATCCTGCAGGCGTTGCGAATATCCGGACACCGAACGCAAGAGTTAATTCATTCGATTCATCCGGATAAGACCGACTACCGCTATGCAGATGGTAAGTGGACAATCCGTGAATTGTTGTGCCATATGATAGATGCCGAATGGATTTTTTCATATCGTGCTCTCCGCTTTGCGCGAAACGATAAGACGCCATTGTCGGGGTGGGATGAAAACGCTTACGCACCGCATGTCAACGCCTCGGCCCGTAGTCTTAAAAAAATTGCGGACGAGATGAGCCACCTTCGTGCATCCACGATCGATTTGTTTGAAAGCTTTTCACCCGAAATGTTGACGCGAAAAGGAGTTGCCAACAATAATGAAATGACAGTTGCCGTGCTCGGCTTTGTGATTGCCGGTCACGAAACACATCATCGCAAGATTTTGGTGGAACGTTATCTCACAGAAAAATAAGCATGCGGAGATTTTCTGTTGGCCTGATTGGTGCCGCATTTTTTTTAGCCGCTTGCTCACCGGCAGCCTTCTTAAAAAAAGAAGTAGTTGAAGCCGAGAAAAAGTTACACGATCACATGGGCTTTATGCTCTTTGATCCCATCAGCAAGAAGACATTATTTGAATATCAATCTTCGAGCTACTTCACGCCCGCATCCAACACCAAAATTTTTACGCTATACACTGGCCTTCAGTTGTTGGGTGATTCCGTTCCAGCGATAAAATACATCACAAGAGACGACTCCCTGATTTTTTGGGGAATGGGCGATCCCTCCTTCTTATATAAAAATGTTTTTCAGAATAATCGGATTTCCTCCTTTCTGGAAAGCAGCAAGCAACAACTCTTTTTTTCTGAGTCAAATTTTCAGACGGATCGGTTCGGAGCCGGCTGGTCGTGGGATGATTACAATTACGACTATTCGCCAGAACGGTCCGCATTTCCTATCTATGGAAATTTAATGTCGGTGTCGGAGAACGAGAGCGCCAGGCTTACTGTGCGCCCACGTTACTTTTCCAATCAAGTGGTGTTTGGTCCTAAAAGAAAAGTGGCCGAAGTTGTTCGCGATGTTGGGTCCAATCAACTTACTTTCTTTCAGGGCCAGAAGATCTTAAAAGACACGATTGACATACCCTTTCAAGTAGAAGATAACTTGATAGTAGAATTGCTGGCCGATACGCTTGATAAAACAGTGACAGAGATCAAACGGACAATACCGCGCGATGCAGTTTTATTGCGAAGCATCCCAACCGATTCACTGTATAAAGTGATGATGCAGGAAAGCGACAATTTTATTGCCGAACAATTATTACTCATGAGCGCTGCTATGCTAAGCGACACGCTTAAACCGGAAATCGCCATTGACTACATGACGAAAAACTTTCTTGCAGACTTGCCCGATAAACCTGTTTGGGTGGACGGATCAGGACTATCGAGGTTTAATCTTTTTACACCGCGCAGTATTGTAAAGTTGTGGGATAAAATAAATCAGCAAGTTACGCGTGAACGACTTTTTAAATTGCTTGCCGTGGGAGGCAGAAGCGGTACACTCAAGAGATCGTACAAGGCAGACGAACCATACATTTATGGCAAGACAGGTACACTCAGCAATAACCATTCGTTGAGCGGCTTTGTGCTGACCAGAAAAGGCAAGACTTTAATATTTAGTTGCATGAGTTCAAATTATGTGTCGCCCACATCTGACGTGAGAAAGGTAATGGAGGAAATGCTAATGACTATTCATAACAAATATTAGCAACGCGATACGCACAATTATTTGTATTTTTCAATCCGCAAAATCTAGTTCATGAAAAAAATTCTCGCCATCTCATGTTTAGTAATGACTTCACTTTCGATCCAAGCCCAGTCACTGGATAGCTTGGGAATAAAAATCGGACAGATGATTTTGATCGGCATGCCCAAAGCTGAAGTCGATCCGGTGGTGTTGGAAGAAGTGCGGCAGGGCAAAGCAGGATCAATCATCTATTTCGAAAAAAATATTCCCAAGACGAATTCATTTGCCGAGTTCAAAAAGATGTCGTGGACGTATCAGAAGGCAGCACCAATTCCTCTTTTCATAACGATTGATCAGGAGGGCGGAAAAGTAAACCGATTGAAAGAGAAATACGGATTCCCAAGATCCATCACCGCGGCTGCTATGGGCAAAGCAAAAAATTTTGATTCCGTCCGATTTTATTCAAGTTCGATCGCGGCAACATTGGCGGGGCTTGGCATCAATGTAAACTTCGCGCCTTGCGTAGACCTTGCTATTAACCCGGAGAACACCGTGATCGTAAAACCAGAAAGATCTTTCTCCTCGAATGAAGACACCGTGGCGATGATGGCCATCGAATATATCAAGCAACATCGCAAGGTGGGTGTACTTACAGCACTCAAGCATTTCCCCGGCCACGGCAGTTCAAAAGAAGATACTCACTTTGGTGTGGCGGATGTGACAAACACCTGGACGGAGCGCGAGTTGAAACCTTACAAAGTGATCATCGACTCGGGTTATGTAGATGCCGTGATGACTTCTCACATTGTAAACAAGGCTTTGGATAAAAATGGATTGCCGGGCACTCTTTCAAAAGATATTCTGGATGGCATCTTGCGAAAGAGACTCGGCTTTAATGGCGTTGTATTTTCAGACGATATGCAAATGCATGCTATTGCAAAAAATTACGGGCTCGAAGAGACGATCAAGCTCGCCATTAATGCAGGCGTAGATATCATGTGCTTTTCTAACAATATTTCAGGAAGTGAAGAGCGGACGGTTACTAAGGTTCACGAAATCATTCGCAAGTTTGTTGAGAACGGAGAAATTCCAAAAGCGCGAATAGATGAATCGTTCAAGCGCATTATGGCGCTGAAGTACCGGCTCAATCACAATGCGGACGATGCACATCGCAGGGAGATGATCGCCATTATGCAACAAGCCAGGAAAGCGCAGCAACAAGCAAGTGAAGCTATGGCCATCGCGGTGGCTAATGAGAAAAAGGCAAGAGAGGCTGCTGAGGAGTCAGGTAAAAAGTCAAAGAAAAAAAAGTAGGAGACCTTTTAATCTTGTTTTGAAGGTGTGAGGAGCTATTGTCGGGCTCCTTTATATTTTCTCCGTTCGTGTAAGAACCCTTTTCGCGCGAGTTCATTTCTTAAATTTGCCGCCTTATGGTCAACAAGGAGCGATTATACTGGACGCTGCAGATAGGAGGTTGGGCGGTTTATGCCATTGCTCAAATTTGGGCGGTGCTGGACAGAGGTGAGGGAAGCATCAGCAATCAGCGAGTGATCTTTCTTGTCTATGAAGCCGCCTTGTGTCTCATCGTCTCACACGTTTATCGCAATTTGATCAACCGCTGGAAGTGGCTAAGCCTTAGCATGTCACGGTTGATCCCAAGAGTTATTCTGAGTGTCTTTATCATGGGTGCGATTTTATATTTCCTGCGCATACCGGTTTCCATTCCACTGGGGCTCTTTAATAAGAATGTGGCGCTTGATCCGTTCTTTTTTCTCGGACAATCTTTCTTCTACGCGATCATGTTCTTTTTATGGTCCGTATTGCACTTTATATACAATTATTTCGAACGTTATAATAAGTCATTGAAACTGGAAGCTTCGGTGAAGGAAATAGAATTGAATAACCTCAAGTCTCAATTAAATCCGCATTTTATTTTCAATGCACTAAATAGTATTCGTGCACTAGTCGATGAGAACCCATCGAAGTCGAAGCTTGCGATCAATCAGCTTTCAAATATTTTAAGAAACTCACTGGTGACCGAAAAGCGAGGCCTCACCAAATTTGATGATGAATTGAAGATTGTGAAAGACTATTTGGGTCTCGAGAGCATACGTTTTGAAGAAAGATTAAAAACAGAAATTGATATTGATTCAGATTCGTATGACTTTATGGTACCTCCGCTCATGATTCAAACTTTGGTGGAGAACGGAATAAAACATGGAATTTCAAAGTTGAAAGAAGGCGGGCTGATCCAGATCAAAACGAAAGTCGAAAACGACCGGCTCAAGATCCATATCCGCAACAGCGGTCACTACCAGCTGAATGGTGCCAAAAAAACCACCGGGGGGCTGGGTCTCGAAAATACACGGCAGCGACTTAAACTTATTTACGGAGATGACGCTTCTTTTAGAATATTAACCGAAAACAATACTTTTGTTTTAACAGAAATAATAATACCTCACCTATATAATATATGAAGGCACTGATTGTGGATGACGAGCGCCTGGCGCGCAAAGAATTAATGAAACTTTTGGAGGAGCATCCTTCCATTGAAATTGCCGGTGAAGCTGCCAATGCAGACGAAGCTGAAAAAATGATTGAAGAACTCAATCCGGATCTTTTATTTTTAGACATACAAATGCCGGGTCGCACGGGTTTTCAATTGCTCGAGTCGCTTGACTCGGTGCCGTTGGTTGTATTCACCACCGCGTATGATGAGTTTGCTCTCAAAGCATTTGAAGTGAATGCGTTGGATTATTTATTGAAGCCCATCACGGCCGAACGCCTTTCCGAGGCTGTTCATAAGATCATGGAGAAGGAGAGAGTAAAGGCTGGTCGTGCCCGCGAAGGAAAACTGGGACTCGAAGATCAGGTGTTTGTGAAAGATGGCGAACGTTGCTGGTTTGTAAGTTTATCAAATATCCGGCTGTTTGAATCGGACGGCAACTACATCAAGGTATATTTTGATACGAATCGCCCGATGATTCACAAATCACTTAATGCGCTGGACGAGAAATTGGACGAGCGCGCTTTCTTCCGGGCAAGTCGCAAACACATTGTTAACTTAAGCTGGGTGGAAGGAATTGAGCCATGGTTTAATGGTGGCTTGATGGTGAAGTTAAAAGGTGGCGATAAAGTGGAAGTGAGCAGAAGGCAAGCTGCCAAGTTCAAAGACATGATGAGTCTGTAGATTAATTCGATTGGCTGAAACTACTTCAGTACCATTTCGATTAATTCTTTCTCAACGTTCCAGTCTTTGGCAAGTTTAAGCATTGCAGTTGCCTCCATTTCTGTCACGTAGCCCTTTAGGTTGTTAGACTGCCAGACCATGTGAATGAGTTCGATGCGTTTGTCTTTGACGTAATCACCAATGATGTCGTTGAGGTAATCCCGTGCCCGATCAAAAGCGGTGATGTAGTCTTTTGCAACAAAGTCAAGCGCCCATTTTAGCTCGGACTCTGCACCCAGGCGTGCAGCGGTTTCTTCCAGATCAATTTTTTCCATCTCATCTAATCCGTGATAATGATAAATCACAGCTTTGAGTAACATATACACTCTTTTCTCCTGCTCGGTCATGGTAAAATGAAATGGACGTTGAAAATAAGCAAAATCCTAACCGGCACAAAAAAATCAATTTGGCTCTTCTTCCGCAAAGAGATCAGAAGCGATTTTGTCAGCCAGCAATTTGCCACCGCGTGTTAGTTTCAGAATATGATTGTCCAGTGTGGCGAGATTATGCTGTAAGAGACTAGCCAGATAGCGCGCTGACTTTACTTCCACATCATAACCATGATTTGTCTTCAGTTGTACCAAATCACAGCCTTTGATCGTTCGCAACGTGGTAAAGATAAATTCGTTGATTTTATTTGATCGGGTAAGCGTCTCGAGCTCGAAAGGAATTGCATTGTTTAAAATTGATTTTAAATAAAGGTGATTGTTGGCAATGTTGAACTGCCTGGTGTTCCCGTTGTAGGAATGTGCGCTCGGCCCGATTCCCAAATACGTTTGTTGTTCCCAGTAGCTACTGTTGTGCCGCGAATGAAATCCAGGTTTTGAGAAATTTGAAATTTCATAATGTTCATAACCTGCGCGATCCATCTCCTCCATTAATATCTCAAATTGCTGAGCTGCTATCTCCTCATCCACAGCTGTTAACTTTCCGGTTCGGTGCCATTTTCCAAAGGCAGTTTTCTCCTCAATACTTAATGAATAAGAAGATATGTGTTCTGGAGCAAGCTCAATTGCCTTTGCGATATTTCTTTTCCAGGCTTGGTTGTCTTGCCCGGGAATAGAATAGATAAGATCGATGCTTAAATTCCGGAAACCAGCCTCTCGGGCTAACTTCACACTGTTAAGAGCAGCCTCCACATCATGCGCCCGGTTTAGAAATTTCAGGACATCGTTATCAAATGATTGGATACCAATGCTAAGCCTATTGATACCCGCTAGTTTAAACTCCCCAAGTCTGGTCGGAGTCAGATCATCCGGGTTTGCCTCCAGAGTAATCTCTGCTTGCGAACTTACTGTGTAGAGGGCGTTAATGGTTTGAAAGATGGTTTGAAGCTCTCCCAATGAAAGTAAGGAAGGGGTGCCCCCGCCCAAGTAAATCGTTTGAAGGATTTCATCTTTAAGATAATGTTTTTGCAACACTAGTTCCCGTGCAAATGCATCCACCAGCGATGAAGTAAGTTGCCGGTTAGTTGAAAAATGGAAATCGCAATAATGACAGGCTTGCTTGCAAAACGGAATATGAATGTAAAGCCCAGCCATGAATCAAAGGTAAGGCAACCCGTTTTACTTTGATCATTTATTGATAGTTTTGATTTTTTAAAATGGGAATGGCGAGATTTTTTGCACTGTTTGTTTTATGGTTGACTTCATTCGTTGCCGGTGCCCAAAGACCTGAAGTCTCGGTGATCAAAGATTTAGAAGCCGATTGGAAGATATACCAGGACAATCGATACGTGACGGTCGATAAGACAAGTGACCATTCAACAATCTACTTTTTGGTAGAGGCAGACTTATTTAAAGGAGCTTCTTTAAGAGTCGAAAGCCAGAAACAGTTTTCCGTTTTTGTGAATGGAAAGTTGATTGATTCCAAAAGCAGTGGAATTGTCTTATTTGATCTGGACAGTTTGTCCAGGCGCTACTCATCTCATTTAAATTTTGCGATAATGCGTCAGGCAGTTCAGCTATCAACCCTGTTGGTAATACCAGATTCTCCGTCTTATCAAAATGACAACCTCATGATTCGGAAAGCGCATCATTTTTTCGATTTCTCGATAATGGCCGCGATCATCTTACTGATCTTCTTTGTTATTCTTCTCAGATCGAATCCGAGATTAACGTTTGATTATTTGAATTTTATCAAATTATTCTCCTTGCAGGAACGCGAAGAGAGCAGCATGACCACCAGAATTACGTCCAGCATTAATCTGTTGTTTTATACGTTTATTAGTCTTCTCACTTCATTTTTGTTAATGATTATTTTTCACTTTGCTTACGCGGATCTAAGTCTGGCCAATACTTTTCAGGTCAACTCGTTGCAGGAAGGATTTTATCAATGGATGAAGTTGGCTTCTCTGATCTTGTTGACACTGTTTGGCAAACTTGTTTTGGTAAGTCTGTTTTCCAACTTGTATAAAACAACTGAAATAACGGCACTGCAGTTTTTTAACTTCGTCAGACTTTTCTTTTTTACGTTTGGCATTATTTCACTCCTGATGATCATTTTTTTTGTAGGCAAAGTGCTGGACCCGGAGTGGTATTATAATCTTTTTTTTGTCGCCATCTTCCTGTTCATATTCTGGGAGGTGATAATCTTTTTGAAATTAATGAGTCGGGTGCCCTTCCGAATTTTTCATTTATTTTTTTACCTTTGCGCATCGGAATTAATTCCGCTTGTTATTCTCATAAAGGTCGTATTTTATTAAGCCGAACCCGATACGTGTTGATATGACTGAAACTGCTAATGACAGAATGCGAAAAGTGAAAAGCATTCTGGTCACTCAGGAGGCACCCACCGACCCAAACTCTCCTTACCTCAAACTTGCCGAGAAATATAATCTGAAGATTGACTTCAGACCTTTTATTCAGGTGGAACCTGTTCCGGCCAAAGAATTCCGCAAACAAAAAATAGACATCCTCCAACACACGGCTATTATTTTCACCAGTCGAAATGCTGTAGATCATTTTTTCAGTATCTGTCAGGAGCTTAAAGTGGAAATGCCTGCCGACATGAAATACTTTTGTATTTCAGATCAGACATCCAATTATCTTCAAAAATATATTGTCATCCGAAAGCGAAAGATTTTTACGGGCCTGAAGGATACTCATGATCTTTTGGAGATCATTAAGAAGCACAAAAACGAAAAATTCTTATTTCCATGCTCCGATATCCGTAAGAATGATATCCCGGATTTTTTAAGGGAAAACGGATATCATTTTACAGAGGCCATCATTTATCATACGGTCGCGGCTAACCTCAGCGACCTCAAGAATGTTTACTACGACATACTTGCATTTTTTAGTCCATCAGGGATTAATTCATTGTTTGTCAACTTCCCTGATTTCGTTCAAAATAATACCCGCATGGCAGCCTTCGGCCCCACTACTTCGAAGGCAGTTCATGACGCAGGTCTGATTTTGGATATAGAAGCTCCGCTTCCTAACGCCCCCTCTATGACGGGAGCTCTGGAATTGTATATTAAGAGAGCAAACGGTATAAAATAACTTGTTCACTGTTACGTTTTTACAAAGTCTTACATTTTATTACACTTTAATTACATTGCAATTGAAAGTGTGCAATGAATTGCCGTATATTTAAGACTCTTTTTTGCGGAATAATTTGAAGAAAGTCATCATCATAGTGTTTTTCACGTTGCCGGTGCTGAAGTCTCTTGCTCAACAAGACCCTCAGTTCACGCAATACATGTTCAACACCTTGTATTATAATCCAGCCTATGCTGGTGTTGATGGTGTGACAAAGCTCACGGCAATGCACCGGAGTCAATGGTTGGGCTATCAGCCGACTTTTGGTGGCGGTGGCGCTCCCACTACCCAGATTGTTAGCATGAGTACACCTCTCTTTAAGATCAACAGCGGTTTTGGTGCCTATGTTGTTAACGATAAACTGGGACCACAAAACAATCTCGAAGCCCAGGCCTCGTACGCTTATCACCTGGGTATTAAAGAAAGTAAACTGAGTTTTGGACTCAGAGCTGGGATGTACTCGCAGACTATAAATTTTAATCAATACCGGGCTACTGATCCAAATGATCCTTTGTTGAATGCTACAGGTAAAGAGTCTCAGGTACGGCCTGATTTGGCGATGGGCGTTTTTTTTCGAAAAGAAAAATATTATGCGGGTGTCAGTTTCAATCACCTGATCAAGTCAACTTTTGATTTCGGATTGAGTCAACGAAACGCGCTCCAGAGTCACCTGTATGTAACCGGTGGATATTTTTATGAACTGAACTTTGATGTGAAGTTTCAGATGATGGGACTCGTGAAAACAGATTTTACAAAGACAAGCTTCGATGTTGGGGGAATAGCCTACTTCAAGGATACTATGTGGGGCGGATTATCGTTTCGTCAATCAGAGGCGGCTATCCTTTTGTTGGGCTATAGTATCTTGAAGGACAAGTCGTTGAAAATTGGGTATGCGTTGGACTATGTCATTAAAGACCAAAAAGCAAAACAACCGACATCACATGAATTTATGTTGACTTATGAATTACCTGTTAATCCGGGTAGCGGGAAAAAAGTAGTTCGGACTCCCAGATACAGGCATTAAACCGGAAATAATTTTGCTTATTTCAGGATTTTACAGAATTTGTAGGTACTTTTTTTAAAATTAGTAGGCTAAAGCATAACTTTCACGTCCAAAAGTTAGCTTTTTGACTAGGATATAAGGGCGAATAAAAAACTGAATATGAATAAAATGGTGTCTCCGAAAAGTTTAAGTTACCTGGCTTTGTTAGGATTGGCAGCTCTTTCTGCAAGTTGCAGTCTGCTGGGTATCGGTGGAAAGAAGGGTGGTGACCAGGGAGAATTGGTTGGTGTTCCTAACCGCGAGGGTTGGGTAATGACTCTACCCTTTGGTATGGTGCCAATTCCTGCAGGAACTTTTCACATGGGCCAGGCAGACGAAGATCCTGCTTCAACTCAAATCAACTTCAATAAGCAGATTACAATCGGGCCATTTTACATGGATGATTCTGAAATTACCAATAACGAGTATCGTCAATTCACTAATTTCTTTTTAGTCGATAACGGTACGTTAGAAGGATTTGCTACTGTTAGCGCAGAAGAGTTTCGTCAAAAATATTATCCCGATACAACTTCGTGGGTAAGAGATTTTGCGCACCACATGGGTGATCCTATTCAAGATTATTACTACTGGCATCCAGGGTACGACCAATACCCTGTTGTGGGTATCAACTGGGAAGCGGCTACTTTTTTCGGAAAGTGGAGGACAGCTTATCTGAATGACTACAGAAAAACAGTCGGAGAGTTTCCAATGCCTGAGTTCCGTTTGCCTTCTGAAGCTGAATGGGAATACGCTGCTCGTGGCGGACGCGACATGGCCAAGTATCCTTGGGGTAACCCATACATCCGTAACTCAAAAGGATGTATGCTCGCAAACTTTAAGCCTGGTCGCGGAAATTTCTTTGATGATGGTTTTGCTTACACATCACCTGTTTACTCATATTTTCCGAATGATTATGGAATTTTTGATACATCCGGTAACGTATCAGAGTGGTGTTTAGATGACTTTAATCCTGCTTCGGTTCCAACTGTTTGGGATTTGAACCCCCAATACATTGACGAACGAACCAACCCTGAAAGTAAAAAATTCAATGCCAAAATTGCTCCGAAGAAAGTAGTGAGAGGAGGGTCCTGGAAAGATGTTGCATATTTTCTGGAAACTGGAACAAGAACTTATGAATACAAAGATTCGTCACGTGCCTATATCGGGTTCCGTTGTGCTATGACGCACCTGGGCAGGTCATCCGGAAGCGAATTTTAATAATTGAAAACTCTCGTTATATTTAAAAACTAATTGGCAAAAACTTAAAACTCTACTACAATGAGCAAGAAAAAAGGCGGATTCATGGATTTACTCTACAAGACCATTATGCCAAAGGTTTATGGTATTGGTGCTGCAGTAGTAATCATCGGTGCTTTATTTAAAATCCTTCACCTTACCGGTGCAGACCAAATGCTAATGATAGGTCTTTCTGTGGAAGCGGCAATCTTCTTCCTCAGTGCATTTGAGCCGCCACATCCAGAACCAGATTGGGCTAAGGTTTACCCTGAATTGTCAGAAGATTTTGAAGGACCTGCTCAACCTACGCGCATCAGCAACCGACCAGCTGCCGGTGAGTCTCCTTTGCTCAAGATTGATGAGATGCTAAAGACTGCAAAAGTCGATCAGAATTTATTGGACAACCTTGGAAAAGGTCTTAATAACCTCGCTACCTCTGCGTCTCAAATGAGCAGTCTTTCAAACGCAGCAGTGGCCACTAATGAATATGCTAAAAACGTTTCAACGGCAGCTGCCTCTTTGGTTGAAATGAACAAGTCTTATGGAACTGCGATGAAGGCAGTTGGCGCAATGGCCGATGCTTCGAAAGACACAGGTGAGTACCACAAACAGATGCAGGCGGTTACTAAAAATCTCCAGATGTTGAATTCTGTTTATGAAATGGAATTGAAAGATGCGGATTCTCACGTGAAGAATATGAACAAATTCTACGAAAGCCTTACGGGAGCTATGTCCGGACTCTCACAAGTTGGAAACAACACAGCGAAGTTTACGGGTGAGCTTACCAAGTTGACCGATAATTTGACATCGCTTAACAATGTGTATGGCAGTATGCTCACGGCCATGAAGGGCTCTGGAAAATAATCTTGAAGTTTTAAAAACTTAAATAGTAAGAAACTATGGCAGGCGGTAAGGAAACCCCCAGGCAAAAGATGATCGGTATGATGTACCTGGTGCTCACAGCATTGCTGGCGCTTCAGGTAAGTAGTGCCGTTCTCGAAAAATTTGCCATTGTGAATGTGACCCTCGAGGATTTAAAAAATGAGGGAGATAGAAAAAATGCTCTTGTGTTAGGTTCCATCGTTGAAGCGGGTTCCAAGAAAACCAACCCGAAGGTCGTGGCGGCTGTTGCAAATGCTCAAAAAGTGAGAGAAGCTACAACAAAGACAATCAAGAGTATTGAGGATTTAAAGTTAAGAATGCTTGAATTATCTCACACAAATGTGGTTAACGGGAAGTTTATTAACGACCATGGTTCACAAGTAGCGGCAATGATGATGGATCCAAGAGTTCCTCATGGTAAGGCGTTTGAAAAAGCTTTGAATGACTACGTAAAGGAGATATCGGATTTGTCTGGTGAAAAATTTGGGCCGCTCGCGAGAGCACCGAAGGACATTCCATTTTTTGCAGATGATCCGGATCACAACAAGAAGGACTTCCTGACGTTTACATTTGAAAACACACCTCCAATTGCGGCATTGGCTTCTGTTACGCAGATACAAACCGAGGTACTTGCTTACGAGGGAAAAGCTCTTGATATATTAGCTAAGCAGGCGGATGCGGGAACGGTGAAGTTCTCGACAATTGTGCCGATGGTGAAACCAAAGGCATCTATAGTAGCTGCAGGCGATAAGTATGAAGCACAGTTATTTGTAGCGGCTGCTGCCGAGGGTGTAACGCCAACGATGTTTAGAAATGGCCAGGCACTTCCAGTTGCTCCGGATCCTGAAACTAAAATTTTGATGGGTAAAATAGAATTTCTTGCATCCGCCTCAAATTATGATGCCAATGGTCAATCTAAGCAGACCTTTAAGACAGAAATAAAAGGCTATGGAGATTCTACCTATACCAGGACGATTGAATATATCGTTGCAAAGCCGGTTATTAGGGTAACGACAGGTAACGCGCCCACACTATACATGAATTGTGGTAATACAGTAAATATTGAGGTTCCCGCACTTGGAACAAACTATAATCCTTCCTTCACCGGTGAAGGTGCAGACATTGTAAAGGGTGAAAAGGTTGGAAAAGTGACCATTATACCCAAGCAGCGAAAGGTTTTTGTTACAGTTACAAACGGAGGAGCGGTTCTTGGTAAAGAACCGTTTGATGTGAAGCCAATTCCTAAGCCTCGATATGTGCCAAGGGACAACAGCGGAAAGGAGATTGACTTGAAGACAGGAGTGAAAGGTGCTAGCCTTACTGGACTTAGAATTTCAGCTGATGCTGAGGAAAACTTCAAGACTGAGGTGCCTAAAGATGCAACGTATAGAATACGGAGTATGGAGGTGTTTCTTGCGAGAGGAACAGCGAGGGTGTTGACAATTAACGCCACTTCTGAACTACCAGATATTAGTAGTTGGAGATCACAGTTCAAACCAGGTGATCGTATTGTGGTGGATATCAAAAAGGTTACCAGAAGAACTTTTCAGGGCGAGGAGGAGAATGTTGACATAGTTGGCGGTATTCTTCAGATACCAATTCAATAAGTTAGATTTATATTATGACGAATAAGAGTTTATCATTTTTGTTGGCGTTTTTGAGTGTTGGTTCAGCCGTCATGGCACAGGAGACGGATGGCCAGATCAACCCAAACTCACTGTTAAGGATTCCAAAGTATGAGCAACTTTATAAACATAAAGTTTGGAGAAGCATTGATCTTCGCGAGAAGCAGAACAAGGGTTTTTTTGCGAAGGGCAATGAACTGAGTGGTCTTATTGTGAAGGCTGTGAAATCTGGCGAGATAGCTGACATTTATGACAGTGACTCACTTACAACAAAAATGGATAAGGCGGCTTTTTTGGGAAACTTGGTTTCGCAAGCAGGACAGACTTTTGATCCATGGGATCCTGCTCGGGATTTCTACGCCAATGATCAAACTTCCTTCAATGGTAAAAATTATATGGCCCTTCAGGATAACAAGGGTAAGAACCCTGAAACTTCGAAGGATGACTGGCAGTCAACGACTGCTGGAATGGCGGCTGAATTTTTGGCGAGTGAAATTTACCAATTGACCTTGGTCGAGGATGTGATCTTTGATAAGAGGAGATCAAGACTTTATTATGATATGCTGTCGATCAAGTTGGAAGCATTTGATATTAACACATCTACCTTTAAGAAGATCGGAGTTTTTAAATATAAAGACCTTGAGAGGGTTTTCCGCAATCATCCTGATGAAGCAATTTGGTTTAACCGGTATAATACTGCGGAAAATAAGAACTACGCTGATGCGTTTTTGTTAAGATTATTTCACGGTACGATTGATATGGTCGAAAACCCTGATGGAAATAGAATATTTGATATTTATTCAGCTTCGCACAAAGAAGGGGTTTGGGCAACTGAGTGGGAGGAGATGAAGATGATGGAGAAAGAGCATAATCTCTGGGAATATTAAGTTGAAAGGAAAGATTTAGAAATACGGGGCTTCGGCCCCTTTTTTATGCCTTTCCTTTTAAGAGCCTAGCTTTTTTTGCGCCAACTATTTTGGTTAGGTCGTCCATGGAAGCGTCTTTGATCTTTTTCCACGACTTGAATTCAGCCAATAGGAGATCGGCCGTCTTTTTTCCGATGCCTGAGATCCCTTCCAATTCTGACGTCATGGTAGACTTGCTTCTCTTCTGCCGGTGAAACGTGATTGCAAATCGATGCGCTTCGTCCCGAATTCTTTGAATGAGAAGCAGGCCCGGAGACTTTTTATTGATATGTAAGGGAAGCGGGTCATCAGGATAGTAGATTTCTTCTAATTTTTTGGCGATCCCTATGATGGGTATGCGATTATAGATGCCTAATTCCTTCAGCGCTTCGCAGGCGTTGCTTAACTGTCCTTTGCCACCGTCTACTATGATCAAATCAGGTAAGACGGAATTTTCTTCAATAAGCCTGGTGTATCTCCGACCAACAATCTCTTTCATAGAAGCAAAGTCGTTGGACCCAACGACTGTCTTGATGTTGAAATGTCGGTATCCGGATTTGTCCGCTTTCCCATCTACGAATCTGACCATCGAAGCCACTGGTGTTGTGCCCTGAAAATTTGAATTGTCGAAGCACTCTATGATTTTTGGAAAGTTCAAAAGCCTCAAATCTTTCTGGAGGATGCTGAGTATTTCAAATTCTTTCGATCGCTTTTCATGTTTTTCGGATTCTTTTTTATGTCGATTGTGCAGAGCATTCGCCAATGATAGCGCGATCAGTTTCCTTTTGTCACCGATTTGCGGAACAACGTTTTCTTCCTCTTGATTTACCAAGATTGGAACATTGCTATAAATAGTCTTATTGACTGAACCATGCATGAGTCGCATTTCTTGTGCGGCATAGCTGAGAATATCTTCATCTGATTCGTTTAACCTCTTTTTGATTTCCAGGTCCTTGCTGAAGATAATGGCCCCTTCCTTTATCTGAAAGTAGTTGATAAAAGCTTCCTGTTCGTTGCTGCTGATCGTGATCACGTCAATGTCAGTAAGTTTTCGATTCACCACCATTGACTTGGATTGGAATTTCTCGAGCAGCTTTATTTTGTTTTTAAACTGTTCTGCTTTTTCGTATTCCAGAGAGGCTGCAGCTTCTTTCATGTGAGTTGACAAGTAGTCTTCCACCACACTGAGATTTCCTTTTAAGATATTTCTTGCTTGGATTATTTCATCGAGATAACTCTCCTCTTTTTGCAATCCTTCGCAGGGACCTTTGCAATTTCCAATTTGAAATTCCAGGCAAACTTTAAACTTCTTTTCCTCGATATTTTCTTTACTCAAAGTTAAGCTGCAGGTGCGAATAGCGTATAGTTGACGAATCAAGTCCAACACACTATTCATGGAAACTACGCTTGTATATGGCCCAAAGTATTCACCTTGATCAGGAATGTATTTCCGTGTGGATATGATGCGAGGGAAACGTTCTTTCAAAATGCACAAGTAGGGAAATGTCTTGTCGTCCTTTAAAAGAATGTTATACCTCGGCTGATTTTGTTTTATCAGATTGTTCTCCAGCAACAAGGCATCAAACTCAGAGGGAGCGATGGTGTATTCAATCGTGGCAATTTCTGAAACGAGCTTTTCGGTTTTGCGATTGTATTGCGATTGCTTGTTGAAATAGCTACTGACTCTTTTCTTTAAGCTCTTTGCCTTGCCTACATAAATAAGCACATTGTCTTCGTTAAAGAAGCGGTAAACACCAGGTGAATCTGGTAAGGAAGCGACCTGAGCTTTTGGATCATGACTCATCAAATCACCTAATTGTTGATATCAATTGGCTCGACATCTTCGATTTCAAGCGAATCGGAGTCGTCTTTAAACTTTCCACAGTCAAAGGAAATGTCGAGCCCCGAAGCCGGGCGTTTGAATTGCCCCTTAGTAATTCCACTTTGCGGATCGGCATACAATTTAGTCATGAATGCATCCCAGATGGGTCTTGCGGATTTTCCTCCTTGTCCAAAATCCCAGGACGGAAAGTGAATGCTTCTTTCGTCTCCACCCACCCATACACCAGTAACAAGATCATGCGTAATCCCCATGTACCAGCCATCTGAAGCGTTATTGGTTGTACCTGTTTTACCACCAATTTCATTATCAATTTTTAAGTCGCGGCTCAAGCCCCTTGATGTGCCGCCTTCCTCTTCAACACCACCCCGCAACATATAGATCATTTTGAAAGCGGTTTGTTCGTTCACTGCCTGATGTGTTTTTGGAACGAAGTTCTCAATAACGTTCCCATTTTTATCTTCAATTCGCGTGATAAACAATGGCTTGATGTGAATACCACTGTTGACGTAGGTACTGTAAGCGCCAACCATCTCGTAAACTGACACATCGCTTGTTCCCAAACATAATGAAGGAACGGGGTCAAGTTTGCTTTCTATCCCCACTCGGTTGGCAAACTCAACGACATTTTCAGCTCCAAGTTCTTGCATGATCTGCGCAGTGATTGAGTTAATCGATTGTGCCATTGCCTGACGTAGCGTCATTTCCTTTCCGGTTCCTTTGGTACCGTCAGAATTGGGCGGATACCACACGGTGCCCGGTACTTTGAAGCTTGGTGAGATGTCTTTTCTTTTTTCACAAGGTGAATAGCCCGACTCCATTGCCAATCCGTATACAAACGGTTTGAAAGTAGATCCCGGTTGACGTGTCCCTTGCTTCACGTGATCGTACTTGAAGTATTTGTGATTAATTCCACCCACCCACGCTTTTATGTTTCCGGTTACCGGATCCATTGCCATCATTCCCGTTTGCAGGAAACGCTCGTAGTAATTCAGTGAATCCATTGAACTAAAGATGGTATCTCTTTCGCCACCCCACGAGAATACAGTCATTGGTTTTTTGAGATTGAGCATGATTTTAATGGAGTCGTCACCCTCTCCATATTTTTCAACCAGATTTTTGTAGGTATCGGATTTTTTAATTCTGAGTTTTAAAAAGTTTGGGATTTCGGCATGAGTCTCATCATCCACCCATGGATTACGGCCTCTCTTCTTCCATTCGTCTGTGAACTGTTTTTGCAGGTTCGCCATGTGTCCGGCAACAGCTTCTTCTGCATATTTCTGCATTTTGCTATCGATGGTGGTATAGATTTTTAACCCCGAATTCCACAGATCTATACCCTTGTCTTTGCAATAGCTCATGAGGTAGTTGCCTGCAACCGTGCGGAAGTAAGTGGCCAATCCTTCGTTTTGATTTTGAACACTGTACTTCAATTCTATAGGCAGTGCCTTTACAGAGTCATACTGGTCGCGCGTTTTTATTTTGTAGCCGTGCTTGTAAACTTTAAAGAGCACTTCATTTCTCTTACTTAGCGCGTTATCCGGATTTCGTTTTGGGTCAAATAAAGTAGCTGCCTGCAACATGCCAACGAGAACTGCAGATTCCTGAAGGTTGAGGCTATCTGGCTGTTTGTCAAAATAAGTTTCGGCTGCCACCTTGATGCCAAATGTATTGCTGCTGAAAGTGGCTGTGTTAAGGTACATGGCAATAATTTCTTCCTTTGTGAAGTTCTTCTCTAACTCCACGGAAATTATCCATTCTTTATTTTTTTGAATGATGCGGCTTGGGTATTTGCCCAGCTTTGCCAGCAACCCATCTAAACTTTTGTCTGGATTTCTGGTGTAAAGGTTCTTCGCCAGTTGTTGCGTAATGGTACTTCCCCCTCCGTTCGGGTTAAGCGTTATCAACCCCCAAAGCACTCTGAGGTAGGCTTGAAAATCTAACCCCGAATGATCATGAAATCGGTGGTCTTCTGAAAGCAGAAGAGTATTAACCAGATCTTCTGAAAGCTCGTGGTAGGATACCTGACTTCGGTTGTATCTGAAATAGCGCCCAAGAGATACACCATCAGCCGATATTAATTCAGACGACAAATCGTTCTCTGGATTTTCAACTTCGACAAGGCTAGGCATGCCTCCGTAAAGACCAAATAAGTCTATACTTACTGTGTACAGATATAGTGGCAGACCTAATAAGATACAAAGAAAGCCTATCCAGGTATATTTAATTACGCTGGCAAACCAGGGCTTTTTAATTCTTAGAAGCTCACTGATTTTCTTTTTTATAGTTGCGATCAAAGAAGGTGAGGTATTCATCCAGGGCTTTTGTTCGGTAGAAAAGATCGAAGTTATTTTTCGTGATAACAAAAGTATCGAATTTATGGGAGGCAAGTGTCTTGTTGTGGATAGCTTCAGCGATGAATTTGTCGAAATAACTCTCAGCCGAAAGGCGATCGGGAAAGTCTGTGACCATCGTTAGCACATAGTCATCATGAAATACAAGATTGGTGGTGTTCAGTTTTTTGCTCTTGAAATTGGTTCGATTGAATGATTCAACCGCTTCAGACACGTTGTCGCTGATTTTGTCGTTGTTTTTATACACTAAAACGAAGCGATGTGGATCGGACGGAGCACTTGAAAAACGAATGCCTTTTGCGCGTTCAACTTTTTCCTGAAACGATTTTGAAGCCGCCAAAAGATTATCAGCATAGCCTTTCAATGGTCCGTCTGGATATTTCTTCACAAATTCACCAAGCTCAAATTGATATTTCGTGATGTCTTCTGTCTTTCCCGTGATAAGGATCTTTAGAAGTTCAAGCTGCGGTGTGAACCCGGTTTCTCCTACGCTCAATGCCTGGATTATTTTTTCTTGTGCATCTCGCAGGTTGTTCGCCTGATAAGCCTCGTAAGCTTGCTTGTAAATAAGTTTTTGTTTCTCTGCCGCTACGCTGGTCTCCTTCAGGTAGTCTGGATTGATCAGAACCTTTGCAAAGCTAGAGTTGGGATATTTACTTTTAAGAAGGTTGGCATACATTTCTGAGCGTCCATCATTTTTGTCGCGGCTTATCAGATACAGTTTATAAAGAACCTCGGGGGCATATTCTGATTCGGGGAATCGTTTCAGAAGTTCATCGTAAGACGTAAATGCATTATCGCGTTCGTTCAGTTTCAGAAAGTAAAGGTCACCAAGCTTAAAATAGGCCTCTTCGATTTTGGCCAGCGCCTCTTTCTTTTGCTGATCAGTGCGCGGGAGTTGCTGAATCAGCTTCGCCACTTCATCAGTCTTTTCGCTTTTCCCGGAAGGTGTGTTAGCTTCAGTCTTATTCTCTGCAATAGCTTCACTTGCTTCAGGTGTAATGGCTGCCGTCTTATTTGATCTTCGCCAATTATCCTCTAGCGGAATGTTTCCCCATATTCGCTGAAACTCCGACTCACCCAACGCTACGGCTGATGGATTTCCGAAATACCAATCGGCAGTGGTATTTGATTCATTCTGAAAAAATGGATTGTTCTGACTGTTGTTGATGGATGGCCCAGTTGCTCTCTTTTTTTTCTTTTTTCCGGTGTGAGTCTTTTTAGCTCTTAGTGCCAGGACAGAATCCAGTTTGTTTCGAACCTGCACGGAGTCTAATGTAGAGAGGCTAAGAAGACTATCCTGTAACTGAATAGTTTCTGTGTATGTCACAAACTCACCCAATACTTCCTGTCTCTTCTTAATGCCTGCATAGTTTTCAAATTCTTTGGGTAACGCACCTATTGCGCTGTCGTAATAGGCTTTGGCGAGGCTATACTTCTTCAGCGAATCAAAATTTAGCTCGCCAATTCGCAGGTAGGCATTGCCTTGAATGCGCTTGTTTTTTCCGGCATGGGCCGAAAGCTTGTAGTTATCAATTGCTTCTGTCAGGTGACCTTGTTTGCGTTCAAACTCTCCGTATTCAAAATATATTTTATCCTGAAACTCAAGATTCTTTACATCGGCCAAAAGTTTGGCGAATTGCTTTCGAACAGCTTTTACATCTTTTGAATCATTCAGGCGCGCTACTTGAGCCATATTGAGTCTGGCGTAAAAATCAATTTCGTATTCAGGATTGGTGCTTAAACATTTTCGATAATAATTGTAAGCCTCAGAACCGAACCCGAGTTTTTGATAAACCTGACCAACGATAAAATAGATTCTTCCTTTGCGATCGGCCCGCGTAAGAAGAGAATCGGCCAAAGCCAGGTTGCGAACCATGTTGTCGTAATCGTTTCTTACCTGATAGTGATAGGCTTTTTCCAGAAACAGATTTTTCTGATTTACCCTATTCAGATTTTCTTTTTCCAAAAAACGAAATGCTTCTTCGGCCTTATCGTATTCAGCATTTTCAGTAAATGTTCGGGCCAGATGAATTAAGGCCACGTGGCGCACATCTTTATTGCGGCTTTTGGTATTTACATATTTGAATGTTTGAGTGGCGTTCAGGAAATCACAATTGTATAACCGTGCCAGTCCTACTTGTATATAATTATCATCTACCCATTTGCTATTCGGGTGACGTTGAATGGAAATAGAAGCCATCTTAATAATTTCTTCCGTATCCTTTGCATAGCTTTTTGCAAGCGTAGTATCCAGTTTTGGAAATAGTCGGAGCACCTGATTATGATCGTCATCCAGGCTTTTGAGAATTGTGTTTTCAACTTCGCGTGTCTTTTCAACGGCATAATAATAACCGTTAAAATGAGCGGTCAGATTGTGATAGACATTACTCGTCACGTTGTTCTGTTCCACCGAGCAACTCAACACAAGAGTGATCAGGCAAATAAAACTTACAAGAACTGCGTTCCTATTCATCTCTTCACAGCTCTGGATTTCTATGGCAAAACCAATTGATCATTTTCGCTTTAACTTATTGTGGATTTTGACTCTTCACTCAATCCACGGAGGCAATCTACCTACAAACGTAAAAAACAGATATTCAATATTATAATCGTTGAGAATATCTAATTTTGTCAAAATTTTTTGATGTGAAGCCAAAGAAGACCTTATCCGAGCGGCTAACGACCAAATATCAGTTGGTCATTCGCAATGAAGAAAACCTGGCCGAGAAATCCACGATTGGATTTACGTATGCTAAAGTGCTCGTGATTTCGGTGGCTGTCTTTATGATCATTTTTATTGGAAGTCTTTTTCTATCTAAAACACTTTTGGCCAAGTGGTTTGATCCAAAGCACGCACAGATGGAAGCCAACAAGAAATTATATGAGCTTGCCTTGAAGGTAGATTCACTGGCGCAAGAGGTGGACCGAAAAGACAAATTCATTCTGAATTTTCAAAGAGTATTAAGTGGAGATACCTCTAATGGATTTGTAGATCCAGCCTCGCAATTGGGTGGTGAAAATAAGCCAGTGAAGGCAGTTGGTAACATGAAGCTGGCCGCCTCTGATTCGCAATTCAGAAAGGAGTTTGAACAATCTGAACTTTCGCTCATTTCGCTTACCAGTGGAAAATACAGAGAGCTGCAGGAGACATTTTTCTTTTCACCGATTACCGGATTTGTTTCAGATCATTATGATTTGAAGAAAGGACATTTTGGTATCGACATTGTCGCCAAAACAAATGAGCCTGTAAAGTGCATAGCAGACGGAACTGTGTTGATGGCTTCCTGGACACAAGACTCTGGTTATGTTATAGCCGTTCAGCACCGTGGCAATCTCATTAGCCTCTACAAGCACAATGCTGAACTGTTGAAAAAAGTTGGTACTTTTGTGACCGCTGGTGATATCATCTCTATAGTTGGCAACAGTGGAGAGATGACCGATGGGCCACACTTACATTTTGAGTTATGGTACAATGGCAACTCCCTTAATCCGGAAGAATTTGTCACGTTTTAAAACCTAATTTATGCTTACAACGAAAGAACAAAAACGAGTAGCCGAAGAGATCAGCAACTCAAGCAACGTTATCGGAAAGGGTACCGTTCTTGAAGGGAACATCGAAACGTTTGGCAACATTCGCATTGAAGGCAAAGTGATTGGAAATATTAAGTCGAAGTCGAAGATTGCCTTGGGTAATTCAAGTCACGTGGAAGGAAATATCTCTGCACAGAATGCAGATATAGAAGGTGAGGTGAAAGGTAAATTGGAGATTAGTGAAATGTTGGTTCTAAAATCTACCGCAGTTGTTCACGGTGACATCATCACCGGCAAGCTTGTAGTTGAGCCTGGGGCTGTATTTAATGGCAGCTGCAAGATGGGCGCGGCCGTGAAAGACATAAAAGTTGGAGATGTTACTCGCAACATGCGTCCGGAAGAGGCAAGAGCTAACTAGATCAAGTTCTTGTAACTACATCTTTCATAGATGTGAACGAAGAGAAAAACGAAGTCAATAATTTTTTAAAGTACAGTGGGCTTGGGCTTCAGCTTGTGATTTCAATTGGTCTGGCCGCCTGGGCGGGTTCTTGGCTGGATGGCTACCTGGAATTGAAATCTCCTGCCTTTCTGTTACTCTTCGTGTTTGCTGCATTCGGAGGCTCCATGTATTTGTTATACCGCTCTCTCACCAAATGAATCAACAGTTGTTAAAGTTTACAGTTACCGTGCTGATTGTTTCAGCCGCGTTCATTGCAATCCCTATAGTGGCGATGAGTCGTAACTGGATTCAACTTGCACCTACGTTTGCGATTGAGATTGTATTCACACTGGCCCTCATCACCACCGTACTGTTTAATTTTTTAGTTCAGGTCCAGAAATCAAACCCGCATGGCTTTGTACAACGCTATATGTTGTCGATTACCATTAAAATGGTTGTTGGTGGAATCTTGATTCTGGTTGTGATTTTCATGGACCGGGCAGCTGCTATGGCCAATGCTTTACTGTTTATCCTGTACTATTTTGTGCTCACCGGGATAGAGATTTTCTTCTTGCTCAGCCGAAGAAAAGCGGGCTGAAAAAGTCAAGGATAATCGGCCAAAAATTCAGACAAACATTTTTTTCGCAAGGGATAATTGATACTTTTGCAGTCGGTTAAAAAAGACCACGCGAAAGATAAATGAAAAAGCCCTTTTGGATAGCAAAAACAGCATTTTTGGCCATTCTTTTTATTGTTTTTGCCGGGTTTTCAAACCTTCTAAAAGCCAACGAGGAAGGAGAGAAAAGCGAAGAAATAAACATGAGTGATGTCATCATTCACCACGTGATGGATGACCACCAATGGCACTTCACCGACCACCTTGTTTTACCGCTTCCGATCATTGTTTACTCCTCCGAAAAAGGCCTCGATGTTTTCTCTTCCTCGAATTTTTTTAATGAGCATCACGAGGAGGTAGAATACAACGGATATAAACTGGAGCACAACCACATCACCATAGCCGAATCGGGTGCACCTGTTCTTGACTTATCCATAACCAAGAACGTTGCCATGCTATTAATCAATGCTACCTTGTTGCTTCTGGTCTTTCTTTCAGTTACTAAAGCGTACAAAAGCAACAGTGGAAAGGCCCCTAAGGGCGTACAATCTTTCATGGAGCCAATTGTTATATTCGTTCGCGATGAAATTGTGAAGCCCAATATCGGTCATCACTACGAAAAGTTTTTACCCTATTTGCTTACACTGTTCTTCTTTATCCTCTTCGGTAATCTCCTGGGCCTATTGCCAGGTGCGGGTAACCTAACCGGTAACATTGCTATTACATTAACACTTGCGGTTCTTACTTTTCTCATTACCAACCTGAGTGCAAATAAGAACTATTGGTCACATATCTTCTGGACACCAGGTGTCCCTCTTCCATTGCGCATCATTATTTTGCCCGTGGAGTTAATCGGTATTTTCACAAAGCCCTTCTCGTTAATGATTCGTCTATTTGCAGCGATCACTGCGGGGCACATTGTGTTGTTGAGTTTACTTGGTTTAACATTCATGTTTCACAGTTACCTCGTGGGAGTTGTGTCCTCACTCTTTGTGGTGGTTATTTCTCTCATTGAATTGTTGGTAGCTGGTATACAGGCTTACGTATTTACGATGTTCACATCGCTATATATTGGCTTGGCTACAGAAGAGCATGATCACCATTAGAAATTAGAGTCTTCTTCTGTAAAGGAGAAGATGGAAGATAATCCGGGAGAGTCCCGGACGTGTTTAACTTAATTAATTATATTTTATGTCATTCGCTATTTTATTAGACATCAGCTTTGCTATCATGGGTGCAGGTATTGGTGCTGGTCTGGCTGCAATTGGCGCTGGAATTGGTATCGGTCGCATTGGTGGCTCTGCAATGGAAGCAATGGCACGTCAGCCTGAAGCTGCTAACCGTCTTCAGACTACGATGTTGATCATTGCCGCTCTTGTGGAAGTGGCTGCGCTTTTTGCGTTGGTAATTTGCTTTATCATCTCAGGTTTGAAAGCGTAAGAAGCAATTTAGAAACTTGCCTTTGGCATTGGGCCGGGCAGGTTTCTTCTTTTTGATTAAGATTTTTAAAAGTTTGATACTATGGATTTATTAAGCCCCGGTACAGGTCTCATTGTTTGGCAACTCGTTGTATTTGTGTTGCTGTTTGTTCTTCTTTCGAAGATGGCATGGAAGCCGATTCTTAGTTCTTTGAAGGAAAGAGAAACGTCTATTCAGCAGGCATTGGACTCAGCCGAAAAGGCCAAGTTAGAAATGGCTTCTTTGAAGTCTGACAATGAAAAGCTGTTGAAGGAGGCTCGTGAAGAGCGCGACAAGATTTTAAGAGCAGCACGCGAAGCTGGTGCTCGCCTTCACGATCAGGCACAAGCTGATGCCAAGAAGAATGCCGATAAAATAATTGAGGACGCCAAAGCAATCATCAATACTGAGAAGGCCGCTGCCTTGCGCGATGTAAAAGCTCAGGTGGCCATGTTTTCGATTGAGATTGCCGAACGTTTAATGAAAAAGAATTTGTCGAACGATAAGGCGCAGAAAGAACTGGCCGATACACTTATAAAAGATCTTAAGCTGAATTAATTCATGGCCGAGTCAAGAGTAGCATCACGATACGTAAAATCTCTGCTTGGACTTGCAGTGGAGGGCGGAGCGTTGGATCAAGTGCATCAGGACATGCAATTGATCGACAAAACCTGTGCAAGCAACACCGATTTGGTCATGATGCTTCGCAGCCCCATCATTAAGCACGACAAGAAGAAGGCTATTCTTGAAAAGATATTCAAGGGTAAAATCAATGGCTTGTCACTGGCGATCATCAATATTCTAACCGAAAAGAACAGAGAACCTTTGTTGCCTGCTATTGCGAAGGAATTTCATATCGCCTACAACGACTATAAAGGAATAAGCAAAGCACTAGTGACAACAACCATTCCGGTGGATGCGCAACTAAGAAAAGAGCTGGAGGGTATTGTTAAGAAATTGAGCAAAAAGGAAAGCATTGAATTGGAAGAAAAGATAGATGCCGATTTGATTGGTGGATTCATACTGAATGTAGGAGATCAGCAAATCGATGCGTCTATAAAAAGTAAACTTAAAACCTTAAAGGTGAAGTTCAGCGAGAACCCTTACGTGAAAGAATTTTAGAAGTACAACCTTCCTGCCGACAGGCAGGAGATGAATGAATATAAATTATTAGAGAAGTTATGGCAGAAATCAGACCCGAAGAAGTTTCAGCGATCTTAAGAGAGCAATTGTCTCAATCTCGCACGGAAGCCCAATTAGAAGAAGTAGGTACAGTGTTAACCGTTGGTGACGGTGTTGCGCGTATTTACGGACTTACCAAAGCACAAGCTGGTGAGTTGTTAGTATTTGACAACGGACTTCGTGCCCTGGTGTTGAACCTGGAAGAAGACAACGTAGGTGCCGTGTTGCTGGGCGAATCCAAAGAAGTGCATGAGGGTGATACTGTAAAACGAACTGGCTTAATTGGTTCCGTTAAAGTGGGTGATGGAGTTCTTGGACGCGTGGTTGACACACTGGCTGCTCCTATCGATGGAAAAGGTCCACTGAAAGGTGATTTATATGAAATGCCACTTGAGCGCAAAGCACCTGGCGTAATTTTCCGTCAGCCTGTAAACGAACCGTTGCAAACGGGTATCAAAGCTATCGACTCGATGATTCCAATCGGCCGTGGCCAACGCGAGTTGATCATTGGCGATCGTCAAACCGGAAAGACTGCCGTTGCAATTGACACTATCATCAACCAAAAGGAATTTTACGAAAAAGGACAGCCTGTCTATTGTATTTATGTAGCGATCGGTCAAAAGGCATCTACTGTTGCCACCGTTGCTGCCACGTTGGAAAAAGCCGGAGCAATGCCATACACTGTTATAGTGAGCGCATCTGCTGCTGACCCAGCTCCGATGCAGTTCTTCGCTCCTTTTACAGGTGCAGCTATCGGTGAGTTCTTCCGCGATACCGGCCGTCCAGCTCTTGTTATTTATGATGACTTGTCAAAACAAGCTGTTGCTTACCGGGAAGTGTCTTTGTTGTTGAGAAGACCTCCGGGCCGCGAAGCATATCCTGGTGACGTGTTCTATTTGCACTCTCGTTTGCTGGAGCGCGCTGCTAAGGTTATTAATAACGATGCTATCGCGAAGCAGATGAATGATCTTCCTCCATCTATCAAGCACCTGGTGAAAGGTGGTGGCTCGTTAACAGCTCTTCCAATTATTGAAACGCAGGCCAATGACGTGTCGGCTTACATTCCTACCAACGTAATCTCAATCACGGACGGACAGATATTCCTGGAGACCAACTTATTCAACTCAGGTATTCGCCCTGCGATTAACGTAGGTATTTCGGTATCACGTGTGGGTGGTTCGGCTCAGATCAAATCTATGAAGAAAGTTGCCGGTACACTTAAGTTGGATCAGGCGCAGTTCCGTGAGTTGGAAGCCTTCGCAAAATTCGGTTCTGATCTTGATGCCTCTACAAAACTTATTATTGAGCGTGGTCGCAGAAATACAGAAGTGTTGAAGCAACCTCAATATGCTCCGGTGCCGGTAGAAGAACAGGTCGCTATGATTTTGGCTTCAACCAAAGGTTATACGGATAAAGTACCTGTTAACAAGATCAGCGAATTCGAGAAGAATTTTATTGGCTTGCTTCGCGCTCAATACGGTCAGGTACTGGCCAACTTCAGAGCCGGGAAATTTGAAGACGAAGATGCCAACACGATTAAGAAAGTAGCATTAGAAGTAGCAGGAGGATATTAATTAACAATGAATCTATAGCCGTTGATGGCTGTTGATTCATGTGAATTGAAAATTAGAATATGGCCAGTTTAAAAGAAGTAAAAAGCCGAATCACCTCTGTGATATCCACGCAGCAGATTACCAAAGCCATGAAAATGGTGGCGGCCGCTAAGCTGAGAAGATCACAAGAGAAGATCATGCAGATGCGCCCATTTGCTAAAAAGCTTTCTTCGTTGTTGCAGAATGTTTCGGCATCGGGAAACGAGGGACAAAACTGGTACAATGCCGTGCGGGAGGAGAAGAAGATATTGATTGTTGCGATCAGTTCGGATCGCGGACTTTGCGGTTCGTTTAACAGCACGGTTATCAAGGCCACCATCAAACTTATTCAGGAAAAGTATCAGGCGCAGCACGATCGTGGAAATGTCACGATTTTGCCGATTGGTAAAAAAGTGTTCGAATATTTCGGAAAGAGATCTTACAACATAAAAGGAGATTACTCTACACTTGTGGCCGGTCTTTCGTTTGAAAAGGTTTCGGAAGCAGCTGAATACATGATGAGTTCCTTCAAGAAAGGAGAGTATGATAAGATTGAGATCATTTATAATGAATTCAAGAATGTTGCTACTCAGGTGCTGAAAGTTGAGCAGTTTTTACCAGTGGTTGCACCCAAAGCAGAGAAAGTCGTTGATACCGATTATATCTACCAGCCTGATCGCGAAGAAATTGTTACGGGTCTTATTCCAAAATCACTGAAAGTTCAATTGTTCAAATCTGTATTGGATAGCAATGCGGCTGAGAATGGTGCGCGAATGACCGCGATGGACAAAGCAACTGATAATGCCGGTGAGATGCTTAAGGAATTGAAACTTACCTATAACCGAACCAGACAAGCAGCCATCACGAAAGAAATTCTTGAGATCGTTGCCGGTGCAGAAGCATTGAAGTCGGCTTAAGTGTAATTAACTTTGAGAGGGCTCACCTTTAACGAGGTGAGCTTTTTTTATTTCTATGAAATCCCTGTTGCGATTTTACAGAGTGGTGAATTATTTAAGCATCGATGTTGCCTTAGGAGCCGTGGTGTGTGCCGCTTTCTTCGCGAGAATTTTTCACGTGCACCTTCGTCCGTATGGGCTCGCATCACTCGGAGTCACTGTGTGGATTATTTACACGCTTGATCATCTATTGGACGCACGTAAAGTGAAACATGTTGCGGCTTCGCAGCGCCACCGTTTTCATCAGCAGCATTTTAACAAACTGGTTGTGCTTGTCGTAGTGGCCGTCATTGTTGATTTTTTATTGATCTTACTTATTCGAAGACCCATCTTGAATTGGGGAATAGGTTTATCGCTGATTGTGATCCTGTATTTGGCATTTCAGCAACGGCTTAAATCTTACAAAGAACTTGTTGTTTCCTTTTTGTATTCAGCCGGAGTGCTTCTTCCTGCTTTGTCCTTAACGGACATACAATTTTCAATTGCCGAAATCCTTCTCATGGTCTCATTCATGTTGACGGCCTTAATTAATTTGATAGTATTCTCCCGATATGATTTTAAACGTGATATCCGAGATCAGCATTTTTCGGTAGTTACCCATTTTGGTCTCCGCAGAACGAATAGAATTCTGATTGCTTTGTTCGTAATCCACGTTATCAGCTTATGCTTCCTTATCCTTAATTCAATTTATGTACATGAGGCTTTCGTCTTGATGGCGATGAACATTGTGCTGTTTGTTATCTTCCAATTCCCATCAAATTTCTCTGCGGATGACCACTATCGCCTGATTGGAGATGCTGTTTTTCTTTTTCCACTTGTTTACTTTTTCACACCTTATGGGGTTTGATGCGATTGCACCTTACTATGATCGACTGTCGCGATTGGTTTTTGGTCAATCATTGATACGCGCACAGACACACTTTCTTCATAAAATAAATTCGAATTCCAGAATACTGGTATTGGGTGGCGGTACCGGCTGGTGGTTAAAGGATTTGCTCCGGCAAACGCCATCTTGCAAGATTGTTTATGTTGAGCCGTCAGTCAGAATGTTAAAACTCGCCATGGAGGCAACAGGCAATGATCCGCGAATTACATTCATTAAGGGAACCCATGGGTTCTTACCAATTGGTGAAAAGTTTGATGCCGTAATTGCGTTTTGCTTTTTTGACCTTTTCTCCAGTCGGATGCTGCCTAATGTCGTAGAAAAGATTGTCAAGTGCATCCAACCGAACGGTCTTTTGCTTGTAACCGATTTTGTTAAAACGCGATGGTGGCACACTACTCTGCTTTTTGTTATGTATCGTTTTTTCAAATACATATCCGGTCTTGATAACCAGAGCTTGCCCGATTGGGAGAACGTGTTTTATAAATTCAATTTAAAGGAAGTTGATCATAAACTTTATTACGGCTCTTTCATCAAAAGCACGTGCTATCTCTGTAACCAGTAGTGAATAAATCACTTTTATTCCACAGCCTCTTTTAAACCTGTTAACTGCTTCTGTCCTTGTTCAGACATATATGATTTCGACAAAAACAGAATTGATTTCCAAATTAGATTATTGCCCGTGATGCGATATCGGCTCGTTGCAGTTGTTTTGTCAGTGCCTTCAAATGTGAATTCGTATTCTGACTTTAGTACATCATTTGTTAATTCATAGACAATCTTAGTTGGCGGCTCGTAGGTTTTTAATTGCTCACTCATCACATACCGCTTATCTGGATCTTGAATAATTATTTCAAACACGGCACCCGGCTGATTAATTTGTCCGCTCTTGAGTGTCAACGATTCAAAGCCTTCCATCCACTCTTTCATTCGCGAAGTGTCATTGAAGATGCTCCAGCACTTTTGTGGCGTTGCATCTATTGAAATGGAATTTTGATATTCAAAGGATGGAACGAAAACTCCCAGTGAGAGAAATGAAACAGTGATTATACTCAGCAGAACGACTGTGATTTTAAATATTCTCATGAGATGGACTTTTTTCAAAGTGAGTACAAATTAAAAATTTAAAGAGCAGTGTCGCCTATTTCATCTTTTAAGGAGACCAATTTCGGGCACAAATGTTAACGCATTTTACTGAATGTGGAGGTGATTATTAGAAAAGCGGTTCAAACCGAGACTGTTTTTATAGTATTTTGATCAATTTCTTACTCGTTTCTTACTTAACAGCACCTAACAAACGTTAAAATTATATCTTGCTCAATTCCCCCAAAGTGCTCATGAACCAGATCGGTTTCACTCAAAAGCAAGGTATTCACCACTTCATTGATAAGTTGCCGGCTGTAATTTTTGAGTACACCATTTTTCCGGATGGATCGAGAGACTTTACTTATATCAGCCCACGGTGCGAAGAAATTCTAGGCGCTACACAAGAAGAATTTTTGAGTGGTGTTTATCCACTTAAAGATTCTATTCATAAGGATGACTGGAATAGCTTTTCAGAAAGTTCAACCGAGTCTTCGCTTAAAGAATGGAAATGGGAAGGAAGAGTTCGTACCAGACGCGGATACATTTGGATTGAAGCTACTTCGGCTTTGGCCAAGGTGGAAGACGGACTTCAATTGTGGAACGGTATCATCACAGATATCACGGCCCGGAAGAAACTGGAACGTACACAACGTGAAAGTGAGCAACGTTATCGCGAGCTGGTGGAACACTTGCCCCTGGGCATTGGAATAGTTGTTGAAGACAAATTGGTGTTTGTAAATAGTCACGCCATTCAGCTAATAGGTGCGCAGCAATCTGAAGACTTGCTCTACCGCAATATTTTTGAACTTGTTCACCCGGATTTTCGGCAGCGCGTGGCGGAGAGAATCAGCAAGGTGTTATCAACAGGAGAACATTGGCCAGCAGTTGAGGAAAAATATATTCGCCTTGATGGCGGAATTATTGATGTAGAGGCTTTGACGTTTCCTTTCACGTTTGAAGGAAAGAGAGCTGTTCAGGTAATTGTGCACGACATCAGCGAGAAGAAAAAAGCCGAGGCAACCATAAAGAAAACCGAAACTCTCTTTTCGCAACTCTTCCAAAGTACACCTATGGCAGTAACCATGTTGGATGAGAATGGCAACGTGGTGCAGATTAACAAAGGCTTTGAAGAGTTGTTTGGATTCACCCTTTCCGAACTAAAGGGTAAAAGTCTTAATGAATTTATTGTTCCTCAGGAATTGGAGACCGAAGGCAACGATCTAAACACCATCATATCCAGTAGCAAAGTCATTCGAATAGAAACCGCAAGAAAGAGACGAGATGGCTCCATGGTTTCTGTTATTATTTATGGTGTGCCTGTTTATCTGGAGGATCAAACCATTGGAATTTTCGGGGTCTACGTTGATATAACCGATCGTAAGAAAGTAGAAGAGGAGTTGAAAGTAAGAAATGCCGAGTTGGACAACTTTGTATATAAAGTATCGCACGATTTGCGCGCACCTCTTTCTTCTATTCTGGGATTAGTTCATTTAGCATCAATGCCTGGCAACAATGATAGCCCGAGTGAGTACCTGAATTTGATTGGTCGCAAGGCTGAGCAGCTTGATCATTTCATTGGTGATGTGCTAAGCCACTCCAAGAATTTGAAGATGGACATGAAAATCGCCAAGGTTGATTTTCAGAGTATCATTGACCAGACTTTTACAAATTTAAGTTATCAGAAAGGTGCGGATCTCGTGAAGCGGGAGATTGTTATCCGTGCAGATGAATTTTATAACGACCCTTGGCGGATTGCAGAAATTTTCAGGAATCTTATTTCGAATGCCATTAAATACAGGCAATTACAGCATCCGGCACCGGCTATTCACATTGCGATTCGCGCAAATAGGGATTTCGCAGAAATCTTATTTACCGATAATGGTATTGGAATAGACAGCACCAATTTGACTCATATTTTTGATATGTTCTATCGCGCCAGCGATCAATCGGAAGGTTCAGGGCTTGGGCTCTACATCGTAAAAAATGCTGTCGATAAATTAGGTGGCGACATTGCTGTCGAAAGCCAGTATGGTGTTGGCACCACCTTTAAAATCAAATTGCCGAATCAAAATCCTGCCGGATAAAGCCTTCTTACTCAAAATTATTTAGCTGAATAAGGGGTTCACTTGTTTCTACGCGTTATTTTTGATTTTATGAAAATAAAGGAAGTTGGCTCTTCTGCTGATATACGTGAATTTACGCTGCTACCAGTGAGATTGTATCAGCACACACCACACTGGATTCGCCCATTGGATAAAGATGTCGAATCGGTGTTTGATCGTGAAAAAAATAAAACCTTCCGTCATGGAGACTGCATTCGATGGATTCTAATCGATGATCATGGCCACACCATTGGGCGTGTTGCGGCTTTTGTCAATGATAAAAATTCAAAGAAAGGTAACGATCAGCCAACGGGTGGAATGGGTTTCTTTGAATGCATTGAAAACAAAGAGGCTGCCTTTCTTTTATTTGATACCTGCAAGGAGTGGCTGCAATCAAAAGGCATGGAGGCGATGGACGGGCCTATCAATTTTGGCAATCGCGATCGGTGGTGGGGTTTACTGGTAGATGGTTTTGATCGCGATCCCAACTATCAATGCAATTATAATTTTCCTTACTACAAAGATTTTTTTGAAGCCTACGGATTTAAAACATATTTCAATCAGTATACTTTTTCGCGCATGGTTGCCGAGCCGCTGGCGCAGCGATTATACGAGAAAGCAGATATGATGAAGAAAGATCCCGACTACGAGTTTCGTCATCTGGAAAAATCTGAATTTGCAAAGCTTCCCGAGTACATGATGAATGTGTACAATAAAGCGTGGGCAAACCGGGCTGAAAATCCCGAACTCAATCTGGCGCAGGCGAAACAGATCGTGAAGCAAATGAAGCCGATCATGGATGAGAAACTTTTGTACTTTGGATTTTACAAAGGTGAACCGATTTCGTTTTTTCTTTCGCTACCCGAGATTAACCAAATATTTAAGCATGTGAATGGCAATCTTGATTTAATCGGTAAGATGAAATTCTTATGGCACACCTTGCGAAAAACAAATCGAAAGGCATTCGGCATATTGTTTGGCGTAGTGCCGGCTCATCAAGGCAAAGGGTGCGATGGGGCGATGGTGCTGGCCTCCAAGTATGTGCTGCAAGACAAATATCATCGCTATGATGAATATGAGATGAACTGGATTGGAGATTTTAATCCCAAAATGATAAATGTTGTTGAACAAGTTGGGGCTTTCGTTTGTAAGACGCATATTACATACCGCAAATTGTTTGACGAGACCAAACCATTTAAGCGCCACCCGATTTTAAACTAAGTAATGGAGCCACAGGAAGAAACACGATCATCTTTTTTATTCAAGAACCTTCTGCGAGGTCTCCTTTGGTTCGCCTTTATCATCACCATTTTTATTTTGATGGAAGGTTATATCCAGGCGAATTTCAAATCACATATTGATACCGTTCGGGCAAACCCCGCAATCTTATATGGTATTTATACACTGTCAGAGATTATTTTTGGCATTCTGCCGCCAGAGCTTTTCATGATGATCTGGATATTGGATAACATCGATGTGAGTGGTTTTGTAATCAATCTGGGGATTCTTACAGTGATTTCTTATGCCGCTGGAATTCTGGGATACTACATCGGCAAATATTTTTCGAAGACTAACTTGTATCAGGAAAAAATTCGTGAAAAATATTTGAAGCAATACGAAGGAAAGCTCAAGACCTTTGGCGGTTATTTGGTTTTTGTTGGAGCTGTAACGCCCGTTCCTTTTTCGGCAACCTGTATGCTTGCAGGATCTGTTAATTTAAACTTCCGCGACTTCCTGTTGATCTGCATTACGCGTGTTATACGTTTCGCAGCCTATGGCTGGATGGTGTGGTCATTCCCGCAATGGTTTAACGGGTAACCATAATCAAACTAATTTAGGACTTACGACTTCCAAAATCATTTTGGTTGCAATAGCGTTTTTTCAGCGGCTACCTTTTCAATCATCGGCTTGCTGAAGTAGACAGGGAAGTGTTTGTCGGTTGCCCACAACTCAAAAAGATTTTTATAGAACCGACTGTCAGGATCACCACTTTGCCCGGGGGTGTTGGTAAACATTGTTCTGTCCCAGTCCTTTGTATCAACTACCATTCTGAAAGAAGCACCCGATTGTTGATTGTCGCTGTTGGTGGTCATTCCCGGTGTTGAGCCATTGCCGCCACGGGGAAGCGGCCCCACTTCAAGCTTCTTACGTGTTGCTTCATTCACGGCATTGCTAAGCGGATGTTTGATCAGCGCATGATGATACTTCTCCTGACCATACGTCCACGCCTTCATGTCGGGCCCAAGTTTTTTGGTGAGATCGTCAACAGCAAGTTTTAAATTAGATAATAAAAATTGATCGCGACCAGCAACAGGATCAACTCCAAATTCGGCACGAGGCGCTGTGATCCATGATAAGGTTTTCGTGGGTTCTAAAAACCGGATGTGTTTACGCGCCTGATCCGGAACGAGTAGTGTTAACATGTTTTCATAAAGACGCTTTTCCCAAGCCGCATAAATGCCCGCTTCAATTGAATTCTTATTCATCGTAAAATCCCAATTGATCAATGAGTTTCTAGCGAGTTCAACTTTAGGATCAGATGATTTTAATTCTTTTAACCAAGGCACCAATGTTCTTGCTGGAATAGAGACGTAATCAAACTGCAGGCGCATCATATCACCAAGCGAATGCTTTCTGCCCGAGCCTAGTGCTTCATTGATTCGATCGGCACGGAAACTATCGGCCCATTCCCAGCCTACAGCGTTTCTATGCTGGTAATCTTGCGGCACAAGGTTTTCATTGGCCGTTGCCCAAAATCCTTTTTCTGGATTATAAATATTTGGTAGAAGTTGAATGGGTAAATAACCTGACCACTCATAGCGACCATCGCCTGGTACGGCTACAAGTCCACTCCAATTTTTTCGCACAGGAGCGATGCCAACCGCCTGCCACCCAATGTTGCCCTGGCGATCGGCCCAAATCATGTTCTCGGCCGGAAGATGACTATAGCTACACGCTTTTCGAAACTCTTCCCATGTTGTTGCCTGATTCATGCGCAAGCTGGCGAGGTAAGGCGCGCCTCCGGGCTCAAGCCATCCGCAGCGAACGGCATATGCTTTATTATTTTTTGAATCAACATAGGTAACAGGACCGTGACGTGTGTACTTGTGTTCCACAAAAACATCCGGCATGCCTTTCACATGAATGGTATCTTTAATGATTCGCATATCTTCCCATCCGCTTTGGTAACGATACTGATTTTGATTTTGTGGATTGAGTTCATAGACATACAGGTCTTCCGCATCAATTCCAAAAATGGTGAGACCCCATGCTGCATAATCGTTGTGCCCAATAGAGATGCCCGGTATCTCCGGCTCTCCTCCGCCTACTACATTCCAACCGGGTGCATGTAAGTGAACCATGTACCGCAGAGATGGAGAGGTAATGGAGCGATGCGGGTCATTCGCAAGCAGTGGATATTTACTTTGAGAGTGTTCGCCATCCACAATCCAGTTATTGCTTCCAATGGTGTATTGTGCTTTGTCCGATAAGTTGATTCGCTCTTCTTCATCGCTGGAGGCAAGCTGCTGGTATTCCTTTAAGTTGGGATTGGCATTTGCCACCAAGTCTTTCGGAGAGAAAGCAATGGGCTTCCGATACGTTTCATATAATTCTATTACGTTATCGAAAAGAAGTTGAGTGTTAATGATCGGATCAATGGTGAGATCAGGAACTCCCGGTTCAAAGTCAATCAGATCTTTTACTTTATCAGCACCAAGCAGTGCTACAGCCCTGCTGATTTCAATTTCGGTACTCAGATTTGCAACTAATCCCTGGTGGCGGGAAATCACAACTGCCGGTGTCCATTTCTCCGGAACTATGCCAAGAAGTTTAAATTCAAGTGGCAATAATTTGGGATTATTCTTTGCTTCGTCCACATAGGCATTTACGCCATCTACATATGACTGAATAATTAATTCGCCATGCGGATGATAATGATTAAGTTCTTGTTGCATGTTTCCTCTGAATTGAAAAAGCCGTGCGCCCATGTCACGTTTCACTTCTCGTGGTCCCAATATTTCGGCTACCGTACCAGTTGCTTGTCTTCGCCAGATTTCAAATTGAAAGAGCCTGTCTTTTGCCGCGCAATAACCTTGTGTAAAAAATAAATCATGTTCGTTTTGCGCGTAGATGTGGTTCACTCCATAGTTATCCCGGATTACTTCCACTGACTGCTGAAGACCCGGAACTGTTAGTGACGTTGATTGCGCGAACAAGAACTGCAACGCTTGAAGGATGAAACAGGCGGTGAGAAAAACTCTTTTCATGAATTGAAGTTTAGGCAATAAAAGATAGGATAATGATGGAAGATCAAAATCAGAATTGTGATGAGAGGTGGCGATCACGAAGCTCCGATCTTTGCAACGGCTTCAATTAAGCGATCCAGATCTTTTGTGGTGGTGTACACATGCGGGGTTACACGCACCGCACTTACGTTTTCCCATTTAATGGAGACTACATGAATTTGATAATCGCTCATGAGTTTGGAGGCGATGTCGCCCACATCAAGTCCATCAATGCTAAACGTACCCAATGCGCAAGAGTATTCTGGCTTCAGAGAAATGTGAAGCTTAACGCGAGGATTTTTTGAAATGGCCTGGCACCAATATGTTTTCAGATAGTGAAGGCGTTCTTGTTTTCTTCTGCTTCCGATGGCATTGTGAAAATCAATTGCCTGCGCAATGGCTTGCTCAGGAGCAAAAGAACGGGTACCCAGTGCTTCAAACTTGCGGATGTCAGCGCTTTGAGGTTTATCTATGGCAAAGATTGGCCACGTTTTTTCTATTTGATCTTTGCGAATAGACATCATTCCCGTGCCGAATGGAGCGCATAACCACTTGTGCAGGCTGGTGCCAAAGTAGTCGCAGTTGAAATCTGATATCTTATAGTCGACATGCGCAAAAGAATGTGCAGCATCTACAATACTGATAATGCCACGCTTACGGGCTTCGGCACACAGCTTGGCCGCAGGCAAGATCTGGCCGGTCCATGTCATCAAATGTGTGATGTGCCAGATTTTTGTTTTGGATGTAGTGGCATCCACATAGGCTTTGATCACTACATCATCATTGTCGATGGGCAGATTAAGATTGATCCAATTGATTTTTACACCCTCGCGAAGTTCGCGCTGCTTCCAGGCATTGATCATGTTGGGATAATCTTGTTTGGTCATGACAATTTCATCGCCACGCTTCATATCTATTCCCCACGTAAATGTGCCAAGTGCTTCAGTGGTGTTGCGATTAATAGCAATCTCATCGGGCGACACGCCTGCCAGATCGGCAAGTTTCCTCCGCACCGACTCCCTTCCTTTGTCTAGAATTTGCCACATGTAATAAGACGGTGCTTCATTGCTTAAATGATAATACCGATCCACGGCATCTTGCACCACTTTGGGTTGAGGACTTACGCCACCGTTATTAAGGTTAAGAATGGTAGGAGAGACCGTATACGCTTGTGCAATGCGAGTCCACAAATCTTCATCGTTCATTGCTTCAAGCGGAGAAAGCTGGTTCAACGATGTCAAGGCGTCTGCTATATCTTCAGACATTGCCTGGCTGAGCAGCGGTGTGAGTGATAATGCACTGGCAACGCCAATTGATTTCTTAAAGAAGGACCTGCGTGTTGTCATGATGTTGAATTTTATCGAAGCTTAATGTAACAACAATCGGATGATTGTGCCACTTCTACTTGATGGATTAATGAATTTTATCCAGCGTTCTCAACTTCACCGCTTTCCAGGCTGTGGTTGCCACAACGGCAATGGTCATACATCCTCCAAAAATTACAGACGGTACAACCCCCATCAGCTTTGCAACTGAGCCTGACTCAAAGGCGCCAATCTCATTCGATGAGCCAATGAACATACTATTCACGGCAGCTACACGGCCCTTCATATTTTCAGGTGTAAGTGAATGAATTAACGTGCCGCGAACAATCACGCTTACACAATCGAACACACCACTCAGTACAAGGAAAATCATCGACAACCAAAAGCTGGTTGAAAATCCAAAGCCAATCATACACACACCAAAACCTGCCACGCACCACAGTAATGTTCTTCCCATATTTTTACGAATGGGGTAGTGCGTAATGTAAACAGCCATCAGCACGGCACCAATAGATGGTGCTGATCGAAGAAATCCAAAGCCAACGGCACCTACGTTTAAAATCTCAGCGGCAAAAATAGGAAGCAAGGCAACGGCTCCGCCAAACAATACAGCAAACAGATCAAGCGTGATGGCACTGAGCACAATTTGATTATTGAACACGAAGTTTATTCCGGCTTTAATTTTTTCATAGATACCTTGTTCTTCTGTAACGGGTGGCAATGCCCGGTTGGGGATTAGCAGATAATTGATGAAACCAACTGCTATCAACAGAAAGGATGCGGTGTAGGTGGTTGTGATTCCCCAAAATCCATACACGAGTCCGCCAACCATTGGGCCTCCTACCGAAGCAGCTTCCCAGGTGGTGCTGTTCCATGTAATGGCATTTTGATATTGATCGCGCTGCACCAACTGAGGCATAAACGAAAAGTTGGCAGGTGACAAGAAACCTCGTGAGATGCCCGTAAGAAAGATGACGCAATAAACGGGCATTACACCATACGAAAGAATAAATGAACCAAGGTCTGTTGTAAAGTAAAGCAAGGAGAGTGCGCATATGCTAAGCGTTGCTACGCACGCCAGAATGATTTTTCTTCGCTCTACCACATCGGCAAGATGCCCGGCATACAATGAAACGGCAATTGCGGGGATTGCTTCCGATAGACCGATCAACCCTAACGACAAAGGATCTTTTGTGAGCTGATAAATCTGTAATCCTACAGCCACGGCTTGAACTTGTATGCCAAGCGTGACGAACAATCTCGCAAGAATAAAAAATCGGAAGTCCCTGATTTGAAGAACTGCGTAAGGACTAGTCATGCTTTCTGATCAAACAGTGAATAGTCATTGGCACGGTAGATGCCTGTGTCACTATTTAAGAATACCTTCAATCGTTTCGATCGCTTTTTTTCTGCGCTCTTCTCTTTGTCCTTTTATTTCAACGAAGGGAACACCGGACTTTTCCACAGCGCTTTTGTAGAGCGACCAAAAATGTTCACGCTTGTCGGGGTGCTCACGTTGAGGATCATCTTCCCAGGGCACATCAATGTAGGTGAGTAAATACAGGTCATAATGTCTGGTTAAGAGACGTTCAATCTCCTCATCGCAGTTGCCAAATTTATGTTCGCTCCAGATTTTCACCACCCAGGCGTTTGTATCACAGATCAACACTTTATTGGCTTCCCGCACCCATTCATCTTCCATACGCACCTGACCGTGTGCAATCTTGGTGAGATCGGATTGCTCATAGGGTCGGATTAATTTGTTCACATAGTTGCGCGCATATTCTTCCACCCAAACTGTTTTGAAATGAGCAGCCAGAAATTTTGAGAGATCGGTTTTGCCTGTGCACTCCGGCCCGATCACAACTACTTTCTTGATGTGCGCGGATGTGGGTTCGATAGCTTGCATAAGTTGATGTTGACTGATTGGCCGCGTCAAATTTTCAATAAATCTGTCATATATTTATGGTTCGTATTAAATAAAATCTGGTGAAGCGCAGAAAAGCATTGAAGCAAATTGGTTTGGGTCTTTCAGCCGGATTGGTAATGCCTCAATTTCTTGCTTCCTGTAAAAAGGATGATCCGGGTCCTGAAGTTCCGTTTGACGGAAACGTGGTGATCATCGGGGCGGGAGCAGCTGGTCTTTATGCGGCCGATATCCTTCGCACAAAAGGCATTAAGGTTTCGGTGCTGGAAGCAGCCAATCAATTGGGCGGAAGAATTCAATCGTTCCGAAATTCCAATGAAGTTACTGATTCGTTAATCTTTGACACCAAATACAGAACCATTGCCGACTTTCCGGTAGAGCTGGGATCTGAAATTGTTTTTGGAACCGACTCCAGTTGGGGAAAGATCATTAGCAATTTGAATTTAACAACGGTGCCACTTGACAAAGCAGCTGTCAATCAGTTTATCATTGATAATAAAGCCAAGTCTGCTGCCGATTGGCAGAGCGATGCCGACTTTGTAGCAGCTGAGAACTTTGTCAGCGCGTTAACGAATTACTCTGGTCCTGCCGTTTCCGTCAGAGATGCTGCCGGTTCAGGCGCCAGAACTCAGGCAGTCTTAAATTCACAGATTGGTAATTTCTACGGCACCACCAACGATAAGCTGGGTATCTCTTTGCTTTCGCAAGACTTGAAGGCGCGTAGTCATGACGGCACCATCTTTACGATGAAGGCAAATCCGATGCAGGATATTTTGCTTTCACGCTTTAGTGATGTGCAGTCAATTGTAGAAACCAACAAACAGGTTACGGCTATCAATTACGGAAGCGATCCTATTGTGATCACGTTAAAAGATGGTTCGCAGGTTGAAGCCAGTAAAGTTATTGTTACGGTGCCCGTATCAATTCTTAAGAGTGGAGGCATTTCATTTTCACCTTCACTGCCAGGCGATATGACCTCCGCGCTTTCGCGGATTGGTATGGACCCCACGTTGCGGGTTGTGCTCGATTTCAAAAAGAATTTCTGGAATGAAAGTGCCGGCTTCATTTGGGGAGGCACGACCGCTCCACAATATTTCAGTGCCGGTGTTGGGCGCAGCGAATTTTACAGAACCATGTCGATCACGATCAATGGAGAAAAAGCAGCCGAGCTTTCAGCAAAAGAACCCGATCAGATTGTTACTGATATCCTGAAAGAACTTGATGCGGTGTATGCCGGGCAGGGAACACTTTTCATCAGAAGAAATTTGGATACGGCCGATCCAAATGTGAATAAAATGATTTACATCATTAAAGACTGGAGTAAGGACCCCTTCACACAAGGAGGATACTCCTATCCAATGCCGGGTGCCACTGCCGATGATCGAATTGCATTAACAAAGCCTGTGAGCGATAAATTATTTTTTGCCGGAGAGGCTACCGATCTGAAAGGAGATGCCGGCACGGTTAGTGGTGCGCTGTCATCTGCCGAACGAGTAGCCACTGACGTGGTAAAATCCATTCTTGGAGTTTCTTAAGAGTTATCTCAATAAGTTGGAGCTATTTTCAAAGTTTGCCTAACATTCCCATCTAAAGTCCGTTCGTTAACAGGATTTGCGTTGGACGATTGTCTCTAACAAAATAAAACTTAGGGATAATCGACCACCCATTATATTTGCACCCCCCAAACCAAACACTATGAAGGAAAGAGTCTTTACGCACTATCAAATATTTGTCATTGCCATTCTTGCCATTCTCCAATTTACCATCGTATTAGATTTTATGGTGTTGTCGCCTTTGGGCGCTCAGCTCCTCACCGAACTGAACATCACAACTGCACAATTTGGTTGGGTGGTGTCTGCATATGCATTCAGTGCAGGTGCATCGGGCTTGCTGGCAGCCGGCTTTGCAGATAAGTTTGATCGCAAAAACCTGTTACTGTTTTTTTATATCGGTTTTGTGGTCGGCACATTTCTATGCGGCATTGCACCGGATTATAATTTCTTGTTGATGGCCCGGATTGTGACGGGAATATTTGGAGGCGTTGTCGGATCAGTAAGCTTTGCCATCATCACGGATCTGTTCAAGCTGGAAGTGCGTGGCCGTGTGATGGGATTTGTGCAGATGGCCTTTTCAGCAACTCAAGTGCTTGGGATACCAATAGGATTATTAATAGCCGATTTATGGGGCTGGCACTCACCATTTCTAATGATTGTCGGTCTCAGTGGTTTAGTTCTGATTGGGATTATTTTTTATATGAAACCTATCAATGAGCATTTAAAAAATAAATTAGACCGAAACGCCCTCCACCATTTAGCTAAAACCATTTCCAACATCACGTATTTGAAAGCTTTTGGTGCAACCATTTTGTTAGCCACGGGTGGCTTTATGATGATGCCTTTTGGAAGCGCGTTTGCGGTTAACAACTTAGGTATACCCTTGACTAAATTGAAAGTGCTCTATATGATCACCGGTATATTTTCATTAGGGATTGGCCCACTTGCTGGTAAGTTTAGCGACTCCATTGGTAAGTACAAGATGTTTGTGATTGGCTCGGTGATTAGTATGTCCATGGTACTTATTTACTGCAATCTTGGTATCACACCGCTTTGGATAGTAATTGTAATCAACATCATTTTGTTTGGTGGCATCATGGCCCGCGTGATTCCAGCTTCTGCGCTGATGACAGCCATACCGGAGCCACAAGATCGCGGCGCGTTTATGGGAATCAACTCATCCATTCAACAGATTTCGGGTGGAGTGGCTGCGGCTATAGCCGGAATGATCGTGGTGCAAACCAGCAGCGGAAAACTAGAACGCTACGATACCTTAGGCTATGTGGTGGTAGGTGCGATGATAATCACCATCGGAATGGTCTATCTGCTAAGCGAGATGGTCAGAAAAAAAGAATCAATCGCTAAGGTTTAATGCTAAAGATTTTCGGCATTCAGATTTCGCAACCCGGCCGACCAGTATAAAACAGCTTTCAGCTTTTCATATTCCGACTTAAGCTTCAGCAACTTGCTTTGTGATTGAATGAGCTTTTCTTGTTGCACGTTAATTTTAAATAAGTCGCTCTCGCCATTTTCAAGATTAAGTAGCTCGGCTGCGAGCAGTGTTTCATAATGACGGGCAATGGCATGCTGGTGCTCCATAATTTTATTCGTATTTGTAATCTGGTTATGAACCGTATTGATCTGATTAACAATTTCACGTGTGGTATGGGTCCTTTCTAACTCAGTACTTCTAATTTTTAGTTTAGTTTGCTCCAGCTTAGCACGTTCTTTTCGGATTAACACGGGCATGGAAAAATCAACTCCCAACTTATAGTTATTCATAAACGTGAAAGATTGGAATTCTCCACCCGGTGTGATGGGCTGATTGAGGAAGTTATAGCTTAAATCAAGTTTTGGCTTTAAGTATTCGGTGGCCAATTTCCGATCCACCTCCAGCTGATCCATTTTCACCCCGAGTTTAACCAGGTCAGGATGATTTTCTTTTGCCAAAAGGGTAAGACCTTCCAGCGTTTGAGGCGCTAAAATTTCTTCATCCGTTTTTATCAGTACAGGCGCAACAGTGGTGGTTAGTTGAAGAGGATTGCCATCCACATCCCACAGGTAAGTGGAAATTTTTATTCCCGTGTTGACAAATTCCAGATACGATTCCTGTTGTTCTACCAGCCTTTGCTGCAGTGTTATTTTTGCCTGAACAGTATCAATAGCCGAAGCTTCGCCAAGATGAGCATTGAGTTTTACACGTCTGAAGATTTCTTCAGCCACTTTTGTGTTTTTACGCAACAGGCGATAATTGTAAAATGAATAATACCACTGCCAATAGTCTTTGGCCGCCTCAATCAAAATTTTGTTCACGAGTTTAATCTGCTCGACTTCGGCAAGTTTAGTAAACAACTTTGCCTGCTTCACGGCTGCTCTTCTGTCATCTGTAAAAAGACCCCGCCCAAGTGGAAGAGAAATGCCAGTGAAAAGTTGTCGGTTATTATCGGTGTCGGGCACTGTGTTTTCGGGATCTATAAAAACACCGGTATTTCTTTCAATGCCAATTTTTGGATCCAGAGGAAACCACGTTGGAATAGTGAAAGATGAAATCCACTTCTGGTAATAGTCTTTGTTGTTAAATTCTTTTGACTGCATGCGGGTTTCTAATTTTGGATCAAAGGCACCTCGCGCTAGTCTTATTTCCTGCCGGGCAACTTCTGTTAAAAGTTTTGTTTGTTTAACGATTGGGTGCGATTGCAGTATGGATGTGTAAAAGTTTTCAAGGCTAAAAACTTTCATCGAGTCGGGTAGAATAAAGAGAGAGTCAAGTCCATTCTTTGGTTGTGCGTGGCAACTTGGCGCAATCAGTTGTGCGCTGAAGACTAAGCAAAGACAGAGGATATTCTTTATCATAATTACTTCGCTTTCTTTTCTGCATTCTTGTTCTTAACAGGCCAATCGGTTTTGGGTTCGGCATAGAGGCTGGCGGGAAATCCGTTGAGTTGCCTCCAGAGCTCGTACCATACCGGCACATCGTCCAGCATCACCCAACTTTTGGCACCCGAACCAACCCTTATTTGTTTTGGCCATGGTGTGTCTTTCTGATCAGGTGTTACTAGTATTCTGAATTCTCCGGGATGCGTGTTTACAACATCAATTACTTCTACGGTTCCGCCAAAGGAACCCACCGAGATGCTTGGCCAACCCGAAAACTGGAGTGCCGGAAATCCATCAAATTCAATTCGCACCCTTCTTCCCTTGGTAATTAACGGAACATCCATCGCCTTCACATACATTTCCACGGCCACATCAAATGACTGCGGCATGATGGAACAAACAGGATCGCCTTCTTTCACCGTTTCGCCAATGCCAGCTTGTGTTGCCTTCACCACAATACCATCCTGAGGCGCAAGTATGAAATACTGTTGACTGCGAATTTCCATATTCACGTATTCGTTGTTCATCTTGGAGAGATCGGCCTGTGTTTCAAATTGCTCGGAGAGCGTATTGTTCAGATCAGACTCAGCTTTGTTAATCTTGTCCAGAAACTCGGCTCGCACCCTATCAATTTCGATTTCAGCATTGATAAAGTCTGCCTCACTTCCCTGATATTTATATTCAATGTCTTGAAACTTTGTGAGAGGAATGTTGCCTGCCTCAAAAAGCTTTTTGTTTCGTTCGTATTGATTTTTGGCATTTTCAAAACGCACTCGTTCGGCTTCTAACTTGGCACGCGATTGTTCCATCTTTATCTTCATGCCATCTTCAAGCGCCAGCAGTTGTCGCTTCAAAGCCTTGGCTTTTTGATCTTTTGATGATAAACTTTTTTCCTTGGCTTGAATCACTTCGCGCAAACGGAGAAGCAGTTGTGGATCAAAGTATTTTTCTTTCACCTCACTGATGACAGCAATTGTATCGCCTTTCGCAACGAGTTGTCCCTCCTTTATTTTCCAGGCTTGAATTCTTCCGGCAATAATCGTTTGAATTGTTTGAGGCCTGTTACTTGGTGAGAGCGCTGTCACATGCCCGGTGCCATGAATATTCTGTTGCCATGGGAGGAAGAGAATAATCACAAACAGTACCCCAATTCCAAACAGCCACTTGGCCAAAATTTTCCCTGCCATTGGGGTGTTCAGAGATCTCAGTGAATACAGCGTATCCTGAGGAATTTCTTTTTGAATGCGTTGGCTTGAAATATTCAGCATAGTGTTATTCAATAAAATTGTTGAGACTGCCATTTTTTAACAGTTCCGCGAAAGCGCCTTCCTGCCTGATTGTTCCGCCCTCCAGAATCATGACGCGATCTGCCGAGCTCATGATCATCGGATCATTGGAGATGAACAATACGGTCCAGGTTCTATCCTCCCGAATAACCGATTGCAATAGATGCAACTTGTCGGCCTTGGTCATAGCAGTGAAGAAGTCATTCAGCACAATTAGCTTTGGTTTTTTGATAAAGCACCTCGCCAGGATCAGCTTCTGGGCTGTGGAGTGCGAAAGACCTTTTCCACCGCTTACAATGGGCGTCTCGAGGCCCAATGGCAAAGAATTGACAACATCACTTAGCCCAACACGATTCAGAGCGTCAATGACAGATTGTACACTCGAGTGAGGTCTTCCCACACTTAAATTTTCCAGAAGAGTTCCATCAAAAAGATCTTCCGTAGAAATGTTTTTTGCCACCAGGTCGCGCAGATGTGTGAGATCAACATCGCGCAGTGAAAAATCATTTACCGTAACAACTCCTTCGTAGTCGGTATAGAAGCCGGTAAGAATATTGGTCAACGTGGTCTTTCCGGAATCAGCTTCACCTGCTATACAAATAATTTCTCCGCGCTTGATCGTGAAATTGACGGCCTGCAGTGCATACGATCCGGCTCCCGCATATTTATAAGATAGATTTTTTGTGCGAATGCTCAGGCCGGAATCATCTGCAGTGGCGAAGTCGAGTCCGCCTGTTTTTTCAATGGCAATGTCTGTTACGTGAGCCACTTTGTCTACAGCTGTTAGCAAATCATAGACTACATCCATGTACATGATTATCTTTTCAACAGCTCCAAGAATCAGGATAATAACAACTTCGGTAGCTACAAATTGGCCCAATGTTATTTGACGATCAACTACTAAGAGAGTGCCGATGATGAGCAGGCCTCCAGTGATCAGTGCCTTGAAGATGACGATAAAAGAAAATTGTGTGACCAATACATTGAAGTGTATTTTTCTGTTTTTAAGATAATTGTTTACCAGATGGTCGGTCTTGCGAATAGGCAAGTCTGTGTTGCCCGCTAGTTTGAACGATGGCAAAACGCGCGCGAGCTCCTCCAGCCACTGCGCCACCCTATACTTATATTTTGATTCATGGATGGACGATTGCAAACCGCGAGATCCGGTGAAATAGAAAATGACAAATAATGAAAGCAATAAAACGATGCCAAAGAAAACGAAGAAGGGGTGATACAGTGAGATGAGCAAAAGTCCCGATAGGATTTGGATAACGGAGGATGATAAATCAATCAACAGTTTAGGCAAACCTTTTTGAATGGTCATCACATCAAAAAATCGATTGACCAGTTCCGGTGCATAACTTTTTAAAATGGCTTCCATTCGAATTCGCGGCAGCCGGTAGGCAAACTCAAAAGCGGCCTTAGAAAAAATTCTTCGTTGTAGAAATTCCACCAGGCTTATCTGTACAATTTGAAGTGCGCCAGTCAGTAAAACGCCAGCGATTACCAGCGCGATCATCAGATAGACGGAACTGAAGATGACGCCACCAGATACCAGTTCAACGGTTGTTTGAATGCCTAATGGGAGGATTAAGCTGACGAGACCGATCACCAGAGCATAAAACAAAATGTAAAAAATTTCTTTTCGCTCCGTGCCGAGCAGACCAAGAAGCCTTTTCACCGGACTCACATTTTCATCAGACACACTTAAGGGACTCTGATAATTGAAGATGGCATGAAATTGAATTTCGCCACGTTCATCTCTTACCCAATTGAGCTCATTCAAATTGACGCTTGATTTTTGAGGACGAGGTTCTCCCAGGTCAATCTGATAACAAGTTTTGTTTTCCGGCAGCAAAAGAATCGGCTTGATGATATTCCCATCCCGAACGAAACCAAACACGGGGCTTGCCTCTTTTTTTAAGAATTGTTTAAACGATTCATCAGGCAAATGATATTCTAGAAAGAGAATTCGGATTTTATTTCCGGCCTCAATTAAATCACGTTTAAACTCCGCCAGTTCGAAATCGGTGTACGTCCGTTGGTTCGATTCCACGTGGCGTATGTCTTCCAGGTTAAAATCATGCTTCACAGCCAGTGCAACTTCTCGCAGAATCTTATAAATGTGCGTGTTGGAGAGCATACCTTATTTTTTTATGGAAGTAAAAACAAGTGATTCAAGAAACTGATAAATACGATCGTGCCGATTGGCATCGGGCGTAATGTTGGTGAGAGACGGCAGATGCGATGAAAAAAAATACTGTTGTTTTGCCGTCAACAGCACGGTGCTGATGAGCGAGTTTGGAAAGGGATAATCAGGATTAATGTCTTGCACAAGTGCAGTAATTTTTTTGCACAGCGACTTGAAGCTCAGAAACAGACCGTCTTTGTTGTCTGCGTCAACCCATTTTGTGAGAAATGTTTTGTCGAGTTCGTCCACAACAATTCTGTACAACGCCTCTTCATTTACAAATTCAAAGGTGGGGTCATACTTTTTTTCTTCGGCTATTGTTTGCAAACAGGCGCGCAATTTTTCGTGCGGGGTTTTCAGGTGGCCGATGGCAATATCTACCTTGTATTCCAGCCAGCTCCAATACCAGGAGATGAGATAATGGAGCAGCCGGTGCTTGTTTTCAAAGTAACGATACACAGACGCTTCAGTGGACTCAATCTCTTCGGCAAGTTTCTTAAACGTGAATTGCTCGAATCCGAGCCTGTCGATCATCTCTACACTTTTGCTGATGATGTGTTGCCCCAACTCAGTCCGCTGCGGATCGCGGAGATACAAGTGCTCATTTAGTTTGAAGGCTAAAGCCGGCATAGTGATATATTTACAAACAAAAATAATAGTAAAACTATCTACTTTGCAAGTATAACATTCAAATATGTCATAAAAGTCGATTTTTTAGCCAAAATGCGGCTATTTTTGGGCACAAAAAAGGCCGCCTCTTTTTCTGAGGCGACCCTTCTTGAGGTAACGAGGCGATTTTAGCCTCTGGCCAGCTCTGCGTTAATGTGCAACTTCACATCCTCGCTTACCACCATACCACCAGCTTCGGTAAGTGCATTCCAGTTCAATCCAAAATCTTTACGATTGATTTTTCCATTGATTTCAAATCCAGCTTTGGTGTTTCCCCATGGATCAACCATGATGCCACCAAACTCTGCAGATAGTTCTACATTTTTTGACGTGCCGCGGATGGTAAGAACTCCCACTAATTTATATTGATTGTCAGATACCAATTTAAGCTTGCCGGCAAAATCAAGTGTTGGATATTGTTCTGCTGCAAAGAAGTCGGCAGACTTTAAATGCGCATCACGATCGGTTTGATTGGTATCGATACTGTTCACATCGATACTGAATTTTACGGAAGCACCGTCAAAATCTTCAGTTTCACTTTCCATGCTGCCGCTGAAATTTTTGAAAAAACCAGTTACCGTTGAGATAACTAGGTGCTTTACTTTGAATTGTACTTCAGTGTGTGTTGGATCAATTCCCCATTTGGTGGCTACTAATGTCTCAGTTTTCATAATTTTTAAAGTTTAAATTTCTTAGTCTTTTGGTCAAAGGAGTTGTTTCGTTTGACAAGTCAAAGGTACTTCCGGGTATAATCGGTGTAGCTAGAACAAGATTAAGAAAGGGAGAAAGGGCACTTAACCTAGATTAAGAAATTACTTTTCAGTAAGTCTCTTTCTGATTTTGCTGAGGAATTCAGGTGTAATGCCCAGATAAGACGCGATGTACTTCAGGGGCACATATTGTTCCAGGGTTGAATATTTTTCAAGAAACTGGAGATAGCGCTCTTCTGCTCCGACTGAAAAGTTCTGGATGATTCTGTGCTGATGTGTTACTAAGGAGTTTTGAAAAAGAATTCTGAAGTAGCGCTCAAACTTGGGGAAGCGTTCAAGAAGTTCATCCATATCTTTCTTGGGCAACAATAGCACTTCGCTATAGGCAAGAGCCCGGGTACTATATATAGAAGGAGTTTGACTGGTGAAACTATGTAAATCTCCTGTCCACCATCCCGCTGTGGCAAACTGAATGACGTGGTCATTGTCATCCGGATCGGTAAAGTAGGTCATCAGACAACCGGATTTGACGTAAATCATACCCGATGAGATGGAACCTGCTTTCTGTGTAAAATCGTTTTGACGGATTTTTAGTGGGACAAAAACCGAGGCGAGATAAAGACGATCGGCATCATCCAGCACAACGTATTTAGAAATCGAATTGACAATACTGGTAACGTCCATGATTTAATTCAATCACGAAGGTAACGAATCATCTAACGTTTGATTGAATTGACTTTTACTTTAAAATAAATTCCCGAAGCAGAATCCAACATCCCATCACGAGTGTAACCCAGCCAAAAGCTTTTCGCAGATATAAGCTTAAAATTCTTCGCGAAAGAAAATTGCCAGCCAGAATTCCCAACACAGCAAGACCCGTGATGGAAAGCAAGAATGGCCAATCGATGGAGTAATTGAGAAGGTCTCCAAAGAAGCCAAACAAAGAATTAATGGCGATAATAAACAGAGAAGTTCCAACTGCTGTTTTGAATGGCAGGCCAGTTAAAAATACCAACGCGGGAATAATTAAAAAGCCACCACCTGCTCCAACAAGCCCCGTCAACAAACCAATTAGTAAGCCTTCGATAATAACGAGCACTGTTCTGAATTTCCGAATGTCGGATGTGATCTCTTTTTTTTTACGAATCATCGATACCGAAGCTAACACCATTAGTATGGCGAATAAGCCGAGTAGAAGTTCACGCTTTGTAAGAAGAAGACTTCCGGTGTTCATGATAACGTCCGGAATGGCGGGCACGATCCATTTTCGAGTGCTGAATATGGCCACGATTGAAGGCAAGCCAAACAGAATTCCTGTTTTTAGATTGATCAGGTGCTCGCGATATTTTGGAATAGCCCCTACCAGGCTTGTAATACCAACGATGAATAAGGAGTAGGCTGATGCAATTACCGGCTCGACACCAAATAAGTAGACCAGAATAGGAATGGAAAGAATAGAGCCCCCGCCTCCCAACAATCCTAACACAACACCTACCAGGATTGAAGCAATGTATCCAATGATCTCCACGCAGCCGAAAAATTTTGTGGCAAGCTAACCGTTCGTGCGAAAAGAAAAGCCCTTAGTGTTCAAAAAACTTTGTTCTATAGAACCGATAGAATAAGGACAAACGTTGTCACTCTTTTTGAATGTTATAGTCGGTTAAACTCCGTGATAAAAGCATCCGGAAATTTTTTCTTCACTTCTCCTAAGAAGTTGTCGGCCTTATTGCGAGTCGAAAACTGGCCGAGCACAAGACTATAATATTTTATGCCGTTCAGGATTTTCACCTGAACCGTTACTTTCTTCTTGTAAGAATTTTTCAAGTTATCGGCAAGACGCATCAGGTTTACTAATTCCTGATAGGTTCCGATCTGAACACCAAATCCTTTTGGCGTCAATCTCGAAATCTCAAAGTCATAAAATTCTTTTTCATCTACCGACACGCGATCGATGGGGCCCATCTCCATTTTGCTTTTTCCATCACCAGCATCAATCACTTCAATCTTTACCTCGGCCAAACCCTGATTAACAAACCCCAGTTTTTCAGCCGCTGATTTTGAAAGGTCAATGATTCGTCCATCTAAATAAGGTCCGCGATCGTTCACCACCACTTCTACCATTTGATTGTTGGCCGTGTTGGTCACGCGCACTTTTGTACCAAACGGAAGACTCTTATGAGCAGCTGTCAACTTATTGTGTTTGTATTTCTCTCCGCTGGCGGTGGGGCTGCCTTCAAATTTGTCGGCATAGAAGGACGCTTTGCCAGTTTGTGTTTGAGCAATTGCAGCAGCAACAAAGAATTGAAACAGGAGCAGACAAAAAATTCTTTTCATAGACATTCAAATAAAAAATAGTTGCACCAAAGTTAACGCTCCTGTGTCCAATGTGCTAATGCCGGCTTTCTCAAGAAATCAATTTGTCGGTGGAAACATTCATCATTCAATCTTTTGCAATCCATTTTAAATTCAAATTGGTGAATTGTTGAATTACGGTTAACTTTGCCCGGCAAATAATCAATCGTAAATTATTTGCCATGGCTCACGATCCCTCCAAATTCCTTTTTGAAGCCCTCACCTATGACGATGTGCTTCTTGTACCTGCCTACAGTGACGTTTTACCCCGCGAAACCAGCACCGCTGGCTATTTAACTAAGAAAATCAAGCTCAATATTCCGCTTATTTCTGCTGCTATGGACACGGTGACAGAGGCCGACCTGGCGATAAGCATGGCGCTGGAGGGTGGTCTTGGCTTCATTCATAAAAACATGACCATTGCCGAGCAGGCCGAGCAAGTACGGAAAGTGAAGCGATCTCAAAGTGGAATGATCCTCGATCCGATTACGCTTTTAAGCAACTCTACTGTGAAGGATGCAGAGAAGATCATGCGCGAGAATAAGATTGGTGGTATTCCGGTAATAGATGAAAATGGAAAGTTGGTAGGTATTATCACCAACCGTGATCTGCGTTTTCAAAAGGACATGGCGAGACCAATTGCCCAGATCATGACCAAAGATAATCTGATCACGGCACCTGAAGGAATTACACTTGAGAAAGCAGAAGTATTACTTCAGAATTATAAAATTGAAAAGCTTCCCATCGTAAGCAAGAAAGGAAAGCTGACCGGCCTCGTTACCTATAAAGACATTCTAAAAAAGAAAAATAAACCGAACGCCTGCCACGATGAATATGGGCGATTGAGAGTGGGTGCAGCAGTGGGTGTAACGCCAGATGTAATTGAGCGCATTGAAGCATTGCGTACATCGGGTGTTGATATCATTAGTATCGATACAGCACACGGTCATTCGAAGGGAGTGATTGAAGCAGCCAGGCGTGTTAAGAGAAAATTTCCAAACCTTGAATTGATTGTTGGAAACATTGCAACTGGCGATGCTGCGAAAGCATTGGCGAAAGCAGGCGCGGACACGGTTAAGGTGGGCGTTGGACCCGGCAGCATTTGTACCACCCGCATTGTAGCGGGCATTGGACTTCCTCAACTTTCGGCCGTATATGAATCTGCGAAAGCGTTGAAAGGATCTGATGTGAAAGTCATTGCCGATGGTGGCATTCGATTTTCAGGAGACATTGTAAAAGCATTAGCTGCTGGTGCGGATAGTGTGATGATCGGGTCGCTGTTGGCGGGAACGGAGGAAGCTCCGGGCGAAGTCATTATTTATGAGGGAAGAAAATTCAAGTCCTATCGTGGCATGGGTTCGCTGGAGGCGATGGATGATGGTTCAAAGGACCGATACTTCCAGGATGCAGAAGATGACATCAAGAAGCTAGTACCCGAGGGAATCTCCGGACGTGTGCCATTCAAAGGTTCTGTTGCCGAAGTACTTTACCAATTAGTTGGAGGGTTGAAAGCCGGCATGGGTTATTGCGGTGCTAAGAACTTAGAGAAATTGAAGTCTGCAAAGTTTGTCAAAATCACAGCAGCCGGAGTGCATGAAAGCCATCCGCACGATGTGGCCATCACCAGGGAAGCGCCTAATTATAGTAGAAAGTAGTTACCTCCACCCTTAGTTTATTATTGATGCAGAGGCTAAGCTGCCATTGGTTTGCTATTCACTTTGTATTGATTTTCATGATGTTGTAATAAATTTCGATATTTGAATTTACGCTAGTTTTTATAGTATGGCTCCAATCCAAATCCTGAACAATTTTCGAATTGCACCCCTTTTTGCCCTGCTGCTAGTGGGCTTCTTATCAATCGTTGACACTTATGCACAGAAAACATGGGATGGAGGTGGAGATGGTGTCAATTGGAGTAGCGCCAATAATTGGAACCCAAATGGGGTACCAGCGTCTACAGATGCTGTAACGATCGCAGATGGAATTAACCTGACAGTGAATACAGCAGCAGTCTGCTCCTCTTTTACGATAAGCGGTGGAAATGCTGCTAATACTATAACCATCAGCGGAGCTAATAGTTTGAATGTCACCAATGCAATTTCGATTGGCACTGGAAGTGGAAATGGCGATAATAAAATAATCGCAGTGGGAGGAGGAACTCTTTCTGCAGCGTCAGTTACTCTCACAGCAACAACGAACAACAATCGGTCGTCCGGGATTACAATATCAACGGGTACGGTAAATGTGACAGGCAACATTACAATGGGCGATTCGCGCGATGTAGTTACTTTCTCCAACACGGGCACTCTAAATATTGGCGGAACAATTACTGCGGGAGGAACTTTGACTCCTTCTACAGGCACGGTTAATTATAACAATGCCGGAGCGCAAACAGTGGGAGCGTACAATTATAACAACCTTACACTTTCTGGAGGTGGCACTAAAACTCTTCAGGCAGGCACTACAACGATCAGTGGAAACCTTACTTTAAGCGGCACTGCAAGTACGACCACAGTTGCTGATCTTGGAATTACGGGTAACCTTAGTATTGGTAATGGTACTACGTTTACAGCTGCAGGTTTTGCATTGACGGTCACAGGGACTACTACCGTTGGGGCAGGTACAAGTGGAATATTAAATACAGGTGGAGCCTCAACCGGGACAAAGACATTTACCGGAGCAGTAACTGTGAATGCGGGTGGAGTTTGGGATCTTTCAGGGCAAAATCCTGCCACCAGTTTTGGCGGAGGTATTACCATGAACGGAACCACATTTAATAACGGTTCCGGAGCTGCTTCGTTCGCAGCAAGTCAATCGCTACTTGGTGCAAATGCGATGACATTTGGTGGCAGTATTACACCAGCAGGCGGCACAACACTCACCAACAGCAACTCTGGAACGGTTACAATTGATAATATTGTTTTGACCGGGAACTTTACACAAGGCTCCAATACTCCAACACTTGCTTTGACAAACGCGGCTCCGTTTAGCGGCGCAGGAACATTTGATGCAAGTACCAATACAAATACAGTAACCTATACTGGGGCAAGTCCGGCCATACGAACAACAACCTACAGCAACCTTACTATTAATGGATCAGGAACCGCAACAATTGGCGGGGCAACAACAGTCAATGGAACCATGACAGTAACTTCTGCCACCACCAACAATAGTACCCTTACAGTAACAACGGCTTTGTCGGGAGGCGGCACACTAACTCAAGGGACCGGTTCGATCTTGAATATTGCCGGTACATCTGGCATTACAGGATTAAATGCAAGCACGAATGCCAACACAGTAAACTATACGGGCGCAGCGCAGACCGTGAAGGCGGTCTCATACAGAACGTTGGGATTAAGTGGTAGCGCTACTAAAACCATGACAAGTGTAACCACGATTGCCAATGACTTCAGCATAAGTGGATCAGCGACTACATCGGCACTGGCCTCAGCTCTTGCAATTGGAGGAAATTTTTCAATAAGCGGAACGGCAACCATCAATTTAGGAACGCTCACCACTCACACGGCAAATTCGCTGACACTTGGAGGTTTAGCCGAACCGAATGGTACATGGGGTAGTTCAACCTCAGCCGCTACGTATAAAACCAATACCTACTTTTCTAACACCGGATTGATCACCGTAAGTGCATCGTCCTGCTCAAATGGCTTGTGGATAGGAACAACAAACACCGACTGGAACACCAGCAGTAACTGGTGCGCGAGTGTAATTCCCACAGCAGGAATCGATGTTACCATACAAGCACTGCCCAATCAACCCATCATTGGCGCAGCAGGTGGTCTTGCCAATAGTATTTCAATTTTATCTGGTGCTACATTGGCAATCACTGGCTCTAACTCCCTTGCCGTAAGCGGAGACTGGACAAACAACGGAACTTTTACTGCCAATACAAGCACGGTAAGCTTTAACGGAACCAGCAAAACAATCGCGGGGTCGTCATCTACAACCTTTAACAACCTATCAATAACAGGTTCTGGATCAGTCACAACGGGAATAGGAACAACCTTAAACGGCAATTTAAGTCTGGCGGATGGAACCTCCCTGACCATCCCTGGTTTTGCTTTCACTGTTACAGGGACAACAACCGTTGGGAGTGGAGCTAGCGGCAGCTTAAACATCTCGTCTGCAACTGGAACAAAAACTTTTACGGGAGATGTGACTTTGAATTCGGGTTCTACCTGGAATGAAACTGCAGCTGCAACCGTGAATTTTGGTGGCAGCTTTGCTAACAATGCTGCAACATTCACAGCAAGCACCGGAACCCACACCTTCAGTGGCACTACCAAAACCCTCAGCGGCTCTACAACAATCGCAATTCCAACAGTCACTCTTTCGGGTACTTATACAAATAGTGGTACACTGACATGCGCTACGTCACTTGCTGTGAACGCAGCGCTAACAAATAATGGAACAATTACAGCCTCAACAGCACTTTCCGGTTCTTCTACCTTAACGCAGGGTGCAACCGGGGCATTGAATATTGGTGGTACCATCACTATTACATCTCTTGTCGCGAATACCTCTGGCAATACTGTGAGTTATACAGGCGCTGCGCAAACTGCTTTTGTAACGACATACCACCATCTTAACCTGATGGGGTCGGGCGCCAAAACTTTTGCCACTACGCCTACAGTGAATGGAACACTGTCTATGGAAGGCACTGCCTCTGTGGTGGTGACCACGGGCGTAGTTACGTATGGAGCCAACTCAACTCTTCAATATAATAAACCAGGATCGTATACCGCCACCTCAGAGGAATGGATAACACCCTTTGTCGCCACCGGAGGTATCATCATTAAAAACACGGGAGCAATTACAACGCCTGGTGCGGTGCAGATTGGTAACAACTCGAGTGTGCCTTTAAATATAAATACTGGTGCAACCTTAACTCCAGGTGCAAACCTGATTACACTACATGGGGACTTCATTAACTCAGGCACACTAACCAGCGGTTCGGGAGGGATAACCATTGCGGGAACTACAGCGAGTCAAAGCATTGATGGGTTCACGACAACCGGCACAGTTTCGTTAACCAAGACCGCTGGCACGGCAACGTTAACCGGTAGTGCAAACGGAAATGGTTTGACAATCAATGGGGCTGGAGGGACTTTGAATTTGGGCGCAGCCCTGACTCACGTGTTTACTGGCACATGGACACGGACAAACGGAATTCTAAATGGAGGATCCAGTACGTTAAAAATTGGGGGATCGATGTCGGGAGTTGGCGGAACCTTTACGGCAAGTACAGGAACTGTAGAATGGAATGCAGCCGGAGCACAAACCATTGCCACTGGCGCAGTGACTTACAATAATCTTATTCTCTCTGGTTCGGGGAACAAAACCTTTGGGGCCATCGTAACCATCTCGTCAAACCTTTCTGTAACAGGCACGGCTGTTGCCGATCTTGGCACGTTCACGCACAGCGCCAATACACTCACGTTGGCGGGCGTGGGTGAGCCGTCTGGTTCCTGGGGAAGTACAGCGTCAGCGGCCACATTTAAAAACAACATCTATTTTCTAAGTACTTCAACAGGCATTGTAAATGTCAGCGCAACTTCTTGTTCAGGTGCCGCCACCTGGATTGGCTCGACCAGCACCGATTGGAACATCGGCACCAATTGGTGTAGTGGCGCAGTCCCAACGTCAGCGAGTGATGTCAGCATACAATCGGTGGTCAACCAGCCAATTATTGGAGTTGCTGGTGGATTAGCAAGAAACATTTCAATAGGTACGGGTGCCACATTAACGATCACAGGATCTAACAGCTTAACTGTAAGTGGCGATTGGACCAACAACGGAACGTTCACACCAAATACAAGCACAGTTACCTTTAATGGGGTATCGAAGACAATAGCCGGCACGTCTGCCACTACATTTAATAACTTGTCAACTTCTGGATCGGCATCGATCACAACCGGAGTAGCATTGACCGTAAATGGCAACGTTAATATTGCGAACAACACGTCACTGACAATTGGCGGCTTTGCAACTACAGTAACTGGAACAACTACGATTACGGGTGGCAGCGGAAGTCTTACCCTATCGTCTGACACTGGCATAAAAACTTTTGTAGGCTCTGTATCGAATTCTGGTTCATGGACATCTACTGCGGTGACAACGACCGGCAACCTGATTTTCCGGGGCGGCATTGTTAACTCCGGTTCCTCTTTTTCTGCTGGTGGCGCTACGTTTAATACCAACGCTCAGGCAATAAGTGGAACCACTGCAACAAGTTTCGCAAATAATGTTGCTATTACAGGCATTGTCTTAACCCAATCAAATACCAGCGACTTGAACATCGGTGGAACTACAACCATTACTGGAGCTGGCGGATTTACGGATAGCAACAATAGTGGCATAGACACGTTTGTTGGGAATGTGAGTTTGGCAGGAACATCAACCTTTACAACAACGTCAGTTACAACGGTTGGTAATCTTGTCTTTCGTGGCGGAGTTGCCAATTCAGGCACATCCTTTTCGGCTGGCGGTGCCACGTTTGATACCAATGCTCAGGCATTCAGCGGCACAACGGCTGCGAGTTTTGCGAACAATGTTGCGATCACCGGAGTTGTGTTGACTTATTCTAACACCGGAAACCTTACGGTCACTGGCACAACAACGATCAGTGGAGCAGGCGGATTCACAGATTCAAACAATAGCGGCATAGACACGTTTGTTGGTAATGTCAGCCTTTCCGGAACATCGGCATTCACAACCACATCGGTTACGACAACGGGTAACCTGATTTTCCGTAGCGGAATAGCCAACTCAGGTTCATCGTTTTCAGCCGGAGGGGCAACATTTGATACCAACGATCAAAGTTTAACCGGATCAACGGCAATGTCATTTGCCAACGTTGTGACCATCTCAGGCGCAACAGTGGATGTGACAAACAGTAACACTGGTACCGTTACTTTATCTAATACCGGAGCAGCAGTTTTGACTGGCACGGCAGGGGCTTCGTGGATACAAGGAGCGAACAGTACCCTTTCTTATGGAGGATCTACCATCACCAATATTACGCTTACAACTACTACCAATACGCCAAACACCGTTATCTACACGAATGCAACAGCACCAACAACTATTGTTAACTTCAATAGTCTCACATACTCCGGTGGCGGTACGTTAACGTTGGCTTCGCCAAATATTTCTGGAGACTTAACGGTAAGTTCAGGCACCTTCTCACCCACAGGTACGGTGACACTAAATGGTTCATCCAGTCAAACGATGAGTGGTGCCGGTACCTTTTCTTTGGTGAACTTAACGTTAAACACAAGCACAGCGAATGTGTTTGCAAACAGCGACATTAACATCAGTGGTACGCTCACCTTTTCGACCAACAGAATTCTGGTCGTGGGTTCTTCAGCCGATATCATACTCGGTTCGGCTGCCACGATCTCAGGTGCCAACTCTAGTCGCTACATTCAATTGGATGGTGGAACCGGATCAAACAGTAACTTAACCATTACAACCACGAACTCAACCGGCCCATGGGCAATCACCTATCCCATTGGTACGAGCACGGGCGGATATACTCCGGTGACGATACCCACGGTATCAACGGCACCGGCAAACAACGCCACCCTTTCAGTGAAGGCAATTAATTATTCCAGCCGGCCTGGCGAACTGAAACGTACCTTCCGGTTCTCGATAGCCGGGAACGGTAATGCCACAACCTTTTCAAACGGTGTTTTCGCATATAACAATACAACCGATATTTCATCCGGAGACAGTGAATCAAGTTATACGGCAGTTTGGCGTTTGTCGTCCGCCAGCGGTGCGTGGACGAATATTGCAACCATTTCTGCACCAACTAATCAATTTACCGTGGTAGGAGGAAGCGCGGCAACAGCCTCTCTTGCAACAGGCACCTATTTTTATACGATAGGACAGTCTACTTACATCCCTACAATAACAGCTATTGCTGATGGCAACTGGACATCGGCCTCTACCTGGGATTGTAACTGTAATCCGGATCCCTCTAACAATCTCCTGATTCCCTCAGGCATCGATATAACCATCACGTTTCCCGGTATCCTTTACAACGATGCAACAGACATCACGATTACCGTAAACGGTACACTTACGCTGAACAATTCCGCTTTGACACTTGATGCCACCGATCAATTAATTGTTAACTCGGGTGGACAATTAATATCTGCAGGAGCATTCGGTGGAACTATTACATCAGGCTTTTCGATTGCACTGTCTGGAATTTTGCCTCCTAATAATTTTGGTTCAGGAACGACTGTAAATGGCCCCGCTGTTGTAACCGGAGGAAGCCTGCCCATCACATTACTTTATTTCACAGGAAGGCAAGTGCGTGACGAGGTTTTGCTTGAGTGGGCATCGGCAACAGAAGAAAATTTCGACTATTACAAAGTTGAAAAATCGGTTGATGGCAAAAAATTTGAGGAACTGGGTAGAGTAAAAGGTGGGCCCAAGTCTTCCGTTCAAAAGAACTATTCCCTCGTGGATCCGTTCCCAACAGCAAGCAAAGTTTATTACCGGCTTGTGTCTGTGGATCTTGATGGTCGATCTGAGCAATTCAACACCATTGCCATAGAGTTTGCTGTCTCTGAAAAAAGAGTGGTTGTTTATCCAAATCCGGTTATGACCGGAATTAACCTTATCGTTCAACCGAACTTTGAATGCAGTGAAAAAGATATGCTCACCATCCACAACGCATTAGGTGAATTGGTTTTGCAGACCTCTTTGAAAAAGGGAGAGCCAGCTTCAATTGAAACTACGACTCTTGGAGCAGGATTATATATCGTAACCATCCATTCTTTAGATGGTAAGTTTGTCGAAAAGGTGATTCTAAAATAGCAGTCCGAAGTTGATGATTCCCTAACCTGATTTTCCAAGGCCTTTCCTTTTTCCTATTATTGTAAGCCAATCCAACTGAGATTGGCTTATTTTTTAAACAGTGGGTAACAAAGCCATCATACGACTTACTTCTCTTGGCGCAGCGGTAGCCTGGCTTGTCCTTTTCTTTTCCGACCTCACTATTCTTTTCAGCGACATGAGGGGTCTGGCCTCTGATGTTCCTTTGTGGGTGCCGCGTGTCATGTTAGATCTGTATGTGGTTCTGCTTTACTACTATTATAAGTATAGAATAGAGAAAGATGAAAATCTCAATTTCACCGACTTGCTATGGAAAGTGTTTGCAACCGGATTGGTTGCTACGGTAGTCTCGCTTTCTATTCGGCTCGTTGTTTTCTTACTGGGCAACACGAAGCTACCCGGGCATATCTTATTTGGTGATTTCGTTTACCTGATCAACCTGGGTTTGTTCTTAAGCTTTCTGGTGGCTGCATACACCTGTTGGAAGCGGTTGATCATTTATCAAAAGTCGAAGTGGCTCCTTCGAACATGGGCATTTTTTGAATTTCTTTTGCTGTTTGTTCTGGTCTATGATAGCGTACAAATTGAATTGAGCGAAGGAATTTCCATTGCCCTTAATATCATGTTAGGCGTGTTGGCCCTCGTCCTCAGTGCCAACATGAAATGGGTGGCCTATCTCAACTTTAAACAAAAATGGACAAGCCTATTGCTGTTGATACTTGCATTTTTTTATCTCGGCTATTTCTTTTATACCGTTACCCGCCAGTCGGATGTGATCAGCGCGCAGTCTTCTTCCTTTCTGGATTTCAGAGAACACATATTTAATCTTTCGCTGTTTTCATTTGTGATGATGTACAGCATCTTCTCATTTCTTGTGATCATGTTCAATCTTCCAACGTCTTCTGTATTTGAGCAGAAGCTGGAGGAGGTCGTAAATTTTCAGCGCATCAGCCAATCCATTCAGACGGAGCAGAGTGAAGAAAGTGTGTATAACATTTTGCTTGAGAGTTCAGTGAATTCGGTGTTTGCGGATGCCGCTTGGCTCGAAATAAAAGGAGCGAATCAGGAATCGAGATTATTTTCTTATCAGATATCTGAAAAGGAGGCACATGAGATTACCAACCACATAAAAGCTCAAAACATCAAAGGTGTTTTAGATCAGGGTAGCGACAAGACGAAAAATCTTTCACGTTATCTCTCGTCCTTAAAGGGAATACGATTTCGTTCGATACTTGCCTTTCCGATCATTGTAAAAGGCGAATCCATTGGCACGCTGGCCCTGTTAAAAGAATTGCCGGAGGGTTTTACAAAAGAAATGACACGCATCATTTCAACCTTTGCAAATCAGGCCGGCATATCCATTGAAAACTTTCGTTTGATGGAAGAGGCCTTTCAAACGGAACGTTATAAGGAAGAGCTCAAGATTGCAAAGACCGTTCAAAAGAGTTTGCTTCCGCAGAAACTCGAACAAGATCCGCATTATGATATCTCTGCCTTCTCGCAATCTGCCGATGAAGTGGGTGGTGACTATTATGATACACTTCGCGTGAACGATTATGAAGTAGCGTTGATCATTGCCGATGTTTCGGGAAAAGGAACAACGGCTGCTTTTCACATGTCGCAGATGAAAGGAATTTTCCACAGCCTGGCACAACAACAGCTCGACCCGAAGGAGTTTATGGTGAGAGCTAACATGGCATTGAAATATTGTTTGGAACGCGGCTCATTTATTTCCGCTACCTATTTCATCATCAACACCCGCGAAAGAAAAATTTATTATGCGCGTGCCGGCCATTGTCCGGTGCTGTATTTCAATGCGGCCGCGAGGAGGACGGAATACCTCAAAGACAAAGGCACAGCGCTGGGAATGATTAAGTCCAAAGACTACTGCAACTTCATTGAGATGAATGAGCTCTCTTATTCTGCCGGAGACATTATGGTACTGTATACCGATGGCATAACTGAAGCGAAAGACAGCAAGGGAGAGGAGTTTGACTACGATCGTCTGGAGCAGACGTTGCTTCAGGTGACCGAAAAAAGTTCCCGGGAAATTCAGGATCATTTGATCAAAAAGCTTTATGAATATTCCGGAACCGATCAAATAAATGACGATTACACCACGATGATTGTAAAGTTCCGGTAAACCAGAGATAAACATTAAAACACTATAACCGTTTAACCCGTATGGTCCACATCAAAAGATTGCAAGAAAATGGGAATGACATTATTGCCATAATCGGAGAGATTGATGCGAGCTCTTCCATAGAACTGGACTTGACCATCGCCAAAAGTGTGGGAGATGGTTTTTCTAAGATATTGATTGATTGCAGTTCATTGGAGTACATCTCGTCAGCAGGCCTGGGAGTGTTCATGTCTTACATTGAAGAATTTAAAGATAAAAATATTCAGATGGTGCTGTTTGGCATGAAGGAGAAAGTAGCCAATACATTTACAATTCTGGGACTAGCAGACTTACTGCACATACGGGCATCCAAGGAAGAGGCAAAGAAATTAGTCGATGAGCTATCAGTATAACATCGGTTGTAGCCTCAGTAATCTGAAGGGCATTCGGGAGTTTATTCGCAACTCGCTGAAGGATTCGGGCATTTCTGAAATGGACATGGCCGCTATTATTCTGGCATTGGATGAAATGTGTTCCAATCTGATGATTCACGCCCACCACTGCAATCCCGATCACCTACTGGAGCTACACATCGATGTTCCAGAAAAAGGCAGATTGGTTTTTGAAATTGTAGATGACGGGAATGTGTTTAACATTAATCAATTTCATTCCGATAACATTAACGATCTCGTACACGACAAGCGCAAAGGTGGGCTGGGAATACGATTGGTAAAGTCCATCATGGATAACATCGAATACTTCACCCGCGACAATAAGAACGTGTGCCGCCTTACCAAGCTTATATCTTAGGTTTATGACAAGTTATGATTCTCCATTTTAAACTTAATGCCATTCGTTGTAAGCGTTTGAACCATGTCACAACAAAGTAACCAGCCGTTCAGCGTCTCAGCACTTATACAACTCACGCGGTTCTGGAATTTAGTGATCATTGGTTTAGCCCAATACTGCGCGGTAGCATTTTTACTTGACATCCATAAAATCGGAGATCTGCGACTATTTTTGCTGTCGGTATCTACTGTCCTTATCGCTGCTGGCGGATACATCATCAACGACTACTACGATGTAAAGATCGACTTGATTAACAAGCCCGGTCGCGTAGTGATTGGCAAGAGCATGGCGAGACGTTACGCCATTTTATTTCACACTTCTGTTTCTTTATTGGGAGTGGCTCTTGGATTTTTGTTGAATTGGAAAATTGGTGTTCTCAATTTCTTTTCTGCTTTTTTTCTGTGGCTGTATTCCAATAGCCTCAAGCGTCAGCCTTTTATCGGAAATTTTGTAGTGGCGGTCCTCACAAGTCTTTCCATTTTAATCGTAAACCTTTTGTTTGCCGAATCTCCCGAGAGAATGTCAGGGAATCTATTGGTGATCATTTATGCGCTCTTTGCATTTTTTATGACACTGGTACGAGAGATGATCAAGGATATGGAAGACTTGCGTGGCGATCACACGTTTGGGTGTAAAACGCTTCCTATTGTTTGGGGCATTCGCAAAGCCAAGTTTCTCGTATACGCTGTGCTCCTTCTATTGGCTTCTTCAGTCTTGTTTATTAACCGGCTTTACGTGGGCTTGCCGATGTATTACTTCCTGGTGTTTTTGTTTCTTCCGCTTGGCTGGCTGCTTATTCAACTTGTGCGGGCCGATACGGTCAGGGATTTTTATCGGCTTAGCCGGCTTTGTAAAGTGATTATGTTGTTGGGTATTTCCAGCATGGCGTTTATTTAATTGCTTTATTTACTGCCATGAAGAAATCACGGATTGCCATTTTTGCTTCAGGCAGTGGAACAAATGCAGAAGAAATTTTTAAGCATTTTTCAAACCATCCATCCATTGAGGTCGTGCTGCTGTTAAGCAATAACCCCGATGCTTACGCACTGCAGCGCGCGAAAAATTTCGGAGTCGAGTGTAGAGTTTTTACACGATCTCAATTTCGGGATACCGAGGAAATTTTGAATTGGCTTGAGCACGCCAGCGTAACGCACATTGTGCTGGCTGGCTTCTTGTGGCTTGTGCCTCATTACTTAATAAAGAGATATTCAAACCACATCATTAACATTCATCCGGCACTGTTGCCGAAGTTCGGAGGCAAAGGCATGTATGGAATGAATGTGCATGAATCTGTAAGGGCCGGAGGAGAAAAAGAAACCGGCATCACAATTCATGAAGTAAATGAACAATACGATGATGGCCGCATCCTGTTTCAGGCAGTTTGTCCGGTGCTGCCAACCGATAGCGCAGAACAGATAGCGAACAAAGTTCATCAACTGGAGTATAAGCACTATGCTCCTGTGATTGAGAATTGGATTGGCGGTTGAGTCTACTTCGATGAAGTTGCCATGAGTTCATAATCTGTAGCCTTTGGGAAGTCATCAAATACGGCCTGCACAAAATTATCAGGAACAGCCAATTTTCTTTTTAGAATATCAATCCAGGCGCCATCCAAATTGATGATCGCTGCCAACGTCCCATCTTCTTTAATTAGTTGATGTCGCAAACTCCAGCGTGCAAAGTCGCGCGTGGATCGGGTCACTGAGACGTCTACGGTTACGCGGTCTTCAAATTTTATTTCGCGTTTAAAAATGGCTTCTTCCCGAAAGAGGATCGGACCAATGCGCAGCTCTTCAAATTTCAAATTCGTGAGGCCGTGTTGCGAAAAGCAGGCGATGCGGGCCGTGGCTCCGTAGTCGTAATAAGCCGAATGCCTGAGATGGCGATTCTGATCGATATCTGACCAGCGGACTTGAATGGGTATTGAAAAGGATTTCATGACTATTCAATTGCATGAATAGTTACCCAATAGCGATAGGCAACAATTGCTTTACCGGTTTTGCTCAATCGCGTGAAATCCCGTTTGCTATATCGGGGCAAGATCACTTTGTTTAATCCCGCCAGCATCTGAAATAATGTTTTTTTCATTTCGATAGGATTAAGGTGTATTTGCTTCATGAAATCCATCTGCTGCATGATCCGTCCAACTCATCGGGTAGTTCTTGTCTAAAAATTCCAATGCATCTTCTGTCAGGTAAAGCGGATGAAACGTATCAATCATCACCGCCAGTTCATGCGTTTCTTTCGCGCCAATACTTTTCTCAACGGTTCCAGGATGTGGTCCATGTGGAAGCCCGCCCGGATGTAACGTAAACGATCCTCTCTCAATTCCCCTGCGACTCATAAAATTTCCTTCTGCATAATACAGTACTTCATCGCTGTCGATATTGCTATGATTGTAAGGTGCAGGAATCGCCAACGGATGATAATCGAATAATCGCGGCACGAATGAACAGATCACAAAGTTATGAGCCTGAAAAGTTTGATGCGCTGGTGGCGGTTGATGAATTCTTCCTGTGATCGGTTCAAAGTCATGAATGGAGAAAGCATACGGCCAGAGAAATCCGTCCCAGCCAACAAGATCAAGTGGACTATGCTCATATACGTATTGATGCAGATAGCCTTGCTTTTTAATTTTCAATAGGAATTCACCTTTGGAAGTATCGGTGATCAACTCATGGGGAGGCCGGATGTCACGCTCACAATAGGGAGCATGCTCGCCCAACTGCCCCAACTGATTTCTGTATCGCTTCACCGTTTCGACAGGAGAAGCAGATTCAATGATCAACAAACGAAGCGGACCTTCTTCAAACTCTAATTTGTAAATCACTGTTCGGGGGATGACGATATAATCGCCCTGCCGTATGTCAAGTTTTCCAAATGGTGAAATAAGAGTGCCTTTGCCATCGTGCACGTAAAGTACTTCATCGCCTTCGGCATTCTTATAGAAGTAATCCATTTTGCGTTTTGTGGGTGAACAAATGGAAATCGAGCAGTCGTTATTAGTTAATAATACTTTTCGTGCATCAAGAAAGTCTTCACCAGTGCCAGTTACCTGGGAAGTATTGAGGTGAGTTTGTTTCAGATCATATTTTTCAATTCGCTTCGTGCCATACTTCACGGCTTCTTTCACCGCTTTGATTCTGGTAGGCGCATGAATATGATATAGATTGGAATATATTCCTGAAAAGCCCTCTGAGCTTACTAATTCCTCTTTGTACAGACTTCCATCGGGCTGGCGAAATTGCGTGTGACGTTTTGGAGGTATTTTTCCGAGACGGTGGTAGTACATATGTCATCTAATTTGCATGACAAGTTAAATGAAAAGTAAGACACTTTGATACAGTATGTCACATCGACCGTCTCTTCAAATCGGGTATTCTGTCAAAAAGCTTTACGGCTTGCTGCAGGATTTCATTGGTCTCATTGAAGATAGGATAGAAGCCATCACTCTTCCAGATCTTTCTCGCAATCTGAGCCTTGATATGAACCTGAAATATCAGTTTGTTTTTGTTTAAATCTTTGTAGTCGGGCTCTACCTTGTTTCTTTTTCCGGTTGCCACCAACTTGTCGTACATATCGTTGGTCACGACAAAGTTCGTATAGAATTTTTCGAAGCCCATTTTTTCAAGTTCCGATTTATGCTCATCGGCATAGTATAGCGTGTATTCCTGCAGTGAATTACTAATGTAGAGCTCATTTAGATAATGACTTGTCAGCGTAGTATCCAGTGGAACAAAGTAATCGGGCATAATGCCACCACCGCCATATACGGTGCGTCCGTTCAAAGTTTTATATTTCAGTGAATCGTTGAATTTAATACTGTCTGAGTGAAAGAACTCACCCTTCTTGTAACGCTTCACAATGTCCTTTCCATATTCCTCCATATCGTTGTAAGGCTTTTGAATGGAGCGGCCGCTAGGTGTGTAGTAGCGCGAAATAGTCAGGCGCAACTCAGAGCCATCGCTTAAATCAAATGGTGATTGAACCAGTCCTTTTCCAAACGATCTGCGCCCTACAACAAGCGCGCGATCATTGTCTTGAAGTGCACCTGCCAAAATCTCAGAAGCTGACGCGCTACCTTCATTGACTAGTACAATCAGATCGCCTTGTTCAAACTGCCCTTTGGCAGTGGACATTGCATCAGAATTGTAGCGCGTGTCTTTTCCTTTTGTGAAGACAATTTTTTCTCCGGCAGGCAAAAACTCATCCGCCAGATCTATCGCCTGATTCATATAACCACCGGGATTGCCTTGCAGGTCAAGGACAAGTTTTTTCATTCCCTTGCCTTTCAGTTTTGTTAACGCCTCCTGAAATTCATCGTAGGTTGTTTGAGAGAAGCGGCTTATTTTGATGTAGCCTATTTCAGGATCAATCATGTAAGACGTTTCAACCGAAAACTGAGGAATTTTATCGCGGATGATCGTGAATGACAAAGGATGCTTTTCATTTTTGCGAATGATCTCAATTTTCACTTCGCTTCCTTTCGGTCCCTTGAGGTATTTCATCACATCTCCATTATTGATGTTGATGCCCGCCACAACTATACTATCCACCTTTACAATCTTATCGCCCGATCGAAGACCGACTGCCTCCGAGGGGCCGCCACCCAGAGGAGAAACAACAACGATCGTGTCGTGAAAAATATTGAACTCAATTCCTATCCCTTCAAAATTTCCGCGCAGGTCTTCGTTGGCTTCTTCGCGATCTTTGGCAGAGATATAAGCCGAATGTGGATCGAGTTTCCCAAGCATATGTTGAATAGCATCTTCCACCAACTCATCAGTCTTTGGATTATCAACATATTCGTGCTGAATCAATCCCATCACCTCTTTCAGTTTGCTCATGCTATCACCTCCACTACTACCGTAACTGGTTTTAGTGCTGATGCTGGCTCCGATTAACACACCCGCAGCAAGGCCGATACACAAAATAATAGGAAGACGAATCTGGTAGTTGGAGTTGTTTGGCTCACTCATATCAAGTAAAAAATGCGGTTGATAGTTTCTAAACGTTATTAGTCGATCAAAGTTCGAGGATGCAAAAAACAAATAAATCGGACAATTGCCCATATCAACAGGGCAAAACTTGGCCGGAACTGATTTTTAAACCCTTTGTCAAACGTGATCGGAATCATATATTTACAGATCATGGACAAGGCGGCACTTAAAAACAGAAGAATTGGAGACCTGGTAGATCAGGACAATGTGCGTGCTTATGTGCTCTACTATTTTGGGATCAAATTCTACGAATATTCTGAGCATACACTTGAGCAGGTTTGCCAGGAGAAGAGCCTGCGACTGGAGCACGTGGTAAGGGAGTTGGAGTCACCATCCGAAAATTTTCAAGAAGCAGAACTTCCGCTGATTTCTTACCCAATTGATCTGATTATTGAATACCTAAAGCATGCGCATTTTTTATTTGTGAAGCACAAGCTTCCTTATATCGCACGGCTCGTAGAAAGTTTCAAAGCCAATCATCCCGCATACGATCAGGTTGAAAAAGATTTGAAAACTGTTTTTCCTCTTTTCCTGGAAGACTTCATTCATCATATCTACGAAGAAGAGGATACTCTTTTCAAATACATCAAAACATTGGAACGCTCGTTGAAGAATATTTCTAATCCCTCGAAGCTGTACTATATGATGGAGCGCAGTTCACTGCAACGCTTTGCTATGGAACATGAAGCACATGACGATGAAATGGAAGGCATTCGCAGAATCACCAAAGATTATGAGTTGTCGGCAGGAGCGCCATTGCACGTGAAAGTGATTTACTCAGAACTGATCGAGTTTGAAAAGAGTTTGAAGACGCATGCCCGCATTGAAAATGAAATTCTGTTTCCAAAAGCGATGGCACTGGAGAATAGCGTAAAGCAAGCGTTCTTTGCGAACGTGAAATACAATTAATCCCTGACCAAACTTTCATGGGTCGGATTCTTGCTATTGATTACGGAACAAAACGCACAGGGATTGCCGTTACCGATCCACTGCGAATAATTGCTACGGCCCTCGAAACTGTAGAGACTGCATCCTTACTTGACTTCCTTAAAAAATATTTTCAACGCGAAGGAGTTGATGAAGTGGTGATCGGAATGCCGAAGCAGTTGAACAATCAGGATTCGGAGACAGCACCAGCCGTCAGAAAATTTGTTGAAGTTTTTAAAACCAGTTTTCCCGACAAGCCCATTTACCTGGCAGACGAGCGGTTCACAAGCTCGATGGCACACCGCACGATGATTGATGGAGGAATGAAGAAAAAAGACCGGCAAGTGAAAGGCAACGTAGACAAGATCAGCGCTACCATTATTTTACAGTCGTTCATGGAATCGAAAAGATAACCAGACTGGCAGAAGCAATACGCTGCTTTACCATCTGAGCCATAAGTCGCCCGTTCCTCACCGCACAGAATCTGGCTCTGGTATTTTATAAATCCTTAACTTTGCAGTTCAAAAATTAACAGGATGATTTATCCCATTGTAATGTACGGTGATGCCGTGTTGCGAAAGAAGGCCCTTGACATTGAGAAGGGTGCCGATGTGAAAACATTGGTGCAGGATATGTTTGAGACAATGGCAGCAGCACATGGCATTGGCCTGGCCGCTCCTCAGATTGGCAAAGCTGTGCGATTGTTTGTGGTGGACGGCACAACGCTGGATGAAGAACCAGAACTTCATGATTTTAAAATGGTGTTCATCAACGCTGAGATACTGAAGGAATTCAGCGACCCATGGGAATTTGAAGAAGGATGTCTGAGCATCCCCAACATCCGAGAGAAAGTTTCCCGCAAAGGAAAAGTAAGATTGAAGTATTACGATGAGAATTGGGTGCAGCACGAAAAGGAATTTGATGGCATGAAGGCACGCATCATCCAACACGAATACGATCACATCGAAGGCAAACTGTTTATCGATTACCTCACGCCCTTAAAAAAGAGAATGCTGAAAGGAAAACTAGCCGACATTAGCAAAGGTGATGTAGATACAGAATATCGGATTGCTGCGCCATTGAAAAAGTAATGCAAATAGTATCCCGTCTTCCTGAAGTAGGAACATCCATCTTCACCGTCATGTCGCGCATGGCATTGGAGAATGGGGCCATCAACCTCTCGCAGGGTTTTCCTGATTTTCCGGTTTCTGAAAAGCTGATTGGCCTTATCCACCAAAACATGGTGGCGGGCCATAATCAATATGCGCCCATGCCGGGCGTGCCTGCGTTAAGGAAAGTTATAGCCGATGTAGTTTATCAAACCTACAATCGGCCAACGGATTCTGAAACAGAAGTGACGATTACTGCTGGCGGAACAGAAGCTATCTTTTCAGCCATTAGTGCTTTGGTCACCGCAGGTGATGAAGTGATATTGTTTGATCCCGCTTATGATTCGTATAGTCCCGCTGTTCGATTGAATGGTGGCATTCCAATCCACATTAATTTAAAACCTCCACATTTTTCAATTGATTGGCAGGAGGTGAAGGATAAGATCACTTCACGCACACGAATGATCATGATCAATACTCCCCACAATCCCACGGGAGCCGTATTGAGTGAATCTGATCTAAAGGCATTGGAAGAATTGGCGCTGAAGTATGGATTAATTGTGCTGAGTGATGAAGTGTATGAACGTCTTATTTTCGATGAACATTTGCATCAGAGTGTTTTGAAATTTCCTGCGCTCTCGGCTCAAAGTATTGCCGTGTTTTCTTTTGGAAAAACTTTTCACGCCACCGGCTGGAAAGTGGGCTACACCGTAGCCCCCGACTATCTCACAAAAGAAATTCGCAAAGCCCACCAGTTTGTAACGTTTAGTGTCAACAATCCCGTTCAACTGGCCCTGGCGGAATACATGGCCGATTCTGAGAACTATCTTCACCTGGGAAAATTCTACCAGCAAAAGAGGGATTTCTTTTTGGATCAGATCAAAGGCTCTTCATTTGAGGCGCTTCCTAGTCATGGAAGTTATTTTCAACTGCTTTCTTATCGAGCAGTTTCAGATAAATCGGACAAGGAAATGGCGGAATGGATGACCAAAACTCACAAACTGGCGCCTATTCCTGTCTCCGCCTTTTACCGCGATGCCACCGACCACAAGCTGCTGCGCTTTTGTTTTGCGAAAGGCGAAGACACGCTGCGAAAGGCTGGCGAGATTCTTAAAAAGCTTTAATCAGATTTTATAACCCAAAAGGGTTCGATATTTGACTTGGTATTGTTTTCTTTGCACTCCGTTTGACGGACGCCATGCAGGACTTAAAAATCACACTTATTCAGTCAGATCTTCACTGGGAGGACATTGGAGCCAATTTGGCCATGTTTGAAGAGAAAATCTGGCAAATTGGTCAGTCTACTGACGTGATTGTGCTGCCCGAAATGTTCACCACTGGTTTTACCATGAAAGCCGGCAAGTTGGCCGAGCACATGAACATGCGCACTTTTAAGTGGATGAAGCAGATGGCCGACCAGACAGGCGCATTGATTTTAGGAAGCTTTATCGCCAATGTGCACGAGCGGTTTTACAACCGGTTGCTGTGGATGGAGCCGGGAGGCACGTTTAAAACATACGATAAGCGCCATCTCTTTCGCATGGCCGAAGAAAACCAGGTGTACTCTCCAGGCGAAAGTCTTTTAATTGGTCACTGGAAAGGCTGGAGAATTTGTCCGCTCATTTGTTACGACTTGCGTTTTCCGGTCTGGAGCCGCAACCGTTGGAATGCTTCCCTGAAAAAACCTTCTTACGATCTGATGGTTTATGTGGCCAACTGGCCCATGGTAAGAATTAATGCCTGGGATGCTTTGTTGAAGGCGCGTGCTATTGAAAATCTTAGCTACGTGGTTGGCGTAAATCGCGTGGGTATTGACGACAACGGAATTGAATACAACGGTCAATCTGCGATCATAAGTCCGAAGGGTGATTCTGTCTTTACCATTGACGGTGGTGAAGCTATCAAGACCACGGAGATCAATGCCAATGCATTGCTTTCCTATCGCGATAAGTTTCCTGCTTTTCTCGATGCCGATGATTTTACCATCGAGATGGAGGAATTTGAAGAGCGCGATCACTTGCACGGCTTAAGCTAAGTCTTCGCTTTCGCGAACTTTTCTATGCGAAGTTTTATCTCACTCTCTTCTTGTAGGATCTCAAACCTTTCCTGAAAAGGGCGCATCATCTTTTCTGCCATTTCATTTTTCCCGCAAAGGATTAGCGCGTGGATTTTATTTTCAATCGAGAATAAATGATTGAAGAGTTTTGAACTGCCTCCCAATTCGGCTTTTGGATCGGCATAGACCAACACAAATATCTTCTCGGCCTGGTCGGCAAGGCGTATGACCAAACCTGTTATCGATGGATCGGATTCGCTGTCGAGATCAGCAGCCATTACATCGTCTGCCAGCGAAGGAGCATATTTTGAAAACGGTTTGTCATAACCGCGTTCGTGCCAGTTGCCAATATCGATTTGAAGAAAGAGTCGCATGCGCGAAGGTAGCCACAGATGCACAGAATTAAACATGCTAAGAGTAATGGAGCCAAATGGTGTAATCGATGACTGTTTGAAAATTCTTCTTAGCGATCCTGCATCTTAGCGTGAAAAACAATCTTTGACAATTTCCTTAGCGTCTTAGCTCGAAAAAACAGATTTTTGCGCCTTAAAACCTATCCATGAACTCCCGAAAAATTACACGCGCCCTCATTTCCGTTTTTTATAAGGACAATCTTGAACCCATCATCAAAACATTGGCTGATCAGGGCGTTGAATTTGTTTCTACCGGGGGTACACAGGAGTTCATTGAGAAGCTTGGACATAACGTAACTCCAGTTGAAAAACTCACAGGCTATCCTTCCATTTTTGGTGGACGTGTGAAAACACTTCATCCCGCTGTGTTTGGGGGTATCCTTTACAGAAGAGACGATCAGGGCGATTTAGCGCAAGCCAAAGAATTTAAAATTGCACCGATTGATCTGGTCATCGTTGATCTCTATCCCTTTGAAGAAACGGTTGCAAAAGGTGGAAGCGAAGAAGACATTGTTGAGAAGATTGACATTGGAGGGATTTCATTGATAAGAGGAGCTGCTAAGAATTTTAATGACGTGCTGATAGTTTCTTCACGTGACCAATATGCTGCTCTCCTCGAATTGTTAAAAGCTAAGAATGGAGCTTCCGAGCTTTCCGATCGCAAAAGATTTGCCGCGATGGCGTTTGATGTTACATCACATTATGATGCAGCCATCTTTACTTATTTTAATCAGGAGCAGGGTATCCCAAGTTTTAAAAGCAGTATTCAAAATGGTCAGGTGTTGCGCTATGGCGAGAACCCTCACCAAAAAGGAGTTTACTTTGGCGATCTCGACAAACTGTTTGACAAACTAAATGGCAAAGAACTTTCATATAACAATCTGGTGGATGTTGATGCTGCGGTCAATCTCGTAAAAGAGTTTGAAGGTGAGACGGCTTTCGCGATTATCAAACACACAAACGCGTGCGGTGTGGCCATCGCACCAACTGTAAAAGACGCATATCTCAGAGCTTTCCAGGCCGATACCGTTTCAGCTTTTGGCGGAGTGTTGGCAACGAACGCACCGATCGACCTTAGTGCTGCAGAAGAAATCAATAAACTATTCTTTGAAATCATCATCGCCCCTTCTTATTCCGCGGAGGCGTTGGAACTTTTGAAATCAAAAAAGAACAGAATCATTCTCAAACAAAATTTACCGCTGACAGCGAAGAAGCAATTCAAGAGTTTGTTGAATGGCGTGATTGAACAGGACCATGATTTGAAGACCGATTCAGTGGACGATCTAAAAGTTGTAACAAAGCTTGCGCCTTCTTCAGCTGAGATCAAAGCACTCCTGTTTGCAAGCAAAGTCTGCAAGCACACTAAGTCGAACACCATCATTCTGGCGAAAGAAGGACAGCTTCTGGCGAGCGGAGTGGGACAAACCAGCAGAGTTGATGCGTTGAAACAAGCTATTGAAAAAGCAGGCGTCTTTGGCTTTGATCTGAAAGATGCTGTGATGGCGTCAGATGCATTCTTCCCGTTTCCGGATTGCGTGGAGATTGCATGGCAGCAGGGGATAAGAGCAGTCATTCAACCCGGTGGTTCCATCAAAGACCAGGACTCGATTGCCTTCTGCGATGCACATGATATGAAGATGGTCTTCACCGGCATCCGTCATTTCAAACATTGATCGCCAGTAAGTTTTCACCGAAATCAACTTAAAATTCACCGGATAATTTCTGTAATTTCGGGCTTCATTATATTTTACCAGAAGAGCACAAAACCGAATGGGACTTTTTGATTTTTTCACCAACGATATTGCCATCGACTTAGGCACAGCGAATACGCTGATCATCAGTAAAGACAAAGTGGTGGTAGATGAGCCAAGCATCATCGCCATCGACAAAACTACCAACAAGGTGCTGGCCATCGGTCGCGAGGCCATGCAGATGCACGAAAAGACGCACGACAACATAAAGACCATCCGACCTTTGAAGGAGGGCGTGATTGCCGACTTCCATGCTGCCGAGATGATGATCCGCGGCATGATTAAAATGATCGACACCGGCCGTAGACTTTTTCCACCTTCCTTGCGAATGGTAATTTGTATTCCTTCGGCCATCACGGAAGTAGAGAAGCGTGCCGTGCGAGATTCTGCCGAACACGCAAACGCCAAGGAAGTATACATGATTCACGAACCGATTGCTGCCGCTATTGGCATTGGGATCGATATTGAACAGCCCGTTGGAAATATGATTGTGGACATTGGTGGAGGTACAACGGACATTGCCGTGATAGCACTTTCAGGAATTGTCTGTGATCAATCCATTCGAATAGCAGGCGATACTTTTAATCGTGATATTCTGGACTACATGCGCAGACAGCACAATCTGTTGATCGGTGAACGAACTGCCGAGCGTGTGAAAATAGAGGTTGGATCTGCATTGACCGAACTGGATGACGGCCCTGATGATTATGAAATTCGAGGTCGCGATTTGATGACGGGTATTCCTAAGACGATCAAGATCTCCTATTCTGAGGTAGCCTTTGCATTGGATAAATCAATTTCCAAACTGGAAGAAGCCGTGCTTAAGGCGCTGGAGCTTTCGCCTCCTGAACTATCAGCTGATATTTATGAGAGAGGAATTTATCTTACCGGTGGAGGTGCTATGTTGCGCGGGTTGGACAAGCGACTTGCTTTGAAGACCAAGTTGCCCATTCACGTGGCCGAAGATCCGTTGAGGGCCGTGGTGCGCGGAACAGGAGCTGCTCTAAAAAATCTTGATCATTACCGCAAGGTATTGATGACTTAATAAAGGTAATCGGTGACAAGGGATCTGTGGTCGAGCACCAGCACACAGATTCTTTCCAACACCGACTGCCGGCCACCGATTACTGATTACCATTAAATGGACCGCCTTCTTAGATTTTTTTACGATAACCGGGCCTTCTTTACCTTCCTAGTATTAGAATTAGTTTGCGGATGGATGATTGTTCAAAACAATCAATACCAGAGTGCGAGCTATTTCAACTCTTCCAATCGACTGGCCGCGAATATTGTGGGGTTTTCAAATGGTGTACGCGAATATTTTTCCCTTCGTGTGATCAACCGGGAGCTGGCAGACGAGAATGCTTCCTTGCGAACCAAACTGGAGCAGCGGAACCAGAGTTTGTACTCTTTAGAAACACGCGAGATAAAAGATCCGGCTATCATCAATCGGTTTGACTACGTAAGCGCCAAAGTGGTCAACAACACAACCAGTTTTTTTAAAAATTACATCACTGTTAATAAAGGAAAAGATGCCGGCATAGAACCGGGTATGGCAGCGATCAGTTCAATCGGTGCCGTGGGCAAAGTGAAATCGGTGTCAGAGCATTATGCAGTACTTATTTCAATCTTGAATATTGACGAACAAGTTTCGAGCGTTATCAAGCGAACTCAAAACTTTGGAACCGTGCAATGGGATGGCAGCGATCCGCGTTTTGTTAATCTACTTTATATTCCCCGTCACGTGAAGCCGTTGGTAGGCGATACGGTCATCACTTCTGGTTTTAATGCGGTGTTTCCGGAGGGAATATTGGTGGGTGTGATAAAGGAGGTGAACCTGAGAGAAGAAGCACCCTTCTACGATTTAAAAGTGGAGCTCGCACAGGATTTTACCAGAATTTCTTTTGTGGAGATTGTTAAGAGCAATCTGAAAAGTGAAAAAGATTCATTGGAACTAAAAACAATTGGTGAACCCAAATGACGCGGTCTGGCATATTTCTGGTCATCTCTTTTTTTCTGTACGTGTTGGTCCAGGTGATGCTGCTCAAGAATCTTGTGTTGTTCAACACTGCATTTTGTTTCTTATACATCGCCTTCATTCTTCTGCTCCCGGTTGAAATAAATATCGTGGCGTTGATGATTATGGGTTTTGTCACCGGTTTTTTCATAGATGTTTTTTACAATAGTTTGGGCGTTCATGCCAGTGCATTGGTGGTGATTTCTTACCTGCGCAATTACTGGCTTGCGATTATTACGCCACAGGGTGGTTATGATGCCAACGCTTCCCCCACGCTGGAGGCCAACGGCACGCAGTGGTTTCTGGTGTACACAATTCCCATGGTGTTGCTGCATCACATTATTTTGTTTTTGGTGGAGGCCGGAGGTTTTCACGGCTTTGGGTATACGGCTTTAAAAATATTATTTAGCGTTCTGTTTACGATGATCGTTTTGGTAATTCTTCAGTTGCTATCACCTCAACGCAGAAGAATATGAATGAGTGGCGAAAGGAAATAATACAAATTGTATTTGTGCTGGTAGGAATTGTATTCCTGGTTAAACTTTTTTTTATACAAGTGCTGGACAGTCGCTATGCCGACCTTGCCAATAGCAATGCCATTCTTAGACAAGTTGAGTATCCGTTTCGCGGGTTGATTTATGATCGTCATGGAAAACTGATTGTCTACAACACTCCCGAGTATGATCTTCAAATCATTTCCAAGGAAGCAAAGGGACTTGACTCGGCTAAATTTTGCGCTGTCTTCGGCTTGACCAGAAGTGAGCTGCTTGAAAAATTCAAAGAGCTAAAAGCGAGAAAAGAATACTCGCCATACAAGCCCACGCTTTTCATTGACAAACTCTCCAATTACGACTTCGCTAAAATTCAGGATCACCTCGATGAGTTTCCCGGATTCTACATTCAGGCAAGAACAACCCGGGCTTATACCACTTCAGCTCTGGCAAATGCACTGGGTTATGTGAGTGAAATCAGCAAAGGCAAATTGGAAAGCGATGAATCAAAAACCTATAAGCAGGGTGATTACATCGGTCAGAGTGGAATTGAATTATTTTACGAAGAACAACTGCGCGGCAAAAGTGGTGTCAGACGAAAACTTCGGAATGTAAAAGGCATCGAGAAAGGATCGTTCAGCAATGGCGAGTATGATACACTTTCCGTTCCGGGTCAGGATTTAGTGACCGGCATTGACATGGACTTGCAGCAGTATGCTGAGTTCCTGATGAAGGGAAAATCAGGAAGCATTGTAGCCATTGAACCGTCTTCCGGTGAAATCTTATCGCTCGTGTCCGGACCTTCCTATGATCCCAACTTACTAACCGGGAGACTCTATGGATCAAATTTTAAACTGATCAGTAACGATACACTGAAGCCATTATTCAATCGGCCGTTGATGGCGCAGTATCGGCCGGGTTCCATTTTTAAAGTGGCGCAGGCGATGACTGCCTTGCAGGAAGGCGTGATAACACCCGAAACCCGTTTTCGTTGTGATAAAACATTGATTGGTTGTCATGCCGGACATGATAATCTCGATTTGCGTGGTGCAATTGCTAACTCATGCAATCCGTATTTTTTTAATGTGCTTCGTAAAATGCTGAACAAAGGAGTTTCGAATTCTCCTTTCGAAGACACCCGAATTGGCCTGGCCGAATGGAACAAGCACATCAACAGTTTTGGCTTTGGCAACAGACTTGGCATTGATCTTCCAAACGAGAAGAATGGACTAATTCCAACACCGGCTTATTACGATCGTGCGTATGATAATCGTCCATGGAAATTTTCAAATATATATTCAATTGCTATCGGTGAAGGAGAGAATCTGGTAGTGCCTATTCAAATGGCAAACTTTGCCGCCACCATTGCGAATCGTGGTTTTTATTACATACCGCATCTGGTAAAAAGTATTGGTAAAGATGGAAAGCCATTACCTCAATATCAGGAGCGTCATTATACAACCATCGATTCGGCTAATTTTAGAATTGCTGTCGATGCCATGCAGGAAGTGGTCGAGTCGGGCACAGCACAGTATAGAGCTAAGCTGGCCGACATTATTGTATGTGGTAAAACGGGTACCGTGCAAAATGATCCGCTACCAGCTCACTCCGTCTTCATTGCATTTGCACCGCGCGATAATCCTAAGATTGCAATTTCAGTTTATGTAGAAGATGCTGGACAAGGCGCACGCGCAGCAGCGTCAATTGCCAGCTTGATGATTGAAAAATATTTGTTGGGCCAAACGAAACGACCTCACATTGAAAAATATGTGCTGGACGGAAAATTCTTGTAACCAAATTGAGAAGAGACGACAACATATCGGGTAAACTGGATTGGGTAACGGTGTTAATTTATCTGGCCCTGGTAACACTCGGTTGGATAAATATCTATGCCGCAGTCTATGACGATACGGTAAAACAAACTATTTGGGATTTGTCGTTGAACTCCGGTCGACAGTTACTTTTCATGGCGGCATGCGTGATCATCATCATGGGCATTGTGATTGTTGATATGAGATTCTACGAAGTGTTTGCCTACCTGATTTATGGAGCCGTGCTGGTGTTGCTGGTCATGGTGCCGATCATCGGAAAAGAAGTGGGTGGAAACAAATCCTGGATTGGTATTGGATCGTTTGGTGTGCAGCCTTCAGAGTTTGCCAAGTTTGCTACGGCATTAGCCATTGCCAAATACATGGGTTCGGTTGGTTTCAGAATGGACAACTTCAGAATGCAAATGATGTTGTTCGGGCTTATAAGCGTACCTATGGTGCTCATCCTGGCACAAAAAGACATTGGCACCTTGCTGGTGTTTACGTCCTTTACGTTGGTTTTCTTTCGCGAGGGGATGTCTCCCTTTCTTTTGATAGTCGGTATTTGTGCAGCCACTATTTTTATTCTCACGCTGCTTGTTCCCAATCAACTTTACCTGCACATCGGGATTGTCTTGATACTAATAGCACTTATTGCGTTTGGTAAAAAGAAATTCAAACGGATTGCCATTCTCACGATAGGTGCTGTTATGATTATGGGGGTGATTGAAAGTGTAGATTACGTGATCACGGATGTATTAAAACCGCATCAGCAAAATCGCATCAAGGCGTTGATTAACCCCGATGCTGATCCGCTGGGTTTTGGCTGGAATGTGACGCAGTCAAAAATTGCAATTGGCAGTGGGCGCTTTGCAGGAAAGGGTTTCTTAAAAGGGACACAAACAAAATTCGATTTTGTTCCGGAGCAAAGCACCGATTTTATTTTTTGCACCATTGGCGAGGAGTATGGATGGATTGGAAGTTTTGTAACCATCGCACTTTTTGTTACGCTGCTGTTGCGAGTGATATTTTTAGCGGAACGACAGAAGAGCCGATTTGCACGGGCCTATGGATACAGTGTGGCCAGCATCTTTTTCTTTCACTTCGCCATTAACATCGGAATGACCATTGGATTGTTTCCGGTGATTGGCATACCACTTCCATTCTTTAGCTATGGAGGTTCAGCACTCTGGGGCTTCACCATTTTGCTCTTTATCTTGCTAAAGCTTGATGCACACCGCGGAGAAATGTTGCAGCGAATCTAAAAGTATAAATCACCAGAAGACTTCGGGAATCCAGTGTTGATTAATTTACTTTAATCAATTCCACTTCAAAAATCAAAGCGGCATACGGTGGAATCTGACCTGATCCGCGACTTCCATAGCCGAGGTTTTCGGGAACAAACAACATCCATTTATCGCCCTCGTGCATTAATTGTAACGCTTCCTGCCAACCAGCGATTACCTGAGTAACCCCAAAAGTGGAGGGGGTGCCCCGCTCCACTGAACTGTCGAACACAGAACCATCAATCAATTTTCCGGTGTAATGCACCGTTACTCTGTCACTAGCGATCGGAGCTTTTCCTTTTCCACTCGTGATCACGGAATATTGTAAACCGCTGGCAGTCGTATTCACTCCCGGCTTTGTTTTATTATCAGCCAGAAACCGTTGTCCTTCTCCGCGCATTTTAGTAGACCTGACTTCCGCAGCCGCTGTCATGTATTGTTGCACAACATTCGAGCACTCCTGTTGCTGCATCAGCAAGGGTTTATTTTTGAATACATCTTTGATACCTTCAATAATCACGTCTAACGAAAGTGAATCACCGCCTTGTGCTTTCAAGCTCGAGGCTACCAGCACACCCAGACCATAGCTTGCTTTTTTATGCTTGTCCGTTAGCTGTACGTCAACGGGTTTTTTCAATTCCTCCATTTCTTTTTTAAGGGAAAGCACCTGGGTGTTCAGTTGAGATACTTCATTTTGCAATTCTTTTTTTGATTGAGCTTTTAAAAAAGAAAAAGCCAGAAGCAACGTGCCTGTTAAAATGAATTTGTTCATATAAAATTTAATTGAGATACAATGTAAAGGAACGAGTTAGCCCGGGACTCAGGCAAAGCGTTTTTCAACCAGCTCCATAAATTCTTCATATTCTTCACTTTCCTTGTCCCACATCTGGTAGTTCATCTCCAGATAGTTGGTGGCTTGTTTCAAGGAATCAAAATTATCAATGGCATCGATGGCTTGAGAGAACAAATCAAAGTCACCGCTGAATAACATCTTGGTAAACATAAACTTTTGATTGATCGTCAGCTTATCTTTTATCCGTTGAATCTTCTGAAAATCTTCGGCAACCGTTTTACCATCTTTGACAGGCGCCTGCTGAACAGCAGGTCGTGGTTTGTTTTCGGCAACTCTTACATAAAACGTGTCGATGGAAACGGGAAGTACGTGAGAAAACTGCGCCAGATATTCTTCAACATCTTCCGGTGTGAAGTTCACTTCTTCTAAAATGTGGTCGAGCAATGCAAACGCTTCGTTGCCGGCAATGATGTCCAGTTTTTTTTCTTCCAGATGCTTAATCAGTTGCTCAAGCGGCTCACGATTTATTTTCAGATACTTGATTTCATTTTTTAATTCTGAAACCTTGATATGACTGTTGCCCTCTTTGTCCAGCGTATCCGAATAAAAATCATAGGGATCAAGCGCCAGCATAATGGTTTGATGCACGGCTTTTGTCAAAAAGGGAACGAAGTTGTCGCTTGATATAGAGATGTGGTTGGACACCACGTTTTGAAACTGTGTTAAAGCCTCTCTTACCTCGGGCGCCTGATAATTAAAAAACGGACTTCTGAATTTTAAACTTTCTTGTTGCCAAGTTCTCATCAGATCGCGAATAACGAACAGATTGATCTGGCGGATTTCACAAAGTGTCAGAATCTCCGGGCCACTTATTTTTTCTTTTTTAGCAAAAAAATCTCCCGCCACTTTGCCTGCAAAAGCGGCACTGTACTTCTCAACTGCCTTTAAACTTATTTTATCTTCCATTTCAAACCGGTTGTAGACTGTAACGATAACGCTTACGATTCATTTTGCGGATTAGCCAACGTTAAAATCTGATCTAAAGATAGCGATTGAAACCTTACGATCGCGGTCAGCGTGCAAATCTAGCAGGATGTGTTAATTTGTAAAAACCCCCGATCGGCTATAGACTATCGCCAGCGGACTTATAAATTGCACCATGTTTATAGAGCCTCACCTTGGCCGGAACAACGGCACACCAAAATCAGGATGGATTGAAGTCATTTGCGGTTGCATGTTTTCTGGTAAAACAGAAGAACTCATTCGCAGGCTCAACCGCGCCTTGATTGCCAAGCAAAAGGTTGAAATTTTTAAGCCAACTGTAGACAAGCGCTACCACAACGAAAAGATTGTTTCGCATGCCGAACGCGAGATACGTTCAACACCGGTAAACTTTGCGCAGGATATTTTATTGCTGGCCGGTGACTGCGATGTGGTGGGAATTGATGAAGCACAATTCTTCGATGCTTCCATTGTAGAAGTGTGTAATACACTGGCCAACAGCGGCAAGCGTGTGATTGTTGCCGGGCTTGATATGGATTTTGAAGGGAGACCTTTCGGGCCGATGCCTCATCTTCTGGCCGTTGCCGAATTTGTCACTAAAGTTCATGCGATTTGTGCACAAACAGGCGAGCTTGCTTCCTTTTCTTTTCGGTTGACGGAAAACAAAGCTCAAGTAGTGTTGGGTGAAAAAGATAAATACGAAGCGCGCAGCAGGGGAGCTTTTTTGGAGGGAATGAAAAACCGCAATGAAGAAGAATAAAATTCTAGTTGTTGTATTCCTGTTCCTTTCCTGGGCGTCCATTGCTCAGGAGAATAATATTCCGGTTGGAGCCTGGCGTCTGCATTTAAATTATTCAAGAATTAAAAGTCTGGCCGAAGTCGATGGAACGATTTATGGTGCTGCTGAAAATGGTCTTATGTCTGTGGACACACAGGATCATTCAACGGGTAGTTTGACTAAGTTGAGTGGTCTCAGTGGTGTGGGCGTTAGTTGTATTGCCAACGATGATCAAAAAAAGATAGCAATCATTGGGTATGAAGATGGCACGATCGCCTTTTTAGAAGGCAACAAAGTAACAAACGTTGAACGACTCAAGACAACTGCTGCTATCACCGGTTCGCGATCCATTAATCATCTGACAGTTGCCGGCACCACCGTTTATGCTGCAACTGATTTTGGAGTGGTTGTCTTATCTACCGAAACAAAAGAGATTCGTGAAACCTGGCGAGACCTGGGCGCGAATGGTGAAACGATCCGCATCTTCCAAAGCATTGTTCTGGCGGATAGTATTTACCTCGCTACCGAGAAAGGAATTTGGGCGGGAAGCCGTCAATCAAATCTTCTTGATTTTGGTAACTGGAAAAAATTTACGTCCGGTGATCTGAGTAAGGGCGTAAAAACAATCGCTGCGTTTAACAACACCATTTATGCAGCCGTAGATGGATCAGGAATTTTTAAAAAGCAGGGCAGCAGTTGGACAAAAGAATCATTTCTTCAAAATTTGAATTATACCCGATTGACAACTGCTGACGCGAAACTTTTTGTTTGTGCCGATGCAAAACTTTGGCAAGTAGACAATCAAAGTCAGGTGAGTGAAATAAATACGACTGAGCTCAGCCATCCAAACGATGTACTTGCAAAGGATGGAATTCTTTACGTGGCCGATGATAGTCAAGGAATCTTCAGCATCAGTGTAAGCTCCAGAATTTCATTTGTGACTTCGGGGCCACGTTTAAATTCATTTTGGAAAATAAGAAGGGAGTCAAATGCAACGTATGCAGTAGGTGGTGGATACACTGGAGGCTTTCTGCCAACAAACACGAAAGGAATTGTGTCGTCATTCTCAACTGATTGGTCAACTTCAACGCTGCCGGTTTCTGATATAACAGATTTTGATCTTTCCGATCCGTCTAAATCTTTCTTCACTTCATTTGACAATGGGTTGCTGGAAAGCAATTCACAAACAACATGGAATGTCACGAATAGCGCGTTGGGTAGCAATTCCATCACGGCCATAGAAAAATCAACAGAAGGGTGGTGGATGGCCAACTTCAATTCCGCGAAGCCACTACACCTGATGAAAGCGGATGGATCATGGGAATCTTTTTCTTTTTCATTTGCTCCATCGAAGTATCCGGAAAATTTGATCGTGGATCACAACGACAATGTTTGGATGACCATTGGCTCTGTGGGTGGTGGCGGAATTGTGGTCTTTAATAAATCTTCCAACAAAAGTGTTTACCTCACCGATCAGGGAGGCCAGGGTGGAATGCCAGCAAGACAAGTTAATGCTATCGCTGCCGATCGCGATGGAAAAGTTTGGGTGGGCACCAACCAGGGCGTTGCTTATTTTTCTGATCCCGCAGTCATCTTTAACGACAACGTAAATGTATCACGACCGATTTATGATAACCGCTATTTGCTACGCGATGAAAAAGTAACAGCTCTTGCAATTGATGGTGGAAACCGGAAATGGATTGGCACGGATAACGGTGTCTGGCTATTTGACGCAACGGGCGAGAAGTTGATTTATAATTTCACGACCCAAAACAGTCCGTTGCTATCCAATCACATTCAATGCATTGGCATTAATTCTATATCCGGAGAAGTTTTTTTGGGAACGGATAAAGGTCTTGCCTCTTTTCGGTCGGATGCAACGGATGGACAAGCCAACTACGATCAGGTTAAAATTTTTCCAAACCCGGTGGACAGTCAATTTAACGGCTTGGTTGCAATTGAAGGACTGATTACTGACTCGAGGGTGAAGATCACGGATGTAGCCGGACGGCTGGTATGGCAAACAATTGCGAATGGCGGAACTGCCTCGTGGAATCAACTGGACATTCATGGACGTCATGTGGACACGGGAATATATCTTGTGTTTTCTGTCGCTGCCGATGGATCGGATAAGAATGTGGGCAAGATTGCGATCGTGGAATAACTATGCTATACAAAACCCGCGGCATTGTTTTTCGCTTCACCAAATATGGTGAGACCTCTATCATCGCCAACATCTTTACCGAACAGTTTGGGTTGCAAAGCTACATTGTGAATGGTGTGAGAAGTAAAACGGCAAAGGGAAAGATTGCCTTGTATCAACCGCTAACACTGCTCGATTTGGTGGTGTATCACAAGGAGAATGCAAACATCTTACGAATCAAGGAGGTGAGATGTGCACATCCCTACACATCACTGACGTCTGATGTTCGAAAATCTACGCAGGCTATGTTTCTTAACGAGATGTTGAATAGATCGGTGAAAGAGCAAAGCCACGCAGCCGAGCTGTTTGAATTCTTGTTCAATGCGCTGGTGACGCTCGACAATCAGGAAACTAATTATGAAAACGCACATCTAATTTTTCTGTTAAAGATGAGCCGCTTTCTTGGATTCGAGCCACAGTTGATTGACGAAGTACTGCAAGGCCGACTAACCGATGACAAAGAAGAGCAGCTGCTTACCGCACTATTGAAAGCAGACTTTAACGATCCATTAAAGATGACACCCGTTAATCGCAGAAATCTGTTGGATTTGTTATTGAGATTTTATGCCACGCACATTGACAACCTGGGGGAGATTAAATCGGTGCAGGTGCTGAGGGAAGTATTAAATTAAACCATCCATGAATACAAAGTTAGTGATGAGTGCAAGCGGGCTTGCAATGGGCGTAACTGGAATAGTTCTTTCCTTTCTGCCACACGAGGTAGTCAATTATTTTTCTGGCTCCCAGGCATCAGCCTTGGATGCAGTAGTGGTACAAATTTTAGGAGCTCTCTATTTTGCGTTTGCAATGACGAATTGGGCAGCGAAAGCAAATTTGATTGGCGGCATCTATGGCCGGCCTATCGCTATCGGCAACCTTTGTCACTTCATGATGGCAGCTTTGGCATTAACAAAAGCGTATTTCGCTAGTCATCTGGCAATTCTATTAGTGCCGATGATCGTATATGGCTTGTTTGCAGTTTTGTTTGCGATAATTCTTTTTACACATCCTGTGAAGGAGGTAAATAATTAGAACGCTTGTTTTATCGTTACACCATCAGGGTCTTGCTCTGGTGTGCATTGCCAGGGAATTCTCTACCTTAGTAACACATCCATCTGTTTAACCAATCAAATGAAGTTACTCTTAATATTTGTTTCGCTTTCGTTTTGTTTTCCTGCAATGAGCTTAGCTCAAAACCGCACGTTGCTATTTGATAACCCATTTAAAGTAGTTTCCCCTAATGATTCTGTTGCCAGTGATAACTGCACGCTTCAGACAGCGGAAATTTTGGATTCATTAAAATCCATTTTTAGCTACTCCTTTGTGGAAAATAACAGTGAAAATTATTCCACTGTAAACTTTAAGATGCGAGGCATAATATTCGAAACGGATTCGATTGATGGTCATATAAATTTTTTGCGAAAGTCGTATTGTGTTAAACTTGAATTACTCGATGCAGTGCGTAACGATGTAGTAGGTACCCGGACAATTGCTCTTAATAGTTACGACACATTTTTAATTCAACCTGTCGTAAGAGCATCCTTGCTCAACATCATTTTGGATCTTTTAAAAGATATGCCGTAATTTTTGTTGCCGAGAGCCGCTCATCGCTCAAACAGCAGATGCATAAAATAAATATCCTTGAATAAGATCTTACCCCATCAGGGTCACCCGAAGGGGACCCTGATGATGACATCTTTTAAAATGCGTCACTAAACTTCTTCATCACTTCCTTATATAATCTTAACCCCGAAAGCGAATACAACACAAAGTTCTTCGCCTAATCCACTTGCCGTGCTCAGGGTTTGTCTGTCAATCATCAGAGTCTCGAAACGGTGACTCTGATGGAGTTAAAAGGGGACCCTGATGATGCCATATAGAAATCGAGGTGGGAGACTCCGCGAAGACGTAATGAACTTCATCTTAGAACGTCATCGGGAAATTGGCTTCACTTCAAAACTTACGGACTGCACTTTGTCAGTGTCAAAAACTAGATACTTAAGTCTATAGTGACCAAATTCCTTGCAATTATCTGTTTTATATACTTCGTTGCTAAGAAGTATTAGTCTGTTTTCTCTAAACTCAATATCCAAGTCATAGTAACAGCACTTAAGTAATAGGACATCTACAGTAAATAATTCATCATCTTTCGTTTTGTCTCTACTTATCACTCCTTCTCTCAATTTGGAATTGATTCCCGGCACAGTGTCCAATCTGGTATCGATAGCGGTTATTCCCCAGTCGATCAGATTTCTATTTTTTTTATTCTTTTGACTAGGGGGTTGGCCAGTGCAACCGACAAAGGAGAAACTTAGATATAAGAATATGATGATCTTAGTCAAGTATATGCAGTTTTTAATTGTTAATCAGCAAAAGGTGCCAGAGGCTCATTACCTTCTTATTCCATTTTGAGTAACTTTTTTTACCCCATCAGGGTCACCCGAAGGGAACCCTGATGATCACATCTTCAAAAAGCGTAACTAAACCTCTCCATCACTTTCTCATAAATCTTGCACTAGGAAGCGAATACAAAACAAAGTCCTTCGCCTAATCCACTTCCTTTGCTCTGGGTTTGCACGGTCAATCATCAGAGTCCCGAGGCGTTGACTCTGATGGGTTAGACAATACACTAACTCGCTTCATTTGACTCCATCTTGTCATCAGAGACCCTGAGTGGTAAAGCTGGTGGTCGTGATTTTTTTCTCTTCATCAAAAGAAAAATCACAAACGCAAAGCCTGTCAAGATTGTGAAAAGGAAATTAATGATCAATAATAAGCTAGCATGACCAAACTCAATATAAATGCCGCTTCTTTGCAGAAGCCTGTCAGTATAGTTGATAAATTCGAAGTAAAAATATATCCCGATGAAGTAGAGAAAAATAAACAAGTAAATGACTCTGCCTTTTACCAAAATCGCCCTCTTATATAAGAATACTGATACTAGTACGAATACAAAGTAAATTACGACCAAAACTAAATATTCATTCATAATTAATAATCAGCTTTAATCGAATCAAACAAATTCTCCGTTGACAAAGGTGCACAGGCGTTTAAAGCCATTCAAGATATGTGTCTGTAATTTTTACCCCATCAGGGTTCCCTTCGGGTGACCCTGATGAATTTACCTAAAGTAATCGAAACGATTACTCTATGAGTTTAAAATTTCGAGTGAATTTTTTGATATAAAAAAGGAGCCGAGGTTTTATAGAATAGAACGCGCGAGATTCTGCCCTAAAAACTACACCATCAACTTTCCAATCAGTCCATCCACCGTAACTCCATCCGCTTCGGCTTTGAAATTACGAACGATGCGATGACGTAGTACCGGGCGGGCTACTGCTTGTACATCTTCTATATCGGGAGAGTATTTGCCATTGAGAAGGGCGTTGCACTTGGCACCCAACACCAGGTATTGCGAGGCGCGCGGACCTGCACCCCATTCCAGATATTCATTGGCTACCTTTGAACCGTTTGTGCCTGGGCGGGTAAGGTGAGTTAACTTAACTGCATACTCCACCACATTATCTGCAATCGGAACTCTGCGCACAAGATGTTGAAAGGCAACAATCTCATCACCATTCAATATTTTATTCACTTTGCGAATGTCGTCAGCGGTCGTGTTTTTTACGATGTCTACTTCTTGCTGATAAGAAGGATATTCCAGTTGTATGTTGAACATGAAGCGATCCAACTGAGCTTCGGGTAATGGATACGTTCCTTCCTGTTCGATCGGGTTCTGTGTGGCGAGTACAAAGAATGGTTTTGGTAATTCATAGTGCTGTCCCGCAATGGTTACAGCATATTCCTGCATGGCTTCCAATAACGCAGCCTGTGTCTTGGGTGGCGTTCGGTTGATCTCATCTGCCAAAAGAATGTTGGCGAAGATGGGACCTTTCACAAAATGAAAGTTGCGATCCTTATCCATCGTCTCTGAACCTACAATATCCGATGGCATAAGGTCAGGTGTAAACTGTATGCGTTTGAACTGCAGTTCGAGTGACGTGGCAATAGTTTGCACCAACAATGTCTTGGCAAGTCCGGGAACACCAATCAACTGCGAATGTCCCTGACAGAAAATTCCGGTAAGCATCAAGCGCACCACTTCGTCCTGGCCTACTACTACTTTGGCAATTTCGTTTCTGAGTTTTTGATAAGCTTGTGCAAGAGCATCAGCTGCTTCCACATCGTTCGAAAATTGTTGGGCCATGCTTAGTCGTTATAGTAAGTTATTGTTCCAGAATGTGGCAGGATTGGTAATCTGGATCGATGTTGATAAACACATCCTGACGGGCCTTCGCAAACCATTTCTCCATGATCTTATCTTTTTTCTCACCCAGGGCAGCGGCCTGTATGCGATGCCAGTCGTCTTTCAGATTTGCCTGATGGGGCGGAAGTTTTGTTTTAAAATATAAAATCCGCACAGCATCTTTTTGATCTTCTGTTCGGTAAGTGATCGGATGTGATATGCTCCCCACCTTCATACTGTCGATGTTAAAATACACCACCGGATCAATTTCTTTCACTGAAATTTTTGTGCCGCCATCTGCATCGGTAAAAAATCCTCCGCGCGATTTCGTTGCATCGTCATCAGAATATTCTTTAGCAGCTTGTTCAAACTTGATATCACCTTTTATTATTTTTTCGCGCAAGCTATCCAGATAGTGTTTTGCCCGCTCAATATCTTCAGCCGAAGGCACACCAGAAAGCAAAATGTGACGGGAGTTATATTCGTTACCTCTGCGGTCAAGCAATTGCATAATGTGAAAGCCGAAAGGCGATTCGAATGGCATAGAGATTTCACCCTCCTTTAATTTGAAGCCCATTGCTTCAAAAGTTGGTACCATCTGACCGCGGCCCTGATATCCCAATTCACCTCCATTATATTGCGCACTTGGGTCTTCTGAATATTTCTTTGCAAGCTCATTGAAGTTTGCGCCCTTCAAAATTTCATCGCGTAAGGCCATGAGCTTTTTTCGTGCCTCTGCTTTTTGAGCATCACTAACCTTTGCCTTGCGAACAATCTGCGCTACTTCCACATCTGAATTATAGTACGGCAAACTGTCTACCGGAATGTGACTATAAAAACGCCTTACCTCGCTTGGCGTAATGGTTACATCTTTGGTGATAATGGTTTGCATTTGCCTGCCCACCAACTGCTCTTTCACCTGATCGCGCAATTCCAGTTTAATTTCGTCCAACGATTTTCCGTATGCCTTCTCCAATTGCTCGGGCGAGTTGCCGGAGTTTTGCATGATCACCGACATACGTTGCTCGGTGTTTTGATCCACTTCAATATCGGTTACGTAAACTGAGTCGATCTCTGCCTTTGCAACCATCAGCTTATTAAAGATGATGCTGTTCAGCATGCTGCATTTTGCTTCAGTTGAAGGTGGGTTTCCGTTGGTGAGGTAGTTTTGATAGGCGGTCTCCAGATCAGATTTTAAGACAACATAGTTATCAACCTTCACAATTATTTTATCGACAACAAAGCCGGTGCTCTCCTGGGCAAATCCCCAAAAGGACGTGAGTAAAAACACTATTAATACGGAGAAGTCTTTTCCTGTTTTCACTACATTACTTTTCAAAAACCTCAAATTCTTTTCGTTTCGCAGCATTTTCGTACACATCTTCCTCCAATTTTCGCGCAAGTTCTACTTTTCTTTTGTTTAATATAATGTTTTTGATGTCCTCTTTAACGAATTCCAGTGGCGACACATTGTCTGAAATCTTGTAGTTGTCCACCTTCAGGAAATACAGAAATTCATTGTCGCTGGTTTCATAGTAGGAATAACTTTTAAGGAACTGGATCTTGTTTGGAATTTCTGCCAGCGGAGAATTTACCACCAGCTTGTCAAACGTAATCCAGGCGGAATCAGGCAGATGATAAGCGGCCGAGAAACTTAAACAATATGATTTTAATTCTTCGATGTCTTTTTCTTTCTGTGAATAGATCAACCCCTGAACACGGTTGGTGCGGGGTGCTCCCTTCGGAACTTTAATAAACGTGCCTCGCACAATGTTTTGTTTCAGAATGAAGTTGTCGATGTGCTCCTTGTAATAAGCTTCCACTTCCTGATCGGTAATGCTATCGTTGAGATTTTGTTTGATGTAAAAGTTCTGAAATTCATAGCCAATCAGACTGTACCGATAGTCCAATATCTTTCGCTCTACTTCTGCTTCGTTGATATTTATTTTTTTGGTGGCCTCGCTGATCAGCAATTGCTTTCGTATCCAGCTGTTGACATAGGCACTGACGCGCGCAGCACTGTCTTCTTTCGAAGTGTTGCCGGTGACAATCCCACTGAGTTCGTCCTGATACAAGAAAACATCGTTTACGCGCGCAACGGGCTTTCGCAAGTCATTTTCGGACGATTCATTTTTCATCCGAATGAGGTCGCAACTTTGTAGTTGAAAAAGAACGGCAATCACCAGGAGCATAACGCCTGTCCGCTGTGGCTTGAGGCTGGTCTCCGATTGATAGGTGTTGTGTTCTTTAGTTGCGTTCATTTCTTTTTCAATTCTGCCAGCACCATCTTCTTGCCTTTCGAATTCACTTTTACCGGATACTTTTTCTTTAGCTCGGCTACCCAATTTTTTTCAAGATAGTCCTGATAGTCAGAAATCACTTGTGCCCGCGCTTCCGAAAAAGTTTTCGTGCCCGGTGGCACAAGCCGACTAACTTCTACAAGGTAATATATTCCATCTGCTTCCGCTTCGTGTGTCCCGATTGACCACGAAATTTTGTCAACGATTTTGTTCTCCCCTTTTTCATACGCCCTGGTGTTTTGAATGGATTTGAATTTCTTCGCATCGGCTTTCGTGAGTGTGTCGCCTCTTGAAATCTTTTGTTTCACTTCTTCCAGAAATGACTTGTCTGCGGTAGAGAAAATCCGTGCTTCCAGCCGATCGCCAGCGGAATACTTATTCAAATGGAGATTATAATAATTATGCTGCTGCACAGAGTCTTCTGATGCTTTGTTCCACACTTCCTTTTCCATAATGCTGAAGAGCAAAATGCCTTCATAATATTCATTCAAAATATTTCTGAACTCGGGATGGTTGGCAATCAGAATTTCTTCTTCACGCGCATTCAATTTTTCTTCGGTGAATTTCTCATACAACTGACCGAGCAATGTTTCTGGAGAAAGCGCTGAACTGGTTTGGTTTTTATAAATGAAACGAATGAACTCATCCACCAGCACAGGCTTGCTTTCGATGCTGAATAGCGTTTGGCTTTTTATCGCGTCCGCTCCCCTGAACTTCCATCTGGCTTTCACCAGGCTTGTATCGGCAAATAATTTGATCTGTTGTGCACCTTCACCTTCTATAAATCCCAATTCCTTTTTCCGCTTTGCCATCAGCGATGTTTTAGAAATCTGCAATCGCTCATCGCGGCCTACTCTTCTTTTTAAAGAAGGTTCCATTTCCTTGAAGGGAAGAATGGGGATTTTCTTTTCTAACCTGACGATGTGCCATCCGATGCCCGATTGAAAAGGATCAGAAATCTCTCCGGGCTGCTTTAGTTCGAAAGCAACTTTTTCAAACTCAGGCACGGAGGCCAGGGCCCCAATACCAAACGGGCGCAGCTTGCCACCCGAACTTTTAGTACCGTTGTCTTCCGAATATTCTGCACAGACTTCTTCCCACTTGCGGCCGCCTTTGAGCTGATCATAAATTTCGAAAGCAGTGTTCTTTACTTTGGCATCGTTGCCCGTTCCGGTGCGCAACAAAATGTGTGAGACCTCCACCTCACCATGCGCAGGCTGGTGGTCGAAGACTTTAATGATGTGATAACCAAATCGTGTGCGCACGGGCTGAGAAATCTCTCCCAACTTTGTTTTGTAAGCAGCCACTTCAAATGGATACACCATCTGCATGGCAGTAAAGTAGCCGAGGTTTCCGCTGTTGCTCTTCGCTGATGGATCTTCTGAAAACTCCTGCGCCAATTTTCCGAAGTCTTCTCCTGCAAGAGCTTTGTTTCGAATGCTGGTAATTTTTTGCAAAGCCGCCAATGTGTCGGCAGGAGTGGCGTCAGGTTTCAGTGTAATGAGAATGTGCGATGCCTTTACTTCTTCCGTCAGATTATTGTAGGTTTCTTTTACCAGACGATCCAACTCATTTGATTCGGCTACATATGGCTTCTTCAGTTCTTCTTTATAGGTGTTAAATTCTTTTCGAAACGAGGCTGTCGTGTCCATCTTTCGTTCTTTCGCCTCGGCAATCTTTAACTTAAAGTTGATGAACAAATCGAGGTATTCGTTTATTTTCTCTTCTGTAAAATCTTCTGATTTCGTGGCGTGATTTTTCTTGTAGAGGTAAATGAATTCATCAGTGGAAACCGGTTTGTTATTGACTGTAAAAAGAGTCACCGGCTGGGTAGATTTATCAGACTTCTGACCAAAAGAAGTATGGCCGAGTGTTAACAGAACCAGCACAACTAATACAAAGAGATTACGCATCATTACGATACCCGAAAGGAAAGGGCAGGCGCAAAAATACAAGCATGAAGCACAACGACAAATAGGCGAGCGCGCCTTCCGGTAAGAAGGGTGAGGTTTTAATCTTAAAAGAAAAACCTCACCCCACACAATAGAAGAACGGTGATGCAGTTGCGCCTCGTTTAAAACCGGATGGCCGCCATCAACAGGAAGTTTCGGCCAGCCTGTGGGTAGTAATAGTTTTGGCGATATTCTGTTGATCCACCAAAATAGCCGTAGGTGTAGCCATTAGAAGCATACTTCACATCCAGAATATTATTTAACAACAAACTCAACGACAACTCGCGAAGGAAAGAAGGCTTCCATACATAAGTGAATCGCACATCATTAATAAAATAGGCATCTATTTTTCTGTTTTCATTCGATGTATTGTCAAGAAATTGCTTACCGACATACTTGGTCAACAACGTCACATCAAAGGACTGAAAAGGTCGATACGTAAAACCTGAACCAGCAATGATGTTGGGCGAAAAAGAGATGTCACTTTTCTTATAACTTTTCTGAACCTCGTTATACTCATCGAAGTTGGTTCCATAGTTATACAAAACCTCGTTAAAGTTTTGAATTTTGTTTTGACTGAGCGTGAGGTTAGCATTCCAAAAAAGTTTTGAGCTGATGCGTATCGATCCGTCCAGCTCAATGCCTGTGCGATAACTATTGTCTACGTTGGTGCGGATAGATGCACCAGTGTCACTCAACTTTCCGGTGAGCACCAGTTGATTTCGATAGCTCATCAGATAGTAATTGGCGTTGAACGTAAATCGGTTTTTTCTAAGTCTCCAGCCCGTTTCTAAATCCCTCAACATTTCCGATTTAGGAGCGGCTCCGCTGCCAGCATCAACATAGTCATCGCGCATCGGTTCGCGATTGGCAATACTGTAAGAGGCGTATAGGTTTTGCTCAGGAGAGAGCGTATAGGTTAATCCAAATTTTGGATTGAAGAAGTTATACTTCACATCAACCGAAAATTCATCCTGCTTGTTTTCTTTTCCAGAAGCGCGATAAGAAATCATGCGATATTGAAGGTCAACAAACGCGGTCAGGTCATCGGTAAACTGATAACTGTTCTTCCAGAAAATATTAAAGTCACGTTTGTCACCGTTGTTAAAATAGTAGCGATAATCTTTAGGTGCATTGATGGCAACCTTCGCCCAGGTTATTTCACCGTAATGGTCTCCATCGTAGCGATTAAGAGCTCCGCCTATTACGGACGTTAATTTTTCCTTTTCGTAATTAACAGAATAGGTGATACCGTAAAAGCGATTGTCAAGCCAACGTTTTCTTACCAGGTCCGAACTTTTGAGCGTATCATTTCCAATGATGGCATTGGGCAAACCATAATTTGAGAAGCTATCATCATAACGAAACTCTTCATAGTATCCGTTTCCGTGCGTGTAGTGAAGAGAAGCATTGGCCGACAAAAAATCGGTAAAGCGATGAGAAGTATGTAGTTGAAAATGATTTTGCCCATAGTTGTCGACTTGATTTTTATAATCATAGATATTAAACGTTCGGCTATTAGAATTTAATAAGTTATTTGTTTGATCCGTGTTCCATCCTTCCGCGGCAGCGGTTTCCAACATGCCGTTGGTGTCGTTGTTTAGCCGCGACTGCGGCACACCGTACCAGCTTTGATAAGTTACTTCACGCCCACCAAACACAATTGCTTTGATCATCGTCTTCTTTCCGTAATACCCGCCCGATAAGTAGAATGATTTTAAATCAGAGGCAGCCCGGTCAATAAATCCATTTGAATTGATGAGTGACATGCGGCCATCGAAAACAAATTTGTCGTTAATGAGACCCGTGCCAACTCCGAAGGTGTGTCGCTGTGTATTAAATGAGCCGTACGAGTTAATGACATCGGCATACGGTTTATCGTTGCGCGTATTGGTTTGCAGATTAATCGAAGCGCCAAATGCTCCCGCTCCGTTGGTGGAGGTGCCAACACCCCGTTGAATCTGAATACTTTGAGTAGAGGTGGCAATATCCGGTACATCCACCCAATACACACCCTGACTTTCGCTGTCGTTCAACGGAATACCATTGATGGTTACGTTGATTCGCGTGGCATCGCTTCCGCGGATTCTCATGCCGGTGTAACCGACACCTGCTCCGGCATCAGACGTGGTAACAACAGAGGGAGACCAGTTCAAGATGAACGGAAGGTCTTGCCCGAAATTTTGTTTTTGAATAACGATGCGATTCAGATTAGAAAACGTGGTCGGACTTTTTTCTGAAACCCGTGTAGCCGACACCACCACTTCATCGGTCAGTTGCGTACTTTCTTCAAGCGCAATTTCAATTTGTGTATTGCCAGTTACGTTCACCTGTTGATGCAAATCCTGATAGCCCAGAAATTTAATCAACACGTCTTGCGCACCACCTGGAATGGACTTTAACTCAAATCGCCCTTGTTCATCGGTTACTGCATAACGTTTTTGATTTTCAAGTTGAACTGTTGCACCCGTTAAGAGTTCTTTGGTTTTGGCATCGCGCACGGTACCGCCAATGCTAAACTGTGCTAACGCATTCAGCGAAAGCGAGCAGCCAATAGCCGCCATCATTAATTTTAACATGATTGTTAAGTTGTTTAAACCCGCAGGCGCATCGGGGAATGATCCTGCTTACGTTTAATTGCTACCTCCCTTCGTCCGCATTACCGGCATCAGGTTCTATGGGTATAATCTCAGCCCTTGTTTTTTAGGCACCCCTTTTGTCTTTCGACTTTGCAAATGTAGAAAAGAAATTGAATTGAATCTGAAATAGATTTTGCAGTCGCAGCAAATGATAAATTCTATCGGCTGAAATTCTGAAAACTTAGCTTCAAACATTTACATTTGAATCATGGTGCAGGCGAAAGTAAACGATAAAAGTTTTGAGGTTATTCCAAACGAGAACGGATATTCTGTTAATGGAAAAGACTTTCAATGGGATAAAGTAAAAATTGACGATGGCTACTTTCACATACTATACAACAACAAAAGCTATCGCGCAGAAATAGTCTCTGCCGATAAAGTGGCTAAGAGCTTCACCTTCAAAATCAATGGCAAGAAATATACCGTTGACTTGAAAGACAAGTTTGATTTGCTGCTGGAAAAAATGGGAATGAATAGCGTGGCATCCGGAAAGATCAACCATGTAAAAGCTCCTATGCCGGGCCTCATTATTGACTTGAAAGTAAAAGCTGGCGATACAGTAAACCCTGGTGATCCGCTGCTGGTGTTAGAAGCCATGAAGATGGAAAACATCATCAAGTCAACAGGTCAGGGCACCGTTAAGAATGTGAAAGTCAAAAAAGGCGACAGCGTAGAAAAAGGACAAGTTCTACTGGAGTTCTAAACGATCGGGCCTATCCGATTAGCATTGCCACTCGCTTCATCGTTTCCTCATAATTTTGACCATGCTGAATGTTAAGACGGATGGTATCGATTAACTCCTTTACATTGATTCGCGGATAGCCAAACTTAATGGCGAACAATACGCACAACTTTGTTTCTTCTTCATGAATGGCATTGTCTACACTCATCATGTGCACGAGATCGTAGAGCTGGTGAAACTTTACTTTTTTGTCGGTCGGGATTTCAAACTTAATACCTTCAGGATTTTTCCGAATCTCTTTCAGCTGACTTTCCGAAATGCTATTTCGCTTGGCGATCGTTTTGAGCAATTCGTATTCAATGTCTTCGAAGTTGCCATCCACGGCAGCCATTTCAATCAGGTTTTTCATGTGGCTGCGGGCGGTGCCCTTTCCTTGGTTGAACAGGTTAAGTATGTCTGAAAAATTCATAAAAGGTGTTGGTTGTTGAGGTGGATAAATATACCATTTTTAGATTTTAACACTACAAACGGCACATTAAAAATCCACTATCTTCGCCCCAGTTTTATCCCTATGAATTTCAACCGAAAAAAATATTCTGACGAAACGCTTCTGCATCTGTACGAGAGTCTTTTGCGCCCGCGGATGATTGAAGAGAAGATGCTCATTCTGTTGCGTCAAAACAAAATCAGCAAATGGTTTAGTGGTATCGGCCAGGAAGCCATCTCGGTTGGGCTCACTCAGGCGCTCGAAGCGGATGATTACATCTTGCCGATGCACCGCAACCTGGGCGTCTTCACGGGGCGCAAGCTTCCCTTCGATCGGCTTTTTGCGCAATGGCAAGGCACGTTGATGGGCTATACCAAAGGTCGCGATCGTTCTTTTCACTTTGGCACCAATGAACATCACATCGTGGGTATGATTTCTCACCTCGGCCCGCAAAATGGTGTGGCCGATGGAATTGCGCTGGCATCCAAACTTAAAAATGAGAAGAAAGTTACCGCAGTGTTTAATGGCGATGGTGGCACCAGTCAGGGTGATTTTCACGAGGCGTTGAATGTTGCTGCTGTTTGGGATTTGCCTGTCATCTTTGTGATAGAAAACAACGGCTACGGATTGTCAACTCCAAGCAGCGAACAGTTTCGGTGCAAACAGTTTATTGATAAAGCCATCGGCTATGGAATTGAAGGAGTGCAGGTAGATGGCAATAATATTTTGGATGTCTATTCCACTGTAACCTCTCTGGCAGAAAGTCTTCGAAAGAACCCACGACCAATTTTATTAGAGTGCATAACGTTTCGTATGCGCGGTCACGAAGAAGCTTCGGGAACGAAATATGTTCCGAAGAAATTAATGGACGAGTGGGCCAAAAAAGATCCTCTCGAAAATTTTGAAAAGTTTTTGGTAAAGGAAAAGGTGCTGGACCAAAAAAGCATTGACGCTCTTCGAAAGAAAATAAAAAAGGAAATTGAAGAAGGGCTGGAAACCGCTTTCGCGGAAACGCATCCGGTGGCTGACACGCAAAAAGAGTTGGACGATGTTTACGCTCCGTTTGAACAAAAGATAATCACTCCTTCTTCGGATAAAGAAACCGAAAAACGTTTTATCGATGCAATCAGCGATGGACTTCGTCAAAGCATGGAGAAATATCCGCAACTCGTGTTGATGGGTCAGGATATTGCCGACTATGGAGGTGTATTCAAAATCACCGAAGGGTTCGTTGATAAATTTGGAAAGAGTCGTGTGCGCAATACTCCTTTGTGCGAAGCCGCTATTTTGGGAACAGGGTTAGGACTTTCCATCAAAGGCATGAAGGCGATGGTGGAGATGCAGTTTGCCGATTTTGTTACCGAAGGATTTAATCAAATCATCAACAACCTTGCGAAAGCGCATTGGCGTTGGGGCCAGCCAGCCGATGTAGTCGTGCGTATGCCAACGGGTGCCGGCACTGCGGCAGGTCCATTCCATAGTCAAAGCAACGAAGCCTGGTTTTTTCATACACCGGGTTTAAAGATTGTCTATCCATCTAATCCTTATGATGCGAAAGGATTGTTGTGCGCTGCGCTGGAAGACCCGAATCCATATCTATATTTTGAACATAAAGTGTTGTACCGGTCTGTGAAAGACGTGATACCAGATGATTACTACACCATTGAAATCGGGAAAGCAAAATTAGTGAGCGAAGGAAATGATCTCTCCATCATTACCTATGGCATGGGTGTGCACTGGGCGAAAGAAATACTGGCAACAATGCCTCACGTAAGTGCCGATATTTTAGATCTGAGAACGTTACTGCCATGGGATAAAGCAGCAGTGGAAACTACCGTGAAAAAGACCAGCAGAGTCTTGGTGCTTCATGAAGATACGTTGACAGGAGGAATAGGAGCGGAGATTGCCGCATGGATAAGTGAAAACTGTTTTGCCGATCTGGATGCACCTGTGATGCGGGTAGCAAGTTTAGATACGGCTATTCCATTTGCACCAACTCTGGAAAATAATTTTTTACCGAAAGGTAGATTGAAAGGAAAGATCGAAGCGTTATTAAAATTCTGATGAAAGAAATTTCTTCTTGCTTCGTTTTCTTTCAAAGGCAGGCCAAAGCAGCTATAAAGAGTTTTTCGTTATCTTAGCCTGTTTCTTTTTCATTTTTTGAAGGTTCAAAGTTATTATAGCGCCCGCCAAGCAAGTTATTCGATGAAGATCGTTTGCATCTTCTGGTTATTCTTTCTGTTTGGCATTTCAGCTTTTGCACAAAATACAAAAGGTGATAAGCCGGTTTCTAATCAGCGTCAAGTGCGCGAATCGAAAGGAAAAGCCCGGGCCCAAAGAGGAAATAAAAAAGCGAAGACAAAGGATGTTGCCGGCAGACGCCTGCGCACAAAAGATAAGTCCTCTGCCAATCGTGCCAATGTTGGATTGCCGCAACCAAATCCTTACCAGGGAAGAAAGAAGACAAACGGAGCAGATCGTGCTGCAAAGCCGAGAGGAAGAATATTTAGTCAGCCTCCGCGCGAGCAACGCCATCAGGCATGGACGGGAGATATAGCCGGAAAACCTATTCGAAGAATTAAGCCCTCGAAATCAGGAGTTGCTCGTGACAATGTTTATCCTCAACGCGGGCCATATGTTAACAACAATGCTAAGAAGCCCAGAAAAGATAAAGTAAAAGTCTACACAAGAACGGCATCAGGTGAGTATCCGATCAGACGAACTCCGCAAAATACACAACGTGCATGGAAGGGAAATATAAAAGGAGGTTCTGTTGGTACACCTTCGCGTTCTGGTCAGATAAAAAACACCTACAAACAATTTGGTGCATTCGGCAATCATCCATCGCGCAAGCCTCGCACCTCTGATCGAATACGATTAGGCGGCTCTCCGCGTAGCCTTCCCTTTTCTTCGAGCCCATGGTCGAGTAGAAAAAAGAAAGTTGTTCCCAATTCAGCGTCACAATCTTTTTTAAGTCGTGGCAAAAGAAATGTGTATTGGGGAAAATTTTCAAAGAGCGGAAAGGCTGTAACTACTGACATCACAGGAGCACCTTTGCGCAGCAAGAATTTTCGCTCGATGCCTTCAGGGATTGTAGGGCGCGATACCCTCAGGGGCTTCGGACGAAAACCAGGTGGCGATCGCGCAAGCAAGCAAACCGGTGGAATTTTTTCAACAATAAAAGGGCAACGTGCCTGGACAGGCGATATATCCGGAAAGGCCATCAGAAGGACAAAGCCTAAAACTCAGGAAGCAGCGGGAAAATTTTTCTACCCACGAAAATTATCGATCTCTACTAGTGGACAGGTGGGGCAACCTGTGCGTGGCAATGGCGTGTTTGGCAGAAAATCTAAACGCGGAAAAGTCGAAACAAATAGTCTACCTGCGCGAACACCTGGCATTGGTGGATCGGCCGTTGGAAAATATTTAGGGAAACTCAAAGGACGAAGGGGCACATCAGGAGGTGGCAGTGTCAGTGGCAAGCGATGGAACAACAATGGTGAGCCAATAGATGTAAATCGGGCAGGTTCTGGAACAATCAGAGCATCGCGGTTTCAGGGCAATTTTAGAAAGGGGGAACTCACGCCAGGCTTCAGTCCTCAGGGCGCTGATTTTTCAGGGAACATTAAAACAAGAAGACCTGCTAAAGGTGGTGGAAGTATCAGTGGCAAACGCTGGAATAATAACGGTGAACCCATTGACGTAAACCGCGCTGGTTCAGGTACCATCCGTGCTTCAAAGTTCCAGGGCAACTTTAGGAAAGGTGAACTGACTCCCGGATTTAGTGCTCAGGGCGCAGATTTCTCGGGCAACATAAAAGCGAGACGACCGGCTAAAGGAGGAGGAAGTGTGAGCCGCAAGCGATGGAATAATAATGGAGAACCTATCGATGTAAACAGAGCGGGGTCGGGTACTATTCGTGCATCTAAGTTTCAAGGCAATATTAAAGGAGCAAGACCCGCGAAAGGAGGCGGTAGTATCAGCGGTCGGCTTTGGAACAACAACGGGCAAGCCATCGATGTAAACCGCGCAGGCTCGGGCACTATCCGTGCGTCAAAGTTCCAAGGCAACATTAAAGGCGATAGACCAAAAAAAGGTGGGGGCAGTATCAGTGGCAAAGTTTGGAACAATAACGGGCAAGCGATTGATGTCAATCGTGCCGGGTCGGGTACCATTCGTGCCTCAAAGTTTCAAGGCAATATTAAAACCGGCAAGCCATTGAAGGGCGGTGGAAGTGTGAGTGGTAGACTCTGGAATAATGATGAGCAACCCATTGACGTGAACACAGCAGGAAGTGGCACCATTAAAGCCTCGAAATTTCAGGGTAATATCAAAACAGGTAAGCCTCTGAAAGGAGGAGGAAGTGTGAGTGGCAAACTTTGGAATAACGATGAGCAGCCCATTGATGTGAATACGGCCGGTAGCGGCACAATTAAGGGCTCAAAGTTTCAAGGCAAGAAGAAGGAAGGAAGTTTATTCAAACGAGGTTATGTACAAAATCCAAATGCTTCAAAAGAATCCATTAAAAAGCTTAGACCCGATGAAACAACTTACAAAGTAGCAGGTTTGCAGGTGAAAGTTAAGGAACGTGCTTACAAGGAGAAACCAAATGCACATGAGGATGCGCTGCCAGGTATCGCACCAAAAAAATCTTCTGTAAAAGCAGCCGAGTATGCGCGTGGTGTAAAAGTGTATTGGAACTACAAGCATAATCCAAACAGTTCTGATTTGGCGATCGATGGTCGCGCACCAAGTCAAGGCGCAAAACGAGCCGGTGAATTCTCCGGCAGAACAAAAGTGATTAAAGAGTATCGGCATAATCCCAACAGTGCTGATGAAGCATTGAAAGTGTATTATCCCGGCAAAGCCATCGCACGACTTGGCGATTATCAGGGAAACATTAAAATGCATAAGTATAATGACAAACGTCTTCATCCAGACGCAAAATTTGCTCACGGCTTCCGTGACAACGTAAAAGAAGAACGAACTTTTTTGATGAACGTGAAGTTGATCTGGTCAAAACTCTTCAAGAAGAACGACACGCAGCCAGATAATCTGAAAGAGAAAATCAGAAAGCCTCGTTATGATAAAGGAGAGCAAGGGATGTGGTATAATTAATTTGAATGCGACTGAATGAACTGGAATGAATTGACGGACGATAGTCAACTGGAAACATTAAAGAAGGAATCTCATCAGCGGCCCATACTTATTTTTAAGCACAGCACGAGTTGTTCCATTAGTCGCACCGCTTTATCTCGATTAGAACGAAACTGGGAGGAAAACGAAATGAAGGAAGTGAAGCCTTATTTTCTCGACTTGCTTTCCTACCGAAAACTCTCCAATGGAGTTGCGGATATTTTTTCAGTGCAACATGAATCACCACAAATTGTGCTAATCAGGAATGGCCAGTCAATTTATGACCGATCTCATTTTGACATTGACTACCAACAAATCAAGGCTGAGGTTCTGAAGTAAGACCGCAACTTTAGAAATTAAACGTCACCGTTTGTTTTAATGCCTCCGAAAGGCTAAGTGCAACGGGGCACGTCAACGCGGCTCGTCTCAATTTTTCTTTTTGTTCGTCTGTGGCAATGAGGTTTGGATGGGTGAAGGTGATTTGGATTTCGGCAATCTTTCTGGGATTAGACGCCATAATTTTAACAATGTCAGATGTTAGACCTGTTAAATCAATTTTCTCCCGCTCTGCCAATATTCCCATGAGGGTCATCATGCAACTGCTGAGGGCCGCGCATACCAAATCGGTTGGGCTAAAAGCTTCGCCTCTTCCGTTGTTATCGGGCGGAGCATCGGATATGATTGTGTTACCTGATTTAAGGTGAGTGGATTGTGTTCTTAAACCTCCCAGGTAGGAAGCAGACATTGAGGCCATATGAGTTGAACTTTGAGTTTATTAAAACGTTATTTATTAAGCTTTTGCAGCGCGTTTGCTACCGCGATTGAGGTGATAAGTGCGATTTTGAATTGTTATTTCAGGATTAGAGTGACGGAACAGATTTTTGATTTAAATTTAGCGTAAAGATTTCCGGGGAAATGAAGTTTGCGATCAAAATATCTTTAGCGGTCTTTTTCGGACTTGGGCTCGTGTTTCCTCTTTTCGGGCAGGCTTCGGATAGCTACGAATACAACTCAGAGTTTACCTGGGGCATTAATAAAAATTCTTCTGGCGGATTGATCGGTGGATTTACCTTCAAGAAGGCCAGAAAATTAAATGATTGGATGCTTGAAAGCTTTGGCCTGGAGATTATGAACGTGAAGCATCCTCAGGAAGTGAGAAGGAGTTCGCATTCCACGGGTAACTATTTTATTTACGGAAAAAGTAATTACCTCTACGCCTTCCGATTTCAATACGGCCGCGATTTTATTCTATTTAAAAAGGCCTCTCAGCAAGGTGTTGAAGTGAAGGCAGTCACCGCTGTTGGCCCTTCGTTTGGAATAGTAGCGCCTTACTACATCGAACGATCAGTTGATGCCAGTCTCTTTTCTACGAAACACGAACAATACGATCCGAACAACCGCGATCATTCTTTTAACAATATCCTGGGCACAGGAAATCTTTTTGAAGGTATTGGCGATTCCAAAATTCAGATGGGTGCAAACTTTAAAGCAGCACTGAATTTTGAATTGGGCACCCAGAAGCAACAAGTGACTGGCTTTGAAGTCGGCTTCTTACTGGATGCTTACATGAAGAAAGTCATACTCATGCCTACCGCGACAAACAAAGCGGTGTATCCGATTATTTATTTTACGCTCTTTTACGGAAGCAGAAAATAGCAACAGCCGCCTTCGTAGTTGGGGTAAATTCTCCTAAAAAATGTTGGTAAATTATGTGACTCCTTGGTCAAAATTGGATTCTATCCCTATATTTGAAATCCTAAACTGAGTATTATGGAAGCGAAAAAGAGCGAAAAAGCTGATTTGGAGAAAAAATCCAGTTTTTTCTTTAGCATTGGCCTCCTCATCACCATGGTTTTGGTGGTGATGGCCTTTGAAAATAAACAATACGATGAGACCCTCGCGGAGTTGGTTGGCAAAAACACCAACACGTTTGAGGAGATTCTGGAAGTTCCCCCCACTGATGTTCCACCACCACCACCTCCACAAATTCAGGCTCCGGTAATTATCGAGGTTCCTGATGAAGAAAAAATCGAGGAAGAAATCGATGTGAAATTTGACGTAGAAGCTTCAGAGGAAACCAAGGTACAAGAAGTGGTTGTCGTGGCTGAAGAACCTAAGGAAGAAGTTGAAGAGATTTTCACAATTGTTGAAGAACCTGCTTCACCTAAAGGTGGAATGCCAGCTTTTTACAAATACATCGGTGATAAAATGAAATACCCTGCTCAGGCTCGAAGAATGGGTATCGAAGGAAAAGTTTTCGTAGAGTTTGTAATCGGTAAAGACGGTTCTATATCAGAAGTAAGGGCTGTGAAAGGCATTGGCGCAGGTTGCGATGAAGAAGCTGTTCGCGTTGTGCAGGCTGCTCCATCCTGGACACCAGGTAAGCAAAGAGGAAAAGCTGTGAAGCAAAGAATGGTGCTTCCAATTACCTTCAAGTTAGGCTAATCTAAGTCATCAGATATTTAAGAGACCCCACCGCAAGTGGGGTTTTTTATTGGAGTAAAAATCCTAGAAGTAGTCCGACCAATATAATCGACCAGGACGGCATTTTTGAAAAAGAGAGGAGACAGAAGGTGCCGATCGTGAAACCGAAATTCGTAAGGGAATTTTCCAATGGTTGAAAGAGAATGATGGCCGCTGCTGCTACTAGTCCGGCATTGGCTGCAAAGATTCCCTCTAGTGAAGCACGGATAGGCCGGTACTTCTTTAAACTTTCCCAAACACGTATCATAAAAAATATAAGGAAGGTGCCCGGCAAAAATATCCCCGCAGCCGACATGATAGCTCCGATTATTTTTCCAGTTATTCCGTAATCACGCATGGCAAGTGCGCCTATGTAGGAGCTAAAGGAGAATACCGGACCAGGAACAGACTGAGCCAGTGCATAGCCCGACAGAAATTCCTGTGAGGTGAGATATTGTTTGGGAGCATATTGAACGAACTCTGTATAGAGAAGTGGAGTGAGCACCTGACCACCTCCAAAAATCAAACTTCCATTTCGATAAAAATTTTCAAACAGTCGAATCGGCAAAGCCTTTGTAATACCGCCAAGCACCGCAGCAAAAATTAACACGCCTGCCCACAAGAAAAAGTTAGCCCACGAAATGTCAAACTTTTTTTTCTCTTCCCTTGGATGCGCTTTATAATTGAATGACGTAACGACACCGGCAACTAAAAGTGTAATGGGAAAGACGAACGGAGTTTTTATGAAGTAAGAAGCCACGCCTGCAATTACCATCAAAACAATTCCAAGCTTTGTCTTCACGGTTTTCACACTGATGCTATACGCGGCATAACTCACAAAGCCAACCGCCATTGGTTGAATGAAACGCGTGAAGTCGAGGGAGATTTGTTTCTTTTCAAAGCTTGTTATTAACAGGCCCGCCACCGTCATGATGATCACGGCAGGCAATACCCAAATTAAGAGTGTTAGATAAGCGAGTTTGGCGCCACCTAATCGATAGCCAATGGCAGTAAGTGTTTGCGTGGAGGTTGGTCCTGGCAGAACCTGACAAATCGCATTTAGTTCATTGAGATCATTTTCAGTTAAGTATTGTCGCTCGGTCACAAGCAGTTTTTGAAAATGAGCAATATGCGCTTGTGGTCCGCCAAAGCAGCTAACCGACAATTTCAGAACATCCTTCAAAAAAATGTAGTATCGGATGCGCTTCACCAAGGCTTCAGATTTATTTTTTAAGTCCGATTTCTTTCAATCGTTGATTGAGAAACTCACCAGCGGTTATGTCGTCCCAGAGTTTTGGATGTTGTGCATCCACACAATTGGGCAGAGCAGCAAGACTCATTTCCGATCTGGGATGCATAAAGAATGGTATCGAATAACGCGGATGATTCATCAAATGTCGCGGAGGATTGACCACGCGATGAATGGTCGATTTCAGTTTCTTATTTGTCAACCGTTCCAGCATGTCGCCAACATTTACAACCAGTTGATTGGGCAGGGCCGTAATCGGAATCCATTTTCCATCTCTTCGCAATACCTGAAGGCCATCGGCACTGGCGCCCATCAATAATGTAATCAGATTGATATCGCCATGTTCGGCTGCACGCACTGCATCGGCAGGCACCGAATCCGGATTTTCGATTGGGAAATAGTGAATGGGCCGCAAGATGCTATTGCCGTGCTTTACTTTTGCATCAAAATAATTTTCAGGAAGATCAAGATAAAGGGCAATGGCCTTTAACATTTGCACCCCGGTTTGTTCCAACCTGCGATATACCTCTAACGAAATGGTTTCAAACTCTGGCAATTCAGTTGGCCATACATTGTCTGGATATTCTTTTTTGATGGGATCGTTATCTGCCACCTCTTGCCCCACGTGATAAAATTCTTTTAAGTCGCCTGTGTTACGACCTTTTGCATGCTCTTTTCCTTTTCCGATGTAGCCACGCTGACCAGCCAGACCCGGTATTTCATATTTCTGTTTGACGGCATCCGGCAACGCAAAGAATTTTTTTATGGAAGCGTAGAGTTCTTCTGAAAGTTGATCCGTAAGATAATGATTGCGTATCGCCACAAAGCCTATGTTATGGTATGCTTCACCCAGATTTTGCACGAATTTGTTTTTGCGAACAGGGTCACCACTGGTAAAGTCGGCAAGGTCTAGTGAGGGAATTTCATCATAGAGTTTATCGGCCATGGCTCAGTACTTTTTGATCTATGCAAGCTAAATAATTTTGGGTAAATTTACTGATCGTATGCTTCGGGCACGATTTTTCTGGTTACCAACTAAATTCATCAAACTAAAAAAATATGAAAAACATTAGCCGTAGAAAATTTGTGGTGGATGCTTTGAAAGTGTCGGCTATAACAGCGGTGGGAACTCCACTCATTTTAAAGTCAACAGAATCGGAAGCCCATGGAATCAGTGGACTTGCTGGCTTGCAATTTCCTCAAATTGCATTACCGTATGCGTATGCGGCCTTAGAGCCCAGCATTGATGCACAGACGATGGAGATACACTACAGTAAGCATCATGCAGCGTATGTTAAAAATGTGAACGATGCGATTGCAGCTGAAAACATCTCATTTGCAACAGAAGGTGAATTCTTTTCGAATGCATCCAAGCTTTCTGCCAAAGCGCGTAATAATGGGGGAGGCGTTTGGAATCATAACTTTTTCTGGCAAGTGATGAAGCCGGGAAGTGTTGCCCCAGCTGGTAAAGTAGGCGATGCCATCAACGGAGCGTTTGGATCGTTTGATAAATTTAAGGAGCAATTCACGCAAGCGGCCATGACGCGCTTTGGATCGGGTTGGGCGTGGCTGGTGAACGATGGAGGCAAACTAAAAATCGGATCAACTCCCAATCAAGATAATCCATTAATGGATAGCAGCGATCTCAAAGGAACACCTTTGCTGGCGCTTGATGTGTGGGAACATGCCTACTATCTGAAGTATCAGAATAAGAGAAACGAGTATGTGGCAAACTGGTGGAGCGTTGTTAATTGGGAAGAGGTTGGAAAGAGGCTTAGTTAGTGGGAAAGAAAAAAAAAGAAATGCACCACGAATAGTTCTTCAGGTCAGGCGAAAGCCTGACTTCTTTTTTTAATTTTGAGCTCCAATTGTATCTCTTATGAAAAGCCTTTTCTTATCGGGAATTTTTCTTCTTGTTACAAACTTAGCGTTCACACAAGAACTCACCATGTATAAGACTTTTGGCGGTGTGCGTTATGAAAAAGATTCCACGGCACTCAGCACCCGGCAAGTGATGATGCTTCTTCACGAGAAACCTTTAGCGTATGCTGAATTTAAAAAGGCAAAAGCAAATGACAACCTGTCGTCAGTTTTCGGTTTTACAGGTGGGACCTTAGTCTTAATTCCACTTGGCACCGCGTTGATTGGTGGGGAGCCGGAGTGGAAGTTGGCAGCTGGCGGTGCAGCACTTATACTCGTATCCATTCCATTCAACAGAATTTTTAAAGCGCGTGCGTTGAATGCGTTGGACATCTACAATGGAAAGCCAGTCTCCTTCCGAATCAAACCTGAATTCTATTTTGCCGGAACAGGAGCTCGGCTCCTTATCAGGTTTTAATCCTTCTGAAAGTTTAAGACATCGTTTTAGGCTTATAGATCTTGAGCAGATCTCCAGCGATGGATTCTTGTGATGATAGATGGCCGGATATTTTCGGTGCGGCTATTCCTTCCGCAAATGAACGTGAAGAAGTAAAAACTCTGGCCTCATCCCATAAGTTGGCGTCTATAAATAATTTCAGTGTTTGAGCTCCGCCCTCTACAATAACGGATTGGATATTTTTTTTATACAGATCGTGAATTAGTTGAGTTACAAAATTATCTTCATCCAGGCGTTGCAAAAGTAAATTCGTATGTTCTTCGTGTTTTAGAACATTGTAACAAATCGTTTTTTGCTTTTTATCAAAAAGGTTAAGCGTAGAGGGAAGACGCAAAAAACGATCAATAACAATTCGTATGGGATTTCGTCCTGACCAATCGCGAACGGAAAGAGTTGGATTATCGTGCGCAGCGGTTTTGGTTCCCACCAGTACAGCATCTTCTTCACTACGCCATTTGTGAACGAGTTGTCGCGAAAATTCATTGCTGATCCAACGCGATTCATAATTGCTGTGCGCCATGAAGCCATCTTCAGTCTGCGCCCATTTTAAAATGATAAAAGGCCGTTTGTTTTCAATAAAATTGAAAAAGCGTTTGTTCAACTCCCGGCCATGCTTTTCCAACAAGCCAACTTCCACCTCTATTCCAGCTTCTCTGAGTTTCTTTATTCCATTTCCAGCTACCAAAGGATTAGGGTCCTTATTGGCAATCACTACTTTTTTTAATGAATGCTGAATGAGCAGATCTGCACAAGGTGGAGTTTTTCCGAAATGCGAACAGGGTTCCAGCGTGACGAGCGCTGTGCTTTCCTTGAGCAAACTTTTATCTTTCACAGACTGGATAGCGTTCACCTCGGCATGTGCTTCGCCATATTTCTGATGCCATCCTTCTCCGATGATTTTTCCATCGTGCACAATCACACAGCCAACCAATGGATTTGGACTCACGTGCCCTGCTCCAAGTTTGGCAAGTTCCAATGCGCGTTGCATGAATTGTTCGGCTGAAGTCATGATCAATTTCTTACCTTGCAAAGATCAATTTCGTCATGACTAATTCCAAAGAACTTTTCAATGAACTCATTCGCCAGGTGAGATTAGATGACAGACGCGATGAAATTAACAGCATCGTGTATCTTTTGCTGGAAGAAAAGTTTGGATTGACCAAAATCGACATCATGACCGGTAAAACGGTGGAGAATGTCGATTGGAATAATTTGAACGCTATTATTCAACGAATTAACGGTCATGAACCCATTCAATACATTGTGGGGAAGGCCGATTTTTACGTGAGGTCATTTAAAGTAGATGCCAGTGTTCTCATTCCGCGGCCAGAGACTGAACAGTTGATTACATCGGTGATCCGTGAAAGAATTATTTCCCCCGCTATTCTCGACATCGGAACGGGCAGTGGGTGTATTGCCATTACGTTGAATTTGGAGATCGCGGATTCCTCTGTATCAGCAATTGATATCAGCGATGCAGCCTTGACGATTGCTCGTCAGAATGCTCGGGATTTGAAAGCAAACATTAATTTTCAAAAACAAAATGTGCTTTCAATGGAACTGTCAGATCACCAATTCGATGTGATTGTCAGTAATCCGCCTTACATCGCACATGAGGAAATGAAAAGCATGAAGCCAAACGTTTTGGATCATGAGCCTCACCTGGCCTTGTTTGTTCCTGACGAAGACCCGCTGCTGTTTTATAAAGCAATCGCTGCGAATGGGAAAAGGAATCTAAAAAATGGTGGAAAAATTTTTGTGGAGATCAACGAGCGATTTGGAAAGGAAACGCTGGACGTTTTTAAACAATTTGGATACCGCGAATTGTCTATCTTGAAGGACATTAACAATAAAGACCGCGTGGTAGTGGCGTCACATTTGACTTAAGGTGATGAAGGCAAAGATTGGTTATCATTTCATTTTACTTTTTGTTGTTGCGATAGCGGTGGTCTTTTATTCTTGCGATCGCCACAACGAAGTGGAGGACAATTCCACGTTTGGATTGATCCAATCCAAAATATTTACACCCAGTTGCGCAATTTCCGGCTGTCACGCTTCAGAAGCTGACAATACTTTTATTCAGCACCACCTGGTGTTGGCTAAAAATCTGGCGTATGAAAATCTCGTCAACATTTCGCCCGCTAACGCAAATGCGCTGGCCGACAATTTACTTCGCGTGAAGCCTTCTCATTCTGATGAAAGTTTATTGCTTCATAAACTTCACACAGCCGATCATCATGCTCATGACTATGGTAATCCGATGCCGCTCGGATTACCACCATTGTCGGAAGGTCAGGTTGAGTTCATCGCTGCCTGGATTGATGCTGGTGCGCCTCAGACGGGTAGTGTAGCAGATGTAAAATTGTTGGATGACACAACCCCGCAAGCGGAGGACTTTGAACCGTTAGCAGCTCCTGCAACTGGAAAGGGATTGCAGATCGTTATTCCTCCGTTTAAAGTGGCTCCGAATTTTGAACGCGAATTTTTTGTGTATAAAAAGCTGGGGAATTCGGAAGAGATTTTTGTGAACCGCTTTGAAATTAAAATGCGGCAAAACAGTCATCATTTTATTATGTATGATTTTCAAGATAATATTCCTGATCTGTTTGTGCCTGCCTTTGATTTTGTACGCGACATTCGCAACCCCGATGGATCAGTGAATGTGGGAAACATGATCCCCATGGCGTATCATGTTTTTGTGATGGGGACTCAAACACCTTATTTGGACTACAGCTTTCCTGAAGGAGTGGCCATTTCATTTCCAGCGGGCGCTGCTGCGGACTTCAACTCGCATTATGTAAATAAGCAAGCAACTGAAATTCCGGGAGAAGTGTATGTGAACTTGCATACAGTCGAACCGGCCAACGTCACGAAAGTGGCCAAGACATTGAACTTATCGAATCAGAATCTAAATCTTCCGGCTAATCAAAGAACTACGCTCACAAAATCATTTTTATTCGATAAAAAAATATCAGTTATCTCATTGACATCACACACGCATCAGTTGGGCGAAAAATTTGTGATAAAAATAAAGGGAGGAACGCGCGATGGTGAAGTGGTTTATACCAACACCGATTGGCACCATCCTACGCTGGTAACATTCAATCCGCCTATTGAGTTGAATGCTGGCGAAGGTCTTATTTCTGAAATCACTTACAACAACACAAAAGATAAGGCTGTTAAGTTTGGACTGACAAGCGAAGATGAGATGGGAATCATATTTGGTTACTATTACGAGTAGTCAGTTTCAGAACTCTTCACCCAACCAAAAAGGTTGCGATTTTTCCAGTTTGAAAATGCCGGCTTGTACAGTGGTTATCGTTTCCAATTTATCCTGATGAAAGATGGTGATCGAAGTTTGTGGCGGCAGCCATTTCGACCACATGCCATTCGATACATAATGCCATCGCGTTTTCTCGTTTAATAAGACAAGATTAATTTCTTTGGATAAATCTTTAGCTATTGAAAAATGAGTCGCTACTTCAGTTACTATTACATTCAGATTGCTTTGCTTCCGACTTTGAAGCAATCGGCAGACGACTGATAATTGTGTTTCATTTTTATGGTAACGAATGATGCTGACGGAATCCTGCTCAAAAGTGATTTGAAAAGTCTCCACCATTTTCTCGGGAACTAACACAGCATCAATTTTAATTCCCCAGCTCAAGACTGCTTCACAAGCATCATGCGACACAATTACAAGTGGACTCCACTCCAGAAGCTCTTGTATTTTCTCAAAAGTAATTGCATTGGGGTTAATGATAAAGAGCGCTGGCTCCTGGTCTTCTTTTACAACATGATGACTGGACATAGGCTTATTCCTGAAAGAAACAAACGGAGCCGCCCACCCAGGTTTTGTCTTTGTTGTACTTAACACCAATCATTTCACCGCGGCTTAAGCGCGCGAGATTGATGATAGGAACGGGTCGTGGCGCTTCGTCTTCCCATAAAAACAGAATGCGTATCTCTGCTTTCACCATTCCATCCGGTGATTGAATGACCGGCTCATATTCTACTTTCCGTTGTAGTAAATAGTTTTCCCGCTCTTCTGCAGGAATAGCATCGATATCTTTTTGCGTTAAATTAAAAATGACACCACTTCCTGAAAAAGAGAACAACGGCTTTAATACATAATTTTCCAGATCAGAAGGAAATGTTTTGTATTGCGAAAGGAACTTACATTCCGGAATGAATGCGCTCTTGATAAAAGGCATGGTGTATTTGCTGATGCGAAAAAACCAGTTGGGATGACCGGCCCATTCAACATCCACTTCTTGGGTAAGATTAAATTGAAAAGATGAATTTGTTTGTTTTACCAATTCGTCAAAGATCACGCGATTGTAGATTCGCAGGATGGGAATTTTTCGACCTTCCTTTTTATAATATAATTTTCGCCCCTCCAGAATCACATCGCCAATGTGAAGCGGAGCAACCCCTGTTATCTTTTCAGTGATAAGAAAGTCGATGGCTGTGTTTTGCTTCAGCGGATCAATTTCCAGCAGCACAACATTTTCGGGTGGGTGTCCATTTAAAAGCACTTGCTTTAGCTGCGCTTGATATTGTTGGGATGTAAGACCAAAGTGCGGTGTTAAATTTTGGGGTATGGAAAAATGTTGGCGATACTTTGTTGCTAAAAAATCCTGCCATCCGAACAAAGACGGAAAACCCTGCATTTCAATCAACTGCGGCTCCAGCTCACCTTTTCCATTTTTCACCACGGCATAATCGAGAGCCAAGAACAATGTATGCTTTGTTTCGTTTGGCACGTGAAGGTTTTTTGGAATGGCACGTTCGGTGATTTTTTTAAAATCATCCCGCACAATAAAGTCAATGATCTCACTGGAGGCACTTAATAACTTTTTCTTAAAGGATGCGTCAATGAAGAAAGGACTTTCCGCTACCCGAAATGTAATCTTGTGTTGAAACGACTGATCGAGATCAGAAAGAAATCGTTGGTATTTCTCCTCCGAAAACTGAGCATTGTACGCCTGACGAACGGAGCGAATCATACACTAGTGCCCAGCAGGCAGAGAAGCGGCTTTCAAAAAATTAGGAACGATTGTGTTATACGTAAGTTTTATTTTTTCCGGATCATTGAGAAATGCCAGCATTTGTAGATACTTTTTCTCACCGTGCTTCTCCACTACGATTTTCTTTTTGTCATCGCGCAATAAGTATTTGTGCATGCCATCCGAATCCACTTCGGCATGAAATTGCATACCGATGATAGCCTCATCAAACCGAATAGCCATGATCGCGCGTTCCAGAAAAATGCCTGGACGTTCTTTTTCTATGCATAAGATATGTCCACCGCCCGACCAGATTTTTCCTTCATTAGGTTCTACAATCTGATAATCACGTGAGTCAACCGCATAAAATGGTTCCGCCAATCCGTTGAACAAAGGCTCGGTCATGCCTTCCTTGGTTTTGTGAACGGGCATCACACCAAATGCAGTGCTCTTGCGTTTAGAAACTTTCGCGTAGTTGTAGTAGCGACAAAATATTTGAAAGGAGTGGCAGATGAGCAAAACGTGTTTTCGTTGCTGCGGATTATTCCGGTTGTGTTGAATAATCCCATTCATCAGATTAAAATATTTTTGTTCCCAATCGGAACCCTGGCTGGTGATGGGGCTTCCAGGTCCGCCAGAAGAAATGTACGTATCAAAACTTAGATCGGGCACTTCCAGTTTTGAGCGAACGTCAAAGACTTCATACGAAACAGGAAAGGAGACCGAGGCTTTGAATTGTTCTACAAGAGCTTGAAAGCAACGCATGCCTTCATTGGGTTCGCCTTCGTAGAGATCGAGTATCGCTATTTTCATAAGGTGGTGGTTGGGTAAGTAAAGATACTACTTCAATGTTTATTCAGGCAAACAAAATATAATGTGAACTAAATACCCACCAGTGTTTGCTCGGTGATGTAGTCCACCACACTTTCCATTTTTCCGGTTTGTTGATATGCTTTTAATTGACGATCGGCTCCCGTTCCGTTTTTTAGAATAGTGTGTACGTAATTGATGGCTGATCGGCTGCCCAAATCATCCACTACATCGTCAACAAATTCTAATAACTCGATAATTAGTGACCGCGTGTCAAGCTCAACTTGTTTTCCGAAGTCGATGAGCTTGCCGTCAATGCCATAGCGCGAAGCCCTCCATTTGTTTTCGTTGATCAATGCCCGGTTGTACATGATGAAGTTCATGTTTTGAAGGCGAAGTTTATACAACTTCACCACCAACGCCTGGAAGATTGCGGTGATGGCCATTGTTTCTTCCATTAACATCGGCACATCGCAGATGCGGAATTCGATCGTATCAAAGAAAGGATGCACGCGCACATCCCACCAGATTTTTTTGGCGTTGTCGATGCAGTTCGTTTTAATCAACAGATTGATATAGTTTTTAAAGTCATCCCAGTCGTTGAAGAAATCGGGCAAACCTGTGCGTGGAAATTTGTCAAACACTTTCGTGCGAAAGGATTTAAATCCGGTGTTACGTCCTTCCCAAAAAGGAGAGTTGGAGGAAAGCGCATACACGTGCGGAAGAAAATAGCGAACAGAATTCATGATGTGTATGGCCATGTTTTTATCGGCAATACCCACGTGCACGTGCAAACCAAAAATCAGGTTCGAACGCGCGGCTTCCTGCATTTCATTTACGATTTCATCATAGCGCGGATTGGGAGTTATCAATTGCGTGCTCCAATGAGAAAAGGGATGAGTTCCAGCAGCTCCAATTTTTAAATTGAGACTGCCCGCTACTTCCGAAACCAGTTTTCGCAGCTGACGAATTTCTGCATGCGCTTCACTTACATCTTTGCAAATGCCGGTGCCAACTTCCACCACGGCCTGATGCATTTCGGCTTTCACATGATCTTTTAATGTTTGCGCTGCGATCTCTACAATTTTTTGATCATGCGAAGTCAACTCGCGTGTGCGCGGGTCAATGACCATGTATTCTTCTTCAACTCCCAGTGTAAATTTTTCCATCAAGTTACTTGCGCTTAATAATCCGATAATTTTACAGATTTGTACACTTGTTCAAAATCCTTTCTTCTCTCCACATACTCGAATAAGCCGTCTGCCTTATTTGTCTTGGCCACAATTTCCATGTCAACCAACGACCATCTTAATTCATAGTTCGTAAGTTTTTCGTTTAAAATCGCTTCACCATTCTTTTTTTGAATCAGTTGCTTATTCTGTCCAAGCGCTCTGCCCAGTGAATCATGCGGATGAAATTCAAATTTGCCGAGACTATTGATCAGCTTATTAGATATATCTTCTTCCATTGTGTATTTCGTTTTGAAAAGCTCATCATCCAGATAGTAGAGAGTAATTGCTTTTACTTTCTTTTGGTAAAGAGTTCGATTGGGGTCACGGATGATGAAAAAATTAGCTCTTCTTTGAAAAAAGGCACCAAAAAAATGTTTTTTAAGTTTTTTGTTATTTATGGCGGAATCGAATTGAGAAGTCGAATTCAAAGAAGCTGATCCGTATTGGATCAGGTTTACAGCAAAGCAGTGCGGGAAGGCAAAAAAGCATTAAGGTCTTGATGTTGTACATAATGCAAGTACTACTTCTTTGACTTTGTTTTGCTTGTCTTTTCAGTCTTAACTTTTGCAACGGGTTTTGTTTTGATCTCTGTGCTCCCTGATGTTGCAATTGAGGTTCTGACAAATGTTCCCCATGTTAAATTGTCTTTGCCTGGCTTTTGCATTTGAGCTCTTTCAATCGCCATTTTAGAAGCATGTTCCACTACCCAGTCAAAATTTTCCTGGCCTACTGATTTTACATCGGCATCGGGTGCGGGGTTACAAAAATCAATGGCGTAGGGAATGCCATCTCTTACTGCCATTTCTACAGTATTGAAATCATACCCCAATGCGTGGCAAAGTGTAAGCACATAGTCGTGTACTTTTTTTAAGAGTTTGTCTGATGCCGGGCCATTGTTGCTTTGATAGCGCAGGTGATGTGGATTGCGCGGTTCGTATTGCATGATGCGTACATATTTTCCTCCCAGGCAATAACAACGGAAGTAGTCTTCAAAAATAATTTCTTCCTGCAGCATCATTACCAACTGGCCGGTTTCGCTGTAGGACTTAAAAAAGTCGTCCTGGTTATTTAACTTATACACACTCTTCCAACCGCCACCGGCATGAGGCTTCATATAAGCTGGCCAGCCGATGTGATGAAATATTTTTTCCCAACTCAATGGAAATTTTAAGTTGCTGAAAGAAGAATCACTTGTATCGGTTGGGCGCTCATGCGAAGGAAGAATAACAGTTTTCGGAACAGGCACTCCCAGTTTTACCGCCAGGGCATTGTTAAAAAATTTTTCGTCAGCGCTCCACCAAAACGGATTGTTGATAACGGCTGTGCCCGAGATAGCAGCGTTTTTTAAATAGGCCCGGTAGAACGGAACATCTTGCGAGATACGATCGATGATGACCGCATAGTCTGTTGGCTCGGCTTGCGAAACCATGTCGATCATCACGGGCTCGGCTTTGATATCTTTCAAACCCATTTTGTTGATGTGTTCGACAAACGCTTCAGGGAAGGAGCGTTCCATGCCATGAAGGATTCCGATTTTTTTCATGTGATACAAGTTTAAAGTAAACTAAAGAACACTATTTCATTGGTGTATTTACATTCAGCAAAGATCTTCATTGATTCCCTCACCCCGCCAATCTTTCCGTGCATCAAAAATTTGCATGACCCTCTCCCTGGGGAGAGGGTAACCCTTAGCTTTGCTATGTGATGAGTTAAAATGGGTGAGGGATTCATGGGTTGTTTGTTACACATTTTGAATTTCACTTTTCACGCGCCACCAATGTCTCACTGATAATAATCTCCTGCAATTTATCTGGCTCGGTAAGGTTCAGGTTGTGGCCTGAATCCGTAAACCAAAATAACCTTTTTTTGTCAGCCTTTAATGTATTGTGGTAATCTTCTGTCAGTTTAAAATGAGTTTGGTAGTCCTTGCCGCCAATGAAAAAATAGATGGGACATTTCAATTCCGGGTAGCTTATGGAAAAATTTATCCGTGAAGCTTCGTTAAACAAAGCCAGCCATTTTTTGCCCCAAGCTTCAACAAAATCTTTAGTGGGCGGCTTGTTGCCCATCATTTTCGCTAGCCAGCTGCGGTGATAATAGAGTTGTTCCGGACTTTCAAACGGGATTTTGACGCTGGTTAGATCCGTCAGAGCCTGCTGATTGTTGATCTCTTTTGCTTTGGCGATCATCCATTCCAAGGAAAGTTTTTCGCTTTCTATCTGGTTCACCATGGGGCTGATCGCAAAATAGCCGTTCAATAATTCCGGGTGATCAGCAGCCACTTTTAAACCTAAAAAACCACCCCAGGAATGTCCCATCAAATAAATTTTATCCTGACCAAAACGCTTTCGCAGATAGTGAATCATTTCAACAGCGTCATTTTCCATCAAGGAAACAGTAAGAGGCTTGTCTGATGGATTTAGCGTTGCCGTTTTTCCGCTTTCGCGTTGGTCCCATTGCACCACCACAAAATGCTTTTGTAATTCAGCGGTAAACTTATCGGCATAGCTCATAGCTGAATTACCCGGGCCGCCATGAAGGAAAAGTAAAACAGGATTTTTGTCGTTGGTGCCCTTAATGCTGATCCATTGTTTGATTCCATTGATGTGAATGGCTTCGCTGGTATTTATTGACCCATCTCCATTAGCAAGATTGGAAAGATTCAGGCAAATGAAGATGCTGAAGAGACGCATCATAAAAATTAGAAATCTCTTAATTGAATTTTCTATTCAACTCCCCAATTCATTTTTTTGTAGTGCTCGTCAATCATCGTCAACTTAAATTGAGACACCTTAGCAATCATTTTATAGTTGTAAGTAAACTTCTCAATGCTGCCAAGTTCCTCCAAGGAAAAGATGACAGTTTTAAAAAAATCTGCATCGTTAAATCCAACATCTTTGTTGATCCAACTGTAGATTTGCGTAAGACGTGCTATCTTAGCCTGATCTATGTAGCTTAATATGCCCGTTGATTTGGCGGCTTCCCAATTGGCCGTAGAGATGCCAAATTCTGGTATAACATCAAATATGATCATGTGGTCGCCTGAATAAACATTTAAAGTATCGTCATACTTTTTAACAAATTTCAAATCAATAAGCCGGTCTGGATTTTTTGATCGAATACGACTTAACTCAAATTCGCTGGCAATTATACTTCCGTTCTTTGTGTGACTTTTCATGAAGTCAAGATACTCTGTGAACTGTGAGAGCCTGGAAGAGTTGCGCTTGTAGATATCTATATTGTTTTCGATCTCGTTTTTTATTGCGGCCAGAGTAATTTCAAGCTGCTCCTTTTGATGTCTTCGGTCCTGCCAGTCGTCTAGTTGAAATGCGATGAAAATTCCCAACAGTGTGGTTACAAAGCCAACGAGGTGATTGGTCCAATCGATTTTTAGCTGCGGTACTTTCACCATTTTCATTTTATCAGCGATAAATAATGCGGAAACATTTCTCTCCAGGCTGGCCAATCATGTGGTGCATCTTGCCGAACATCCAACCAGTGGTGGATGCCTTTATTATGCAATACATCGGCCATCTTAACATTGGCATCCCAGCACATGTCGTGTGTGCCAGTGCCCAGCACAACAAACATATCGTTGAAATAGGGACTTTGCGAGTTGGGTATAAAATCCGGTGGATTATTGAAGTAGACGTTGTCATCATAATATCCATCCAGTTGGTCTTTGATGTCGAACGCAGCGCCCATGTTGAAGACATACTTCACTACTTCGGGATGTTTGAAGGCGAAATTGGTGGCATGATATCCGCCAAAGCTACACCCGGCTGTTGCCACACGACCTACTCCGGTTTCGCGTTGCGCCAATGGAACCAGTTCCTGTAACAACATTAAGTCATACCAAATGTGATTCTTCACCCGATCGGCCGGATGAATACTTTTATTGTACCAGCTGGCTTCGTCTATGCCATCGGGACAATAAATCTTCACGAGTCCATTATCCAGATACCAGTTTACACTTTCGATGAGCTTAAAATCCTTGTTCTCAAAGTAATGTCCCTTTGATGTAGGGAAGAGAATAACAGGATAACCCTGATGACCAAAGGCAAGCACGTCAATATCGCGACTGAGACTGGGAGAATACCATTTATGATGATGTTCGTGTGGCATATGGATTCAATTAAACTTCTATTTTTGTGGGCTTTATGCGAAGTTCAAAATCGCAATAAAGAATCTTAAAACTAAGGGTACACCAAAAATTATTTCTGTCCTTGTCAATCAAACACCACTATCAGCTCGAGAAACTCACCGACATACATTCAAAGTTGCTGGGCCGGGATGTTGCGGTGGACATTTTTTTGCCCTTTCATTATGAAAAAGCTGCCGGATATTATCCCTTGCTTATTCTAAATGATGGCCAGGACAATGAGACCATTCATCTCAAATCGATGCTGGAAGCGTTGACGTATTCAAAAGAGATAAAGGATGTGATTGTGGTGGGCGTATATGCAGGCGACAGGATGCAGGAATACGGTGTAGCCGGCAAGCCTGACTTTCATGAGCGTGGATCGAAGGCCAAAAACTATTCAAAATTTATCATGACCGAGTTGGTGCCCTATCTGGAGTATCAATATTCTATTTCGAAGGACCCGGTTGATCATGCGATCGCTGGATTTTCGTTGGGGGGATTGTCGGCACTTGATATTGCGTGGAGCCATGATTTCTTTGGAAAAGCAGGAGCCTTCAGCGGTTCGTTTTGGTGGCGCAAGCGCGATGCTAAAAGCCGGCTATATGCCGATCATCGCGATCGTATTATGCACCAGCAGATTCGAAAAGGAAAATTCAAAGAAGGCATGAAGTTTTGGTTTCAAACCGGCACGCATGACGAGCAGAGCGATCGAAATAAAAATGGTGTAATCGATTCTATTGACGACACACTTGATCTTATTGTTGAGCTGACCAAAAAAGGATATCGACCCTTTCATGATATTCAATACCTGGAAATGAAAGGCGGTGAACATAACCTGAAAACGTGGACGGAAGCTATGCCGCAGTTTTTAAAATGGGCATTTGGAAGAAATAATTAAAGACGAGAAAATAATATGAACAACCCGATTGACACGATCATCTTTGACTTAGGCGCAGTGCTGATAGATTGGAATCCGCGTTATCTCTATCGCAAGATTTTTAAAACCGAAGAAGAGATTGATTGGTTTTTGGAGAATATTTGTACTCACGATTGGAACGAGAAACAAGATGCCGGCCGCTCGTTTGAAGAAGCGACAGAAGAATTAGTGGCGTTGCATCCACAACATGAAGATGCCATTCGCGCGTGGTATGGCCGTTGGCAGGAAACCATGAACGGGCCAATTCACGGAACGGTTGATATTTTTCGTGAGCTGAAAGATAGCGGTCGCTATAAAATTTATGCGCTCACCAATTGGTCGGCAGAAACGTTTCCGTGGGCGCTTGAAAAATTTGATTTCCTTCATTGGTTTGATGGCATTGTTGTTTCGGGTCATGAAAAAACCAGAAAACCATTTCCTGAATTTTTTCAGATTCTGTTTGACCGCCATCAGATCCAGCCGTCAACAGCTTTGTTCATTGATGATAACCTTAGAAATATTGAAGGAGGTAGGGCATTAGGATTGCCCGGTATACATTTTTCTTCACCAGAACAATTAAGAGCAGAGTTAAAAAAGCTTCAAGTCATTTAGTGGAATAATTTGATCTCAAACAAAAAGGCCATCTCATCGGGATGGCCTTTTTATTTCTGGTAACTAAAATTTATTTCTTGAATTCAGAAATCACTTTCTCAATAATATCACAGCATTCGTGCACCTGTTCTTCGGTGATCACCAACGGAGGTGCGAGACGAATAATATTTCCATGGGTTGGCTTTGCCAGTAAGCCATTCTCGGCAAACTTCAGACAGATGTTCCAGGCGGTTTCGCTATCAGGAGTATCGTTAATGACAATTGCATTTAGTAAACCTTTGCCACGAACAAGTGTGACTAAATTATTTTTCTTCATGAAAGCTGTCATACGATCGCGGAATATTTTTCCTAGTCGCTCTGAATTTTCAGCCAGCTTTTCTTCTTTGATCACCTGAAGCGCTTCCACCACTACAGCAGCTGCCAATGGATTTCCTCCAAATGTGGAGCCATGTTCACCGGGTTTGATCACCAGCATGATTTCGTCATTCGCCAGCACTAAGGAAATGGGTAACACACCACCTGATAGTGCTTTGCCAAGTATCAATAAATCAGCTTTTACATGTTCATGATCTGAAGCCAGCATCTTTCCGGTGCGTGCAATGCCGGTTTGAATTTCATCCATCATTAGCAACACATTATGCTTGCGACAAAGTTGCTCTGCTGCTTTCAGGTAACCCTCTTGCGGCACATACACGCCCGCCTCACCTTGAATGGGTTCTATCCATAAACCGCAAACATTTGGATTGGCCAATGCCTTTTCGAGAACGGCTATATTATCGTACTCAACTATTTCAAAGCCTGGCATCAATGGACCAAAGCCTTTTGTTGCAGAAGGATCGGTTGACGCTGATATAATCGTAGTTGTTCTGCCGTGAAAGTTTTTCTTCAACGCCACAATCACAGCCTGGTTTTCAGGAATTTCTTTTTTTGTATAACCCCACTTGCGTGCGAGTTTGATAGCTGTTTCGTTTGCTTCGGCACCGCTGTTCATAAACAAGGCCTTGTCGTAACCGAACGTTTCGCATACGTATTTTTCGGCAACGCCAAGCTTATCGTTATAAAACGCCCGCGAAGTAAGTGTAAGCTCTTTGGCCTGCGCTACTAATGCGTTGATGATACGCGGATGGCAATGACCTTGATTGACGGCACTGTAAGCGGACAGAAAATCATAATAACGTTTCCCTTCTACATCCCACAGGAACACGCCTTCGCCTTTTGTTAACACCACGGGGAGCGGATGATAATTATGCGCTCCGTATTTGTCTTCCAACTGAATTGCCTCGCTGCTCGATGTAATTTCCGCCACCATAAATCGTATGTTTAAGAAAAGTAAAGGTACAGAAATGCGGTCTCAATAAAAATTGAATCCATCTCATCAATACGCGGCATGTGAATAGTATTTTACTTTACATTTGTGGAATATATTTTTTTAGATGGACGCAAATTTTGACAACCTGAAGAGACTCCTGGATAGAGTAAAGACGATTGGTTTTTTTGAGAGAATCTTTGGTTGGAGTGTTGTCAAAACCTTATTGATTGATGCCAGTGGCGATCTTCAAAAGATGATCGGTCGGGTAGAGGAAATGAATAAGCTGGAAAATTCTTTCAACCTTGAAAAGTCGAACAGCAAAAACTTAAGTGATACCGTCAATCGCCTTCACACAGAAAATCAGGTTTTAAAGGAATCCAATAAACAAATCGAACTTTTTCAAAAAGAGATTACGACACTGACGGAAGCCAATAAGAACTATTTGAGAAGAGGAACAGAGCTTTCGAATGAAGTGGCTATTCTGAAACAAAAACTGGAGCAAACCGAGCGTGAACTTCAAAAGGTGATTCAGCAAAACACCGAGTATGCCAAGAATGACGAGTTTAGAAATCAGGATCACGCCAAATCGCTGAACACACTCAGTAACATTCAAAACAAAATTCAGAGCGACCGGAACAAAGAGTTGGAGGAACGCAAGAATGCAGAGATACTTCGCATTCAAAAATTGCGCGAAACCTGGGCCAATCATCAGGACAATGTCAAGAACACCATCAAGACGATTTGCGCGAAGTACACCATTGAATACGTGGAGAAAGTTCCCTTCAAAGGCGAACCAGATAATACTCTTAGAATCAGCAGCGAATTTATTGTGTTCGATGCCAAAAGCCCGGGCAGCGATGACTTATCGAACTTCCGGCAATACATTAAAAATCAGGCGGAGTCCGTAAAGAAATATGTCAAGGAGCCTGATGTGAAGAAAGAAATATTCCTGGTGGTGCCCACCAACACACTTGAAATTTTAGATCAGGTGGTATTTCGTTTAGCGGATTACAATGTGTTTGTTGTATCGATTGATTCCCTCGAACCGATTATACTCAGCCTGCAAAAGATTGAAGAATACGAATTTGCCGATCAGTTGAGTCCGGAAGAACGGGAGAACATTTGTCGTGTGCTTGGTAAGTTCATCCACCTTTCAAAAAGAAGAATTCAAATCGATGGATTCTTCACCAAGCAGTTCTTTGAATTGGTTTACCGAAGCGAAGCAGACTTGCCAAAAGATATATTGGAAAAAGTAGCTGAGTTTGAAAAAGCGGAAAAGTTAAATCCGCCTATTGAACGAAGGTCAAAACAAATCAGTGCGAAGGAATTGGAACAAGAGACTTCCAAACTTAAAAGTGAAGCAGAGTCAAAAGGAATCATCACCCAAGAGGCACTGCTTTCCAGCCGACTGAACAAACTGCCGTTGTATACTACCGATGACGAAGAGTTGAAAGACGAGGAGCAGGGAAAACTGTTTTGAGCAACCAGCGTCACGTTTCGACAGGCTCAACGTGACAGGTAATGTCTTGTCATGTTGAGCCTTTGCTTTGTCATGCTGAGCTTGTCGAAGCATGGCTCAATAAATCCTGCCAATGTGTTCCACAATGATCTTCTTCACCTCCAGATGATCGATCAACCCTTGCTTCCCGTAAATGATCTTGCCGCCCGGAGCAATGAAGAGTGTGTAGGGCAATGAACCTTCCCACTTTTTATCAACAGCATCGATAAAGGCATATTTATCTCCGTTGAAAATGTAATTCTTTGTTGACGCTTGCTTTTTGGTTAGGAAGTTGAGCGCGTTTTGTTTTCGCGCCATCTCATCAAGTGTAATGGTTACTAATTCAAACTCCCGATTGCGATACATTCTATTCATGTCCACAAATTGAGGAAACTCTGTAACACAAGGACCACACCAGGTTGCCCACACGTTGATGAGTTTATAACCGGTGCCTTCATTCTTCAATAGGGTTTTCAATTGATCGGGACTTAAGTCTTCCAACGTAACGGGTTCTTTCGCCCACGCCTCTTGTGCAGATTTTACATAGCCTTCTTTCTCTGGCCACTTGATAGAACAACCGAACGTTTTTGTTTTCTCTACTGTCACTTTTTTCCCTTCCAGTAATTCATTCAAGGCATTGCGCGTGTCATGCGTTTTGGCAGTGCCAGGTTTTTCACCATCGTCAATGCGGCCGGTGTAGCGAAGCAATCTGTTTTCATCAAATATGAAAACATGCGGTGTTGCCTGTGGCCCGTATTGCATGGACAACTTTGAATCGGCACCATCATACAAATAAGGAAAATTAAATGCCTTGTCTTTAGCACGGATTTTCATTTCATCGAAGCTGTCGCCAACATCGGTGTAGCCCATTTCATCAAGGCGCACACTCAACGCATCGTTTGGCGAAATGGCAACAACGGCTACTCCCTTACTTTTGTAGTCAATCACCAATTGTTTGATCCGCTCTTCATAGGCTTGTGCCGTAGGACAGTGATTACACGTGAACACAATCAGCAAGAATTTGCTTCCCGAAAAATCTTTCAGCGTATATGTTTTACCATCCACACCCGGCAGCGAGAATTCAGGCGCCTTGGACCCGATGGGCAAGGTGGTGATATCGGATGCAAGTGATAGCAGCGAAATACAAATAAAGGAGAGGACGAGGATGATCGATTTCATAATTGTTGGGGTGTTAGATGAAGTGCGATGTTAAATATAGCAATCCACAGTCGCGATAAAAAGGCAAATGTGAAGGATGGCAGAACCGTTCTGGAATATTTTTAGTTTTGTGGTTATGAAAATGACAGCGAACAACAAATTGAAGAAACTGATCGTGGTGGGCGATCGCGTATTGATCCGCCCCGCAAAGGAATCCGACAAAACAGAAAGCGGGCTTTACTTGCCACCGGGAGTGCAGGAGAAAGAGAAAATTCAGAAAGGTTTTGTGATTAAAGTTGGGCCGGGCTATCCCTTACCTATGCCAGCTGATGAAGATGACTTGTGGAAGGGAAAAGAAGATCAGGTAAAGTACTTACCCTTGCAGGCGCAAGAAGGCGATCTTGCCATTTTCTTGCAGAAAGGCGCCATTGAGGTTATGTATGAAAGTGAAAAATATTTTATCGTTCCGCAGGCTTCTATTCTAATGTTAGAACGGGAAGAGGATTTATAACTTGTAGCAGATGGCCGGCCTTTCACTCGATGTACTCCGCAATGGAAAAAAATATAGCCTCACCAACTTTGGCGATCGCTATGAATTTATCATTGAAAACATTTTAGGAAACGGAGATTTTAAATTGAAAGACCTTCACACGTTGGAGCGATATCATCTGAAAGATCTGATCAAGTTTGGAAAGGGACAGGATTTTGAGATCAGAGATTTAGAGTAGTTACTTCATTTCTGTGATCCACTCTCTGATGATCGCAACACCTTCTTCATGTTTCAGCTTGCGTCCCAACTCAGGCATCATGATGCCGGGATGAACAGATTCAATCCGAAATTGTAAAATAGATTCATCCGGTTTACCGGGAACAATTCCGTAAAGCAAATTGCCCGAACCTTTTCCTGCCGCCACAGGCGCTTTGCCAATTCCAATTTTAGATTTATCAGTAACACTGGCCAGCAGATGAAGTCCACTTGTTTTTGCGGGACCATCAGCGCGATGACAATGAGCACAGTTTACTTCCAGCCAGGCGCGGGCTCTTCTATCAATTGACTCAGAAGTATTGCTATAAGCTGCCAATGCTGGCACTTCTTTCAATGCAGGCAGTCCTTCCAAAACATTTGCCTCTGCCCAATGCACGAGTTGATTTTGTTTTCCCGAAACATAATCGTGCTCTCCATTCAATTGTCGGGCCGATGGACCAATGGGCATTACTTTGTCGCCACGCAGATGACAGCCTTTGCATTGGTTCATGTTGGGTACGGAATAATTTAATTGTTTAACAGTTCCGTCATAATGCGTCCATGAAACATTAATGCTTTTGCCAGCAATGTCAAGATACGCTTCCGTTTGTTCGTTGTTCCAGATGTACGGCAATGTTTTCCAAGTTCCACCTTCATTGATCAGCAATCGTGTTTCGAGGATGCGAACATCTTTTTCAGGATTTCTGAAGTCGGTCGGGTAATAAAAATTTTTAACCAGCACGGTGCCTTCGGGAAAATCCAGCACATCATCAGCATTGTATTTGACTTTTGAAGCTGCTGGAATTTTTATGAATCTTTTTTTGAATGCGTAATCTGAAAACAACGCAGAGTTAAGTGCATAAGGCATTACACCTTCTGCGGGTGTGAGGTCTTTAAGCGGTCCGTTAAAAAAGCCGTACTCCGATAATTTGATTTTTCCAATTGAAGCTAAGTTTGCATTAGCGGCAACGGTTTCTTCGGCAACTACAATTGGTTCTTGTTTTTTGGGTTGACAAGAGAGAAGCAAAACAGTTAAAAGCAGAAAGCTGAAAGCTTGTGTCACCTCTACCCACGAGATTGGTAGGTCGAAAAATTTTGTTATCCCTCTCCATTTGGAGAGGGGTGATGATGAGTGTGGATAGCGCACTCGCTTGGGTGGGGTGAGGTTCATCGCAAACTGATTTTCGCTCCCTCGCAATCGAGCTTCTTCGGATCTTTTGATAAATCTTTAAAATCATTAGCGGCATCGAGGCTCATCACCGTGATGTCTCCATTTTCATGGACGCAGATGCTTGCCTCTTTCATCTTAGGATTAAGTATGCCATCGTAAGCCACATCAGGAGGATTCATAAATGATTTTGTCAGAAATAATTTTCCGATGTCGCCACTCAATGAAGGAAACCAATGACTGTTCTCGTATGTGTTGTGATGAATGTAAATCTGATACGGATACGGATTATAAAGTGTATCCTGTTTGTAACTATTATCTACTGTTTGCACACCTCCGATCGATCCCTCTTGTTCTACCTCGCCTTGATTGATAGCGGCCACCATGTCGTAACTGATAATGCCTGTGCCAATTGTTTTATTGTCGAGTATTTGGTTGTCGGTCATTTCAAGATTGTGTGTAGCTAATATCATCACGCCAGTGCCCGGAGGAATACTGGCCACCACGTTTCCTTTCGTAGCAAAGTTTTCGTGGTTGTTATCGTGAATGTTGTTTTTATAAACTTTTGTGGTGTGACCATATTGAGTTAGTCCTGGCAAATCAAACACTAACAAGCCACCGGTGTTGTCATAGGTTTCGTTGCCATAAATTTCTACCCAGCGCGAGTTTTCGCTTTCAATGCCCGCCACATTCCAATACGCTTTGTTATTTCGAATGATGACAGAATCAGACTGACCAACATAAATGCCGGCATCTGATGAGCCGATTGCCATACTTTCTTCAATCACGACATGCTTGCATAGAACGGGATAAAGTGCATACGCTCCGTTCTCGTTCTTTCCACCATCAGGCCACGCGGAACGAATTCGTCTGAAGGTGATGCCGCGCGTGTCGTTCACTTTTACGTTGTCACCTTTTGAGTCTTCTACCGAAAAATCTTCGAGCACAATATTTTTTCCATTGCTGATATGAAGCCCTTCGGCTCCTTCAGTTTGATTCTTGAAAGACAAAATCGTTTTGTCCATTCCCTTTCCTCTTATGAGGATGTTGGATTTTCCATCCATCGTCAGGCTTTTGGTGAACATAAAATTGCCTTCCGGCAGATCAATGGTATCGCCATCGTTGACGGTTATCAATTGGGTTTGCAAATTCGTTTCGATGCTTTGCCAGGTTCGGTTGTCTTGTTTTGGACCGGAACATGCCGTGATAGTCAGCCACAGAGCTGCAGCAATAATTGGATACTTCATCTTTTCAAGTGGTGGTTTAAAAGGTGGCGAAAGTTAGAAACTATTTGAAGAAAGTCCATTGCACCTCACCTAAATCCTCTCCAGAGGAGAGGACTTTGAGGCTCGGATTTTTCATGAGTGCTGGCTTCGAAGCGGGTCTACTTCACCTTCAATCCAAACAGAAACCGCATGACTTTATTGGTTCGTATCAGCGTGAGGAAAAGGGCCACACAGAAAACGGCTGTCAGCAAACTGATGGTCCAATATTTTGCGGTGATGCTCCAATCCAACTGACAGATGTAATAACCGATGGCAATGATCACAGTCTGATGGAGAATATAAAACGGATACAAACCTTCATTGATTTTGGAAAGCCACGGGTGTGGTTTATTCAGATGATGTTGTCCGTATGCGATGATTGTGATCACGGTAAACCAGCTGACAAAGATGGCCGTCACATCGAATGTAGTTTCAATTAAATCCTCTGTCCACGGTAAGGCAATCAAATCACGAAAGTAAAAGTAACAGGTATAAAATGGAACGAGTGAAATCAACATGCCCATTAATAAATACTTGCGATTGGCACCAATGGCTTTCCAGAGATTGGGAATGGAGTAGCAGATAATCCCCATTAAGAAGAATATGAAATAGAAGGTGAAGAATGCCCAGTCGTGCATTAAGTCATGCGTCTCGTCTGGAAAGTAAGGGCGCAACAGAATTTGCGTGAGCAAAATGAACACCGATGGAACCAATAGTAATCCCAACGGGTGAGATAAAATTTTTAAAGCTGCTCGCTTAAATGATTCTGATTTTTCGGCACGTAGAAATTTCAGAAGCGGAATGGCAATCAAGGAAAACAAAAACAGATACAAGATGAACCAAAGGTGATGCCAGCTAAAACTTCCTTTTGGGTAAGGCACAAAATTGAAAACAGTCTTATAAAAATCCCAGTAGCTGTTGTATTCTTTAATATGCTCATAATAGATCTGCGGTGGCACGATCACAAACATGCCGAACACCAGCGGGATGAACAATCTCTTGAAGCGCTCGCCCGCAAATTGTTTGGGCGTGCGTTTGCCCAACGCCATAAATGTGCCCGCACCCGAAATAAAAAGCAGAAGCGGCATTCTGAAATAATGCGACCACACCATCCAGTATTGGAAAGTAACGCTGGTCTCGTTGTTCTTCACGTGCCAGCCCCATTCATTGAACCACATGCCCGTGTGGAAAAATAGAAGAATGACAATGGCAACAAATCGTAGCCAGTCCAGGTCGTGGCTTCTCCCTTCGCTTGAGCTTCGGGAGACAAGCCGTGCTTGATTTGATAAAGTGGTTTCCATGGGTTTTAAATTTTGATCAAATAAACGGGCGGTGCCGGCAAAAGTAAGGCTGTTTTTATAACCTGGAAGGACGATTTTATAAAGTCGAACGCGTCTGAGCTGTATATTTGGAGCATGAGTTTTGAAATTTTGAAAGCCACCACGAAGGATGCTGCCGAACTTGATGTTCTGGTCAACTCCGCCTACCGTGGCGATTCGTCCCGCCAAGGTTGGACTACGGAAGCCGATCTGCTGGATGGCACCCGAACGGATGCCGCTGCCATCGAAGACATTATTAATAAGTCCGGCTACTCTATATTAAAGTATGTGGAGGAAGGAAAAATCCTGGGTTGCGTTGAGTTGCATGTCGAAAACGGGAAATTATATCTGGGAATGCTTACCGTGCGGCCGCATTTGCAAGGCAAAGGAATTGGCAAAGATTTGTTAAGAGCTGCTGAGGTCGAGGCTCGCAATCAAAAATGCAAGTCTATTTTCATGACTGTCATCTCCGTTCGAAAAGAATTGATCGACTGGTATGTGCGTCATGGATATACCCCAACTGGCGAGCGAAAGCCTTTTGCATTTAATGACCCGCGTTTTGGTCAGCCAAAAAAACAACTGGAATTCATTGTGCTGGAGAAAACCCTGTAGAAATCCTGCCGCTCATATTGTCTCCGTTCTGTTTTCGTAAAAAAATTGATTTATTTTCGAACCTACTAAAATTCATTTCCAGTTAACGAATAACTTCTACACATGAAACATATACTCACACTTGCCCTTGTTTTGATTGCTGCGATTGGCTTCTCGCAAGAGGCAGATCTCCCTTCTGATTTTCTATCTAAAGATTTTCACAAAGGTCGCAGAGACAAACTGCGCGAAGCGATTCCGGCCAATTCAGTGGCGGTATTTTTCGCTAACCCGGTGCGCAATCGCGCCAACGATGTGGAATATGTCTATCATCAAGATCCCGACTTTTTTTATTTGACTGGATACAAGGAACCTGATGCAGTTTTGTTTGTGTTCAAAGACAAGCAGACAGCAGCCAACGGTGCGCAGTACAACGAAATCCTTTTCGTACAGCCAAAAAATGAATTGCGCGAAATGTGGACCGGCCGAAGATTAGGCGATGAAGGAACGAAGACATTGCTGTGAATAGAACAAGCATTCAACAACACCGAATTCAAACGCTATAATGTTGACTTCTCAAAGTTTGACAAAATTTTATTTTTCGATTTCAAAAACGATGTACGCGACAATCCACGCGATTCATCGGACATGTATGATCTGATCAGTCAGTTTAAAGCGAAAATAAAATATCCCGAAAAGAGTGGTTTGACTTTAAACGTTGAACCTCAGAAAAACAATCTCGACATGAAGGGCCTTACCGATGTGATGGCCAGCCTGCGTGGCATCAAGACAACAGAAGAGATTGAAATGGTGAAACGTGCCGTTCGTATTTCTTGCGCAGGGCAAGCGGAAGTGATGAAGGCGATGAAGCCGGGCATGTCAGAGCGCGAGATACAAGGCATTCATGAATTTGTGTTTAAAAAATATCAGGCGGAAGATTTGGGTTATCCATCTATCGTAGGCGCTGGTCACAATGGATGTATCCTTCATTACATTGACAATTATAAGCCAAACATCAGTTCAAAAGAATTGATCTTAATGGATTTGGGTGCAGAATTCCATGGCTACACAGCCGACATCACGCGTACTATTCCTGTGAACGGAAAATTTTCGCCAGAACAAAAGCAGATTTACGAATTAGTGTTGAAAGCACAGGAAGACGCCATGAAGATTTGTAAGCCTGGCACAACACCTCAAGAGTTGACCAAAGCAACACGCGATGCCGTGAACAAAGGCCTAAAGGAACTAGGCATCATTGCCAATGAAACAGACAAGCATATGTATTATCCACACGGATGTTGCCATCACATTGGCCTGGATGTGCATGATCGCGGTGCGTATGATGTGCTGCGCGAGAACATGATCATCACCATCGAGCCTGGTATCTATATTCCTGACAATTCCAAATGCGATCCCAAATGGTGGGGCATTGCCGTGCGCATCGAAGACGATTACCTTCTTACGAAAGATGGATACGAACATCTTTCCGTTTCTGCACCCCGCACCGTGAAAGACATTGAGGCCATGATGAAACTATCGAGTCCGTTGGATTCGTTTGTGCTGCCTGATATTAAATAAATTAGTTGCGAGTTGGTGGTTGTTAGTTATTGGTGATTCTGCGATCAACTAATAACTAACAACGATCAACTTGACCCATTGACTTTTCTATTGACTGTTTACGCAGATCGATATTCCGAAGGAGTTTTACCGGTAATTTTTTTAAACGCTGTGTTAAATGAAGATTTGGAGTTGTAGCCAACTTGTTCAGCAATTTCTTCAATCTTGATGTTGGGTTGGTCTTTCAATAATTGTTTTGCTTCTTCCACGCGATACTCCGCCAGCATTTCAAAAAAACTTTTTCCAAGGCCATCGTTGATTACCTGTGAAAGTGTATGCACGGTCACGTTTAATTTTTGTGCAAGGTCCGGCAACGAAAAGTCGGGGCGAAGAAAAGGTTTATCTACGTTCATCACGTGTTGCAATCTCTCCAATGTGTTTTGCTGCTGCTCTGCCGTAAGTGTGGAACCTTTGTATTTCTGGGGCTCATTTAAGGTCGCGTGCTTAAAAGCAGGCGAGCGCGCAATCATGGAGAAGCTGGTGAAATAAATAGTCAGGGAGATATAAGCGGCAAAAATATGATCACCTGTATCGTCCAGATTAGTTAGCTTCACCAGCAAGACGGCAAAGAAGACTGTTAGAATAATAAGCGCTTCATCTCTTAGCGATCTTAATGACAAAGTCTCAGGCTTCCAGAACGATTCGTTTTTCTTTTTGAACGCCTTCACCACTTCCACCAGACCAATGAGCGAATAGAATAAAATTGAAACTAACGTGATCTCGGAAATATTTTTACGAACGCAGATTGGATCAGGATTGTAGGGAGAATCGTAATCGCGGAAAGGTAGTTCTGGATGATACGAACCCAGCCACGCATTGTACTTCGCATCTTCCGGCAAGGCGAGAAAAAGCATGAGATAGAATGAATAGAGAACGAACGGAACAAGATGCAGATAGTGTAACTGTTTTACCTTTCCGTATCGCAAGCTGATGACGGAGAAGTAAAACAAAGGTCCGATCACCAGGCCCATCGATTCGGAAAAGTCCACGAGATAAAATGCATGAATGATGTAACTGGAATACATCAGGAAGATCTCAAGGATGATGCATGCAATGGCAATGAGTGTTAATCCGCGGAATACATTAAACTGACTCTTCCGGTTTTCTTTCGACAAGAAAATAAACGACAAGAACACCGCCTGGATGATTCCCAGGAAAATGAAGACAGCAAAAAGATCAATGCGATAAGGCACGTTACGAATGTGATAGTTGATAAGTACGAATAATGAATCAGCAAGTTTACGGTTTTGAGGGATGATCGGCAAAAGACCTCGTTCCCTCACGTGTTCGTTCCCTCACCCATTCCCACTTATCTTACCGTACATCTTCTGCTGCCCTCTCCCTGGGGAGAGGGCAATGCGAGTTGCGCAGACAGAGAAGTTTTGCGGGGTGAGGGTTTTTGTATACGCATGAAATCAAACGTTCAGCTCTCATAGCTGATGAGGATTGCTTTGGTTGTGCCCATTCGTTCTTTCACCCATCACCACTTATCTTATCGCACATTCTCCTGCCCTCTCCCTGGGGAGAGGGCAATCTGAGTTATACAAACAGTAAAGTTTTGCGGGGTGAGGGTCTTCACAAGTATGGCGTCTATCTCTTGTTTGCGTTTCAGTCTATGGATCACGACCTTTATTTAAATTGAAATCCGATTTGATCACTATGAAAAAACTTTTTGTCCTATCGTCACTTCTCTTCCTGGTGCTCACACCATCGTTCACACAAAAAATATGGACGGCCTCACAAGCCAACGACTGGTACAGCAAACAGCCGTGGTTGGTGGGTTGCAATTTTATTCCCAGCACGGCCATCAACGAAATGGAAATGTGGCAGGCCGATACCTGGGATGCCGCCACCATCGATCGCGAACTCGGCTGGGCCGAAGGACTTGGGTTTAACGTAGTGCGCGTGTATCTGCACAACCTCGCATGGGAAACACAGCACGATGGATTTAAAAAAAGAATCAATGAGTTTTTAACGATAGCCGACAAGCATCATATCAAAACGTTGTTCGTTTTGTTTGATGATTGCTGGTTGCCCGACCCTAAGCCCGGCAAACAACCGGAGCCAAAACCCGGAGTGCACAACAGCGGATGGCTGCGTGCGCCAGGGCCTGCCATTGTAGGTGATCCTACCAAGTGGGCGCCACTCGAAGCATACACAAAAGATATTCTCACCACGTTCAAAGATGACAAGCGTATTTTAATGTGGGATTTATATAACGAACCCGGCAATAGTGGCATGACGGATATTTCATTTCCGTTTATGGAAAAAATATTTCAGTGGGCGTGGGCGGTGCGGCCTTCTCAACCATTAACGTGCGCCACCTGGAATGGCGAAGACAAATTCAAACGCTACAACGAATTTCAATTGAAGAACTCTGATGTGATTACGTTCCACAATTACAACGATGCCAAAAACCTGGAGAACGAAATCATGACCTTGCAAAAGTTAGGTCGTCCCTTCATTTGCAGTGAGTACATGGCCCGCACCAACAACAGCAAGTTTGAAACGCACTTGCCCATCTTTAAAAAATACAAAGTAGGCGCGATCAACTGGGGTTTGGTAAGTGGCAAGACCAACACCATTTTTCCATGGGGATCAAAGGAAGGCTCGCCCGAACCGGCCGTGTGGTTTCACGACATCTTTAGAAAAGATGGAAGCGTGTTTAACGAAGCGGAGGTAAAGACGATAAGGGAGTTGACGGGGAAGAAGTAGTTAAAGAATGACACATTGAAAGTACGGCATCACTATACAGGGTTTTGGCGTAATCTTATTTAGATCTAAGTAAATCACATACATGAAAAAGTTAAAACAGTTGACTTTAATATTAGCATTGGCACCGATGACTTTATTTGGGCAGACAAATTTAGCTTATGGAGAAGGAGAGATAATTAAAAAGGACGAAAGCTCAATAAAATGTTTAGTCGAACTTTCAATTACATACGGCACGAGTGTTTCGTATAAAATGAGTCAAGATGGGAAGGAGTCTCTTTTGAAGAGCAGTGAAATCAAGTCCATTCGCACACCGTATAAATATATTGAAAATATAACGCTTGACAACAAAGAGAGATTAATGGCAATGGTAGCGGACGGTAAAGTGAAGCTCTTCAATCAAGTAATAACCAACTCTGGCCGGACTGAGCTAGGTTATGGAGGGACTTTTAATTTTAATGCTCCTCCAACAATCATTTATGCGTTAAAAAAAGAGAGTAATTATTTTGAGATAAAGAAAAAGGACTTCAAAGTAAAGCTATCTGGACTACTTAACGACCAGCCCTCGATCACAGAAAGAATTAACAGCAAAGAATTTAAGTTTGATGACATAGAAAAAATAATAAATGGATACAATGAAATTCACAGGCTAGAATCTCTTAAGCGTAAGATTACGGCAAAAGTAATTGACTCTGAGACAAAGAAACCGATAAAAGATGTTAGGGTGACAGTTATGGGCACAAATGCGGTGACAACCACAAATTTTCTTGGATTCTTTGAAATAACCATTGACACTCTTGATATTCTGCTATTGGAGTCCGAAGAATATGAAATAAGTCAAATTAAGGTTCCTGCCGTAAATAATTTTCAAACGCCAATGACAAAAGTTCAAATAAAAAGAGAATAGCGAATATAAAAACCACCCGCCAACACTGCGTTATTTAATTACAGATGTTGTCACTTGATCAGCTGCTCTTCAAAGGCGAATTCAAGTGTTCTCGTGGTATGGCCATCGATGATTTAGTCTTTCGTCTCTAGTTTGAACATTAACGACACGCTTTTGAACATTAAGCATTTGTGAGGCTAAGTCTATCCTTTTTTACAACAGGCTGGAAAAGCAGAAATTGATTGGAGCCTTTAAGTCGAATATAAATCCGTCTAAGCCTTTTCTTCAAAAACTCAGAAATGAAACCATCCAGACTGTCATAAAAGATGTCTCGTTATTCAAACCACTCAATTCACAAAGCATGAATGCAAAACAACTTACTCGGGTTCTACTGGTAGTTTATTTTTTGGCACTGCTGTGGATCTTGATATTTAAAATGGGCGTTCATTTTTCTTATATGGAAAACAGGAACGTCAACTGGATTCCATTCCATGAACCGTTTACCTCGAAAGTTAAGTTGACTATGCTGAAGTAATTTTGAACGTAATCATTTTTGTACCACTTGGTACATACGCAGCACTCTTATTTGAAAGCTGGACGTTCATTAAAAATCTTTTCTTCTGTTTCTCCATTAGTTTTGCGCTGGAAGGCTTTCAGTATATTTTTAGAATCGGGGCTTTCGATATTACGGACATCATTACCAATACCTTTGGAGGAGTTATTGGATTAATGATGTTCAAGGCAATTGAAGGAATAGTTCAAAGTAGAACTAAAGCGCACCGATTGATAAACATAATCGCAACAATTGGGACTGTCACGATGATTGCATTGCTATTCATGCTGAAATTGAACATGCTGCCCATAAGATATCCGGTGGCGTGCAACTGTGCCAACTACTTCCTCAACATCCACTTCATCAATGGCCCGCTGCTCATGCTGGTGACAAGCGCCATGATCACCAGTGAAACAAAAACTTTTTCGTTGATCAATCCGCTCTCCAGTGCTACAATACCTAAAATAATTTCCATAGCACCGCGTGCGTTCATGCCAAAGCCGGCTGCAAAGGATTCGCGCCAACTGAAGCCGCCTAGCCGAGTGCCGGCTCCACTGCCAATGATTTTTCCTGCGAAAGCGATAATGAGAATGACCAGCGTTAGCAGCGGATCAAAGTTGGTAATGAAGTTTACACGCAAGCCGATGGATACGAAGAACAGCGGTGCGAAGATGTTATTGATAAACTGATGTACAATTTCTTTCGCACGTTCACTGAAATGTTCAGAATCTCCCAAAGCCACGCCCACAATGAATGCACCGAAGATGGCGTGAATCCCTATGTATTCCGTAAAAGCAGCGCCCAGAAAACATAACGCTAATGACAACGACAAAACACCACCGGGCCACGCCAGTTTTTTATTCACCCACGGAAGCACCCGGTTCAGCAGTCCGCGCCCAATCGTAAGCATGAACACAACAAAGCCTACCGTAAGAATCACGGTGTTGATCACCGACATCGTTCCCGTTCCGCCTTGTTTGCCAATCATGCCCAGGATCACCGAGAAGATGATCCAGCCTACAGTATCGTCTACCATTGCAGAAGCAACAACGAGCATACCCATTCGCGTTTTAAAAATATTTAAGTCCATCAGAATGCGCACGATCACGGGCAGTGCCGTGATGGCCATGGCAGTGCCCATGAACAAAGCAAAGATCAACTTCTGCTGACCTGCGGCTATGCCAAAAAACTCCGGGAAGTTGTAAGGGAAAATGAATCCTATAAAAAAAGGAATGATCAAGCCGATCAAACTTGTGGCAAGAGCTTGTTTGCCTTGCTGCCACACAATGTGCAAGTCAACTTCAAGCCCTGCAATGAAAAGCAACATGATCACCGCTACTTGTGCAAACCCCGAAAGAACGATTGGCGAATTGCCGGTTGAGGGATAGAGAGCATGAAACCAATCCGGGTTGATCATACCCAGCACAGTGGGACCTAGTAACAGGCCGGCAATGATTTCACCGATCACGGCAGGCTGTTTAAATTTTCGTGCAGCTTCTGCCAATAATCTGCCCACCAGCAGCATGACGCTCAATTGCACCAATAAATGCACGACATCGCTATGACTTAACTTACCCACGCCACGCCTCCTTTCCTTCTTTAGGATGAACTACTAATAAGTTGCACGGCATGTCTCCGAAAATATATTCTAGGTCGTGCGGGAAAACGCGATCGAAGATGGAGAACTTTCTTCTCGGTGCGCCTACAATTAATAAGTCGGCATTTTTGCGTTGTGCGAATTGGGAAAGCTCGAAGCCGGCTTTACCCGAAACCATTTTGATGTTTACTTTCAATCGATCGTGCGGAATTCTGCGCAGTAGTTCTTCCACTTTGTCAATTTCATCCTTCACCAGATGTTGACGCATGTCATCGTATTCCTCTTCTGTGCATTGATCGGAAGCGGCCATGGTAAGGCCATACATTTTCAACTCGCGCACAATGTGCACCCAATTGGATTGGTCCTTCATACCCAACTGACAGGCAGCTGTTATCGCGTCTTCTACATACGGACTGTCTTCCGCATTCACCACAATATTTTTGTAAGGCGATGGCTCGATGGACGGGTTGGTGAGCATGAGAAACGAGCAATCGGCCTTGCGCATAATCTTGCGTGCAATGGTGCCGATATAATAATGTACCAGGTTTTCTTTCTTCAGCGCACCTGCAATGAGTAGATCAATCTTTTCACGCTGGCATACTTTCAAAATGCTATCGGCCGGTCGTCCACTTTCCCAACAAATTTTTACAGCCGATTTTTGCAAACTGGTTTTCTCCAAAAGGGCGCCCATCATCTGCTCCTCGTCAGGTCCGTGCTGGCCCACATGAATCAGAATAAGATTTGCATTGTACAGTAAAGTAAGCCGGGCGGCTTCGGCCAACATCGCTTGTGAGGTTGGCGAAAAGGCAATGGCCAGTCCTAACTTCTGCACGGTGAAATTCATGGGAGTAAAATAACAAATCAAATTCCATAATAACCACACACCTTCATCCCACCGCAAGCCCATTTAAAAGTATTGTTGCGGCCGAACATTTCAACCACTTTAAGGTTAGATAAGGATTAAAAAAAGCAGATATCTTTTTTACAATCGGTTCCCGCGAGCGCGTGGAACTCCTTTGGTTCTCAATTCTTATATTTGAAAAACTCCCTTTCGATGTCGATCCAAAAGCTGATTATCGGTAATCAGGAAATTAAAACGGAGGCCCAGAGGCGCAAGATTCTTTTGGGCGGATATCTGATTTTTATCTATTTCGGAATCGCGTTATTTTTTTTTGTTGTCAGTCTGTTTAATCCCGAAGGTGATCCGACAAGTTTGTTTATCGGTTCATTTTTCTCAATTGTTTGCCTGATCCTACTTAGAAATGGCTGGATCGACACTGCGCTTTTTATTCATTTTGCGCGAGCCAACTATCTGGCGTATTATTTTTCTGTCACGGATGAAAGTACATTGTTAACAGGCACGTATATCTATTTTGTAGCCGCCAGCCTGGGCGCGTTGGCCGTATACGGCTATACCGAAAGATGGAAGGGAATTGGATTTGCAACGGTCAGTTTCGTTTTATTCTTGATGGCATTGCTTGAGCCAGAAAATTTTCGGGTAGACCATGCACACTTTTATTTCGTGTTAAACTTTGCAGTGGTATTTATTATCGGCACGCTGATCCTGCTCTTTTTTGACAAGATGGTGGTAACTGCCGAGAAGGAGATTTTGAAAAAAAACAGTGAGCTGACCAAGGCCAATCAGGAACTGGATCGTTTTGTTTACAGTGCGTCTCATGATTTAAGAGCCCCCCTTACTTCCGTTTTGGGATTAATTACCATCTCAAAAATTGCGAACAATGAAGCAGACATTAAAAACTACCTCCAGCTCATGGAAGGCCGGGTGCAGCATCTGGATAAGTTCATTCACGAAATAATAGACTACTCAAGAAACACGCGGCTGGAACTGGAATTGAGTGACGTTGACCTGACTAAACTGATTGATGAAGTTTTGCAGAGTCTGGAGTTTTCAGACGGAGCCAAGGAAATTACGATCGAAAAATCAATACCAGCTAATTGTCACCTGATGACGGATGCGAGCCGATTGAGAGTTGTATTGTCGAACCTGATTTCGAATGCCATACGATACACCGATTTCAACAAACCCAGCTCCTTAATTTCGATTGAAGTAGTGCAGCAAACAGCGGTCACTAAGATTATGGTGAAAGACAATGGCCAGGGCATTGGCTCTGAGCATCATGCCAGAATCTACGATATGTTTTACAAAGCATCTCACAATTCAAAGGGCTCTGGGTTGGGCCTTTACATCGTGAAGGAAACTCTTGGGCGTCTTGGTGGGTCAGTAGAACTAAAATCGGAATTGGGCAAGGGCTCCACCTTTACCATTATTCTTCCGCACCGGGTTCGTTAAGTTAGCGATCGGTCTGCAGCAAATTGTTTTTTCTTTAATTCCACTAAAAATCTTGCATGAATAGCGAACCGGACGGTTATGCGTTATCCCAGCCCCATGCTTGCTATTACTTTGCGTCTTAATTCCTTCAGCAGATGAAGTTTGATCGCGCATTTAGAAACATTATCATCGGTAAAAACCGCTACATCGATTCCTTTACGGAATATAAACAGGTGATGCTGTCGGGCTATTTTTCCATAATCGCGATGGTTATTTTGCTGATCAATTGCTCGCTTGAGAAAAGCTTGAATGCGGCTGTAGCAGTTTACGTTATTTCATTTTCATTGCTCGGGATATCGATTGTCTTGCACCGCTTTTCAAAACATAAGGCGGCAAACTATGTGATGTTGCTTACGGCTAATCTAACCTCTTACGCATTTGCTTCCAGCGAAACGATGAAGACCGGAATCTTTGTCTTCTTTGTGGTGATTGCCATTGGCGCATTTGCTGTATTTAACCATGTTGATCGAAAGCAAGCGATCATTTTTGCACTGTTGGGTTTTATTTTGTTTTGTGTCGCTTCTTTTGTCGACTTCAGAATTCTGCCGTGGCGTGAATATTCCAACGAAGAGGTAGTACTTATTGCAGTTGTTAACCTGGCCACTGCCATCATCGCTTCTGGTATGGCCGTCTCGTTGCTGATCAATCTGAATTTTGAAAGCGCGCGTCAGCTGTCGGAAAATAACCGGCTGCTGGTAAAAACGAATGCCGAGCTGGATCGCTTTGTCTACAGCACTTCGCATGATTTAAGAGCGCCTCTTACTTCGGTGATGGGCCTTATCAACATCGCTTCCAATGTAGATGATGTGAAGGAATTGAAACGTTATCTCTCGCTGATGAAAGGTCGCATCGATTCATTGGATTCATTCATTAAAGACATCACGAACTATTCGCGTAACAACAGAAATGAAATTGGCAACGAATGGGTGAACATCAAAGAACTGGCCAGGGAGGTTTGGGAAGATTTGAAATTTTGCCCCGATGCATCTTCTATTCTATTTGATGTGCAAATTCCAGTGATATTAGCTAACCTTATTTCAAATGCCGTGCGCTATCACGATAAACGAAAGGAAACGCAGTTTATCCGTTTGCGATACGAGTGCACCAAAAACGGATTTTATCTGACCGTGCAGGACAACGGTCAGGGTATTGCCGAAGAATATCACAAGAAGATCTTTGAAATGTTTTATCGGGGCAACGAAGGCTCGCAGGGTTCGGGTCTTGGTTTGTACATCGTGAAGGAGACGCTCGAAAAATTATCAGGGTCCATTGATCTGGACTCCCTGCCGGGCCGCGGGTCATCGTTCACTATTTCGTTTCCGACAAAATGTGTGGGCGTGCCACAGTAAATTGGTAATTATCGCATCGTGCGATTTTCTGATCCTCTTTTGTTCTATATTTAAATATGGGAGCGGAGAGACGTCTGTGGGATTTTCTTCTGCGTGACAAGGAGTCGCTCAAGAGAAATATTTACAAAAAGGCAATTCTGCGTGGTCAGTTGTCTTTATTGGCCATGTCGGTGGGTATCATCTACATCATCATCGATTACTCAAACGGAATTTACTTTAACTTCTCTTACTACCTTTTTCTCATCGTCACCTCAGCCTTTACTCTTCTGATCAATCGAAGCGGCTATTTTCTGTTGGCTAACTTTATCTTTCTGTTCCTGCTCAACGGTTTAATCTATGTCTTTGCCTCCAACGACACGTACCGCACGGGCGTGTATTTTTATTTCATGGTGTGTGCTCTTACCTCACTTACGTTGTGTGGCTATGAGCAACTGATAACGGGTCTGCTATTCTGCGGTCTTTCACTTGGTCTTTTTATGCTTGCTTACATCTTTAAAATATTTCCGGTTATTCCCCACGGGCAAGTTCCGGAATCGTACGTGACCGTTGCCTTTGTTACAAATTTTACCGTTTCAATTGTTACCACTGCTGTGTTACTGTTTTTTCTGTTGGAAATAAATTTTCGCACGGAGGAAGAACTGATCACCAACAATGAACTGCTCACTAAGACAAACAAAGAGCTGGATCGCTTTGTCTATAGTGCCTCACATGATTTGCGATCTCCTCTAAGTTCGATGTTAGGATTGATAGCACTGGCCAAAAAATCGGATAACCCCGAGGAAATTAAAATGTGCCTCAATCTGATGGCCGACCGGATAAACGTGCAAGATTCTTTTATACAAGATATTATCGACTATGCGAGAAACAGCCGCGTGGCCTTGTCGCTGGAGAAAATTCAATTGCGTTCGTTCGTGAAAGAGATCGTAGGTCAGTTGATGTATAGTGAAGGAAAAACGGATATTGATTTTCAGATTCAGATTGATGAAGATGTAGTGATCATAAGCGATAGAATACGGTTGACAAGCGTGCTGAGTAATCTGATTGCCAACGCTATCAAATATCACGATCACTCCAAAGCAAGCAGGTTTGTAAGAATCGGATTTTCAGCATCAGGGCAGAAGATTATCATCCAGGTGGAGGACAATGGCCAGGGCATTCACCCAAAATTTCAGCAGAAAGTGTTTGATATGTTTTTCAGGGCCTCCGAGGCCTCCAAAGGTTCTGGCCTCGGTCTGTTCATTGCCAGGGAAACTCTGGAAAGAATGAATGGAAAAATCTCCTTGCAATCCGAAGTAGATAAGGGCAGTGTCTTTTCTATCATTCTGCCAAACGTCAATTCAGTTGATCCGGCTAACGGATAAGTCCGGAGATAATCGTTTCGTTTTTTAATTTTCAAATCCTCAAATTTTCAATTTACTTTTGCGCCTTATGGCGAACCAAGACGACAACCTTTTGAAGAAAGTAATTGCCCATGCCAAGGAGTATGGGTTCATTTTTCCTTCCAGCGAAATTTATGATGGACTAAGTGCTGTTTATGATTACGGCCAAAACGGCTCTGAGCTGAAGAACAACATCAAAGAGTACTGGTGGAAATTTATGACGCAACTCCATGATAACATTGTGGGGATTGATGCAGCTATCTTCATGCACCCCACCACCTGGAAAGCATCCGGTCACGTAGATGCCTTCAATGATCCGATGGTCGACAACAAAGATTCCAAGAAAAGATACCGGGCCGATGTGCTGGTGGAGGATGCCATCGCCAAGATGGAAGAGAAAATTGAAAAAGAAGTTGAGAAAGCGGCCAAGCGATTTGGAGAATCCTTTGATAAGGAGATGTTCGTCAAAACAAATCCTCGAGTAGTTGAATACCAAACGAAGATTGATGAGACCAACAAGCGGCTGAAGGATGCCATGGGTGGTGGCGACATGGCTGCGATGAAGCAGTTGATGTTAGATTTGGAAATCGCTGACCCATTGTCAGGCACTCGTAACTGGACAGACGTTCGTCAATTTAATTTGATGTTCTCCACCGAGATGGGATCGTTGGCCGAAGACACCAACAAAATTTATTTGCGCCCTGAGACTGCACAAGGAATCTTCGTTAACTTTTTGAATGTGCAAAAAACCGGGCGCATGAAAATTCCGTTCGGGATTGCACAAATTGGTAAAGCATTTCGAAATGAAATTGTAGCGCGTCAGTTCATTTTCCGCATGCGCGAGTTCGAGCAGATGGAGATGCAATTCTTCATCAAGCCAGGCGAAGAGATGAAGTGGTACGAATTCTGGAAAGAAAAGAGAATGAGATGGCACCAGGCGCTTGGTTTGGGAAAAGATAATTATCGTTTTCACGATCACCTGAATCTTGCACACTATGCCAACGCAGCGTGTGACATTCAGTTTAATTTCCCCATGGGCTTCAAGGAATTGGAAGGCATTCACTCGCGCACCGATTTCGATTTGAAAAATCATGAAAAGTTTTCCGGTAAGAAATTGCAATACTTTGATCCGGAAGACAATCAAAACTTCATCCCTTATGTAGTAGAAACTTCTGTTGGTTTGGATAGAATGTTCTTGTCCGTGCTGGCGAGTTCGTATGTAGAAGAAAAATTGGAAGATGGCAGCGAACGTGTGGTATTGCGCATTCCACCGGCATTGGCGCCCCATAAAGTGGCTATTCTTCCGTTGATGAAAAAAGATGGCCTTCCTGAAAAAGCATCTGAGATCATGAACGACATTAAGTTTGATTTCCGTTGCTTCTATGAAGAGAAGGATGCCATTGGAAAACGTTACCGCAGACAAGATGCTATTGGAACACCGTTCTGTGTTACGATTGATCATCAGACGTTGCAGGACAACACCGTTACCATCCGCTATCGCGATACGATGAAGCAAGACCGTGTGAAGAGCAGCGACATTAAAGCAGTTCTTGAGAGAGAGTGCTCGATTAAGAACCTCCTCCAGAAAATTTAAGTGGCTTGGTACTTCTTTTTACTGCTCTTGACTCCGATCGTGGCTCCCATTGCCATGATTGCTATTCAGGAGCAACGGTGGTTTAAGAAGATTCTGTTTTATTATTTCCCTAAAGTGCTTCGGCCGCTTAGTTACAAACTAAAGCCGATTAATGTTTATTACAGTAAACTCACTCCGGAGGAGCGCAAGCGGTTTGAATGGAGGGCGTACTATTTTCTGAACACGACAAGTATTGAGTTCCGGAATTTTGAGGGAACGAAGATTGTCAACTTCAACGCCATTCGCTATCTCATTGCTTCGGTGGCCACGCAGATGTCTTTGTTTCTAAGCGAGGATTCTTTTGATGCTTTTCATCGGATCATCATTTATCCGGAAGATTATGTGTCGCCTGTTGCCAACCGCAAGCACAAAGGGGAAACCAATCCGGCCGCTGGCTACATTGTGTTGTCGCTTAAGAGTTTGAAGCAGGGTTTTGCCACACGTGAAGACGGCATCAACCTGCTGATGCACGAGTTGGCGCACGCACTATGGCTGGAGAATCAATTGTTTGACTACGATATTTTTGAGCCCGATGCTTTAGCGCGTTATCTGAGGATAGCCAATGCAGAGATGGATAAATTGCAAGACGGAGGCGAACACTTTCTACGTAAGTATGCAGCCACCAACCGCGAGGAGTTTTTTGCGGTGGCTATTGAAAATTTTTTTGAGCGCCCTGATGAATTTCAGACGGAACTGCCGCAACTTTATTCGGCCATGGTATATCTGTTGAAACAAGACCCGATAAAGTTGGAGCCCAGTCAGGCACAAGAAATAAAAACACAATTATAAATATGAATAGCGCACTAAGTAAAAATCTCTTTTTCGTAAAAGAGCATGTCAAGATTTTCAAGGCTGCCAATAGTTTTGATGTCTTTGATCCGGACACCAAACAAATTGTATTAGAGTGCCGCGAAGAAAACCTTGGGTTCTTCACCAAAATGTTTCGCTTCACCGAATACAAGAGAATGACTCCCTTTAATATGGAGATCAAGACGCCAATGGGTCAGAAGATTTTAACGGTGCGAAGAGGCGTGTCCTTCTTTGTTTCGAAAGTAGATGTACTGGACGAGAATGATCGATTGATTGGGAAGTTTAAGCAGCATTTCTTTTCGATTGGTGGAAAGTTTGAAGTGTTGGATCAAAACGATCGTTCTTTGTGTATGCTCAAAGGCAAGTGGACGAGCTGGGAATTTAAATTTGTTTCGCACGATGGAAAAGAATTTGCCACGGTTACCAAAAAGTGGAGCGGTTTGGGAAAAGAACTTTTCACCTCGGCCGATAATTATATTTTACAAATCAACTCCGAAGTGCCGGCCGATCATTCCTTGCGTGAATTGATATTAGCAGCGGTGATGTGTATTGATCTGGTGTTGAAAGAGTAGTAAGCTTTGTTTTAATTTTTTTTGAAATAAATAATAGGCTTTGAATACCTCATCCCATTGCGACTTATCGAACAGAACAGTCGTGCTACCCCTCTCCTCAAGGAGAGGGGTCATTCAGGCTTTCGGTCACGGAAGGCGAGAATGGGGTGAGGTATCAATCAACACTAAATTTCTTTGCAATTCATGAACTGGCTTCAACTCCTTTCCTCTCAGCGCACCGGACAAAAACAATCTGTTCACGAACAATCGCGCAGTGCGTTTGAGCAAGATTACGATCGTATCATTTTCTCTCATCCGTTTCGCAAGCTGCAAGACAAGACGCAAGTGCATCCCTTGCCAGAGCTTGATTTTGTTCACACGCGGCTTACGCACAGCTTGGAGGTATCCAGTGTAGGCCGATCATTAGGAAAAAGAGTGGGAGAAAAAATCCTGCAGAAATATCCGGAGTTGAATCAAAACTTTTCGTTGTTCGACTTCGGTGCTATCGTGGCTGTGGCTTCGTTGGCACACGATCTGGGCAATCCTCCGTTTGGTCATGCGGGCGAAGACGCTATCTCAGATTTTTTTGTTCATCATCCGCAAGGGCAATTTTTCAAAGAGAAGGTAAGCGAAGCCGAGTGGAATGACCTGATCAAGTTTGAAGGCAATGCACAAGGCTTTCGGCTACTGACAAAAAATCAATACGGCTTAAAGCTCACATTCGCTACATTAGGTGCGTTCACAAAATATCCGTGTCCCGCATTCTTTCCGCAACGCGATAAATCAAAGCGCAGCCAAAAGAAGTTTGGGTTCTTTCAAACGGAAAAGGAAATATTCAATGAACTCTCTGCTCAATTAGGATTAGCCAAAGGAAATGGAATTGTCTTTCGTCATCCATTGGCATTTTTAGTGGAAGCTGCCGATGACATCTGTTATAGCATTATTGATCTGGAAGACGGCTGCAGTCTGGGGTTAGTGAGTTATGAAGAGGCGAGAGTCTTATTTGAAGGGGTGATCACAAAAAATAAATCCAAGCTGGGCAAACTCAACACGCTCAACAGTCAGCAGGAAAAGATTGGATACTTAAGAGCGCTGGCCATTGGCGATTTGATGGATGAATGTTCAGCATTGTTTCTTGAAAAAGAAGAGGACATCCTTTCCGGGAATTTTGATAGCGCCTTGGCCGACCATTGCCCATCAAAAGATGCGTTGAAGAATATCATTGAAGCTTCGCGCATCAAAATATATCAGGCCCGGCAAGTGGTAGAGATAGAAGCGGCCGGCCATGAAGTGTTGCCCGGTTTGCTGGAGGAGTTTACAAAAGCTGGCCTTTACCTGATGAATAACACGAAATCCAGGAAGTATCAAAACCTTCAACTGCTTTTGCCGCGAGAGGTGTACCTGGACATAACTGCCCAGCCCGAAAACGTATACCTCATGCTTCGAAACATCATCGATTTTGTTTCCGGCCTCACCGACCGGCATGCTCTTTCGCTCTATCGAAAGATCAAGGGCATATCGGTGACGTAAGTCCGCCCCAGGACTGCGAAAATATCCATCCGAACGGCCTTTTTGACCTCAGATTAGGGCTCAAAAACCCCAAAAATCATTAGCTTTGCCGTTCTGATTTTTTCATAAAAGCCAATGTGGTCTAAAGTTGCTCAGTTTATCATCAAGTTCAAGATGCCCCTCTTTGTGGTGATTGGCTTGATCACTGTTGTGATGGGATATTTTGCCACCAAGGTGGAGATGAGCTACGAATTCACGCGTACGGTTCCACTGGATGATCCCGACATGGTTTTCTTCCAACGTTTCAAAAAGCAGTTTGGAGAAGACGGCAACATGATGGCGCTTGGCGTAAAAGACAGCGCCTTGTTTAAGTTAGAGAACTTTGAAAAGTTCAGAACCCTTAGCAATGAACTTAGGAAGATTGAAGGCGTGGGCGAAGTCCTTTCCCTTCCGGTTTTAAAAATCATTCAAAAGGACACCGTCAAAGGAAAGTTTTATCTCACCAACCTCTTCCCTGAAAAGATATCGTCACAACAGGAACTGGATAGTTTGCTTACAATCGCTCGCGGCCAGAAGTTTTACATGGGCCAGTTGTTGAATGTCAGCAATGGCGCAACATTGATCCTTGCACAGGTAAAAAAAGAATATGCCAACTCGGCCAAAAGAATTGATATCACCAATTCGCTTGTAAAAGCGGGCACCGACTTCAACGAGCAAACTAAAATTGAAGTGCACTATGCTGGCTTGCCGTTTGTGCGATCGGTGATGGCATCGCAGGTGCGCAAAGAGTTGTCGTTCTTCTTGTATCTGTCGGCCATTGTTACGGGATTAATCATGTTGATCTTCTTCCGCTCCGTTCGCGCGGTGATTTTCTCTATGATCATGATTGGCGTAGTGGTGGTGTGGACAATTGGCACCATTGCATTACTTGGATTTAAAATCAGTTTGCTCAGTGGATTGATTCCACCCGTGATCGTTACGATCGGAATTACAAATGCCATTTACCTGCTCAACAAGTATCATGTTGAATATGTAAAGCGCAAAAATAAAATTGAAGCCATTGAGGTGGTGGTGCAGAAAATGGGATTGGCGACTTTCCTTACCAATCTCACCGTGGCGATTGGATTCTTGACATTGCTGTACACGGATATCACCATCCTTCGCGAGTTTGGAATTGTTGCAGGTATTAACATCATAGGATTGTTCATTGTCAGTCTTGTGATGATCCCAAGTATCTTGTCGTGGATGCCAGAGCCGACACCTAAGCATCTTCGCCATCTTAACTTCAAGATCCTGGGCGGGTTTGTCAAGCTGATTGATTTAATGGTGCATCGTCATCGCGTCATTATCTACATCACTACAGCAGCCATCACCACCTTCGCGGTGATTGGTATGATGAGATTGTATTCGGTATCGTTCATGGTGGACGACATACCCGAAGAGAGCCAGGTCAAGAAAGATTTAAAGTTTGTGGAGAGTAATTTCACCGGCATCATGCCACTTGAAATTGAAGTGGATCTACAAACCAAGAGAAAAAGGCCTCTTCAAAATCTTAAAGTAGTAAAGGCAATCGATCGTTTCGAATCGTCTCTTGATTCTATTTCGGTAACATCGCGACCTGTTTCAGTGCTGAGTTTTATCAAAGCCGCCCGCCAGGGATACTACAACAACAATCCAGACATGTATGGTTTACCCACTTCAGAAATTGAAGCAAAGTTTGTGTTGGATTATCTGAAAGGCCAGACCGATAACAGTGGTTTGTTCAAAGCATTTGTCGATTCATCTTTCAGCAAGATGCGCATCTCGCTGCAGATGGCGGATATCGGCTCGATCAAAATGGATTCATTGGTACATCAGGTAATAGAACCTAAAGGACAAGTACTGGTCGATGATCTGAAAAAAATACTTAAAGCAAAGAGTGACTCTGTCGGCGTTAGTGTAACAGGATCTTCAAAAATATTTATCAAGGGAAATAAATTCCTGATTGAAAATTTGACAGAGAGTTTAATATTGGCGTGCATTCTCATCACCCTCTCGATGGCGTTGCTTTTTGCCAATGCCAGAATGATTATTATTTCGCTCATACCAAATTTGATCGCCTTGATGATTACCGCAGGGTTAATGGGCTATTTTAATATTCCGCTAAAAGCAAGCACAGCATTGATCTTCAGTATCACCTTCGGTATTTCGGTTGATAACTCTATTCGCTTTCTGGCCAAGTATCGTCAGGAACTTTTGGCCACAGGTTTTTTCGTACCTCGATCAGTGAGTGAAAGTATTTTGGAAACGGGAAAGAGTATTATCTATACATCCATAGTACTATTTGCCGGCTTCATCATTTTCGCCTTCTCCGATTTTGGTGGAACGGTGGCGTTAGGACTGCTAACCTCCACCACGCTGGTCATTTCTATGTTCACCAATTTGATTTTGTTACCTGCTTTGATCATGACATTTGACAGGCCGAAGAAAGGTAAAAAAGATGAACACCTGCTGATCGATGATTTTGATCCGGGATTTTATAGTGAACACGAGGACGAAGAGATCGATTTGAATAAAATACGAATTCACGACCGGTCGGGATCTGCGGAGTAGGAAGGAAAAAGAATTATCAGAACAGCTTATAAGTCAATCGAACATGTCGGAGAAGTATAAAGAACACAAAGAGTTGAATTATGCCAGACTCACCGAAGAGGTATTGGAGTTTTGGAAGCAAGAAAAAATCTTTGAACAATCCGTAAGCTTACGGGAAGGCAAACCACAATTTACATTTTATGAAGGCCCGCCTTCGGCCAACGGCACACCGGGCATTCACCACGTGATGGCGCGCACCGTAAAAGATATTTTTTGCCGATATAAAACACTCGATGGATTTCAGGTAAAGCGCAAAGGCGGTTGGGATACACATGGCCTGCCGGTAGAGTTGCAAGTAGAGAAACAACTTGGCATTACGAAAGATGACATCGGAAAGAAAATTTCGATTGAGGATTACAATAAGAAGTGCCGCGAAACGGTGATGATGTACAAAGATCAGTGGGATGATCTTACCGTGAAGATGGGCTACTGGGTGGATTTGCAAAACCCATACATCACTTACGAAAAGGAATACATTGAAACGCTATGGTGGATACTCAAGCAATTCTATGACAAAGGATTATTGTATAAGGGTTATACTATTCAACCGTACTCACCTTCTGATGGAACAGGTCTAAGTTCGCATGAATTGAATCAGCCAGGCTGTTACAAAGATGTAAAGGATACTTCTGTTGTGGCGCAGTTTAAGGTGAAGAGAGATAGTAAATCTGAGTTTTTATTTAAGGGATTTGATGGACCTGAGGATAAAGATCTACCGCTTTACATTTTGGCTTGGACTACTACACCTTGGACGCTGCCTTCTAACACTGCGTTGGCGGTTAATCCTAATATTGTTTACACGAGGATTTACACACGAAATGTGTATACAAATCAAAATCAAATTGTCATTCTGGCGAAGGATCGTTATGATCAATATTTTGTCAAAGCCAGCCGACCTGGTGATCCTAATGTTTTAAAGCCAGGCAATAGAAGCCTCGATATGTTTAGCCCTGAAAGGGAATTGGAGATACGAGGGAAAGATCTGGTTGGGATTCGCTATGAACAATTAATGCCCTATTTACCGCCACTTACCGATGCCGATAAAGCATTTCAGGTAATTGCTGGTGATTTTGTGACAACCGAAGACGGAACGGGTGTGGTTCATACATCACCTACGTTCGGTGCGGATGACTTCCGTGTAGCGAAACAGAATGGCATTCCTGCTCTAACGCTCAAGGATGAATTGGGTAATGAAGTGCCCACAGTTGACAAGAAAGGAAAGTTTGTCAAAGAAATTGGCGCAAAACTAGTAGAAGGCGTTGCGAAATATAAAATCAAAACACACAAGCCATTGGGTGTTGATGATTTTTATGTGAAGAACTATACGGATGAGGATGAAACGAATCCCGATTACAAAAACACAGACGTCATCATCTCCATCATTTTAAAAGAAGAGAACAAAGCTTTTAAAGTAGAAAAGTACGAGCACACGTATCCTCACTCGTGGCGGACGGACAAGCCAGTGTTGTATTATCCTTTGGATGCATGGTTCATCAAGACCACGGCCTTGAAAGATAAGATGGTGCAGCAGAACAAAACCATCAACTGGAAACCTGAATCCACCGGCACAGGCCGTTTTGGAAACTGGTTGGAGAATTTGGTGGATTGGAATTTGTCACGCTCACGTTATTGGGGCACACCATTGCCCATCTGGAGAACGAAGGATGGCAAAGAAGAAATTTGCATTGGTTCAATTGCCGATCTGAATAAGGAAGTTGAGAAATCGGTGAAAGCAGGCTTGATGAAGTCTTCTTTGAAAGCTGATTTTGATTTGCACCGGCCGTATGTGGATGATGTGATTCTGGTAAGCTCAACAGGCCAGCCCATGTATCGCGAACCAGACTTGATTGATGTGTGGTTTGATTCTGGTGCGATGCCCTATGCACAATGGCATTATCCATTTGAGAACAAAGAAGTTTTTGAGAAAGCCTATCCGGCTGATTATATCGCGGAAGGTGTTGATCAAACGCGCGGTTGGTTCTTTACGCTTCACGCGATTGCTGTCATGCTGAGCGAAAGCAGTGATGACATCAAAGCCGTGAACAAAAAAGTAGGCAACGGTGGTGTGGCGTTCAAGAACGTTATCTCCAATGGCTTGGTGCTCGATAAGGACGGTAACAAAATGTCGAAGCGCAAAGGAAATGTTGTTGATCCATTTGAGACACTGAAAAAATATGGTGCCGATGCTGTGCGTTGGTACATGATTGAAAACGCTCCGCCATGGGACAATCTCAAGTTCGACATGGACGGTATCGGTGAAGTGCAGCGCAGATTCTTCGGTACATTACAAAACACGTATTCATTTTTCGCTTTGTATGCCAACATCGATGGGTTTGTAAAGGATGAAATGAATAATGTACCGTATGATCAACTGTCTCCGCTGGACCGTTGGATCATCACAAAAGAACAATCGTTGATTGCAGAAGTTACGGCAGCCTACAACGAATACGAACCAACGCGTGCCGCGCGTGCTATTCAGGAGTTTGTAAACGATCATGTTTCCAATTGGTATGTTCGGTTGAACAGAAAAAGATTCTGGCAGCCATCCAATCGTGGTGAGTTGTCTGTCGATAAGAAGGCCGCTTACGAAACATTGTATGAATGTTTAATGGTGACGGCCCAGTTGATGGCGCCTATTGCTCCTTTTTTCAGCGAGTGGTTATATAAAAACCTTACCGATAACATCCGAAGCAAGGCTAAGCAATTCAATACACCACTTAAGTATGCGTCTATTCATCATACGTTGTTGATCAAAGCAGATGAAAAACGCAAAGATGTTGAGCTGGAAAAATCAATGGATTATGCTCAGCGAATTTGTTCGTTAGTTCATTCAATAAGAAAGAATAGCAAGATAAAGGTGCGCACGCCTTTGCAAAAAGTATTATTACCGGTGCTCGATGAGAAGTTTGCACAGCGCGTGAGAAATGCCGAAGCAATTATCAAAGCGGAGGTGAACGTAAAAGAGATTCAATATGTAGATGATGCTTCTGGTTTGTTGGTGAAGAAAGTAAAACCAAATTTTGCCAAGCTGGGTAAGCAATATGGCCCACGCATGAAGGAAGTTTCAGCGGTGATCAACGCATTTACCAAAGAAGATATTCAGGCTATTGAAAAAGGCACACTTTCAAAAAGTGGTTTTGATTTAGTGCTGGAGGATGTCTTGATCAGCTCGGAAGATATTCCGGGTTGGGCGGTAGCTTCGGAAGGTGGTATTACCGTGGCATTGGATATTACGCTCACCGAGGAGTTGAAGAGGGAGGGTATTGCGCGCGACTTTGTAAATCGCATTCAAAACTTACGGAAGGACAAAGGCCTTGAAGTGTTGGATAAGATCTCAATTGAAGTAGAGAAGAACGGGCATCCGGAAGTAGCAGCCGCGTTGGCAACCTACAAGGATTACATCAGCAGCGAAACCCAGGCGTTGAGCATGGAGTTGAAGGATAAACTTACCGATGCAACTGAGATCGATATGGACGAGTTTGCGCTGAAAGTAAAAGTAGAGGTTAGAAATTAACGGCACTTGCAACCTGGTTGTTGGGGAGTCAACCAACACTCATGTTGAAAGTCGAAATCATGATTAAAGAATGAATACGAGGAAATATTTCATCATAGCATTCATCGTCATTGTAATTGATCAGGCCAGTAAGTTATTGGTCAATCATTACATGTATTTGCATCAGGAGGTGAACGTGATTGGCGAATGGTTTAGACTTCACTACCTGTTGAATCCGGGTATGGCATTTGGTATCAAATGGGAAAGCGATTTTGGGAAATTGGCCCTGACCTTTTTTAGAATCGTTGCCATGTTTGGAATTACGTGGTACATGATCAACATGAATCGCAAAGGTGCGCACAATGGATTTCTTATTTGCCTGGCGTTGATTTTGGGAGGCGCGATCGGAAATGTTATCGACAGTATTTTTTACGGAGTATTGTTGAACAACGCTCCGTTGGAGTCAGTCACGCCCTGGTTTCACGGACAGGTGATTGACATGTTGTACTTTCCTATCTACGAATTTTATTTTCCAGACTGGTTTCCATTTAGAGGTGGTGAAAACTTTTTGTTTTTCAGCCCGGTGTTTAACATAGCTGACTCATCCATCTTTATTGGTGTGGTGACGATCCTGTTTTCTCAAAAAAGATTTTTTAAGGAACACGTTGAAGAGATGGCTCCGATCAGTCCGCCAGCGGCCACTGATACCGCAGATCTTCTAAATTACGGTGAAAGAGGTGTGGAGGAGAATCCTTTCGTGAAAGAAGAATTTAAGTCATCGCTGGACAATCCCGATGATGATCCTGCTTCAAACGCTGAGAAGTCGGCCTAAGAGCAGGCAGTAGTTTTGCCAGAATTCGGTTTGGCTCAAGTGCAGCAGTTGCTTGGGTGAAAATCGGTTTATGAAAACAAAAATTCTTCTCTTGATACTGGGAATTTTAGTAGCGCTGCTTATTGTGTTTACATTTCAAATCTGACAAGTTTAAATTAAAATGGCTGAAGTACTCACGATCTCTCAATCGACTGATAAAAGCGAACGTTACAAGTCATTGCTTCCACAAATCGAATCTCTTGTAGCGGGAGAGACAGACGTGATCGCCAACCTGTCGAATATCGCGGCTGCATTGCGTCAGTCCATGAACTTCTTTTGGGTTGGGTTTTATATCGTAAAAGATAATGCTAGTGCTGCCGGCCGACAGGAGTTGGTGTTGGGGCCGTTTCAAGGTCCGATTGCCTGCACGCGTATTGCATTTGGGAAAGGTGTTTGTGGGGCATCATGGAAAGAGAAGAAGGTGATGCTTGTTCCCAACGTGGACGAATTTCCAGGTCACATCGCGTGTAGTTCCGACTCCAAATCAGAAATTGTGCTGCCTGCTTTTAAGAATAATGAAGTGGCACTCGTCCTTGATGTAGATAGTGATAAACTCAACGACTTTGATAAAACGGATGAGCTTTATCTGGAGCAACTCATGCGTGTCATCGAAAAATTTCTTTAATCTTGCTCATGCAAGAGTTGAAAAAGCTTTATTCAGCACGGCAAACTGAATTTAAGAAAGAGCTTGATAAAGTAAACAGTTCACTTCGTACCATCTCGTTGGTGCGAATTTTTGTTGCCCTCCTGTTTCTATTTTTAACCTACTTAGGACTTAACGATTCAACTTTCTTTTTTTCTCTTCCTGTTGCAGGCGCGGTTTTTATTTATCTGGTAAATCGTTACAACGCCAATTTTCGCAAAGGCCGTCTCCTCGAGAACCTGGTAAAGTTGAGTGAACTTGAGATCAAGTCATTGGATAATGACTACGCAAACTTTCAATCAGGAGAGCGGTTCCTCGATCCGCATCATCCGTACAGTTACGATCTTGATTTGTTTGGCAACGGCTCATTGTTTCAATATCTCAATCGATGTGGCAGTGCGATTGGCGAGAATAAATTGTCGGAGCTTCTCCTCAATCAGCTTCAGCAGAAAGAAGACATATATAGCAGGCAAGAAGCTGCGAAGGATCTTCGCGATAGAATTCAATTTCGGCAGGAGTTTTGGGCACATGCGACCCTGGAAAAGAGCAGCACGTTTGAAATCGGTCAACTGCTGGAATGGCTTCGCGACAAAAATATTGTTGAGGGCAAATCTGGTTATCAAATTTTGTTGATTGCCGGGCCAACGATCACCTTGCTGCTGGCAGTTGCTACGTATGTAAATTCAGTTTGGACACCTGCATTGCTGCTCGCCATGAGTATTCAGTGGGCGATTGTTTCATTCCAGTCGCGCAAGATCAAGCGTGTTCAGGATATTTTAGGGAATCAAAAAGTGGTATTGGAAAAATATGCGGTGCTGCTTAATCTTCTTTCCCGCCAGGATTTTAAATCTGCTTTGCTGGCATCTATGCAAAATGCCGCAACCGAGGCGTCAATAAAAATGAAAGAATTTTCAGGATTGGTGAATGCGCTTGAATCCAGAATGAACGCTTTCGCATCTCTTTTTGGAAATTCTCTTTTCTTATATGATTTGCATTCCATTCGAAGACTGGAACGATGGCGTGCACGCAACGCTGCTGACGTACCCCATTGGTTGGAAACAATAGCTGATGCCGATGCACTTTGTGCCGTCAGTACGTTTCATTTTAATAATCCAACTTATTGCTTCCCTTCTATTCAAGATAAGTTGGGGATAAAGGCAGAGGCTTTTGGCCATCCATTAATAGCTGCCGCGGAAAGAGTGAACAATGATTTTGTGCTAGGCGATCCGGAGTCGATTATGATTGTAACAGGCGCAAAAATTGCAGGGAAGAGTAACATTATGCGTGGTGTGGGTGTGAATGTTTTTATGGCATTTGCAGGTGCTCCCGTTTGTGCAAAAACTTTTTTCTGTCCGATCCTCGGTTTGCGTTCGGGCATGCGTACGTCAGATTCCCTGCAAGAACATCAGTCATATTTTTATGCTGAACTATATCGTCTTCAAAGCATCATGGAGGATCTTCGTTCGGGCAAGCCACTTTTGATTTTGTTGGATGAGATTCTCAAGGGCACCAATTCTACCGATAAACAGTCGGGCTCAATTGCTATCGTAGAGCAACTGGCAACGCTTGATGCGCTTGTTTTATTGGCAACTCATGATGTGATATTGGGCGAACTGCAGCAACGATTTTCGGGAAAGGTGACAACCGGATGTTTTGAAAGTCAGGTGGATGGTGCTAAACTCTCTTTTGATTATACTTTAAAACCCGGTGTTGCACAAAAGGCCAATGCAACATTCTTGATGAAGCAAATGGGAATAATACCCACCTAATAGCTTGCTCGCATCATAGTCAAAATATTTCTAACTTCGGATTACACTCATCAAAGAAAATTATGATGATACTCAGAAGAACACTTTTTCTGCTATTCATTTCTATGTCTGGCTTTGCACAAATTGGCGCCAAGGTGCAACAGCAGTCTGAAATTTATGGACTTTGGCAGAATTCTCAATCAGGCTATCAAATGACTCTGATGCTCAACCCGGACGGTTCGGGCGAGTTTGATGGCGAAGCAATTAAATTTGTGGTTGAGGCTGCAAAATTATCCATCACGCAAGCGGGAACAACAAACGTGTATAACTGCATGCTCAGCGGAAATTCTTTGACGCTCTCGGGTGGAGATCTGGATGCAAACGTTGTCTTTACCCGGAATGGGATTGAGCAGCCCCAGACTACAGCTGTTGCGACACAAACAAAGTCAGGCAATGTAACTCCGGAAGATATAATTGGAGTTTGGTCCGGTAACGGAGAAACAATTGAATTCAAACCGAGCGGCCAGTGCTTATATCTATGTTACATTAGTTACTAATCAAGGTAACGTGATGTTTGGCTATACGGTGAAAGACGATCAGCTTTCCCTCACGGGCAATAACAAAACCGTCACGTATTCAAAAGGACAAAAAAATAATCAGCCAACTCAAACAGCAGGTAAAGGAGAAGTGGCCATGGAGTTGGTGGGTAAATGGTGCTATATGAGCAATTCATTAAACAGTAGTTCCAATAAATGTATCGTACTGAATGCCGATGGCACCTACATTTACAATAGCGAAAGTTCACGCAGTGTGAACACAACAGAAGTTTATGGAGGCACTTCTTCACAGAGCGGAGATCGTGGCACCTGGTATGTGCAGGGAGACCGCATCTACTACAATTCGCAAACACAAGGTCAGGGCTCTTATCGATTAGAAAAAAGGAATCATCCGAAGAATGTAAACGACCCGATGATTGTACTCGATGGCGAAGCCTATGTTACCGCTACAATGAGGCAGCCTTGGCGGTAATTTATTTCACCCTGTTATAATACAGATCAGTAGTTGTAGTCCAGGTTTTTCCGTCATCATTAGTCACTTCAAAAAGTTGACGCACGAGGTTCGGGTTTAAATTAAAGAACGTCAGTCTTGTGATTTGATTGTTAGCACCAGGACGGGTGACAAATGTGAGTTTATTGTCTTTGTACTCTCCGTCAAGAAATTCAAGAACTCCTCCCTTGTCATCCACCCAGGTTTGCATCCATTTTTTTGTTACGCCATTGTAAAGGTTAAAGCTTTTGCCAGAATAAATATTGGGAAGAGCTGACGTCCAGTTTTCGTAGATGATGCAATCACTTAAGATCAAGTCGATCTTACTTTTTCCTGCGGGTTGGCCCTGTGTATTTTTTACATCCCACTCACCAATCCAAAAATCAAATTGACGTGCTTCGGAAAGGTAGCGACACGGATAAACACTTTTTAATAATCGATCATGTGCGGCCGCATAGCGTTTGTCATTCTTTAAGGCGTTGAAGCCAGCATCGCGTTCAAATACGGTTAGTTGCGCAAATCCAGCGGTAAGTGCACTATCCAGCCACATAAATGCTTGCTCTTTGTTGGCATCTCTGGCGTATGCACTACTCAGATAATATTTTGTCAGAAAATTCTTTCCGAGTTTATTCGCCTCTTCCAGTAAGGGCAGGGCTTCTTTCTGCCGGCCTAATTCTGTGAGCGAAACAGCCATCCGCATTTTGGCATTCCAGTTTTGAGGTTCAGCTTTGACAATAGTTTCGTAGGCTTTTAAGGATTCTTTCCAATTCAATTCCGTGAATAATTTATTGGCTTGTTGGCGTTGTTCGGCTGTGATCGATTGTGCGTAACCGAACAGTGGAAGGAGCACGAGAAGTAAAGAAATAATTTTCATGCGATGGAATTTTCGTGCATGATACATCATTATACCCAAACTCGCTTGACGCACGGTGGGGTAATTAAGTGCTTAGCAGCTCGTAATTTAGAAAGCGGGCTAAGTTCTTTTGCTGATAACCAGTTTCAATTTCTCTCCAGCCTTTTTGAAATCTCTTTTGTGATTTCGACTCTGCGACTTTCGTTATTGCTGAGAATGATAATGCAATCTTTCGTATCCAGATATCGCTTAATGAGATTGCGATAACCGGGCCAGCTGCCTGTGTGTTGCACAATCCTTCGTGTAGGTGTTGACTCAATAAACCACCCGAAGCCATAATTATAGGTGCTGTCATTATTGAGTTTCACCGGAGTGTAGGCGTCTTTTAATAAATCGGACTTGACAAGTTTGTTGGTATACAATGCTTCGCTCCACTTAAATAAATCTCCTGTGGTAGAATTGACAATGCCATCACCTTCAACGCCATCCAGCGTAATCACATAGAAATGATCGGGCAAACTATCGGGTAACATATATCTTTTCAGACCATCAGAATACACAAAGCCATACGCATAGTTGCTAATAATTTCGTGTTTTGATCTGCGCGTGTTGTATGTTCTGGTGCGCGTCATCCCGAGTGGTTTGAAAATATTTTCGGAAAGAAATTCACCGTAAGGTTTACCGGATACTTGTTCGATGATGGAAGCCAGTAATGCATAGCCTGTGTTGCTGTATTCCCATTTTTCTCCCGGTGCAAAAAGAACGGCTGGTTTTTCGGCTGCCAGCAATGAAATGATGTCTTTGTTAAAAACGATTTTTGTGGAATCCCACTTCGGTGGCATAAAAAGTTGTTCGTACTCCGGAAGTCCTGATGTATGCGTAAGCAGATGTCGTATAGTCATGCCTTCATAAGGAATAGACGGTAGATATTTTCTGATGTCATCATCATACGAAAGCTTGCCTTTTTCTTTCATCATCATGATGGCCATGGCAGTAAACTGTTTTGAAACGGACGCCAACTCAAAGAGCGAGGAATCGTTTAGCTTGTCGCCTGTATCGTAATTGGCCAGCCCAAAGCTTTTCTGATAAATGATCTTCCCGTTTTTTGCCACCAACACATTGCCGTTAAAATGAGCAGTGTCTACGGCAGAGTTCATGATGGAGTCAATGGATAAGACGAGTGGATTTTGCTGCTCAGGTCGGGAGCAAGCCATTACCAGAAACACAGCCAGAAACGCGGGTAACAAAAGAGTTTTCATCTGCTATAATTTATCCTCAATATCGGATTTAATTTTATTACCTTCATTGGTCTAAAATCTTTCCTTTATGAAAACACAACTCAATCGCAGAGACTGGTTTAAATCAACACTTGCCCTCACTGCTGGTTTTACGTTGACCTCGGCACTTACCGAAAAGTTGATGGCCGCCCCGATGAGCGAGGCCGAGCGCGCTTTCTTTGGCGCAGGCAGCAAAGGCACTCAGAAGGTGCGGTTAAATTCAAACGAGAATCCATACGGACCATCCGAGAAAGCAAGAAAGGCAGTCTTGGATATTCTTTCGCAAGGAAACAGATATGCATTTACCGAACTGGAAGAAATCAAGAAATTGATTGCCGCCAAAGAAGGAGTTGATCCATCGTATGTGTTGTTGGGTGCAGGCTCAGGAGAGCTGTTATGTCAAACGGGTATTGCCTACGGGTTGGAGGGAGGACGTGTGCTATCTGCCTATCCAACTTTTCCATTATTGATGAGCTATGCCACACAGATGAAAGCGAATTGGGATAAGGTTGATCTCAATGATAAGCTGGAACACAACTATGAGGCGCTAGCTTCAGCCATTAAAAGTGATACGCGATTGGTTTTTTCATGTAACCCCAACAATCCTACTGGCACGGTGGTGAGCGATTCTATTGTGCGTGGTTTTTGTGAAGAGGCTTCTAAAAAAACATTGGTGTATGCCGATGAAGCTTATCTTGAATTTCTGGAACCGTCACAACAAAAATCAATGGTGCCTTTGGTGCAGAATAATCCAAACGTTATTGTGTCAAAGACATTTTCTAAGATTTATGGATTGGCAGGCTTGCGCATCGGTTATGTGGTGGGGCATCCGGATACGTTGAAAAAAATAGCGCAATACGGAGATACTATTTCACCAAGTCAGACCGCCATTGCTGCGGCCAAAGCAAGTTTAGGTGACGAAGACTTTATGAAATTGACGCGTGAAAAGAATGCCGTTGCCCGTAAAGTGCTCACCGACTACCTTGATCAAAAGAAAATTTATTATGGCAGACCGGTAACGAACGTGCTTCTTTTTCAGGCACCCAAAGATGGTAAAACAATATTGGCGCAGTTGGAAGAGAAAGGTTATCTCATTCGCGTGTGGGATTACCAACACAAGGAATGGTGCCGCGTGAGTATTGGCACACAAGATGAAATGAAAGGATTTGTAAAAGCCTTTGATGAGGTGGTGGCTTAAGTACCGTTGTAATTTCAAACCTTGATCGCACAAAAAGTAGCATTACTTGTTTGGAAAAAATCAGATACTCACTAATCTTTTATTTTTTGATAGGCTCTGTCATTACGAGCCGTGCTCAGGAAAAAGTGTTTTCCAAAAATTCAGTTTTTTATGAACTCTTTGGGAATGGAGGATTTACATCCTTCAACTACGAAAGAAGATTTAAGGCCAACCTCTGCGGCAGGATAGGTTTAGCTCATTGGAAGACAAAGACGATGTTTGGTGGTACAGATGTAAGAATCACTGCTTTTCCAATTCTTGTAACTTATTTTACAGGGACCAATGCAAGTCATTTTGAAGTGAGTGGCGGTGTGTTAATTGGAAATAAGACTGATTATACTGGTTTAAGGTCCATTTTTGATTTAACTTCTTTTGTTGGATATCGATATCAGGCACCCGGTAGAGGTTTTTTATTTCGGATAGGTCTCACACCGTTCTTATCAGTGGATAATGATGCGAACTATCCGGATTCAGGTTTAGGACTTTCAGGTGGAATAAGTTTGGGATATCATTTCTAACAGCATGCCTATGTGGAGCACAAATTCATATTGGGTTGAAGTGGCGATCGTCAGCATTTTTTATCTGCTAGGACATATTTTCATGGGCCACTTTGAGGAGCGGACTTCGCCCTGGAGAAAGCTCACCAAGTACATGGTCACGTTAATCATCATCTTGTTGATTTCGATGTATGCCGGAAGGACTGCAGCGTTGGTGTTACTCGGGCTTACTGTTATCCCGGTTATTTACGTTCACGGTATTGTTTTGCCCAGGAAGGGCATCAACGGCTGGACAGGTGAGCCCAGGGGAAGATATTATGACTTCCGGGGTTGGAGCAAAGATATTTTTAAGGAATAAAACTTAGGATAGTTATGAAGAAGAACATAATCATTTTTGTGTTGGCAATGACTTCGATCGTATCCACCGTCTACGCTTTCTATCAAAGAACTGAAGCAGGCAGACAAAAAATACTAGCCGACACCAATGCCATGAAAGCCTTTGAGATGGAAAAGTTAGCTCATGCACAAATGGACATGGCTGAAAAGAATCGAAGAATGGCAGAAGTGAGTGCTATCGAAGCCATGAAGCGAGTGGCCATATCCGAAGAGCTTCTGAAAAAATGTAAGAAATCCAGATAAAATAAATTCGCCAGATATGAAAAACGACTCATTGATTTATTTCACTGGAGCAATCCTGGTAATCTTGGGATCCATGATGAAGATTTTACATTTACCATATGCCAATATCATTTTATGGATTGCATGGATAGGTACAGCGATCTTTCAATCGTGGCACGTAACGCAATTGAAAAAGAGAATTAAGGAATTGGAACGAGGATTAGTCAAGAATAATTAACCTGACGAGCATGAATAGAATTGCTGGTATTTGTTTGCTGATTGCAACCGTATCGTCAATTACTTTTGGATTCTACCAAAAGAGTCGTGCCGATAGGTTTGAGAGCATGGCCTATCAAAATGAAAAGCTTGCAAAAGAAATGACCGAGCGGGCACTGCTGGCCCAAAAGGAGGCGGAACAACAAAGGAAAATAGCCGAAGAACAAATGGCAATTGCTCAACAACAGGCAAATGAGGCAGTGAAAGAAGCGGAGCAGATGCTGAAGCAAAGCAAAAAATCTAAATAGTGAATGAGATTGTCCTTGCCAAACTATAAAATCGATTGGCCCAATCACGTCATCGGGTTTTTTAGCGCGTTGTTTGGAATACTCATCGCTTTTGAATTAGAAGAATGGCGCGATCAGAAAAATCAGGCCGAAATTGCCCGGATAGCTTTTGAAAATCTGAAGAAGGAAATTCAAATCAATCAAAACAGTTTACATGAAAATATCGCGAACAATCTGCGTCACATTGTTTCCTTAAAAGAATTATTGCCCGTCATGGATAATCAACTGCGGTTCACCGGGTCTGCCCGGGACGTGGACTCAATCAATCAGAAGTTTAACCAAGTGATTTTTATTGAAGCAAATGATTCACTGACAAGGCATGCATCACGACCTCTCGTTCACATTGGATTGGGGAATCTGGTTGTTCCGACTCTTCAAAGTGCCGCGTGGGAATCAGCGAAAGCCACCGGTGCATTAAACCTGATGAACTATGAAAAAGTATTGTCATTATCATCGCTCTATAACCCACCCCGCATATTGGAAGAACTTAACGAGATAAAAATGTTGTGGCGCAATGCTGATGACGTGGCCGACAAAGCTCAGTTATCAGGTTTGTTGCGCGAATTGGAGAAGGCACATCGATCAATTGAAATAGAGTTCCAAACTTTTGATCAGTTCGTCAATATCGTGAACGCGATGGAGTGACGCTCAGGAGCGCACAAATAAAAACGCCAGACATCTTTTGCCTGGCGTTTTTTATTTAGAATGTTTTTTAAGCAGCTACTCTTGCTTGTTGAGTTACCACAACGGGTTTCTTTCCAAGTTCTTTGAGCAATCTTGCATGTGCCGCGATGGCTTGAAAGAAGGTATCTTTTGATTTATAAGGAACTCCAAATTCTTTTGAAGTTTTTTCTACGATAGGTGCAATGTTTCGGTAGTGAACATGGCAAATGTTGGGAAACAAATGATGCTCCACTTGAAAATTCAATCCGCCCACATACCATGAGAATGCTTTGTGGCGATGACCAAAGTTTGTAGTGGTGTGCATTTGATGGATCGCCCAGTTATTTTCCAGTTGGCCATTTTCATCGGGCACCGGATATTCAGTGCCTTCAATCACGTGAGCAGGTTGAAAAATGATGGCGAGGATAAATCCGGCAACGTAATGCATAACAAAAAAGCCTAAAAACACTTGTGCAAACGACACGGGCAGCAGCCACAGCGGAATAACAAATGTATAGGTAAAGTAAAGTAACTTAGTAATGATCAAGGCAATCCACTCTTGCGTGATAGAAGCCTTCTGTTTCTTCACAAGTCCTTCCTTCTGATAGTTATTGAGTCGTGAAAAATCCTTAAACACAATCCACACAAAAGTCAGCAAACCATAAAAGAACCATGCGTAGTAATGCTGATAGCGATGCATAGGCTTCCAATCAGATCCAGGAGCCATGCGCAGTACCCCACGCGGGCTGATGTCTTCGTCTACTTCATGAATATTTGTATAGGTGTGGTGCAAGACGTTGTGCTGAACTTTCCAGTTAAATGCATGCCCCCCAACAAAATTTAACGAAGCGCCCAAAAGGGTATTGACCCACGGCTTGGTAGAATAAGATCCATGATTGGCATCGTGCATTACAGATAAGCCAATGCCGGCTTTGCCCAATCCCATCACCACGCAAAGAGCCAGCAGTGCCCAGCCTGCGGTGACCACGCCACTGATCATGATGAAATAAGGGGTCATGTAAAGCGCGAACATAAAAATGGTTTTGATTACCATTTCAGTGTTGGCTGTTTTTTGAATGTTGTTGGAGGTGAAGTAAGCGTTCACACGTTGATTTAATGTTGTGAAATACTCAGCTTGACTGCGGGCGAACTTTATTGTTTTACTCATGAATAAATAATGATGATTTGATCTCAATGTGACCCTAGCAACCACATATTGCTACTAATCACACTTTTACCTAAAGATAGGTATTCGTCACCGAGATAACGACTGGTAGGTACCAAAATCTTATTAAACGGCAAAAAACAGACTGTCAGGGGGTTATAACTCTGCAATCACGGTCTTGCCACCTGTGGTCTTGTCTCCGATTTTCACATTCACTTTTGCTTCAAGTGGCAGGAAAATATCAACACGAGATCCGAATTTGATGAAGCCAAATTCATCACCTTGCTCCAACTGTTGTCCCTCCTTCACGTACCATTTGATTCTGCGCGCAAGCGCTCCCGCTATCTGACGAAAAAGAATTTCAGTTCCGTTTTTCATCTTCGCCACAACTGTGGTGCGTTCATTTTCCGTGCTGGACTTTGGATGCCAGGCTACGAGATACTTTCCGGGATGGTATTTAAAAAAGCTAATCGAGCCAGTCACCGGCATTCGGTTTACGTGCACGTTGATGGGTGACATAAAAATGGAGATCTGCTTTCTTTTTGATTTCAAATATTCGGTCTCTTCCGTTTCTTCAATCACCACCACTTTTCCATCCGCAGGTGCAATTACCTGCTTCTCATTTTTTTGAACCGTAAAAATGGGAACCCGGAAAAATTGCAGGATGATGAGATAAAATAACAGGCTGCCCGCGATAACAAAGTTTTGCAAAACAGTGGCCTCAGGAAAATAATGACCTATCGACCAGTTGAGCGCAAATAAGATCACCAACGATACGAATAACAACGTGCGGCCTTCCTTATGGATAGTCATGATGGTTAGGATTTAAAAAGAGCAGCAAGCCGGTGGAGCTTGCTGCGCAAAGATAGCGGATTGAATGGTAATCGCGTGACTCCGGGATTAGAATCCCCCGCGGAATTTATACGTCTTGGCCACTTTGTCGATCGCCACCATGTAAGCGGCAATACGCATCGACACTTTATATTCAACCGAAGTTTTATAGACATTGTCAAAAGCATCTTTCATGATCCGGTCACTTCTTCGGTTGACACGATCAGCTGTCCATTTATAACCTAGTCGGTTTTGTACCCACTCGAAATAAGAGACCGTTACACCGCCTGCGTTTGCTAAAATATCCGGCACCACACTGATGCCCTTATCATAAATAATGCTATCGGCTTTAGAAGAAGTAGGACCATTCGCTCCTTCTACAATAAGTTTTGCCTGAATCTTTGACGCGTTGTGATGGGTGATCACATCTTCCTTAGCGGCTGGTACCAATACATCTACTGGCAGCGTCAAAAGTTCGTCACCTGATATCTTTCCCGCTCCGGTAAATCCTTCCAGTGAACCTTTGTTCGCATCGCGGTACTTAACAGCTTTATCAATGTCGATTCCGTTTTCGTTGTAGTACGCGCCTGAGATATCACTCACAGAAACAACTTTCAAACCACGCTCTGCTAATAACAGAGAAGCCCATGAGCCTACGTTGCCGAAGCCTTGAACGGCACAGGTTGCTTTGTATGGATTGATTTTCAATTTCTCCATCGCAGCCAATGCTGATACCATCACACCGCGACCCGTTGCCTCAGTTCTTCCGAGTGAACCACCTAACACAACTGGCTTGCCGGTTACAACCGCATTTACCGTCATGCCTTGAGTACGTGAATATTCATCCATTAACCAGGCCATCTCGCGAGGACCTGTGCCCATGTCTGGCGCAGGAATATCTTTATCGGCTCCAAAAATATCAATCATGGACAACGTGTATGCACGCATGAGGCGTTCAATTTCACCTGCCGACATTTGGCGAGGGTTACACGTAACACCACCTTTGGCACCGCCATATGGAATATCCACCACTGCGCACTTCCAGGTCATCCACGCGGCCAGTGCTTTTACTTCATCAAGATTGACGTGTGGATCGAAACGAATTCCACCTTTGGAAGGACCGAGGATTGTAGAATGGATAACCCGATATCCTTCAAACACTTTGATGCTGCCATCGTCCATTGTTATTGGCAATGAAACGATCACTTGCTTAGCCGGTGATTTCAATACGTTGTACACTTCTTCTTCCAGCCCAAGAATTTGTGAGGCCGTGCGAAAGCGCGACATCATGGCTTCAAAAGGATTTTCGGTGTCAAGAAGGGGAGCAGGTTCTAAATAGCCCATAAACAGAGTTTAATAGTTTAGAATTGATTAGTTCGTTTGTTCTCTTAAAAGGTATCGAAAACGGTTGCAAAGATAGATAATTTGGGGAGATGGCGTTGCAAATCACGGAAATCAAGAGGACGATTCCGTGTCTTCTGCATTACCCTAATATTTTTTTATTCGACCTTAAATAATCAGAATAAAAACCAGCGGGAATGCTTTTTTAACGAATAAAATGTGGCAAAATAAATTTTCGATTGGCTAGAAAATTTCCAGAAAGGCAACGATAAATGGAGCTGCTATAAACAGGCCATCGAAGCGGTCGAGGAAGCCACCGTGACCCGGAATACTATCGCCACTGTCTTTGATTTCGATACTTCTTTTCAGCAGTGATTCAACAAGATCTCCGAAAATTCCGCCCACGATAATGATGATGGCAATACACATCCATTGCCAAAACGCGAGCGTTTCAAAATAACGCGCGATCACAAATGCAAAGACGAAGGCAAGCAGTGCGCCACCGACAGCTCCTTCCCACGATTTTTTAGGTGAGATACGTTCAAAAAGTTTTCGCTTTCCGAAACGTGTGCCCGCGAAGTAAGCTCCCGTATCACTGGCCCACAGGATGAACAAACAGCCCACCATGATCTCATAGTTGTACGACTCCTTTTCAAAGGCAGCAATGTTGAGGAGGGCGAAGGGAACTGCCACATAAAATATCCCCAGAAACGTGAAAGCAATATTGGTGAAAGGCTTGCGCTCGAACTTGTAAAGCTTGATCATGTAGACACATGCCAGCAATGGAAAAATTAAAAAGTAATAGCGATAAGAAATGCTTCCCTGCTCAATGAAAAACGACAAGCAAAAAATGAGCATTCCGCATATGGTACCAAATGTTTTTTGCGGAAGCATACCGTCTAAGCCAATCAGGCCATAGAATTCCCATAGCGAAGAGATGCAGATAAAAAAGAAAATTGCAAAATAGGTCCATTCGCTAAACACAATGCCAAAGATGATCAATGCCGAACCCAGCAGGCCGGTGATAATGCGTTGTGTAAGATTGTTGTATTTTTTTAAAGCAGAGGTCACTGAAGAATGCTGTTACGGGCCTGATAGAATTTTTTTAAATACACTAAGAGCGCAAAGGTAAGAAGTGTAAAGCCAACTACCGCAGGCCACGGTGCAGCTTCGGGAGTTTCCATATCCATGTTGATTGCCCCCAGTTGATTGAGGTAGATGATCACTACTTGAAATCCATTATTAACAAAATGAGCAAACATGGAGATGCGCAAATCGCCCGACCAATAATAGAGATAGCCGAATAAGGCCCCCAACATCACGCGTGGCACAAACCCAAAGAACTGCATGTGAATGGCACTGAACATGATGGCCGAAAACCAAATGGCTACGTGAATATTTTTTGTGGCGCGATAAAGTTCAGGTTGCAACAAGCCACGGAATACAAGCTCTTCGCCTATGCCAGCGAAGACTGCGATGATGATAAAGGCAAGCACAAATTCACCAAAGGAATTGAACGTTGTGAGAAAGGTTGTCACTTCGGTTGCCAGATCTTCCTTTTCACGGGCCCACAACTCAAAGGATTTGAGAAATTCCGGGAGTTTAACATGAGCATTCCAATCAATCAAAACTGAATTGGGAGCCATGAAAAAAATAACAATGCCCGCTGTGATGATAAGCATCAATCCGTACACCGGTCCTTGTTTAACAAGTTCAAACGGGTTTCTTTTTTCAATCGAATAGAGATATAACGCGGGCCCCACAATCAATCCAAAAAAAGTGGAACAGCCCTGCATGATGTAAAGCGGAATTTTTACTTCAGGATGTTCAATTGGGGTAGAAACGTTTAATAGAAAATCCATGAAGCTTCCTTCCACGAAAGGCATAGCCACCAGCATTCCAATGAGTGGACCAACAATGATAAAGCCCACCATGGAGGTTACGAAAATAAGCATGGCTGAGGTCCACGGATTGCGATCGGAAATACTATTGTGCATGAGGCAGTTAAATCGTAAAAACCTAACTAAATTTGGGGCGCAATATGGTAAAAATCGGCAATATTCAGCTAGGGGACTTCCCCTTATTGCTCGCTCCGATGGAGGACGTGAGCGATCCGCCATTCCGCGCTGTGTGCAAAGAGGGTGGCGCTGATCTGATGTATACCGAATTCATTTCATCGGAAGGACTCATCAGAGATGCTGCCAAGAGCCGGCAAAAACTTGACATCTTCGAGTATGAACGGCCCATTGGCATTCAACTTTTTGGAGGCGACATTGGCAACATGGTGCAGTCGGCAGAGATTGCTACCGAGGTGAAACCTGATTTGATTGACATCAACTACGGCTGTCCGGTAAAAGCTGTTGCCTGTCGTGGCGCTGGTGCGGCCTTGCTGCAGGATATTCCGAAAATGGTGAAGATGACGGAAGAGATCGTGAAATGCACCCATCTTCCGGTGACTGTAAAGACGCGACTGGGTTGGGATGACAGCACTAAAAATGTGGTGGAAGTGGCCGAGCGTTTGCAAGACATTGGCATAAAAGCGTTGACGATTCACGGACGCACAAGAGTGCAGATGTATAAGGGCTCAGCTGATTGGACGTTGATTGGAAAGATCAAGGAAAATCCGCGCATGAATATTCCCGTTTTCGGCAACGGTGATATTGATTCGCCAGAGAAAGCATTGGAATACAAAAACCGATTTGGAATTGACGGCATTATGATTGGCCGGGCCGCGATTGGAAACCCTTGGTTCTTCAACGAAGTGAAACATTTTTTCAAAACGGGTGAAATATTAACGCCACCTGACATAGCAGAACGCGTTCGGGTTACCAAAAAGCATCTTGACTTCTCTATTCAATGGAAAGGTGATAAGCTTGGTATTTTCGAAATGCGCAGACATTACGCTAACTACTTTAAAGGCACTCCGGATTTTAAACCCTATCGCTCCAGATTAGTGGAAGCGCCAACCTATGACGAGGTGTGCTCAATACTGGATGAGGTGACTGACGCTTTTTCACCTTCCTATGTTCATGCGTAGTCAAGTCAGCAAGAATCAGATTTTTAATATTGACTGTTTGCCGTTGTTTAGTGGTCATATTATTTGTTCATGAAAGACCATCCGAAATTTCTTCCGGTCATACTTCTGGTGTTGCTTTCGCTCATTTGGGGAACATCATTCATTCTGATCAAGCAAGGGCTTAAGGTATTTGCACCCGATGAAGTTGGTGCGTTGCGCGTAACTGCGGCAAGTTTGTTTCTCCTGCCGTTTGCCTTAGTTCGATTGCGAGAGTTGAGTAAGGAAGATTACGGTAAGTTATTCGTGTCCGGATTGATGGGAATTTTTTTTCCGGCTTTTCTCTTTGCCTGGGCGCAAACAGGACTAGAAAGTTCTTTGGCTGGAATACTAAATACACTTTCACCTTTATGGACAATGATTTTGGGTGGATTATTTTTTCACCAGAAATTCAGAGGCTACACCATTCTTGGTATCCTTATCAGTTTTGGAGGCGCCATCATTTTAACACTTTCGCGATCGGCCGGAACAATCAGTGGATTTAACATTTACGGGTTGTTGATTGTAATTGCGTGTGCTTTATATGGAGCCAATTTGAATTGGTTGAAGTTTAAAGTCCACAACATCGGCTCCATGACGATAACAAGTGTTGCCTTGTTACTAGTCGGTCCATTGGCGGCTATTTACTTATTTGTATTCACGGATTTTGTAGTTACGTTGACTACCAAACCTGGGGCGTGGGAAGCATTTGGATTTATTGCGTTACTCGCATTGATGAGCACTGCGGTGGCAAATTTGATTTTCAACAAGCTGTTAAGAATATCAACACCCTTGTTTGCGAGCTCTGTTACTTACGTCATGCCCATCGTGGCTGTTATGTGGGGCGTGCTCGATGGTGAAAAATTATTACTTGGCCATTTCATTGGAATGGTGGCGATACTCGGGGGAGTTTATCTCGCCAATAAAAAATAAGTCTGCCATCTATGCCTGATAGCAATTGTCTTTTACTTCAAAACAAATTCTGCTAACACCGGCAAGTGATCAGATGGATAGTTTTTTCCATCATTGTCTTGAATCACCAGATAATTTTTAACACTCCATTCGCCTGTGTGGAAAATATAGTCGATCACCCGGCAGGTCATTGCCCCAACTTCAAATCCACAAAATGTTCCAGTGGTGGAGGAAACCGGTTTTGAGTCGAAGACTTCAACTTCGTGTTTCGTTCCTTTTCTGGCCACCATCAACTGATAAGGTTCTTCATGCGGCTCCGAATTGAAATCACCGGATATTAAAAATGGAATGTGTTGTTGAGATTCAAGGTCGAGCATAAAATTGCGAATGGCAAGAGCACTATTTTTTCTTGCTTCCTTTCCAATGTGATCAAAATGAGTGTTCAGGTGAAAAAAATCTTTCCCCATTTTTTTATCATGAAACTTCACCACCGTTACTATTCTGGTGATGGCAGCATCCCAGCTTTTGCTTCCTGGCACATCAGGTGTTTCAGAAAGCCAGAAAGTCTTTTGAGTTAGAATGTCAAAGCGATCTTTTTTATATAAGATGGCCGAGTACTCGCCTTTTTCTTTTCCATCATCGCGGCCAACGCCAACGTAGGCATACTGAGGAAGTCCTTTGAGAATATCATCGATTTGATGTTTCAGTGCTTCCTGCACTCCAATAAGATCAGGATCATACTTGGCCAGCAGACTGTTTACTTTCGTGATGCGATTCGGCCATTGGTTGATGCCATCGTTAGGCGTATCGTAACGCAAGTTGTAGGTCATCATTTTTACCGATTGACTTACCGCAGATTCAACGGCCATTAAAAGGCATAAGGTTATGAGTAGTTTCATGTTGAAAAGTTAGGCATCTGATTCAACAATAAAAAAGCCCGGCCATGAATAGTCGGGCTTGTATTCTTAAAATAACAAGTTCTTATCCGAGAGCTTCGACCTCCTGCACTTCCTCCGGCATCATTTTCTTGAAAAGATTTTCGATACCAGATTTCAGCGTGATGGTAGAGGATGGGCAACCGCTGCAAGAGCCTTGCAACGTCACGGTCACTTTCTTGTCTTTAAAAGAGTGAAAGGTGATGGCGCCACCGTCTTGCTCTACGGCCGGGCGAATATATTCATCCAATATGGTTCTGATTTTTTTTACGGTTTCAGTTTCTTCTCCGGTTTCTTCTGAGGCCGGGGCTTTCTGATCCAGAATTAATTTGCCAGACTCAAGGAAATTTTTGATGTGCTCCTTGATCGTGTTTTGTACTTCCACCCACTCGGTGTCGGCTTTCTTAGTGACCGTTACAAAGTTGCTCATGTAAAAAACTCGGTCTACAAAAGGATAGCTGAAAAGTTCAAGTGCTAATGGCGCTTCGGCCGCACTGGCGGCATCCGGAAAATCGAAACTCATGCCCTCAGGTACCAGCACTTCATTCACCACAAATTTAAGTGAATTGGGATTGGGATTTGATTCCAGATAGAGATGAATGTTTTTAGGCGCAGCTTTCAACATGACAGTGATTTTTTTAGAGCAACAAATTTAAAGACTTTAAGTTCACCAGCAGATTTTAATTCTGCCATCGTGTGAAATCTATTGGGCACCGGTTTCTTTAGGGTCTTCCAACGCATTTTCCCATTTACTAACCACGGCCGTTGCTACACTATTGCCCACTACATTGGTAGCGCTGCGGCCCATATCCAGCAGTGGATCGATTCCCAACAGCAAGGCAAGTCCCGCTTCCGGAATGTTGAACGTAGCCAACGTGCCCGCGATCACCACCAAGGACGCACGAGGCACGCCCGCAATACCTTTACTGGTGAGCATCAGCACAAGCAACATGCTGATCTGTGTAGCGATTGGAAGGTGAATACCGTATGACTGAGCGATGAACAAAGATGCAAACGTCATGTACATCATGCTGCCATCCAGGTTGAAAGAATAGCCTAGGGGCAAAACGAAGCTTACAATTTTATCCTTGCAACCAAACTTTTGCAATTCTTCCATTGTCTTGGGAAAGGCGGCTTCGCTGCTGCTGGTGCTAAATGCGAGAAGGATAGGTTCTTTGATACGCTTAATTAAATCCGCAATGCGTTTGCCAATCACTAAAAATCCGGCTAGCCCCAAAACCACCCAAAGCATGACCAACCCAAAATAGAACTCACTGATAAATATGGAATATGTTTTTAAAATACTCAGTCCTTGCTTGGCAATAATCGCAGTCATCGCACCAAAGACAGCTACCGGGGCAAAGTTCATCACGTAGCCCGTAACTTTTAGGATAACATGTGCAATAGCGTCCATTGCTTTGATGACAATTTTGCCCTGCTCGCCAATAGCAGCAGTAGCTACGCCAAAGAAAATGGAGAACACCACAATTTGTAAAATCTCATTCTTGGCCATCGCATCTACCACGCTGGCAGGAAACACATGATACAAAAATTCTTTCAGCGATAAACCATTGTGCGCAATGCCGATGTCTTCTCCGGCATCGGGTGTGGGCAGGTGCATGGCGATACCTGGTTCAAAAATGTTTACCAGAATCAATCCCAATAGAAGACTGGTTAGTGATGCGCCAATAAACCACAGCAACGTTTTTCCGCCAATGCGGCCCACCGAATTGATGTCGCCAAGTTTTGCAACACCAACTACGAGTGTGGTGAACACAAGTGGAGCAACGATCATTTTGATAAGTCGCAGAAAAATATCAGCCAGTATGGAAAATGGTTCTACTTTTTTATCACGATCGGAGAGCACTTCACTTCTTTCTTTTGTCAGTGCTTTCTTTTGATTAGCCAGTTGTTGTATGGCGCTGCTGTCACTGGCCGCATGAAGATCAGCTGTCAGTTGCAGCAGTTGACTTTCTATCTGCGTAAGCTTCTTATTTTCTTCGTCTACATAATTTTTATTCAACACGAACCCCAAACCAATGCCTATTACCAGAGCAATGATGATGTATAAGGTGAGTTTACTTTTCTTGGGAGTAGTGCCGGATACTTCCATATTTTATGAAGGAGTTTAAGAAAATTGATCCTTGCAAGATAGTGTAAAAAAAAACTCTTAAAGCAGGCAATCGGAGAAGAAAACTTAATCAATGCTCTGATCAAGCTCTTCGTTTATTTGTTTCAACGTTTTGTCGATGCTTTCGGCTTCTTCTTTCACTTGATTGAAAAAGAAAGAATAATCATTCTCCGTCTCAAGTTTTGAAATCATAATGAGGCCAAGAATTCGGGCCAAAGGGCCGCGGACTTTGTGTGCGTTTGTGAAGGCATACTTGGTCAGTTGCTCGTTTTTGATAATGACTTTCTTTGTTCGCTCATTAACCAGCGCCTCAAGATTGTCATTGATAGCATTTAGTTCGTTTTGATGCGACAGCAATTCTTCTTTTTGAGAATCATACCTGTCTTTTAAGATCATGGTGGATAAACCGATCGAAATATAAATGACAAAATAGGGCAGTCCTTCACCCACAACTTGCGAGCCGCCCTTGCCGCCAAACTGTTCCGGGTATAGGAGTTGGTCAACAAATAGAATTGTCAGGCCAGCAAGTGTGCCCCCATGCATAATCCACCTCCACGGTGCTTTAAGCAACAGCGAATAGATAAAGCCCAGCGTAATAAAGAGTGCGATTCTATTTCCTGAATAAAAACCATCGGTTGTGAAGCCCCTATAGAGCATGACACTGAATATGGTGATGGTAAAAAACAGAACGGCTGTTTTTAAGGATGACAACCGGACTAGTAAATATGAAATGATGAAAATTGACGTAACACCGATGTTTACTAAAGAAGGAGTGTTGTTGATAAAATCAAACGTGACAATAAGAAGAGCACCCGCAATCAGTGCTTTTAGAAAGTACCGGAAAAAATAGTATTCAATACTTTTCTCCATTGCCTGCGTTGTAAAGGGAGTTATTATTTTTTTAGTGAGGGCGAAGCTGACTTATATTATTGAGAAGCGCGAAATCTACCAGCACCAGGGCTGCCATCGCTTCAACGATCGGAACAGCTCTGGGGACTACACAGGGATCATGTCTTCCTTTTCCGCTTACGGTAGCTTCATTGCCTTGCTTATCTACGCTGGCTTGATCTTGCATAATAGTGGCCACGGGTTTGAAGGCCACATTAAAATAAATATCCTCTCCATTGCTGATGCCTCCTTGTATGCCTCCTGAATGATTGGTCCTGGTGCGAATACGTCCACCTTCATTATAAAACTCATCGTTGTGCTGCGAACCACGAAGTTTAATTCCGTCAAAGCCGCTGCCATATTCAAAACCCTTTACAGCGTTGATGCTCAGCATGGCCTTGCCCAGTTCAGCGTGAAGTTTGTCAAACACAGGTTCGCCTAAACCAACGGGCGTGTTCTTAATAACGCAAGTTACCAGGCCGCCAATGGTGTCGCGTTCTAATCTAACCTGGTCAATCAAGGCAATCATTTTTTCGGCTGTAGCCGGATCGGGGCAACGCACAATATTGTCTTCCGTTTTGGAAAGATCCAGTTGCGTATAATGCGGAGCTTTCAGATCGCCTACTTGCGATACATAAGCACTGATGCTGACACCTAGTTTCTTCAGTAATAATTTTGCGACTGCTCCCGCAGCCACGCGTGCCGCTGTTTCACGGGCAGAGCTTCTTCCACCTCCGCGGTAATCGCGGTTGCCATATTTCGCTTCGTAAGTATAATCAGCATGAGAAGGTCTGAACGTTTCAGCAATGTGGCTATAGTCTTTGCTTCGTTGATCTTGATTTTCAATGACAATCGCAATGGGAGTGCCGGTTGATTTACCTTCAAAAACGCCCGACAGAATTTTGAACGTGTCATCTTCTTTTCTTTGTGTCGTGATTTTTGATTGGCCGGGTTTTCTCCGGTCCAATTCAGTTTGGATGAAGGATTCATCTATTGCTAATCCCGCAGGACAACCATCGATGACAACGCCAATAGCAGGACCATGCGATTCGCCAAATGTGCTGATTTTAAAAAGTGTTCCGTAACTATTGCCCATGAGTCAAAAACTATTTTCTAAATACGAGATAAGCTGTTGCACCTAACATCAACAGAATAAAAATATTCAATCCCATCTTAATCCAATCACCGGTAAGGGACGATTGAAGTGAGTTGTCTGTTGTACCAATCCGATCGTAGAAAGATCCTGTGTCATTGCTTTCGATGGCCTGGTTGCGTTGACTTTCACCAATCACATTTACTTGTTGATTCGAACGGAGTGTATCGTACGTTTTGGTAGTAGGATTGAAGAACACCCATTGAAAATAGTCACCGAGATTATAGGTGCCAGGTTCTTTCGGGATCATGAAGTAGCTGAATGATTTCGTTCCGGTAACTCTGCCGCTTTCGTGATTTACATTTTGCTTGATGTTGGGTTCGTAAAACTCAAACGTATTATCTTTTTTGAGTACTGGCTTTTCAATCGAAGAGATGTTCCCTTCGCCAAAAATATTAAACTCGTAGCTCACGCTTTGCCCGGTTTGCAATTCGGTTGCTCCGATTCGCTCATCCAGACGATATACACCCACTGCTACTGCATCTTTCATCGGATGCGGTGGCAACTCTTTTACTTTTACCGTTTTTGCTTTCGTATAAAACGTTTTAAAATCTTCTTGCCGGTTTTGACCAAAGAAGGATGGATTTTTCGCCACCTTAAACTTGATCATCTCCAAACCGATGCTGGGAAACTCAACAGATTGCTTATTGAGTGGATAATAAGTGGCTTGATAAATTTTGTATTGCATGTATCCTTTCCCATTAATCGAGATCGGTTCGCCCTCTATGTTTTCGATGTTGAAATTTTCTTCCCAGCAGGTTGAGGGTTTTATTTTTTTTAAGATGTCAGAAAGCTGTTTGCCAAGATCATAAAATTGCATCGGTGCGCGATTGTTATCGGCCACCAAAAACGAAAGTGTTGTTGTGAACCCTTCGCCCACATACACTTCATCTTTGCTGGTGCTTAGCGCCAACAAAGCGTCTTCTTTGATGTCCACAAATTCTGGCTCTCCTCGTGTATCGGTAGTCGGATCACGATCGAAAAAACTTCTGAACGGATCAACTGCCCTCACCTGAACGGGCGGACCTACTTTTATTTTTTTTCCGGGAGACGATATGGATTGACCGTTGATCTTCATTTTGAAAGCAGGCAAAACAAAAGTTCCCTGCTGAGCCGGAACATACGTCATCACAATGCTTTGTGAAGAACTGATCTGGCCATTGACAATGCTTGTTTGCGATTGAGTGGATGTGCCGCGTTTTCGAAATCCATCAATGTCAGGAAAGTTGTCGTAGCTCTTCAGCGTTTCGTTATTCGCCTGAATGGAAATTGTCCACGCCTGGTTTTCACCAATCTCATCAGGCCCCAAAATAATTTGAAGATTCTGACCAAAGGAGAAATGTGGCGCCAGACAACAGACTAAAACCATTAAAAAAGCGACCCTCAAACCACGTTTCAACATGAAAAAATTGATTATAACCATCAAAAATAGAACTCTCGCAGTTAGCTTCCCATAAAACCATAAAAACCTTTAAATTTTATTGGAAACAGTGAAAAATAAAAAAACTCAGGCAAACTATTCTAACCTAACGGTCGTTTAGTATATTCAAACTCGCAAAGTCAGTCGGGCGTTGCGATTAGTCGAACTAAATCATATTTACCGTGAAAAAAATGCTCAACTATTTCAAGACGGTGTTATCGAAAGTAAGTTTCGATGCACGGCTTTTTGAAAAGGAACTAAAGAAAGCCATCAAGACATTGGTGGTGGAGGAGTTGCGGGAGCTCAAAGATTGGTGCTACATCAACTTTGGGAATCACGAAGCGATATTGAATCGCTGCTTTGTTGTTGTGACTTAAGGAATGAATGAACATTGACTTTAAAAAACCCTGGCCAAGCCGGGGTTTTATTTTTTATAGCTATTGCTTTGTATATGGAACAAACTGTTGCGATACGTTTGCTTGAAAAAGGAATAGAGAAAACGTCACGCGCAGTCTGGGCCGATCTTGGCGCGGGAAGCGGAGTATTCACGAAAGCATTGGCCACTTTGCTTGGTGAATCAAATATGGTTTATGCTGTGGATAAAGATGAGGCTGCGTTGCAATTCAATCTCCACCGTGATTTATTGAATGTTAAAACGATAACGGCAGATTTCAATAAGGACGAACTCAATTTGCCGCCATTGGATGGAATATTAATGGCCAACTCGCTTCATTATATAAAATCGAAATTGTCTTTCGTCACAAAATTAAAAACGATGCTTAAGCCGCAAGGCCGATTGGTGATTGTGGAATATGATACGCTCGCTGCCAACACGTGGGTGCCGTATCCAATCGATTTCAAGTCGCTGACAAAGTTGATGAGCGAGGCTGGATTTTCTTCGGTGATAAAATTAGATGAAGAGCCTTCACGATTTCGTCATGGCTCGATTTACTCAGCGCTTGTCCAATGAATCGATGTACAGATCTTCTACCTTTTTTCTGGCCCAGGGAGTTTTTCGTAGAAATGTGAGACTTGATTTTATGCTCGGATCAAACCGAAAGCAGTTGATCGTAATTCGATCGCCCAATTCATCCCAGCCATAACGATCCACTAAATAAATCAAAATCATTTCAAGTGTTTTGCCGTGTAGCGGATTGTTGGGTTGCTCTTCTGCCATGATGCTATAGTCCGATTTGTTTTAGATCCCTGTCGTAGTCAGCCCGCATATCTTCCGGCAACTTAGATAGTGCGGTCTCAATCTTCTTAAGTTGTTGGTGATAAATATTGAAAAGCACCGTTCCGGAAGGCATGGGAATTCGCGCCTCTTTCATTTTTGCACAGAAGAAAATTCTCAGCTCAAGCTCCGTCTCTTTTATACCCGAATACTTGATTTGTTTGTTGGCAAACCGCAGGATCTTTCGAAGTGTTTTCTTGATGAGATAAACATTGGACGAAGGCAATGTTTTAAACAGTTCGATCAATTCTTCTTTTACATTTTCAATATAGGCTTGCTCATCATGTGCTTCAAAAAGCAGATAGTTGAGCAGCTCTTTATTTTCTTTTTTGTATTTCGCCAGGCGCATACACATCGCTTCGAGTGCATCCGAGTCGAGTGTGTGCAATTCTTTTTTGATCTCGTTTAGGGAAGCTGTGGTCATCTTCTTTTATCAGTACAGAACTGATGGAATGTCAGAATCAATTGGCGTTCAGATTGAGCTGGCAATCGACAATGGTCAATGGGCAACATGGTATGTTTTTATTTTGATTACGATCTGCTTGTTCGATTGTTATTAACCTTTAATAAGGAGATGGGCTTACGCTTGTCCAGCCTCCATCAATGACAAGTGCCTGTCCTGTAATATGACTAGCCTGGTGTGAAACGAGGAACAAAACCGCATTAGCAATGTCTTGCGTTGAAGCTGGTTTGCCGATGGGCGTAATCCGCGACCAGGTTTTTACATAATCCGGATCGTGCGTTGTTCGTTCCGTCATGGTGGCACCGGGTGCAATGGCGTTGACAGTTATGCGATGTGGCGATAATTCCAACACTAGAGTTTTAGCTAGCATTTCGAGTGCTGCTTTGCTCATTCCGTAAGCTGCAAGATTTTTATGCGCCTGATGGCCCGTTACGGAAGACATAAACAAAACGCTTCCGCCAGTTTGCTGCTCCTTCATTTGTCGCGCGGCAATCTGAGCAAGGAAAAAACTTCCGCTAAGATTCACGTTCATCACGCGATTAAAATCTTCCGGCTTGTATTCAAAGAATTCTCCAAACAATGTAATGCCCGCATTGGCAATGGCAATGTCTAGTTGTCCAAAATTCCGCACAGCTTCGTCCACCATTTTCTGAATGAACGAGATGTCGCTTGCATCTCCCGCCATCGCGATGCAGTTGCCGTGCTCTTTCTGAATCATACGTGCGCCTTCTTCGGCCAGCGAAGTTTCCATGTCATTCAAAACAACACTGGCACCTTCCAATGCCAATTGCCTGCAAATCTCTAGGCCAATGCCTTGTCCGGCACCTGTAACAATCGCGACTTTATTTTTAAATCTGGTCATAGCTTTAAAACACGTATGTCGTCATTACAATTTGCAATTTCAATGCGAATCTCTGCTTACTTCACTCCCTGATCCACCCTTCAAATAATTCATATCGGCACCCAAGTGAGCCTGTTCTACATGCTGTTGATACAAACTCACATAACCGCGATCATATTTTTTGTGAATGGACTTCCAATTGCTTTTTCTTTTTTGAAGTTCAGATTCTGAAACATCGAGGGTTAAAGAGCGATTGGCAACATCAAGGCTAATCATATCCCCGCTTTTGATCACGGCAAAGTTTCCGCCCAATGCTGCTTCTGGCGATGCATGTAAAATTACTGTACCGAAACCGGTGCCACTCATACGTCCGTCTGAAATGCGCACCATATCGTTGATACCTTTTGCCAAGAGTTTTTTGGGCAACGCCATGTTCCCCACTTCGGGCATACCCGGATAGCCAACTGGTCCGACATTTTTTAAAACAAGCACGCTGTTTTCGTCAACCTCAAGCTCCGGGCTATCAATTCTTTTTTTATAGTCATCGATATCTTCAAACACTACCGCCTTTCCCGTGTGCTTCATTAAATGTAAACTTGCTGCCGAAGGTTTGATCACCGCTCCATTCTCGCACAGATTACCTTTCAATATGGCTACTCCTGCCACGGAACTAAACGGTTTGTCAGCAGAAGCAATAATTTCTCGGTTATAGCATTTAGCTGATTGGTAATTTTCTTTTATGGATTTCCCATTCGCGGTGATGCAATCGCCATGAAGGAATTGATCAAGTTCCTTCAAAGCAGCAGGAAGCCCACCTGCATAATAGAGATCTTCCATAAAATATTTTCCGGAAGGCTGAAGGTTAACAATGAACGGAATGTTCTTTGATAACTTATCGAAATCACTTAGCTCAAGAGGCACGCCAATTCTTCCGGCAATCGCCAGCAGGTGAATAATAAAGTTTGTTGAACCCCCAATAGCTGCATTGGTCATGATGGCATTTTCAAAAGCCTTGCGCGTAAGCACATCAGACATTCTCAGATTTTCCTTCACCATTTCAACAATTCGCACACCTGACATTTGAGCCAGAACTTTTCTGCGCGAGTCGGGGGCGGGTATTGCCGCATTGCCAGGCAGGGAGAGTCCAAGAGATTCTACCATGCACGCCATGGTTGAAGCTGTACCCATCACGGCACAATGTCCGCGGCTTCGCCCCATGCAGGCTTCGCTGACTCTGAGTTCTTCTTCTGACATTTCACCCGAACGCACAGCATCGTTAAATCTCCAGATATCGCTCGTGCCGATATCGCGGCCTTCGTATTTGCCCGTTAGCATCGACCCGCCTGACACAACTATGGTTGGAATGTTTACGCTCGCGGCTCCCATCACAAGCGATGGTGTTGTCTTATCGCATCCGCAAAGAAGCACGACACCATCCATTGGATTGGCACGAATCGATTCTTCCACGTCCATGCTGGCGAGATTTCTATACAGCATAGCCGTGGGCTTGATTAGTGTTTCACCTAACGACATCACCGGAAACTCGACCGGAAATCCACCGGCCTCCGAGATGCCGCGCTTGACTGACTCGGCCAGTTCACGAAAGTGTGCATTGCACGGAGTAAGTTCAGACCAGGTGTTACAAATTCCAATGACTGGCTTGCCTTTAAATTCATAATCGGGTATGCCCTGATTCTTCATCCAGGCCCTGTAGATAAATCCATCTTTTCCGGTTTTCCCGAACCATCCCTGACTGCGCAATTTTTCTTTCATCTGTTTAATGTATGTCGTAGTGTATAGTGTCTTCTCAAAAAGAAAATTAAGAAAATTAAGTTACTCTTTACCCCCGCTTATCATTTTTAACGAATTAATGTTGATACAATAATAGTTACTACATTTACAAAATGTCATTGGAACAGGATATCAAACAGGAAAAGTTTGAAAGTGAATTTCAGAAGGCAGCGGTGAATCTTTTATTCACCAGCAGTTGGTTATATAATATCAATGCCGACCGACTAAAAATTCACGGTATCACACCCGAACAATATAATGTGCTTCGCATTTTAAGAGGCAGCCATCCGAAAGCGCTGATGTTGGCCGAGGTGACGAGCAGAATGATTGACAAAAGCAGTAATGCTACACGACTTGTTGAAAAGCTAAGGCTAAAGGGCCTTGTGAAGCGTGAAATCTGCGAAGGCAACAGAAGGCAAGTCGATATTTTTATTACCGACAAGGGGCTCAGTGTTTTAAAAAAGGTGGATGCCGATGAAACTGAGTGGATTGCTACTTTAAAAAATATTTCTAAAGCGGAAGCGCAAGAACTCAATCGAATTCTGGATAAACTTCGCGGTTAGGTATTTCTCTATTCACTTCTGAGTGTTTGCGTTGGATTAGTAGCGATTGTTTTTAATCCTTGTAGCCAAACGATAAAGGCAATAAGTGCAGTTACGCCCGCACACGTAGCAGCAAAAATCCACCACGGCATGGGAGTGTGATAAGCAAATCCTTCTAGCCAATAATTGGCAGCATACCACGCAAGTGGTGCTGCAATAATGGTGGCTATCATTAGCACACGGGAAAATTCATTTAATAGGAGTGATAACACCTGCACGGCAGTTGCCCCGAATACTCGTCTGATACCGATCTCTTTGGTTTTGCGCAGGGCATTGAAGGTGGCTAGCCCAACAATGCCAATGCCGGCAATAATTAAGGCAATCACGGTGAACAATAAGATCAATCTCGAAGCAATGATTTCGGTTTTATACAGCTCATCAAATGTTTCGTCCTGAAACCAATATTTCATAGTGAAGGCAGGTTCAAAACTTTTGTACACGTTGTTAATTGTTTGCATGGCCTGTTGCGTAGTGCCCGGTTTGTACTTAATATAAATAGCTGAGAGACGTTCATAGGGCGTTCGATACAGAATCACGGGCAAGCGCGCTTCGTGTAGCGATGAAGTGTGAAAATCGTTCACGATGCCAATGATCACGCAAGGTGTTTCACCGATTTTTATTTCTTCACCAATAGGATTTACCAATCCCATGGTTTTAACCGCGTCTTCCGACACCAGCACTTCCGTTCGTGTAGTGTCCATTGATTGAGATTGAAAATCACGTCCTTCTTTTATTTTTAATCCGAGCGTTGATGGAAACTCATAGCTGCAGGCAATTGTCTTAAAGGACACGCGCAAATTGTCTGGCTTGCCAGGCCAACTCACACCGGTATTGTCACCACCTGCGTTAAGAGGATTCGAGTTTGAAATCCCAGCGCTTATAATAGAGGCGTCCTTACTCAATTCATTTTTGAAGCTTTCAAACTTCTGTAACAACCGAAACGTTGGTTCAATTCGTATCATGTTGCTGCGATCGAACCCAAGATTTTTGTGGGTAATGAAATTCAACTGATGATACAAAACACCACTGAAAATGATGATGCCAATCGATACACTAAGCTGTACAACCAGCAACGATTTTCGAAAACGTTGAGAACCAGCGCTGCCGCTACTTAATTGGTTTTTCAGAATGCGAATCGGTTGAAAAGATGACATGACGAGCGATGGATAAACACCCGCCAGCAAAGCAACAGCAATCAGAAAACAAATCAGGTAAACAGGCATCATACCGGAGAATAAGTTTAGCGATATCGGTTCTGACAATAGACTATTGAACAGCGGTAAGGTAAGTTGTGCCAGCAATACCGAAACGCTGAATGAAAAGAACACCATCAGAAAAGATTCACCCATGAACTGCGCAGCAATGGTGCCTCGCACAGCGCCTGTCACTTTGCGAATGCCAATTTCTTTCGCCCGAAGCGTGGCACGTGCGGTTGACATGTTGACAAAATTGATAACCGCCATAAGCACCACCAGACCTCCGATGATGATGAATAGAATAATGTATTCAATACGACCGCCCGTATTTTTGCCGCCTTCAAATTTGCTTTTCAGATGCCAGTCGGCAATTGGATAAGCCTGATAACTTACCTTCTGTGCTTTATACGCTTCAGTAAGTACACGCACATCGTTTAGTTTTTCAGTTAGCTGTTCGGCAGAGATAGAAGAATTTGTTTTGATGTACATGTTGAAAAAATTCTGAGCAAATATTTCTTCGTTTACGCCCCATTCTTTTTTGAGGATGGCGTAAGGAAGAGCAAAATCAAATTGAAGAGATGAATTGGATGGAATGTTTTTAAAGACGGAAGCAACAGCAACTTCCCAACGATCATCGATCTTTAACGTTTTTCCAAGCGGACTAACATTTCCAAAAAGAGCTTGCGCCATTTTTTCTGAAATAGCAATGTTGGCCGTTTGTTTTAATGGATTCTGATCTCCGGCTACGATAGGAAAGTTGAACACTGAAAATAAATGCTCATTGGCATAAACACCGTGCATGTAGATGCATTCATTCGGTTTGCCTTCGGGTCGAAAGCATAGTTCATGCGGCCAACGCTCTCCGGTGGAAACGCTTACCAACGTTTCGGCTTCAGGAACGGAGCTCACATCCATCACACAAGAAGCAACATCGTATGTTTGAAAAGATCCGTTGGCTTCAACGTGTGTGAGTACTTTGAATAGTTTTTCTGTCTCAGGATGAAAACGATCGAAAGAATATTCGTGCGCTACCCAAAGTAGAATGAGAAGAGCGCAGGTGAATCCGGCTGACAACCCGAACACGTTGAGAAATGAATGCCCTGGCTGGCGAAGAAAGTTGCGTACCGAAACGATCAGTATATTCTTTAACATAGCGAAAGAGAATTGATTGTCGTATTTGTTTTTATTGCCTTTGCGAATGTTTTTCCAACGCAGGAAGCGAAGAACATTCCACATAAATTTTAATCGGGCAACCCGTTTGTTTTCTTTGAAGTCGCGATAGAACAGTTCGTACGCATCGCCTTGAATTTCTTCCAACAGATCCGGATGGCAATACCATTGCAGAAACCGATCGGCCCATTTTGGCGGAGCAATCTTAGCTGGTAGTTGGTGGTTGTTTGTTGTTGGATTGACCATTGTTTTGAGACTAAGTGCTGGTGACTGCCAACTGTCAATAACCAACTATTTGCAAGGCAATTTTCGGAATCTGATTATAAAGCTGCGTTCGCATTTCATTGGCTTCTTCCAAAGCCCGTTTGCCGGAAGCGGTTAAAAGAAAAATTCTCTTTCTTCGTCCACCGCGCTCCTCTGTTGGATCGCTCATTTTGGATTTCAACAATCCTTTTTCTTCGAGTCGTGTCAGTACGGAATGAACAGCGCTGATATTCAGGCTACGGCCAGCTTGTTTTTCAATCTCATCCATCACGGCCACACCGTAAGCTTCGGGATAGAGAATACCGACCGTCAATAAAATGAGTTCTTCCAATTCACCTAAATAGTCCCCTTTCATAAACTTGCTTGCAATTAGTTCTGCAAACGTGAAAGTAATTGATATGTTTCAGTTTTGTAGGAGAATTGAAGGACTTTTAGATGTGATAAGCGAAAGCTAAATGAGAGGAGGTTTAATTTGTGATGACCGCATTTAATTTCACCCACAGATCGTCCTGAAGGGTAAAGGGGACGAGCGAATTATCCGGGGCATCACCCACTCTTATGACCACCAGGTTTTTACTAGGCACAACGTTGATCAACTGACCGTTTTTTCCCATTGCGGCAAACAAATCCGCTGGAGCGTGTGGAGACAACGATCCCTGGAAAACAATTTGTGATTTCGGAATCATATAAGAACTCTTTCCATTTAACCAGGTGAGATAGCCGTAAGATTGATTAATGTCTTGCGATGTCGCAGTCATTACATCAAAATAAGACTTCGGAATGATCACTTCTTTTACCCAGGCACCTTTGTTGAGTAGTAATAATCCAAAACGCGCCATTGAACGTGGCGTACTGTAAAACACATTGTTATATCCATTCTTGAAATACGTGCCATCCATTCCAATCCTGCTGCCAATTTGTGTCGTAAAAAAGTTTGCGAGCGTTTGTCCGGTGCCCGCTGTGATCACACCATCCAGTAACGTATAAGCTGCATTGTGGTAGGCCCAGCGAGTTCCGGGGTCGGCTTTGTAAACAAGACAGGCTTTGTCGGTGCAATCGCTATCGGCAACACCATCATCTAAGCCGGTTGTCATGGTGAGTTGATAACGAACAGTAATTTTATTTTCCTGTTCCGGTGTCAGACTGGTCCAGCCAACACCGAGATAGTCAGAAGTTTTCGCTTCGAAGTTTATTTTGTGTTTGTCTTCTGCAATTCCCACTAAAGCAGATGTCAGTGTTTTGCCAGCCGATGCCCAATACCAGTTGCTCGAAGCATTGAAGTCACCGCCCGTAAGCTGAGTGCCAAGATATTCTTCGATTACGATCTTCCCATCTTTCAAGACCAGAAGTGCGCGCGAGTTGCTGGTTGCTAAAAATGAACGTAGGTCTGGCAAAGCGGCTTCGTTCCAACCCAGGCTCGCTGGTGTTGCGGTTTCCCATTCGTTGGATGTGGTGGGCGGAAAGTACAGTTGTGTAGTCGGTTCCGGATTATCTTTTTTACAACCCGCTGAAAGCAAGAGCAAGGCAAATAATAACTTCTTCATCATGGCTGGAAATATAGGAATTGGCCTATCATATCACCCTCACCCAAACTGAACTATTTTTAATGCCAAATAGTTGTATCTACAACAATTGTATTAACTTTATTCTAAAATCAATATTCTTAACGTTCAAAAATCAGGTAACATCATGAAAACCGTCTTACATAAAGCCAACACGCGTGGCCATGCCAATCATGGGTGGTTGGATACGAACCACACCTTCAGCTTTGCTCATTATTACGACCCTACGCGCATGCATTTTGGTGCGTTGAGAGTTTTGAACGATGACTTTGTGGATGGAGGAAAAGGTTTCGGCACACATCCGCACGATAACATGGAAATCATTTCCATTCCATTGTATGGAGATCTGGAGCACAAAGACAGCATGGGCACGAAAGCCGTGATTCGTCAAAATGATATACAGATCATGAGTGCCGGCACGGGCATTTATCACTCTGAGTACAATAAGAATCCTGATAAGAAAGTAAACTTTCTGCAAATCTGGGTGTTTCCAAAAGAACAAGACATTACACCACGGTATGATCAGATCACTTTTAAACCAGAAGATCGTGTGAATAAATTACAGCAAGTGGTGACTGCTTCGAAAGGAGAAGAAGGTGTGTGGATTAACCAGGATGCATGGTTTCATTTGGGGAATTTGAAAAAGGGATATCAAACGGATTACACGATCAAACAAAAAGATAATGGCGTGTATGCTTTTGTGATAGAAGGAGACGTAACCGTCAATGGACAGAAGTTGAACAAGCGCGATGGATTTGGAATATGGGACACCGATAAACTTTCTATCACAGCCGATAGCGATGCAGAAATCTTATTGATGGATGTGCCGATGAATTGAAAACAGTAAAGAGTCCATAGTCATGAGTTCATAGTAGAGTGTTTTCAATATTAACAGTCACATACTATAGACTCAAGACTAACGACCCAAGACTATTTATGAAAACAAGAACTGTATCACGATTGCTATATGCCGAAATGATTGACATGGGCGGACTTCCCGTTCGTCAACCGTTTCCAACACAACAGGTTGAACAACTTGATCCCTTTTTATTATTGCACCATGCCAATGTGAAAGTGCCCACTCATTTGGAGCCCGATCACGCAGGTGTTGGACCACATCCGCATCGTGGATTTTCACCCGTCACCTTTATTTTCAAAGGTGGTGTGCATCATCGCGACAGTCGTGGTAATGACGGTGTGATCTATGCGGGTGGCGCTCAATGGATGAATGCTGGAATGGGTGTGATCCACAGCGAACGACCACCGAAAGACATCCACGAAATTGGAGGCCGTCAGGAGATCATTCAATTATGGATTAATACTCCGTCTGCACATAAGATGGACCAGCCGGCCTACTTTCCGGTATCAGCTGCTGAAGCCCCGAGTTATAAAAGTGAGGATGGGAAAGTGAGTGGCAGAATTTTTTCCGGTGAACTATTGGGAATGAAAGGACCGATACCTTCGCATACGGATGTAAACGCGGCAACGTTTGAATTAAAAAAGGGTGGAAAGGTTTCTGTTGAATTGCCGGCAACTCACAACGCCATGATTTATTTGCTCGATGGCAAACTTACCCTCGCAGGTTTTGGTTTAGTAGAAGAGTTGCATGCGGTGATGTTTAAAAAAGATGGAGACGGTGTGATCTTTGAAGCATTAGAAGACACGCGCCTTCTTTTATTGAGTGGCGAGCCGCTGAATGAAAAAGTAGTATCGCACGGTCCGTTTGTCATGAACACGCAAACGGAAATTCTGGAAGCCATGCGCGACTATCAAAAAGGAAAAATGGGAATCTTGATTGAAGAGTAAGAGTTATAAAGAAGTTCAGAAAGTTTAACTTGTTCATGGAAACCGGTATTGACATGCAGACATCAACTGATTTTGAAAGCCCTGTGTTAGAGGCTATTCAAAACCGCAGAAGCAGACGCGCTTATTTGGATCAACCTATTGAGCCCGAAAAAATCCAATCACTATTTGAAGCGGCAAGATGGGCGCCATCCAGCGTGAACGAGCAACCCTGGATGTACATTTATGCCACCAAAGACCAGCCTGAATTATACCATAAACTTTTTGAAAGCCTCAATGAAAGCAATAAGATATGGGCGCAGCGTGCACCCCTGTTGATTTTAAGTTTGGTTAGAAAAAATTTTATCAGAAACGATCAACCCAATGGTTCGGCCAAATATGACTTAGGTGCGGCCAACGCATTTCTGTCGTTGCAGGCAACGCATCTTGGATTGAATGTCCACCAAATGGGTGGTTACGATCGTCAACGTGCAAAAGAAAATCTCAATGTTCCAGACAGTTTTGAATTGGGAATACTGATGGCAATCGGTTATCCGGGAGATCCTGAAATACTTCCAGAGCACTTGAAACAACGCGAACTTGCTCCGCGACATAGATTTGTGAAAGAAGAATTTGTGATGAACAAACCATTTTAAAAAGGATGGTTACGGCAACTATTGGCAGAGATGCCTACAAGACTGAATTGATCACTTCAGGTCATCGCGTGGTTGCCGATGAACCAACAGAAGTGGGCGGTGGAAATCTTGGACCCGCACCGGGTGAGTTTCTTATGATTTCATTGGCCTCCTGCACGGCCATTACCTTGCGCATGTATGCCGATCGGAAAAAATGGAATGTCGAGAAAATAAAAGTGGAAGTGGGGTTTGAAAAAGTTGATAGCACCACTATTTTCAAGCGGGAGATTTCTTTTGAGGGAGTTCTGGATGACGATCAGAAAAAGAGATTCTTACAGATTGCTAATTCATGCCCCGTGCATAAGACGCTTACTAATCCAATTGAAATAAATACTTCGTTGATAGTTGATGGTTGATAGTTGCTCGGAATGCAATATTTGCTCACTAACAACTATCAACTAACAACCAACAACGAATATGAAAGACATCACCAAGAAATACACCAACGGAGAAGTGACCATTGTTTGGAAACCCAACATGTGCATTCACTCCGCTATTTGTTTTCGGGGTTTGGGAGAAGTGTTTGATCCGCAGAAGAGACCCTGGATAACACCCGAAGGAGCCGACACCGATAAGATCATTGCTCAGGTAAAAAAATGTCCGTCAGGTGCGCTTAGTTATTATCTGAATCGCGATGCAGGTGACGAGAAAGTTGATGTGCAAGCAGAGACCATTGTTGAAACTACTCCCAACGGCCCGTTGATGGTGTATGGCAACGTGACGATCAAAGATTCAAAAGGCAATCTCACGAAGAAGAACAACGCTACGGCCCTTTGCCGCTGTGGCGGATCTTCCAACAAGCCCTATTGTGATGGCACGCATAAGAAAATCGGATTTGTGGGATGAATGAAAAGCTTCTAGCCACAAGCTACTAGCTGCTAGCCGGGTGAGACTAAGGAAAGATTCAGTTTTGAAGTTGACCTCTTTACAGCAAGACCAAAACAGCTAGTAGCTTGAGGCTTGTAGCTTGCGGCCTTTAAACTCAAGTAAGTTCAACAATCTCTTTCTTAAACGCTGGATATTCTTTGATCAACTCCTCCCTATCCGCCATTTCAAAATCCTGAAAATCGAAACCTGGTGCAACGGTGCATCCGCATAGTGAATAACTCTGTTTGTTTTCTACGCGCGCACCAAACCAACAATTGGCGGGCACTACTACCTGAAGTGATTCACCCAAAAGAAGATTATTACCCAGGCGTTTGATGGTCAAACCATCGTCTGTTAAAATATAAATGAGCAACGTGGTGCCATCATAAAAATGCCACAGTTCGTCAGACTTGATGCGATGAAACACCGACCGATCTTCCGATCGCAATAAAAAATAAATAGCGGTTGAAAAATTTCGTGTACCATCAAATCGAGCAGGCAAGCCACACGTGGCAATGATTTCTTTTGACCGATAGGTTTCTTTATAAAATCCGCCCTCGGGATGAGCCTGAAGATCCAGGTGGTTGATCCAATAATCAATCGGGTACATGATCTGCGATTTGTGTTCCGTAAAAAGAATAAATATCCGTGAGATTTAATTCAAAAAAATAAATCATCTTGCCCAGGAATTTTAGGGCTGTTAGCTCAGCTGGTTTAGAGCACTACCTCGACAAGGTAGGGGTCACTGGTTCGAACCCAGTACAGCCCACTTAATAATAATAATATAAATAGAGGTCAGGCCACTGAATACTTTCGCGAAGATCGATTGACTGAGCAAAAAAAGCCGACCACCAGTTCAGGATTTAAGGAGAAGGAATGCGAGAGGGTTGTGACTCATTCTAAAAATGTCAAAATCAGATTCCTCTTCGAATGACTCTGATTGGGTTAAAGGATATCAGACTCACAACTGTCCGCAGTTTTTACACTAAGCAGGATTAATCAGGGCAAAATATGAGATTGATAATGATTACCTTATTGTTTGCCTTTGCTGCCGTTGAAGTGCTATCACAACACACATTAAAATGCTGGGATGCAGTTAACAAACTTGCTTGGATTGACTTTAGAGGTGAAATACCCACCGAAGAAAAGCACTCTTCGAAGAAAGCTGTGTGTCCGCATGAGATAACAGTTTTCCCAGATCGAAAAAGCAATATTCTTAATTACAGAGTTAAGCTTGTTTTCTTTAAGAAAAAGGCATGGGCAAAGGATACGACTAGTAAATACTTGCTCGCACATGAACAGCTCCATTTTGACATTGGTGAATTATACTCACGCAAATTGAGGAAATCGATTGAGGAAATTAGGCTTGCTGAGCCGATTGTTAAGAATTATAAATCAGTAATTGAAAAATTGCTGGCTGATGAAAGAAGGGTGCAAGACGAATACGACAAGGAGACGTTGCATGGAGTAATTTCTGAGAATCAATTCAAATGGGAGAAGAAAATTTTTGTTGATCTAGAAAAGTTCAAGGAGTTCGCATCCACGGTGGACGACTGCCAAGTGCTGAAATAAGTAAAGAGTACAGTAGTCTTGTCACCCTATGGCATGAGGGTTTGTAATGAATTATGAGGAGGATAACAATGATCTGATTGATCGACTGGAGAGTAAGTACTCCGGATCAGAAGATTAAAACGTTTATCGGTTAGGAATTAGCCATCGCCAAATAAACCCCATTCGTCCAGCCAAAGCCATCCTGATTGGGATACTCACCGCCACTGGCTTCGGCATGGTCGCTCCATGCATCATACTTCTCCGTCATCTTTCCGGTTTTCTGATAAACTTTCAGATTGGCATTCGTCCAGTTGGATTTTAATTGATTGGCTAACTCATCTATTCCATAGTTAAGCAAGCCTTTGTAAACAATCCACTGCAGTGGCGCCCATCCATTGGGAGCATCCCATTGCTGGCCGCTGTTTTCAAGTGTAGTGGTCATGCCGCCTGACTTTAAAAATTTTTGAGCCAGTAGTTCGGCTGTTGCTATTGCTTGTGCGGGCGATGCCACTTCAAAGAATAACGGAAAGGCAGCGGCAAGTGTGTAGTGCTCTTTTTGTTTTTGTGCTACAAAATCATAATCGAAAAAGAATTTTTTCTCTTCGTTCCAACAATACTTTTTAATAGCTGCTTTTCTTTTGGTGGCCAGCGACAAATACTCGGATGATTTTAAGCTATTGCCAGCGAGTTGATACGCTTCCGATAAAGTCTGTTCAAGGTGAAGAAGTAAGCAATTGAGATCAACCGGGACAATGTCGGTTGTGTGAATGGAGGCAAATGACTTTACATCTTTAAACCATCGGCTGCTAAAATCCCAACCTGATTCTGCTGCTGCTCTTAAGTGACGAAACAAGTCTTCGGGTTTTTGTGCGGAGTGATGTGACAGCTCTACATCTTCTTTGTATGCCTCTGGTCGTGGTGTATTGTTTTCATCCCAATAGCGATTGAGTATTGATCCATCTGCCAACTTCACTACACGATGCAAAGCATTATGATTGGCGTTAAGTTTGTCAGCGCCTCTCATCCAGAACTGATATTCCTTTTCCAGCTGAGGTAAATATTTCACAAGTGCGCCAACTTCTTCCTCTTCTTGTTCAGCGTCTGTCTTATCTTCCTGTTCGCGAAGTAACTTCACCATTAGCGAAAAGAAGGGTGGCTGCGATCGTCCAATAAAATAAGTTCTGTTTCCATTGGGGATGTATCCAATGCGATCGATAAGAAAGGAAAAGTTATCGATCATATTTTGAATCATGTCGGTACGTCCGGATACCTGAAGACCCAGCATGGTGAAGTAACTGTCCCAATAATAAATCTCGCGAAAGCGACCGCCCGGCACAATATAGGGGTGAGGCAACGGAATGAGTGAACCGGTTTCTTCATCGGGTTTGCGCGTCAACACATCCCACAGTAGTTGAATGTGTTGTTGTGCCGATTTAGTGGCATCACTTTTATAGTCCGTTGAATAAGCTTTAGGCAACGAGAAATTGTCAGCGACAAATTTCTTCAGATCAAATCCTTTAGAATCTTTATCACGCAGATAATCTGAATGAATATCGTCAAGCGAACGCTTTGCAAGGCAATCGGGAAATGTTTTGCCGTCTCCTAATATATTACTCAGTTGAACAGCTTCAAATAATGCACCGAGTTCGTGAATGTGCTGATGTTTCATTCGAAAATATTTTTAATGGCCTCCTTTCGAAGTAAACTCAATTTTAGTTTCTGATTTTTTCTGTATCCGATTAAAAAAGAAAAGACACACAATTAAAATTCCAATCGGCACCAAAGAAAAGTAGAAAGCAGTCTTACCACCGTACGCTTCAAAAATACTTCCGGTAATAATCGAACCAGTTGTTCCGCCCAGCGCTGAAAAAATTACAATCAATCCTGACATCGGTCCGTGTTGCCTCGCAGGTAGCGTACTTAGAATAACAGAGTTGATTGCAGGATAAATAGGAGCGATGAATAACCCAATTAACGGAAACACAAAGGCGCCAAGAGGTGCGTTGCTCCAACCCGTGACCTCGCCTCCGTCATTTTGCGCGAGCGGAATCGCCACCAGTACCAACACACTTGCCGCCAAAAGGCAAACCACTAACACCGCAAACCAATGGATTTTACGCAAAGCAAATCCGGCACTAAATCTTCCAAAGGCTGTGGAAGCAGCAAGTATGCTAGCCATCTGAATGCTCAATGTTGTCGGCAGGTGAAGCACTTTACTATTAAAAGTAGGCAACCAGCTCATGATGCTTTGTTCGATCAGCACATAGGTGAATGCACTTACAATAAAGACAAGCACTAAGGGAGTGATCGCAAGTTTAATCATGTCAGTAAAATCTTCCAGAAAAGGTTTTGAAGCGCTGGTGTGCACGGCCGATTCATCCAACTTCGTGATGAGGAGCAACAAGAAAGCAACGGTAGCAATTCCTGCCAATAAATAATAAACACTTAACCAGGCAGTAGATTGAGGATTACCGTCATCCGCGAAAGCGCTGAAAATGAAATAGCCGGTAAGAATACCAATCATAAAAAATGATTCGATGAAGTTCATAAAGCTGGCGTGCTCTTTCTTGTCGTTCGTCACAATACCTATCGTAGCATATACGGACACTTTGATCAACGCGAACGAAGTTCCGGTAACGGCAAACAAAACTTTTGTCATGGCGAAGCTACTGAGTGATGGCATGAGCAAACAGGCAACAGTTACGAGGCCTAGCGCAATCAGCATAGCATTTTTATAACCAATGCGCGTAATGTAAGAAGCGACCAGAAATGAAACAGTCGCAATGCTTAAATCCTTGAAAGCCTCGAGTATGCTGGCAGACGATTCGGACACACCGTAATTACTTTGTACCTGTAAGATCACCGTGCCAACGCTGTTGAGCAGAATGGCGAAAACAAAATAATTGAGGAAGAGCGAGAGCTTGATTTTCCAGTTGGACATGAAGGTGTGTTTAGGTCGCTAACAAATCTAAACACTTTCAGGCAAATCATCCCACTGCAAAGTGATAACCCACTCCCTTGATGGTGATGATTTCAATGGACGGATCGTCTTTGAGATAGTCGCGGAGCTTAGTGATATACACATCGAGATTGCGTGAGTTGAAAAAAGAATCATCGCCCCACACTCTCAGTAAGATCGTTTTGCGATCGATATTTGTGTTTTGATTCTCAGCCAGTATCTGAAGCAACACAGCTTCGCGGTGCGAGAGTTTTTTTGCCTTGCCATCTTTTCGCAATTCATACCGCTGCGGAGCAAACTCAAATTTTCCGAGTGCAATTGATTCTTTTGGATTGGCGGAAAGTTTTTGAGTGAGGTGTAACAGATTATTTACTCGTATGATCAACTCCTCCATGCTAAAGGGCTTTCGCAGATAATCATTACCGCCAACTTCAAATCCTTTGATCAAATCTTCGGTTTGTGTTTTGGCGGTTACAAAGATGATGGGCACACCTGGATTTACCTGACGGATACTCTGAGCAATAGAATAACCATCACGATTGGGCAACATGATGTCCAGCACACAAATGTCGGGCTTCGATTCTTCAAACGTAGACATCACGTGTTTGCCATCCGTCACCATGCGCACGTCAAAGTCGCGTACTTCCAGACTTTCTTTCACAATCCTTCCCAGGAAAGGCTCATCTTCAACATATAGGATTTTTGTCTTACTCATTTCTTGGCAGCGTAATGGTAAAGCAACTTCCCTTTCCGATTTCGCTTTCTACGGTAATCGTTCCTCCGTGACTTTTCACCACACTCTCCACATAGCTCAGGCCCAAACCGTATCCTTTGATATTGTGAATGTCTCCGGTGGGTACGCGGAAAAATTTTTCAAAAATTTTCTTTTTGTATTCCGGTGCAATGCCAACACCATGATCTTTGACAGCGAGAATGATATTATTAACATCTTCTTTTAACACGACAACAATTTCAGGATCGGTGGGACTATATTTCAACGCGTTATCCAGCAAGTTGTAGATCACCGAGGTCAGATGAGCACTTCCTCCGTTGATGCGAAAGTCATTCCCTTCTCTGGTAAATGAGACGTTGGCTTTTTGTTTTTCGAACACCAGCTTCATGGAGGCCAGTACTTGATCCACCAGTTTATCTAATTCAATCGCTTCCGATTTATAATCTACTCCTTTGTCTTCAAAGATGGCGGTCTTAAGAATTTTATCAGTAAGTATGTTGAGTCGGCTAAGTTCATTTTGTGCGATGTCGAGATACTCTTGCGTGAGTTTCGGATTATCAAGGCCGTTAAAATTTTTCAACGCTTCAAGGGCTACCCCCACGGTTGTGACAGGCGTTTTGAGTTCATGCGTGATATTACTGATGAAATCGTTTTTGAGTGCCATCAATCGCTGCTGCATTTTTAAGCTCCTGTAGAGAAGAAAGAAAGATCCAACGGTGAGCAGCGTGAGAAAAATTGAAAATAAAATCTGGAGCGATATCTTTTTTAAAACTAATACAGTCAGGTCGGGGAACACCAACTGATAGCCGCCATTCGGAGTGAAGATGATTTCGTCAGAAAGAGTAATTCTTTTGCGGGGAGGAGGAATATCGGACTTAACTCTCTTAATCGTAAACGGAGCATCAATAGCAGCGGCAGCTAGTACTTTTTTGAATTTCTTTTCTATGTCGGAAAGATGCAACGAATCAGCATCCAGCCTGATGGAAAATTTTTTCTGACTTCGATCACCACGAATTCGGGTGATCAACGGACGAAGAAACCGTTCCACAGAATCTTTGCCATCCGAGGAAGAAATAAAAACCTGCACGTTGGCAACGGAGTCTTTTATATGAAGACGTTTTCCGTTTCTCAACCGCATCGTATCGACTTTTTTTGTCGTGAAATAATGAATCATACTGTCGCCCGGAAACGGCTCAATACTTTTCATCAATAGTGAATCACTCATGTCAAAGATCACATTGCGAAATAGCGCGTGAGTTTCTTTGCGAAAATCCTCCGATTCGTCTTTAAAAACTTTTTGAAGCCAGATGACTTGTAGCGCTAGCAAAAAAATGATGCTGCTGAAGATCAGAACTAAGGTGACAGAATTTTTTGGCTGGTTCATCTGACACAAAAATAACCAGACCTATCAACCTTCCGCTCATCTTTTAACCTTAATTAACATTGCTTTCATGACTATTAACTCAGTCGCTTCCTCTTCAGGCGTATGTTTGCTCAGTGAATTAACCATGAAAACTTCTCTTCTTATGAAACGATTATTAATACTGGCCGGGATCATTGTATCCCTCACCGCAGCGCGTGTCGTCTTCGGTCAAACCACGGAAGGCGTGATAACCTACGATGTGAAAGTAAATCTTCATCGGAGATTGCCACCGGAACGCGCTGAAATGAAATCGATGATTCCAGAGTTTCGCACAACGAAAGAACAATTATTCTTTAAGGGAGAGGAGTCTTTATCAAAACCTTTAATCGAAGATGAAGAAGAGGAGTTTGGCGGCAATGGTGTGCAAATGCGCTTTCGACAGCCCAATAATGAAATTTATTTGAATCAATCTTCCGGTAAAGTGGTGTTGAAGCAGGAGTTCATGGGCAAGGATTATCTGATCAATGATTCTATAAAAGTTTCTCCATGGAAATTCGGTACGGAAACGAAAACCATTCAAGGCTATTTGTGTAAGCAAGCCTACTATACGGATGAATCTCCTAATCGCATGCCTCCTGGAAAACAAGAAATTACAGCATGGTATACCGATCAGATTCGTCCGTTTCTTGGACCTCAAACATTTAATTCATTGCCAGGTGCTGTGTTGGCAATTGACATTAACAATGGAGAGCGTGTGATCGTGGCGACTAAAATTGAGTTGCGGCCTTTGAAAAAGAACGAATTAAAAATTCCAAGCAGTGGTACAAAAACTACACAGGCAGAGTTTCGCAAGATGGTTGACGAGCAGATGAAACAAATGGGCGGGAATGGCGGAATAATTATTAGAAATTGAAATAGTTACACGTCACCGGTTTCCGGTTACAAGTCCCTTTCAAGCCAAAAAAATTAACGGGCTATCGGTAACAGGTAGCCGGCAATAGATTCCCTATGAGAAAATTTCTACTTCTACTTTCGTTGATTGTGTTGGGTATGACTGCATTCGCTCAAAAGTTTACAGTCACCGGTCAGGTATTGGATACGCTATCTAGCCCGCTGCCTTCAGCTACTGTGATGCTTCTCAGTCCGCAAGATTCTTCTCTCGTCAATTTTAGTGTGACGGATGCCCGTGGTGTTTTTGAAATGAAGAATGTGAACAAAGGATCTTATTTACTGAAAATAACTTTCGTTGGATTTGCACCCTTCACAAAGTTGATAAAAACACCCACTAATTCTACTGAGCTGGATGCGGGAAGACTAAACATGTCGCCCTTAACTAAACAGCTGGATGAAGTGGTTATTCAGGGCGACAAAGCGCCTGTAACGGTGAAGCGCGATACGATAGAGTTTAATGCCGGCTCTTTTAAAACCAAAGCCAACGCCAATGTGGAAGACTTACTAAAGAAATTGCCAGGTGTAGAAGTAGAAACGGATGGAACGGTGAAAGCACAAGGCGAACAAGTGAAGCGTGTGATGGTAGATGGTCGTGAGTTTTTTGGGCGCGATCCAAAACTGGCCACGCGAAACTTGCCAGCCGATGCTGTTGAAAAGGTGCAGGTGTTTGACAAGAAATCTGATCAGGCTGTGTTTACAGGCATTGAAGATGGTCAACGCGAAAAGACAATCAATCTTGAACTCAAAGAAGAAAAACGAAACGGAGCTTTTGGCAACATCATGGGTGGTGCTGGCACTAACAATCGCTTCCAGGCAAAGGCCAGCATCAACCGCTTTGGCAAAGGAAAGCAGCTTTCTTTTTTAGGAATGGGCAACAATATTAACGAGCAAGGCTTTTCCATCGATGACTTCATGAACTTCACGGGAGGCTCGCAGCAGATGATGGGCGGTGGCGGAAGGATAACACTTCAAATTGGTGGTGATGATCAAAGCAGTGTGCCACTAAATTTTGGTGGCAGGCAAAGTGGAATAATGAGCAACTATGCTGGCGGTGTCAACTTCAATCGCGACCTGAGTACGAAAACTAAATTGACTTCCAATTATTTCTATAATCGATTGGAGCAAGATATTTCCAAGCAAACACATCGAATCAATTATTTGCCCAACGATAGTAGTTATCTCTATGACGAAAACAGCAAACAGATTAACACCAGCGACAATCATCGCGCTAACCTTTCACTCGATCATCAAATTGATTCGGCAAACTCTTTAAAATCGACAAACAGTTTCAACTATTCTCAGTCGGAGTTGAATTCTCAGACGCAAAGTAAAACGACTACGGAAGATGCTGTGCTTCAAAATCAAAGCAACAGAGCCAACCACAACGCGCAGACCAGCGCCAATCTTAATTCAAGTTTGTTGTATCGGCATCGCTTTGCTAAAAAAGGACGAACGTTGTCTACGAACGTAACCTTGGGCATCACTCAAACTGATAGCCATGGCAATCAGCAGTCCACCAACGACTACTATGGTGAATCACCGCGCACGCAGGAAATAGTGCAGGTAAACACACAGAGCACAAACAATCAATCTTACGGAACAACATTTTCTTACACTGAACCTTTAGGCGGAAGAAAATATTTAGAGGGGAACTATAATTTCCGCACGAATCGCAATCAGGTTGATCGTGAAGTTTATGATGAAAAGAACGGACAGCAAACGATCAATACACAACTCACGAACAAATACAATAGCGCGTATGTATACAATCGCCCGGGTTTTAATTTTCGGATGAACCGTCAGAAATACAATTTGGCCGTTGGCGCTAGTTGGCAGAACACGCGACTACAAGGAAATTTGATTTCGAAGAACCAGACAATCGATCGCACGTTTGAAAATATTTTACCAGTAACTCGGTTTAACTATGATTTCTCAAACTTCAAACATCTGAGTTTGAATTATGAGACTTCCATGCAAGAGCCGAGTATTCAGCAGCTTCAGCCGGTGGTGGATAATAGCGACCCACTTAATATTAGTGTAGGCAATCCGCAGTTGAAGCCTTCGTATCAGCATAGTATCTCTACCAATGTCACCACTTTTGATCCGGCAAAGTTTATCAGTTTCTTTGCGCTCTTCACGGCCAACTACACACTCAATTCTATTATCAGTTCGCAATCCGTTAACCCAAATCTGGTTCGCGTTACCAAACCGGTTAACGTAAAGGATAATTTAAACCTGAGCAGCAATATCAATTTCGGTTTCCCGATTAAGAAATTGAAGAGTCGATTTAATCTTGGGCCAACGGCAACTTATGTACGTGGAATCAATTCACTAAATGAAAAAGAAAGTCACACGTGGCAGCAAACATTGGGCGGCTCGGCCCGATACAATTTCACGTTCAAGGAAATTTTAACAGTCGATCTGAGTGCCAACCTCAGTCATCAGGAAACGAAATACGAATTCAACACCGCAAATAATCAGGTCTACTTTAACAAAACGTATTCGGCAGAAGGAAATCTGAATTTTTTAAAGAACTATCAACTCAATTCGAGCTTTGACTACTTTATCTACAATAGTCAGACTACCAATTACAGTCAAACAATTCCTTTGTGGAATGTTGCCATCTCCAGATTTATTCTGAAAAACAAAACCGGAGAGCTTAAGTTTGGCGTAAACAATCTGTTGAACAGGAGCTTGAGTGTTTCGCAATCGGCTACTGCTAATTATCTTCAGCAACAGATTACAAACAACTTAGGTCGCTATTTCATGCTGAGTTTTACCTATGCTCTTAATAAACAACTCAACCCGATGGGCATGCGCAGACCTGGAGGTGGACGTATGATGATGATCAGGCAATAGCCTAATCTTTGGTTATCGAGCAGTTCAATCGCTATCTTTGGAGATGCGAAATCTATTCTTCACGATCTTATTGTTCACATCACAAACTTTGATAGCTCAATACATTCCCCGGTTTGATATTCAGGGCCATCGTGGAGCGCGAGGCCTGAAACCTGAAAACACCATCCCGGCATTTTTGTATGCGCTGGACTCCGGTGTTACTACACTTGAGATGGATGTCGCCATCACAAAAGACAAGCAAGTAATTGTTTCGCATGAGCCGTGGATGTCTTCGGAGATTTGCCTCGATCCAAATGGAGTAGAAATTCCTAAGAAGGAGGAAATGAAGTACAACATCTACCAGATGACGTATGATGAGATCAAGCAGTTTGATTGTGGATCAAAAGCTGTAGAGCGTTTTCCCGAACAGGAGAAAATGAAAATCTACAAACCTTTGTTGACGGATGTGATCATTGCTGTTGAAAATCACATAAAAAATTTCACCACCTATCAGGTAGATTATAATATCGAGATCAAGAGTTTGCCAGAAGGCGACAATAAATTTCATCCAACCCCGGCCGAATATTCTGAATTGGTTTTCAATCTTGTTGATCAATACATCCCACTTGAGCGCCTCGTCATTCAATCCTTTGATTTTAGGGTATTAAAATACTGGCATGAAAAACATCCGGAGGTTCGTCTGGCTGCTTTAGTGGAAAACAAAAAATCAGTTGATCAAAATCTGAATGAACTTGGTTTTATTCCTTCCATCTACAGTCCCGATTTTAAATTGCTGACCAACGAAGTGGTGGATTACCTTCATACCAAAGTAGTGCCTTCACCTCCTGAAAAGAAAACCTCATCGTCATCTTCGGCAAAAGGTGTTAGTGCTTCAAGACTTAGAGTAATTCCCTGGACTGTCAATGAAGCAGGCGACATGCTGGCATTAAAGGGCATGGGCGTTGATGGATTTATCACCGATTATCCGAACCGCGCTGCAAAATTCAAAATGACGTTGAATATCAAGGCGGGCAAAAAATAAATTACTGCTTTACTACTTTGCCGTCTTTCATTACAAAAATTACTTTTTCCATCTCTTCAATTTTTTGCAAGGGATCTCCATCCACAGCAACGATGTCGGCATAAGCTCCTTTACTGATTTCGCCCAGCTGACCGGATTTATTGAGGAGCTCGGCTGCCACCGATGTAGCAGTTTTGATGGATTGCATCGGGGTCATCCCATATTTCACATAAAAACTAAACTCACGTGCTTGTGAAATTTTATGCCAGTCAAATCCGCCTGCGTCCGTTCCAAAAGCAATCTTAACTCCTTTTTGCAAAGCCTTCTTAAAAATTAGTTGCGTGCCCTGATACATTTGTAAATAACTGACTGCTCCTAACTTCGCTCTCTCCTCTGCCACATAATCCATTACCGTAAGAGTTGGCACCCAAAAGGCGCCCTTTGATACAAACAAATCCATGCATTCTTCATTCATGGCCGAGCCGTGTTCAATAGTGCGTGCCCCCGCGTTAAGAGCATGAAGAATCCCGTCTGGTGTCATGGCGTGAGCGGCTAACATTCTTCGCGACTTAATCGTCTCATCTGCAATAGCATTGATTTCTTCGTCCGTGAAATTTCGAAGGCTCGCAAATGTGCCATCCTGTTTTCGATAATAACTTCTATCGGCATAAATCTTTATCCAGTCAGCACCATAACTAATTTGTTCACGCACTGCTCTTCGGGCTTCATCAGCGCCAGTTATTTCCTGAATACCCTTTGGCATGTGTAGCTCCCAGCTGTATTCACTGTTGCCAATGCTGTAATGCCCGGTCGTATTGATAGCACGGGTTGACACGAACATGCGTGGGCCTGGTATCACTCCATTATTAATTGCCTTCTTGACATCGACATCTGCATACATAGCACCTTCAGTCTCCACATCGCGAATGGTGGTGAAGCCATTCATCAAAGCAATGTTCGCGGCCACACTTGCCCGAAGCGTTCGGTAGGGAATACTTTCTTTGAGTAATTGCGCGTCATATTCTTCGGCAGTAATATCGCCCTGCAGCAATACGTGTGTATGGCAATCAATTAAGCCAGGCAATACTGTTTTGTTTGACAAGTCAATGAGGTTAGCCTTTGCGGGAATTTTATCCCAGTCGATTATTTCTTTGATGAGATTACCTTCTATGACAATCGCCTTTTTGCTTGCGGATGTTTCCGCTTTCCCATCGATTAATTGACCACACTTGATAATTGTAATCTGACCGGAAGCGCTAAGACCGGCACAGATCAGGAAAAGGGAGAGTAGCTTTTTCATCAGAATAGTTTAAGAGCACTTGATGTTATTTTATTTTTCGATTATAGTCATTTCCGTTTCCTGAATCAAGAATGATTACACACGTGTCACCATCCACTTCTTTTATTTACTTTTGCCACCTAAAATTTGCAGCATGAAATATAATGTATACGGCATTGGCAATGCCATCGTGGATATCATCACCGAAGTAGAATATGATTTTTTTACAAAGAACGAAGTAGAAAAAGGTGTGATGACACTTGTGGATGAGAAACGTCAGAAGCATTTGATGAACGCCATTGACATGAAGAAGAGTAAAATGTCTGGTGGAGGATCGGCCGGTAACACCGTTACGGCTATCAACCAGTTTGGCGGAAAAAGTTTTTATTCCTGTCTGGTGGCAAAAGATGAGTTAGGAAAATTCTTTCTCGATGAATTGAAAGCTATTGGCGTTGATACAAACCTTAAACATGAGAATTGTCCCGAAGGTGAGAGCGGTCGCTGTTTGGTCATGACAAGTCCGGATGCAGAACGTACCATGAACACATTTCTGGGCGTGAGCTCATTCTTGTCACCGGAACACATTGATGAAGAAGCGATCAAAAATTCAGAATACATTTATTTGGAAGGTTATCTCGTGGCAAGTCCGAAAGGCTTGGAGGCAATGAAAGCTGCCAAGAAAGTAGCCGAGCACAATAAGGTTTCTGTTGCGCTAACTTTTTCTGATCCGAGCATGGTAAAGTATTTCTCCACACAGATGCAGGAAATTGTTGGAGCGAGTGTTGATTTACTTTTTTGTAATGAAGAGGAGGCCTTGATTTATACCGGCACCAACGATTTGAAAGAAGCGCGTGAAGAGCTGAAAAAGATTGCCAAGCGATTTGTGATGACCTTAGGTTCTAATGGGGCGCTGATTTTTGATGGCGATACATTTATTCAGATTGAGCCCTACAAAGTACACGCGATAGACTCAAACGGAGCGGGGGATATGTTTGCCGGTGCCTTCATGTTTGGAATTACACACGGTCATAGTTTTGCCGAAGCAGGGAAATTGGCCTCTTTGGCGGCTTCAAAAGTGGTGTCGCAATTTGGCCCGAGACTAAAAGCAGAGCAGGTGCAAAAGATTTTAAAGGAGCTTATATAAGCCAAAAGCTTCAAAATCGGGTTGGAATAGAGGTACAAGTACAGTTATTCGGGCAAGTCAGATTGGAAATCAGAAAAATCCTGATCATCTTTGCAGCCCTTAAAAAAATTAAGGATTAACGGACACGACAATGAAACGGACATTCCAACCTTCCCGCAAGAAAAGAAAGAACAAGCACGGTTTCCGCGAAAGAATGGCAACTGCCAACGGCCGCAGGGTATTGGCTGCTCGTAGAAGAAAAGGTAGAAAGAAACTTACCGTTTCTGACGAAAAGACCTTAAAGCATAAGTAATCTTTCCCGCTTCCCTGAAAGGGATTAATTTTAATCTCAATGGGGAAACAGTTTTCTTTTAAGAAAGCCGAAAGACTAGCTGGCGAAAAGCATTTACAGGAACTCTTTGATAAGGGTTCCTCTTTTCATTTATACCCTTTTCGGGTGGTCACATTGACCAATTCTCAAGCCGACTCAACAGTCAATCGGGTCCTGATTTCTGTATCAAAGCGAAATTTCAAGCGAGCAGTGGATAGAAATCTCATTAAAAGAAGAATCCGCGAAGCCTATCGTCTGCAAAAAGCTGCGATCGATGGAAATTCTTTGACGCTCGCTTTCGTTTATACAGCCAGGGAAATAGAACCTTTTCAGTCAATCAAAGACAAAGTCTTTCTGGTGCTGGAAAAAATTAAGAAATTAGATTCTTTAAAAAGCTAATGTTCGATATATGAGAAGAAAGGCAAAGCTTTTGGGAGTTGTTTTAATTGTTTCAATCGGTCTCGCTTTCACGATTCCGGGTGAAAGATATTTCGACATCGCCAAAAGCCTTGATATTTTCGCGACTCTCTTTAAGGAAGTCAACGCCTACTATGTAGATGATGTTGACCCCAAGAAACTTATCAGCACAGGCATTCATGGAATGCTGGAATCACTCGATCCCTACACAGATTATATTCCCGAAGAAGACCTTGAAGCGTTCAGTATTCAAACAACCGGTCAATATGCGGGCATTGGTGCGCTGATCGGTATCATCAATAAAAAGATTGTTGTCACAAATCCTTATGAAGGTTTCCCAGCCTACAACGCGGGTGTAAGAGTTGGTGATGAGCTTATTTCCGTTGACGGGAAAAATGTTCAAGGCAAGGCGACTTCTGAAACCAGCGCCTTATTGAAGGGCAAACCAAAAACCGAGGTGGAATTGGTTCTTAGACGTGAAGGGAGAAAAGAGGATCTACGATTGAAAATTGTTCGCGATAAGATTAAAGTCTCCAATGTTGTGTATCAAGGCATGGCCGATAACGATATCGGTTATATCAAGCTCGATGACTTTACGCCTGGAGCCGGAAAAGAAGTAGAGGAAGCTGTTCTAAAACTAAAGGAGAAGGGTGCAAAAAAAATTATTCTTGATCTTCGGGATAATCCCGGTGGCCTGCTGTATGAGGCGGTGAACATTGTTAACGTTTTTATTCCCAAAGGTCTCGAAGTCGTTGCTACCAGGGGGAAAGTACAGGATTGGAATAAGTCATACGTTACGCTTAATAGTCCTATCGACACGGAAATTCCATTGGCTGTTTTAACTAGCAATGGTAGTGCATCGGCCGCGGAGATTGTTGCAGGTGCTTTGCAGGATTATGACCGCGCGATTTTGGTAGGTCAGAAAACGTTTGGAAAAGGATTGGTTCAAACCACTCGCCAATTGGCATACAATGCTCAGTTGAAAGTTACTACTGCCAAGTATTATATACCAAGTGGCAGATGCATTCAGGCATTGGACTATGCGCATCGCAAAAAGGATGGCACCGTTGAGAAATTTGCAGACTCATTAAAATTGGAATTCAAAACCAAAGGAGGCAGAAAAGTATTTGACGGTGGTGGACTTGATCCCGATGTGGCAGTAAAGAATGAATTCCTGGGATCAGTCACTGAAGAGTTGATAACGAATGGACTTATTTTTGAATACGCTAACAAATATTGTGGAGAACATTCTGAAATACCTTCGTCCATGCGAAACTTCAAACTATCGGAGGCGGATTATTCAAAATTTACAACCTGGTTAAAGGATCGGAATTTTAAATATTCCACAGAGTTGGAGAAACAAACTGATAAGCTGATTGAAACGGCAAAGCAAGAGCGTCACTATGATGATTTACAAGCACAGCTCAATGCATTGAAAGCGAAGATTGATCAAAATCATTCATCTGACTTTTTGCGCTTTAAAGATGAGATTACCAGAATTCTGGAAGAAGAAATCGCTTTTCACTACAGACTTGCCGCAGGTCAGGCCGAAATTTCTTTGGAAAAGGAACCAGAAATAATTCAAGCGAGAAAAACGCTTGCTGAACAAACTGCTTATCAGAAATTACTTTCTGCGAACTGATGGCTTTAATTCTAAGCCTTGAAACATCAACAACGGTTTGCTCCGCAGCTTTGCACGAAGACGGAAATTTACTTGCAAGTCAGGAATTGCTTACACCCCAATCCGCCTCATCTCAACTCGCACCAATAATTAAAAATCTTTTGGAAGAGGTTGGAGTGGCCTCGATGGATATTAATGCGGTTGCAGTTGCGTCAGGCCCGGGGTCATATACCGGATTGCGAATAGGTGTTGCTACTGCCAAGGGACTCTGTTATGCCTTGAATATTCCGTTGATCGCTGTTAATACGTTGGAGCTTATGGCCTATCAGGTAGTTAATTCATCCTTCACTTTGAAGAGTGGGTCACGGGATGAGGTTTTATTTTGCCCAATGCTTGATGCACGTAGGATGGAAGTGTATTGTTTACTGGCTGATATGGAATTGAATATCATTGAGCAAACTCAGGCAAAAATTATTGATGTAGAAAGTTTTGTTGATTGGCTAGGGCAAAAGAAAATTTATTTCTTTGGAAATGGAGCGGATAAGTGCAGGGAAATGATAAGGCATCCAAATGCAATTTTTTTAGAAGGCATAGGTCCGATGGCTTCAAGTTTAGGGGAGATCGCATTTGAGAAATATAAGAGAAGTGAGTTTGAAGATCTTTCTTCATTCGAGCCGCACTATTTGAAAGAGTTCATGGTTAAAAAACCAAAAACAGCTTAAGTGTGTTCTTCAAATCATAAACAGAATATTTTGCTCCCGGGGATGAGGCCATGGAAGAAATAGTTAACCGCGTCAGCAATAGTCAATTGATCACATTCGATCTGGAGGATTTTTATTCACCAGGTGAGCGTGTTTTGTTTGATATCAAAGATTTTCTTTTTCAGGAGATCATTCTTAAAGAGAAAGAATTTCGCGAATCGATCAAATCCTATGATTGGTCATCGTATACTGACAAATACGTTGCGATTACGTGCTCAGTAGATGCAATTATTCCTACATGGGCCTTCATGC
>JBGANU010000002.1:467500-469075 GCA_044222145.1 Cyclobacteriaceae bacterium
CCCAGTAAACGGCGGCCGTAACTATAACGGTCCTAAGGTAGCGAAATTCCTTGTCTAAGGTAGCGAAATTCCTTGTCGGGTAAGTTCCGACCTGCACGAATGGTGTAATGATCTGGACGCTGTCTCAACCGTGAGCTCAGTGAAATTGTAGTATCGGTGAAGATGCCGATTACCCGCGATGGGACGAAAAGACCCCGTGAACCTTTACTATAGCTTATCATTGAATCTGGGCACGTGATGTGTAGGATAGGTCGGAGGCTTTGAAGCAGGTACGCCAGTATTTGTGGAGCCGCTGTTGAAATACGACCCTTTATTTGTTTGGATTCTAACCCGTGGATACGGGGACATTGATTGGTGGGTAGTTTGACTGGGGTGGTCGCCTCCAAAAGCGTAACGGAGGCTTCTAAAGGTGCCCTCCGGCCGATTGGTAACCGGCCTTAGAGTGTAATGGCATAAGGGCGCTTGACTGGGAGACTAACAAGTCGATCAGGTAGGAAACTAGAGCATAGTGATCCGGTGTTTCCGTATGGAAGGGACATCGCTCAAAGGATAAAAGGTACTCCGGGGATAACAGGCTGATCCCTCCCAAGAGCTCATATCGACGGAGTGGTTTGGCACCTCGATGTCGGCTCGTCACATCCTGGGGCTGGAGAAGGTCCCAAGGGTTGGGCTGTTCGCCCATTAAAGTGGCACGCGAGCTGGGTTCAGAACGTCGTGAGACAGTTCGGTCCCTATCTGTTGTGGGCGTAGGAAGTTTGAGAGGCTCTGACCTTAGTACGAGAGGACCGGGTTGGACTAACCGCTGGTGTACCAGTTGTGGCGTCAGCTGCACCGCTGGGTAGCTATGTTGGGACGGGATAAGCGCTGAAAGCATCTAAGCGCGAAACCCACCTCAAGATGAGATTTCCATTAAGGGACGTCAGAGATTATGACGTTGATAGGCTGCAGGTGTAAAGTCAGTAATGGCAAAGCTGAGCAGTACTAATAACCCGAACGCTTCAGAATACGATAACGATTGAGAGATTACATCAACAATCAAATCAAGATTAATTACAGTAAGGTGCTCGCACCCTACACTATTCTTTCACCAGACAACATGTCAACGATATTGATCCCGATAGCTATCGGGAAGCCACAGTCGACTGGTTGAAAAGCCATAGACTTAGCTATAGACCTTAAGGTGACTATAGCGGTGGGGCTCACCTCTTCCCATTCCGAACAGAGAAGTTAAGCCCGCCTGCGCTGATGGTACTGCAATAACATGCGGGAGAGTAAGTCGTTGCCTTTCTTTTTTTAATTAATCCCTCTTCAGTGAAAACTGAGAGGGTTTTTTGTTTTAGGGGATTTTCGCTCGAAAAACTATCTTTGCTTTAGTGAAGAAAGCGCCTCTCTTTATAACACTCGGTTTATTTTTGCTGGTAGGTGGTGGATTTTTTTGCTACCAGTACTTTTTCCGAAAGCACTCTACAACTATCTGGGAGATGATCCCTGAACAAACGGTTTTCGTTTACGAAGCCAACGAATGTATAAACTGCATTCCTGATGATAGCAAGTCAAACGTTGGTCAGTTGCTGA
>JBGANU010000003.1:0-441287 GCA_044222145.1 Cyclobacteriaceae bacterium
TCACCCACTTTCTTGCCTTGTTCTTGTTGCTTGAGAATACCAACTATCTGGCTCTCATTGAATTTTGTGTTTTTCATTTTCTCCCAATTTTAACGATTAAACTCTATTTTTAATCGCTACTCTTTTTAGGGGAGCTTTCACTACGATGGAGTTCTCCCCAATCGTAACGCCTGGCAGTATCGTGGCACCTGCACCTATCCATGCGTTTCGTTTAATAACAATAGCTTTTAAATCGAGATGCTTCCTGTTTGTCGGATCTACCGGATGATTTTCGGTTGTCAAATTAACTCTTGGTCCTATCAGCACATCGTCTTCAATCGTGATTCCTCCAAGGTCAAGAAAACTGCAGGCATGATTGATGAATACATTCTTACCGATCCGGATGTGCTTGCCAAAGTTTGTATGGAGAGGAACAAATACCGTTGTGCTGTTATCAATTTTGCTTTCGATGAGTTCACTTAAACGCTCGCGCATCTCCTCAACGGTTGTGGAGGCGTTGAGTGCTGGCACTAATTTCTGTGCACGAAAAACGTACGGCCACACGTCACCCATTTCATCGCTCCGGATAATTCCTCCGGCAAGCATTCGTTCGAAAATAGTCTGCGACATTAAATATCCCTTAGGTTGTTAAACATCTGTTATGAAAGGTAACGGTTTGGTGGAGGAGAAGAATGACAAGTCCTCTATGGCCTTATCGCCCATGCCAGCCCATCCGGGTTTCCGCCTACTTCCAGTCGCGCAGTGACCTCCAGTGTTTTCAAATCAATAACAGCAATGTTGTTATCGGCCGAGCAGGCTACAAATACCCGCATGCCATCCGTATCCATTAAAATGCCCGCAGCGCCACGACCTAGTTTTATTTTTTTAACTTCTTTCAAGGACTGCGTATCGTAGATAAACAGATCGCCAGTAGAAAGACTTGAGATGAAGGCAAGTTTTCCATCGGGTGTAAACTTCAAACGATTTGCACCGAGTGCCTTTGCGTCAATTTTTGTTTCCAATTTTTTCGCGCGCAAGTCAACCACGTAAATGGCGCCATCTTCACTTGCCGCTGTCCACATTTTGCGGCCATCGGGCGATACATCAAATCCTTCTGATCCTCTGCCCACAGGCACAACGGTGTGAACCCAATCCGCACGTGGCTTTGCATTGGGTGGGGCAAATCTTCCGGGTTGAAACAGTGTGTCCGATAGTATGCTTACGGTTCCGGAAGAAATGTTGGTGGTATAGATTTTTTTTGCATCGGATGTCAGGTAGATCATGTGTGTTCTGTCCTGGCCAGTGCCCATGCTCCAGTCGAGTTTATTGGTGGCCGGATCATAACGACCAACTGCTTTGGAGCCTTCGGCAGTGAACCACACTTTGCCGGCAGCGATTGTTACATCATGCGGACCAAACAACGGTCGTGTGTCAATGTCGGGTAAACGTTTCTGTGCTACGAGGTCAATCACATTTAACGTATATAAACTTCCACCACCATAAATGCAGACATAGGCCGTTTTGCCATCGGGTGTAGCGATCATTTCGTGCGGATCATCGCCAACGGGAATTCGAACGATAACTTTTAAGTTAGCGGGATCAACCATCGCCATGGTATGATCAGTTTTTGAAAGCGCTAGCAGTGTCTTGCGCGGTGCTGCCTGTGCCTGGCATTCGGTTGTGGGACTCACGAATGCCATCCAAAAAAGATTTGCTAAAATTAAACGTTGTATATTTTTCATAGCCTGGTTGTTTAAAGGGTGATCTTGTCGCGTGGTTAGACAATTCAATTGAGCAAAATATTCCCGCGTTTGAAACGGAAATCGTATTTTATTTTGGAAAATACTTTTGCTGCACCGTAACGGAGCTATTTCACTGTTTAATTAATTCTCACCCCGTCCCGCGCCAACGGTCTCGCGATAGAGTTGCGGAGAAATGTCGGCATTGGTTTTGAAGAACCGGCTGAAGTAATGCTCGTCTTCATAGCCCAGTTCATAAGCAATTTCTTTGATGGTTTTGTTGGTGAGATACAACTCTCGTTTGGCTTCAATGATGATGCGTTCGGAAATTAACTCCGTGAGAGTTTTATTGAAATAACCTTTCACTATTTTCGCCAGCGCCTTTGCCGAGATGTTGAGCGCTTCTGCGTAATCGCCTGGCGAATGTTTCTTCCGAAAATCTTTTTCGATAGCGTCTTTCAGATGTTGAAGGATAAACGGCTCTTTCAAATCTGCCACTAAACTTAACGCCTCCGGCTGTTGCTCGGTCTTTAATCTGGAAGCCGTGATTAAAAATATTTTCAAGTAGGAGACAAGGATTTCGAATTGCGCCAGGGCAGATTGCTTCATCTCGGTTCGCATCTGGTCAATTAAAATACCTAGCGAAGCCGCAGATGTGTCATCGATGAGCGTGTACGGTGGCTGGTAAACATTATTGAACAACACACCATTGCATGCCACTTCCGCCTGGTGTTTAATGATGCAAAAGAAATCGGGATGAAAGTGAATGGCCGTTCCCTTGATCCCTTTTGTGGAGAACATAAATGGCTGATAAGGAGAGAAAGCAAACAAGCAGTTTTTACCAAACTCATATTCAGCAAAGTCAGCTTTGACTTTTCCGCTGCCTTCCGTAATCCAGATCAGCGAGTAGTAATTGTTGCGCTGAACGTGATCAAAATAATCACCACTATCAAACGATAAAATCTTAAAGGCAAGATTGCCATTCAGTGGATCAACCAGTGTTAATGAAGTTTGATTACTCATGATACTGACTTTAGAACTCTTATTTCTTCCTCCAGTTTTTTTATGTACTCGCGCTGCGGCACGAGCGCCTCTTCTATTTCTTCTGCCGTGTAGCGGGGCGTAATGTGTTGCGGACAGTTCCAGTCGAATGCTTCGATCGAAAGCACCATCATCCGTTCTGGTTTATGAGGATAGTTTTCCAATGCCAGCGTCTTTTGTAAATCCGGCCGATCGTTCCATTCGATCACATCGGCAGTTGCGTATAATTTCAATCGCGACCTGGACGCGTAATCCATCATGATCATTGAAACTTTTTGATGTGTTGCCAGATTGCCCACCGAGATGTACTGTTTGTTGCCCGAGAAGTCGATAAACGCTATGGTGTTACGATCCAGTATTTTTACGAAGCCTTTCGGGCCCCCGCGATGCTGAATATACGGATAACCATTTTCTCCAATGGTCGCCAGGTATAAACTATCCCGCTCACGTATGAAGTCAATTTCGTTTTCGGAGAGCCCATCCACCACTCCGCGTTTCTCCAGGCGCTCATAGCTCAGCCGGCTGCCATGTTTTTCTTGCACGGCTTTTATCTGATTCGTGAATGCCAACGATGCGTAGTTCGATGCCATGGTGTCTATAATTTTCGTTCAGATTCCTGAATGGGTAAATCGTTGATACTCGCAAATCGTTTTTGCATGTATCCGTTTTCGTCAAACTCCCACAGCTCGTTTCCATAGCTGCGAAACCATTGTCCGTGAAGGTCGTGCCATTCGTATTCAAAACGCACGGCCATTCTATTTTCGCGAAAGCCCCAGAGTTCTTTCTTGAGTTTGTAATCCAGTTCCTTTTGCCACTTACGTGTTAAGAATTCTTTTACTTGTTCGCGGCCGTTGATAAACTCGGTACGGTTTCTCCATTCTGTATTGGTCGTGTAGGCGAGGCTTACTTTGTCGGGATCTTTTGTATTCCATGCGTCTTCGGCAGCCTGCACTTTTTGCAAAGCTGTTTCCATTGTGAAGGGAGGCAGCGGGTATCGTTTGTTTTCCATAATCGTTTGAATGAAAGAAAGCCAAAGGGATACTCCGGCTTTCTGTGGGGAAATTATTTTGTAAGCTTTGCCCAGTTAACAGGCAGTTGTGTTAATAAGTTCGATTCATTTTTGTTCCACTCAGGAAGCGTGTTGAATGGTGCTCCGCTAAAGTCACCGTTAAAGAACAAGTAAAGTTTGCCGTCAATTATTTTGAATGTTTCCGGATTCACAGGCACTTTCTTTCCTTTTTCGGCAACACCCCACGCACAGTATCCATTACACACGGGTAAATACTTTTGCGGATTGCTGGCAAAAATATCCCGGTGTTCGGATGAGGCAAATTGATATTTTACACCATTGATCTCCTTTATAAACTCTTTCTTTCCTTTCACGGCCGCATTGTCTGTGAAGTAAGATACAAAGTCGTAGCCGCCATTGGCGATTTTGTTCTTGTCAACTGGTTCCACTACCTGACTAAATAATGAAATGCTTGAGACCGCCAATAGGACAAGTGTATTGATAAATGTTTTCATTTTTGTTTCTTTAAAATTTTAGTTAGACAACTGATAGTTCATGAGCTTCCACCACTGGAAAATCAATAACCGTATTGGCCGTGTTGTTGAAGTAGTTGGTGAGCGTGTTCAGGGCAACGTGACCAACAATTTCTCCGATCTCGCCTTCGGTTACGCCTGCTGCTTTCACCGCATTGACATCGGCATCGTTTACGTGTCCTCTTTTGCGAACCAGTGTTTGAGCAAATGTGAGAACGGCTTCGGTCTTTGCATCTTTGGATTTTCCATGTCGTGCAGCTTCCATCGCTTCTGCATCGAGTTTGGCAAGATTTGCACCTAAATAGGTGTGCGCAGACAAGCAATAATTGCAGACATTACTTTCTGCTACTGCCAATGCAAGGAGCGCGCTGGTTTTCACACCCAGTGTTCCGCCACTCAAGGCGCTGCTCATGTTCAGGTATGCTTGCAAAAAGGCTGGGGAGTTGCCCATGGTTCTCATCATGTTGGGTACCACTCCGAACATGGAGTGAATTCCGTTGAACAATTCTTTTGTTTTGCCCGATGCTGCATCGGGGTTTAATGCGTTTAGTCGTGTCATTTTTTTATGTTTTAGTTCTGTCATTGTTGACGCAACAAAGGTGGCCGGTTGATACGTGCCATTAAATGGATAATTGCCGCCTCATGATGGACAATTTTCCCGTGGATAGTCGGCCGTTGAATAATTTGAAGATGTTAAGAAACATAAACTGGTTCTGCCGATCGGATGCCCGCGCCATGACAGTTCGGGACAGTCGTTTCGCACAAATGATTGTACTTTGTTGCGATTGAAATTTCTGCTATGAACAAGATCTATAAGTTATTATTCGCGTCACTTCTGGTTGCCCATGTTTCGATGGCGCAATTCACGGTTACTCATCTGATGACACAAAGCCAGGATGCTCCGATGGGCATTGATGATCAGGTGCCCGCCTTCACTTGGCAAATGGTGGCAGCTGGTAGTCAATATGGAGTCAGTCAAAGCGCTTATCAGATTATTGTAAAAGACTCAAAAGGAAACATAGCCTGGGATAGCAAGAAAGTAGCTTCCGCACTTTCGTTGAATATTCCGTATGCCGGTTCTGCACTTCAGCCAACCACGAGTTATTCGTGGACCGTAACGGTGTGGGATCAAAACGGAAAGACAGCTTCACAAACTTCTTCTTTTGAAACAGGGTTGATGAATCCTGATCTTTCTGCCTGGAGTGGTGCCAATTGGATTGGAAGCAATGAGCTTTCGCTTTACGCTCCGTATCTCTCTGTCTACAAAGTGAAGTACACACAAACGATTCAGGCAGGGAGCGCGAAGTCAGCTTTTGTTTTTGGTGCCAACGATGCACGGCTAATGGATAAAAATAAAAATACGTTTGGCGTTCAAAATGAACGTGATAAAAGCTACATCAAATTAGAGTTGGATGTCGCTGCTGTAAATGGTACAGAAGACGGTAAGGCAAAGTTGAATGTATATCGTGCAGGTTACACCGATAAGGATGTTGCAACGGTTTCTTTGGAAAGTCATGAAGTACTTACGTCAGTGATCAATCAAACAAATAAATACGCGCCTCACACGATTAGTTTCACCAATGCATTTGGCACGCTGGTGATCACTCTTGATGGCGTGGCCAACTTTACAGGCAAGTTGCCTCCACCGGTTCAACGTCCGTGGGGGATTGAGGAACAAAAAGGTTTGACTGTGAACGTGAACCCTGCCGGCAAAGGCTGGGACTTCACTACCTATGGATTCTTATGCGACATCGGTTTCTCCGTTGATGCGAATCAGAAAGCTTCGTTCAGTGACGTAGAAGTTTCAAACATGCGTCCGCCTTCCAATGCGTTGTTCAAAGAAGATTTATCGGTTGCGACCTACAAAGGAATTTATTCCGGAGTGCAGGGTCTTTCTGTAAAAGATAATTCCTATGAATTGAATGGAGGAAGTTCAGGCGCGTTTGTGGTGCGCGATCCAAGTCATTACTCAACACCAACGTTGCGAACGAAATTCTCTTCCCGTAAGGATATCAGTACAGCACGATTGTACGTGACGGCCCGTGGCATTTATGAAATGCAGATCAATGGCAAACGCGTGGGTCAGGATTATTTCAATCCGGGTCTTACTCAATATAATATCACGCACCTGTATCAAACCTACGATGTCACCGATCTCATTCACGAAGGTGACAATGCGATGGGCGCGATGTTGAGCGAAGGCTGGTGGAGTGGTTTGTTAAGTTTCGGTGCCATCTGGAATCACTTTGGTGATCGTCAATCACTGCTGGTGAAATTGGTGATCACGTATAAAGATGGAACATCAAGTGTTGTCACGACCAACGACCGCGATTGGAAATACAATAACAACGGCCCCATCATGTACAGCAGCCTGGACATGGGCGAAGTATATGACGCCACCAGAGAAGCCGCGATGGAAGGATGGAGTACTTCGAATTACAATGACAGCAACTGGAAAAGAGCTGAGGTTGTATCGCTGAGCGGGACCGCATTCACTGATAACAATTTGAACTATGACAAACTTGGGTTGATCGGACAAATTGGAAACAGTGCCGGTGTGTATAAAACGCTAACTGCGAAGTCAGTAAAAGAAGTTCGCAAAGGTGTGTTTGTGTATGACATGGGACAAAATTTTGTAGGCGTACCACGAATTACATTCGCCAATGGCAAGGCAGGAAATAAAGTAACACTTCGTGGTGCTGAGATTTTATATCCTGCGCTTGCCGAATCCGGCAACAACGTGGGCATGGTGATGCTCGAAAATTATCGTGCTGCTTTATGTCAGGATCAATACATCATGAAAGATGGTGCGCAAATATTTCAACCAAAATTTACGTCACGCGGATATCAATACCTTGAGATCACGGGTATTGATGAAGCGCTTCCGCTCTCTGCTGTAGAAGGAGTAGTAGCAAGTTCGGTATTGAAACTTACTGCGGATTATGAAACATCCAATCCAAAAGTAAATAAGCTGTGGTCAAATCTTATGTGGTCCAACATCGACAACTTTTTATCAATCCCAACGGATTGTCCGCAGCGCAACGAGCGCATGGGCTGGTCGGGCGACATCAATGTGTTTGCACGAACGGCCACGTATGTTTCCAACTCCGATCAGTTTTTAAGAAGGCATCTCAAAGCGATGCGCGATGTGCAGGCGCCTTCCGGAAGGTTTACGGACATCGCTCCCGTGGGTGGTGGTTTCGGTGGCGTGTTGTGGGGAAGTGCGGGCATTGTGGTGGCGTGGGAAGATTATCTGCAGTATCAAAACAAAGCGGTACTCGAAGAACATTACGAGGCGATGAGAAAATACATCGACTATCTTTCGTCTACCATAAACAAAGAAACCGGATTAAGTTCAGACGCAACCCTTGGCGATTGGCTTGGGCCGCAGAACAATCAGTTGGGTACGCACTTTCTCGTCACAGCTTATCATGTGTATGATCTGTGGATCATGTCGCAGGTGGCAAAGGTATTGAACAAAGAAGCGGATGCTGAAAAGTTTTCTCAACTGCATGCTGAACGAAAAGCCTTCTTCAATAAAACGTTTGTGAATGCCGATCACAAAACCATTGGCTTTGTAGGCGGAGGATTCTTCTCGCGCGAGGCACCACACTGGCAATTGACCGATACGCAAACTTCTTATGCGGTGGGTTTGGCCTTGAATGTTTTCAGTGAGGAGAACATTCCCTACATGGTTAAAAATCTTGCCGAGACGATTACACGAAAGAACAAAGGTGATGACGGAATTGAACGCAACGAGTTTGCACTTATGACCGGCTTCATCGGCACCGCGTGGATCAACAAAGCACTCAGCGATTATGGTTATGCCGACTTATCCTACAAACTTCTTCAGAATAATCAATATCCTTCGTGGCTGTATGCCATTGATCAGGGCGCCACAACTATCTGGGAGCGGTTGAATGGCTACACGGTGGAGAATGGTTTTGGTGGAAACAACAGCATGAATTCGTTTAACCATTATTCCTTCGGGGCCGTGGGCCAATGGATGATGGCGTACTCGGTAGGAATACAGCGCGATGAAACGCATCCCGGCTTCAAACATTTTATTCTTCAGCCGCAACACGATCCATCCGGAGTGATGACCTATGCGAAGGGATATTATGAATCGATGTACGGCAAGATCGAAAGTGATTGGAAGATCGAGAATAGCACATTCACCTATCGCACCACTGTGCCCGCCAACACCAGCGCGACTTTATATCTTCCTGCTGCTTCCGCTGATGCCGTGAAAAGATCGGGCAACAAAATAAAGGACGAGAGGGGATTACGTTTTATTAAATTCGAAAATGGTAAGGCGGTGTATGAACTGCAATCGGGAAGTTATGAGTTTAGTTCGCGGCTATCTCGCTCTCTTTTTTAACAACTCAATATGATGTCCTAAGAATCGATATCCAATATTAGTTGCCCCAATGTCAATACTTTTTTCTCCAGTCTTTGTTTTTATTACGAGATAGGTTGTCTTGCCACTTAGAAATTGAAATTTTGTTTCAACAATATCAGACCACGTTGCAGACCAGTCCGGTGTTTTAATTCCTTCTGTGTCTACAATCAACTTTGGTGTTTTGTCCATTAGACCTCGAATTCCAAAATAGAAAGCTGCAATTGGCATCATAGAAATTACCGTAGCCCAGAACCAGTTTGATTGAAACATGCCAATTACACTTATTTCACCTTGCCTAGGGATTAGCAAAATCAAAGCGATCCCTAGTCCTAAGGCCGAATAAATAATGAAATATGAAATTGAATTCCGAACTACCAGTCGGTCAAACTGCTGGTTTGTATAATCATGTTCGTCAATTCGTGTCAACTCTTCTCGCTTTCCAGTGACGAACTCTTTTGTCTGTCGACCTAGTTTATTGAAATCCATTGTCAAAGAGAATGGTACTCAACATGAGTAATGAAGCAACTTTGTTTACGCCCATATCCAAATATAGCTGGATAAGGGCAACTTTCAGCACTAAGTCAAACGCAGTAAACTCGCAAAGACCGGATGCGCTTTGCTTTTTATATTTGGTTCATTGCCCAGGCATACACTCTATTATTAATTCACGTATAATTACGCCCATCATTGGTCTGAATAAAATGATCTGGCTTAACAATATTCATCTATCCATTCAGGGGAAGTCTTTGTTTAATGAACTCAACCTGGTATTTGAAAATGATACCAACTACCTGATTGATGGAAAAAATGGTAGCGGAAAAACCATCTTACTGAAACTCCTTGCCGGAAATATCCTGCCTTCTGCCGGTGCCATTTCGTATGACTTCATCGACAGCTCGCTGGATTGGCAAACAAAATTTGAGCTGAGAAAAAGATATATCCATTACATACCGGTGCAAGCTATTCATGATTTGATCGACAATCATGACATGTTTTATCAGCAACGGTATTACACGATTGAACACACCGAAGCTGTTACCGTCCGTGATTTTTTAGGAGGACGTATGGTTGAATTTAAAAGACTTCAGCTTCCACATTCTTTTCAGATCAATCAATTACTCGATCTTGAACTCAGTCGCTTGTCCAACGGCCAGGTAAAAAAAGTTGTAATCCTGAAGCGGCTTTTGGATTCGATGCCACGCGTGTTGCTGCTCGACTATCCATTTGAAGGTCTGGATGCCAGGAGCAGATCGGAGTTACGGGATTTTCTCGATCACATCTCGCAGGTGTATCATATCCAGTTAATCATCGCAGATCACGCTCATCCGGAATTGCCCACGAGTTTATCGAAAAGAATTTTATTAAGTGAGACAATTGTCAGCGTAAGCGACTTTAAACAACCTAGAGATAGCGAATGGATAACACCAACGTTCAGTCCCAGTCTAGCAATTAAGAACGCTGAGCCTATAGTCGAAATGCAAGATGTGACCATCGCGTATGATCACCACGTCATCGTTGATCGATTAAGTTGGCGTGTGAATCGTGGTGAACGCTGGGCGCTCACCGGGCGCAACGGCTCTGGCAAAACAACTTTATTCAGTTTGATCTATGCCGATCATCCCATGGCCTATAGCCAAAAGGTTTTTCTTTTTGGTAAACGCAGAGGAACAGGCGAATCGATTTGGGACATCAAGAAGCGCATCAGTTATCTGGGACCAGAGCTGCTTCATTTTTTGGATTACCCCACCCGGCAATTTACGGTGCTGAGCTATCTGCGAATGAATAAACCGTCAGCTGAACAGTTGGAGCAGCTGATTACTTTTTTTGAAATCCACGAAATATTGGAAAAGCAGTTGCACCAACTTTCACACGGACAACTGCAAGTTATTTTGCTGTGCTCGCTGTTTCTTTCTCAAAAGGAATTGCTGTTGCTCGATGAGCCTTTTCAGTTTCTCGATCCCATTCAAAAGAAACGAGTAGGTGAGTATCTCCATTCTCATCTCAACACATCCATTACACTGATACTGATCACGCACTACGAGGGTGATGTGGCTTTATGGACACATCAACGTTTAGATCTTAGTCGGGTGTAAGGTATCGCTATTTGAATGCTTTCTTTTTATCTCGCCACGAAAACGAAATCGCTCTGCGGATCGTCATTGCCATAGCTTCCGAAATAGGGTTCAGTGGGCAACCGATGGAAGTAATTGTTTAATTCGTTAAGCGTCATCACGCGGCCAGTGCCACCACCAATTTCGCGAAGTGCTTTTATAAACTGTGTCGCAAAGGGTGAGTTGTGGCCCGGTGCACCATCCGGTACATATTCTTTGCTGCCGCTGGTTAAGAATTTTCGTGTGCGTTTGTTTAATTTCTTTACCAGATATTGTTTGTCCATCGCTTCTTCCATTACTTCATTGCCCCGGGCTTTTGCCAGCTTCTTGTCAAACGTGCCGCCAAAGCAAACGTCCATCGCCAGAAAAATATGATCGCATTTCATGTTGTCCAATCGTTCGCGCAAAATGTTGTGAGAGAGATAACTGGTTTTTCCTTTGTCGTTGAGCAATGAGTTGGCCGCCACCACATAACCTTCGCCTAGCGTCTCATCAAAATATCCGTGGCCTGCAAAGAATACAAACAGTTGGTCTTGCGGATTAAACTTTCGCGTGTTGTAATCAAACAATTTATCGTTGATCTCCTCGAGCGTAGGATTTTCAACAACTTCCGTGATGAATCCATATTTTTCTTTGAGAATGCCACCGATGGTTCTTCCGTCATTGATCGGATTAGATAAATCATCCCAGTTGTCATACTTGTCCGTTACGATGACCAACGCATAATCTTTTCGATTGGCATCTACTGCATCGGCCAACGCATCTTTTCCCATGAGTATCGAACGCGTGCTGCTCACCACTCCACCTTTTATATTCACGGCTTCAATCCGAATCAGATTTTCTCCATCTACCAGCAGCAACTTTTGCTCAATGTGTTTCTTAAGTGATTTCGGATCGAGTTTAATCTCGCGCTCCCGTGTTTCGCCTCCCGACTTGATGATCATTTTAATCGACTGAAGTTCTACATTCGATTGGACCGTCACATCCAGGTTGATGAATTCTTCAGCACTTACAGACGATTCCATTCTGGGCATTGCCCAGGAAATCTCAGGCAATGTGGTGGAAAGGTTGGGCATGGTGTTGTCAATGGCAATGGCGTTTGTCTTTCCCGAAAACAACTGAGCCATACTTGTCAGGTGAATGAGCAGACAACCGATAATTATTACTATAGATTTCATATCGTTCAATGTTTTAATTCGAGTTACCTGGAGGATCAACAGGATTGGATAACGGATCAGGCCCTTTATCAGGAAGCAGATAATAAACAAGACCACCGGCTACGAGAATAGGCACGATCTTAAAAACCAATTTCACTTTTCGCTTTACAGCAAATGAACTCGTCTTCATCATCTGGTCTTTATTTTTTGAGTCCACTACGATAAAGTAATAGTCGCTTCCCGGCTTGACAGACTTGGGTAATACCATTTCATAACTTCCAGAGTTGGCCACATTTGGAATCACGGTGACGAGTTCATCGTTCTTATTATACAAACTGAAGTTGAGAATATTTTGACGCGTGCCGCCTGTCCACGTTAGCGTAGTGGCCTTCGCTCTTTTTATAGACTTGTATAAGTTGTTGAACCGCACAAAAGGCACATACACTTTTCCACGCACTTCAATTTCCACGTCACCTCGAAACGTTGGTCCGAACTCTTTTGTGTCCCAGACTATTTTTTTGTTGATGCCCGGCCGAACTTCAAGGCCGGCATCGCCTTTTACCTTCAGCAAGGGATTTAAGAAATTATCGCGCGAGGTGAACACATTGACTGCATACAGACGATTTTTGGTGGTGTCTTTCAGATCGTAATAAATGATCACACCTTCCGAGCTGAGTTCCACTTGTTTGATGTTGAACTCCTGCGCGCGCGTGATCAGCGCGGTGGTTAACAAACACAACAATATGACCGTCACTTTTGCCTTCATACAATGAGTATTAATATTTGACCAATCTCTTTAATGATGTAGTCGTGCCGTTGATGGTCACGCGATATAACAAAACGCCATTCACTGGCATGCCCGGTTCGGAGGAAGCTTCCATCCAATGCAATTCATGGTAGCCCGGTGTTTCGAATGATGACTGAAGAGTTTTAACGGGTTGCCCCATCATGTTATAAATCGCAACGCTGGCACTGGCATTTTCTGTTTCGGTGAAAACAGGAATCTTGACATCGGTGTTGAAAGGATTTGGATATGCTGCATTTAAGCTGGTAACGTCCGGAGCAGACTCTCCATCTTTCATGATCACTTTGAATTGCTGCCCTGCCAATAATTTAAATGTGTATTGACCGACCGTCTTCATGTTAACGAGAACATCATTCGCGACATCGAGTAATAAAAGGGAAGCATTGACACCTGAAAGTTTTGTGACGTCCCAGCGTATGGTGCCTTCTGAAGCAGTGGAGTTGGTATGCAGCGTATATATCCATGTATAGGAATTTGCCGGTGCAACTACATCGAAAGCAAAATCGGGCGCGAAGAACTCCGGATGATGCGTGGTCATTTCTGCGTAGTCCATAAATCTTGGAACAGCAATTTCATCAAACTTATCTTTGCTTACACTGGCCTGATCATGCATACCCGATGCGAACGTGGTGGTAAGCTCGCCCAACGAGAGTGTCATCGGCAGCAGCCACTCATGATCTTTTGAAGAAGTAAATTCAAGTGTCTTCCGGCCCGTTTCATTTGTCTTTGCCGTGAGCGGGAATGACACTAATCCGCCATTGTCACTGAACACAAATGCTCCCTTCCAAACAGGAAGTACATTCTTTTTTACGTAAGCGCCATCTTCAAATAGCCAGAGCGAGTTTAACCCGACATTGGCATTCGCAGTTTTGATAGTTTCCCAATCTATATTGAATGCATAAGGGTCTCCAATCTGGTTCCATCCTTTTTGCAAGGTCATGGTGAACGGAGTGGTGGGCGTGATGTCGTTTCGTACCTGGGCATCGGTAAGTGCAATCTTGAAGTCGGGCTCAATGGTGTTAAACCAATATCCCTCACCCAATTCAATTTTCTTTACCTGATCCGGATATTCCGCGTAAGCGCCATTGGTATAATGCAACAGACGCCAACGGGTGTTGCTGTAACCGTTCAGCGCGGGCTCGAATAAGTCTGCAATGTTTTTATCTGTAAGCAGATACGGCACTGAGAACATCTGGTAGGTGACAGGTTTGCCATCGAATTTATTTTCGGCAAATGGAATGGCAACATTGGCAGCAGCATCAATAGCACGGTAAATAAAATTATGATTCGATTGTTTCGATGCCGATGTCGCATCGGTTACGGAGAAATAATATTCACTTCCCAATGAATCAGTCATCGCTTTGGTTACAGTTGCCTGATACACGTCTGTCTGACCCGACTTGAGTGAAGCCGAGATAGTTGTAAAGTCGACATCCGTCAATTTGCGGTAATTAAACTTCACAATCTTTGGATCAGTGCCTCCGGTTGCCGTGGCCTCGACTACAACAGAGGCAGCCTTTAGTGTTAGTGTGCTGGCGTTGCCGAGCGTGATGGCAAGAGCGCTGTTGCCGCTTAGGGCGGAAGTGGTGACGCTTATCGTTTCGGAGTTGGAAGATGTTCCAGAAGCATTGCCCGAGCGCACTCTTACTTTATACGTTGTGCTGCTGGCCAATGCAGTGAATGTAAATGACGTAGTCGTTACCGACAGATTATCCACCGGCCGTGTGGCAAAATTATCGGCCGATAAATCAATAAAGTAATTATCTGATCCCGTGATGGCAGTCCACGCAACAGTGAAACTGTTTGTTGTAATACCAGATGATGCCAGACCTGTTGGCGTATCCGGTATCGTTAAAACCGATTGTTCAACTGAATTAAGGGACGTGCCTGCGTTGTCCACAGCTCTTACCCGATACTTGTACGTTGTTCCCCCAAGAAGACCCGAGACAGTTGTAAGCAACACATCTCCGGTAAGTTTGTTCGTGTAGTTTGTGAGCAGCGTTGTAAAGTCATCATCAGAAACATCGATGGCATAGTTTGATGCTCCGCTTGTTGCCAGCCAGTTGGCGGTAAAATTATTTTGACCGATCAACGAAGCGGCAAGCACAGTGGGTGCTGGCGGAACGGTAACCTGACTGCCTTGCAGCGGTGATGTATCTAAATAATTTATGGTCAATCCACTTCCATTGAAAGCATAGATGGAATAATAGTAAGTGGTGCCGGCTGTTAACAAAGTTTCGTTGAACGATGTAAGACTTCCGATGTACACCACTAATCCGTCACCCATCGTGGTGCCAGATGTGTAGGATATACCATCAATAGGCACCGCAGTGGACACTGATCCGATCTTGCGAATGACAAGGTATCCGGCAGCGCCACCTGATGAGGCCGTGAAGGACACATTCATACCCGAAGTAGTGATGGCAGTATACACAAGTGATGTGGGTTGTGCCGATGGATCGGCAGGAAGCGTTTCGAGAATGACCGTACCAGAATTTTGCGAAGTGCCCGAGTTATTGTTGGAACGCAAACGATATTGATAAGGAGTTCCCGGAGTGAGCCCCGAGATGGTGATGGACGTGCCGATGACGTTGAGATTGTTGTAGCTGCCTACGAATGTTACAAAGTTGTTTGTCGATACATCAATCGCATAGTCTGTTGCTCCGGACGATGCCGTCCAGTTGGCAGTGAAAGAAGTGGTGGTGATGTTGGCGGTGAAGATACCGACAGGAGGTGGCGGAATATTTGTTGAGCTAGCTGCATCTGAGCTGACGGATGTTCCTGAAGCATTTACTGCGCGCACCCGGAAATAATAAATTGTTCCGGGAGTCAATCCTGTTACCGCATCGGATGTACCATTGACCACCTTATCATCATAGCCAGCTACTAGTGTTCCGGAAGCAAAGCCGGGATCAGAAGCCACATCCAATCGATAGTTGACCGCACCGGTTGTTGTCTGCCAATTCGCAGTAAAGCCATTGGTGGTAAAGTTGGTGGCGATAGTCGTAATTGGCTTGGCAGGAATTGTGATGAGACTGATGGTGGATGAGTTGGAAGAAGAACCGGTGGTATTATACGACCGCACTCTGTATTGATAAGTTGAGCCGGTATTCAATCCGGTGATTGCCTGAGAAGTTAACGTCAACGGAAAGTTGTCATAGCCCGGAAGGAAACTGTTAAAGTTGTTTGACGAAACGTCAAGAAAGTAGCCTGACACTCCTGGTACGGTCGACCAGTTTGCAGTGAATCCGGTTTCAGAGATAGCAGTTGCAGTGGCCGCAGTTGGTGCCGCTGGCTTGATCAATGTGGAGATGACATTTGAATTTGCTGAGGTGCCCACTGCACTTACCGCGCGCACGCGATAAAAATAAGTTGCTCCGGGTGTGGGTAATGCAAGCGTGACGGATGTGTTGGTAAGACTAAGATCGACATACCCGGAAACAGGCGATAAAAAAGTTGCATCGGTTGCTACATCAATGGCGTAACTGGTGGCGGTAGGCATGGCGTTCCAACTGGCTACAAAAGATGTGCTCGTGATAGAGGTGGCTTCATTGGCAACTGGTGCGCCTGGAAACGTGAGTACATTGATCGTAGGTGAATTGACAGAGTTACCCGCTGCATTGGAAGCACGTACGCGATAATAATAATTTGTACCTGCGCTAAGTGCGCTTACCGAAACGGATGTTCCGCTAGCGGTAAGTTGACTGATGATACTTGAAAAAGAATTGTCCGTTGAAATATCGATGTTGTATTGTGAGGCACCTGTTACCGAAGACCAGTTGGCTGTGAACCCTGTTGCCGAAACGGAAGTAGCCGGCAAAGAAGCAGGCGCAGTTGGCAACGTGATAGTTGAAATGACATTTGAGTTGCCGGTGGTGCCCGATGCGTTGGCAGCTCTTAACCGATAATAATAAATGGTGCCTGCCACTAAGCCCGTGACAATTTGAAAGTTGCCCGTAACAGAGCGGTTGTTGTAACTGGTAACGAATGAACCAAAGGCTACGTCTGTTGAAACATCGAGGAAGTAAGCAGAAGCACCACTGATCAGGTTCCAGTTTGCCGTGAAGCCAGTTGTGGATACGGAGGTTGCGGCAGTGGCTACCGGATTATCAGGAATGGTAAAGGTGACAATCACGTTGGAGTTATCCGATGGGCCAGTTGCATTGACTGAACGAACGCGGTACTTATACGTGATGCCGGGTGTTAGTCCTGTTACTGCGCTTGATGTGCCGGCTACAGCAAGGTTGTTTACTTCAAATCCTACAAATTCACTTGACGATACATCAAGTCGGTAGCCTGTTGCTCCACTCACGGCATTCCAGTTGGCTGTGAGACCCGTGGTTGAAACTGATGTCGCAGCAATGGCAACGGGCGCTTGCGGATTTGTTAAAACAGTAACAATGTTTGAATCTGCCGATGAGCCCGATGCATTACTGCCTCTCACCCGAAAGTAATACGTGGTGCCTGCAGTTAAACCGGAGATGACCAACGATGTTCCGCCAACAGTAAGATTGCTGTAGCTTCCTACAAAAGAACTGAAGGTGTTGCTGGTTGATACATCGAGGCGATAATCCACTGCACCGGTTACAGCATTCCAGTTGGCGGTGAACCCTGTTGGATTAATCGCGGATGCAGTTGCAGTTGGTGTTACTGACAACGTTGGCACGGTGATTACATTCGAACTCACAGAAGTACCAGAAGAGTTGACTGCTCTCAACCGATAATAGTAAGTGGTTCCGATGGTGAGCCCGCTTACTGTTGCAGAGATTCCTGTTACACTTGCACCATTGTATCCGCTCACGAAAGAAGTGAAGTTGCTCGCCAAAGAAACATCCAGTAAAAAGGAGGAAGCGCCAGTTGTTGCATTCCAGTTCGCTGTAAATCCTGTTGTACTGACGGCAGTTGCTGTAGTAGCTACCGGTGCTGGTGATAACGTGATGGCTGTTATGGTATTTGATACAATGGATTCAACTCCCGCTGAACTGATGCCACGAATTCTATATTTATAAGTTGTTCCTGAATTCAGAGACGTGATCACTGCGGATGTTGCTGAACCCGATAGATTATCATAACCGGCAAGAGTGGTGCTGAAGTTGTCACTGGAGACTTCAAGGTTTAACGTGGCTGCTCCCGACACAGCACCCCAGTTGGCAGTGTATCCCGTTGCGGTAATGGAGGTGGCAGCCGTTGCAACAGGTGTAGCAGGTTTTGTATTGACCGTTGTGACATTGGAGCTCACCGAGGTTCCCGATCCGTTGGTGGCACGCACTCTATAATAATAGGTGGTGCCAGCGCCTGGTACGGTGACGGATGAGGATGAGATTGTTCCGACAGAAAAGTTATTGTAGGGCGAAACAAAAGATGAAAAATTATTTGCCGTTGAAACGTCCAGAAAATATCCGGTTGCTCCGGGAACATCATCCCAATCAGCAATGAAGGTAATGGATGCTACAGAAGATGCGTCAAGTGCGTTGGGTATGTTCGGAATGGTAGTGACCGCAATGGCACTGGAGTTTGAAGAAATGCCGGAAGCGTTGTTGGCTCTCACGCGATAGTAGTAAGCCGTGCCGGGTGTTAATCCGGTGACAACCTGTGAGGTTCCGGCTACGGTCATGTTGTTATAACTTCCCAGTATAAAAGCGAATGAAGGCTCTGAAGCAACATCGAGCCGATAGTTAGTGGCTCCTGTTGTAGCGGTCCAGTTGGCAGTAAAGCCAGTGCCACTGATAGCGCTTGCCACATTTGCAGTTGGTGACGAACAAATCGTGATGACATTGCCCGTAGTTGAATTGACAGATGTTCCTGCAGCATTGATCGCCCGCACGCGATACTGATAGGTTGTACCGGCAGTTAATCCACTAACAGCAAGTGTTATACTTGACACCGCCAGGTTGTTATAGCCTGTGATAAATCCGGAAAAGTTATTACTGGATACGTCTATAAAGTATCCGCTTGCACCCACCGATGCATTCCAGTTGGCCGTGAACGCAGTGGTGGATACTGAAGTTGCCGATGATACGACAGGAGCCGCAGGCTGGGTGGTTACGCTAACTGCATTTGAATTGGTTGACGCACCAGATGCATTGATGGCACGGACATGATACGAATAGTCCGTGCCCGATTGCAAACCGGTTATCACCAATGAATTGGTGGCAACCGTCACATCATTGTATCCGGATACAAGTGAAGCAAAGCCATTGGTTGATAAATCCAGGCGATAACTTGAAGCACCACTTACGGCTACCCAGTTGGCAGTAAAACCGGTGCTGCCCAATGAAGTTGCGCTGGTAGCTGTTGGCGGCAGTAAAGTAGTAAGCGTGTTGTTGGTTAGCGGTGATGTGGTCAAGTAGTTAGTAGAACCACTTCCGCCTGAAAAGTTATACGTATAGATTTTATAATAATATTGCGTGCCAGGCAGCAAGCCACTGTCGTTGAAGGAAGTTGAACTTCCAACATACGCGACAATGGCGTCTCCCACGGTTTCGCCAATCGTATGTTCAACTCCATCCAATAAATTAACAGTGGGTGGAGAGTCGGCTTTCCTGAGCACGAGGTACCCGGCAGGAAAACCAGCTGCACTGGTGAAGGAACCTGATAAACTATTTTGTGTGATAGACGAAAAGATCAGGTTGGTCGGTTGTGCCGATGGGTCGGGAGCAGATTGGAATTTATAAATTTTTGTATTCACTCCGCTGTAGCCTACAGCATAGCCGGTTTGCGATGTTGGGAAATACACACCATAATAATCTGCACTCGCATCGGCCCCTGTATTGAACGCATACCAGTTGTTTCCTCCATCAACTGTTTTTAGAATTGTGCCGGACTTTCCAACAGCATATCCTGTGAGCGCACTGCTAAAATTGACTTCCAGTAAATCGTTTGTTGTGCCGCTTGTTTGAGAAACCCAACTTGATCCTCCGTTTGTTGTTTTAATAATGGTGCCGGATGAGCCCACCGCGTAGCCGGTATTCGCATCAGTAAAAAAAACACCCTGCAAATCGTTGGAGGTTGGGCTTATACCCAGGTTCCACACACCGCCACCATCTGTGCTTTTAATGATCACGCCACCGGCACCCACAGCATATCCAACAGACGATGAAGGGAAATGAATCGCGTTAAGTGTATTCGGTGTTGGACTGGTGAGAGACGACCAACTTATTCCATTGGTGGTGCGTAAAATATTTCCACCTGCGCCTACGGCAAATCCGGTAATGGAATTTGTAAACCATACATCCTGAAGTGAATTGCCAATCGTTCTCAATTGATCGGTCCAGGTGGATCCTCCATTGACGGTACGCCTGATCACGCGAATAGAAGATCCATTGCTGCCAACCATGTAGGCAGTTGTTGAGTTAGTATAATAAACCCCGTAATAAGAATCACCGGTAACGGCTCCTCCCTGAAAACTCTGACCACCATCGTTTGTCGTGACGAGGTTATAGACAGCGGCTACTCCACCTACATTGGCATCATAAAAATGAACATCTGTCGGATACCAATAGCTATCGCTGGTTAACGAAGTCCAGGGAGACCCAGATACATAGGTTCCCTGGGTTCCCATCAAAGGAGTTGAGGCCTTGTAGTTGATAGCAGAACCAGCTCCGTTGTAGGCATAGACCTTGAAGTAATAATTGGTATTTGAAGTCAGGCCGGTAAGACTGATAGATGTAGCAGATCCTATGTAAACAATTGTTCCATCTCCCAACGTTTGATTAACTGTGTACGATATTCCATCTAATGGATCGGTCGTAGAGTATGATCCGGATTTCATCACCACCACATATCCGGTTGGTAAATCCACGGAGCCGGTGTAGCTCACATTCATGGAGGTCGTGAACACTTCGCTGAAGCTGATGTTCGTGGGCTGATACTCTGGCTCCAACTCCGACTGGTATTTAAAAAGTTTGCCACTGGCACCAACCATGTAGCCGGTGTAAGGCGATGAAAAAAACAGGTCGTTGATTGCACCCGATCCGCTTACGTCATTAAAAATCCAATTGGTAGCTCCGTTGCTTGTCAGATAGTTGTAGGAAGATCCTGTGGTAGTGTATCCGTTGCTGGCGTTGGAGAAATGAATTTTAAGATTCTCCAACGAACCCATTCCGGAATTTTTCAGTGACCAGTTAACACCTGTGTCAGTTGTTTGCCACACTTCACCATTGGCGCAGGCGAGGTATCCCGTTGAGTTATCAATAAAATAGATGTCATTGATGTTGTTGGCGGTGACCGAAGGGGTAGTCCAGTTGCTGCCGCCATCTGTTGTCTTTCTAAGAAATCCCGCACCGCCCGATACAAAGCCAATGAGCGCAGTAGTGAAAAATACAGATTTGATTTCGGGGAAGCCGGTAGTTGAGCTTAATACATTCCAGGTAGCACCACCGTCCGCAGTCTTCACAATTTTTCCACCGGTGCCAACAAAGTAGCCAACGTTATTGGTTGGGAAATGTATTTCGTTAAATGACGTGGTGCTGATTCCAGCAATGCCAGTGATAGTATTCCACGTGCTGCCGCCATTTGTAGTGCGTAGAATGGTGCCGCTCGCGCCTGTGGCGTAACCCGTTCCGTTGGGTGAAAAGTAAACATCCAACAATGCATTTGATGTGCCACTCGTTTGTGCAGTCCATGAGATTCCACCGTTCACTGTTTTGTAGATGGCTCCGCCCGTTCCCACAGCATAGCCTGTTTGATCAGTTGTGAAGTAAACACCGCTGAAATCAACGGCAGGATTTATGGCTGTTTTAACTGACCAGTTTTGAGCCTGGAGGTTGGCGAATATCGAGGCCAGGCAACAGATTGCAAGTGTCCTCCATATCGTCAGCTTCTTGATCTGTTCTGTTTTTGTCATGGCGAAAAGGTGGTGAGTTGATAGTTAGGAATGACAGACGCAATCTTATTCCATACAGAAATATCATCATCAGGCGATGGTGAAAGCAATCTACTTTTAGTGAGCAGGGTCAGATCTTTCGCGAATGCGGCCCGATCTTGAGTGAATGAATTTGAGAGCTGGTTATAGCAGCGTGATCCGCTCCATTAATTCCTGACGGTAGGACTGCGCATATGGAATTTTGATGAGGCCGAGGCAAATGTTGGATTCGGTTATGGCCGTTACTTTTTCGAAATTAACCACATACGAACGATGCACCCGGATGAACGTTTGGGCATTCAGTTTCTCTTCCACCTGCTTGAGCGGATGACTGATAATGTGAGAGTGAGTGGCAGTGAAAATCTTGGCATAATTGTCAAAGGCCTGCACGTACACAATGTCCTTTGCCGAAATAGCCACCATTTCATTTTTTTCTTTCACAAAAAATTTATCACCCGAAAGTGGAGGCTTGTTGTGTTTGTACAAGGCCATCTCAACATTAATCAGCAAATCCTTTTCGTCAAATGGTTTTACAAGGTAGGCTTGCGGCTCGGTAATCTTTGCGCGGTTAAGAGTTGGCTGATCGTAGAAAGAAGTTACAAAGATGAAAGGCAGTTTATGGCGCGAACGAACTTCACTTGCCAGTTGTATGCCATCTCTTTTTCCTTTGATCTGAATGTCGAGCAGTACCAGATTGGGCGTAGCATTCGATAATAACTCGGAGGCAGCATCTGCATTGTCAACCGGCCCTAGTATTTGATAGCCATTGTCTACCAACGTGCTGGCAATGTCATCGGCTATCAAAGGTTCATCTTCAACAATAAGAATAGACTTATTCGCTTGCATGAGAGTAAAGGCCAGGCTATTGTGTAAAGGTAACCATTTTAAAATCGCGAATGATCAATTCGGTTGTGGTTCCCGCGTCTGACATGATTTTCATGTCAGCCTTTAGTTTGCGCATCAGGGAATTCACCATACTGAGGCCAAATGACTGGTTAGATGTTTTAGCCGCATCAAACCCAATTCCGTTGTCTTTCACAATCAATTGAAGTTCGTTGTAGGTTTGATGAAGGGATACCAGAATGTTGCCGGCTTGTTGATGGGGGAAAGCATACTTCATGGAGTTGCTGATTAATTCATTGATAATCAAACCGAGTGGAATAGCGGAGTCGACATCTAGTAAAATATTTTCTGCGTCAATTTTAATTTCGATCATGTCGGTGTCTACACCATACGAACTGGTCAGGCTGCTGATTAATCGTTCGATGTAGTCTTTCATTTCCACTCCTGAAATCGTGTTCTCCTGATAAAGTTGTTCGTGAATGAGCGACATTGACTTCACCCGGTTGCGACTTTCCGTAATCGCATCTTTGGCTTCAAAGTCAGTTAATTTTTTTGACTGCAGGCTCAGCAGACTTGAGATGATTTGTAAATTGTTTTTTACGCGGTGGTGAATTTCCTTCAAGAGACCTTCACGTTCCTCCAGCGTTCTTTCGATCAATGCATTTTTCTCAGAAAGGAGTTTGTTTGATTTTTGTTTGGACTGATACAAATAAAAAATCAACAAGACGATGGCCAACAGGGAAACGGCCATGCCAATGAAAAAATTTCGCTGCGTATTTTTGAGTTCGTTCTCTTTATTCAGCACGGCAATTGCAGCATCTTTCTTTTCCAGATCGCGTTCGGCTTTCAAGCGCACCAACGCGGCACGCTGTTCCGCTTTCTCGGTTTCATAGATGGTGCGCATCCGTGATATTTGCTCGGTCTTATCTGAAGAGAATAAACTATCGCGTGCTTGTGCTTTCTTCTTTTCAAAGGCCAGCGCCCGTTCATAGTCGCGGGTTTTTTCATACATCCTGGCCAGCACATCATAGGCATCTTTGATTTGTTCTTTGGCGCCAATCTCTTCAGCAATCTTCAGACTTTGGTCTACACACTCTTTAGCTTTCTCCAGGTTGTTGATAAACAAATAGGCCTCGGCAATATTTCTCAATGAGATGGAGGTTCCGAGCTTGTCGTTTTGTTTTTGCTTTAGCTTCAGACTCTTATCAAAATACTCAATGGCTTTTTGATAATTTTTTGTTTCGACATAGACGTTGCCAATGTTATTGTAAGTAATACCCATGCCGGTAACGGAATTTGTTCTTTCAAAGAAGGCAAGCGCCTTGAGGTGCGCGTCCAATGCCTGAGCATGCATCTTCAGCCGATTGTAAGTGGCGCCAAGATTCACGAGTATTTTGGATGCGGAAGGTTCGTTGCCTTGATTTTTGTAGCTATCGTAACAGCCGGTAAAATATTTCAATGCCCCCTGATAGTCTTCCTGCCGGAAGTGAACCATACCGATATTTTCTTCCATAAGCACGGCCTTGTCCATTCGGTTTGCCTGACTCCACATCTTAAGCGCTTTGTTAAAAGCCTCCAACGCATTAGGATACTGCCCTTGTTGAATGTAGACTAACCCCATGTTTCCACTTACCTCCGCCAGCCCGTTGTTGTTTCCAAGTGTGGTAAAAATGGTTTCCGCTTTTCTAAACATCTCCATCGCTTGCGGATATTTGCCTTGCCGCGAAAAAACAGAGCCGACTATTCTGGACGATTCCGCTTCTCCGTTTTGATATTTCGTTTCAATTGATTTTTCCAACGCCTTTTGAGCTAACACGCGACTGGTGTTCACATCCTTGTTAAAATTCTGGACGGCAAGAAGATTTAATTGTTGTATTTGAGTAGTGTCCGCGAGATGAGCTACTGACATGATGAGGCTATCGGCTAACGTTTGCGCAGTTAAGCAGATTGAGTGCATCAGCACAACAAGTAGGATAGCCAGACTTCTCAAAACTTTAGGTGGTTTTTGATGAAGTTACGCAGATAAGACGAGAATCGAAAAGAAACCGAAGGAATCCAATGAATGTGAAATCACTTTCAATTGCTACTTTTTTCAACCATGCCTGACTGACAGACAGCCCAAATGACGGGAATGGAAAATAACAGACAAATGGCGAAAAAATAATTCGGTGAGATTAAATTACTGTTGGTTTCTGTCTGAATCACGTTGTGGGAAATAAAGAAGAATGTGTTGCCACTCCAGTGCATAAACCCGGTAAGCCACAACCTTCCGGAGATGATGAACGGAATGCAAAAAATGATCCCTAATAAGAAAAGGTAGAGCATAGACTCCATACCATCACCGAGCCGATAGATATGATTTAACAGATAAACAGTAGCCGATAATAAAATGAGATATACCGGTTTTATCTTAGTTTTAAAATAACTGAAGACTAACCCTCTTGTCAAAATATCTTCAGAGAAAGAAGAAAACATCACGCCTACAGCAAACGGCACACTGGATTTTAAAATAGTGAGAAGGTCTGGGCTTTCAATAATTTTTTCGATACCCAGGGCGATTGATATTAGAAAGGGAACTGCGTAAATGAAAATGCCAAGGATGAAGCCCGTCAGGAAATTTTTGCTGCCATGAAAAGGGAGGCCCCATGCACCGACCCCGTTTTGTGAAAACCAATTTCCCAGTACAAATGCAGTTAGAAAAAACAGAAGTTGGAACAAAAGGAAACCAATGGTGCTGTTTAAAAAAACAATCATGTATTCAGCTGCATGGTAGAGCGCAAATAGAGCAGCAAATGAAATCAGAATTTTTTGGCCGTCTTTCATTAGTGATTTTTGATTAACATGATAAATTTGATAATTGAGTGATTGTAAAATAAAATTTTTCAGGAAAAATTTTAGACTATTTTAATCTGCATCACGGTTTTCCCCTATGAAGTTCCTCTCTACCTTAAAACAGCCTTATCCGTTATTTACATTTCCGGAGGCAATGAAAAGAGATATTTTCTTTGGCGTATTTCTTACACTGTTTCTGTTAGTGTTCACTCCCTTTGGGTTGCGGGATTTTGCCTATGATCGATTTTATATCATCGCAGGCTATGGCGTGGTGAGCTACCTGACCATTGCAACTAATGACATCATCGCATATAAGTTTTTACTGAGTCAGTTTAATGAAGCCAACTGGAAAGTTTACAAACAAATTCTCCTGGGGTTGTGGCATCTATTTTGGCTAGGAGTTTTCAATCTGGTATTTGGCGTTTTGGTTGATGCTTTTCCACTTACCGCACTGTCTTTTTTTAAAATTGAAGTATATGTGCTTGCCAGCTCGATCATTCCCGTTATGGGTATTACTATCCTCAGGCAGAATTACCTACTCAAACAAAATCTCCGTCAGGCGGCAAATCTTAATGATGATATTCAGCAACAGAAATCAGTTCCCGTTACAGATCGGGTGCCAGAAGGTACCGTGAGATTCATGGCGGAGAATGAGAGGGATTTTTTTGAAACAACGCCTTCTTCAATACTCTGCATCTCGTCTCAGGATAATTATGTAGAATTTGTCTTCGAGAAGGATAACAAGATTTGCAAGCAATTGCTTCGAAGTACCCTGAGCCGCGTGGAGGAAAGTCTTTTGGAGTACCCAGACTTTTTTCGATGTCACCGCGCATATGTTGTGAACCTGAAACGGATAGAGTCAGTAGAGGGAAATTCGCAAGGTTATCGAATCAAAGTAGAAGGTTTTGCTGAAACTATTCCTGTCGCCAGACCAAAAAAAGGACCCTTGAAAGATCGCGTGGGTACTTTGAATAAAGCTCACCTCACTTCTTAAAAAAGATTCGATTACTGTTCATCCCAAAAGGTCTGCCATTCATCCCATTGCAGGCAGTTCATCCCAAAAGCCTGTTTATTAACCCTTTAGCCGGCATAGGATCGAACCCGTGATTTATGTTTGCGTAACAATTCACCAGAATAGTATGCAAATGCTTGCCATGATTTTCAATATGATCCACCTGATGTACTATCAGCTGACACTTCATTTTGATTTCTACCCATTCAACAATATCCAGAACAGTTCGCTGCGGCACCGAATGGTGAATTCAGTTCTGTTCGGAGCGTTGATGCTCTTTCCACTGGTGGCTCTGCGAATGGATGACGACCGTCTGATCGAAATCTCATCCGTGATTTTGTTTCTACTACTCGCAAAAGAATTTCTGGCTGGATGGACTTGGTATTTCGGCAGTCCTTTTACGCAGCAAAATAAAGATCACCATCTTTTCTTACAAAGAAAGCCTGCACCCGATCCGGCTCACCGTCTGTTGAAGGTGTTTACACTCTTATCGTTTTTATCCATTATGCTTTATCAATTAACTAAATAATATGAAACCGATGACATTATTTACCTCCTTCGCGTTTGTTTTTCTTAGCTCGCTTGCCTGCTTTGCGCAGTCTACGCTTTACTATAACGCCAGAGTTTTTACGGGCGATTCGGCAACACCTGAAGTGTCCTATTTCGTGATTGAAAATGGGATCATCACAAAAACGGGAAAGGATTGGAGTGAAGTGAATGAGACTTCCTATGCCACCAGGATTGATCTTCAATCGAAGTTTGTAATTCCAGGTCTTGTAGATAGTCACGTTCATTTTGTTGACGGTGGATTAGGATTGCTTCAAATCAGTTTCTTCAATGTCAAGACTAAGCGTGATTTGATTCATCAAATCAACTCTACGAAAACAGTGCTGATTGATGGTATGTACATCGGCAGAGACTTGGCCACCGAGCCCCTGAAGGGAACCGTTATGCCGATTCAACTTTTAGATTCGATCATGGCCGATGTCCCTACGATACTTTTTATGAAAAGCGGTCATGCGGCTGTTGTCAATACTTCAGCCATGAAGAAATTCGGTTTTAAGAAAAATACAGTCGTGGCAGATGGCACCATTCTAAAAGATGCGACCGGAAAACTTACCGGTTTGCTGTTGGAGGGAGCCGCTATGGAAGCAAATCGAATCATTAGTTCCAGCTACTCGAACAACACTGTACAAAAGGCGATTTTGAGAGCACAGTCGTTGGCTCTGAGCTATGGCATTACCACTATTGGCGACAACACCTTCAACCCCTACTTCTTCAAAATTTATCAAGAGCTTCAAAAGAATGACCTTTTGAAAATTCGGGTTCGTGGACGAAGCTATGGACGTGTGCCGCAAACCGAGAGCTTGATGAAGGGCGTTGGTAAAAAGCACCTGGGCATTATTGGCGGAGGTGTCGATGAATCACGGGTAAAATATCACGCCATGAAATTTTTTGAGGATCAGTCGCTATCAATGAGTACCACGCATCAACATGGGGCTGTCGAGCCAGGAGGGAAAGTTTTTCTGGACATAGACCAATTGAACGATATCTTTGAACTTCATCCGGAAAGCACATTTGCATTTCATGTGCAAGGCAAGGCAGGCATTCAAAATATTCTCAACGTTGTCAGTGCGCGCCAGCATCTAGCCACTGGCCAGAGACATATTCTTGATCATGCCGGTTATGCTTCTTCTGATCAGATCAAACGGGCAGGTGAGTTGGGACTTGGCCTGACCGTGATTGCGGGTCAACTTTTTGATTATCGAAGCCTTTCTTCTTTTTATAGAACACATGCGTCAGCAGATCAGTCATTTGAAGGAAATGATTTGTTGAATACCCGCATAAAATATCACACCGCACGGGCGGCACTCACGAGCGACTATCCATATGGTATGGATACTGTGTTTGCTCAGTATTCTCAAATAGATGGCCTCAATCCATTTCCGATGATGGCGGTAACGACAACAGGAAGATACCCGGACGGATCGTTCATAACGGGCCTTGAGAATAAAACACTTACCCTGCAGGAAGCAATAAAAGCATTTACGTCCAATGGAGCGTTTGTGTTAAACGAGGCAAATACGTTGGGTAAAATTGCCCCGGGATTTTATGGCGACTTTGTTGTATTGGACGATGATATTTTCACTCGCCCGGCTATTCAGTTGTATAGCGAAAAGGTTTTAAAAACTTATATCCATGGAGAACTCGTGTTTGATTTGCATCAAGAAGAAAATATTGGGAGTCCTATAAAAACAATAAAAGTAAATCCATCGGACTATGCCATTTCTCCCGTGATAGGTTACGATCCAACATTGGGGATAATTTTGGGTGGCGCTTATTTCAAATTCCCGCTAAGAACACCGGGTCGTTATTTTGATGCTCAGTTACAAGCTATCTCTGGTGCGAAGCTGAATTTTCAAACAACCTTTACACACTTTGATTTATTCAAAAATACCAACTTGAACATCTCAGGCTCTTACTCCAATTTTTTCCAATATTATTTTGGAGAAGGAAACAAAACGACTGCAAATGATTTCTCTAAATTATTTTCTAACAATTATCGATTAAAACCCGAATTGGCTTTTAGGCTGCGCAATAATTTTCAGGTTAGCCTCTTTGGAGATGTACGTGGCAGACAGGAAACAAAAGCAACGAGCATGACTAACGTTGATCTTCATCGAACTTTTTTTGCGAATGAAAACACGCTTGCACTTGGACTCACGTTCGGACAGGATACCCGGGACAACGCCTTTAGCACGAAGAAGGGAACTTTAAAACAGATTACTGTTCAATATGTGCCGTCCGTTTGTAATGTCGCTGGAGCAGGAGATCTTCTTCAATTAAATGCTGAGGTTCGTCATTTTCACTTCATCGGCCGTTCTAAGGTTGTAGTGGCATCCCGGCTGGCAGCTGGCTTTTCTCAAGGTACTGCGGGTTACCTGTTTCGTTACACATTGGGAGGTGCTTATGCGCTACGCGGCTACTATTCAAACCGATTTCGCGGAGAGAAATATTATGTGGGGCAACTCGAAGCACGATTCCCGATTTATAAGAGATTCTCAGGGGCCTCTTTCTTTGATGCAGGTGATGTGACAGATGACTTTTTCATCAAACCCAAAATCTCGTATGGCGCTGGTGTTCGGTTTGCCCTAAGTCAAAACATCAAACTTCGCCTGGACTACGGTATGGCGAAAGATCAGACGGGCGTATTCTTTACGTTCAGCGAAGCATTTTAAAAATTAACTGAATAACTAATAACGTGATCTGGATATGAAAAAAAATCTATTGTACCGCGAAGCAGCCAACGCGATATGCGCAAGAGTTGAAAAATTAAGTCATGAAAACGCTCCCCGGTGGGGAGAAATGAATGCCACTGAGATGTTGCTTCATTGCAATATTTGTAACAGGCAGATTTTGGAAGAAGAACGTGGAGATGAGAAAACAGCTGTGGGGCAATATCTGTTACGAATTTTAGCACTCTATATAGCGCCTCATTTTAAAAAGGGCGTAAAGAGCGAGCCAAGAAATATTACTAAAGGCCTTATAGATAGCGCATCATTTAATGAACAGAAAGACGAGTTCGTTCGATTGATAAAGCAATTCCCTTTGCAAGAAAAAGAATTTACTCTTACTCATCCGGCCTTTGGAAATATATCAACTAATGAATGGGGTATTGCTGCTTATAAGCACATGGATCATCATTTGAGACAGTTTGGGATTTAGATGTGGGTTTCACTACTTCGACTTTCGCGGAAAAAGATGATTTGAAAAATCAGTTGTCTTCTCACAGCAGATTTGTTCCATCACTTGTCGCAATTGAGTTTTTAAAATGGAAATGGTGTGATTGCCTCCTTCGTTGCCAAGTGCCGCCACTCCGTACATAAAGGACCGCCCCATAAACGTGAAATCGGCTCCCGAAGCCAAAGCTCTTGCCACATCGGGTCCTGAGCGAAGGCCACTGTCCATCATGATTTTTATTTTGCCCTTGTAATTTTTTACCATCGGCTCAAGCGATTTTATGGAAGACTGTCCGGCATCTAACTGTCGGCCTCCGTGATTGGAGACAATGATGCCATCTAATCCCAACTTAACGGCCATCTCGGTATCTTGTTCGCTCGCTACTCCTTTCATCACCAGCTTACCTTTCCACTTGTCTCGTATCTGTGAAACTCTTTCTTCACTTAGTCTTCCGGAGAATGTATGATTCATGAAAAGTCCCAGTTGCTGCATGTCGAGACCTTTCGGCATATAACGTTTCATGGTAGCAAAGGAAGGTTGTCCATGATATAGAGTTCGCAAGGCCCAATTTGGTTTGCCCATTATTTGAAGCATGTTTCTCAATGTCATCTTTGGTGGCATTGCCAATCCATTTCGTATGTCACGTGGCCGATAGCCGAAGGAGGGAACATCGGCAAGTATTACTAGCACCGGATATTTTGCGGCATCCAATCGTTTAAGAATATCATCGCGCAAAGAATTTTCAGCGGGGTGATACAATTGAAACCAAGCTTTCCCTTCTGTCAGTTCACTTATCCTTTCGATATTAGATGTGGTGACGGTACTTAATACAAAGGGTATGTTGTGTTGCAGTGCAGCCTTCGCCAGTATCTCTGGAGAATTTGGCCAAATTAATCCTTGCAAACCAACAGGAGCAATTCCAAAGGGTGCATCGTATGTATGACCAAACAATTCTGTTTGCAGACTTGAGCCTTTGTGTTGATTCAGATAAAACGGCATGAGTTCAATCTCTCGCACTTCGGCTGTATTTTTATAGAGATTCACATCTTCATTACAGCCGCCATCCAGATATTCAAAGGCAAACTTTGGAATTCTTTTTTGGGCCTTGGTTCTTAAATCATCAATGGATGGATAGTTGCTGTTGTATTGCCAGTTCATATCAGTAATTTTTTTCTGGATTAAGGTTTTGACATCAGACTGTGTGTGATCAGCCAATCATAAAACCTCTCCATCCAGGAATCTACCGGAAGGTTTTGCTTTTTAGTGCCAAAGCCATGCTTGCCACTTTCATACATGTGCAGTTCAGCAGGTTGGTTGGCGTCAAACCATTTTGAATAAATATGTACGCTGTGGGATGCCAACCCGAGATCGTCATCGCTTGCCGCAGCAATGAAGATAGGTGTTTTAGCTGATGGAACGGCAGAGCCGATGATGGCTCCTTCATAAGCATAAATCGGAGCTACAAAATTTGGCCGGTTGGCATCTGTTGCATTGTAAACAACCGACATGGTGACGGTGCCACCCGCGGAGAAACCCATGAACCCGATCTTTGTTGGATCAATCTTGTATTCGGCAGCATGACTTCGAACATACTTGACAGCTGTTAAACCATCTTGCATGGCAAGCGGCACAACCGGAGCATTGATGGAGTCAAGCCTTTTAAAATTTTTTGTTTCCATCAACTTGCGAAGACCATTTTCCGGATGCGCGGGGTCATCATGCACTACCCGATATTTTAGTACAAATGCGGTAATACCTTTTTCATTTAAACGCCTTGCTACTTCGGTTCCTTCCAGATCAAAAGCCAGAATGTGAAATGCTCCACCCGGTGCAACAATGATGGCCGTGCCATTAGGCTTTGCAGGCAGAAATGCTGTCAGCGAAGGAGTGGAGACATCCATGATAATCCTGCCGATGTCAGCGCTGATTTCCCGTTCGCTCCAATTCCATTTTTCTGAACCGGGCGCCTTGCCATTGTACAATGCAATTACCTGCTGGGCGAATCCATTTTGAAAAACAAAACATTGCGCCAGCACCAGAATAAACAGAAGCACTCTTTTCATAGGTTGAACTTTGTATCCGAAATCTAGGAAAACCAAATGGCTTGCGCATCATGCGCTGTCATGATGTTGTGCGCAACAAAGTTGGAGGAAAGTTTGGTTGGCTTACTCTAAGGAGTTGTAATCTTCACCTCTGAGCCATCGCGAATTTCTTCACTTGCTTGTGTTACCAGTTGATCACCGGCCTTCAGATCGCCAAAGATTTCTACTTTACCTTTTGCTTCCATTCCTTTCTTCACGTCTACCCATTCGGCTTTGTTGCTATTGATCCGTATCACAAATATTTTTTCTGTCGAGTTGACAAACGCGGAGGTTGGCACCACAAAGGTGTTGGGATCGGATGAGAGTGTGAAGCTGACTTCGGCAATCATGCCGGGAAGAAGTTTTCTATTATCATTCAACACGTCTGCTTCGATGCGCTGTGAGCGAAGTCGTTTGTCCAAGGCGCCCGCCAAACGTTTTATTCTGGCTTTGAATTTTTCCTGCGGATAAGCTTTCACAGCAAATGAAATTTCATCGTCCTGATGCAGATAGCTGGTGTACGACTCGGGAATGTAAACCACCAGGCGAAGTTTTTTTTGTTCATTCAAGGTAAACAAGGGAAACTCAGAACCCTTTCCGGAAGGACCCACGTAAGCACCAACATTCACATTGCGTGCGCTGATCACACCATTAAACGGTGCACGTATCTCTAAATAATTTTGCATCGCAGCAATTTCTTTTTGTGCAGACTTTGCCGACTCTAATTGTGCAAAGTCGGCATTGCTTTTGGCCAACGCCTGATCTAAATCATTTTGTGAAATCGTTCCGGGTGTTTTACTAGTTTCCAGCAGACGATCATAGTTTGCTTTGCTGGCTTTATAAACAGCCGTTTGTGCTTCCATTCGTGATCTTGCAGAGGCGAGCTGAGAAATAATTTCGGGCGCCTCCATCACTGCAAGCAATTGTCCTTCCTTCACTTCCGTTCCTACATCCACCAAAAGTTCTTTGACAAAGCCGTTCACCTTTGCATACAAATCAACATCACGGAAAGAAACTAATTCGCCAGGCACTTTCATGGAAGAGGTGATCTTCTCTGTCGCCAAGGGAAAAACAGAAATTCCAACCGGTTCACGTTTCGTTTCTTCTTTTGATTCGTGCGAAGAACTGCAACCGATCAGCACAGTGATGATCGTGCTAATCGCCATGAAATGCCGTATGCTGATTCTATTTATCATGTAAGGTTGGAATATAATGTTTGCTGTCTTTGTCTTCGGGATCAAGTGAAACGGAATCGGTAGACGTGTTGCCTTGCAGCCATGCAAATACAAGAGGGAGAATGAGAAGCGCGGCAAAGGTGGATGCAATCAGTCCGCCAATGACAGCGCGGCCTAATGGTGAAGTTTGATCACCGCCTTCGCCAAAGCCCAATGCCATCGGAACCATTCCCATTACCATGGCTACTGTTGTCATTAAGATAGGTCGCAATCGCAACGCTGCTGCTTCTTCTGCTGCTTCCCATGCATTGCCACTGTGCAAACGCAATTGTTCAGCATTGGTAATCAGCAACACCGAGTTGGCAATGGAAACGCCCACCGACATGATGATGCCCATGTACGATTGAAGGTTGAGTGTTGATCCTGTTAATAACAGTAATATTAAAGAGCCGAGCACCACAGCGGGGATAGTTGCCAACACCACCAGCGAAACTTTGAACGACTGAAAGTTTGCCGCCAGCATTAAGAAGATCACCACGATTGCCACAATCAATCCCGACTGAAGACTGTTCAATGTATCATCCAATACCTGAGTAAGACCTTTTGTTTCCAGCGTGAGGCCACGTGGTGGCTCTCCCAATGCGGCAAGCGCCTGCTGCACATCGCGCGTGGCACTGCCTAAATCTTTTTTGTGAAGATTGGCAGTAACCGTGAGGAAAGGAAGTGCACCGAGATTATCGTTTTGACCGTAGGTGGTGTCTTGTTTTAGCGTAGCCACATCGCCCAGCACGGGGCGCAGCGAATTGCGAAGCACAGAAATTTCTGCCAGCTCTTCTACGCTGTTCATTTTATTTTCGGGTACCTGAATTTGCACACTGTATGCCTGCGTTGACTTTTCATCTACCCAAATATTTTTTTCTGTGAATCGCGAAGATGACGTAGAAGCAATCAACGAGCGAGAGATGTCCGTTACATCAACGCCTATTTGTGCTGCTTTGATCCGGTCGATTTCAATTTGAATGGAAGGATAATGTATGGGTTGTGCTATTTGAACATCGCGCAGGTAAGAAATCTTATTCAACTCAGCAATTACTTTGTTGGCGTAAACTTCATTCAGTTTTTTGTTTTTGCCGGCTACTCTTACTTCGATGGGAGTGGCCGATCCCTGGCTCAATATTTTATCCGTTAGTTCGATTGGTTCGAACGAAAGTTTTACATCGGGCATGGCTTCTTTCACTTTCGCGCGAAAGCGTTCTTTCAGATTGTCGAGATTTTCATGATAGTCTTCTTTCAGGTTTACCTGCAAGATGGCTTCGTGAGGCCCGCCCATAAATTGATAGATAGGGCTGGTGGAAAATTGTCCAGGATGTTGCCCAACATACGCTGAAGTCACCGCTATATTTTTTTTACCCACCAACTCTTCCAAAATGGACAATGCCTTTACCACTTTCAATTCCGTTCGTTCTATTCGGGTCCCATCAGGAGCTCTTAGCCTCACCTGAAACTGACCGCTGTTTACTTTCGGAAGAACATCGCGCCCGATTTGACTCAATAAAAAAACAGCCAGGGCGGATACAACAATTACATAACCGAGAACAATTATTTTTTTGTAAGGAACCATGCGATTTAAGAACCGCATGAAACGCGCGCGAGATTTTTCAAAGGGTGTTACGCCTTCCCGCTGAATGAGAATCTTCTTTTGATCCCACGTATCTTCCTCTCCCGACAAATGAGCAGCAGCAAATTCTTCTGCATCCGTTGTTTCTTTTCCATGATGACTTTTCATTAACCAGTTTGCCATGATGGGCACGAAGGTCTGCGCCAACAGATAAGACGTGATCATGGAGAAAGCAATTGCCATGGAGAGTGGCAGGAACAACGCGCCCGGAATGCCCGTCATGGTGAAGGCCGGAGCAAACACCGCCAGGATGCAGAATAAGATCAGCAATTTTGGAAAGGCAATTTCTTTACAAGCATCCCAGATGGCGAGCGCTTTCGGTTTTCCCATTGCCAGGTGCTGGTGAATATTTTCGATGGTAACAGTTGACTCATCTACCAGAATGCCGATGGCCAGTGAAAGTCCGCTCAAGGTCATGATGTTAATCGTTTGATTGAAGAGCGATAGAAACAAAATTCCGGATATGATGGAGGTGGGAATGGTGAGGATAACAATCAATGCACCGCGTGGATCACGCAGAAACAACAATACCATCAAACCTGTGAGCAATGCGCCAATGATGCCTTCTATCATTAAACTTTTTACCGAGTTGATGACATAGACAGATTGATCAAATTCATAGGTCAGCGCTACATCTTCTGGCAAAAGACTTTGAAATCGCGGGATCGCTTTTTTTAAATTCTGCACTACTTCCCAGGTAGAGGCATCGGCAGATTTTGTGACGGGCATATACACCGATCTTTTTCCATTCACGAGCGCATAGCCTGTGGTGATGTCGGCTCCGTCTTCGATGGTGGCAACATCTCGCAAGTAAAGATTGGAAGCTCCACCTTTGTAGAGCGGAATGTTTTCGAAGTCTTTAATCGTTCGGATGGACGTGTTGGTTGGAGTGAGATAATTATAATCTCCGATGCGAACATTTCCGGCCGGTGATGTTTGATTGTTGGCGCGCAGCGCTTCTACTATCTGATCGGATGTTAAGTTATGCGATCTCAACAATTCTGGATCGACTTTAATCACCACGGTGCGCACGTTTCCCCCGAAAGGGGCCGGAGACACAAGACCCGGAATGCTGGTAAAGGAAGTGCGGATGTACACGTTGGCCATGTCAAGCAACTCGTTATTCGAACGAATGGGGCTGCTTAACACCAATTGACCGACAGGAAGTGTAGAGGCATCGAAGCGAATGATGAAGGGCGGATTGCTGCCTTGCGGGAAGATCGCTTGCGCACGATTGCTGAACGCCACTACCTCGGCAGCAGCTTGTGCCATATTAGTTCCTTCATAGAAGGTGAGCTTCATCAGCGTCACGCCCTGAATATTTCGCGTCTCAATACTTTTAACGCCCGATACAAATAACATCAGGTTCACGTAAGGCTTGCCGAAATACGCTTCCATCTGTGTAGGGCTATAGCCACCAAAGGGATGCGAGAGATAAATTACCGGCAGGTTGAGTGAAGGAAAAATATCTATTTTAATCGTCCGGATTGCATTGAAGCCAAAGAACGTCATGCCTGCCACTAAGACAAGAATGGTGATGGGCCTGCGTAATGCAAATCGAATTAAGTCCATAGGTTATTGCGCCTGTTTAATAAACAAACTAAAATCTCCGGAGGCGGCAGCCTTTTGTAGTAACGATTGCCACACGTTGATGAAGGCAATACTTTTATCTGCTTCCGCGCGATTAAGCGCATACAAAGCTTGCTGCAACTCTACAATATTGGCGAGTCCGTTTTTATACAACACACTTTTTTGCGTGTAGGCATCCAGTGCCGCTTTGAATTGAATGGGAACTTCCTGCGCACTTTGTAAACTGTTTTCCAAACGCTGATCGGCTAATATCAATTGATCTTTAAGTTGTGTGGCAATCAGATCGTATTCATTTTGATAGGCAGCTGAAATAAATTGTTGTGCGTTTGCCTGTTGTCTGATTTTTGGAATGCTCATGACATTCCACGAAAGTGAAACGCCCAGTAGATAATTCGTTCGCGAAGGGTTGATACCGTCCCAATAACTTTTTGAAAAATTATCGGATAGGGTGGGCGAGTAGTTATAATTGAAACCCGAGGCTCTGGTTTGCAGCACGCTGAAAAAATTGAACCCCGGCAAAATACTTTTTCGGATAAACGAAGCCGTTTGATTACTCCAGTCCAGTCGGCTCTTATAATAGAGTAGTTGTGGATTGCTGCTCACTTCGGTTGTGGTCTCGAGCTCAGCCGGAATTTTTGATAGATACGTAGTGTCTAAAATAAATGGAGCCGGTTCAACATTGAGATATTGCGCCAGCACGTTCCGTGATTGTTGTTCGTTGTTGCGCGCATCAATTGCCAATAGTTTGGCACGCGAAACCTCTGCGCTTGCCTGCGATGAATCCACACCTGCATTCAAGCCCGCTAATGTTCTTGCCTGCACGGTTCGCAAAATTGATTGAGTCCTTTCCAGGTTTGATTGCGCCACTTTCACCAAACGTTGGGCTACCAATAAATTAAGATAGGCACTGGATACGCGCACTCCGTGAATGAATTGTTCCTGTGTGAGATCGGCTGAATCGCGAAGTGCTTGCCTGCCCGACATTTTTATTTTAGAACGAACCCGGCCAAACGAAAAAAACTCCCAGTTGACTGTTGCCAGATACAATGCCCCGAATGCGGCATTCCAACTTTGGCCACTGCTGATTGGCCCGGCAGAAGCAGCCGCCAAACCACCGCCAGCACCGGCAATGCCCACGGCACCTAAGGGGCCAAACTGGCCATTGATCGTTCCGTAATCTTGTTGAATGGAGCCAATCAGGTTGGGCAGGTATTCGTTTTTGGTATTTTGTTGCAAGGCAGATGAAGCATTATAATAGTTGCGTTTCGCCTTGATGGATGGATAGTTTTGCAAACCCGTTTGGACCGCCTCGGAGAGATTCAACTTCTTCGCCTCCTGGGCGTGGGTCGTTTGGGGGCAGAAAACAACCAGAAGTCCAACTCCTATTATATATAGAGTGATTTTCTTAAAAGGAGCTGTGATCATGCTGGGTTAAGGTCGGGTTTTGCCTTTCAACTTCTTTTCGACTTAAAAAGTTTAAGGCACGTATTGAAGTTTTGGAATGACAATATTAAGGTCTGTTTTCAAGGAAAGAAAATTCAATTTATGGAATAGCCGGGCCGGCACCAGATAATATTTGACCAAAGGTTTTAAAACTCCATCCGGGTAAAGCTGCAAACGAATGAAAGTTTACAGAGTCGTCTTTGAATGGTACCCTGGTCTTTTTGTACGAAATCAATTGATTAATGTTTTCTACATTTACTATACCTCAATCTAACAGCCTCTATGTTTTCAGCTAGAAATTTTAGTCTAATTGCGATCATTCTTTTTTTCGGTCTTGCAGGTTGTAAATCACCTAAACCGACTGATCACATAAATCTAGAGGAACTGACCATTAGCGATATTCATGAGGCGTATAAAGCTGGCAGTTTCACCAGCGAGCAACTGGTCTCCGCTTATCTGCAACGTATTGAACAATTTGACGATTCAATCAATTCGATCACGTTCATCAATAAGGATGCTTTACAAATCGCAAGGGAACTGGATGAAGAATATAAAAAGACGGGAATTCTTCGCCCCCTTCATGGCATACCGATTATTGTAAAAGATAATATCAATACGATCGGCATCCCTACTACGGCAGGTGCATTGGCGTTGCGCGATTATCTGCCAGAAGAAAATGCTTTTGTGATTGATAAACTTGTCAAAGCAGGTGCCATTGTATTAGCAAAATCGAATATGGCAGAGTGGGCGTTTAGCCCCATGCATTCGGAGAGTTCGACACATGGAACCACTCACAATCCTTATAATCTGTCGCACGTTCCGGCAGGATCAAGTGGAGGAACGGGCGCATCGGTCGCTGCAAATTTTGGAACCGTTGGTTTAGGAACGGATACCGGCAATTCTATTCGCGGTCCATCTTCACATAATGCATTAGTAGGATTCAGAACTACGCTTGGATTGATTAGTCGCACGGGTATTGTGCCGCTCTACTTGCGCAACGATGTAGTAGGGCCGATGTGTCGAACAGTTTCTGACGCCACCAAAGTAATGGAAGTAATGGCAGGTGTTGATCCACAAGATACCATCACGTATCACTCCAAAGGCAAAGGCCAAACCAACTATCAGCAATATTTAAAATCAGATGGACTTAAGGGCGCCAGAATTGGCGTGCTTCGCGAATTAAGTAATGATAATCCCGATCCGGAAGTTTTGGCACTATTCAATCAGGCAATTGCCGACATGAAGAGTCTAGGTGCAACGATCATCGACACAGTAAAGATTGACGACTTTTCAAACCTAAGACAAAATCAGTGGTGTTCAGAATTTAAGAATGATGTAGAGACGTTTCTAAGAACGTATGTGAAGCGCGATACTATGAAATCCATTGAAGATATTATTCGTGTAGGAACTACATCTGAATTTGCACGCGGCCGACTTGCGCGGCACCAAAAAATCAGCGGTCGATATGAAAACCCAGAGATTGCTTGTTTGGATGCCTACACAGATGTTAGACGTATCGCTTTTCGCGAAGCGATCGAAAAGCAAATGAATGCGCTTCAATTGGATGCGATCGTTTATCCGAGTTGGAATAATAAGCCAGCCAGAATTGTTGCTTTTCAGGAAGAGTATAAGGGAGACAATAATCAAATCATTTCACCACATACAGGTCAACCAGCTTTTACAGTCCCGATGGGTTTTACCACAGGAAACTTACCTGCTGGCCTTCAGTTGCTCGGTAGAATGTATGATGAACCTACCCTGATAAAACTGGCGTATTCCTATGAACAAGGAACGAAGCATCGTAAGTCGCCAACATTAAGATAAATCTAAAGCTTACCTTTACTCCTAAATAAAGAGCTGATTATGTATTCCAAATGCTGGCTGGTGATAAAGGATGATGCAAAACGAACGTTTGAGGTATATGGTCAGGCATCAAACGACAATGCGTTGATTCACAAAATGTATTCGATGCAAAAGGCGGGAATGAACGTGAGCAGCGTGACACCTCCGGTTACGAATAAAGTCTCCAGTAAAGACCTGGTGAAGATTACAGGTTATACCAAAGAAGAAGGATTGTACGCGCGTCTCGAAAAAGAGTATCGCGACATTACCATGAAATCATCTTACGAGCAGTGGGACTGATTAATTAATAACTTACACCGATCGAATGTCCCTTAGCAACTTTGAACGAATGATTCAATTGGCAGACGAGGTTTTTGCTTCAAGGCAAGACATCAACCAATTGGATATTAATGAAGAAGTGCTGGAGCATTTACGCAGCATTCATCCCGATACCGTTTCTGAGTTTGATGACGGCAATGGGCCTGTCGCCTGGTTGTTGTTGATTCCCACGACAACGGAGTTGATGCAACAATTTCTGGAACGAAAGATTTCTGAACGCCAGTTGTATGAACTCACCCCGCTTGATACCACTTACGAAACACTTTATTTGTGTTCGGCCATGGTGCTGGAAGAATATCGAAGAAAGGGAATTATGAAACAACTTGCTCTTGATGCTATCCAACGCATTTGTCAAGACCATCCTATTCAAGCATTATTTGTGTGGACTTTTAGCGAGGAAGGACTATTGAGTGCACAGGCGCTTTCGCATGCGGTAATGTTACCGCTGCATGTGAGAAAACATTAATTTTTTCATCTGGTAAGCTGCAACCGTAGCAGTAAAATGCAATTAATGATTTGTTTGAGCGATTACTTCTTTTGCTCGGGTGGAAATTTCTCCAAAGCCTTATGAATGCCCTTTCGGATGTTGGCATCCGTTAGCTCCGGATGAATGTCCAGATACGAAACGGCCACTGAGCGCCAAACCATTTTACTTTCCTTTCGATCGGCCATGTCCAATACAAGTGTTCCTTTCAACAGATCAATTTCAATCGGCTGACTTCTATCGTAGAAACGATAAAATCGATTGCTCTCGCTATCCATCATCTCGCGATGATACGTTTCAACTTTTTCACTCTCCATCGTTACGTGTAAGTCAATTAGTAAATCCGGATTTTCTGAGTCATAGCGAATACCTTTGGTGGCCATCTCTTCGATGATTGATTTCTGAAAAATGGCTTTGGCTTCTGGTGTCATTAAATAGGACGGACCGCTGTACACAAACTCGCAGCCTTTCATCCAGCAAAAAGTTTTGTATTGTTTAAAATCCGTGTGCTGATCGGAAAGCGTAGTCACTTTAACTCCGCATCCACCCAGAAAAAGAATTAAAAAAATCGCAATAATTGATCTCATATTTTTCTATTTTGTAAAGATGTGCATAAATAAAATTATGTTCCCTGATAAAAGTCACTTCTATTAGTGAAATGACTGATCTATTAAATGTAAGCTTTTCGTTACATTTCTTTTTGAAAGGAAGGCACCACTAGTTTTTAAACTTAAAAATAACACGCTTGGAAATCAGAAAATCTTTATCGCCTAAGTTGAGCACCTTGGACATCTTGCAATATGTGGTCTACGGGTCTCTTATTTTGTATTTCGGAAGAGATGTGTTCGTGCCACTTAGTTTTGCTCTGCTGATTAGTTTTGTTCTGTATCCGGTTTGCATTTGGTTGGAAAAGCGTGGCGTAAGCCGGATGACCGCAATTATCCTGTGCATTAGCATGTTGTTAATACTGGTACTTGCCATTGTTGCGTTGCTGGCCAAGCAGTTTTTTGATTTTCTTCAGGAGTGGCCAAACCTCGAAGCAAAACTCAACTTTGCTGCACAACAGATTAGCCAATGGTTAATTGATTCCTACGGAATATCCCGCGAGCAACAAGCCCATTGGATTGCGCAAGCCACTGATCAATCGTTCAGCAACGCGTTTAGTGTGTTAAAGCAAACCATATCGTTTTCGGCATTTTCATTTGTCATGCTCATCCTCATTCCGGTGTATGTGGTCTTGATTTTATTTTATCGAAATCTCTGGGTAGCCGTTCTATTCAGAATTTTTCCGCATCAGGAAAACATAAAGGAATTACTTTTCCTCACCATTCAGGCGTATTATAATTTTATCAAGGGAATGGGTCTGGTCTATCTGGCAGTTGGTGTACTTAACTCCGTTGGATTATTGCTACTCGGTGTTCCGCATGCGATCTTGTTTGGTTGTATTGCTTCTGTACTTACGTTTATTCCCTACATCGGTATCATGGCGGGTTCGCTCTTGCCGATTGCCATGGCGTGGATCACCTACGATTCAATCTGGTATCCCATTGGCATTATCATGATCTTCACGTTTGTTCAATATCTTGAGGCCAACCTGATTTTTCCGTTGGCCGTGAGCAATCGCTTAAAAGTAAACACCTTGGTCGTATTGTTGGCAATCTTTGTTGGAGGAATACTATGGGGCGTTGCCGGTATGATATTATTTGTGCCGCTTGTTGGCATTATTAAACTTATAGCAGATACGGATCCCAGACTGGAAACAATAGCAATTGCTTTGGGTACCGGTAATGAAAAGAAGTCGGGTTAAAGAAAGTGCCGCCATGAAAAATCTTACACGATTTGCAAATGCTCACTTCAAGTCATTGATCAAAAACCTGGAGAGCTTCAATGCCATCCAGGACAAAGAGACGCTTCATCAGGTGAGGGTAGATGTGAAGAAGATCAAGGCTGTGTTGGGAATCATTCAGTATGCGGATAAGAAGTTCAAACGGAATAAATACTTTAAACCATTTCGAAATATTTTTCGCAAAGCCGGAAGCATACGTGAGCCAGACGTGCTTTTTAAATTACTGCTCCGCTATTCTATTGAAGGTTTGGCGGATGATCATCTGGCCAGGAATGAAAAATCTTTGGTAGAAAGTTTCAGGTCCGACATTCCTTTTTTTCTGGATGTGATCAAGGAGCAAAAGAAAAAACTCAAACCGCATCTCCGGAACATAAGCAAGAAAGACGTTCGCGAGTACGTTGATAAGTTGACGAAGTTGTTGGCCTCACAATTGACTCCGCGCGTCTTGCCTGATAATCTCCACAAGTCCAGAAAGGTGATCAAGGAAATACTCTGCTTTTCTGCAATCGAGAAGTTAAAGAAGCGTGAATTGAAGTTTTATAAAATAATGGAAGAGGAGATCGGTCAATGGCACGACAAACAAGTGTTGCTACAACTGTTGCAGAAAAGTAGCGGCCAGGCAAAACTGCAGAACAAAGTTCTGAGAGCGGAGAGCAAAGCAGATATTCGTAACATCTCGAAACTTGCCCGCGATTTTTACGGCAAGGATAGCTCAGTTGATTAAACAGTAAAGACCACTACTTGCCTTTCTTCTGCTCCTGTTTTTTGAAATAGCGTTTGAATAAGAAATTGTGTTTCAGGGCTTCCATGTTTTCGTTAAACCTGCTGGTGCCCTGCTCAATGTTGGTGATACTTTGACGCAATTTTTCAGAGGTGACCGAATCGGACAGCAGCATGTTCACCGTGCCTTTTCCTTTGTCAAGGTTGTCCACCGTTTCTTTGAGCTTAGCCGTGGTGCTGTTCAGGTTGTTTCCGGCCGTCTGAATTTCAATTATCGACTGTTTTATCCGTATCGCAAGTAACGTGTCGGTAAAAAGCGTTTCCGCCAAACCATGACCGGCTTTGAGTTTTGAGATCATATCACTCACATCTTTGGTCAAGACTTCGGTATGCGAGCTGGCACGATTGATATTCTCCATCGCATTTTTGAGATTACTGGCTATGATCGTATCGGCAAGTAAATTCCAAAGACTGTTACTGTTGTTCAACTTGGCCGAAATATCTTTTAGGTTGCCACTAATGATGGCGATATTATCATTGGTGGTATTCAGCGTGCGCAACATCTCGTCTGTTTCTACGGGTTTGAGTGTCTCAATCACACTGCCATCTTCTGCAGGATCGGACGGCCCCGGTTGCGAATTAATGTTGATGAGTTTGTTACCCATCAATCCATCGGTGCCAATGTAAGCGATAGCATTTTGCTTAATGAATTTGCGCGCACTTTTATCGATGATCATCGTGACGAACACGGAAGTGTCGCTCGTGATTTCAATTTTCTTAACGGTGCCCACGTCAATTCCGGAAAACCGGACATTGTTACCCACCTTCAATCCATTTATGGTGTGAAAGTTGGCGGAGATGGAAAAGGTTGATCCGAATAAATTCCGGTTACGCCCAATCATGTAGAGTGAAAAAATCAGAAAGACGGCTCCTGCCATTACGAATATTCCTAAGCGGATATTATCGACTCGTTTTATTTTCATGATAGTGAGGAGAAGAACTCCCGGATTTTTGGGTCCTGCGATTGTTTCAAATTGTCATAAGTGTCATCGGCATAGCAGCGGCCGTCAATCAACATCACAATTCTATTCGATGTGATGTTGATACAATTCATGTCGTGCGAAATGATGAGCGATGAGGCATTGTATTTTTTTTGAACCTTTAAGATAAGTTGACTGATCTCGCGTGCCGTAATGGGATCGAGCCCGGTAGTAGGTTCGTCATACAAAATGATTTCAGGATTCAGGATAAGGGTTCGCGCCAGCGCAATTCTCTTTCGCATACCTCCTGAAAGCTCGGAAGGAAACATGTTGACCGTGTTGGCCAAACCCACATCGGTAAGCGCTTCCATCACGGCCGTTTCTGCATTTCTATTTTCATTTTTTAGCCAGTGTCTGCGCAATGGAAATTCAAGATTTTCGCGAACCGTCATGGAATCATACAAGGCATTGCTTTGAAAAAGGAATCCAACTCGCGCACGCATCCGATCCAATTCTTCCTGCTCCATGTTTTGAACTTCTGACTCAAACACTTTAATCACTCCTTCATCGGGAGGTATCAGCCCGATCACACATTTGATCAATACTGATTTGCCTGATCCGGATTTACCTAACACCGCGAGGTTCTCGCCCTTGTTTAATCGCAGCGAAAAATTTTTCAACACGTGATTGGCCCCGAAGGACTTACTTAAATTCGTAATCTCGAGTGCGGCTTGTTCCACCATTTTGAAATTCAGGTTAACCCCAGCAAATCGATGATTTGAACGGCCAGCAAGTCGATGATAAACACAAGCAAAGAAGCCACCACCACCGCTGAGTTAGCGGATTGGCCAACACCTTCTGTTCCTTTGGTGGTGTTGTATCCCTTGTAACATCCAATAATGCCAATAGCAAAGCCGAAGAAAAATGTTTTGATAATTGACGGCATCATGTCGCCAAAACTTAATGCATCATACACTTGTGTCCAGTAAAGACTCCAACTGACCGTGCTGTGAATGTTCACTCCGAGATACGCTCCATATAGCGAGATGGCATTGGATAAACTGGAAAGAACCGGTAGCATTAGCGTGGTAGCAATCACCCGTGTAACAATCAGGTATTTAAACGGATTGGTGCCCGACACTTCCATCGCATCAATTTGTTCGGTCACTTTCATGGAGCCTAATTCGGCACCCATGCCCGAACCAACTTTGCCTGCGCAGATCAGTGCTGTGATCACCGGAGAGATTTCGCGCACGAGAGAAACTGAAACCATGTACGGAAGCATCGACTCTGCACCAAACTCCACCAACGTTGGGCGCGACTGTATCGTGATCACAAGCCCCATGATAAATGCGGTGATGCCTACCAGCGGTAATGATTTATATCCTACCCAATAACACTGGCGAATGAATTCTTCAACCTCCGGACGTGGCTTTACGGCCTCGCGAAAGAATCTTCCGGTGAAACGCGAAATACTTCCAACTTCCTCCAGGAATGATTTAGCACTCGCGTAGATGGGACGCTTATCCAATTCATTGGCCACATTCATTTGCGAACTTTTTAGTGAAGCTGCTTAGCGAAAATTCTTTCGTTGATACTAAGCACAGGAATTTCGGAATGAAATGCAAGAGATTCTGTTATGCCGATCAGATACTTGGCCGAATGTCTGCGGTCCTGCGTTACTGTGCAAATCACATCGGCCTTCACATCTTGGCAAAATTCCAGAATACCATTCACAGGATCGTGATGATTGTACGTGGATACCTCTATTTTTTGACCGGGATAGCGGGCTGCAAATTCGTTCAGTTGTTTGGCAATGACACGCGCATCTTTAAAGTTGCCGGGCGTATTCACAAATAGTAAGGAGATGCTTGAATTAAAAATTTTCGCCAGCTTCAGCACTTCCGCAAATGGTTGGTGCACATCTTCATCAAACTGCGAAGAGAAAACAATCTTTTTGATCTCACGGGTTGAAAAGTCTTTCTTCACCATCAGAACGGGGCAAGCAGCAAAGCGAATTACTTTTTGAACGTTTGACCCGATAAAATAGCGTTCGTGCTCTTCATCGCTGTGCGATCCCAGAATAATTAATTCGGCATGCAGTTTCTTCGCAGTATGAACGATCTCCTCGTGGGTGGCGCCTTCCGTAATTATTTTTTCGATGGGTACTCCTTTTGGAAAATCGCTGTCGATGGATGCTTTGAGTTTCGTCTCCGCCAGTTCTTTCTTTTCTTGAACATCCGAGATTCCCTGACTAATAATATTTGTGTGCAGGAAAATCGGAGAACCGGCTTTTTCTGAAATCAGTGTGGCCATTCGCATAGCCCCTTTGGCATAATTGGAAAAGTCGGTTGGTACAAATAAGGCTTTCATAACAATGAGAATATTTTACTTTTTACGAAGAGAGAATGTCCAGATGGGGCAGGTTACATGGTTCACTACATCTTCGGCAATGCTGCCCGAAAATAAATGAGCCAGTCCTCTGCGACCATGTGTGGCCATGGCAATCATATCGGCCTTTATCTCATGCGTGAAGTGGATGATGCCATCTTGTTCGTCTGAATCGTTTCTGATATTCAGCGTATAATTTTTAAGTTGGTATTGTGTGGCATAATCATTCAGTAATCCATTGATTTCCTCATCGCGCCTGAATGTACCTGGCGTGTTGATCCAAAGAAGGTGCAAGGTGGCATTGAAAAAATTCTGCAATTCTTTCACCTTCTCGGCCAGTGCATGTTGATCGAGGTGAAGATTAGTTGGAAACACGATGTTCTTAATCGCTGAAATCGCAGGTGCCTTTCGCACAGCAAAGACAGGCACAGAAGAGAGCCGCACTATTTTCTCTGTATTGGAACCGAATAGAAATTCTTTTGAGCCACTTGCACCGTTGGTCCCCATTACGACCAGATCAGGTTTGTAATCTTCAATGAACTGCTGAATAACAACCGACACCAAACCCTGGTTGGTATAGAAACTAACCGGAACCGATTTTGCAGGATAGGCTTTCGTTAACTTGTCAAAGTTTTTTTTGGCATCCTCTTCCAGTTCGGTGAGCAACATCGGATCATACATAAACGGTTGTATGTCGAACCCCGAAGCCATAATCACCGGAAGGTCGATCGCCTTCAATACCATCACTTCGCCATGATTAGCAGCAGCGAGATCCAACGCAAATTTGTAGGCCTCGCGGGCTGAATCAGAAAAATCGCAGGGAACAAGAATTCGTTTCATATTTCGTTCTTTGGTGGAGATCAAATGTAGGGCGCTGCATCTGCAAAGGGCATGAGATGCATCAAAACAGCCGCTGACTTTTGTCATCCGTTCCAGAGCGTATCCTGGGTAATCTTGTGTGGATAAAGTGAGGTGATACTAAATGATTAAAAAAATGGAGACGAATAGAAATCAACCCATTCTGGAGAAACTAGGCGAAAAACTGGTGCTTGCACAGCGAGAGATTGAAGAACTGGCGTTGCAGTTTTCACTGGGCAAAGCCGATGCACTTGACGCGTTCGAAGAATTGAAACATGAATTCAGGAAACAGGTAAGGGAGTGGAAGCAATTGCTATCATCCGAAAAGGATGCCGATCTCATTGAGGAAATTGCGGTGCTGGAAGCGCAACTCAAAACGGAAGAGCCGGGTAAGAAAAATTATTTTGAAGAACAGAAAGCCAACATCTTGATGGCGCTTTTGGTTTTCGAGGATGGAATTAAGAAGCGGCTGAATAAAGTTCAGACATTTGGATTTGCAGACCACGAAATAGAAAAATTTAAACTGAAGCTTGAAATAATCAGCCTTCGGTTAAAGCTGAAGAAATTTGAGATCTCAGATGGGTTCAGAGATCACATGAAAGAGGCCAGCGACAAAATTGAATCACTCGTTAAGAGAGGAAAGGCAAACGCCAGGGCGGGTACTGAAAAACTTGCGGATCTTCGCGATGAAGCGGAACATGCCTATACACATATCCGAAAGGCGTTGTCGAAATTGTAATGATCCTGGTTTACTCAGGCGATCATCATTTTGATGTTCATCACCAGCACGGGCACGTCTTCATCTTTTACCAGACTTTGAGCAATGCTATGGGTTAACACTCTCATGAACCCGGTGCGGCCATACGTAGTGATGGCGATCAGATCGCTGGCGCGCTCATGAATAAACTCACGAATGCCTTTTTCTTCATCAAGGGCGTTGTAAATGTGAGCAGTGTACTTCAGGTTCTGGAATTGATGCATGAATCGTTTGATATCGGAAAGCACTTCACGTGTCTCGCGAAAGTGATAAGGTGTATTGACGTACAGCAAGTCAAGGTTGGCGTTCCAGAGTGATGCCAGTGTTTTTACAATTTCGAAAGGTTTGATAAAATCTTTATGGAAGTCGGAAGCAAACGCAATGTTTTTAATCTCGAATTTTTCTGGTTTCTTCTTAATCACCAAAACCGGAGCCGAGGAATGTCTGACAAAGTATTGAGTATTAGAGCCGATCACCGCATCTTTGAAGCTATGAATTCCATGCGAACCCATCACCACCAAATCAATTTGATACGGTTCTATATAACTTTCAATTCGTTCGGTGCCGTTATCAAAAACGAGAACGGGTGTAGCTTTTACGCCTGCTCTTTCTGCGTTTTCAACTTCCTTTCTTAAGGCATCTTTCGTGAATGCCAGCCGTTGTTTGGTTTCGGGCAGTTCGTTCGTGCTGCCGTGCGCTTGTTCGTGCACAACCTGGGCAACGGTAGGCTCAAGATGTAAGAAATAAATTTCCGCATCTGACTTACGGGCGAGGTCAATGGCAACAGCAGTTGCGGCTTGTGCGTAGTCAGAAAAATCGGTGGGAACTAAGATTTTTTTCAAGTGTAATTTTTAGGATGTGAAGAAATGGAAAGTCCCCGCATCGCAGGGACTTTCTTTTACATGAGATTAGCGAACTTCAATCGCTTTCTCGGCTTTTGGTTGTGGCAGTGCTTTTTTTACAACGTTTAACTTCAGCACACCGTCTTCGTATTTAGCTTTCACATCGTCTTCACTCACGTTTTCAGGAAGTGCGAACGAGCGACTGAAAGATGAATAGCTAAACTCTTTGCGGGTGTAGTCTTTGTTTTTCTCTTCCTGCTCTTCTTTCTTCTCCGAAGAAATTGTCAGCACGTGATTCGTGATTGAAATGTTAAAGTCCTTTTTGGCAAGTCCAGGGGCTGCCAATTCGATGTCAAAACCTTTGTCAGTTTCTTTTACGTTGACAGCGGGCACAGATTGTTTCTTCATCCAATCAGAATCAAAGAAACGATCATTGTCAAAAAAGTCAGAAAGCCATGAGCCATTGGTCAAAAATGGCCAGTCGGATTTTTTAATGAGTGACATAAATACCTCCTTTTTTTAGGTTAAACATATTTTTTAGAAACTCTATCAATTTTCTGATCGACAGATTAAAGATGCCACACTAATACGTGATCTGAAATGATATTCAGCAACAGAAAAATATGATTAAAATCACCGCATCATTTGATTTAGCCCACGGAAGTGATAATTCGTTCGTCATACCTTGTAACGGTATTTGATTTCATTTAAATTGAGAGTATGAAAACGATTCTGGCGCCCACCGATTTTTCCAACGCATCTAAAGTAGCTGTTCGCTATGCCGCGAAAGTGGCAAAGGAGATTGACGCGAAGGTGATTTTGATGTCCGTGATTAATTCTAGCCCATCTTCTCATACCCTGATGAATTGGCGAAGGATTGAAGATGAAATGAAACGATCGATGCAGGAACAGGCCGATGCACTTTTAAAAGAAATTTCATCGCAGACAGCAGGTATAAACATAGAATACAAAGCGGTAACGGGTTTTCCCATCGAAGATCAAATTGAAGAGTTCGCGAAAGCCAATAAAGTTGATTTTATTGTGATGGGTACAAAGGGTGCTACCGGCCTGAAGAAAGTGTTAATCGGAAGCAATGCTGCTTCGGTGATTGACACGAGCAGTGTGCCGGTCATTACAGTGCCTGCTCATGCAGAGTTTCAGGGTATCAAGCAAATTGTTTATGCTGCTGATCTGGCCAATATTCATCATGAGATCAAAACCATTGCTTCGTTTGCAAAACTTTTCAATGCGCAGCTTCATGTACTCCATGTTAAACGAGATTCTGATGAGAGTATCAAGCGGGAAGAAGAACACGACCTTCATAAAATATCCGGTTATCCAAACATTCGCCTTCACGTTTCAGATGATGGCAACATTATAGAAGAAGTGAATGAGTTTGTTACGAAACATAAAGCGGATATGCTTGGCATGTTTACGCATCGGCTTGATTTTTATGAGCGACTTTTTGGTCGCGGACTGACGCAACAGTTTGCCTTTCATGCAACAGTGCCACTTCTTGCTTTCAATAAAACGAATATGAAATCAGCGATTTCAGGCTAAAAGATTCTTTATTTTTTCATGTTTGTACGTGTTTGAAAGGCCCTTTCTTTCAAAATTCCGGTTAGCGACATTTAGATTTTAAAAACATTTTATTATCTATGTGGCGCTCAACGGCAAATATTTTTGAAAAAACTTCTTTCCATATCGCTCATTTTAGTGTTCCTGTTCCAGTTCATTGGATACTATTTTATGAACATGGGATTGCGTTATCAGGCGAAAACAGAGATTTCGCAACGATTGGAAGCTGAGCGCTATTCTGATTCCGAAACAGTGACATTCAAAGTTCCTTTTATCATGCCGTATGGCACGGGATCGAAAGGTTATGTAGCCGCTGAAGGAGAATTTGAATACAAGGGAGAGTTTTACAAAATGGTCAAGCAAAAGCTTGAAGGCGATACACTGTACCTGGTTTGCTTGAATAATCACACAGAGAAAGAACTGGTAACAGACATGGCAAACTTTGTTAAACTGTCAACCGACTTTCCAACCTCTTCGCAGCAAAATTCTAAAGTATCTATTAATCTTATCAAGGATTACGTTTCTCAATCACCCGTTGAGATTGTCAGTCAACAAGGCTGGTTCATTAATCAGCTTTTCGTTTCAGAGAATTCCGATAGTCTGCCTCAGACAGATTTCTCTATTATTTCTCCACCACCCAGGATTTCCTGCTAAGGAATTCTAATCATTTATTTTATTACTGTACCTGCATCGTTGATCGACATTGCGATCACAGATCATCAGTTTTATAAGTGTTTAACAGTTCCTTTCTGGCGCCAGGTGCGCTGGTTGACGCCATTCGTTGTCAACCGTTTTGTTTCAATTGTATTCCATTGTTTAAGGGATAACCGACAGTTCGAGTTTTAATTTGAATTGTTTAGATGAGAGTGAAGCCGGCTGCTAGTCCTTTTTAGGTTTGGACTAGCGGTCTGGTTTCAGTTTTTACATGACTAACTATTTTTTATGCCACACATACCACTTGAAGAACACTTGCCAGGAATAACCGGATTGCTTGAATACAGGCAAGACACGGCAGCACCTATTCGTGAGCTTACGCAAACACTATTGCGGGGCCCGTCAACATTAACACCGGCCGAGCGAGAACTCATTGCCACGATTGTATCGCATCGCAATGAATGTACGTTTTGTACAACCGCTCACACAGCCGCAGCCGATTTATTGTTGGGCGAATGTGAGACCACAGAAAAAATAAAGAAAGATTTATCAAGTGCGCCTGTCAGCGAAAAGATGAAGGCATTGCTTGCCATTGCTGCTCAGGTGCAACAGAGCGGAAAGGCCGTTACCGCGGCATCAATTGAAAAAGCCAAAGCAGCAGGAGCCACTGATCTTGAAATTCACGATACCGTTTTAATTGCAGCGCTTTTCTGTTTGTACAATCGCTATGTCGATGGCCTTTCTACCGTAGCACCAGCAGATCCTAATTTTTATAAAGGCCTTGCCGAACGAATTGCAGTTGGATATAACCGACTGCCACAAGGCTACGATCATTTAAAGAAACATTGAAGGCAAGCCATGACTGAAGTTGGCATTCCAAGACTACTTGACAACAAGAAAATCAACGCCTACCATTGGTTAATGTTTGTTATTTGCTTGTTGGGAAATATTCTTGGTGGTGCAGCTTCCACGCTGATGTCCGTCTACCTTCCCGTGGTAGTCAAAGACTTGTTGGGTGTAGTTGATCAAAGTCGTTTGAATGAAGTAAGTGCCTACATCAATGGACTTTATTTTATTGGTTGGGCCATTGGCGGTTTGGTGTGGGGAATGATTGGCGATAAAATTGGAAGGGCCCGATCGCTGGCGATGGCCGTGTGTATGTACGGATTGTTCACCATGTTGAAGGGTTTTTCGTCATCGTGGGAAATGATTTTGGTTTTTCAATTCTTCTGCGGCTTTGGAGTGGGCGGAGTTTTGGTGATGAACACCACATTGTTGTCGGAGACATGGCCGGAGAAAACACGAGCCATCTTTATCGGTTTTCTTTCGATTGGTTTTCCTATTGGTATCTTTTCATCTGGCGCAGTAAATTTTTTTGTTTTGAGTTGGCGACAAGGATTTATTATGGGTGCCCTGCCACTAACAGTAGGTCTTCTTTCTTTTTGGCTGCTACGAGAGTCGGAGAAATGGAAGGCATCGCACAATTTGCCTCAGGAGAATAAAATAAAAATAGGTGAGCATCGTGTTGATTTATTGAACGGAGCCATCATTTTCGGTTGTATGCTTATTGGCCTATGGGCAATCTTTTCATGGATACCTACATGGGTGCAAAGTTTGCTACACGGAGCAGATGGTCAAAATGAAAGAGGACTTAGCATGATGCTACTTGGCATCGGTGGACTATCTGGAGGTTTCTTATCAGGCTGGGTTTCCAATGCGCTTGGAACGAGGAGAGCTATGCAAATGTGTTTTGCCGGATGTTTTATTCTGTCATTTCTGTTATTCAAAGTCAATACAGAATTCACTACGGTAACACTTGTTGAGATAGCCCTGCTCTCATTTATGTTTGGCATTAGCCAGGGCTTGTTGTCAGTTTATATACCACAATTATTTCCCGTAGCGATTCGCGCAACGGCAACCGGTATTTGTTTTAACATCGGCAGATTTTTTACGGCAGCTGCGGTATTCTTTGTTGGAGCACTAGTGACTACGCTGGGGGGTTACGGAAATTCATTGTTTACGTTCTCGATGGTTTTTTTAATAGGGTTTTTAATCCTGACTTTTTCTAAAAACATAACGCGATCATAGTATGGCACACATTGAAGTACCGGAAGGAGTTCCGGGCATTCGCAGTCTGGCGATGTTCAGACCAGAAACAGGTAAGTCACTTTATGAATTGGCTCAGGTGTTATTGCGTGGAGACAATTCTCCGTTATCAGAAGCGGAGCGCGAATTGATTGCCACTCATGTGTCTGCCCGTAACAATTGTATGTTTTGCATGAGTAGCCACGCTGCCGCTGCGCGCGAATTATTTGGCTTAAATCGCGATGTGGTGGATTGTGTAATTGAAGATGTAAACTCGGCACCGGTTTCACCAAAAATGAAAGCACTGCTAAATATTGCCGGCAAAGTGCAGGTGAATGGGAAGAATGTAACAGCGGAAGATGTAGCCGAAGCACGAAAGCAAGGTGCCAACGATCGCGACATTCATGATGCCGTTTTGATAGCGGCTACCTTTAGTATGTTCAATCGTTACGTGGACGGACTTGCCAGCTATACGCCAACCGATCCGAAAGCATATGATGAAATGGGTAAACGCATGAGCACACTGGGATATGTTGTACCGAATAAGTAGAAAAATTTATTTCTTTTTGATTAACGATTAACGATTAACGATTAACGATTAACGATTAACGATTAACGATTAACGATTAACGATTATATGGCACACATAAAATTACCCGAAGGACTTCCCGGCATAAGAGGTCCGATGGCTTTTCGTCCGGAGACAGCAAAACCATTGAATGAATTGGCGGAAGCCTTGCTAAGAAGTGACAACTCGTTGACGCGCGGAGAGCGCGAATTGATTGCTACCTATGTTTCGTCATTGAACGATTGTTTCTTTTGCCAAAATGCACACGGTGGCATAGCACAGCATTATATGCAGTGCGATATGGACTTTATCGATCAGGTAAAGAAGGATTATCAGTCAACAGCTATCTCTGACAAGCTCAAGTCTTTGTTGGCGATTGCAGCCAGTGTTCAAAAGGGTGGAAAGAATGTAACTACCGAGCAAGTAGAAAAAGCCAGGAGCCTGGGAGCAACCGATCGCGAGATACACGACACGGTTTTAATCGCGGCCGCATTTTGCATGTTCAATCGCTATGTAGATGGACTCGGAACATGGGCACCACAGGATAGAAATATTTATGTGGAGCGCGGACCGAGACGTGCCGCTGAAGGTTATATCAATTTTGATTTATACAAATGATTGTATCAAATTGCCGACAGATTAGCTGAAGATAAATTCATCCATAGAATGAAAAAATTATTTTACATCGGAGCCATAGCCCTGACCTTGTTTGAAATCGCAAACGTGTATTTCATCATGCCCATGCCCGGCAGTCAACACATAAACAGCCTGGATCTTGCTTATTTTCTTTACAGCTATCGTTGGTTCCTCAGAATATTTTTTGGATTACTGTTGGCGATTGGTGCCAGTAAAGTTTTTTCAGAGAGCAAAAGAAAATGGATGCCGGCTGTTACATTGATTTTCCCGATTCTGGCTATTTATTTTTTCAATTTCAAAATGTCGGCAGACGCGATGTTTAAGCAGCCCGATCATCTTGTATTGAAGCCGAAGTCGGAAAACAAGATGATAGATAGTACGATGGTGGTAGGTGTTGAGTACAATGGAGAAGTGAAGGCGTACCCCCTTCGCTTTATTGTGTATCATCATCAGGTGCGCGATGATATTGGAGGAAAACCCATGATGATTACTTATTGTAGTGTTTGCCGCACAGGCCGTGTGTTTGAGCCCCTTGTAAAAGGCAAACCAGAAAACTTTCGGTTAGTGGGTATGGATCATTTTAATGCCATGTTTGAAGACGCGACTACCAAAAGCTGGTGGAGGCAAGCAACAGGCGAGGCGGTTACGGGACCACTGAAAGGCGAAGTGTTACCTGAAGTAGAGTCTTTTCAATTGCGCCTGGATAAATTATTTGAACTATACCCTGAAGCGTTGGTCATGCAGTTGGATGAGATGATCAAATCAAAATACGACACGTTAGGTCGATACGAGCGCGGCAAGAGTAAGGGCGACCTTACCCGAACCGACAGTTTATCATGGAAGGATAAATCATGGGTGATTGGAATTCAGATTGGCAGCGAGAGCAAGGCGTATGATTGGAATACGCTGAAAGTAAATCACATTATTAATGATCAGCTTGGAGGCAAACCAATTTTTATAGCCTTGTCGAAAGACGAGCAGAGCTTTGTAGCATTTGAACGACCTTCAATAGATTTGAATTTTAGTATTCGCAATGATTCACTTTTGGCAGATGGGCATGCGTATAATTTTTCGGGTGTATCAACAACAGCCGATCGGTTAAAGAAGATAAATGCGTATCAGGAATTCTGGCACAGCTGGCGCACCTTTCATCCTAACACGCTTCAATATTCCGAGTAAGCAAGAAGCTTACTAATTGAAATCACATCACGGTTAAAATGATGGAAGCAACTAATAGCATCATAAAATGATATCCAGTGTTGATGCCAAATAGTTTCCATGATTTTCTTTCCCACGTTACAATGCCAATATCTACCGGCAGGTAGAAACCCAGCCACGTAAAAATTGCGGAGTTGAGGATGGTGCCAATTGCCGGCATTTTTTCCATGCCCGGCACATAGCTCCAGGCTGCGTTGTTGTGCGCAAAGACATAGGCCATAAGGAAATTGCCGATCACCATAATGATCATGCCTCTCGCCAATTCGCCCGGCTTGGGTTTAACGCTGGTGTCAAATCCGTTTTCTTTAGCCCATGCCCTGCCGAACAGTGGCGTGTACCAAATGAATCCAAGAAAAAAGTTGGCAACTGTTGCCACGAGGATGGCGATGTAGTTAATGTGTAAATCTTCCATGGTGATTGATTTTTTAAGGTTTAGTTCTGGGAGTTGTATTAAAGTTAAAAAATTTTGGGCAGAGGTAATTTTGTCGCAGTTGGCCCGCTAAAAGTCGCTTTTGCCCATCTGTGTGTTACGCCACATGTGCTATGTTTGCACAGTCAACGCACAACTGAAAAACAAAAAGATATTTTATGGAAACAAAACAAAGAGCAGCGATTACCGTGGAAGCCATCGTCAATGTATCAATTGAAGACGCCTGGAAATTTTGGTCGGAACCCAAGCACATCACCAAATGGTGTCAGGCTTCTGATGATTGGCACGCACCGTATGCCGAGAATGATTTGCGCACCAATGGAAAATTTAAAACAACTATGGCTGCCAAAGACGGTAGCGTGAGTTTTGATTTTGAAGGTGTGTATTCTAATGTGCAGCCTCTTAAACTTATTGAGTATGGTCTTGCCGATGGAAGAAAGGTGAGCATTTCTTTTTCAAAGAGCGGCAACGGAACTAAAGTGGTAGAAACCTTTGATCCGGAAAACGAAAATCCCATTGACATGCAGAGAGGCGGCTGGCAAGCCATTCTCGACAGTTATAAAAAACATGCCGAGTCAAGCTCGAAGTAATAACGAGACTCATCGTTAAGTGAACAGGCTGTTTTAAAAGTTACTTTCATATGTCAGCCTGAGCCTGTCGAAGGCGATTTGATAAACAGATTTTTCCGTCCCACATCGTCTCCTGTAAGGGACGATGTGAGGAAGGAAGGCGAATAAGAACACCAACCGGTTCGCCAGGCCCAACCTGACAGGAATTATACTTTGGGACAGCCTCTTTCTTTTGGTTAAAGTGTAAGTTCTCCAATATAAGTTTCTCCAATAATTATAGAATAACCCTTTGTCTGACGCCTCCGTTAATTCGAGCGTCATGCGGCCCAACTTAAAAGTTTAAAAAAATAGTTGTAAGTTTGTTATTCATGAAATTGATCCGATCCATAGTATCCCTTTTTCTGGCAGGCCTCGTGCTGATTGCTTCCGTTGGGGTTACGGTCAATTTGCATGTATGTGCAGGCCACGTTCAATCCATTGCTCTTTTTGTAAAAGCTGAGCCTTGCCAAATGGAACAGAAAGCTTGTTCAGGTGTGATGATGCAGGTGAAACGCAACGGATGCTGTGAAGACAAGAGTATTGAAGTGAAGGGAAAAGAGAATGCTGCGGAAGTAAAGGCTGTTTCTGAATTAATGCCTTCTCACAACTTTATCGCGGTTATCCTTCCTGTTCTTTATACGATCGAAGGAGAAGATGTTTCCAAAACGTCTTCAACATTTACCCAGTACAAACCACCCTTAATTGAGCATGACATTCCTGTCCTCGTTCAATCTTTCCTGATTTGATTTATTAGCTGTGAAAGTTCAGACGATCTCTATTCAGATCGCCCTGTTGTTTTATTTTTTTTCTGAGTTCAGAACGAACTCTTATTCAACTTTTTTACAGCTATGATTCAACAATTAATTTCTATTTCGCTTCGCAATAAATTTTTCGTGCTGCTCTGTGCCGCAGGTCTTTTTGCGTGGGGCATTTATTCGGTGCGATCCAGTAAGATTGATGCGATACCCGACTTGTCGGAAAACCAAGTGATCATTTTCACGGAATGGATGGGTCGCAGTCCGCAGATCATGGAAGACCAAGTGACGTATCCATTGATCACTAATCTGCAGGGACTCCCACACGTAAAATATGTGCGTGGCTCTTCCATGTTTGGCATGAGTTTCATCTATGTAATTTTTCAGGATGATGTTGAGATTTATTGGGCACGTCAGCGAGTATTAGAGCGATTGAATTCAGCGGTAAGCTTATTGCCCGCTGGCGTAACACCCACGCTCGGCCCCGATGGAACAGGGGTTGGCCACATACTTTGGTACACACTTGATGCGCCCGAAATGGATCTTGGAGAGCAACGAGCCATACAAGATTGGTATGTGAAGTTTGCTTTGCAGAATGTGGCGGGTGTAAGTGAAGTAGCTTCTTTTGGCGGATTTGAAAAACAATACGAGGTCACGATTGATCCCAATAAACTTACGTATTACAATCTCTCTATTCCGGAAGTGATTCAATCCATTCGTGCCAATAACAACGAAGCCGGTGGGCGTAAGTTTGAATTGAGCGATATCGGTTATATCATTAAAACAACGGGCTACTTAAAATCGATTGAAGACATTGAATCTATTGCTCTACGGACCGAGAGAACAACTCCCATCCGAATCAAGGATGTGGCCACCGTGCAGATGACAGGCGAAACCCGTCTTGGGATTTTTGATTTGAATGGCGAAGGTGAAGCAGTTGGTGGAATCATTGTGATGCGCTATGGCGAGAATGCGGATGAAGTTATTCGTGCTGTGAAATCAAAGATGGGTGAAGTAGCAAAAGGTTTGCCCGAGGGAATGAAATTTAATATCGTGTATGACAGAAGCGGATTAATTGAGGAGTCTGTTTCGTCCATTAAAGAAACATTACTTGAAGAGATGATCGTTGTTTCACTGGTTGTCATTCTCTTTCTGTTTCATTGGCGCAGCGCGATCAGCATTATTATTCAAATTCCCATCACCATCGCGTCCAGTTTTATTTTACTGAATGCATTTGGCATCACATCTAACATTATGTCGTTAACGGGTATTGCCCTGGCGATTGGTGTTATCGTTGACAACGGTATTATCATGGTGGAAAATTCTTACCGGAACCTCGCGATCCGGCAAGAAGAACTTAATAAACAATTAAACGCGTAACGCTATGCTGAATCGAATATTCAACCGAAAGAAAGATTACGTGGAAATTCCGGATGAGGAACGCGAAGCAATTATTGAGAAATCAAGTAAGCAGGTTTCGCGTGGAGTGTTTTATTCCACCATCATTATCATCACCTCGTTTTTGCCGGTGTTTATGCTCACCGGTCAGGAAGGTAAGTTGTTTCACCCGTTGGCGTATACCAAAACATTTATTCTCATCGTAGATGCACTGCTTGTGATTACGCTGGCGCCCGTGATGATTTCATTGTTCATGAAGGGAAAATTCCGAAACGATCAGGCTAACCCGTTAACACGAACACTTGAAAGAATTTATGAACCGATCATTCGCACCTGTTTGAAATGGAGAAAGACCACGATTGGCATTAATCTTTTGGCGTTGGGAGTGAGTGTGCCTTTGCTGATGAGTTTGGGTAGCGAATTTATGCCGCCACTGGATGAGCAGTCGATTTTATTTATGCCGGTAACATTGCCGGATGTTTCAAACTCCGAGATCAAACGAATACTTCAGGTGCAAGATAAAATTATCAAGTCCGTTCCGGAAGTTGATAAAGTGTTGGGTAAGGCAGGCCGCGCAAACACGCCAACCGATAACTCTCCCATCAGCATGATTGAAACGATCATCATGCTCAAACCGAAATCAGAGTGGAGGCCGGGTGTCACCAAGAAAGATATCGTCAATGAATTGGATGCGAAGTTGCAAATACCCGGTGTAGTGAATGGATGGACGCAACCAATTATCAACCGCATCAACATGCTGGCGACTGGCATCAGAACCGATGTAGGTGTTAAGGTTCACGGCCAAAATTTGGATACCATCTATGCCGTATCGGAAAAAGTGAAAACGCTGATGGAGGGAATTCCTGGCGTGAAGGATCTTTATGTGGAACCTATTACGGGTGGAAAATATTTATTGATTGATATTGATCGCGAGAAAATCGGGAGATATGGGTTGTCGATTGAGGATGTAAATATGCTGGTGGAAACAGCCATCGGTGGTGTTCCATTTGCCAATACAATTGAAGGCCGTCAACGATTTTCAATAAATGTGCGACTTCCGCAAGATTATCGCAACAGCATTGATCGCATCAAACGAATTCCTATTGCAACGCCTTCATTAGGAACTATTCCGTTGTCGTCTGTCGCTGAGGTGCGATTTGAGAATGGACCACCCATGATTTCTTCTGACAACGCCATGCTTCGTGGTGCTGTGCTTTTCAATGTTCGCGATCGCGATCTTGGAAGCACGGTGAAGGAGGCAATTGAAAAAGTCAATGCTCAATTAACCGGCTTGCCAAGTGGCTACTTCATTGAATGGAGCGGACAATATGAAAACCTCATTCGCGGTGAGCGCACACTCATAGTCATTGCACCGGTTGTGCTGTTGATTATTTTTCTTTCGCTTTACCTAGCATTCAAATCCATTCGCGAAGCATTTCTGAGTCTGATCACTGTGCCATTTGCACTTATTGGCGGGGCATATCTTCTCTACTTCTACGGTGTTCCGTTGTCGGTAGCGGTTGCAGTTGGGTTCATTGCGCTGTTTGGTATTGCTGTTGAAACAGGGGTGGTGATGGTGATTTATCTGAATGATGCCATGCAACAGTTGGTTCATCTCAAAGGCAACTCGCGCGATACCATTACGAAAGAAGATCTGCGCGAATATGTGATTGCTGGTGCAGCAAGGCGCCTTCGGCCAAAATTAATGACAGTGTCAGTGGCATTATTCGGACTTATTCCCGTGCTGTGGTCAACCGGGGTAGGCAGCGATGTGATGCAGCCCATCGTGTTGCCCATGATCGGTGGTGTACTCACGTCTTCCACTCACATTTTATTAGTGACGCCACTTATCTTTTTGATGACGAAAGAATATGAACTACAAAAATTTGGAAAACTCGAGATACATGAAATCAAGCATTAGAATCCTGTCCATTGCCGTTTTTGTTTCGCTTGCAACAATTGCCAACGGACAAGTGCGCGTCTCTCTTGATAGTATTTTGTACATGATCAAAGAGAAGAATCCGATGTTGAAAAGTTACGGATCAAAGGCCGCAGCAATGAATGCGTATGCGCAAGGCGGCAAAAGCTGGATGGCTCCCGAAGTTGGAGGCGGACTTTGGATGCTTCCCTACAAGAAAGTAGATGAAGCCGCAAACAAAGGACAGTTCATGCTGTCGGTGCAACAGAAAATTACAAATCCCGCTAAGCTAAAAGCTAATCAAAACTACCTGTCGTCAAAGGCAGCCGTTGAGGAAGCTAATGAAACCTACGTGTTTAATGAATTGAGATCGCAGGCGAAGGCAGCGTACTACCAATGGATGGTACTGGAACAAAAGAAAAAGGTATTGCAGGAAAATGAACGGATCATGAGCGTGGTGTTGAAGATTGCACAGCTCCGTTATCCGTACAATCAATCGAAGCTCAATAATATTTATAAAGCGGAAGGAAGATTGCAAGAAGTTCGCAACATGATATTGATGAATGACAATCAGATTGCTCAGAAGAACATACTTCTCAATCAATTGATGAACATTCCGAACGATCTTCGATATGCCATTGACACAACCACGCGGGTCACACGACCTGCTGATTCGATTGACACCACGGTGTTTGTTCGCAACCGAAGTGATATTCGTAGAATTGACAAAAGCATTCAGGTCATGAAACTCAATCAGGTGTTGGAGAATTATCAATTGAAACCCGATTTCAATTTGAGTTTTAACCACATGATCGCGCGTGGTCCAGGGATGCCCAATCAATTTATGTTGCTAGGAATGATTTCTATTCCCATTGCTCCGTGGTCGGCCAGAATGTACAAAGCCAATGCGCAAGGAATGAATATGGAAATTCAGTCGATGAAGAGCGAGCGTAGTGCATTGCTGAATGAATTACAAGGCATGTCGGCAAGTATGATCAATGAGATCAATACGTTGAGCAAACAGATTGAAAATTACGAAAAGAGAATTGTGCCAGCGTTGAGAAGAAATTATGAAACGATCATGCTGGCCTATGAGGAAAACAAGGAGGAGCTGCCGATGGTGATTGATGCGTGGGAGACATTGAACGCGACACAGATGCAATATCTGGAGACGGTTCAGAAGTATTATGAAATGATTGTGAACTATGAAAATCAATTGGAACAATAGCATGAAGACTCAACATATCAAAATCATAGCGCTTTTCGTGTTGATTGCCTTGATCGTTGTCTCTTGCAATAACCAGAACGAGCATGCCACACATGATCAATACACGTGTCCCATGCACCCTACTGTTATTCAGGATAAACCGGGATCATGTCCGATCTGCGGGATGGACTTGGTGCGTAAGGGACAACCGGGAGAAGAAGTTAAGATCACTGCGGAGTTGAGTTACTTGTTAAAGCCAACCAATGCGATGGTGGTCAGTTCAATCAAAACAATACTGCCTGTTGAAAAGTCGGTAGATGTAATCAGTAAGATAAATGGCACCATTGCATACGATACGCGCAGATTTGCAGAAGTACCGATTCGCTTTTCGGGTCGGATTGAAAAACTTTTTGTCAGATATAATTTTCAGTCGGTTAGAAAAGGGCAAAAGATTTTGGAAATCTATAGTCCTGATCTTGCTACAGCACAACGTGAACTTTTGTATCTGCTAAAGTCTGATGGCGATAATGCTGCACTCATTGAGAAAGCAAAAGATAAACTCAAACTGCTTGGAGTAAGCGATTCTCAAATCAGTGAATTGATAACCAGCGGGAAAGAGTCATATTCATTTGCTGTCTACAGCCCGGTTGACGGATACGTGATGGAGACAAGAAACGGAAGTGAAACATCGGCTTCTTCGAAGAGTGGTGGTATGGGAGAGTCATCGGAAAAGTCATCGGAAAAGGAATCCTATTCAACAGAGAAATCTGAACTTCAAACTCGCGCGGGAATGTACCTGAATGCAGGTGAATCTATTTTCAAAATCGTGAACACAGAAAATGTGTGGGCAGAGTTTGATGTACCCCAGAAAGAGGCATCAGCACTCAAAGTCAACTATCCGGTTACAATAGAAATGAACGAGTCAGAATCCGCTGAAGCTAAATTGGATTTTGTTCAACCGTTTTTTGCAAATGGAGAATCTTTCGTGAAAGTAAGAGTTTATCTGAAGAACAGTTACAATCAATATAGAGTAGGGCAATTGGTGAATGCGTCATTTAATAAACCTTCGTCAAAATCAATCTGGATTCCGCAGTCGGCTGTACTTGATCTCGGTACTAAGCAGGTCGTATTTATAAAAAGACAAGGTATTTTTAGGCCAAAATCAGTTGTCGTGTTCAAGAAGTCTTATGATTGGACCGGAGTGACCGGACTCGAATCAACAGACAGCATTGCTTACAATGCACAGTTTATGATGGACAGTGAAAGCTTTATAAAAGTTAAGATCTAATGAGAAAGCACATTATTATTTTATTACTCGCGGTTGTTGCCGTTGGCTTTTTTCAATGCGAACGAAAGCACGAACATGCCGATCATCAAGCGGTAGTTCCGTATACGTGTTCGATGCATCCTCAAATCATTCAGGACAAACCCGGCAATTGTCCTGTGTGTGGAATGACGCTTGTGAAAAAGAGTAGTTCGAAAAATCAAGACAATGCTATTATGTTGAATGAAAGTCAAATCAGGTTGGCCAACATTACAACTACGCTCACACGCCTTGAAGACATCGGGGAGAACACCTTGATAACCGGCAAACTCTCCGTCAATGAAGATCAAACGGAAGTGATCAGCAGTCGCGCACAGGGTAGAATTGAAAAACTTTATTTCAAAGAAGTTGGGCAGCGCGTGGTCAAAGGCCAGCTGCTTTATGAGCTGTATAGCGAGCCTTTGATCACATTACAGCAAGAGTATCTTTTGGCCATTCGACAATATGAAGAACTTAATGACACCAGATATGAGTCGTTTGTCAAATCGGCTGCAAAGAAATTACTGCTGTTTGGTATGGATCAGCAGCAAGTGAACAAGTTAGTACGCGAAAAGAAGGTCGATTCCAAAATTTCTTTTTTGGCTCCGGCATCAGGTGTGATTTCTAAAATTGATGTTGCCGAAGGGCAGTATGTATCAGAGGGCAACTCATTGTTTCGAATTGAAAGACTTGATCAGATTTGGGTGGAGGGGGATCTTTATTCGACCGAAACAAATCTTGTGAAAGTTGGAGATGTTGTTAAAGTGCTGGTCAATGGGTTTGAAAATATTCCGCAGGAAGCGCGCGTTACGTTTCTAAGTCCTGAATATCGGAATGGATCTCAGATCATAACGATGCGAGCTACTTTGCCCAATCGCGAAAATAAATTTATTCCCGGAATGCAAGCCACCGTTATTCTTGCTCACTCCGGGAAGAAGGCAATAGCGCTTCCACCAGACGCGGTGGTGCGCGATGCCAATGGAAGTCACGTGTGGGTGCTGAACGAAGATGGTGCGTTTCGACCACGCATGGTAAAGACAGGCCTTGAAAATTTTGATAAAGTGGAAATAACAGAAGGTATAAGTGAGAGGGAAATTATTGTCATCTCTGGCGCTTATCTTTTGTACAGCGAGCTGGTGCTGAAGAGAGGCGGAAACCTGATGGCAGCCGATCATCATCACGGAAAGTAAAATCAGTTGAACTTAAAACAATAATTCTATATGAAAACTAAACAATCATTTTTAAAATCAATTATCGCCATTGCAGTAGTAGCAAGTGCTTGCTCCGGCCAAAAAACGGAAACAACTGAAAGTGGCGATAACCACGATCACATGGAAGCAGAAGCGGTCGCTGCTCCGGTAACCGAAATAAAAACATTCGAAAATGTTGATGCCTCGGTTAAATCGCAATTCAATGGATTCCTTGCCGATTACTTTTCTTTAAACAAATCGTTAATTGAGGATAATCAGGAGGGTGTAAAGAAGACAGCTACTAAGTTGGCAGAGACAATTGCCAAATTTGATATGTCTAAATTAGCGGGTGAACAAATGGATTTTTATCACGCTCAACTGGCAATCTTGAATGATGGATTGAAGAGCATTAAAGAAAGCGCAGATATTGAAGAGGCGCGTGTAGGTTATGCAAAAGTAAGTGAAGGAATGTATGCGTTAACAAAAGCGTATCATCCGAATGAGTCTGAACTCTATTACCAGTTTTGCCCGATGGCAAAGAATGGTGATGGAGCAAACTGGCTTAGCGATACAAAGGAAATCATCAATCCATACATGGGTCAACGCATGTTGAAATGTGGTAGCACCAAGGAAACTCTTTAGTTGTTTTATTGGTTAACCGTAACGTGGAGCGATTAATTATCGCTCCTTTTTTATTTACTGCCACCGTACTTACCTTTAAGATAACACTTAACACCATCTCGCATGAATACATCTGCTAAAAGAGTTGCCATTGTTGGATACAATCGCATTCCATTTGCACGGCACAATACGAATTATACCAACGCCAGTAATCAGGATATGATGATCGCGGCTCTCAACGGATTGATTGATAAATATCATCTGCAAGGACAATTGCTTGGCGAAGTAGCAGGCGGTGCCGTAATTAAACACAGTCGTGAGTTTAACTTGATGCGCGAATGCGTGCTCGGAACTTCACTCGATCCCGCTACACCGGCATGTGATCTTCAGCAGGCATGCGATACCGGGATAGAAGCGGCAGCTTACATCGGGAATAAAATAGCATTGGGTCAGATTGAGGTAGGAATTGCGGGTGGAACAGACTCAACGAGTAGTGTGCCCATTGTGATCAGCGAACCGCTTCGAAAAATTTTATTGGAGGCGAGACGTGCAAAAACGTTAGGAGCACGATTGAAGCAGTTTTCAAAAATCAGATTTAAACATTTGGTGCCCGTTGCTCCGGGTATTGACGAACCTCGCACGGGATTATCGATGGGAGGCCACACGGAAATCACGGCAAAGTATTTTGGTATCACACGAGAAGAGCAGGACGCGTTTGCATTGAGCAGCCATCAAAAGATGGCAAAGGCTTATGAAGAAGGCTTCTTCAACGACATGCTCACTCCTTATTTAGGTTTAGATCGTGATAATAATTTCCGCAAGGATTCAAGTCTGGAAAAGCTGGCGAAATTAAAACCTGCATTTGACAAGATAAACGGAACGCTTACCGCAGGAAACTCAACTCCGTTCACCGATGGCGCATCGTGCATACTGTTGGCGAGCGAAGAATGGGCGCGTGCCCACAACCTGCCCGTGCTGGCTTACATCGCCCATGTAGAAGTGGCGGCCATTGAATACGTGCAGCAAAAACAAAATTTATTATTAGCTCCGGTCTATGCTGCTACGCGGATGTTAAAGAAAGCAAACTTGTCGTTACAGGATTTTGATTATTACGAAATTCATGAAGCGTTTGCTGCGCAGGTGCTGGCAACACTTAAAATCTGGGAAAGCGCAGAGTTGATGAAGGCGTTCGGATTTGATAAAGCGTTGGGTACCGTTGATCGCAATAAATTAAACGTGAAGGGAAGTAGTTTGGCGGCAGCGCATCCATTTGCAGCTACGGGCGGACGTGTGATCGCCACCATGGCAAAGTTATTACATCAAAAAGGTTCGGGTCGTGGTTTTATTTCGATCTGTGCCGCGGGCGGGCAAGGTGTTACGATGATTCTCGAGAAGTAGTTTACACTTCCACTAAGATTCTTTCAGCCACCTGGTGCGTGAGCATCAGCTCAACTTTCGATTTATTCATCAGCACGATGGAGCCATCATAGGCTTCCTTTCGTTTGATCGTTATTTTCTCTCCAATGTTCAGGCCTTTGGAGTTCAGGTGGTCCAGGAAAGATTTTTTGTCATCAGTTACGCCAACAATTTTTACGGTGGTTCCTTCTTTCGCGTATTTCAATGTGATGCGGTTGTCGTCTGAAATTTTTCCGGTGGCATCCGGAATAGGCTCTCCGTGCGGATCAAATCTTGGCTTGCCCAACATCTCATCGATGCGGTCGTAAAATCGTTTTGAATCAACGTGCTCCAATTGCTCGGCAATATCATGCACTTCTTCCCAGCCAAGGTCCATCACTTTCACCAGAAATAATTCAGCAAGCCGGTGCCTGCGAATGATGAACAGCGCTTCTTTCTTTCCCTTTTCCGTTAAACGAATGCCCTTGTACGGAGCATACGATACAATTTTTTTGGCAGCCAGTTTCTTCATCATGCTGTTTACTGACGGCTGCTTGACGTCCAGCTTTTTTGCCAATTCTGAAACAATGACTTCGCCCGTAGCCTGCGATAGCGAGTAAATGGACTTGATGTAGTTTTCCTCGGTGAGCGATCCCATGTTCAGTAATTGAGTCTAAAAATAGCATTTTCAAATTAATCGCCTAAAATAAATTTGTTAGAGTCGTCTAACATTTTAATTTTGCCTATCTTAATATTTGGAATGAGCAGATTTCTTACAATAGCTGGTGTGTTCATGAGTGTTGCACTGTTTCTCACGGCTTGCGAATTATTCGAGCCAGTGGCACCTAAAGCTGACTCTATTTTGGATGGACCGGTCGAAGGCCTTACAGAGAATGAACATTTGCAATTTTTGCGGGGCGATGCTGCTTTCAACAACCAGATATTCACCACTGCCAATGGACTCGGGCCTTTGTTTGTAGCGACATCGTGCGGCAGTTGTCATGCAGGCGATGGCAAAGGTCATCCGTTCACAACGCTTACACGATTTGGACAAAGCAATGCAAGCGGCAATCAGTTTTTAAAGATGGGCGGTCCGCAATTACAACATCGCGCGGTGCATGGGTTTGTGCCCGAACAAATTCCGGCAGGCGCAACCTTTTCAAAATTTACGCCACCCGCCAACACAGGTTTGGGTTTTCTCGATGCAGTGAGCGATGCAGACATCCTGGCGTGGGCCGATCCTGACGATGCCGATGGTGATGGCATTAGCGGAGTACCGAATTGGATTGAGCTTAAGAGTTATGTGACTCCTCGCTCTGAAAGTATTTCGAGTAATGGAAAGTATATCGGAAGGTTTGGAAAGAAAGGTGCCACCTATGATCTGTTGCAACAAACAGCAACTGCTTATAACCAGGATATTGGTGTTGCATCCTCTTACGAACCCATCGACACGCACTCGGGCCTGGAGATAGACCCGGAGATTTCGAATCAGGACATACATGACGTTGTTGTTTATTTAAAAACATTGAAGGTGCCTATTTCACGGAATCAAAATGAAGTGTTGAATGGCAAGCAATTATTTTTAGAGATCGGTTGTGGCAAATGCCATCGCCCGGAAATGAAAACGGGAAGTTCTCCCATTGCTGCGCTTTCCAACAAGACATTTTATCCCTACACGGATTTTTTGTTGCACGATATGGGCAATGGCCTCGATGATGGATACACAGAAGGTTCTGCAAAAACTTCGGAGTGGAAAACACCTGCGCTTTGGGGCTTGGGCCTTTCAAAAAATTCGCAGGGTGGTGAATATTATTTATTACACGATGGCAGAGCACGAAGTATTGAAGAAGCAATTCTTCTGCATGGAGGGGAAGCAAATTTAAGTAAGGAAGATTTTAAGGTGTTGTCACAGGATAAAAAAGAAAATCTAATTCGTTTTTTAGAAAGTTTATAATCGATGAACAGAAGAAGATTTATAAAGCAGAGTTGTTTCTTATGCATGAGTGCAGCGCTGACGCCTGGCGTGCTATCCGGCTGTCAAGCTACTCACTATGTAAGTGGAGTAATTGAACCTGATGGCCTTTCCGTCTTGAAATCTGAATTTACTTATTTGAAAAAGGATCAGCCCATCATTCGACAATACATTATCGTGCAGCAAGAGAAGTTGGAGTTCCCAATTTATGTTTATCGATTTTCCGAAAACGAATACAGCGCGTTGTGGATGAAGTGTTCACATCAGGGAGCAGAGCTGCAGGCATCGGGTGATCACCTGCAATGTCCCAGTCACGGAAGTGAATTCAATAATAAAGGAGTGGTGAGTCACGGACCGGCCGAACAGAATCTTCGTTCTTTTCCGGTTGTTATACAGGGCGATAAGATTTTAATTGACCTTCGTCACGCATGAAAAGATTTTTTACCATAGCAAGTGCCCTGATTATTTTCTTTTCTGCCGAAGGTCAGATTGATTCAACATTGCTCAGGCGGACTGCAAAAGACACTACTAAGTTTCTGCTGAACATGGACGCCATTTACAATCGTCCTTTTCTTTCCGTTGGAAAAGTGCCGGTTGCATTGGGCGGCTATGTGGAAGCCAACTGGCAGCACCTCGGCACCGATGGTGTTACGGAAGGGCATCAATTTCAAATGAAGCGACTCACACTATTTGTGGCGTCAGGAATTTCAAGACGCATAAAATTTTTGTCGGAGATTGAATTTGAAGATGGCACGAAAGAAATCAACATTGAGTTTGCATCCGTGGATGTTGAATTTCATCCGTTGCTGAATTTCAGAGGCGGTGTGGTGATGAATCCGATTGGTGCGTTCAATCAAAATCATGACGGACCGAAATGGGAGTTTGTTGATCGTCCCTTCTCCGCTACACAACTTCTTCCTGCCACGTGGAGCAATGTTGGCTTTGGACTCTATGGAAAAAAGTACAGCAACGATTGGGTGTATGCCTATGAATTTTATCTCACGAATGGGTTTGATGATCAAATCATTTCGAATGCACAGAACAAGACGTTTTTGCCGGCATCGAAATTAAATCGCGATCGCTTTGAAGAAAGTTTTAATGGCGTGCCGTTGGTAACTACTAAAGTCGCGTTACGAAATCGTAGGGTAGGAGAGTTGGGACTTTCCTATATGGGCGGTGTCTATAATAAATTTCAGAACGATGGATTGGTGCTGGATAAAAAGCGAAGAGTGGATACGTGGGCCGTTGATTTCAACACAGTGTTGCCCGTGACGAAAACCTACATCACTACTGAGTGGGCGTTTGTAAAAGTAGACGTGGCCGAGACCTACACCCAACAGTACGGCAGGAAGCAGGCCGGTGGCTTCATTGACTTTGTGCAGCCTGTAATGAAGAAAAATATTTTTGGTTTTGAAAAGTCGGTGGTAAATGCAGTTTGTCGTTTTGAATATGTAGACTGGAATGTTGGTAAGTTTGATGAAACAGGCGGAAACATCCGAGAAGATTTTGTTTCCATCGTGCCGGGCTTGAGTTGGCGTCCGTCTTCCAGAACCGTGATCAGACTGAACTATCGGTACAACAAGAACACCGATATTCTCGGCAACCCCGCTTCGCGCACAGCCGGATTTCAATTTGGTTTCTCTTCGTATTTTTAAGAGAAGAACTTTTTACTTGTTCGGATTTACTTTTAGCAGCCATTCTTCAGCTGATGCAATGTCGTTGAATATGACGATGTCAAAGCCGCGCTTTCGCGCGATGTCCTTCCAATAGTTGCCAAACGCTAAACCGTCTTCGCTAAACACACATGCAATGGCAACACTGGCCAGATCGGGCATGCTCGTTTCGTACTTCCTCACCACATTAAAGGCCTGCGTCATGGACAAGTTGATCTCAAGCTGGCGATAATCGACAAGTAATTTCTTGCTTTTGGTTTCCTTCACCTTTTCGTAGATAGCTGCGGAGGCTTCCGCCATTTCGGAAAAATTATCGCGCTTGCCCAGTCCAAAGACTAACAGATAATTTTCTCTCAATTCAAATGATACCAAGGTAGTTGTTATGAAGGCTTGTTGGAAATATCCCTATATGTAAAGATCAAAAATACCGCAACCGTTACCAAGCCTGTTTTTTTATTTAATGGATGGAAAGAAAGCGATTTTAAACAATCGACATTGTAAAAAACAATTGCCGACAAACTCATTTGAACTACCTTCGCACTTCGTCTTGAAAATATGGAGAACAGAAACCGATTTGTCACCATTTTAATTTTAGGATTACTATCCGCCATCGGACCGTTCTCCATCGACATGTACTTACCGGGCTTCCCTGCCATTGCGGATGACCTGCACACCACTGTGGATGCCGTCTCCTATTCACTCGCCAGTTTTTTTGTGGGCGTATGCTTTGGCCAAATGTTGTGCGGCCCATTGTTGGATCGTTTTGGCCGAAGAATCGTGCTGATCATTGGTTTGCTTTTGTATCTGGCGGCTTCTATCGGTTGTGCGTTATCATCCACCATTGAAACATTAATTGCTTTTCGTTTTCTGCAAGCCTTGGGCGGATGTGTGGGTATGGTAGCACCACGCGCTATTGTCCGTGACTTATTTCCGGTGGATGAAAATGCAAAAATATTTTCATTGCTGATTTTAGTGTTGGGTATCTCACCTATTCTCGCACCTACAGTAGGTAGTTACGTGATCGCGTTGTTTGGTTGGAACTATGTGTTTGTTGTGTTGACGGCATTAGCCGCTCTTATATTATTGTCGGTTGTATTTTGGTTGCCCGAAAGCAAAGCAGCTGACCCAACATTTTCACTTAAGCCCAGGCCCATTCTCACAAGTTTTTGGGGCGTGTTGAAGCATCCGCAATTTTATACGTATTCGTTTTCTGGCGGAATCGCTTCAGCAGGATTGTTCGCGTACCTCTCCGGTTCGCCTTTTGTATTTATGAAATTGTATGGCGTTACCGAACAACAATATGGTTGGATATTTGCGTTGATCGCTGCCGGTCTCATCACCAGCAGTCAGTTGAATAATTTGCTGTTGCGCAGTTTTAAGAGCGAGCAGTTAATGAAGACCATTTTGGTTCTTCAAACCATATTTGGAATTGCGTTGGTGACCGGAACTATATTTGATGTGCTCGGTTTGATAGGCACCATCTTCCTCATCTTTTTATTTCTCAGTTGTCAGGGTTTTAGTTTTCCGAACTCTGCTGCTCTATCCATGGCACCGTTTACGAAAGAAGCCGGCAGTGCTTCGGCCTTAATGGGTGCCATTCAAATGGGGCTCGGTGCGTTCGCAGCAGCCATGGTGGGATTCTTAAATGCGCAGAGTGCTATACCCATGACAGCAGTGATGGCGATTTGTACCGTGTTGGGATTGGTCATTCTTCTTGCGGGTGACAGAAAGATACAATACAACGCGAAGCCGCAGGATATTGAAGAAGAAGCGTTGGACATGATTGAAAAGTATTGATCATGAGACGCCTGATTTTTCTTTTAGTTCTTGCGAGTGCCTCAATGGCCCAGGCGCAAACGCACTACCATCACAATAACTTTTGGAGCCGAACGATCATTCAGGATCGGATTACTGATAAGTTAAAGTGGGAATTGTTTTGGCAATTGCGCACGCAGAATGATGCAGAAGACAAGCTGAATATTTTTAAGCATCATCAGCTCACCAGCTATTGGGCGTGGCTGCATTACCAGCCGACCAAAGATTTAAAAATTTCTCTTACACCTTTTTGTTATTTCAATACCATCGCGCTTTTTCCGCAGTCTACCGAGTTGGGGAACAGAGGCGTGAATGAGTTTCGATGGGCAGTGATGGTGGAGCACATCCATCGGTTTAAAAAAATTAATTACGCCAATCGCTACAGTTTGGAATATCGCTTTCGTGATTTGTTCACACCCGATGAATACATCGGAAACTTTCGGGTGCGATATCGCGCGCGATTTGAAAGACCGTTAAAGAAAATCGGAAAAGACGAACGGCTACTAAGCGCAATTGTCTATGACGAAGTGTTCCTCGAATTTGATCCCCGCAAAAAAGCCTCCCCAGCTTTTAATCAAAACAGATTGTATGCAGGCTTTGGCTACGAACTGGCAAAGAATGTAAAGTTCAGCCTCGGCTACATGTACTTATACCAGGCACGTCCAACCGGCACAGCTGAAGATCATTCCAACGTATTGTGGGCCATGATCACATTTGACAATGTGTTTTCACAATTCAGGAAGAAGGAGCAAGAAATTAAGTAGATTGTGATGACCTAATGATCTTTTGACCGATTGTTACCAACTTCCAAAACGCAGCGTCATCTTCCGGATAAGGAAAGTCTTGTGGCGTGAATTCCCGATTACTTTTAGAGAGATTTTTAGAGTGTAAAAATCCGGTGATGTAGTTGTCAATGTCTTTGCCGCTGAATGCTTGTTTGAACTCAGGGCGAACTTCTTCGCTGTTCACGTAACAAAGATTAGCTTCTTGACTATCATCAACGAAGGTTAGGTTTAACCGCGTTTGCAACACAGCGATTATTTTTGATGCATCGGCAGTTTTTAGAAACATGCTTGAGAAATGCTTGTGATCAGAGTTGCCTCCAGCCGCAAGCTTGATATTTACGCCAACTTAATCGGCAATTGCTTGATTCGTTTTCCGGTAGCTGCATAGATGGCGTTGCACAACGCGGGGATGAATGGCGGAATCGGTGGTTCGCCAACACCTGTAGGCTTTTCGCTGCTCTCTATAATATGTACCGCTGTTTCAAGAGGCGCGTCCGACATTCTCGCTACACCATAATCATTGAAGTTGTGTTGCTCCACCGCGCCATTCTTTACAGTGATCTCGCTCTTCAGCGCCAGACTCGTTGCAAACGAAGCACCTCCTTCAAATTGTGATTTGATGCGCTCGGGGTTTACGGCAATTCCGCAATCCACAACATAGTCTACTTTTGGAATTTTGATTTTGTTGTTCTCATCCACGGTGACTTCCACCACACACGCCACATAGGTAAGAAAACTACGGTGCACAGAAATTCCCTGGCCGCTTCCTTTTGGCAGACTTTTTCCCCAATTGGATTTCTCCTTTGCAGTCTCAATTACTTTGCGCAAGCGAGCGGTGTTCCACGGATAGTCTTCGGGTTTCTCATTGTAGTTCCAGAATTCGCCACCCAATGTTTTCGAATCAAGTATCCGATCTTCACCAAGCATGTCCAGCAGGTTTTGAACCGGGTCAACACCTCGTGCGTGTGCAATCTCATCTACGGTGCTGCCTACAGCAAACGCATGATGAATGTTGGCCACCGATCGCAGCCATCCGATTCTGATTTTTGCTTTCGAGTCTTGCGACTCGCAACTAATGTTATCAATCGCGTACGGTAAATCTACCATACCCATACTTAGTTCCGCACCGCTGGGCTGAGCTGCTTTAGGGTCAGCCGTGCCGCCAATCGGTGGGAAGGTAGAGCGATGCAGCCATGCGTTTACCTTGTTGTTGTCATCAATGCCCACTTTTAAATATTGAGCAGAAGGGAAATGATAGAAGTCATGTTGAATATCATCTTCGCGCGTCCACAAAATTTTTACAGGCGAATCCATCTCTTTTGAAATGAGCGCTGCTTCTACTACAAAGTCTGGTTTTGATTTGCGACCAAATGCACCGCCCAATAACGTGACGTTCACGGTAACTGCTTTTTCTTCCATACCCAACGCAGCGGCCAATGATTTTCTCACTCCTTGCGGATCTTGCACAGGCGCCCACACTTCGCAAACATTGTCGTGCACGTGCGCCAACGCACAAGGCGTTTCCATTGGTGAATGTGAAATCAATGGCACGCTATATTCAGCTTCAATTATTTTTTTTGATTGGGTAAAGGCCTGATCTACTTTTCCATTCTCACGTCTTACTTTTCCTTTGGTCTTCACACGCTTGGCCATGTCGGCATTGTATGTGAGCGAATCATAATCGGCATTGATTCCTTTTTCCCAGTTCACTTCTAAGGCATCGCGGCCTTTTATCGCGGCCCATGTGTTTTCAGCCACAACAGCAACTCCACCCAATGGTTTGTTGAAGTTGGTCGGAAAGCCCGGAGCTTCCAGCTTAAATACTTTGATCACGCCCGGCACTTTCATCGCAGCATCCATACTAAATGCCTTGAGAGCTGCACCTGCTTCGGGGTTGCGTTTGATCACTGCAAATTTTGTGTTAGGAAGTCTGTTGTCGTAACCAAACTTTGCCTTGCCGGTAACGATATCTTTTAAATCGACAATAGAACTTTGTTTGGTGATGTATTTAAAATCTTTGGGATCTTTTAGTGTTACCGTTTTTTCATCGGGTATCGGAAGTGCGCCTGCTTTCTCTGCGAGGTATCCGAATCCAAATGCTTTGCCGGACGTATGCACCACTTCGTGGTTCACAGCTTTACATTCTGTAACCGGCACGTTCCATTCTTTGGCGGCAGCCTGTTCTAGCATTAAGCGAACAGTGGCGCCCGCTTTTCTTAATGGTGTAAAAAACATTCTCACACTGTAAGAACCATCGGTGTTTTGATCACCGTATTTTTCATCGCCCACGGCTTGTTCTACTTTCACGCGATTCCAGTCGGCTTCAAGTTCATCGGCCATGATCAACGGCAGACTCGTGCGTATGCCCGTGCCCATTTCAGAGCGATGTGCAATTAACGTTACATCACCAAGGCCATTGATGCTGATGAATAAGTTAGGCGAAAAGACAGCCGATGGATTGCCGGTCAATTGCTTTGACGTATCGGTGCAACTGAATTGAATGCCCAGCAACAAACCGCTCATGCTCACCGAAGTGGTTTTCAAAAAGTCTCTACGCGAAACTTTGAAAATTTTATGTTCGTAGGTTTCCGTTTTCATTTGGTGGTGGCGGCAGCCCGTTTAATTGCTTTGCGAATTCTTTCATAAGTGCCACAGCGGCAAATGTTGCCCGACATAAACGCGTCAATGTCGCTATCGCTGGGGTTTGGATTTTTTGCAATCAACGCAATGGCCGACATGATCTGGCCGGTTTGGCAATAGCCACATTGCGGAACATTCTCGTCCATCCATGCTTGTTGCACAGGATGAAGACCTTCGCCTGAAACGCCTTCAATGGTTGTTACTTTTTTTGTTCCAACAGTTGACACAGGAGTGGAGCATGACCGTACGGGATTGCCATCGAGGTGAACGGTGCAGGCGCCACACAGCGCTTTGCCACATCCGAATTTGGTGCCGGTGAGATCGAGGTTGTCGCGCAGCACCCACAGCAAGGGTGTTTCGGGCGCGGCCTCTACATCCTGGTTTTGGCCATTGATGTTGAGTTGATAGGTTGCCATAGGAGAAGGTTTATCCCATCAAGTTAAGGAATTAATAAGGCGAAAGCCAAATGACATGATGGATCGTTGTTTTGAGTTCGATGTGAATTTGTGGCGGCCCCTCATCACCTGCGCTATGGCCAGCGCTGCTTCGGCCGGGCTGTCGGCACTCGCCACCACGCGCGCTTTCCATGTTGGGCCTGTCTTTGCCGAGGCGGCTACGCGCAGGCAGGCTCAAACAAATGCCTCCATCCCTGGCCGGGTAAGAGTAATAATTCTGTGTTGTCTTCTTATGCAGTGACGAGTTGTGATCGGTAGCAGCACGGCCATAAGCTGAATGATTTGGTGGGGAGAGGGGATTGAAATATCTTCAATTGTTGATAGCCGGATGTTGGTGGTAATAACTTCAAATGACACGCGGACTACTTTTAATTATTCTTTTGGTTTCGTGTAGAAGTGCTATTCTACCGACAGAGACTTTTTCGGTCGTGGACAATGACCTGCTTTGCAAGGGGACTGAGAATATGATTGTTTACTTAAAGCAGTCCCAAGAAATTAAAAGTAGTTACGGGGACTACTTGCATAACAAAGAACAAGTGGGACTTAAGATAGACAGCAAAATTTTTAAAGGGACACCCCTTACTCATTTGAACGACTGGGGTTTCGATTCGACCGACACTCTTGGAACTAAGAAAGTCAACTGCCAATGCTACAATCAATCGGACAGTATCCGAGATTTTGAAGTAACATTCTCTTTCTATCCGAAGAAAAAAATTCTTACTACTATAGTTATGACAATTCTAAACAAGCCAGGCTATAGAAGTGGTTACGAGTTTTCAACAAAGCTCGAAGAAGATGGGCAACTTGGACAAATGAGAATATCAACTATTCGACAATGAGTTTTTGCCTCTTGTCGGTGTTGTCACCGCGTGGAAAACGGAATTGAGTTTTTTACCGCTACGTGTTTGAATTGGAAGAACAACAATACCGACCACAGGCAGAATGATTGTTCAAATTTGGTGAGCAGAGGGAATTGAAATATCTTCAATTGCTGATAGCCGGATGTTGGCAGCAATTTCTATGAAACAATTTGGACTAACGATACTCATTATCCTGACGACATTTATAAGCGTCAATGGGCAGATAGCTGCTCGTGGATACTGTGATTCAAACTGGTGTAAACTGCCAAAGGAACACAAGGCTCATTTTGACCCTTACTACAATGGACATCTGTGCGAGAACTTCGACCCCAAGCAGACGGACTTCAGCAACGAATATCTAGAATTAAGAACAAGACATCGAGGAGAAAACACTTTACAAAATCTTGCTGGTTTTGACTTGACTGCAATCTGGGCAACAGTAGACGATCAGCAAAATGGAGTTATAGGACTTGATTGCAAGCGCATTAGAATCGTCATTAGTAAAGTGACAAAAGACACAAAAGATAATTTTATGTACCATGTAACAGGCAAGTCAAATGTAAATGGCAACATCTGTGACTTCAATGGACAGATAAAACTGTTAAGAGCGTTTGAGTCATCTCCTAATGAAGAATTTGCGAATGAGAATTCGGGAAACTTGTTTGCCGAGTACAATATTAGCGAAGACAAGAAGCAAAAAGGTGTTGGATCCTTTAAAGGTGTATTTGAATGCTTTTACTACTTAGACAAAAAAAGTAAAAAGGGTTTTCTTGATACAAGTTTCGATATAGCCGATGGATACTTTAATAGAACGTATGTGGGTACCTGGACAAGTTTTGGAACTAAGGCAGTGATGAAGAAATGTATCTGGGGTGACTATCGACTGCCATTCACATTCGACTTCGACTGTGGTGACGGAGAGATGCACATATGTGACAAGTACATTCAAAACGGATGGACAACATTTAATGGAGGTGCCGAGTACGACTTTGTTAATGACAAAGCGGTTCTAAAGGACAAATGGTGGTTAAAATAAAAGCTGCTGGCAACGATGTATATGTGCCATTGTGGGATTCAGAGTAATTCGTAGTTTCTGTTTCAAAGCAACCTTTGCCTCTGGTCGATGTTTTCACCGACCAGTTATCAGTTTTATTTATACCAGTAAACCTGTTATCTTACTTGCGTGCAGAACGGAATTGATTTTTTTACCGCTACGTGTTTGAATTGGCAGAACAACAACACCGACCACAGGCAGAAATAAAAAAAGCAGTACAGAGACTAAAAAAACTTGGACGACTTGATGAACAGATTTTATCGTTGGACTTCTCGTGGGCTTTTCTACTTAACAGCGACCGTCTTTCTATTCAGTTCAATAAAAGAACTGTGGGATGGTTACCTTGACAACAATTTACCGATTGCTCGTATAATAGTTTCTCTTATAATTTTCTCAATTGCAGTTTGGACTATTTATGGGCTAATAAAACGTTAACAAACTGACAATCATAAAAGGTAAGGACAAGGAGACAAACAAACGACTTATTTGCGACTTGGCTAGAGAACAATTTCCGGACATGGGATTTTTATTGAACGGTGATGAATTAACTGGGATGAGAAGCTGGACAACTAATAAAACAGGAAAAGAGCTTAAAGTGATTTTCAAAGACTCGGACATCTTTGTTAACATTATGAACAAACTGAGATTTGGTGACATCGACTCACCGTTTCATGTCTTAGCCAATCAAGCGGATATAAAAGAAATGAAATCAAAATTTCAGACTCTTTTATAAAGACGACTGCCAACATTGGGTTTCTGAAAGCACTGATGTCTCGCGGACAAAACCTTTTTTGAATTTTACGTCCGAAGTTCTCAACGCTAGTCATTTTTGCCTACGGTCAGTGTTGTCACCGACCAGCTACAGTTTTTATTTATACCACTAAACCTGTTATCTTACTTGCGTGGAGAACGGAATTGAGTTTTTTACCTTCAACATGGGCATTTTAAAAGGAATTGAGTTTCAAGGATTCTTCGATTAAAAAAACCTGACCTTACTAATTACTTAAACCATGGATGAACAAGAGCCTATCTTGAATGAACCGTTGGATAAAAATGAAATAAATCCTGCCCAACCTGTTTCAGGTGGCAAGTTTCTTCGGCTGAAAAAAATAGCAGGCAACACCCAACTGGCCCACGCCATCAGAAACTGGCTGCTCACCTTAGTGGCGTTTGTATTGCTGATTGTCCTCGCCCGATTAATTATCATTGAAATTTCGGATAAGAGTTATCGCATTCAAGCCTTCCGGATGCCGCTGGAATTTGTGGAAGCAGGCTACGATGGTGTGTCCACCGCTTATCTGCTGCAGGATAAGGTGAATCAAATTATTAGAGAAGGAAATTTTACCAGAAGTGTTCGCGAAGTAGAAAAATATAATCAAAGCTCCGAACATGAAGATGTGAAGGTGGAGGTGTCGGGTATTGGCGTGTCACCGGAAGCAATTGCTCATTACTTCAAAAAATTCCTTGGCATAAAAACACGAACGATCAGTGGAGATATTATTTTAAAAGACAAAGTCCTTCAGCTATTCCTGAGGATTACCGGAGAGCCAACTCAGGTGTTGACAGCGTCAATTGATTCCGCAGGCCGTTATGCTGCTTTTGATAAGCTGATTCAAAAAGGTGGCGAAGCCGTATTGAAAGTCAACAATCCAATTGTGCTGGCATTATATTATGGAGATAACAACAACGATGATGCGATTGAGGCTTTCCGAGTTGCCACCCAACGGAATCCCAGCATGGCCGCCAGTATCTATGCCTGGTGGGGCGAGTTTCTGTACTGGAGAGACAGTGATACCACTCACGCCATGAAAAAAATCAGGCAAGCGCTTCGTATCGATCCTGCCAATGCAGCAGCTTATAATATTTGGGGCAACATGGCAGGTCACTTTAGTGACGAAGAACAAGAGAAATATCTGCGCAAGGCAATTGAACTCGACCCCGGTTGCGTGGCGTGCTGGAATGATCTGGGCGCTTTCTTAGCAAACGTAAAAGGTAAAGATGCAGACGCCATCGCATGTTTTGAGCAGTGTCACCAACTGGATTCAACTTATGCCGTGGTGTTCAGGCATTGGTCAAACGTTTTAATTCGTCAGGGCAAATTTGAAGATGCAGCGGAGAAAATTGACAAGATGAGTTACCTGGTCAACGATTTTAACAATCACTATACTTTACTGATAGCATTGTTGCAGCACGATGACGTACAGGCGATGGTGAACTATCAAAAATTAAAAACACAGTCGTCAGATGAACAAATAACGGAGTTCTTAAATAGCCGGGCGTATCAGTTGGAGAAAGAAGGTTATTATGCAGTAGCTTTTCGGGTGATAAAATTTGCAGTAGCCATTGACAGCACCTCGGCCTATGCGGCATTTCCATTAAGTACATTGGCTGAACTGGAAGCATTGACGGGCAACAAAGAGGGCTTTTATTATCATTTCACAAAGGCATTGAAACTAGGACTTCCATTATCGGATAGCGCATTGGAGCTGGAACCATACAAGAGCCTGCAGAACGAACCGAGATTTCAAACGATCATGAAGCGGGGTAAGCCCGAATAGCTTTTACTTGGAATACCTGCAATTGTTGATGGCTTAGTGTAGTTTGTAGCACATACACTCACACAGATTAATTGAGAACCAATTATCAAAGCATTTAAAGCGACATAATCAAATAGACGCATCCTATGAAAACGCCTGGGATTATGAGCTGAAAGAATAATGACTTCAGAAATCGGCCAAGACTTCCTCCTGAAAATACTTGAAAATGAAATCGAAATACGAAAATAGAAAATAGCGGGATATAAACACCTGCTGCCAGTTTATCAGAGTAGGGCAAAATTTCATATGTTTCTGCAGCGAGGAATAGAAACGTGACGAAAGACAAAACAATGAAAATAGCAGACGAAAAGTAAAGTGAAACAATGACGTGTTCAGTCAACTTCCAGCTATTTCGAAAAGCGAAATAATTGAAAATGGTGGTTAGTATAGCCAGACCAAAAACTGCTGGCATTACAATCAATACAGTAATTTCCTCCTTGCCTCCTGACGTGCGTAGAGCATCTAAAATGGCCATGAGAGCAATCAGCGTTAGCAAAAACCGAATGGGATTGTTGTACCTTCTTGTTTTACCTTTTAGATAACTGTGAATTAGTTCGCCAGGCTTGAGAATAGCATGCGTGAGTGTTAAGAAAAAACCTTTATTAAAATCAAGTAATTGGATAGCATTGCTTGCTATGAACTTAAATGTAAAAGGAGTGACCAGATATTTTTGACCACAATTTGGACAGAAATTTCCCTGAAAAGATGCCGAACAATCAGGACAGGTCTTTTGCTCCATGATCAAATATAGTGACTTTAATAAATTTGGATTTATCCTGTAGCTGATGTTGTCACCTGCCACGGACAGTAAAGAACTATAGTGATAAATGAAATTTGGTGAGGTGAGAGAATTGAAATATCTTCAATTGTGGATAGCCGGATGTTGGCTGTAATTGTCAAAGACAGACATGAAAGAACAAATAATATTTTCACTCCTCGGAGGACTAATTGGCTACGTTGGAGCAATGTTTCAACACAGACTTGAATCCAAAAGACAGCGGGCAAGCGACATAAGACAAGAGAAGATGAGAGTTTATTCAAGTGTCTTGACTGAATTAGGTTCATTATTCATGGATCCAAAAGAATTAATAAGTGAAATCTCAAATCCTGACCTCCATAAAACCTTTGCATTACGCCTAGGCAGAATATTAGCTCCAGCTAGGTTGATTGCCTCTGACAAACTAGAGGCTTGTTTAAGAGACTTGTATGAAAAGGAGGTTGATTGGCACAACTCGTTTGTTAAAAAAGATGAAGAGGAGAAAAAAAGATTAGCTGAGTTAGCAACAAATGCAAGAATGTTAGTTGAGGCTGAAATGCGAAAAGAATTGAAGTAAAGCGACAAACGAAATATTTAATACTCGGACTCCTGCTTTGTCTTGTCGGCTGGCGTTGTCACCGGCCACGATAGACGATCGATACATCGAATTAGCTTCAACCATTTAAAATAAAAATATGACTGCGCAAAAAATTACACCCTATCTGTGGGTAGAGAAGGATGCCAAAGCGGTGGCGGATTACTACTTATCCATTTTTAAAGACGGTAAGCTAAAGGATTTTCGCAAGTTCGATAGTGACGAAAGTGGAAATGATGCAGGGATAGAAACAGCCGTCATCGAAATAGCAGGAATAGAGTTTAGCATTTTAGCAGCTGGCCCGCTATTCAAATTTAATGAAGCGGTTTCTTTTGTGATCAATACAAAAGACCAGGCTGAAACGGATTATTATTGGGAGGCTCTTACAAAAAATGGTGGTGAGGAAGGCTCTTGCGGATGGTGTAAAGATAAGTATGGTTTATCATGGCAAGTGGTGCCCACGGAATATTTTGAATTAATACACAACAATGACCCAAGGGTAAGGGAGAAAGCCATGAAGAACACGTTACTGCAGAAGAAACTGATACTTTCAGAACTCAAATGAACATTTGGGATGAATTAAATATGACGAGTAAAAAATGAAAACGATAAACTGGAGACATACTGATTGGGTCGGGCGAAATTTTATATTTTCAATTGGTCAAGAAATTATCGGGCAATTGACATTTAACAGTGTTTGGAATTTTAATGCGGTGTATACCGACAAGGAAACGAATCTAAAATTCACAAGAAAGAATTTTTGGGGCAAGGACGTGCAGATTACCAAAGACGGCATTCCAATTGGCGAGATAAGCTTTGGACTATTTGCCGTGCAGACTTTGAAACTATTGACCGGGGAAAAATTTACGCTCTCCACCAGCTTTTGGGAACAAGAGGTCTATTGGAAGAATGAGAAGGGAGACACTATTATTAAGTATCAACAAGCAACCATGAGTTCAATGGGAAAAGGACTAATTAGCCTAAGCGACTCGCTCTCCGTTGAAATGCAAAGGTTACTGATCAGCAGTGGACTTTTTACGCGACACCTCAGGCATAAGAGAATTGTTTTGATGATAATAGTTTTGCTTCCGATTATGAGTGCGGCAAGGCGATAACGACAAGGAGTTGGTCTTTAATTACATTGGATAATTTTATTTACCTGAGGCTGTCGGCAAGGAATGGTATCGATATGAAGTTCGGGCTTCGAATGAGAATTAAGGTGATGAATGAATTTGGTGAAGCAGAGCAATTGAAATATATTCAATTTTTGATAGCTGGTGTTGTGGCCAACTGGCGCGACTCCGTGGACAAATTACCTTTACGATGACATTTAAAACATACTATGAATAAAATACTCACTATTTTACTGATTCTCTTGACAGTTTCGTTCCGTCCACGTCACAGAAAAAAGTTAACGCGGACGGCCTGAGATTCATGGACAGCCTTTTTCGCGAGGCAGCAAAACCTGAAGCTTGCATACCATTACCCCCACTTGCAACACCAGGAAAAACTCCGTAAGGCGCACCGTACGATGCCTACGCAGAATAAAAACCCAAAAAAGATTACCTAAATTAAAGCTATGAATTCGCTTTTGAACAGATTAAACTTTGTCATTCGGCTAGGTATAAAAAATGATTTTCCATATCAGCTTAAGAGGCAAATTTATCTAACGAATAGCATGTCATTGATCTTTGTCTGTCTGACGCTAATTTTCTTATTTATAAGGATAGCTTTTTTTGGAAAATCTATTTTTGCCTCTTCCGATTATGCTATCATTCTCGTTATGTATTTAAGCCCGATCATTCTAAACTCGCTCCATCTTAATACAGCTAGCAGAATACTCTTATGCACCATCCCTGTTCTAGTTGTTTTTTATCAGTTTATTACCCCATTAAAAATACTTACTCCTGTAGAACCGACTATGTATGATGGTGCCAGACTTTATCTGATTGGTTTTGGGATAATCCCATATTTGATTTTTGATCATAAGAATGTATGGTTGCTTTTATTGGGGATTTTACCAGCCTTAGTTTCGATATTATTCTTTGATGAAATTATGACATTTGCAGGCGTGGGTTATAAACAGCTTGGATTGAGCGGTAAAGATTATCCTGTCATGTGGCTTAGAACGTTGATAACATATGGCGGGATTAGTGCAATGTGTTTAGTGCTAATAAATATGGTAACAAGAAATGATCATGCTAATAAAGAACTTATTGATCAATTAAATGAAAAATCGAATTTGATCCAACAACAGAATATTGAACTTATTGATACTAAGAATAAGGTTCTTAAACTGAACAACAACCTGGAAAACCTCGTTGAATTGAAAACCCGAAGCATACAAAAACAAAATGAAGTACTAGCCAATTATGCTTTTACAAATGCCCATAAATTAAGGGGGCCGGTGGCAAGAATTCTTGGCCTTATTGAATTGTCAAGAGTAACATCAGAAATAGAATTTCAATGGTATTTGAAAACAATGGAGAGGGAAGTAAAGGAAATCGACTCGATAATTAAAGACATAGGTGCCGAACTAAATAAAGTTGAAAAAACGAATGACAATAACGGATGAAGCCAAACAGGCCCAATATTTTTCAAAACGCTGAGCGACATAGATGTGACTGCACTTAAGGACGCAATTCGATATGGTGTGGCGACTTCGAATAAAAGTGAGCTGATGAATGTTGTTCAGATTCGGAGAGGCGAGACAATTGAAATATCTTCAATTTTTGATAACGGAGTGTTCTATTTATCACTCCATTTTTTATACGCTCTGCGAAAAGCACTTGGATCAGAATACCCCAACAGGTTGGCTACCTGATCTGCTTTCCCTTTTCGTTTAAGTAATTCGTCAGCGGTTTCCTTTTGTATTCCGTTAATAATAAATCGAAACGAAACGCCCTCGCTTTCAAGTTTACGCTGCAATGTTCTTGGAGTCATATTCAATCGGGTGGCCACTACCTCCAATATGGGAATATGCCCTTGAAAATCTGTACGCATCAATTGCTTGATTTTCTCAGTTAATGTAAGTGTCTGCAGAGATTTTTTTTCCTTGAGTATATTTTCAAAAAAGGCAACCAATGACTTATCATGACTTACCACGGGCGCATGTAAGACTTCTTTAGAAAACACCAGGCGATTACCGGGTTGATTGAATTGCACGTCACCGCACAAGACCCGGTGGTATTCTGATAAATCACCACCCCGCTTATGTTTAAATGTGGCGCGAAGGGGCTTTATCTTTCTTTCTGAAAGCAGGGAAAAAACATGTAGTGTGCCTGCCATTGATTGTTCAACACTTTGTCTTGCACTGGCGGGGTACGCACTTGCGTATAAAGGTGCGGGTTTATAAATCAAAGAAATCTCATTCGAATTTTGTTTTACCTCAAACTGAATCATGTCTGTGGCCAAATCGATATAGTGAGTCATCGTGTCAAATGCCGACAGAAGATGAGGACAATTTTGCATCAGGTTGCCTACAAGTCCCAACACCGACATGGTCGCAGTTTCACCTAAATGCAAGCCTAACAAGTTGTCTTTGGTTTGCTTTACGCAGTATTCCCATGTGAGAGCCGATTGTTCAAATGGCACCTTACACGCTGAGTCGCCCAGATCTGATATTGAAATACCAATGGCTTCGCATAGGTCAGCCAATTTCGCGCCTCGCTGGGCCGATCCATACAGTATCCCCTGGATGATGGGCATGTGTGCAAACATAACGTGTCGTTAAATGTCTGTTTTTTGTCGCAAACTGTCATTAACGCAAGCTGCCTGTAGACCGTAAAAGTTAAGCATAAAAAATAATGACATGAAAACACTATTTCTTAAAACGTTGTGCGGTTTCTGCATAATAATCTTGCTAAGTTGTCATGATGAAATTGATAAAGTGACGCCACAAGTTGTTGTTCAATTTCAACAGCTAAATCAAACATTACGCGAAGATAGCAACGAAGGTTACAACGTATTGCTAATACTAGATCAGGCCGCAGCTGCAAACGGAATGGTTACCCTTACGATGCCTGAAAATATGCATCACCGGGTTCAGACAAGTCCCGCGCACAATAATGGTGTTATTACATTGGCTGTAATAAAAGGATCCAGTCAATTGCAATTTGGAGTGAGTGCGGTAAACAACACGCTGAAAGAAGGCAATCAAATGATCCCCTTTTCAATAAATGCCACAGAAGGCTTTATTCCAGGGAACAAGAAAACGTTTGAGTTGTTGATTGAAGATGATGATCATGATGACGAGCAAGAGACTCCTGTTCTTAGCACTGTCAATTTTGAAAGGCAACAACAATCGCTTCGTGAAAATGCTGGCGAATCACTGGTGTACAGAATTACAGTTAGCCCGGCAGTGACACAGGCGAGCAATGTTTTTGTAAACGTTACCTCCGATCATGCACAAGCATTTGTAACTAACCCGGCAAGCGTGAACAACACGATTCGCTTCATGCACCGCTGGGCACCACTTCTCTTACATTTACACTTCATGCAGTTAATAATTCTGATTTTGATGGCAACTCACAAGTTGAGTTTACCATTGCCGACACCGATGGTTCTCTAATTAAAGGAGCGCAGGTAAAACAAACCACTACTATCATTGATGATGAACTCAGCGGAAAGATAAAGGGCTATGAAGTACTCGGTCCTGAAGGTTCAGAAAAACGTACCTATCAGTATGATCTAAAAGGCAGAATTGCTAAAATAATAACTGAGCAAAATGCTCCTCATAATTCTATTACATTAACTGACACCTATTTTTACGATGCGCAGGATCGTGTTACCAAAATTAACAAATGGCCTGGACGCGATATTGTTTATACATGGAACAATGATAAAATTGCACGGGCAGATGTGTATCAGGATGATAAACTCATACAATATGCAAATTACGACTACGATGAGCGGAATAATTTAGTCGGTGTTGAGCCGTTCTACAAGCAAAGTGATGGTTCCTTTAAAATGTCGGGTGTAACGGTCTATCTCTATTTTGAGGATGGCAATTTGTACAAATCGTTAACGTATTATAATCCGGGTAACGATCAGGAGCCTTTTCTACTTCTCACGCACACGTACGAAAATTACCTCAGCGCTGGTTCACCGATATCCATGTTTGAATTTTTACCTGCGGGTCAATTTCAAACTAAGCTTGCAGGAACCTACCGCTTTGAAAATCATTCAATACCGCAAGACATAACCTACCAGTTATCATACGAGTTTACAGAGGATGGGCTTCTTTCAAAACGAGTAGCTTCAGCACCGGGTGAAACTCAGATAACGAACTACTACTATTATTAATAGTCAGCAGCAATACTCCCGAACTGTCGCTTCGGGAGTATTTTTATTAAGTCAATGAACGCGTTCCTCATCTAACCGTTCGATGAGAGTAATAGGCTAGCTAAGTTAAATGATTGTTAGATTTGATCCTGCCGCTGGTGTTGTCACCTGCTGGGTGCATAACACATAAATATTGTATTATGGATGTTATAATAAATATGAATAATAATTTATGTTATTCATTCCTGAAATTTGCGGCCAGCAAAAACAAAAAGCACGGCTACCATGAAAGACCAACCGCAAACTACTTCAACGAAAGAAACCTACGACCTGGTGAAAGGAACCTATTCACCTGAAGACGGGCACGAAATCATCGTTGATCTCCTTTCTAAAAAAATCAGCTTTCACGTTCAAAAGAATTTTAGTCGGATCATCCGATTCGGCTCGGAAGATGAACGATCATTGACGCGCATACAGGAATTGAACGAGACAAAAGAAAAAGCAAGGGCGTTGATTCAACAGGCTGGTCAACTCGGCAAGTCGGTTCGGATACACTCCACCATTACCATTGAAATCATTTGACCCGTCAATAATCCTAAATAGTGGGGGAAAATTTACTGCGCTGTTGACTCTGCTTTCACAGACTGCTTTTGCAATATTAGGTTGTGTTATCGGATGAGAATGCTTGTTCCGATTTGGTGAGGAGTGGGAATTGAAATATCTTCAATGGCTGATAACCAGATGTCACTCAGTCATTGCTATTTTGAACTTCCGAAATAATGGTTAAGAGAAAGATAACCGATATTTTTCAAGACAAAATCATTACTAGAAGGGAACGAAACCTCCATGGGGAATGGGATACTGTTGAAAAGACATATCACGAGGTAAGACCAGTAGACAGTTTATCGTCTCCGCTTAGATTGGTTCATTGCTTTGTTGACATTTTCGCAATATCACTCATTCAAATTCCAATCGGTTTAATCGGTGTTTTTGAAACATCAATGGTTTCAGATTTCTTGCCGCTTATTGTTTATTTCGGTTATTACGTTGTGATGGAATTCTATTTTCAACGGACAGTTGGAAAATATCTGACTGGCTCATTAGTCGTAAATGAGTACGGTGAAAGACCGGACTTCAAGACGATCTGTGTAAGAACCTTGACGAGAATCATCCCAATTGACCCGTTTTCGGTACTATGGACAAATGATGAAAGACCCTGGCACGACAAGTGGACTAAAACATATGTTGTTTCTAAAGACGAGCTGTCATTAATAAATAGAATTCAACTTGGAGAGCGACCAAAAAAGTCTGACGAGGGGAAATGGGACCAATGGCACAATTGGCAACAACGTTATAAGGCATAGCGAGTACAGAGACCGGTCGCAGTGTTTCAAGGGTAGCCAGTGATTCGCACATCAAAACTGATCACTAATATTTTTTAACTTGGTCGTCAATTCTGCATGTAATGACGAAGCGAATCATCATTCCGTATTTTCCCAATGGTCTTAAATACATAACACCACTGCTGGCAGGCCTTGGCGTCTGGCTAATCATTGAACAACATCCCGGGTGGGGCGCACTTCCAATTATCTTGTCGGCCGTTATTCTTACCACAAACTATGTAACCGAAATTGATCTCGACAAAAAATCATATCGCGATTACATATCAATGGTGGGTTTGAAGTTGAGCGTGGAGGAGAAGAGCTTTCAGCAGATGGACCGGATCGTGATCACGAAAGGCAATTACGCGCAAACGGTCAATACCCGAATTCAATCGCGGCAAATGAACTGGGCGGATTACACGGGCACGTTGTTATTGGATAATGACGGCTCACTCGATTTACTTACGCGTACAGACAAACACGAATTGATGAAAGGACTTAAGGAATTTACTGAATTTTTAAAGGTAGATGTAGAAGACAGAACTACACCTCAGCATTATTGGGTCGATATGTCAAAAGTGCAATAATGTATTCCATTCTCTTAACGCTTCATTCGCTGGTGCGCTGGCTGGTAGTGGCCAGTCTGTTGATCGCCATCTATCGTGCTTACCGTGGCTGGAAATTTGACAAACCCTTTTCGAAGTTAGATAGTGCCTTGCGTCACAACACGGCCACGATACTTCACATTCAATTCATACTTGGTTTGTGGTTGTATCTGATCAGTCCCATTGTCGAATACTTCTATCAGAATTTCACACAAGCCGTTCACATGCGTGAGATTCGTTTTTTCGGCATGGAGCATATTACCATGATGGTGATCGCTGTTGTGCTTGTCACGTTCGGTTCCGTATCTGCAAAGCGCAAGCCTGCCGATAACCAGAAGTTCAAAACGATGGCGATCTGGTTTACCATCGCATTCGTCATCATCTTCGTCTCTATTCCGTGGAAGTTTTCCCCGTTGATAAGCCGTCCTTATCTGAGAATGTTTTAGCCGCCAAACTTTGTTGCACGCGGGTTACGGTTGAACGATAGTAAGTGATCGTTTTTGCTTAATATTAAGATCGGGTTTATACCGAACCGTACGCATGACACCGGCAAAACAAATCACCAGCTTTTGGCAGTTTGACATCAATCATTGGTTTCAAAAATTAAATAGCTCTCCAAAAGGCTTGACTCAAAGCGCGGCAGAAAAATTACTTCTGCAGTCGGGTCATAAAATGGCTACGACATCAAGCTTCCGCAAAGATGTATGGCTGTTTCTTGGTCAGTTCAAAAGTCCGTTGATGCTGTTGCTGATTGGTGCGGTGTTGCTGTCGGCTTTTCTGGGCGATACATCGGATGTATTCATTATTCTTTTCATTGTTGTGTCAACTGGCTTGCTCAGCTTTTTTCAGGAGCGCAATGCAGGGCGCGTGGTTGAAAAACTTCAATCGATGATTTCGTTGAAGTGCACGGTGTTGAGAGATGGCAACGAACAGGAGATTTTGTCGACACACATTGTGGAAGGTGATGTGTTGATCTTCAGAGCAGGCGATATGATTCCGGCAGACTGTCTGGTGATGGACGCCAATGAGTTGCATGCCAATGAAGCGAGCCTGACGGGAGAATCATTTCCCGTAAGAAAAGCTCCTGAAGTGTTGGACGAAGCCACCGAGTTGGCGAAACGTACTAATTGTCTTTGGAAAGGATCAAGCATTGTGAGCGGCAGTGCTAAGGCGTTGGTGATACACACTGGCAGTGACACCATTTTTGGCAACATCACGCAAAGCGCTTCTACCACTATTGAAACCGCTTTTGAAAAAGGCATTAAAGACTTTGGTTATTTTCTAATGAAGATAACGCTGGTGTTGTCCGTGTTTATTCTGGTGGTGAATTTATTAAATCAGAAAGGCGTGATCGAATCCGCTTTGTTTGCCCTGGCGTTGGCGGTGGGCATGGCGCCCGAGTTACTTCCTGCCATTACTACCATTGCCATGAGCGCAGGTGCAAAGCGCATGTTGGCCAGAAAAGTAATTGTGAAGAAGCTGGCCTCCGTTCAAAATCTTGGTGAAGTAAATTTATTGTGCACAGATAAAACAGGAACCATTACGGAAGGTGCGATTAAGGTGGCAGGCCTGGTCAATGGTGCCGGAGAAGAAGATGAGTTTGTAAAAGAATTGTCGTACTGGAACGCTTATTTCGAAACAGGCTACAGCAATCCGATTGATGCGACATTAAAAACGTTGACACTTCAAACGAACATACAGCCGCGAAAGATAGGAGAGGTGCCGTATGATTTTATTCGCAAGCGCCTGAGCATTGCCATTGACACCGGCACCGAAAAAATAGTAATCGTGAAAGGTGCATTTACGCAGGTGCTCAGCATCTGTTCAAAAGTAAGAATTACAAAAGACCGGATCGAAGACATCCACTCAAATCGTGCGGGCCTTGAAAAGAAATTTGAGGAGTATGGAGTAAATGGACTGCGCGCCATCGGTATATGTTACAAGAACATAGCAGGCGATGCGATCTCAAAAGAAGATGAGGCAGAAATGATCTTTGCCGGATTCATCTTGTTGCAAGATCCGATCAAAGAAGGTATTGTTGAAACCATACAGGAACTTAAAAAGCTGCAGGTTGGGTTGAAGATTATAACAGGTGATAATAGAAATGTGGCAAGGTCCATTGCGTTGAATATAGGCGTGGCCAATCCTGTGGTGATGACTGGCGAAGAACTTTTTAATACCAGTCCGGAAGCGTTGAAGTTATTGGTGAAGGAGACGCACATCTTTGCTGAAGTGGAGCCGCAACAGAAAGAGAGAATCATACAAGCGTTGCGGAAATCGTACACAGTAGCGTACATGGGCGATGGCATTAATGATATCTCCGCTATCAATGCAGCCGATGTGGGTATCTCAGTCGACAATGCGGTGGATGTTGCGCGTGAGGCAGCCGACTTCGTATTAATGGAGAAGACGCTGATGGTGATCGTGGATGGAATAAAGGAAGGACGAAAAACGTTTGCAAACACCTTAAAGTATATCTACATCAGCACGGGATCTACTTTTGGTAACATGTGCAGCGTGGCGGCCGCTTCGTTGATTCTGCCGTTCTTGCCCATGCTGCCCAAACAAATTTTGCTCACCAATTTTATTACCGACTTCCCGTATCTCACGGTCGCATCTGACAATGTAGACGAAGAGCAATTGGCGAAACCCGGCAAATGGAATTTGAGTTTGATCAGAAACTACATGGTGGTGTTTGGTGTCCACAGTTCGTTGTTTGACATCATCACGTTTGTCACGTTGATGTTTGTTCTAAAAGTAGGAGAGGCCCGCTTTCAAACAGGTTGGTTTATTGAGTCGGTGCTGTCTGAATTATTTATTCTGTTTATCATACGCACGCATAAGAATTTTTTCAAGAGCAAACCTGGCAATTATCTTTTCCTGCTCAGTAGTTTTGGATTGATCGTTACGCTGGGGCTTCCTTATATTCCCTATGCGCAGGAAGTGGGTTTGGTGCCGCTGCCTTTGTTAAACCTGGGCGTGATTCTGTTAATCGTATTTGCGTATATCGTAACGGCTGATCTATTGAAGGTGTGGTTCTTTAGAAGATATCAAACACGCTAAATCTATTTAGGAGACTTCTTCAGAAAGAAAATCCGTTTCGAGTTTCTTCTTGCTGCTATTGAAAATCCAAAAGATGATGGGAAACACCAGCAACGTAAGAATGGTGGCGGTGATCAATCCACCAATGATCACAATGGCCAACGGCTTTTGCGATTCCGAGCCGATGCCCGTTGAGACCGCAGCAGGTAGCAGTCCAATGGAAGCCATCAGGGCTGTCATGACAACCGGTCGTGTACGCACTTTCACAGCAAGTTTTATCGCAGCTTCGATGTCCATCTTAGCTCGTATGTTGTTGTGAAATTCTGAAATAAGAATCACACCGTTTTGAATACAAATTCCAAAGAGAGCAATAAAACCAACACCTCCGGAGATGCCGAAGTTTACTCCCGTTACGTGCAGTGCAATGATACCTCCGATAATCGCGAAGGGCACGTTTGCCAACACAAGCAACGAATCCTTAATGTTTCCAAACATGACAAAGAGCAAGACAAAGATTCCAATCAGACTGAGCGGCACCATTTGCCCCAGTCGTGCCGTTGCTCTTACCTGATTTTCAAATTCACCGGTCCAGCCGATGGTGTAGCCAGTCGGGAGTTTAAGATTTCGCTTTACGTTTCGCTGAGCTTCTGCAATGGTGCTGCCCAGGTCTCTGTCGCGCACAGAAAATTTAACACCAATAAATCGTTTCGTGTTATCGCGGTAGATAAAGGCGGGTCCTGTGATTTTGTGTATCGTAGCAATTTCTTTCAAGGCAATCTTCGAACCGTGAATGGTAGGAACTTTTAGATTGGCCATGTCTTGTTCATCCTTTCGATATTCTTTGAGGTATCGCACACGGATATCGAATTTTTTTTCTGCTTCATATTTTTGGGTAGCGGTTTTTCCGCCAAACGCCATCTCCAGCACGGCTTGCGCATCGGCTACTTTTACACCATACGCGGCCATCTTTCCGCGATCGAGAATCACGCTTACCTCCGGTTGTCCAACGTTTCGTAAAATTCCTACATCTTTTATTCCTTCAACATGTTCTATTTGCTTGATCACTTCATTTGCCAGTTCGTCTAATTTATCCAGATCATCACCAAATATTTTAACAGCATTTGAAGCATTGATACCGGCCACGCTTTCGGCCACGTTGTCAATGATCGGTTGCGAGTAGTTGTATCCAATGCCTTGATACCGGGAAAGAGAATCGTTCATCTCACGCACTAAGTCATCCATGGAGAGTTTTCGATCCCAATCTTCTTTCTTCTTAAGGTTCACCTGCATCTGCACATAATAGAATCCGCTGGGATCGGTGCCGTCATTGCTGCGCCCAACTTGTGATAAGATGCCGTTTACTTCCGGAAATTTTTGTAATTCACTTCGAAGGATTTTTGTTTTCCTTACGGTTTCCGGTAAACTCTGGCTCATTGGAAATTTAGCTTCTACCCACAACGCTCCTTCATTTAGCTGTGGTAAAAATTCTGTGCCCAGGAAAGTGACTGAAAAAAAAGTGATCCCCATGATTGCCAATGACGTAATTAGTGTGGTGCGTTTGTTGCGAAAAGTCCAGGCAAATCCGTTCTCAACTATTCGGTTCCAAAAGTTTACGAAGGGATTATTTTTCTCTCTCACGTCTTTGTTGAGAAAGATATGACACAGTACAGGCACGAGCGTGAGCGTGAACAGTAGTGCCCCGAGTAATGCAAAACCCAATGTGTAGGCAAGCGGAGAAAACATTTTCCCTTCTACTTTTTGAAAAGCGAAGATGGGAAGCAGCGCTGTGATGATGATCAGTTTTGAAAAGAAGATTGCTTTGCCTAACCCTGTTCCTGTTTTTTTGATCAGGCTGCCAATGGCGAGATTATTGAAGTAGAGCATTCCTTTTTTCTGCGCGATGTGATCCAGTGTTACAAAAATTCCTTCTACCATTACTACTGCTCCATCGATGATGATTCCAAAATCAACTGCGCCCAGTGAAAGAAGATTGGCGCTCATGCCTTTCAGTTTTAAACAGAGAAAGGCAAACAATAACGATAGGGGAATGATGATAGAAACGGTAACAGTGGTTCGCCAATCGGCCATAAACAGAAACACGATGATGGTGACAAACACGATGCCTTCAATCATGTTGTGCATGACGGTGGTGGTCGTGTAGTTCATCAGATTGTCGCGGTCGTAAAAAGTTTCCATTTTCACATCCGAGGGTAGAATGCGTTCATTCAGTTCGGTAATCTTGTCTTTCACGCGTGCCAACACTTCTTTTGGATTTTCTCCTTTACGCATCACCACAATTCCTTCCACCACATCATCATTAGTATTAAGACCCACCTGGCCTACGCGTGGCATGGCGCTTTCATGAACATCGGCAACATTCTTAATCAAAATAGGATTGCCTCCGGCATCGTCTACAATAATGTTTTCAATGTCGCTTATGCTGCCCAGCAGACCCACGCCACGCACGACATAGGCTTGTTCATTTTTTTCGATCACGTCTCCGCCCACGTTGATATTGCTTTGGTTAACGGCTTCGTAAACCTGCAGCGGAGTGATATCATATTTCGAAAGCCGGTTGGGATCAACGCTTACTTCATATGTTTTCTCCTGGCCGCCAAAAGCTACCAGGTCGGCAACACCGGGCACAGCGCGCAGCTGGCGATCAATCACCCAATTTTGAATCGTCAGCAGATCGCGTGAATCGCGACTTTCACTTTTTAACGTATAGCGGAACACTTCACCTGTAGGGCCGTAGGGCGGTTGCACATCCGGCTCCACGCCATCGGGTAGCGATACGTTTCTTAATTGATTGTTTACTTGCTGCCGCGCAAAGAAATCTTCCACATCATCTTCGAAAATGATTTTAATGACCGACAGACCAAACATAGTGATGCTACGCACACTTGTTTTCTTCTGAACCGAATTCATCGCTATCTCAATCGGTGTGGTTACGAAACGTTCTATCTCTTCTGCGCTGCGGCCGTTCCATTCGGTCACGATAATGATTTGGGTGTTGGTAACATCCGGAAATGCTTCAATGGGCATATTCTTGAAGGCCACTATTCCGGAGATCACCAATAAGCCGACCCAAAAAAATGTGAAGGGTTTATTCTTCAGGGAAAAGGCGATTATATTTTTTATGAATCTGTTCAAGGTTGTTAGAAATTAAATTTTCAGGTAACAATGACTAGTCATTCAAGGCATCATAAATCATGAGCTGATTTTGGGTGATCACCTTTTCACCAACCTCCAGGCCTGCAGTTACAAAGGTTATATTGTTCACTTGCCGGAATACCTCAATTTGACGCGTTTCAATATTGGCGCGGTCTTTAAAAATCATCACAAAACTTTTGCTCTTATCGAAGATGACGGCATCGGATGGAATGGAAATCATTTGCTTGTCTTCTTCATAGGAAAGCTTTATGGTAGCACGCATTTCGGGCTTTAATAAATAGTCACTGTTATGAAGTTTTATTCTGGCCTTCATGGCTTTTGTTTCCGGATCAATGATGTTAAAGATTTTATCCACTTTGCCGGAGAATATTTTTCCGGGATAGCTCAATGTGGTAACGGCCGCATCGATCCCCAGCTTCACCTGATTGATATCGCTTTCGTTCACGTTTGCTATGGCCCATACATCTTTGATTTCGGCAATGTCAAAGATGTTGTCGGTTCTGTCGTTGCGCAGCAGCATATCCTGATTGATATTTTTTTGGATAATGAATCCATCCAGCGGTGACCTTACTTCATAAATGGCACCGTTTTTAATGTTGTAGATTTTATATGTTTCCTCGATACGATGAAGTTGTGATTGCGCTTTGTCCAGCCGACTTTTTGCTTCGATCACATCGCGCTCGGCACTTAACTTACCTTCAAATAATTCCTGTGCAACTTTTAGATTATTTCTTGCAACGATCACATCGTTTTTTGCATCGTCTAAATCTTTTTCAAAACCCGCTACTTCCGTGCTTCGGATGGTGGCAAGCAACTGGCCTTTTTCAACGTAATCTCCCAGTTCAATAAATACTTTCGTCACGTTTCCACCCACCACCGGATAGATTTCAATCATCTTATTATTGTCGGCCGTTATTTTACCGTAGAAGTTTAATTCGTTTTTCAACGGACGGAGAGCCACTTCTTCGGTCTTCGTCATGGCCAGCATCTTGTCGGTAAGCGAAAAATGTTCCTTTATTTCTTCGTGTTTTTTGCCAGTGCAAGACGGCAGCAGCAAGCAACACAAAATAAAAATGAGTAGGGGGGTTGTCTTCATGATTAAAAAACGTCTGTGTTGGTTACATAATTGATCGTGATTCCGGATAATATCCATTGCTTCTTGATGTCGTTGATTTGGATGATAGTTTGATTGTAACTCTCCATAAAGTCCGTGAACTCTAACAACGTTATGTTTCGTTTCTGAAAATTGTTGAGCACGCCTTGGTAAACAGTTTCGAGATTTTGATTGACTGAGTTGCTGATGCTGTTCAGTTGCTTGCGCTGTTGCTGCCAGAGCAGCCAGGCTGATTCGATTCGATTGTGAAGTTCCTGTTTCTTGTATTGTTTGTTGAAGTTCGACTGTAGAAGTTGAGCTTCTGCCATTTTTATATTTCCCTTATTGCGATTCCACAAGGGAATGGGAATTCCGATCGTGATGTTTGTTTGATTTTGAAACGCACCGCCCCGCTGGTCGTAGGAGAGGCCCGTGGTCACATCCGGAACAGCAAGAGATCGCTGCCAGCGAAGGAATAAATCCTGACTATCATAGATTCTCAGTGCGGTTAAGTATTCGGGATTTTTCGTTTCAGCAATGGCATACGAATCTTCGATGGTGACCTTCGGTACATCGTATTTTTTTATGATCACGTCAGCTTCCACAATGGGATCGAGTGTTTCGGTAAGTCCGGTGATGAGCGAAATTTCCTGTTGCTGTTGGATCACTTCTTTCGCGATGGAGTTTCTGTCATTCTTTAGACCAAGCACGAGTGTTTGCAACCGGATCACTTCCTTTAAGGCGATGTTGCCTTTGTCGGATTGCACATGGTAAGACTGCAGTAAGGTGTCCAGACGATTGATCTGAAAGTCGAGCGTCAAAATCTTACGCTGATCGAAATAAATGCCGTAGAAATTTTGTGCCAGTTGAAATTTCAGATTGCGGATGAGTTGTTCGAATTGCAGCTCGGCAATTGCCACGTTTGATTTAGCGAAGTTGATTTCGTTTCTTTTTTTTCCGCCCAGGTAAATCAATTGCTGGATAGCAACGCTCTTTTGGCCTGCTGGTCCGATGTCGAATGTTTTTTGACGTTGCGGATTGACTGCATTTATCTCACCAGAAAGATAAGGCCGTTCCCAAATTCTGGATTGAATAACAGCAGCCTGAGCAGCGGTGATGTTAAATTGCTCGGCTAAAAGAAGAAGATTATTTTTTATAAGAGCCTGTTCAGCTTCTTCAATTCTTAGTGCCGTTTGCGCAGACCCTGCAAGTGAATACAGCAATAGAAAGCTCGTGAAAAGAAAATTCTTCATTTGGAAAGTAACTTGTACTGGTCAAGGTTTGATATTGTGACGGCAATATGAACAGTGATGGTTCTGGGTTTTATAAAATTGGATTATAAATGAATTAGAATCATAAGGAAGGCAAGTGCGCCATGCCTAACCAACCGGATTCTTAATTTCTGGATGCAGTGGAAGAAATCAAATCCTGAGTTGGAGTTGTAGTAGGAATTTTTTTTCCAAATGATTTCTTAGCATGGTGCCATGCGTTCGAATACCGGTTGATGGTGCTGTGAAAAATGTTGGCGAGATGACGGCTAGGGGAGAAAAGATCTGGGCTTTTTTTAGAGATTCTACATTATCGATCTCTTCTTCAGCTAAGAAAATAGAAAGATTTTCTGGTGTGCCATTCTTTTGAAACACGTAATCTGATACTTTTTTTTCGCTTTGGGTAGAAATGAAATAACGTGTAAAGCCTCCGAGGATGGCCAGGATGAGCAGATAGATAACAAAAGCCTGGTATTTTCTTACCATATATAGACTTCCAGAAAACGTAAAAATAGCAGAGAAGTTCAATATCTCACACAATGGCGCTGTAATCCACTAATTTCAGTGCTGCGAATCCTGGTGAGGATACTTAATCGGTTCTTTTTATAGCAATAGAATCGGTTCAATGTGTTTGAAGATTAGCTCGTAATCGCAAATTTTGTGGAGACGGATGGGCAAAAGCATTTCCTACGTGAAAATTTTACTGATTATTGTCATGTTGGTCCCTTGCCTTGGTGAAGCAGTCGCTCAGGGTCTGAATTCCAATGGATGGTCGGATGGATCTGTGACACTTGCATCCGGGGAGATCATCGTTGGGAAAGTGTTGTACGATGTTGCAAGTAAGACGGTATCTATACAGCAAGAGGATGAAACCAGATCGTTAAAGGCATCCAAAGTCTTAGAATTCTTTTTTTATGATTTGACCACGGGCAGAAAGCGTTTGTTCATTTCGGTTGCCATGGAAATCCCAAACAAAGCTGCTTTACGAATGGAGTTTCTTGAGGTGATCAAAGATCTTCGCACATACATCATACTAGCACAACTCACGACCCGCGTGGTTGTAGTTCCGGCTCATCGGTATTCTCCATCAACAAAAATCAGCCAGCAGGTTAATAACTGGTATGTTATTGACGCAGATGGAGGGAAACGACTATACTTCAGTTTTATGGAGCGACCACTCCTGGGCCTAAAGTTGGAATTTTATAACGCTGGGATCTTTAAAGAACTCGCATCTCCTCTTTACCGTGAAGTAATGGAGTATGCAAAAGCAAATGCGATGAATCCCGAACACCCGAATGATAATCTGGGGTTACTGGAATATAAGATGCAATTAACAAGTGTTGATTCAGAGATTTCACAGTCGCTCAAGAAGTAACTACCATTCTTCACCGATCTTTTTGTTTTCGGGCTTTACACTCGCGGGTAGCTTATTTTTCATTTTATTTTCTAGTGACGCGATATGTCGTAAGATTCGGATTTTTGTTGTGCTTCGATGCTTGTCCCAAAGCTTTTGCCATCCTGGAGCGAGTGGTTCTTCAAGGGGTTTCTCTTTTCGGGTATCAACCATCTGATAATTCCGATTTTCTGCATAGTAATGAAAAATGAAGCGATGAAAATTATACCTGTATTTGCCATCCTTCACATCGATCGAGAAAAGATAACTAACCTTACCCGAGACTCTTTTAAAAATTCCGGTTTGTGTGTATACGAAGAAGGACGATTCACCTTCAAGACTCCCGTCCACCGAATCACGCTTCACCACAGCCAGGTCTTCATCGGAAAGAAGTTGTGTCCACGTCAGCGCATTGTGGAAAAGTTGATCCCGCGAAACTGAATCTACTTTGACGATATTCTGATAACTGATTTCCTCTGGTGTTTGAGAAAAACACAAGCCAACAACAAGACCGAAATAAAAACCTAGGAACAGTTTTTTCATGTGTAAAAAAGGCTGCTCTGTTTTCAGAGCAGCCTTAACTCAATCAAAAATTACTCAACTCAATTAGTACTTATAGATAAATGCCACCCCAAATGTTTGCTGGCCTTTTACTGCGTTGCCATCCTTATCTTCATAATAATTCTTGGCTGCTTTATCAATTCTTAGCTCGGGTTTAACGAGCAAGTGACCGTCCGCAAGCGTAATTGGCGCAGTTACCGTGAGTGAGGTGTTTTTCGTGCCAATGTATCTCACATATTTGTCATCGTTGAAGTTTTCGTAGCGCACACCAATTCCCAACACATCGCTGATGGCATAGTTCGAGTACACAGCTACACCACCCCAGCTCGGCTTCGTTGAACCATAGAGTGCAGTAATTGCACCCTCATCGGCAGCAGCCACGTTAAATTTATAAAATCCGTAAGCAGCATTTACGCCCATGTAAAACTTGGAAGAGATTTGATACCCTGTTGTCAAATCAAACAAGTTGCGGGTATAGCTTTCCAGATAGGGCGAACTGCTTGCAGCAGCCACAGTAGTCAAATAGGTATCATCACCATGTCCGCCAATATAATTCAGATAAATATTGAAGCCTTCAACTGGTGTGATGTAGATCTGGCCAATCGCAGACTTTTGTTTGTTGTTATCAAATAAGTTATCCCAATTGTTCACCAAACCAGCCATCAGGCCAATCTTGTCACTGACTGCGTAATTTGCCTTCGCGCCAACGTGATAGAAGGGTCCGTTATTGAAAAGGTTGGAGAGGGAGTAGTTATAGTTGATGGGGGCATCAATTACCTCATAACCAATGTGGGTACCAAATTGTCCCACCGTAAAACTCAACTTCTCTGTCGCTTTATAAGAGAAGTAGGCCTGCTTGATGGCCGCTGATGTACCATACATTTGACGAACGTAGTTGTTGCTGGTGAGCCATAGATTGGTAGATCCTGTTGTGTTTCCAAAGTTTCCAAGTTCAGCGTTTGGCCCAAAGGTCAAGTCAATAACCAAGTCTGATTTGCTATTCGAATAAGCAAACTTGGTTTGAACAAGACCCAACGAAAACTGATCGGTCACGCGATCAAAGGCACGACCAACCGGGTATCCAGCATTCAGGCCGGTTGGATTACCTTGATCAGCACCCATAAGGTTGCCCGACTTTGGATTATTGAAGGCATGCAAATAATAAGAATCGATGTAGCCGCTAATGGTAAGCTTTGGTGCTTCAGCTTCTTCTTTCTCTTCCTCCTCAACAATCGGTAGGGCAGCTTCTTCTTTCGTGATTTTCGGCTTTATAGAGGCAACTTCTTGAGCAAACGTCACTCCGGTTGCCATCAACAAAGCCAAAATCGCTGATGTATACAGTTTGTAGTTTTTCATAGTTTTGTGTGTGTTTTAAATAAACAATAAGCTAAGGTTATCCCGTTGGGGTATCTCACACCCCTCGGGATACTTAGTGATCAGAGAATCGACAAAGACTCTTTGCCCACTTCCATCCATTCGGACTGCTTTTCTTAAAATTGATCGTGTAAAATTTTTCCATTCAGTAGATAAAACGAGAAGGGGTTTGTGGCCCCTTCCCGATAAGATTAATTAAGATGCTTTTACGTAATCGAACGATACGTTCTCGCCATGCTGAGCATAGTCTGAGCCAACTTCTTTTTCTTTTGCGCTCACACGCAGGCTGAAGATCAGATCAACAAACTTGAGGATCGCGAACGAGCCGATCAATGTGTAGCCGATCACAATAACAAGGGCCTTCATGTGAACGAGGAACAAAACAGTGTCACCGAAGAACAAGCCGTTGCCGGTGGTGTTTGCACCGTTTACAGCCGTGTTAGCCAAAAGAGCTGTCATTACCATACCAACTGCACCACCTACACCGTGGCAAGGGAATACATCAAGCGTATCTTCCAATGAGGTCTTTGATTTCCAATGAACCACCACGTTACTGATGATAGACGCGAATGTTCCGATGAATAAACTGGAAGGAATCGTTACGAAACCGGCAGCTGGTGTGATGGCCACAAGACCAACCACTGAACCGATGCAAAATCCAACAGCAGAAGGTTTTTTACCTCTGGCAGCATCAAACAAAATCCAGGCAAGACCAGCGGCAGCAGCTGCAGTGTTGGTAGTTGCAAATGCAGAGGCAGCTAATGTTCCGGCACTCAACGCACTTCCGGCATTAAAGCCAAACCATCCGAACCAAAGTAATCCGGTTCCCAACAATACAAATGGAATGTTGGCAGGAGCAATCGTGGTTTTCTTTTCTGTTTTATCTCTCAAATAAATAGAGGCAGCAAGGGCAGCAAAACCTGCAGACATGTGTACTACGGTACCACCGGCAAAATCAAGCACACCCCACTTGAATAAGAAACCATCAGGATGCCAGGTCCAGTGAGCAAGCGGTGCATATACTAATAAGGAGAAGAGCACCAGAAACAAAATGTAAGATTTGAATTTGATACGCTCGGCAAATGTTCCGGTGATAAGAGCCGGGGTGATGATGGCGAACTTAAGCTGGAAGAAAGCAAAGAGCACCAATGGAATGGTTGGTGCAAGTGACCAGGGTTTGCCATCCAATACATTCTGGAACATGAAGAACGAAGTAGGGTTTCCGATAAATCCGCCAATGGAATCTCCAAAGGCGAGACTAAAACCAACCACAATCCAAAGTACACTGATCACACCCATGGCAATGAAACTTTGCAACATGGTAGAGATAATGTTTTTGGTGTCAATCATACCTCCGTAGAAGTAGGCCAGGCCGGGAGTCATAAGAAGTACCAGCGCTGTTGCGGCCAACATCCATGCTACATCTCCCGAGTTAATTCCCTCTGTAACGATCGTGCCGGGCACGGCTGGCATAAACACCGCCAGGATGCTTACCGCTACAAGTAAAATGAGAAAGACAACTGATTTTTTCATACTGCTAAGGTTTAAGGTTTTCGATATTTCCATCAAATAACTTAACAATTGGGTAATTTTTGAACCTAATTTTGAAATTTATTACAGAATCCGATTGCAATAGGGTAATTTTTGACCCTATTTTCAAAAAAAGCAATACTATTTTGGAAATAATGACCTGTTTTTAATACGAAGTATGGCAAAAACAGAATTACGCCTATTAATATTTGGTCGTTTATGCGGTGTAAAACCTTTGTTTTTGACTTAAAAACGAGGTTTTAAGTTCTGATAAAATTGGTTTTTTCTTCTTTTTCAAAGCGCCAAAGGCAGTTGCCCATCTGTCAAAGAAGTTGAATGCTTATCTTAAGACTTTGTCATTCATGAGGCGAATTATTCGATACACGGGTTTTATTTTTCTCAGCCTGGTCTTGCTGTCAATCATCGCCATTGCACTTGCTAGCATGTATCGGCAGGAAATTCTTGGCATCGTCAATCAAAAGCTGAGAGAGGAGATAAGAGGCGAAGTGGGTATCGGTGGTATACACTTCACCATCTTTCACGACTTCCCCAATGTTTCCATCGCTTTGCAAAAAGTTTATATCCGCGATACGCTGACGCAGAACAATTTCCAACACGATTTTTTAAACGCTGAAAAAATAGATATCAACGTAGCCGCATTGAAGTTGCTTAGAAAAGAGATCAGCATAAACTCAATTGATGTGATTAATGGCAAGGTCTTCATCTTTAAAACTAAATCAGGATATTCTAATCTCGAGATCTTTAAAAAGAGAGGACGGAAGGACACGGTGTCTGTGCAAATGAATGAACTGAATTTTAGTTTGGTGCGACTCAATCACCTCCAAGCGGTTGTTCACGATTCACTCGCAGAAAAAGAATATGCAGTAGATTTTATCAAAGTGGTTAATGAGATTACTCGAACAGACTCTATCGTATCCGTTCATCTTTCAGGCGATTTGAAATTTAACGGATTGATGTTTAATGCCGAGAAGGGGATTTTTCTGGAGAACAAACAGGCATTTGCCGACCTTCATCTTGACTTTACGAAACACACGGGTGAATTGACGGTAACTCCATCTGTGTTGAAATTGAAGAAATCTACTTTAAAGCTGGCAGGCAGGTTTCTGTTTAGTGATCCGCGCTCTTTTAATCTGACAATTCAATCAGATGATCTTGATTATGCAGAAGGTGTTTCTGTTTTGCCTGATAAAATGAGCGCGAGGCTTACAAAGTTTGAGCTCGCAAAGAACGTACAGGTGACCCTGGCGGCTAAAGGCCTTTTGAATCCTGGCGCGAAAGCAGATGTTGATTTGGAATTCTCCACCCATAATAACAGTGTGATCGTGGGAAAGGCACAGCTGGGTTCATTGACGTTTAAGGGATCACTGACGAATCATGCCGATAGCACGCGTGCCAACGATCATTTGAATACAGTTGTGGTTTTTGATAGTCTTTATGACAAACTCAATGGACTTGGTTTTGGTGTAAACGGATCTGTTCGCAACTTGAATGATCCGTTATTAGATGCGAGGGCAAAGTTTGACTTCAATTTAAAAGAAGTAAATACGGATACCATTGATGATGTCAAACTGGAAGGCGGTCGATTTGTGGCAGACCTGTCGTATCAGGGCAGACTGGATGACATCCTCAAAGCTTCACAAAAAAACATAGCGGGCAAAGTGGCGGGTGAAATTCAGATAACCGATGGCGCGATTGATTATCAACCTCGCCACTTACGGTTTGAACACACGAATGCAAAAATTCAATTCACCAATAATCAATTCAGGATTGAAGATTTATCGGTTCTGCTGAATAGCAATCCACTGACTGTCCGGGGTGTCGTCAATGGATATGTCCCCTTCTTTTATCAGTCGGCCAATCGCGTGAAGGCAACGTTATCCCTTGTCTCGCCCCGACTTGATCTTGAAAAGATTTTTATAAAAAAGAAAGTAACGCAAACACGGAAAAAGGCAGGTGCTAAGAAGAGGGCTATTTCGGATGTGATTGATGGACTCTATAAAGAACTCGAATGCGATGTTTCGTTTGATGTAGAACAATTAGTCAATAGAAAATTCAAAGGCGAAAATTTAAAAGGCAAAATTCTTTTGGCCAATAACCGATTGTTGTTGAAAGACATGAACATGAGAATAGCAGGAGGCAACATGAATTTCACGGCAAGTTTAAACCAACTGCAAAAAAACATTAACCCGTTTGTGTTATCGGCCAAAATAAAGAACGCGCGGATCAACGAGCTTTTTTCAGGATTCGGAAATTTTAATCAGAAGAAAATTCGTTCGGAAAATTTATCAGGCAGAGTAAATGTAGATGTCAATTTGCGTGCCTCCATCAATGACGATCTCAACATTCTGATGTCAACGGTTCGCGGTGATGTAGCGTTCAAATTAAAGAACGGAAGGCTGAAGAACTTCGAGCCGCTGCAGAAGGTAGGCCTCTTCGTTTTTAAAAACCGCGATCTCAGCGATGTGCAGTTTGCTGAAATAAATGCCCGCTTCAAAATGGAGAAAACGGAATTGGATATTAGCAGAATGGAAGTTCAATCGACCTTGCTCACACTTTTTCTGGAGGGCCGTTATAGTTTGAAGGACAGCACCGACATCAGCATTCAGGTTCCACTTAGTAATTTAAAATCGCGTAATCAGGATATTCCACCTGAAAATATTGGTGTCGATAAAAAAGCAGGTGCCAGTATTTTCCTGCGCGCTCATCCAGACAAAGACGGAGCAACGGTTGTCACATACGATCCGTTTCACAAACTCAAGAAGAAAAAGCAGAGCAAGGGTAAAAAGCGTTGAACTACTTTACTGCCTTTTGCATCTTATATTCTTTTGCCATCCTCACCGCTTCATATGCATTCACAAGACCTCCTGTATTACTTAACTCACTGAATTTTATCATCCCTTTGCCACCGGGTTGTAAGACCTCCAGGTTGTCAAACTTGCGCGTAGATTTTTTTAAGATGTCTTTGATCTCCAATGCAGAAAGTTCGGGAAAGTAAGACATCAACAAGGCAGCAACTCCCACTGTGGTAGGGCTTGCCATGCTGGTGCCGCTTTCGTTTTTATAGGTATTACCAGGCGTGGTCGAATAGATCTCAACACCCGGTGCAAAAAAGTCAACCGATTTTTTTCCATAGTTCGAAAAGCTACCTACAAACTCTTGATCGGTGCCCCAGGCCGATGCACCAATCTCCAGCCAGTTTTTTGCCTCTTTGCCATTGAGGTAGTAGCGTGATGGAAAATTCTTTTCTTCATCAATATTATCACTTTCATTTCCGGCTGCGTGAACCAGCAGCACTCCCTTTTGTTCGGCATACTTCACAGCCTTGTCAACAGCTACTTTCTCAGGTGAAAAGGATTTTCCAAAACTCATGTTGATGATTTGCGCGCCATTATCAACCGCATAGATAATCGCATTGGCAACATCCTTATCGCGCTCATCACCATTCGGCACCGTACGAACGGACATGATTCTCACATTGTCGGCAATGCCTTTTATGCCAAGATTATTTTTCCGGTCGGCAGCAATGATGCCGGCAACGTGTGTTCCGTGTTCCGGGTCAGGGCCCTTTACATCGTTGTTGCCATAATATTTTTCGTAAGGATTCGAATAGTTATCGCCCACAATTAAGCGCGAGTCAAAATTTTCATTGTAACCGTATTTTACAATTACACCAAAGTAGTCAACGGCCTCCTTTAGCTGAGCTAATAATTCATCTACGGTTCCCTCCGGCCCGATGTTTCTGAATAAGTTGAGCAGAAATCCTTTCGCGAAAAGCAACGATGGATCATTTGTATTGAAATCTTTTACGGATTGTTGTGTTAACGAGTCGGTTTTTAAAATGGCTTTCAACGTATCAACACTGAGAATAACGTTGTCTTGTAAATTCTTATATAAGCCATACTGTTGTTCATTCTTGGCTTTGAGTTTTTCGTACTTGTCTTTTATTTTCAGATAGCTTTCGTATTCCTCTTTTTGCTTTTTCGAAACCTTACCGTCTTCTACGGTTCTGAATTTTTCTTTCAACCGCACATACTCGCGTGTCAGCTCATATGAATCTTCGGCTACGTTTCCGGTTTTGCCTCCAATAAAATTCCAGCCATGAACATCATCGACATATCCATTTTTGTCATCGTCTATACCATTGTTGGGAATCTCATCTTCGTTTACCCACATAATGCTTTTCAGGTCTTCGTGATCAATGTCAATGCCCGAATCAACAACCGCCACGATCACCGTGCGCGAAGGTTGGCCAGTTAGCAGAGTTTGATATACTTTTTCGGCACTTACTCCCTGGTAATGATCTTGCTCGGGATCAAGCAGAAACCAATCACGCGGTGCTTCAACAGGCCCCATTTCCTGCGCTTGCGCGAAGTGTGGCACCGTTACCAGCAGAAATATGGAAGCGAGGCTATGTAAGATGAATTTTGACATGTGAATTATTTTCCGAAATATAGGGCAACCTCAGAATATTATTGTTTTTTTCACTTCAAGTACGTGACAAACTTTGGCGTTGGATTGCAGAAAAGTGACAATTGAAACAGAATCTTACTTCTGTGATGCGCATTTTGATTCAGCAGTAATCAGATTTCGCATTTCACTCACCTTTGCCTCACAACTACTAAGAGTATGATTCAATTTTGCTTCCTTTCAATCGTCTTGTTTTTTGGGCTTTTCTTCACGTTAACCTTGAAAGTCATAAAAGAGGAGGAAGCTCAGAAAAATCAGGCGTGACTGAATGATCGGGATAACGATTCCATTCAGAATGCCGGTCAACAAAAGGTCGATTAATTAAACGATTACCTTCGCAGCCGTCTTCTCCATAATCTTCTGATAGTAGTTTTCGTAAATCGGCAGGATATTGCTGATGTCAAATTCCTTCGCACGCTTTAATGCATTTTGTTTGAAGACCGGCAAATTGTTTTTGTCCAATACAAACAAAGATTTACGCGTCATGTCTTCCGTGTCGCCCACATTGCTGAGAAAACCTGTTACACCCTGAATGTTTAATTCCGGAACGCCACCTGTGTTGGAAGAGATCACCGGAACTTCGCACGCCATCGCTTCCAAAGCAGCCAAACCAAAACTTTCTTTTTCGGATGGCATCAAAAATAAATCGGCAACCGAAAGCACTTCTTCAACGGCTTCGAGCTTTCCGAGAAACCGCACGCTGTCCGATATGTTTAATTCGCGGCACATCGTTTCGGCATGAGAGCGCTCAGGTCCATCGCCAATCATCAGCAGCTTAGCGGGAATTTCTTTTTGGATATTATAAAAAACGGTAACCACATCGGGTATGCGTTTTACTTTTCTGAAGTTGGAGGTGTGTACAATCAGCGCTTCGTTGTTGGGGCAAATCGCTTTCTTGAAATGATCTTTCTTTTGCTTTTTGAATTTTTCAAGATCAATGAAATTAGGAATCACTTCGATGTCATTCGTGATTTTGAATGAGTGATAAGTTTCCTTCTTCAGATCTTCCGAAACCGCGGTGACACCATCGGATTGATTGATACTAAAGGTAACAACAGGTTCGTACGATGGATCTTTGCCAACAAGTGTGATGTCCGTTCCGTGCAACGTGGTCACCACCGGAATATAAATTCCATGTGTTCTCAGAATTTGTTTCGCCATGTAAGCAGCCGAAGCATGCGGTATGGCATAATGAACATGCAGCAAGTCGAGCTTTTCATTTTTGACAACACTCACCATTTTGCTGGCCAGCGCCAGTTCATACGGTGGATATTCAAACAATGGATACGAACGAAACTCTACTTCGTGATAGAAGAGGTTTTCATTTAAGAAGTCCAACCGGCTTGGTTGTGAATACGTAATGAAATGTACTTTATGACCTTCTTGTGCCAGCGCTTTGCCTAATTCGGTTGCTACAACACCGCTTCCGCCAAAGGTTGGATAACATACAATTCCTATTTTCATATTCAAAAGTTCTGGATTACGTGTATAAACCGCGATCGGCCCTGTTTAGTTTCGCCTTGTTTTCTAATTATGATGAGCGGAGTATTCAAAAATCGATTTATAAATCACTTCCTGTATACGTGGACGAATATTGGCATTTAATAGTTTATTGTTTCGATCCGGATATACACGATTTGACAAGAAAATATAAACGAGATTAAACTCCGGATCGATCCACATGCACGTACCCGTGAATCCGGTATGCCCGTACGTGCGTGGCGATGCAAACAATGCGGTAGGTCCATTCCAGTCGCTGGGGGTTGGCTTGTCCCAGCCAATACCTCTGCGACTCTTTTCGAATTGCTTGTTCGCAAAAAGTCTTACGGTTTCAGATTTATAATAAACCTGCCCTCCATAATGACCTTCGTTTGCCAGCATCTGACCCAACTTCGCAAGATCATTGGCGGTACTAAACAAACCGGCATGGCCCGATACACCGCCCATCATGGCTGCGCGTTCGTCATGAACAGTTCCGACCACGGTTGACTTACGATAAATCTTATCAATCTCGGTTGGTGCAATTTGCTGAACAGGAAACCTATCCAGTGGATTAAACCCTGTTGTATGTGCACCCAGCGGTTCATATAAATTCTGACTCAGAAAATCATCCAGCGGTTGATTAAGAATTTTTTCAGCCAGTTGTTTCAGCACCATAAATCCAAGATCGCTGTAGCGATAATCAAATGGCGTGCGGGGTGGATGTTCCAGCATTTTCGATTTTACGATCCACGTCCAGACAGAATCGCGAATGTTGATGGAGGCAAACAGATTTCCGCTCACTTGCAACGGATACTTTTCGTTTCGCTCGCGACTGTAATATTCCGGCAGGTAAACACTGTCTTTCACCGTCAGATTCCAGAGTGGCATAAATGGCACCAATCCCGATTGATGAGTGAGCATGTCGATCAGTGTGATATCTTTTTTATCGGTCTCTTTCAATTCGGGTAGATAACGCGATACTTTCTTGTTGAGATCAATCAATCCCTTCTCCTGCATAAACATGGCCGTTTGTAAAGTAGCCGATACTTTTGTGAGAGAAGCCAAATCATAAATCGTTTCATCGGTTACGGGCACGGTGTTGTCATATGTCTGCCAGCCAAAGGAATGTTGAAACACGATCTTGCCATCTTTGGCAACCAACACCTGACAACCAGGTGTGGCACCAATATCTATTGCTTCTTTGACGATCGGCCTTATTTTTTCCAACGTGCGACTGTCCATCCCAACAGATTCGGGTAAACCATACGAAAGCCGGTCGATAGCTGCAATAGATTTTCCTTCACCTATGCGAATTGAGTTGCTTACTGTTAACGGTAGCGTTCCAGTTGCCGGCAATCCGCCAAAGATTACCTGTGCAGTTTTTTGAGGAAGGAGATCTTCATCGGTGTAGCCAAGAACAATCGTGGGGAGTTCATCGAATTCAGATAAGACAAACGGATTGGTGAACAAACACAAGATGACTTCTTTTCGTGTCGCCCATTTCTTTATCAAGGGAATAATATCTTTTTGAAACGATGTTGCCAGCGGATACAAACTGATCACGAGCACATCCGATGCGTTGAGTTTTGAGGTAAGACCGAGTGTATCTGGGATTGAACGTATCGTATAATTTTCGAAGTGTGTATACTTTGACAGATAGTCATTGAATTCATTTGCCTCCTCCTTGCCAATGGTGATGGAGGCGAAACGTTTGTCTTCCAAAACCTGAATAGGAAGGACAGATGCAGTGTTGCGAACAACTGTAACGGCACTTTCAGCCAACTGATGTTTAAGTAACATGGCTTCCGGTGAATGAAGACGGAGCATTAGGTTGTCTTGATCGACCAGCTTGTTTTCAGAGAGACCGGCATCATACTTCACCGCCAGTATTTTTTTTACGCTGCCGTCAAGCTGTTGCATCAGCGCTTTATCTTTCCGCACAGCTTTGGTAATTTTTTTTACCGCTTCTTTCATGTTGCCCGGAGCAATCATCACATCGTTGCCCGTTATGAAAGCCATTTCCTCAACTTCTCCTTTGTGCTTGTCGGGTAGACTGATCGAATTCTTTCCGGAAATTTTTTCGAGATAAGGAATGTCGGTAAAGGTCAATCCGGTAAAACCAATTTTCTTTTTTAAGATGTCGCTGATGAAAATCTGAGACATTGATGCTGGCATGGCCTGCTTCTTTCCTGGAATTGAAAAATGAAGATGTGAAGTAAGCATTCCGCCAATTCCATCCTTCATAAGTTTTTGAAAGGGATAAAACTCCAACGTATCTAATCGGTTCACCTCGAAATAAACAGTAGTGTCCGGTGTGACATTACTATCTTTCTTTTGAAAATCCGGATGTTTGGCCACCGCCATGACGCCTTGTTGCTGCAAACCTTTGGTAAACAAAAGTGATCGTTCAGCAACTTTGCGCTTATCATCACTGAAATAAAGGAGTGGATTTGTCCGATCAACGGAGATATCGGCTTGTGGTGCAAAATTGATTTGCAAGCCAAGTGTTTTCATCTGCGTTCCAATTTCTTTTCCGAGTTGATAGATCAAACTGTCGTTTTTGATGGCGCCTATTAAAAGTGGTTTTTGAAAACTCATCGTGCTGTCCAGGGTTTGACCGAGTCCCCATTCGGCAGAGACGCCATTCATCAACGGGATTTTTGAAAGTGTTTGAAGTTTATTGATCAGATTGGTGTTACTTATTGGTCCTCCACCCATTATAAGCAGGCCGCCAGCATGGTAATCTTTAATTTGATCGGCCAGCAGTTCGGTTTGTTCTGCTGTAGCATAAGCGGAAACCGGAATCATAAACATCTGACCGATCTTTTCTTTGGTATTCAGTGTTTGAAAAACGCTGTCAATCCATTGAGTTTTGCGGTCCTGGGCGGGAAGGGTAAAAATGTGCAAGATGAGACAACTACTAACTAAAACTTTTTTCAGCATCCGGTCGTTTGGTCTTTGTATTTGCACGCGAATAACGGCATTTTTGTGCGACATGAAGTTAGGCATGAGACGGTTTCCGGCCATGCCATTAAAATAAATTCTGCCAACCGATATGAAATTTGTTTCGCTGTTTACCAAAGCACCTTCGCACCAAAGGTTTAGTTATAACCCGCGGTTCTACGATCCTAAGAAGGAGGAGATGGAAGAACGCGAGAACCGCATCAAGAGCGAGATTGCAAGGGAAAGAGGGGAAACACTTGATTCCGATAGCCACCGTTCTCGCATAGCCGGTTCATTTCATGCTGCGCGTAGAAGATCAAAGGCATCATCGGAACCTAACTCGGCTATACTACGATCCGTCATTTTATTGTGCATGGTGCTATTTCTTATGGCCTTTCTCACGTGGGGAAAGGATGCCATCTATGGTCTTTTTGTGATCATTCCGGTTTACATCTATTTCAAGTTTAAAAAATAATCAGAGGCCTCACCTCAATGCCAGATATCATTCAGCTTCTTCCGGATTCTATTGCCAACCAGATTGCGGCCGGTGAAGTAGTGCAGCGTCCGGCATCGGCTGTCAAGGAGTTGATGGAGAATGCCATTGATGCTGGTGCCACGTCTGTCAAGCTGATTGTAAAAGAAGCAGGAAAAATTCTTTTGCAGGTGATCGACAACGGCATGGGCATGAGCGAGACCGATGCACGCATGAGTCTGGAACGTCATGCCACTTCCAAAATCAGAAAGGCCGAAGATCTTTTTACGATCCGCACGATGGGCTTTCGCGGTGAAGCGCTTGCTTCCATTGCGGCTGTTTCGCAGTTGGAGATGAAAACGAGATTGGGCACGCATGATCTGGGAACATTATTAGTAGTAGAAGGATCGGAAGTGAAAAAGCAGGAAGCAGTTGCCTGCGAAAAAGGAACCAGCATCAGTGTTAAGAATTTGTTTTATAACATACCTGCCCGCAGAAATTTTTTAAAATCAAATCCGGTTGAACTCAGACACATCATTGACGAGTTTCAACACCTCGCGCTGGCACATCCGCAAGTTGCTTTTACCTTCATTCAGGGTGATGAAGTTGTTCATGATCTCCTTCCGGGAAAATTAAGTCAACGAATCATTGCCCTTTTCGGGAAATCCTATCAGGAGCAATTAGCTGCTTGCCAGGAAGAAACATCGTTAGTGAAAGTAACGGGCTACATTGGCCGGCCGGAAGCATCGCGCAAGACAAGAGGCGAGCAATTTATTTTTGTTAACCAGCGATTCGTTCGCAATAATTATCTCGGTCATGCTGTGTCAAGCGCCTTTGAAGGTCTGTTGCCCGACAACAGTTTTCCATTTTATGTGTTGTTTATCGAGATTGATCCAAAGCACATTGATGTGAACGTGCATCCCACCAAAACAGAAATCAAGTTTGATGACGAGCGTGCTGTCTATGCCGTTGTGCGATCGGCTGTGAAGCAGGCATTGGGCGCGCACAATCTTTCACCCGCATTGGATTTTGGTGGAGACGTGAACATGGTAAACAAACTAAACTCGTCTCAGCCTTTAACAAAAGAACAATACTTTGACGAGCAGTTCGGTCATTCGCTGCAACGATCGAATGTGAGCAATTGGGAAAAACTTTTTGATGGCGCGGAGACTAACTCACGCCTGTTTTCGACTACCACACCAGAGCCCAGAGTGACGATGAAGTTTGAGAGTTCAATCAATCAGGTTGAGCAGAAGTCCATATCAGAAGAGAAGACGGCTTTTCAACTTCATCAAAAATATATTTTGAGGGAAGTAAAAAACGGGCTCATGATCATCGATCAGCAATCGGCCCATGAACGCGTGTTGTTTGAAAAGTATATGTTGCAATTGAAAGGCAACCCGGGAAGTTCTCAGCAAAGTCTGTTTCCTCAAACGATTAATTTCAGCGCTTCGGATTTTGCGCTGGTGATGGAAATGGAGCAGGAGATAAAAGCACTTGGTTTTCGCTTCGAGGTTTTCGGAAAGAACACTTTATTGGTGTCCGGAATTCCTACCGAGGCATCGGGCAGTGAGAAAGTTTTGTTTGAAGGTTTGATTGAACAGTTTAAGCGAAATCAGTCAGAGCTCTCGATACCGATTCGCGAGAATCTGGCACAGTCATTGGCCAAGCGCACCGCTATTAAAACCGGACAAAAATTGATGAAAGAGGAGATGGAGGCTATCGTGCAGGGACTCTTTGCCTGCAACAATCCCAACTTCTCACCGGAAGGAACGCCAACCTTTTTTATTTTTGACTCGTCTAAGATTGAGAATTACTTTATACGATAAGCTAATCACATGTTAAACAACCTTACGCCACTCGTTCGCACCCTGCTCATTATTAACGTAGTGGTTTTTATTGTTCAGAGTCTGATGCCGCAAACGACTTATCTTCTTGCGTTATACGATTTCAACTCGGGCTATTTCAGACCCTACCAATTTTTTACCTACATGTTTGCGCATGGAAGTTTCTTTCACATCTTTTTTAACATGATGGCCTTTGCATCCCTGGCACCAATTCTGGAAAGTTATTGGGGCGATAAAAAATTTCTGATGTTTTATTTGGCTACCGGAATAGGTGCTGGTGTTATCTATGCACTGGTTAATTATTTTGTATTCCCTGGCGCAGCTGGCAGTATGTTGGGTGCATCAGGTGCCATCTACGGTATTTTGATGGCGTTTGGTATGACGTTTCCCAATATGCAGATTTCCTTATTTTTCATACCGATCAAGGCGAAGTACATGGTGTTTGTGGTAGGATTTCTTACCTATTTCATGGACCGCAGCGGCTCGGTAGCACACCTGGCACACTTCGGTGGCGCGTTTGTCGCCTTCCTTATCATTACGGCCTGGAGAGGGCAAGGCAGAGACCGTGGATATTGAGTAACTTGGAAGATTAGTGTAGGCGGTATTAACTTTGAGTATGTTCGAAGAATTCAGAAATGCGTTTCAACGACCGAACAATGCACACGTGCAGTTGATCATCATCAACGTGACCGTGTTTCTTGTCTTAGGCTTCTTATATGTAGTCTCAACCGTATCGGGATTGAAGCCATTCTTTGATGTAATTCACGATCAATTTACAATTCCTCCGATCATCACCGATTTTATCACTCGCCCGTGGACCATCATTACCTATGCGTTCATGCACAGCTTTGATATTTTTCATATTCTGTTCAACATGCTTGCGCTCTATTGGTTTGGAAAGCTGTTCATTGAATATCTGGGTAGCGATAAGCTAATCGCTATTTATATTTTAGGCGCATTGGCGGCCGGAACAGTTTACCTTCTTTTTTTTAATACCATTCCTTTTTTCAAAGAGCGTTCATCATTTGATGGGATGGTCGGAGCATCCGGGGCAGTGTTTGCCGTGATGGTTGCTGCCGCTACGCTGTTACCGAATTACACGTTCTTTCTTTTGTTTCTTGGTCCTGTTAAGATAAAGTACATAGCCGCATTTTATATCGTGCTTTCCTTTTTGGGAACGGTAGGCAGCAATGCCGGAGGAAATATTGCTCACCTTGGCGGAGCGTTGATGGGTTTCGTCTACATCAAGCAATTGCAAATTGGTGTTAATTGGGGTGGGTGGATTACCAGTTCATTGGATTGGATTTCTGGATTGTTTACCTCGCGACCAAAAGTAAAAGTTACTTACCGAAAGACGGAGCCCAGGAAATCATCGTCAGGTTTTACAAAAGCATCTCAGGAAGAAATTGATCACATCCTCGACAAGATTTCAGATCGTGGATACGAAAGTCTCACCAAAGACGAAAAGGAAAAACTGTTCAACGCCAGCAAGAAATGAACAGCCCAGTTTGATAACTAGTGCTCGCGAAGTCTAGTTGTCGGCCAGGAATAAGCGAATTTCTCCAATCATCTCTTCGGCTTTTTCCTCTTGCACAAAGTGTCCGGCATCTTCATACATCAGTACTTTAGCCGTTGGTAATTTTGATTTCCATTTCTCCAATTCCCTGGGTGGCACGAATGAATCTTTCATTCCCCAGAAAATTAAAAACGGTTTGCTCGATACTTTCTCTAATTGCTTCCAGTTCGTCTCCCACCAATCGGAAGCATTCATCAACTCTTTCGCGAAAGCGTAGGCGCCAACTCTCGATGCAGCATCAGGCAATGCGTTTTTATAGTGCGAATGAATTTCTCTAGTGAGAAGTTTCTTATTGCCAAAAGCAGCCGGCATGATCATATTGACAGGCGCATTGAAATAAGTATACATGATTTTTCCGATGATCGTGTTCATTACTTTCGCAGGCCCTGCATAATGCTTATCGTTTTTCAACGACCACATCCAGGTGTTGAAGAGTATGATCTTTTTTACATGTTCAGGATGTTGAATGGCGTACGGCAGACTGATCCCTCCACCAAAATCGTTGGCGATCAGATGAAAGTTTTTTAAGTCAAGTGACTGAATAAGCTTTTCTAAACGTTTCGAATGAGCTTCGCATGAATAATCAGCGTCTTGTGGTTTGTCGGATAACCCGAATCCCAACAAATCAATAGCCACGCAACGATAACTAGTTCTCAGTTCTTTGATCAGATCGCGCCAGCCAAATGACCACTCGGGCGTTCCGTGCACAAATAAGATGGTTTCTCCTTGTCCTTCATCAATGTAATGGAGTTGATGACCTTCTATGTTTATCCATTTTGATTCGAAAGGAAAAAGATTTTTGTTTAACCAGGCCGGTTGCGTGTTCATGTGGTGTATCGTTTTATCAATTGCTGTGCTAATGCATCAAGTGGAATTTTCTTATCGAACAAATACAAGGCAACGAGTCCGTCAATTTGTGCGAACAAGAGCAGACTTTCTTGTGCAGGTTGTTTATGACCCATGCGTGTAAACGCTCTGGTAAAGATTTTGAGCGACTCATCAACAATTTGTACCGATAAAGGGCCAATCGTTTTCAGCACATCTTCCTGTAACCTCACGATGTGAAGCATTCGCCAGAATTGCGTGTTGGATTTCAACTCCTTCACCACGTTTTTAATGTGTAGCTCAATGGCTTTGCATGGATCGGATTCATCTTTGTATACAGCCGTAGTAAGGCTAATCTGTCGAAACCCCGTAACGGCAATCTCTTTTAATACATCTTCTTTGCTGGTGAAGAAGTTATACAGCAATCCCTGCGAGACGCCCGCCTGTTGAGCAATTGAACTTACAGATGTTGAGCTGTATCCTTTTTTGGCAAACAGTTTCAACGCTGCTTCAATAATCGTTTCCTTTTGATTGGTTGATTTTGGCATAGGTATATGAACGTTCATTCATATACAAGGTTATAAAATTTTCTGAAAAATTCATAATGACGAAAAAATAGCAGACAGATTAGCTCAGGCGATCCACTTCGCGATCAGGAAGGCAGCGCCCGCAGCTGCACCACCTACGAGGGTAACGCGCAAGGCTCCTTTTAATAGCGGCTGTCCAGTGAGTTTACTTTTTATTAACCCGAATACCACTAAACAAACGGCCGTGATAATGCTGGAATAAATTAGTCCCTGACGTGATGACTCAGTGAAGAAATAGGCGCTTAGCGGAATCAAGCCTCCGATGATATAGGAGATGGCAATGATGAAAGCACTTTGATGCGCGCGATTTTTATCGGGTCGCTCAAGTCCCAGCTCAAAGCGCATCATGAAATCAACCCACTTCTTCGGATTTTTTGCCATCTCACGTGCGATGGTTTCCTGAAGTTGTTCGTTCAGGCCATACTCGGCAAAAATTTCTTTCGTCTCGTTGATTTCGATTTCGTGTTTGTTCACGATCTCATCATACTCGCGTCTCTCTTCTGAATCGTAATGTTCTATTTCTGTTCTGCCAGCGAGATAACCACCCAATCCCATGGCAATGGAACCTGCAGCAATCTCAGCAAGGCCGGCCGTAATAACGATTGATGTTGAATCGACAGCACCACTCAAACCGGCCGCCAGCGCAAACGGCACAGTAAGACCATCGCTCATGCCAATGACAAAGTCTCTCACTTTTTCTGAAGACTCAAAATGTTCCTCTACCGCATGTTGCATACTCAAATTCCATTAATCCGCCCCGAAGTTAATAAAGAGTTGGCTTATCGTTCTTTCATGGCAAAGAATTGAATGAGCATAGAAATGATTTCATCCCGGCTTTTCAGATGCGATGCATCCGGATTTTCTTTATTGAAAGCTTCCAGTTTTCGATAATACGTTTCTTCTGGAATGGAATAAAGGTCCATCAACTTCTTTTTTACTTCCGGTGAATTAATGGTGGTGCGATACACTTCAGTTTTTAATAATTCATCACGTTTATCTTTTGTTTTGTCTTTGCCCCCGAACCCGATGGTAATGCCTGGACCAAATGTTGGCAGCATACCCTGACTGGTCACCTGCGCTCCGTTTTGCAGTTTGATGGGCTTGCTGGGTTTAAGATCTTTTTTCCAGTCGTCAATACCCCGAAGAGTTATCTTATCATACACGGTGATGTCCTTCAGCATTCGGGCATTTTCAGAAAGCTCAATTTTTAAAAATGAGTCTCGGAATTTTATTACAAAGATCCCGGGATTGTATCCCAGTCGTGTAAACACCAGCGTATCGCCAACATTGCAGTGGATAGAAAACGAACCATCGTCAGAAGATGAAATGCCGGAAGCCTTGCCCTTGATTTGAACCGCAACGTAAGGCAGTGGCTGTTGCGATGCCGAATCTACAACAACGCCATAGCTGGCATTTTCCTGGGCAAATAAAAAGATGGATTGCGTGAAGCAAATGAGGGTGATCAGCCAGAAGGGAAAAGCTTTCATTCAAATGGTGAACGCCAACTCATGCAAAGTATTTTGCATTTGAGAAGAGATGAATGAAAAGCTGAAAAAGTTTAAGATTTGTTTGCCAACTGCCCGCAGGCCGCATCAATATCTTTGCCCCGGCTTTTGCGAACGCGCGTGGTGATGCCGTTGCTTTCCAAAATGTGCATGTACATGTTCAACACCTCTTCCGATGCCTGCTGAAATTCGCCATCGTCAATGGGATTGTATTCGATCAGATTTACCTTGGACGGAATGAGTTTACAGAATTTTAAAAGTGCGCGTGCATGTTCTTCTGTGTCATTGATGCCTTTCCACACCACATATTCGTACGTAACATTGCGCTTGGTCTTTTGATACCAGTATTGAAGTGCTTCGCCCAATTCTTTTAAAGAGTTGGTATCATTGATGGGCATGATGGATGATCGCGTCTTATCAATCGCAGCATGAAGTGATACAGCGAGGTTGAACTTCACACCATCATCGGCCATCTTGATAATCATCTTAGCCACCCCAACGGTTGACACGGTGATTCTCTTGCTGGCCATGTTCAAACCTTTTTGTGCGGTAATTTTTTCAATGGCGGTTGTCACATTGGCGTAGTTGAGCAAGGGTTCGCCCATGCCCATGAACACAATATTGGTCAGTGGCCTTCCAAAGAAGAGTTCGGCCTGTTCTTTTATTGCGACAACCTGGTCATAGATTTCATCGGCACTAAGATTTCGCTGTCGTTTCAATCGGGCTGTGGCGCAAAACTTGCAGGCCAGGCTGCAGCCTACTTGTGATGATACGCACGCAGTGATTCTTTTTTCGGTAGGAATCAGGACAGATTCCACGATCAATCCATCGTGAAGTGTAACGGCATTTTTGATGGTGCCGTCACTGCTGCGCTGCATGTTGTCCACCTTGATGTGGTTGATGGTGAAGTGTGTGGCCAGCATTTCGCGCAACGGCAGCGAGATGTTGGTCATCTGCTCGAAACTTTTGGCGGACTTCATCCAAAGCCATTCATACACTTGCTGGGCACGAAATGGTTTTTCTCCGTGCTCCACAAAGAAAGCCTTTAGTTCGTCTAGTTTTAGTTTGCGTATGTCGCGCTTGGCTGCAACTTCACTCATCATCCTTTCATTTTATGTGGATCTTGGAGCGTGTCAAAGATGTCCGTGATATAGATTGAATCGTTCTGGATATAATAAATGATTTTGAAATGGCTTTCAATGATTCGCCTGTATTCTTTCTGAGGATTAGAAGTTAGATACTCTCTTTGACCTACATGAGGCATTAGTGCCAGTGCTTCAATCCGATTGAATATTTTTTCAAAAATGACCTCTATCTGTTCTCTGGAAATTTCCTGAATGGCCAAAAAATCGAATGCTGTGTTAATACTGATCAAAGCCTGATCGGTAAAGACGATCTTCATTTATAGCGGGCAATGTGTTCGTTTACCTTGCTTTTAAATTCCTCACTACTGTAAACCCTTCCCTCTTTGATATCCTCTTCTGCCCTTAACGCTCTGGAGACAAATTTTGCCTGTAAAACAGGATCGATAGGAGGGTGGTTTAGCAGATCTTTCACGGCATCAAGTACAGCGGGATCATCTTCCCGATCAATCCTTTGTTTAATCTCTTCCTTGAGAGCAAAGTTATCCATCTCCAAATTTAATTATTTTACTTTAGAAAAGACTTTGATTTCGCAATCCTTCATCGCATTGTGAATGCGAAGTGTAGATGGGCTCAATTCATCAATAATAAAACGTTGTGTAATCATTCCTGACTTCTTGTCTACAAATTGAAGCTCCTGCTCATTTATTTTCCATTTGAAGGCAGTCATGCCGCTTCCTTTTTTCTTACCCACAGAAAAGATGCCTTCTTCACCTCCACCTTTCGCATCAAACTTGATCAACTTAGCAACCGAGCTCGCAGTGCCACCCATGGCACCTTCTAATTCTTTCTCGGTTTCACTCTTTTCAAACTGACTTTGGAAACAGGTTTTGTCTTCCGTTTGCTGCCAGGTGCCCACAATTGTCTGCGCCCCCGCACTCACTGCGAAAGCAATAATCATAAAGCTCAATAAGTATTTCATAGTCATTCGATTTACGGATCAAATTTAGGCTAATTTCATGCCTCAATTTTCAGCTATGTTCAAAAATGCTGCCCTTGCCCTTTTTTCAACGGTTTTTGCAATTATTTTCTCGTCATGCAGAGAAGGAATAAAAGAAGATGAACAACTCCTGGAGACGTTAATGACTAAAAAACCCGAACTCTTTGATCGGATTTTGAAGGAACGAGATACACTGGAGATTCAAATTATTTACACCCAGATCAATCGGGACGAAAATAACAGACCGCATTTCAAATCATTTTATTTCAATGTCGATTCCAACCGATATTTTTATCCGGCTTCCACAGTGAAACTTCCGCTTGTTTTGTTGTCGTTGGAGAAACTGAAGCAGCTTAACATTCGGGGTCTCGATCGATTAACGCCAATGTTTCATGATAGCATTTATTCCGGTCAGCTTTCTGTTAGTGCCGATACTACTTCTGCAAACCGACTTCCGTCCATACATCACTATGCGAAGAAAATATTAGTAGTAAGCGACAATGATGCCTTCAACAGACTGTATGAATTTGTGGGGCAGGAGCAGACGAATAAGATCTTGAATGAAAAAGGTTATACGATGAGAATCTTGCACCGTTTGGAGCGTCCCTTGTCACCTGATCAAAACAGACATACCGAAGGCGTACGATTTGTTAGCCACGATTCAATTCTGTACTCGCAACAGATGTTAGTGAACAAAGATTCTATCAAAGCACCTGCTGTTGTTTTGAAAGGAATCGGCTTCATGAGAAATGACGTACTGGTCGAGAAACCTTTCGATTTCACCTACAAGAATTTCTACTCCCTCACGGATCAACAAAAACTTTTGAGAGTTCTTTTGTTCCCGGAAACGGTACAGCAAAGTCTGCGATTTGATTTGACGAATGACGACCGACAATTTGTTTTACAGTACATGTCGCAACTGCCGACAGAGACGTCAGACCCACCTTACAAATCCGACACAACGTTGTACGATGCTTACTGCAAGTTTTTATTGTTTGGAGAAGACAGAACAAAAATCCCATCCAGCATCCGCATTTTCAATAAGGTGGGTGATGCATACGGATATCTTATCGACAATGCTTATGTGGTAGATTTTGAAAATGGAGTCGAGTTTATGCTATCGGCCGTCATCAACACAAACACAGATGGAGTTTATAACGATGGTAAATATGAGTACAAGACGTTGGGCTATCCGTTCATGAAAAACCTTGGGCAATTAATTTACCAACACGAATTGAAGCGTAAGAAACTATATCGGCCTGATTTATCTGCCTTTCAAATAAGATACGATCAATAATTTCAAATCATCGGGCCGAATGCTTGCACATTACTGCCTATTCACCGAAATTTTCGCACTCAAATTTTAGCTATGCAAAAACCTAACGCAATCGTCATTACCGCAGGACATCTTGATTCCAACAATGGCAAAACGGCTCACGGCCTCATACGAGGCACAGATCGTTTTAATATAGTAGCCGTCATTGACGATAAGCATCCTGGAAAAGATGCTGGCGAAGTGCTCGATGGAAAGAGAAGAAATATTCCTATCCATGCGTCAATTGATGATTTCGCCAAGAATGGCAAAGAAAAAGCGGTCTACGCGATCATTGGTGTGGCGACAAAGGGCGGTGTTATTCCGGATTCGCTTCGCGCGATTTTAAAAGATGCATTGATTCACGGATACGGATTGATCAACGGCCTTCATGAATATATTTCGGATATTACAGAGCTCGCAGATTTTGCAAAATCACGTGGACTGGAAATCATCGATGTGCGCAAGCCTAAAAAAGTAAAAGACCTTCACTTCTGGTCGGGAGAAATAAAAACAGTTCGTTGTCCGAAGATTGCCGTGTTAGGTACAGACTGCGCACTGGGCAAGCGCACGACAACACGATTTTTAGTGGAGGCCATGAAAGCAGCGGGCTACAAGGCCGAAATGATTTACACCGGCCAAACAGGTTGGATGCAAGGCGCCAAATACGGGTTTGTGTTTGATAGCACCTTGAATGATTTCATTAGCGGTGAGATGGAGCATGCCGTTGTGCAATGCTGGAGAGAAGCAAAGCCTGATATTATTTTTATTGAAGGCCAGTCTTCTTTACGCAATCCAAGCGGCCCCGCTGGAGCAGAATGGATTGTATCTGCCGATGCCGATGCCGCAATCATTCAGCACAATCCGCCACGCAAGCATTATAAAGGTCTTGAAGATTACCCCGCACTTATTCCAGATTTGAAAGATGAAGTAGCGCTGATAAAAATATATGGTGCGCCAACCGTTGCCATTACCATCAATACGCATCACATGACGGAAAAAGAGGCGCGCGATTATGCAGCGGCAAAAGAGAAAGAGTTAGGCATGCCTGTTATTCTTCCGTTGGAAGATGGAGTAGCCAAACTGGTTCCTATTTTCAAGGACATGATCGAAAAGTCAATCGCTCAAGTTTAATTTTCCCTAAGAATCTTGCGTCTTAAGTCTTACTACTTCTACTGTTAAGAGAATGAAAATCAAATCCATAAAAGTCTGGTCAATGGACCTCGGCAACACCAAGCCATATACCATCGCATTCAAAACCATTGATGAAGTGTTAAACGCGTTTATCGAGATCACACTTGACAACGGCATCACAGGCATTGGCGCGGCAAACCCCAGCGAGTACGTGACAGGTGAAAATCTGGATCAGACATTGGCGGCACTGCAGGAGAAAAATCTGGAGTTCATGATCGGAAGAGATATCCGTGAGTTCCAGCAAATTAATTTTGAATCGTACCTGAAGTTTTCAAAGACACCTGCCGCGCGTGCAGCGATTGACATTGCGTTGTACGATGCCTTCACAAAATTTCTGGGTGTTCCACTGGTTCAGTTTCTCGGTCAGAAAATAAAATCATTGCCAACCTCCAATACGATCGGAATTAAAAACATAGAGGAGACTTTGAAAGAAGCTGAAGATTACGGTCAAAGAGGATTTAAAGTATTGAAAGTAAAATTGGGAATTGATCTGGCGGAAGATATCGAGCGATTGGTAAAGCTGCGCGAGAAGTTTGGAAAGAAATTCGTCATCCGTATCGATGCTAATCAAGGTTATACTTCGGAGCAGACCATTGAGTTCTATAAAAAAACCAAGCATCTTGATATCGAATTGATTGAGCAACCGCTTCCTGCAAAAGCCATAGCGGAAACAAAAAAACTTCCGGAAGAAATCAGAACCATTATTGCTGCGGACGAATCCTTGCTGTCTGCAAAGGACGCATTGGAGTTAGTGAAACCACCACGTGCTTCCGGCATTTTCAACATCAAACTTATGAAGTGTGGAGGCATCAGTCAGGCGCTGAAGATTGCTGACATTGGTCTGCAGGATGGAGTTGATCTTTTCTGGGGATGCAATGACGAAAGTATTGTCAGCATTACAGCCGGACTTCACGCAGCGTTCGCCTGCTCAAATACAAAATACATTGACCTTGACGGAAGCCTTGATCTCGCACGTGATGTGGTGAAAGGCGGCTTCATTCTGAAAGATGGAATTATGTCTTGCTCTGACAAACCGGGGTTAGGAGTGGAGAGGGTTTAAGTGATAGTGATACCGAAATGAATATTTATCTAATAAAGAGGAAGAGCCATATGTATCCTCTTTTTATATTATTCTTTTCATTGTTAATGGGATGCTTACTATATTATTATGGCCTGTACTTCGACAGTAAAAGTCTCATAATACCTCTGCTGGTGTTATTTGGGATTCTGCCTCTTGGCAATCTCATTATTCACATTCAATATTATTTAAAGAATAGAAATACCGAACTAAGAATAGATTATTCTGCAAAAGTCATTTATGTGGATCAAGATCAGTACAGGTTCGATCAAATATTGTCCATCGAAGTCCATAGGAATTTTAGAGGCTTCAGGAGAGTAGGATTTAGACTCCCGTCAGACGAATATTTTTACTATTGCGTAAAATTGAACAATGGAGATAAGCTGTTCCTAACAAGCCTACTTGTTGAGAGCATAGAAAGTACTTGTTTCAGTGATAGGCTATTTGAGGTTCAACGAATTATACCCTTTATCAAGAGATAATATTTTATCTCAGGTTAGCTAGGTTTGTTATTCTGCTAATGCAGCAACTAGCTGGTAAAGTGTTTCACAAGAATGATTGAATTCTTCAGAAGCAACTTTCCAAACTGTTTTATCCCCTTCCTTAATCAACGTTATTTTAATCTGTGCATCAAGGGCAACGCTATACCCACTTCGCTCAAGTGCATTCTTCGTCCACAAATACTCATGTCCTTCTCCAATTAATTGAACAGAGATTTTGCGATGCGCTTCATGGCTCATCTTCCCTGTTTTTAAATCGAAGCCTTTCAGTTGGAATACTTCATCAAAAGATCCATCCAGCACCAGATCTTCCGGAATGCCGGTCAATATTTTTTTGTCTGAAGTAGCCAGCCAGATTTTGTCGGCTGTTTGCAGCGCCAGGTCTAATTCATGTGTGGCAATTAAAATGGCTTTATTGGTTGTTCGAGCCAGGTGCCGTAATAAATTCATAATCTCTACCCGGTTGTTGAGATCAAGATGGGCCGTGGGTTCGTCCAATAAAAGTATTTCTGTTTGCTGAGCGAGGGCACGGGCAATCATGGTCATCTGTAGTTGTCCATCGCTCAACTCTTCAATATTCTTATCGGCCAGATTTTCAAGACGAACTTGCGAGATGGAGCGATCAATGATGGCGTTATCTTCTTCGGTAAGCTTGATGTTCCAATTCAAATAAGGATACCGGCCAAACGTAACAAGATCTCTCACCGTCATGTGATACGCATGAATGCGATCGGTGAGAACGACTGCAATTTTCTTTTCGGTTGAAACTAGACCGGATAGTGGTTTTTGCAATCCGGCCAGAGTTCTGATCAATGTCGATTTACCGATGCCGTTTGGTCCCATGAAACAGACTAGTTCACTTGCATTCAGGCCCAGATTAAGATTTTCAAAAAGCAAATTCTTTTCCTTGCCATTGAAATAGCCAAGATTCATATCTCGAATGGACAGGAGAGATGTCATTTTCAAACCGAAGTCTTTTTATTTTTTAAAATCATCCAGATCACGACAGGCGCACCAATCACGGAGGTAACAGCATTGAGCGGCAGTATTTGGGTACTTCCAGGCAACTGAGCAAGCATGTCGCAGAGCAAAAGAAGAATCGCTCCCCCAATCATCACAGCAGGAATCAACACTTTATGATTGCTGGTTTTAATAACGGAACGAACCATGTGGGGAACAGCCAACCCAACAAATGCAATGGGTCCGCAAAAAGCAGTCACAACTCCCGCCATTAAACTGGTTGAAAGGACAATCAACAATCTGGATCGCTTTAAATTGATTCCCACGCTTTGCGCGTAATTATCGCCTAAAAGCAGTGCATTCAGCGATTTAATAGAAGAAAAACTGATTAATCCTCCCACCAAAAAGATCAACCCCATCACCTTAATTTCCTGCCATTTCGTACCACCAACACTTCCCAGCGTCCAAATCATGAACGCCTGCAAATCTTCTGCTTTGCTGATGAATTGAAGCACACTTACGATGGACTGAGTGACAGCGGCAATCATAAGTCCGATAATGAGCAAGGAAACATTATCCCGGAGTCGTTGCGCAACGCCAATCACCAGAAGAAAAACACCAGCGCTTCCAACACTCGCAGCAATTGAAATTGCCCAGGGACCTGAGAAAAGTGTAATTGCATTTCCCGAAAGAATCATCAACGAAACCAGCAGACTTGCCCCCGCGCTAAGTCCGAGGACATCGGGCCCGGCAAGTGGGTTTCTGAAAAGAGTTTGCATCAAAAGCCCGCCTGTTGCCAGACCAGCACCCGCGATCACACATGTAATGGCTTTTGGAAGCCGGAATTGCCACAAAATGTCATTCCAAATGCTGTTTTCACTGTTTCCGAAGAGGCCTTCTAAAATCTGCGGAAGCGGAATTTTAACGCTCCCTAACGATATATTAAGTAGAAAAAGCCCCACGAGCGAAATCAATAAGAAAGCAATGCCTCGGTTTCCTATGGGGAGTTTCTTCACTTTTTTTGGCTAAGGACGGAAAAATGGATTTGCCCTTCAAGAGAGAAGGCAAGGTAAGAGCTCAAAATTTTGAATCCTCAAAAAATCAAAATTCTCTTCTCAAATCAACATTTGTTATGACTCTCTAACTATTTGTAAATCAACACCAAACGGGTACAGCATGCTTTCCGGTTCTTCCAATCTCCAAAATCCTACGTAAATTTTGAAACCCAGACTTGGTAACTCCCTAACTGTTCCTATCTTTGCAGTCCTTTTTGCGGTACAGAACCCGTAAATGGACTTAGAAACAAGCAAAAAAGGGTTAAAGTTATGCCTGGTATATTAGGAAAGAAGATAGGAATGACAAGCGTTTTCAACGCTGAAGGCCACAATGTTGCGGTCACCGTCATTGAGGCAGGTCCTTGTATTGTCACCCAAGTGAAGAACGCGGAGACAGATGGATACAAGGCTGTTCAGATTGCCTTTGGTGAGAAAAAAGAAAAAAACACTCCCAAAGCCATGGTAGGTCATTTCAAAAAAGCCAGCACTACACCAAAGCGTAGTGTTATCGAGTTCCGTGATTTCGGATCAGAGTTCGATGCCATCGCGGAATTAGGAAAAGAAATTCATGTTCAGGACATATTCGTTGAAGGTGACTTCATCGATGCAGTTGGAACATCAAAAGGTAAGGGATTCCAGGGTGTTGTGAAACGCCACAACTTTAACGGTGTAGGTGGCCAAACACACGGTCAGCATAACCGTCTCCGTGCACCGGGTTCTATGGGTAACGCATCTTTCGCGTCACGCGTAATCAAAGGTAAGCGTCTTCCTGGCCGTATGGGTAACGACCGCGTGAAATTGAACAACTTGAAAGTTGTGAAAATCATGCCTGAACAAAATTTGATTTTAGTAAGTGGTTCCGTTCCCGGAGCTAAAAACTCAACTGTAATTCTGCAAAAGTGATGAGTATAGCAGTATTAAAACATAGTGGCGAAAGCACAGGCCGCACGATCAACCTCTCAAGTGAGGTTTTCGCTATCGAGCCTAACGACCACGCGATTTGGCTGGATGTAAAAAGCTATCTGGCTAATCAACGTCAAGGAACAAGCAAATCCAAACAGCGTAATGAGATCTCCGGATCTTCTAAAAAGCTGAAGAAGCAAAAAGGAACTGGTGGTGCCCGCGCGGGTAACATCAAGAACCCTCAGTTCAAAGGTGGTGGTCGTATTTTCGGACCTCAGCCCCGCGACTACTCCTTCAAGCTAAACAAGAAGGTAAAAGAGTTGGCAAAGAAATCTGCCCTCAGCTATAAAGCAAAAGACAATATGATCGCGGTATTGGAAGACTTCAACTTCGAAGCTCCAAAGACCAAACAATATCAAAGCATGTTAAAGTCTTTGGCATTGAATGATCAGAAAACCCTCCTCGTTCTTCCTGAAGCTAACAAGAACATTGTATTGTCAGGAAGAAATGTTCAAAACACCAAAATAGTTACAGCGGCTCAGGTCACCACATTTGATTTGATGAATGCAGACAAGCTGATTTTGGTAGAGAGCTCTCTCAGTAAATTTGATAACCTTTTAAAATAACCAGCAATGAGCATATTAAAACAACCTCTGGTTACTGAAAAAGTCTCTGCTCTGAATGAGAAAGGCACCTACGGATTTATCGTAGATGCTGACGCAAACAAAGTAGAGATTAAGAACGCAGTAGAAAAAATGTATGGTGTAAACGTTTTGCGTGTCAACACACTGAACGTGATGGGTAAACTTAAAACCCGCCATACCAAAGCTGGTGTTTTGTCCGGTCGCAAGCCAAACTACAAGAAGGCTATTGTGAAACTGGCAGCAGGAGAAGTAATAGATTTTTATAGCAACGTATAATTTTTGAAGCGATGGCGTTGAAGAAACTTAAACCAATTACCCCAGGCACCCGTCACAGGCTTTCTCCTGGTTTCTCTGATATTACAGAGACTAAACCAGAGAAGTCTCTTTTGACAACCCTGAAGAAATCAGGTGGCCGTAACAGCCAGGGAGCGATGACTATGCGCTACATAGGCGGTGGTCACAAGCAAAAACTCAGAACCATTGATTTCAAACGCGATAAGTTTGGAGTACCTGCTGTTGTTCAGTCGATCGAATACGATCCGACCCGCACCGCACGTGTTGCCAAATTATACTATGCAGATGGTTTCAAGACCTATATCATTGCGCCACAAGGAATCACCGTTGGTCAGACTTTAATGTCTGGTGATGATGTTGCTCCTGAAGTTGGAAATGCACTTCCCCTGGCTAAGATCCCTGTAGGTACAATTGTACATAACGTAGAAAACAGACCCGGTCGCGGAGCGTCAATCGCCCGTAGCGCTGGTTCTTTTGTTCAATTAGTGGCTCGCGAAGGTGAGTATGCAACGTTGAAAATGCCATCTGGCGAAATGCGTCTGGTGTTATCCAGATGTATTGCAACAGTTGGTGCTGCTTCTAATCCTGAGCACATGAATGAAAGTGTGGGTAAAGCAGGTCGCAGCCGTTGGAGAGGTGTTCGTCCTCGCACTCGCGCTGTAGCGATGAACCCTGTAGATCACCCGATGGGTGGTGGTGAAGGTAGAGCTTCAGGTGGTCATCCAAGATCGCGCAAAGGTTTATTGGCGAAGGGTAAGAAAACCCGTCACCCGAAGAAATATTCTGATGGTTTAATCATTGCAAGGAGGAAGAAATAACAATGGGAAGGTCAATTAAAAAAGGTCCGTACCTCGATGTACGCCTCGAAAAGAAGGTCCAGGTGATGGAACAATCTGGCAAGAAGTCGGTGATCAAAACATGGTCACGCAGATCAACGATCACTCCGGATTTGATCGGTCACACGTTTGCTGTGCACAATGGCAACAAATTCATTCCGGTGTATGTAACTGAAAATATGATTGGCCATAAGTTGGGCGAGTTCGCGGCAACGCGCACGTTCAAAGGCCACTCTGGTAATAATAAGGCAGCTGCACCTGCGGCCGCTGCTAAAAAGTAAGCTGACATGGAAACAGTAGAAAAGAAAACAAAAAGATCAGTTGTTAAGAGAGCCAAAATTGCTGCGGTTAAAGCTGCTGCAAAATCAGGCCCTTCAACAGCCTACTTAAAGAATGTCCCCTCTTCTCCTCGTAAGATGAGATTGGTGGCGGATATCATCCGTGGCGAGCGTGTAAGCAAGGCACTAAGCATTCTGAAATACGAAGCACAGCACGCTTCCGAAAAACTTGAAAAATTGTTGTTGTCTGCTATCTCAGCTTGGGAAGCAAAGAACACCGATGTGAAGTTGGAAGAAGCAGACTTATATGTGAAAGAGGTGTTCGTGGATGGCGGTCGTCAATTGAAAAGATTGAGACCAGCTCCTCAGGGAAGAGCTCATCGCATCAGAAAAAGATCTAACCATGTAACATTAGTGGTGGACAGGATGCCTGTTGTTGAAGCAAAATCTAAAAAAGAAACTAAGTAATAATGGGACAGAAAATTAACCCTGTTGGCTTTAGATTAGGAATCGTACGTGGCTGGGATTCCAGCTGGTACGGAGGCAAAACCTTCTCTGACAAATTGGTGGAAGACCAGAAGATCAGAAAGTATGTAGATGCCCGTATTCCAAAAGGCGGAATCTCAAAAGTGGTGATCGAACGCACACTGAAAAGAATTACGTTAACTGTTCACACTGCCCGTCCCGGTGTTGTGATCGGTAAAGGAGGTACTGAAGTAGATAAAATCAAAGAAGAGTTAAAGAAGTTGACTCAAAAAGATGTTCAAATCAACATCTTTGAAATAAAGAGACCTGAGTTGGATGCTAAACTGGTTGGTGAATCAGTAGCCCAGCAATTGGAAGCTCGTATTTCATACAGAAGAGCAATGAAACAAGCCATTGCTTCTGCGATGAGAGTCGGTGCAGAAGGTATAAAAATCAAATTGTCCGGACGTTTGGCTGGTGCCGATATGGCGCGTACCGAACAATATAAAGAAGGAAGAATTCCATTGCATACACTCCGCGCTGACATCGATTATGCAATCTCCGAAGCACAAACTGTGTACGGAAAGATTGGTATCAAAGTGTGGATCTTCAAAGGTGAAGTATACGGTAAGCGCGACCTTTCTCCTAATGTAGGAATGGTAAGCAATGCTCAGGGTGAGAACAAAGGTGGCGCACCTGCCAATGAGAGAAGAAGTGCTGGTCCTCGCGACAGAAATGATCGTGGTGGAGAAAGAGGTGGCGATAGAAGATCCGGAGGTGGCGATCGCGGTGGAAACCGTGGAGGTGCTGGCCGCGGAGGTAAGAGATAATAATTAAGTAGACTAGAATAGTAAAGTAGACTAACATGTTACAGCCAAAAAGGACGAAATTCAGAAAGATGCAGAAAGGCAAGGTGAAGGGCATGGCCACTCGTGGGCATACCATTGCGTTTGGTTCTTTCGCACTGAAAGCTGTTGAGCCAGGATGGATCACAGCGCGTCAATTGGAAGCAGCCAGGGTTGCTGTTACCCGTGCTATGAAGCGTGAAGGACAAGTTTGGATCAGAATTTTCCCTGACAAGCCTATCACCAGAAAGCCTGCTGAAGTACGTATGGGTAAAGGTAAAGGAGCTCCTGAATATTGGGTAGCAGTTGTTAAGCCTGGTACTATTTTGTTCGAAGCGGGTGGTGTAACCATCGCTACCGCAAAAGAAGCATTGGCATTGGCCGAAGGTAAACTTCCGTTGAAGACGAAGTTCACAATCAGAAGAGATTATGTAGAAGCAGAAGCTAAATAGGTTATGAAATACGCAGACATAAAAGTGTTGAGTAAAGAAGAGATTGTGGAGAAGATCGCAAGCGAATCAGAAGCATTGCGCAAGATCCGCTTTGCTCATCAGGTTTCGTCCATCGAAAACCCAATGAAAATCAGCGAGACTCGCAAACTTATTGCCAAGCTGAAAACAGAATTAAGAGCTAAAGAACTTCAAAAGTAATTTCCATATGGAAAGGAATCTTAGAAAAGAGAAAACAGGCAAGGTGACCAGCAATAAAATGCAAAAGAGCATCACCATCGCCATTGACAGAAAGGTGAAACATCCGATCTATGGAAAGTTCATGAACAAAACCACCAAGTTGATGGCCCATGACGAAAAGAATGAGGCGGGTATTGGTGATACTGTTCGCATCGCGGAAACACGTCCGTTGAGCAAGAACAAGAGATGGAGATTGGTTGAAATTATTGAAAAAGCGAAGTAATCATGATACAGACCGAAAGCAGACTAACTGTGGCAGACAACAGCGGAGCGAAAGAAGTTCTTTGTTTGCACGTATTGGGTGGAACCGGAAGACGATATGCTAGCGTGGGCGACAAAATCGTGGTTACGGTAAAATCAGCGATCCCCACCAGCCAGGTAAAGAAGGGAAGCGTTTCGACAGCCGTGGTTGTCCGCACCAAGAAAGAAGTAAGACGAAAAGATGGATCGTATATCCGTTTTGAAGATAACGCAGCTGTTTTATTGAATGCTCAGAACGAACCACGTGGCACCCGTATTTTCGGTCCTGTGGCACGCGAGCTTCGCGAAAAGCAGTTTATGAAAATCGTGTCATTGGCACCTGAAGTATTATAAGAAATGGAAAGGAAGTTCAACAAGCAGCCCAAGCTGCACATCCGTAAAGGCGACACAGTAATGGTGATTGCCGGAAACGATAAAGGTACTGCCGAAAAACCTAAGACCGGAAAGGTGTTGGAGATTTTGGTAGATAAGAACCGTGCTGTAGTGGAAGGTATCAATATGATCACCAAGCACCAGAAGCCATCGGCAGGCAAACCTGAAGGTGGAATTAAGAAAGTGGAAGGAACCATTCACATCAGTAATTTGATGTTAGTAGATCCTGCTACTGGCAAGCCGACCAGAACAGGTCGCAAACTTAATGCAGAAGGAAAGCTGCAACGTTACTCAAAGAAAACAGGAGAATTTATAAAATAATGGCAACTCCAAGACTAAAGGACAAGTACCTGAAGGAAGTCGTTCCGGCTCTGAAGCAGAAGTTTCAGTTCAAGTCGATCATGCAGGTTCCTAAAATTCAAAAGATATGCATCAACAAAGGTATTGGTGCAGCGGTAGCAGACAAGAAACTGATTGATGTGGGTTTGGAAGAAATCACCACCATCTCTGGTCAGAAAGCTGTAGCTACACGGTCAAAGAAAGATATATCAAACTTCAAATTGAGAGGCAACCAGCCGATCGGTGTGAAGGTTACCCTTCGTGGTGACAAGATGTATGAATTTCTTGATCGTTTGGTAAACGTTGCGTTGCCACGCGTTCGCGATTTTAAAGGTATTAGTGATAAGGGCTTTGATGGCCGTGGAAACTATACGTTGGGTGTGAAGGAGCAGATCATTTTCCCTGAGATATCGATCGATAAGGTTCAAAAAATCAATGGTATGGACATTACGTTCGTAACCAATGCAAATACTGATGAAGAAAGCTACGAACTACTGAAGGCACTCGGCATGCCGTTCGTAAACAAAAACTAACAGACTCATGGCAAAATTAGCAGTAATAGCAAGAGACAAGAAAAAGGAAGCATTGGTGAAGCGTTATGCCGCCAAGCGTAAGGCTCTGAAGGAAGCTGGAAATTGGGAGGCACTCGATAAACTTCCAAGAAGCTCTTCAGCTGTGAGATTGCACAGCCGTTGCAAATTGACGGGTCGTCCAAGAGGTTATATGCGGAAATTCGGCCTTTGCCGTAACCAATTCCGCCAAATGGCATCTGACGGTAAGATTCCAGGACTAACCAAGGCAAGTTGGTAGAACAGAAGAAGTAGAAAATATAGGTTGCTGAGTATCAAGGTCGGGCGAACCGAAACCTGATAACAGTTTGAATAACTAAAATTGTTATTTATCTTTGCAGCCCGTTTATAATTAACGGGTTTGCTTTTTATAAGGAATAAAATGAAAACAACTGATCCAATAGCAGATTATTTGACCCGGGTGCGCAATGCCATAAAGGCTCGTCACCGTGTTGTGGATGTTCCAGCGTCAAACCTTAAGAAGGAATTGACCAAGGTTCTTTTCGACAAAGGTTACATCCTTAACTACAAGTTTGAAGACACTGCCAACAAGCAAGGTTCTATCAAAATTGCGTTGAAGTATAACCCAGAGACAAAAGAATCTGCCATCTCTAAACTACAGCGTGTAAGCTCACCTGGTCTTCGTCAGTATAAGCCGGCAACTGAATTGCCAAAGGTATTGAACGGATTGGGCATCGCAGTGCTTTCAACTTCTAAAGGTGTTATCACTGATAAGGAAGCCAAAGCATTGAATGTAGGTGGTGAAGTATTGTGTTACGTCTATTAATAGAAGAAGGAAATGTCACGAATAGGCAAGCAAATCATAGCTCTTCCAAAAGGTGTTACATGCACCTTTACAGAAGGCACGCATAAAGTTTCTGTGAAAGGACCTAAAGGTGAGCTTCACCAGGTATTGGCTCCAGATTTTAAAATCACACAGGAGGACGGTCATCTTTCGGTTCATCGTCCATCAGATGAGAAGAACCACAAGTCTTTGCACGGTCTTTATCGCGCACTTATCGCCAACATGGTGAAAGGTGTAAGCGAAGGATACAAAGAGCAAATGGAAATCATTGGTGTAGGTTACAAGGCAAGTGCACAGGGAAATGTGTTGGAATTGAGCCTTGGTTATTCACACAATGTGTTTGTTGCTATTCCTTCTGAGTTAAAGCTTCAGGCTACTCAGGAGAAGGGCGCAAACCCAATGATCACCCTGGAAGGAATCGATAAGCAATTAATAGGTCAGGTTGCTGCTAAAATTAAATCACTTCGGAAAGTTGAGCCTTACAAAGGCAAAGGTATTCGTTACGTGGGTGAGTTTGTTCGCAGAAAAGCTGGTAAAGCTGCTGCTAAATAATTAAGAATATGGCAAACGTAAAGACAGAACGCAGAGCAAGAATCAAAATGGGTGTCCGCAAGAAATTGGAGGGCACAACAGAGAGACCACGTCTTTCGGTATTCAAAAGTAACAGCGCTATTTACGCTCAACTTATTGATGACTCTAAAGGCGCCACACTGGTGGCAGCCTCTTCAGTTGAACTGGATAAGAAAGGTGGCGTGAACATGACCATCTCTAAATCAGTTGGAAAGAAAGTAGCTGAGAAGGCATTGGCATCAGGCGTTAGCAATATTGTTTTCGACCGCAATGGTTTCTTATATCATGGTAACATTAAGGCTTTGGCAGAAGGCGCCAGAGAGGCAGGTTTAAAATTCTAAAAGCATGACACAAAGTAACGTCAGCACAGTAAAAGCAAGCGAAATCGACCTGAAGGAAAAGGTAGTTGCCATTCAGCGCGTAGCGAAAGTGGTAAAAGGAGGTAGAAGATTTAGCTTCTCGGCAATTGTAGTAGTAGGTGATGGAAATGGTGTGGTAGGTTATGGACTTGGCAAAGCCAATGAAGTAACAGATGCTATTACCAAAGGTATAGATGACGCTAAGAAACATCTGGTGAAGGTTCCGATCATTAAAGGAACAGTGCCGCATGAGTCACTTGGTAAATTCGGTGGTGGTTTCGTATTGCTGAAGCCAGCTTCTGCAGGTACGGGTGTAATCGCAGGTGGTGCTATGCGTGCGGTGTTGGAAAGTGCAGGCGTTCACAACGTGTTGGCAAAGTCAAAAGGTTCTTCAAATCCTCACAACGTGGTAAAGGCAACGTTCAAAGCGTTGACTGGAATGAGAGATCCTCAGACCATCGCTCGCAACAGAGGTATTTCATTGTCAAAAGTTTTTAACGGATAAGAAATCATGGCGAAAGTTAAAATCACACAAACCAGAAGCATGATTAAAAGACCAGAGACTCAACAGCGCACAATTGAGTCGTTGGGTTTGGGTAAAGTGCACGCCACTGTTGAAGTAGAGTATACTCCGCAGATACAAGGCATGGTAAAGAAGGTAAGTCATTTAGTAGCCGTAACGGAGTTATAACATGAAGCTGCATACATTAAAGCCGGCCGAGGGCGCGGTAAAAAATAATAAGAGACTAGGCAGAGGCCAGGGTTCTGGCGGTAGCACTGCAGGTCGTGGTCATAAAGGAGCTCAGTCGCGTTCTGGTAACCACAAGAAAATTGGTTTTGAAGGTGGTCAGATGCCATTGCAGAGACGTGTTCCTAAGTTTGGTTTTAAGAACAATGACAAAGTTTATTTCAAGCCCATCAATTTAGATGCGTTGGAAGAACTTGCTCAAAAGACGAAAGCCTCTTCATTGAGTTTCCAATTGATGGTCGATAACGGTATCGTTGGAAAAAAAGATCAGGTAAAAATTTTAGGCAGAGGAGAATTGAAGGCTAAGGTGAGCGTTGAAGCACATGCTTTTTCAGCTACTGCAGCAAAGGCAATTGAAAACGTAGGAGGAACAGCCACAACTATTTAAGATGAAGCGATTCTTTACAACCATAAAGAACATTTTTTCGATCGAAGATCTCCGGATTCGCATCCTGAACACGATTGGATTTCTGGTCATTTTCAGATTAGGATCTTATATCGTTCTTCCGGGCGTTGACGCTAATGCGCTCTCTGGAAACCAGGGTGGTGTTTTCGATCTATTAAACACGTTCTTGGGTGGTTCGTTTAGCAGAGCTTCTATTTTTGCGTTGGGCATCATGCCTTACATATCCGCTTCCATTGTGGTTCAGTTGTTAACTGTGGCAGTGCCGCACTTTGCTAAAATGCAGAAGGAAGGTGAAAGTGGCCGTAAAAAATTAAACCAATTCACGCGCGTATTAACGATTGCTATCACAGCAGCTCAATCATACGCGTATCTCCGTGCGACAATTAATTCTGAAGCCATCCTTTATCCAGGAATGTTCTTCACTGTTTCTTCCATCATCATTTTGATTTCGGGAACTGTTTTCTGTATGTGGTTGGGAGAAAGAATTACAGACAAAGGAATTGGTAATGGTATTAGCATGCTGATCATGATCGGTATCGTATCACGTTTTCCAGCTGCTCTTTATCAGGAAATTACTGGCAAAGGAATGGGTGGGGCTATCTTAACGATCATTGAAATTTTAGCATTGTTCTTCGTGGTGGTAGGTGTAATTGCCTTAACACAAGCAGTTCGCAGAATACCAGTTCAATATGCGAAACAAGTGGTGGGTAATAAACTGTATGGAGGCAAACGCGACTTCATCCCATTAAAGTTGAACTCAGCTGGTGTAATGCCAATCATCTTTGCCCAGGCGTTGATGTTTATTCCTCCATTGTTAGCAGGTATCTGGAGAGATAGCGATATAGGAGCTTATGTAGGTTCTACATTTGCAGATTTCACTTCATGGCAGTACAATTTATTGTTTGCCTCATTGATCTTGATCTTTACATTTTTCTACACAGCGATTACAGTTCCATCAAACGACATTGCTGATAATTTGAAAAGAAACGGTGGCTTTGTTCCGGGCATTAAGCCAGGAAAGCAAACAGCCGAGTTTATAGATAGTATTTTATCAAGAATTACTTTACCAGGTGCCATTTTCCTGGCGATCATTGCCATCATGCCTGCATTTGCAGTGCTTGCCGGCATAACGCCAAATTTTGCCCAGTTCTATGGTGGTACATCACTTTTGATTTTGGTGGGAGTTGTGTTAGACACTCTTCAGCAAATTGAAAGTTATTTACTCATGAGGCATTATGAGGGAATGATGAAGTCTGGAAGAGTAAAAGGACGTTCTCAGTTTGCTGCGGCTTGAGTTGGCATGGTCCACTACAAAACTGCAAATGATGTTCAACTAATTAAAGAAAGTGCGCAGATCCTAGGAAAGGCGCACGGGGAAGTAGCCCGGCATGTAAAGCCTGGTGTGAAAACCAAAGAGTTGAATAGGATTGCAGAAGAGTTTATCAGGGATCATGGAGGCTCGCCTTCGTTCAAGAACTACCACGGCTTTCCGGCCGCTTTGTGTATCTCGGTTAATGAAACTGTGGTGCATGGGTTTCCGGGAGACTACGAATTGAAAGAGACCGATGTGATCTCGATTGATTGTGGAGTTTTGTTCAAAGGATTTCATAGTGACTCGGCTTACACCTATCCATTGGAGAAAGTAAGTCAAGATGTTTTGAATCTATTGAATAGAACTTATGACTCGCTCTTCTTAGGAATAGCGCAGGCAAAAGCGGGTAATCGGATTGGAGACATTGGCTTTGCGATTCAAAGCTTTGTCGAAGCATTCGGATACGGTGTTGTGAGGGAGTTAGTCGGTCATGGAGTTGGTAAAAGCCTTCACGAAGATCCTGAGGTTCCGAATTACGGAAAGAGGGGGAAAGGAGTGAAGATTATGCCAGGAATGGTTTTCGCAATAGAACCGATGATCAACATGGGAACTAAAAACGTGGTTCAGGAAAAGGACGGTTGGACAATCCGCACGGCAGATCGCAAACCCTCGGCTCACTTTGAGCATATGGTGGCGGTCTACGAAGACAGAACAGAAGTGGTGACAACACACGAGTATATAGAAGAAAACTATTCGTATAAGTGGCGAAACAAAAGTCGATAGAGCAGGACGGAACCATCACAGAGGCATTGTCAAATGCAATGTTTCATGTGAGATTAGAGAATGGTCACGAAGTGCTGGCACATATTTCAGGGAAGATGAGGATGCATTACATCCGAATTCTACCGGGAGATAAAGTAAGGTTAGAAATGTCGCCTTACGATTTGAAGAAGGGCAGAATAACATTTAGATATAAGTAAAATGAAAGTAAGAGCATCCATAAAGAAACGCAGCGCTGATTGCAAGATCATCAGACGCAAGGGCAAGCTGTATGTGATCAACAAAAAGAACCCTAGATATAAACAAAGACAAGGATAATTATGGCACGTATTGCTGGCGTTGATATTCCCGATAATAAAAGAGGCGAAATTAGCCTTACCTACATCTATGGCATCGGCCGTAGAACAGCTCAAAAGATTTTGGCTCATGCTGGGGTAAGCGTTGATAAGAAAGTAAAGGATTGGAACGATGATGAGTCGAATGCCATCCGTGCTTTTATAGCCGAAAAATATAAAATCGAAGGAGCTCTGAAATCAGAAGTTCAATTGAGCATTAAACGCTTAATGGACATCGGTTGCTACCGAGGTCTTCGTCATCGCAAAGGTCTTCCTGTGCGTGGGCAGAAAACCAAGAACAACGCTCGTACCCGTAAGGGTAAGCGTAAGACAGTAGCGAATAAGAAGAAGGCAGTTAAAGGTTAATCATTAAAAGAAAAGAACTTTTCATATGGCAGCACCAGTAGAAAAGAGAAAGGATAAAGCAAAGAAACGCGTTGTGAACGTGGAGGCCGTTGGCCAGGCGCACATTCGCGCAACTTTCAACAATATCATTATCTCGATGACCAATACGACAGGCCAGGTAATTTCGTGGGCTTCGGCTGGAAAAATGGGTTTTAAAGGCTCTAAGAAAAATACACCTTATGCTGCTCAAACAGCTGCGCAAGAGTGTGCGACTAAAGCTTTCGAACAAGGTCTTCGCAAAGTAGAAGTGTTTGTAAAAGGCCCTGGTGCTGGAAGAGAGTCGGCAATCCGTACGATCCAGAACTCAGGTATCGAAGTAACAATCATCCGTGATGTGACTCCACTGCCTCACAACGGCTGCCGTCCTCCTAAAAAGAGAAGAGTTTAGAATTTTAATTAAAGAGTTTACCGCTAAATCATGGCAAGATATACAGGCCCCAAGGCAAGAATTTCAAGAAAGTTTAACGAACCCATTTTGGGCGAGAACAAAGCTCTTCAAAAGAAGAACTATCCTCCCGGCCAGCATGGAAAAGGCAAGAAGCGCAAGCAGTCTGAATATGCTGTGCAGTTAGCTGAAAAGCAAAAGGCTAAATACACGTATGGTGTTTTGGAACGTCAGTTCGCACATACTTTTGATAAGGCCGCACGCAAAAAGGGTGTAACTGGTGAAGTGTTGCTACAAATGCTGGAAGCTCGTTTGGACAACGTAGTTTACAGACTTGGAATAGCTCCAACTCGCAGAGCCGCTCGTCAGCTGGTGGTTCACAAGCACATTTTGGTAAATGAAGATGTGGTAAACATCCCGTCATTTTCGCTTCGTGCAGGTGACTCAATTGAAGTGCGCGAGAAGTCAAAGTCTTTAGAGACAATTACGAATAGCTTATCTCTTCAATCAGCGAAGAAGTACAATTGGTTGGAGTGGGATGGTCGCGAAATGGTAGGAAAGTTTATCAACCTGCCTGCTCGTCAGGATATTCCTGAAAACATCAATGAACAATTGATCGTTGAATTGTACTCTAAGTAATCCAACAAATTAAATAAATCGACTATGTCAATATTAGCATTTCAAATGCCGGAGAAAGTAGTGATGGAGAAGTCAGATGATTTTCACGGACTCTTCACATTCAAACCTCTGGAAAAGGGATATGGTGTTACGATTGGAAACGCACTGAGAAGAATTCTTTTGTCATCTCTGGAAGGTTATGCCATCACTGGAATCAAGATCCCCGGAGTGTTGCATGAATTTTCTTCCATCGAAGGAGTAGTAGAAGATGTTGCGGAGATTATTCTTAATCTGAAGCAAGCGCGCTTCAGAAAGATCACGGATGGTTTTGATACCAAAGTGACTGTAAACATCAAGAAGCAAAAACAATTCAAAGCAGGCGACATTGCAAAATTCACAACTGCTTTTGAAATTCTGAATCCGGATCACGTCATCTGTAATTTGGATGAGTCTGCTCACTTTGAGATTGAATTGACGATCGAAAAAGGAAGAGGTTATTTGCCGGCAGAGGAGAATAAACCAACTGAACAGGTTTTCGGCTTTATTCCTATCGATGCCATCTTTACGCCCGTAAAAAACGTGAAGTACAGCGTAGAGAATACCCGCGTTGAGCAAAAGACTGACTACGAAAAACTTTTGATTGACATCGAAACGGACGGTTCTATTCACCCTGAGGAGGCGTTGGAAGGAGCTGCCTACATTTTGATCCAGCATTTCAGATTATTCTCTGACAAGTCTATCGAGTTGGAGACTGGTAAGGACAGTGAAATTGAGCAAGTAGATGAGGAAATGCTTCACATGCGCAAGTTATTGAAGACTGGTCTTCATGATCTAGATCTTTCGGTTCGTGCATACAACTGCTTAAAGGCTGCCGATGTGAAGACATTGGGAGACCTCGTGCAGCTTGATATTTCGGATATGATGAAGTTCAGAAACTTCGGTAAGAAGTCGCTGGCGGAATTGGAACAATTAGTGGCTGAGAAAAACCTGACCTTCGGAATGGATCTGGCCAAATATAAACTGGATGAAGACTAATGAGACACGGTAAAAAAATTAATCACCTTGGCCGCCAGGCATCACACAGAAGTGCGTTGCTTTCTAATATGGCCTCTTCGCTTATCCTTAACAAGAGAATTACCACTACAGTGGCTAAGGCTAAGGCGTTGAAAAAATATGTTGAGCCTTTGATTACCAAGGCAAAAACTGACAGCACACACTCTCGCAGAACAGTGATGTCGTATCTTCAAAACAAGGAGTCTGTTAGTACGTTGTTCGGGGAAGTGGCTGGCCGTACGTCTGATCGTCCGGGAGGCTACACGCGCATCATCAAGATGGGAGATGTTCGTTTGGGAGATAACGCTGAAATGTGTTTACTTGAGTTAGTAGACTTCAACGACATCTACAAAAAAGATGGAGCGGAGAAGAAAGCTAAAACACGCAGAGGCCGTAAAGGAAAGAAAGAAGGAGAAGCAGTTGAGGCAGAAGCACCAGCAGCTGAAGCAAAAGAAGAAAAGCCAAAAAAAGCAGCTAAGAAATCTTCAAAGAAAAGCGAATAAGTGAAGATTTTGAGAAATATAAAAGGGGATTGGACTTGGTTCAATCCCCTTTTTTGTTGCTCACCAGGCACATTTGTTGCCTTCTGCGGATCATGGAAACGGTTGCTTAAATTTTAATAGAAACAATCCGTTTTAAATCTGTTTCAGAACCTATTTTTGTTAAACCAATAAACGAAACCACTTGAGCGAAAAAGCCTACCTCCTGCTTGCAGACGGCCTTCTTATCGAGGGCAAAGCCATCGGAAAAAAAGGAACAACCGGTGGAGAGATTTGCTTTAATACCGGTATGACGGGTTATCAGGAAATTTATACCGATCCATCGTATTACGGCCAAATCATTGTGAACACTACTGCTCACATTGGCAACTATGGAACTGTCAACGAAGAGCAAGAGTCTTCAGCTCCAAAAATTAGTGGTCTAGTCGTAAATGAATTCTCAGAAGAATTTAGTCGTAAGACCGCTAAGGAGAGCCTTCAACAGTATCTGGAAAAGCACAACATTGTAGGGATATCCGATATTGATACCCGCATGTTGGTTCGTCATTTGAGAAGCAAAGGTGCCCAGAATGCGATCATCTCTTCTGTCTTAACACCCGAACAATTGAAGTCAGAGTTGGCAAAAGTGCCGTCTATGGATGGACTTGAGCTTTCTTCTCTGGTAAGCACAAAGAAGTCATACTTTGTAGGAAACGCCAATGCTCCATTTAAAGTAGCAGCTCTGGACGTGGGGATAAAAAATAATATTTTAAAGAATCTTGCTGAGCGTGGTTGCTATGTTCAGGTGTTTCCGGCTAAAACTTCTTTTGCCGAAATGGAAAAGTGGGAACCACATGGATATTTTATTTCCAATGGTCCTGGTGATCCCTCGGTAATGGATTATGCTATAAAAACAGTCAAAGAGATTTTACAATCTGATAAGCCTGTGTTTGGTATTTGTCTTGGTCATCAGTTACTGGCATTGGCCTGTGGCCTTTCCACCTACAAAATGCACCATGGTCACCGGGGCTTGAATCATCCGGTAAAAAATCTTATTACAGGTTTGGGCGAGATGACTTCCCAAAATCATGGCTTTGCTGTGAGTGAAAAGGAAATAGAAAAGAATCCTGATGTGGAGGTTACTCATCTCCATTTGAATGATAATACCATCATGGGTCTGCGTTTAAAAAGTAAGAAGGCCTTCTCAGTGCAGTATCACCCGGAAGCTTCACCTGGTCCACACGATTCAAGATATCTCTTTGATCAATTCTTGCAGATGATTAAAGAAGATCAAAAAGTAGCTATTCATCAATAATCCCTTAAATCACTAAAACGAAACAATCATGAGTTTAATTGAAAGCATTTTTGCCCGTCAGATTTTAGATAGTCGCGGCAACCCCACGGTTGAGGTGGATGTATTTACTGAGTCTGGTGCATTTGGCCGTGCCGCTGTTCCATCCGGTGCATCAACTGGTACACACGAAGCAGTTGAATTGCGCGATGGCGACAAAAAGCGATACATGGGTAAAGGTGTTCTCAAGGCCGTTACCAATGTGAATACAAAAATTGCGTCTGAGATTGTTGGCCTTCCGGTAATGGAGCAGAACTTCATTGACAAGATCATGATTGAGTTGGACGGCACACCGAATAAAGGCAAGCTGGGCGCCAATGCCATTCTTGGTGTTTCGTTGGCCGTAGCCAAGGCAGCAGCGATGGAATCAGGTCAATCCTTGTATCGCTACATCGGTGGTGTAAACGCAAACACATTGCCTGTGCCGATGATGAATATTTTGAACGGTGGAAGCCACGCAGATAATTCAATTGATTTCCAGGAGTTCATGGTAATGCCTGTTGGCGCTGACACTTTTTCAGAAGCTTTGCAAATGGGTGCAGAGATTTTCCATACGCTCAAGAAGGTTCTTCACGATAAGGGATTGTCTACCAACGTAGGTGATGAAGGCGGATTTGCTCCAAACATCAAATCAAATGAGGAAGCAATTGAGATTGTTTTGAAGGCGATTGAGCAAGCAGGTTATAAGCCAGGTTCAGATGTGTTTATTGCACTTGATCCCGCAGCTTCAGAATTTTATGATCCAAAAACCAAGACCTATCATTTCAAAAAATCTTCAGGCAAAAAATTGAAGCCTTTGGAGATGGCTGAATATTGGACCACCTGGACGAAGAAATATCCGATCATCTCGATTGAAGATGGTTTAGCCGAAGACGATTGGGCAGGTTGGAAAGCCCTGACCGACAACGTGGGCAAGAAAGTGCAGTTAGTTGGTGATGATTTGTTTGTCACGAACGTTAAACGTTTGCAAGATGGAATTGATAAGGGAGTTGGTAATGCGATCTTGATCAAAGTAAATCAGATTGGATCATTAACGGAAACCATCGATGCCGTGAATCTCGCGAGAAGAAATTCTTACAAGAGCATCATGTCGCACCGCTCGGGCGAGACCGAAGACAATACCATTGCTGATCTTGCTGTTGCGTTGAACACCGGACAGATCAAAACTGGTTCTGCTTCACGCTCCGACAGAATGGCAAAATACAACCAGCTTCTTCGCATAGAAGAGGAGTTGGGTGACGTAGCATACTTTCCGGGTAAGAAGTTTTAAACTAGTAATAGTTGATTTAGAAAGCCGAGGTTCCGCAACTTCGGCTTTTTTTTTGCCCCTGAAACTTTAGGTAGATATCTGTGTTTTTAAAAATTATCAAATCCATTGACTATTCGTTATCTTCAACAGCCGAAAGAATACCACTAATGACTTTCCAATGAAGACTAACATCGATTTTCAGTTAGGTTTGCTACACTTCGTTCATCTGCTTGTTAACGTTGATGGACGGATTGACGACCGCGAAAAGGCAGCCATATTGGCCATCAGAGAGGAGGAGAAAATTTCTGATAGCGTTGCTCAGGAATTTGAGAAATACGTGCAGACAAATTCTGAACAAGAGATTTACTCCAAAGGTGTAGACTTGTTGAACACTTGCACCGAGGAAGAAAAGCTTTGTGCTTTTGTTCATCTCTATCGCCTGGCGGAGGCGGATACCAGCATCAGTAACAAAGAAGTTAAGTTTCTTATTTATGGATTGAAACTTACGCACATTGACTTTGAAGACGTGATATTGAGCGCGGGCCTAACTAAAGCCAATAAACACGAAGAACCTTAGGGGCTTAACAGACCTGTTGACGTTTGAAGCGGAATTTACGATTCGCAATTTTTTTTTACCTTCGTACCAATATTTTTTAAGCTATGCTGAAGAAGCTACCTCCACTTTTTAGAAACTTCTACTTCGTTACTGGTTTAAGTTTCCTTGTTTGGTTAACCTTCCTTGACTCTAATGACTTGATTTCGCGTTTTAAGCTTGGTGCAAAATTGAGGTCACTGGAAAATGAAAAGGAGTATTACCAGGAGAAAATTACCGAGGTGGAGAAGGATCGAACGGAATTGATGACCAATAAAGAGTTGTTGGAGAAGTTTGCCCGCGAGAAATATCTCATGAAGAAGGAGACAGAGGATGTATTCATCATCCAGGAGGAGGATTAATGAAAACTTCGAAACAGATTTTGATCACCTTTATTTTGTGCCTTAGTCTTTTGACTGCAAGCGCCCAGAACGATCAATCATTTGATAAGACACCTGTTCGTGATCGTGTGTACTTTGGCGGGGGTGGTAGTTTTAGCTCGGGCGTTAATCAAGTCTACAACTATCGATACAATTACATTGCCATTAGTCCATTGGTTGGGTATCGGGTCACTCCGAAGTTTTCCGTGGGAAGTTTCGTGAACTTTCAACATTATGGTTACCCCGATCAAGGATTTTCAAACAATCAATATGGGGTAAGCCCGTTTATGCAGTATCGGATGAAAAATATTTTTGCTTACGCTGAATACTCCATTTTGAGTGTGCCCGCTATCGATAATTCGTGGAGAAAAATCTTTACGCGTTTTCCGGTAGGGCTTGGCTATAGCATGCCGCTGGGCAACAAATCTTCTGTTAATGCGATGGCGCTATACGATTTAAAATACAACCGGCTCACCAGTCCATTTGTATCACCGTGGATTATCAGGGTTTTCTTTTCCGTTGGTCGACTTTCTTTCTAAGCCCAACGCACACCCAGTTTATTTCCTAATTCCTTTAAGTCATCTACTACTTTTGGATTGAGCGGTATTCCTTCTGTCAACCGAATGGCTTCGCTTTCTCTTTCCGGATCGCCTGGTATAATTAATTTCTCCTGACCTTTAACTGTCTTGGCTGCGCGAAAGCGCGTAATCCAATTGTCCATGTGCAGCTTAAATTCAGACGCGGGTCTGAATGCGTCAATTCTCATGGCGCCAAAGAAATGACCGATGCCTTCGCCAACAGGGTCGGCAGGTGGAGCGAGGAAGCTTACGAAGGGAGGAACCCATGGCCCATAATTCGCGCCACTCAAGACGGCCGAAAAAATATCAACCCATGCTCCTAAACAAAAACCTTTGTGACTTCCATGTTCGCGATCGCTGCCGAGTGGGATGAGCGCGCCTCCATCTTTTAATTCGTGAGGATTGGTGGAGACAGAACCATCTTTCTTTTGAATCCAGCCTTCGGGGGCATCCTTATTTTTTCGTTGTAGAATTTCAAGTTTGCCATTAGCAGCAGTAGTGGTGGCAAAGTCGGCAACAAATGGTGGTTGTTCGTTTGCCGGTATCGCAACGCAGATCGGATTAGTGCCGAGTAATCGTTCGACTGAAAAAGTAGGCGCTACCAATGGACTTGCATTGGTCATGGCCATACCAATCATATCATGTGGCAAGGCCATCATCGCATGATAGCCGGCAATGCCAAAATGATTTGAATTTTTCACCGCCACCCAACCGGTGCCACAGGTCTTCGCTTTTTCAATTGCAATTTGCATAGCGCGAGGAGCTACCACCAAACCAAGTCCCGCATCACCATCTACGACCGCAGTGCTGGGCGATTCATGAACGATTTTAATCCTGGGTGTGCTATTGATTCGTTTCGCTTCCCAAAGCCGCACGTAGCCTGATAGTCTCGCAAGACCGTGCGAATCGATGCCACGTAAATCTGCGCTGAGCAAAACATCAACTGCTTTGCTGGCTTCTTCCGTTGGGCATCCGATTTTTAGAAAGATGTCGTTGGCAAATTTTTTGAGTCGGGGGTAGGGAAGTACAATGTCATTCATGACCACAAAAGTCTTTTTTTAGATCTATTTTCCAACGATTTGAGAAAATTTATCGTTTAGAATGTGGAATTTTAATATCGCTCGCATCTTCCTCTCAAATCAAAGATATTCTCTTATGAAAAAAATTATTCTTGTAGCTGCATGGAGCTTCAGCTTTTTTGTGACGCTTGCACAATCTGACAAGGTTGTCGACTCTAAAATCAAAAATGTAACTGTCTTTTTAAGCAACGCGCAGGTTACGCGCGAAGCAAAGACACGTCTTGAAGCTGGTAAAACGAATCTTATTATTTCCGGACTGACGGCTCAACTTGATCCTCAAAGTATTCAAGTTGCCGGAAAGGGGAATTTTGTAATTCTAGGCATCAGCCATCAACAAAATTATTTGAATGAATTCAATATGCCGAAGCCATTAAAGGTGTTGAAAGATTCGATTGATTATTTCCAACGGCAAGTAAGCCTTTCTCAAAGTCAACGTGAGATTTTGAACAAAGAGGAGCAATTGATGATGAACAATCAAAAAATTGGAGGCACTACGCAAAACCTAACGGTAGCTGAGTTAAAGGCAATGGCAGATTTTTACCGAAGCCGATTAAGCGAAATTGTTAGTTCACGAATGAAAGAAGATGAGAAGACTAAAAAGTACAATGAGCGAATCGTTAAGCTTCAGCAGCAGATCAATTCGCAAAGCGAACTTTATGGAAGAAATACGAGTGAGATTATTGTAAGTGTTTCTGCGGAAGCAGCCACCTCAGTTGATCTTGATGTAACTTATGTTGTCGCCAATGCCGGCTGGCTGCCTGTTTATGATGTAAGAGCCATCAACACCAAAAGCCCGATGCAATTGAATTATAAAGCCAACGTCTTTCAAAGCACTGGTGAGGAGTGGAAGAATGTAAAACTGAAGTTATCAACCGCTAATCCTAATCTTGGCGGCTTAAAGCCAGAGCTCTATACGTGGTACCTTGACTTTTATCAACCCGTTTATTCCTTTCACTATAATGATGCAAAGAAAGCAGCTCCAGCAGCGATGAGTCGCAGTGCAGCTGATTTGGGTCCTCCACCTGAAAAGGCCGAGGAGGTAGTGGCTACCACGTTGGCGGAATATGTTTCAACTATTCAAACTACACTTAACACAGAGTTTGATATCGCTTTGCCCTACACTGTTACTTCCGCAAGCAAGCCCACGCTGGTTGACATTCGCAATTATGATGTAAAGGCGGATTATGTTTACGCGGTCGCTCCAAAGTTGGATCAGGATGTATTCTTATTAGCGAAGGCTACCGGATGGGAAGAATACAGTTTACTTCCAGGTGAAGCAAACATTTTCTTTGAAGGTACATTTGTTGGAAAGACTTTTATCGATCCAAACAACATAAAAGATACATTGTCTGTTTCCCTTGGCAGGGACAAGCGAATAGTGGTGAAGCGTGAGAAAATGAAAGATTTAACTTCACGAAAACTCATTGGCGCAACGCAAAAGGAAAGTTATACCTGGCAAATATCCGTGCGGAATACAAAGTCGGAGTCGATAAGGATCAGTGTGGAAGATCAGCTGCCGGTTTCTCAGAACTCTCAGATTGAAGTGACGGCTTTAGAGACAGGTGGAGCTAATTTCTTGAAAGATACTGGTAAGTTGATCTGGAATCTCGCGCTTCCACCCAACGAAACTAAAGTGCTTACGTATAAGTTCGAGGTTAAATATCCTAAGGATAAACAGGTAAGCGGTCTATGATTTTATCAATCGAAAAAAGTAGGTCAGAAATCTCTGACCTCTTTTTTCCCACAGGTGGATTTAAGATTCCCGATTTTAGAATTCTGAACCCAATCGTTTCCCAACGGACAAAGTATTTTGACCAATTTCATGCCTTTGTTTTCTGGTATGATTTTTCGTTTTTGCGGCCGAATATGAAACACAAACCCCTTTATGTATTTAAAATTTCTAGCGTTGTTCTCGCTCACGTTGTTATGCTCTTCTCTGACTTCCAAAGGTCAGGATCAGGAACTCGATTCGCTGTTAAAAATCAGCGCATTCACTCAGGAGAGTGATCTCCAGAAAATTCTCAACCAAAACGTCACCATTTCTTCTAAAAAGGCTCTCACTACTCGTGAGACGCCAGGCATCATCAGCCTCATCACTGCCGAAGAAATTGAAAACTCAGGTGCTCGTGATCTTGTAGATGTATTGCGTTTGGTGCCCGGCTTTGATGTAGCACAAGATGTTCAATTTGTTCAGGGCATAGGCTTTCGTGGCAACTGGGCCAACGAAGGTAAAGTGCTGGTGATGGTGGACGGTCAGCCCTACAACGATTTGCTATATCAGACAACAGCCATCGGAAATCGCTTTGCTGTGAACATGATTCAACGTATTGAAATAATACGCGGACCTGGATCGGCAATCTATGGCGGATCGGCTGAATATGGTGTAATCAACATCATTACCAAAGCTGCCGATACATTAAATGGTGTTTTGCTTTCTGGCACGGTTGGTGCACATTCGGACGCGCTGGGCAGGGCAAACGCAGGTATTGCCATCGCTCAAAAGGGCAATGTCAATTGGGATGCGACTTTTTATAACGGGAAAGGCAACATGAGTAATAACGCCAATTATCAGGATTTGTATCAGTCGGCTGAAGTGCAAAATCTGGCCAAGACCACAAAGGCTGATCCTCTCAATTTGAATGTTGGCATTTCGCACAAAGGATTGTCGGTCAGAACCATTTACGATGAATACAAAACCGGAGATCCATTTCTTTTTGTTTCGTATAAAAATCTATTCACAAATGTTCGGTACGATGCAAGGATCAATAACAGACTCACCATCACGCCAGAGTTTCGCTACACTAATCAGATTCCCTGGGCCTGGGGAGATCGATCAACCGGTGAGTATGATTTCAGAGTAAGAGCCGAGCGTATGTATGGAAGCGTTACGTCCAGCTATGATGTTACGCGCAAGGTTAATCTGATTGCGGGAGCCGTTTACTTTGCTGATCATGGAATGGATTTGCTCAATACGCAGCGCTACGATGGAACGAATGATATTGCACTTAAAAATTACGCAGTGTTTGCGCAAGGTTTGTTAAAGCATCGTCTCGCCAATGTCACAGCAGGCTTTCGTTATGAAAAGAACAATCGCTATGGCGATGCATTTGTACCACGTTTGGCGTTGACCAAAAAGATTGAAAACCTGCATTTCAAAATACTGTTTAGCCAAGCTTTTCGCGCACCTTCTATTGAAAATATCAACATCGCGCAAGGCGGATCGATTAAGCCTGAAAAATCAAATGTGTTTGAAGCGGAGTTGGGCTATCAGTTTACACCAGAGAGCGTGATCTCCGTGAATGCATTTAGTTTGTCCACTCATAATGTGATCATCTATCAATCAGAAACCATCAGCACGACTGAGACAACGGAGTATTACAAAAACTTTGATCGATCGGGCACCCATGGGCTTGAGGCACAATATAGCCTTCGCAAGAAGAAGTGGTATGTAAATGCCTCTTACTCCTTTGCACGGGCAAACAGCAACAATACGGTCGACACGTATACGGTGCCTCAGACGTCAAAAGTGTTTGTTGGCTTCCCAACCAGTAAGGTTACGTTAAACTCCAGTTTTCAATTAACCAATAAGCTGCATTTCAGTCCTTCGGTTATTTATGGCAGCAAGCGATATGCATTCAATGCCGTTGACAGCAATGGAGATGCAGTATCCAATGAACTTGATCCTTATGTCTTGGCAAATGGATTTTTCAATTATAAGAACCTGGTGGATGGCTTGACGCTTGGAGCTGGTGTGTATGATATCTTTAACCAACGCCCTGCTGTTCCGCAGGCATATAATGGAGGCTATGCTCCGATTCCGGGAAGAAGTCGCGAATTTTTTTTCAAACTTACCTATCAATTAAATTTTAAAAAGTCATAGTATGAAATTCTTAAAATTGACTTTAGTACTCGCGCTGATATCGGTCACAAGCTCCTTAAAAGCTCAGACCACCAACTTTCAGGCTTACTCGGTATTCGTTTTTAGTATTGCTAAATATTCGAACTGGCCTTCTCACGAAGGTGAATTTAAGATTGTGGTCGTTGGCAAATCAAAAGTATATGACGAGCTCTCCAAAGTTGCGACCCAAAAAGATATTAATGGGATGAAGTTGGTGGTTACACAGGCCGATGAACTATCTCAAATCGGTGATGCGAATATTGTTTATGTGTCGGATGGAAAGAGCAGTGTTTTAGAAGATGTTTTGAAGGCTACCCAAGGCAAGCCCGTGATGATCATTACCGAACGTGAAGGTTTGTTTAAAAAAGGTGCAGGCTTTAGTTTCTTAGTATTGGACAACAGTACTTTGCGATTTGACATCAATAACACTGAACTAGAAAAGAGACAAATAAAGATTTCAAAAAGTCTGAGTACACTGGCGAATTCGGTTATTTAATTTATTCCCCTCAAAGAGGGCTGTCTCTTGTGTTTGACACATCAAGTCAAAATATAGGAGATAGCCCCTTCTTTTTTATGCTCCCTTACTTTTTTACTTTTATGAATGATCAAAAGAGTTAGCTGCATTTTATTTTTTCTGCTGACATCAATCCCAACCTTTCCTCAACTCTTGAGGATCGCTGAGTTGGATACCATGACCACCACCACAAAAGGACACATTGCAGTTGGCGGTTATGTCGATTCCTATTATGCATACAGTTTCAATAAACCTTCTGATCATGTTATTCCATACTTTGTTTCGTCAGCCAGACACAATGAGTTAAATATTAATCTAGCCTATGCTGATGTTCGCTATCGCTCTGCTTATCTCCGCGCGCGTTTAGCGCCAGGGTTTGGTACGTACATGGAGGCCAACTATAAAAATGAGAATGGTCTATTGAAACATATTGTCGAAGGAAATATTGGAGTTCTGGTTTCGAGGACAAGAAAAATTTGGATAGATGCAGGCGTATTGGGATCGCCTTATACGAATGAAACTGCAATTTCTAAAGACCACTTTATGTATTTGCGATCACTGGCCCCGGAAAATGTTCCGTACTACATAACCGGAGCCAAAGTTTCAGTGCCGTTGACATCTCGCCTTCATGCCTTTTTATATTTGATTAACGGATGGCAGTTGATACAGGACAATAATAAGGGCAAGTCGCTGGGAACTCAATTGCAGTATAAGCTGAATAAGAATTTAACGTTTAATTGGAACACGTATCTGGGTGATGAGCGTTCAGAAAAGCGTCCGGAACTCCGAACGCGATATTTCAATGATTTTTATTGGATCTACAATTCCGGAAAGAAGATTTCCGCTACCTCCTGTTTTTATTTTGGTTATCAGCAAATGAATAACACAGGCACGGCCAATTGGTGGCAAGTAAATCTCATAACCAACTATGCTCTAAATAATTTTGTCTCATTATCTGGAAGGATCGAACATTTTAGCGATCCACGAGCTGTCATTTATCAAGGCTCCATTACTGGTCTTTCTGGATTTAAAACCTCCAGCACAGGAGCCTGTGTTAACTTTAAATTTTTCAAGTCAGCTCTCTTGCGTTTTGAAGGCAGAAGATTTTTTTCGCAAGACAAAGTATATCAGGATCAAAATATGAATGCGAAGCGCACCGAAAGCCTTTTGGTGGCTGCTGTCACAGCCTGGCTTTAAAGGTTTCGATAGGTTGCCAGCACACCTTCCTTCAATGAATAAGAGGAAACCCTGATTTTTTGAAACGAGTATTTCTTCAAAAGGAAATCCACAAGGCAACAGGCAACCACAATCATATCCACCCTCATCTCAATCATGCCGGGTATCTGCATGCGTTGTTGCCTGTCTTTTGTTTTAAACTCATTAAAGATCTCGTGAAAAGATGCAACGGTCAAAGGGGTTTCGGGCTCTTCGCGATAGGAAATGTTATTTCGGAGACAGTGGATTTCACTAAGCGTGTCAAACGTTCCAGAGGAGCCAACTAAAATTTCAGGCATGTGAAGATCAATAGCTTGTGAAAGCGGGCTAAGAGACCGTAAGAAAAAGTCATTCAATGCATGTATCTCTGCGGGCAAAATGGGATCATGTTTCTGAAATCTTTCGAGCAAACGCTGGCCACCAATTTCAAAACTTTGCTTCCAGTAAATTTCTTTTTCATTACTAATGATAAACTCCACACTACCGCCACCAATGTCAACGATTAATGATTTCTCCTTTCCCAAAGGCATTGCCGATCGCACACCCTCATAAATCAAAGTTGCCTCTTCATTGCCATCGATTATCCTCGTTTCAACTCCTGTCTCTTCTTTAATCCGTTGAGTGACATCCGATCCATTTCGCGCATTGCGCAATGCACTGGTTCCGAAAGCAAGAGTCTTTTTCACGGAATACGACTCCAGAGTTGATTTGAAATCGCGGATGGCATTAACCGCGCGTTGAGCCCCCTCGTCTGTGATTCTGCCATCGTTGATGCCACCCATGCCTATCTTCACGGCAACGCGCTCACGACAAATAATGTGATAACCCTGGTGGTCCATCTCCGCCACCAGCAGGTGAAACGTATTGGTGCCCATATCAATGACGGCAATGTTATTTTTCATGATCGAAAGCGCTGAATAGTATACCCGTCATTAGCTATATTTCGGACTCATTTAATTACCCTTTAATAGCGCGGTCATGGCAAAACTAACAACAGAAGACGCATCTCAAAAATTTGATGAACTCGACCGTAAAAATAAGGAAGCGCTTTTAGGTGGAGGCGAAAAACGAATTGAGCAACAACATGCGAAAGGAAAACTGACGGCTCGTGAGCGGGTGATGTTACTGCTGGATGAGGGTTCGTTTGAAGAGCTGGGTAAGTTTGTAATGCATCGCAGTAAGGACTTTGGCCTTGACAAAGAGCATTATCTAGGCGATGGAGTAATTACCGGCTACGGAACTATTGCGGGTCGCCTGGTTTATGTTTTTTCTCAAGACTTTACGGTATTTGGTGGTTCCCTGTCTGAAACTCATGCTGAAAAGATCGTGAAGATTATGGAGTTGGCCATGAAGAATGGAGCACCTGTGATTGGATTGAATGATTCCGGTGGAGCGCGCATTCAGGAAGGTGTTGTGTCATTGGGTGGCTATGCCGATATATTCTATCGCAACGTAATGGCATCTGGAGTTATTCCTCAGATATCTGCTATCATGGGGCCTTGTGCAGGTGGCGCTGTTTACTCTCCGGCTATGACGGATTTCGTATTCATGGTCGAGAATACTTCTTTCATGTTTGTAACGGGCCCTAATGTTGTTAAAACCGTCACACATGAAAATGTTACCGCAGAGGAATTGGGAGGAGCTTCAACCCACAGCTCGAAAAGCGGTGTTACACATTTTGCCAGTGCAAATGAAGCAGAGTGCATCAGTGACATTAAAAAGTTGTTGAGCTACATCCCACAAAATTGTGAAGATGACGCACCGCGTTTACCCTACACGTTAGGTGATGAGAAAAGAAGCGTTTTGAATAACATCATTCCAACCAACCCGAACCAGCCGTACGATATGCGTGAGGTGATTGTAGGGGTAGTGGATGAAAATAGTTTTTTTGAAGTGCATAAAAACTTTGCTGAAAACATTGTGGTGGGCTTTGCCCGTCTGGCGGGAAGAAGCATTGGCATCGTTGGCAATCAACCGGCTTCCTTAGCTGGTGTGTTGGACATTGATAGCAGCGTTAAAGCAGCACGGTTTGTAAGATTTTGCGATTGCTTTAATATTCCTTTGCTTGTACTGGAAGATGTTCCGGGTTTTTTGCCGGGAACAGACCAGGAATGGAATGCTATTATTACCAATGGAGCGAAGTTGTTATATGCGTTCTCTGAAGCAACTGTGCCTCGCGTTACCGTTATCACCCGAAAGGCTTACGGAGGTGCCTACGATGTGATGAATTCTAAACATATAGGTGCCGACTTAAATTATGCCTGGCCTACCGCAGAGATAGCGGTAATGGGAGCAAAGGGTGCCGCTGAAATTATTTTTAAGAAAGAGATTTCAGAAGCTGCTGATCCGGAAGCTAAACTCGCTGAGAAGGTGGATGAGTACACCAAGAAGTTTGCAAACCCTTATCGTGCTGCTTTCCGTGGCTATATCGATGAGGTTATTTATCCTGACCAGACCCGCGAAAAATTAATCAGGGCATTTCAGATGCTGGAGAACAAAGTCGCGAAGCTTCCAAAGAAGAAACACGGAAACATTCCGCTCTAAAACATTAGGTAGGATATTGAATATTGAACCTTGAATTTGTTACTTACCGCAGATAGATCATTTAAACGAACAGACTTATGGACAAGAAAAGCAAAACCTTCCTGTACAATTACCTCAACAATGCATCACCTACCGGCTTTGAACATAAGGGCCAGCAGCTGTGGTTGGATTATATAAAACCCTATACGGATGATTATATTGTGGATGTGTATGGAACCGCAGTTGGGATCATAAACCCAAAGGCTTCCTATAAAGTGGTGATTGAGGCCCATGCCGATGAGATTTCCTGGTTTGTCAATTATATAACGGAAGAAGGCTACATCTACGTGAGGCGCAATGGTGGTTCCGATCATCAGATAGCGCCTTCGATGCGGGTCAATATCCACACTGAAAAAGGCATTGTCAAAGGAGTTTTTGGCTGGCCTGCCATACACGTGCGCGATGCTGCCAAGGAAGAGACCCCAACCCTAAAAAATATCTTCATCGACATTGGTGCCGAATCCAAGAAGGAAGTGGAGGCCATGGGCGTGCACGTAGGCTGTGTGATCACGTTCGTTGATGAATTGATGGAATTGAACAAGAATTATCTGGTTGGCCGGGCGCTTGATAACCGCATGGGAGGCTTCATGATAGCTGAAGTAGCGCGCAGACTCAGCGAAAACAAGAAGAAACTGCCTTTTGGGCTCTACATCGTCAATGCGGTGCAGGAGGAGATAGGGTTGCGCGGTGCGGAAATGATTTCGCGCAGATTAAAGCCAGATTTGGCGATCTGTACAGATGTGACCCACGACACCGCTTCGCCCATGTACAACAAAAAGGAGAGCGGCAATCTGAAATGTGGACTTGGACCCGTGGTTTGCTATGGTCCGGCAGTCCAGAACAACGTGCTTAAAATGATCATCGAAACCGCCCAGAAAAAGAAGATTCCATTCCAGCGACAGGCAGTTTCCCGCTCCACGGGCACAGACACTGACTCGTTTGCGTATTCGGCCGAGGGGGTTGCTTCAGCACTTATTTCACTTCCCCTCAAATACATGCACACTACCGTAGAAACGGTACACAAGGACGATGTAGAAAATGTGATTCAACTCATTTACGAAGTGCTCTTGCAAACCAAGCCGGGCCACGATTTCCGCTACATCCGGTAACAAATTCTACTAAATCTTACATCAGAAAGGATATGTCAATTGTAGGTTTCCCCACCTCCGGAGGGTGGGATACCTTTGTGTCAACAAAACCCAAAAAAACAATTGATATGAAAACAGTTAAGAGTCTTTTAGTAGTAGCCCTGATGGCCCTTGGAACCAGCACTTTTGCGCAGGAAAAACCCATCCATGAAATTTATTCCATGATGGTTTACAACTTCACAAAATATGTTCAGTGGCCCGACCACGATAAAGGCGGAGAGTTTGTTATAGCCGTTATCGGTAACAACGATATGTACAATACTTTGAACACCTGGTATGGCGGTAAGCCAAAAGGCTCAAAGACTTATGTAGTTAAGAAATTTAGCTCTGCAGCCGAAGTAACAGATTGTCACTTGTTGTTCATCGACAAATCTAAAAGCGGTGAATTTGCAGCTGCCAATGAAAAAGTAAAAGGCAAAGGCACTCTTGTTATCACCGACAAGAATGGCCTTGGCGAAAAAGGATCTTGCATCAACTTTAAGACAGTTGACTCCAAACTTAAGTTTGAACTTAACCAACAGGCGGTTGAGGCTTCTAATCTGAAGGTTTCGGGTGCATTATCTTCTATGGCGATTTTGATTTGATGGGGTTTGTTTGTGTAAAAAGCCCCGGGTTCGCCTGGGGTTTTTTCGCCATTTCAGCCCCTGAATTTTTAAAACTTGAGTATATTTGAACTACCCCTAATTCTGAATACATGAAAAAGTTAGTTCTCTTTGCCGCAGTTTGTCTCTTCAGCATCAATTTGTTTGCACAGGAAGAAAAACCTATGCACGAAATTCATGCTCAGATGATTTACAACTTCATCAAATATATTCAGTGGCCTAATGAGGCCGAAGCCGGAGATTTTGTGGTGGGTGTAATGGGCGATGACGACATGCTGAAGACACTTAAGGGTTGGTATGACGGCAAGCCAAAAGGCGCAAAGAAATACGTGATCAAGAAATTGAATACAGCTGATGAAGCTGCCACTTGTTCGGTCGTGTATCTATCAAAAAACAAAAGCAAAGAGATTGAAAATTTGAAAACAGCCATTGCCGGTAAATCAGTATTGACCGTAAGTGATGGCTTCAACTTGGGTCAAAAGGGGAGTTGCATCAATTTTAAAATAGTAGATGGCAAACTTAAATTTGAACTCAATCAGGCGGCTGTTGCGGCCTCTAACCTTAAAGTAGCTTCCCAGTTAAGCGGGATGGCCATTGTTATTTAATTATTCCCACCGTCAACTAAAACCCACTTATTATTGCTCGTTTTTATCTGTTGATTTTTAGTTCGTAGTCTGAATTGTGGTATGATAAAAACTGAGAGTTTGCTCGCAGAGTTATTTGATAACTCTAAAAATATGGTATTGGTGACGGATGAGCGTTTTAACATTCGCTACGTATCGTCAAATGTAGAAACCATATTTGGTTTAGCACCCTATTCCCTTTTAGGAAAAAATGCTTTTGAGTTTGCGCCCGCAGATAAGCGCGATCAATGGCAAAATTGCATCAGGCAGACCTTAACCAGTAAGTCAAGCGAGATTTCGTTGACCACACCAACAGGTAAAGAGCTTCATTTCGAAGTTACCTTTACCAATCACGTCAACCATAATGAAATTAGAGGAGTAGTGGTGTTGCTTCATGACATCACGGAACGAAAACTGGCGCATCGTGAGCTAGTGGAGACCAATAGTCACCTTGATCATTTTATTTTTAAGACCGTTCATGATTTACAGGCACCACTCCAATCTGCGCTTGGACTGATGGAATTGGCCGAGTCATCCGGTCCGCAAGAGCGAGATCACTATCTCAAAATGATTAAGTCAAGTTTGCAACGATTGGACTCTTTCATTATTGAATTGAATAGCTTTTTCAAAAATGACAAGCTTGCCATCCAAAATAGTAGAATCGATTTGGAATCCTTATTTCACGATGAGCTTTCGACTCTTCAAAATATGCCGGAAGCGAAAGGAATCAAAATTGATTTTTCTTCAAACGCTTTGGTTCCACTTTTTTCTGATCCCATCAGGGTGAAGACCATACTGACTAATATTCTTTCGAATTCAATTAAGTACAGTGATCGGTCAAAATCAGATCGCTTTATTCGCGTGACGACTGATGTTTCCGAAAAAACTTGCAGCATTGTGATAGAAGACAATGGGCTGGGTATTGAGCCGCAATACCTGGATAAGATTTTTGACATGTACTTCCGGGCTCACACCAATCTAAAAGGAACGGGTCTGGGTTTATACATTGTTAAGGATACCATCGACCGCCTGCAAGGCACCATCGAAGTCCAATCACAACCAGGAAAGGGAACAAAGTTCTTTATTGAATTTCCCAACTTTATCAATGCCCCCGTAATGGCAGCTTGATTAATGGAGTGACCGGTTATTGTACGGTGAATCCAACTGACTTCATGTCGTCCCAGAATCCCGGATAAGACTTATTAATTACTTCGGGATCGTGTATTTCGATATTGGCAAGTGTTGCCAATGGTGCAAGACCCATCGCCATGCGGTGGTCGTGGTACGTTTCAAATTGAATGGTGCTGCCCAACTCAAGCTTTCCAGGTAGTAGTCTCCACGTACCTGTAACTTCTTCCGTAATTCTTGTCCCGACTTTTCCGAGTTCAGTTTGAAGAGCGGCAATGCGATCCGATTCTTTTATTCGCAAGCTTTCGAGACCTGTAAACTTGCCGCTAATTCCTTTACACGCACACACGGGCAAAACGGTTTGAGCGAGATCCGGACAATCGGTAAAATCCCACTCAATGGCGGTTGCGTGATTTGACTTCGACAGGTGTGCTTTGTTGTTTGCAAACAGTGTTTTCACTCCTAACTTTTCCATCAATTCAACTATCACCCGGTCGCCTTGAAGGGACTCTGACGAAATATTGGGCAACGTAATGCTGGCCTGATCTGCCAATGCGGTGAAGGCAAACCAATAGCTGGCGGCCGACCAATCGGCTTCAACTGAGTATGACACTGATTTATAGACGCCATGCGGAACACGAATAGCTTGCCCCGAAAAATCACATGACACTCCAAACTTGTTCATGAGCGCTGCCGTCATCTCAATGTAAGGGCGGCTGCCCACTTTGCCTTGCAATTGTATCGTCAACCCCTGCGGAAGAAGCGGGGCAACCATCATTAACGCAGAAATGTACTGACTACTGATGTTGCCGGGTATTGAAATCGTGTTCACCGGGTTTGGACGAAACGAGACAATCTCATGAGGAGGGAATCCGTCATTTTCCAAATAGTTAATGGTTACGCCCACCTCTCTCAATGCATTAACTAAAAGAGCAATAGGGCGCTGCTTCATTCGTTCTGTTCCCGTAAGGATTTTATGTTGCCCCGTAATAGAAAAGAAAGCTGTGAGAAAACGCATAGTGGTGCCGGCATCCATCACGTCAATGACGTGATCTTTGCTGTTCACCAATCGCATCATGAGTTGTGTGTCGCGTGCAGAAGAAAGATTACTAACGATTGATTGGTTGCCTGAAAGCGCATTGAGGATGAGAGCCCTGTTACTAATGCTTTTGGAAGATGGAAGAAGAGTAGCTTCGCCTGTTATGACACTGTTCTTACGAATGAAGATGGATGAGCCCACGATTTAAAATTTAAGAGGCGAATCTAAAATAATTTTGGCAGTCATTTTTTTCATGTCGATGAAACAAATTATTTTTAAATTGAGTTAAGTACTATATGAGTAACACTAAGAAAATAGCAATTGGTTTGGGAATAGCTGGTGGGGCATTGTTGGCCGCCTGGTTGTTAACCGGAGACCGCAGGAAAAAGACAAAGGACTTTATTGTGAAGAGGGCCAATGATCTCAAGCAAACCCTCAACAAGGACAAAGAAGGCAAAGAATCATTTGACGACTCTGACATTCACTATGTCTAACAACTGACGTAGTGCGATAATGACAATTGTATCTCCTCTCTCTTGATCTCAATATCCCAAACAGCCTGACCAATACCGTTGGTGAGCGCCATTAATACCTTATTGTCTCTATTTTTCTTGTCCTGCATAATCCCTTGAAGGATCTCTTCAAATTGACTTGGCAGGCTCACTTTCCCGAATGTGACCAACAAGTAGGAAGTAATCTGGCTGAGTTCAACCTGGCTTAATAAGCCTTTTTTAAAAGCGAGGTAAGATTCACAAATCATCCCGATGGCAATCGCTTCTCCGTGAAAAATTCGATTGCCCTGTTCCAAAAAATATCCTTCCACCGCGTGACCCACAGTGTGACCGAAGTTCAAAATCTTTCGAAGTCCTTTCTCTTTCGGATCTTTTTCAACTACCGACCATTTGAACGCTACCGAATGCTTAACGATAGCCTCCCAATCCTGATGAGGAAAAGACTTACTGCTTATCGATTGCCACATTAATCGATCAGAGATGAGGCAATGTTTAATAATTTCAGCGAAGCCTGATCGCAATTCACGCTCAGGAAGGGTTTTTAAGAAATCGGTGCAAATGAGTGTGGCTTTTGGCTCCTGAAATAAGCCGATGTGATTCTTGAGATGTTGAAAATCGATTCCCAGTTTTCCGCCAACGCTGGCATCTACCTGAGAGAGAAGAGTTGTTGGCATGAGAACGAAGTCGATACCCCGCTTGTAAGTGGCGGCACAAAATCCACCCATATCACCTAAAACGCCACCGCCCAAAATAATCAGCAGTCCATGCCGATCTACTGTATAATCCGTCAGCTGTTGCCAAATCAGACTGCAGCTTTCCAGATTTTTATGCTCCTCACCGCTTGGTACTCGAATAATCTGATGTGCGGGTAATGTTTTGGCGATTAATGGATAACACAATTTTTCGGTGTGTTCATCCATTAAGATGCTGATGCTGGAATAGCTTGATTTCTCCAAAAAAACCATCAAGGCCTTTGTAGGGTCGGGATTTATCACAACGTGGTTGGGCAGCATCAGTGTTTGTTTGAAATCTGGGCAAAATAACTCAATTCCTTCGTCAGTAGCAGGAAAATTGAGTCTAAGATTTGACCCCGAACCGTATATTTGTGGCGCAAAAAACACACATGGAAGTAGAGCCCCTCGTACACTTTGATGACACCGCGGTTGCATTTTCTTATAAGACCGATAGCCGACTTAAGAAGGCAAATTTCATATTCACAGTAGTCAATCACCCTGCGGTTTCAAATCTCGCGACAGCAGCCGTTAAGTTAGGATTGGCATTGCATCTTCCAATTAAGGGGTTGATACGATCAACCGTGTTTGATCACTTTTGTGGAGGCGAAACGATCGAAAAAAGTGAGGAAACGATTCAGCAACTGGCTAAGTACAATGTAGGCACTATTCTGGATTACTCTGTGGAGGGTGCCGAAACCGAAGAAGGCTTCGAAAAAACGACCGAGGAACTCCTTCATACTTTTGACAAGGCAAAGAATAATCCTGCTATTCCGTTTTGTGTGTTCAAAACTACTGGTCTCGCTGAATTTGCCCTGCTCGAGAAAGTCCAATCGAAAGCGCCCCTTTCCGCGGCTGAACAAGCAGCCTTTGAACGAGTAAGAAATCGGGTGGATAGAATTTGTAAAAAAGCATTTGACTTTCAGGTACCTGTGTTAATCGATGCCGAAGATAGTTGGATACAAAATCCAATTGACGCTCTGGCGTATGAGATGATGGCAAAGTACAACTCGTCTAAAGCAATCGTCTTTAACACATTTCAGATGTATCGAACCGATATGCTGCAGAATCTGAAAGATGCCTTTCACTCAGCTGCGATGCACAATTATTATTTGGGGGTAAAGATGGTGAGAGGCGCCTACATGGAAAAGGAGCGCGAGCGTGCTGAAAAAATGGGTTATCCTGATCCGATACATATAAACAAAGAGGCAACTGATAATTCGTTTAATAAAGGACTGGCGTTTTGCATTGATAATAAGCAGCGAGTTACCCTCATGTGCGGTTCGCACAACGAATACAGCAATCAGTACTTGTCTGTGCTTATGCAAAAACATGGAATGAAGCCAAATGACAATCGGGTTTGGTTTGCACAATTGCTGGGCATGAGCGACAATATCTCTTTTAATCTGGCGAAGGCCGGTTATAATGTAGCCAAGTATGTGCCGTACGGTCCGGTTGAGGCGGTGATGCCGTATCTGTTGAGAAGAGCTGCTGAGAATACATCAGTTTCCGGTCAAAGCAGCCGCGAATTGATTTTGATCCGCAAGGAATTGCAACGGAGAAAGTCTCGTTAGACCGCTCCATTTTCAAATAGTTCAACCTCAAAAGCAGTCGCCATGGTTTGAGCTAAATCATTAATTTTGCGGCTTAGAATATTACAAAGACCAGTACTCATGCAATTAAGTGAACAAGAAGTCATCCGCAGACAAAGTTTGGAAGAGCTCGTCAAGCTTGGAATTAATCCTTATCCGGCCGAACTATTTGATGTGAATGTCACCGCGCGCGCGATTCATGAAAACTATCCAAAGCAGGAATTCAAAGACATCGCTATCGCGGGACGGATGATGAGCCGGAGAATTATGGGCAATGCTTCATTTGCAGAACTGCAGGATGAATCAGGTCGTATTCAGATTTACCTGCGCAGAGATGATCTGTGCCCCGGAGAAGATAAAACGTTTTACAATACAGTATTTAAGAAACTGTTAGATATTGGTGATATACTTGGTGTGAAAGGATTTGTGTTCACCACGCAAACCGGAGAGACTTCCATACATGTTACAAGTCTTACCATCTTATCAAAATCATTGCGGCCGTTGCCAATTGTAAAAGAGACAAAGGACGAAGCCGGCAACGTTGTGTTACACGATGCGTTCACCGACCCTGAACAACGTTATCGTCAGCGGTATGTAGATCTGGTAGTCAATCCACATGTGCGCGAAGCGTTCGTAAAACGCACGCAGCTGGTGAATTCCATGAGGCAATACTTGAACGGCAAAGGCTATCTGGAAGTGGAGACACCAATTCTTCAACCTTTGTATGGTGGTGCAGCAGCGAAGCCTTTTACCACCCACCACAACACGCTCGACATGACGCTTTACCTGCGTATTGCCAATGAGCTTTATCTGAAGCGACTTATTGTAGGTGGATTTAATGGTGTGTACGAGTTCTCGAAAGACTTCCGTAACGAAGGAATGTCCCGCTTCCACAATCCGGAATTCACTCAAGTTGAATTATATGTAGCCTATAAAGATTACAACTGGATGATGAACCTGGTGGAGGAGATGATTGAAAAGGCTGCATTGGATATGCATGGTACCACAAAGCTTACCGTTGGGGAGAACCTGATCGACTTCAAGCGTCCGTGGAAGCGATTTACCATGTATGAGGCTATTCAACATTTTACAGGCATCGATATTTCTGAAATGAATGAAGCCACTTTGCGCGATACCTGCAAAAAGCTTCATGTGCCGATGGATGAAACGATGGGCAAGGGGAAATTGATTGACCAGATTTTTGGGGAGAAGTGCGAGCCAAATATTATCCAACCTACTTTCATTACCGATTATCCCCTGGAGATGTCTCCGTTGGCCAAGAAACACAGAAGCAAGCCTGGCTTGGTAGAGCGCTTTGAGGCAATATGCAATCGAAAAGAAATGTGTAACTCTTTTTCTGAATTGAATGATCCACTCGATCAACGCAGACGTTTTGAAGAGCAGTTGGAGTTGGGCAAACGGGGCGATGAAGAAGCGATGACCCTCGATGAGGATTTTTTACGCGCGCTCGAATACGGAATGCCGCCAACAGCAGGACTGGGAATTGGAATTGATCGGCTCAGCATGGTGATGACAAATTCTCCGTCTATTCAAGATGTAATTTTCTTTCCACAGATGAAGCCTGAAAAATCTTCTGGACAAAGTTCAGAGAAAGATTTTGAGGCAATTGGTGTTCGAGCTGAACTGATTCCGATCCTTCAGAAAATGGGAATCACAACAATTGCGCAACTAAAGGAAGCAAAGACCACCAAATTGTTCAACGACATCGGTGGGATGCGCAAGAAATTGAAATTGGAAAACGTTGTTAACCCAACACTTCAGGAGATTGAATCCTGGCAGAAGTAATTCCTAAAGGTTATCCATAAAATTCCGCGTGCGGTCCAGCTTTAAGTCGCGCAGCAATGCCGACTTGATGCCAATGGTGAAATTGTAGGATTGGAATTTTCCGAATGGAACCCAGCTGAGATTGAACTGCCAGCAATGTAAGTCGCGGCCCAATGAAATGTTGGTTTGGGTGAATTTCTTCTTTTCCAGGTCAAGCCCTGAGTTGAAAATGATTTTCCATTTTTGCGAAAGTGAAACGTCTCCTGAAAACCTGGCCGATTGTGTGACAGTCGATTTTTGATAGCCCGTCTTTCCATACGATACGTTATAACTCAAACGTAAATTCCAGGGGATGTTGAAGTCAACATAAGCATCGGGATTGTTTAGAAGAAATTGTTTGTCAGTCTCCGATACATTTGATTTTGAGATTTTTTCCCGGGTTGCTTTGTCTTGCTTTTGACCTTTTGGGCTAAGATTCGTGCTGATAGCAAATGCAGCTGTCGTAATCTCGCCCGCTTTAAAACCATCTTTCCAAACGTATCGGTCAATTCTGCGCTGATAGATTACAGACTTTCCTTTTTCATCAGTTTTGATGCTATCGAGTTTATACTCATAAGGGTCCAGATTCGCACTCACGTTCAGATTGATTTTGTCTTGAAGAACGTTGGCGTTGGCAGTCAAACTAAAAGTTGACAGTTTGAACGAGTCGGCTGCTACGTTATAGCTGCTCGATATCGAAAGCGTATTGAGGAGTGATATTTTTTTGGCAATAGAGTCATTCTTGCCTTTCACTTTCATCTCCAGGTTGTTTCCCAATCCAAATCCGATCGAGTTACTTTTACCCAGTCGTGATGTGCCATAGATGTAGCCCTGATGCCGCGATTGATAGTAGGTATGCTTTTTTCCTGCTGCATCCACCGTTTCCAGTTTTTGATAGTAGTCATATTTCGCTTCACCAAAATCGGGTTGATAACTGTAGCTGATGTTTGGATTGATGATATGACGAATGGCTTTTATACTTCCGCGTTTGAAGTTCACCATTCCATAAAGTCGTGTAGTCATTGACAAACTTCCTGAATAGTTATAAATACCGTTGAAGCCCTTGATGGTATCTTTAATAACAGGCTGGTTTGTTTTTGAATCAATGCCCCATTGAAGTTTATCGAAGTACCAAACCTGATCAAAATTTAAGCTCGGGCTCAGTGTAAAATTCTTCAGCACTTTGACGGACGTGGAAAGCGGTATGTTGCCCCGAAATCCCTTCTTACTATTTTCAATAAACTTTGCAAAGTTTTCAACTTTGAAAGGAGCAATGCTGTCTTTGGTGTGGTCAACGCCAATTTTTCCCAGGTTGTTGGTGATTTGATTGGTTCCCGAAAGCGTGTAGCGAACCGAAAAATTTTCAAGCGCTGTGATCTTCGCTTTCTTAAATGGGTAAATATTGTTGACGTTGAAACTTAGATCGGGGAAAGGCAAATCAACCTGACCTGTTCCAAGATTCTGACTATGACGCAGGTTGACACCCATGCTGAGAGGAGTTCCTGCAAAGGTTTTTGAATAAGAGATGTTCGAACTCAATTGCTGCGACATGTTATTAAGCTGGGTCATGGACGCGGCATTTACACCGAGGTAGTTGTTGCTATTGAATTTTGAAGAAGCTGCATTGACCGAGGCCGAAAATCTGCCTGTTCCTTTAGTTTGTGGCGTGTGACTCCACACAATTCTAAAATCTTTTTTGCTGGAGTGATCTTCGATTTTGTCACTTGTCTTATTGTTGGTAAAACTGAAATTGAATGTGCCACTGTTTTGATACCGCTTGCGATAGGTGGAGTTCACGTAAAAGGCTGCACTGCCTTTCGCATAAACGTCTCCGGTTACCGCTAGTTTCACGTAGTCATTGATATCAAAGAAATAGCCACCATTGCGAAGAAAAAAACCGCGGTTCCGCTCTTCGCCATACTTTGGCATTATCACTCCCGATGCGCTTTTGCGGGGTGAAGGAAACATTCCGAATCCAAAGCCAAGAGGAGTTGGCACGCCATTAAACTCCATATAAAATGGCCCCGTAATTACTTTGTCGCTCGGGATAGCTTTTGATCTGCGGGAGATAATTCTGTAGTGTGGCGTTTCCAGATTGCAAGTTGTGTAAGCACTTGAGTTGCTAAGAATTTCATTTTTCTCATTCTTATAAACTCTGTCGCTATGCAATATTGCTTCGCCTTGTTGCGTCACCACTTCTGATATTTTGGCACGCTTGGTTTTGAAATTGTAAACCATGTCGTGCGTTTCATAGGTCTCTTGTCCGTTTTTGAAGACGGGGAACCCTACTCTCCTGCCTGCAGAGTCGCGTTTGCCTACGGCTGCAATGGTTGACTTGTCATAATCGATTGTGATCTCTTCTGCTTCGAGCTCAATCTCTCCGTATTTTATTTTGGCTTCGCCATACAATTTGATGATCTTCTGTTGCAGGTTGGAGTTGATCGAATCGCGGGCGGAGTAAAAAATTGTAGTTTCGATGTCGCCCTTCTTCTTGGCTTTGACACTATCAGACTTTGCCTTAACTTTTAAGCTGTCGTTTTCGTTTTGAAGACTGTCGACCGCAATTTTAAGACTGTCCTTTTTCACCGGCAGTATGGTGGTCGGACTTTTCACCCGATTTTCTACCTGGGCCATTGTCAAACCAGAAGAAATAAAAAGTGATGCGGCCGTAAAGAAGATGACTAGAACCCGGTAATGCACGCCTTCAGATTTGATTTTCAGTGGTTTAACTTTCAGTTAAAAATTCTCAACTTTACGCAAATTTATCGCAAATACTTCAGACATCGTTAAGCTTGTGAGGAATATCGGATTCAAGATCGTGTTGGTAGCAATAACCTTGCTAAATTTCTCCGCAGCCCCTGTTAAAACCGACTTCAAAGTTGATGTCATTGTAATTGATGCGGGTCATGGCGGGCACGATCCGGGCACCTTAGGAAAAAATGCCAGAGAGAAGGACGTGGTGTTGAAAATCGCGTTAAAGGTGGGCAAGTATATCGAGGAAAATATACCAGAAGTTAAGGTCCTTTATACACGTAAGACTGACAAATACGTTGAATTTCAAGACCGGGCTGATGTTGCGAATAAGAATAAAGCCGACTTGTTTATCAGCATTCATGCAAACTCAATAGTGGGTGCCAATGCCTATGGAACCGAAACCTATGTGATGGGTTTACATAAGGATAAAAGTAACTTTGAAGTAGCTAAACGAGAGAACTCTGTTATTTTAATGGATGAGAACTATAAGGAAAAATACGAAGGTTTTGATCCGAATAGCCCTGAGTCATACATTCTGTTTTCATTGAACCAAAGTGCCTATCAAGAAAGTAGTTTGCGATTTGCACAAAAAGTGGAGGAGCAATTTAAAAACCGTGTAGGTCGCTCCAGTCGCGGAGTAAAGCAAGCCGGGTTTCTGGTGCTTTGGATGACAACAACACCCAGCGCGCTGATAGAAACAGGATTCTTGTCCAATGCTAATGAAGAAAAATATCTTTTGTCAGAAAAGGGTCAGGATATGATTGCCTCGGGCATTTATCGGGCGTTTAAAGAGTATAAAAATCAAGTTGAATCAGTAAAATAAACTCACGTGAAAAAAAATAAGGAATTGATAGTTGGTCTTTTTATGGCAGTGACCATTGTGCTGTTGTACCTGGGATTTTATTTTCTGAAGGGAAATGATTTTTTCTCCACCAAAACAAAGTACTACGCCATCTATGATAACATTGATCAGCTGGCTGCTGGTAATCCCGTTTTGGTGAATGGTTATGCGGTGGGCCAGGTAAGCAAGATCAAAATTATGCAGAATAAGCAGAATAAAGTTCTGGTAGAGTTGAACATTGATTCGGATGTTAAACTGGGAGATTCTACCAAGGCAATTTTAGATAGCGATTTCTTAGGCAGTAAATCAATTTTGCTGTCCATCGGAAAAGTCACAAAACCAAAATCGCCAAACGACACTATACATGCCGAAGTAGCGAAGGGTATGTTCGATGTGATTTCTGAAACAGCTACGCCTGTTGCCGACAACGTGCAGATAACTCTTCGCAAGTTCAACGGCATCATTGACAACCTTACAAAGAATACCCAACAGTTGGATGCCATTTTTGCCAAGCTTCAGGAGACTCCGGATTTATTGAATAGCACCCTTCGAAATACAAATGGAAAAATGGACGAAATCACCGGTATGCTAAAGGGTGTAACTGAGAATTTAAATGGAACTCTTCGAGAGCTTGATCCCACGCTTAAGAATTTTAAGGTGCTCTCAGATTCACTTAAGCGCATAGAATTAAACCAAACGTTGCAGAAAGCGCAATTGACTTTAACCAGCCTCAATCAAACATTGGCCCAATTAAAGAAAGGAGACAACACCGCCAGCAAATTGTTGACAGAAGATTCGCTGTATGTCAACCTCAACAAATTATTGAAAAGCATGGATAGTTTGGCAGTTAACTTCAATGATAACCCAAGTCATTTTTTAGCGCCCCTTGGTAAAAGCAAAAGAAAGATTGACCGGGATAGAAAGAAGGAAGCCGAAGAGAAGAAAAAAAATCTAGGCAAAAAATAGACGGCCGTATCTTTTGTTCATCATAATATTTTAATGATCATCCTCGTCAATGGATTTGGAATTCAATAAAAACGAAGATCAGTTCAAGCAGCTTTGTGCTCAGGCGAAAGCTAAAGGCAAAAAGGTGATGCAAGGTGGAGGTGAGAAAAAAATTGAAGACCAACATCAGAAGGGAAAACTCACAGCCCGCGAGCGAATTGAATATCTCACCGACAAAGGTTCTCCCTTTTTGGAAGTTGGACTTTTTGCGGGAGAAGGAATGTACAAAGAGGTGGGAGGTTGTCCTTCTGCAGGAGTTGTAACAGGCATAGGCTATGTGAAGGGGCGGCAATGTGTGATCGTGGCCAACGATGCAACTGTTAAAGCCGGTGCGTGGTTTCCGATCACGGCCAAGAAAAATCTTCGGGCACAAGAGATTGCGATGGAGAATCGCCTGCCTATCATTTATCTCGTGGATAGTGCCGGAGTTTTTCTTCCGATGCAGGATGAAATTTTTCCAGATAAAGAACACTTCGGAAGACAATTCAGAAATAATGCAAAGATGTCTTCGATGGGCATTGTGCAGATAGCGGCCATTATGGGAAGTTGTGTGGCGGGAGGTGCTTACCTGCCGATTATGTCTGATGAGGCGATGATCGTAGATAAGACGGGTTCTATCTTTTTGGCTGGATCGTATTTGGTGAAAGCTGCGATTGGAGAAGATATCGACAACGAAACATTAGGTGGTGCCACTACGCATTGCGAGATATCTGGCGTTACGGATAATAAATTCCCAAACGATCAGGCATGCCTGGATCATATCAGAAATTTGTTTGATAAAATCGGAGCGTTTCAATCGGCAGGATTTGATCGAGTGAAACCAAAACCTCCTGTTGCGAAACCCGAAGAACTTTATGGATTAATTCCTTCCGATCGCACGAAACCATATGATATGGTAGAAGTCATTAAGCGGTTAGTTGACGATTCTGAATTTGAAGAGTTTAAACCGCTTTATGGAAAGTCTATCGTCTGCGGGTTTGCCCGTGTGGACGGATGGGCGGTTGGCATTGTTGCCAATCAACGCAAAGTGGTGAAGACCAAGAAAGGCGAGATGCAGATGGGTGGAGTGATTTATTCTGATTCTGCTGATAAGACAGCCCGCTTTATCATGAATTGCAATCAACGCAAAGTTCCGCTGGTATTCTTACAAGATGTGAGTGGCTTTATGGTGGGAAGTAAAGCAGAGCAAGGAGGAATTATAAAAGATGGAGCGAAGATGGTGAATGCGATGGCGAATTCAACCGTCCCTAAGTTTACGTTCATTATCGGTAACTCATATGGCGCTGGCAATTATGCCATGTGTGGTAAAGCTTATGATCCGCGATTGATCTATGCGTGGCCAACAGCACAGATCGCAGTAATGAGTGGCGCATCGGCCGCCAAAACGTTGCTGCAAATCAGAGTAAGCACACTGAAAGCGCAAGGCAAAGAAATTTCGAAAGAAGAGGAAGATAGTTTATTGAAAGAGATAACGGATCGGTACAACGAACAACTAAGTCCGTACTATGCAGCAGCCCGGTTGTGGGTAGATGGTGTAATTGATCCGATGGAGACACGTAAGATTATTTCAATGGGTATTGAAGCAGCTAACCATGCTCCCATTGAAAAATTTAATGTAGGGGTTATTCAAACCTAATTGCTGGTTGAAAGGTTAACGTGTTTAATAGTTTGCTATTTTTCCATTTGACCAATAGCCATTGACTACTTAAGAAATGCAGGAAAGTGAAATAAAAGCGTTAGTATCTCTTTTAGATGATGACGACAAACAAGTGTCGGCTCATGTAGAGGAAAAGATTCTTTCGATTGGAAAGACTGTTATTCCTTTTTTGGAAAAAGAATGGGAGAGTACGCTCAACCCAGCCCTGCAGCAACGCATTGAGGAGTTAATCCATACACTTCAATATGATTTGGTGAGAGACCGGTTGAAGGAATGGTACGCCAGCAAAGACCAGGATTTATTAACGGGCATGTGGATCATCGCCTCTTATCAATATCCGGATATCGAACTAGAGAAACTCAGGCAAGAGTTGGAACAAATCTATTACGAGACATGGCTGGAGTTTCGTCCGGATCTCTATCCATTCGATCAGGTGAAAGTGATCAACAGTGTGCTGTTCAATAAACTGAAGTTTGGGGCTAATTCCAAGAATTTTCATTCGCCTGGCAACTCCATGATTAATGTGGTGTTGCAAACTCATAAAGGCAATCCGATTACACTTTGCGTGATTTATTTGCTGGTTGCGCAAAAATTGAAGCTACCCGTTCATGGAGTTAATCTCCCCAATCTTTTTATTCTCACTTACAAAGACGAGAACAATCAGTTTTATATCAATGCCTTCAACCGCGGCCTGATTTTCAGCAAAAAGGATATTGAGAATTATATTACTGAGCTGCATCTTGTTCCACAAAACTCATTCTTTGAACCTTGCAACAATCTTGAAATCATTCGCAGAGCGCTGCGCAACCTCGTGATGTCTTTTGAGAAGATGGGCGAACACGCAAAGGCAGATGAAGTGAAAGTTCTGCTGGTTGACATTTCTGATGGAGGTGATCTGGGAGTGTAATCAATTCCAGCCTTCGCTTAGCCGTAAGCGATATGTTCGCGAATAATTTTTAATTCCCTGATGATTATCTTCTGAGCAGAAGCCAATCCTTTTATGCGAAGTATGATCATGTGAATTTGACTATCCGGGAAGCTACCCTCTCGAAGTATTGAAGACTTTTACTTTCTTCTCATCGAACAACCAACTGCCCGGTTGTTAGCAATTTCAATTTTTTGACCGGTTAGCAATTTGTCAATAGCATCTTTTAAAAATTTTTGATTCGCATCTTTTGGTACCTGAGGATTGTCGTCAATAGCACCACTATACATTACTGTGAATTTTCCGCCAACGCTCTTTAATAAAAATACTTCCGGACTTTTCTTGGCTCCCAAAGACGTCATGGCAATCTGATCTTTATCTGCGAGATAGGGAACATTGATGTCTGAGTAGTGAATAGCCATTTTTTCAGCGACTTCTTCCGGTTCCGTGTAAGAGTTTACTAATAGAAATTGAATTTTTCCTGCGTATGCGCTAATCATTTCTTTGATGCGCTCTTTGTAATAATTATCAAAAGGACATTCGTTACTGGTGAACACAACCACAACGCCTGTTGAAGATGAGTATTGGTCGAGCGATATTTGCTTACTATCAACCACGTTGGTTAAAGTAAAACTCTGAACCTGTGCATGTCCTTTTGTTAGGATGGCAATAAGCGTAATAAGGATCACGATCACACGGAAGCGATTTTTCATAACGAATTTGTTTTGGTGTAGACTAGCACATATTCAGGTTCGATCGAATAACAAAGATCTACTTTTATTTCTGCTCCCTTATCTTCAATTCGTCCTTTCAGTATGCCTGATTTTTGCAACGTGAAAGGCTGGACATTCAAATGATTGGAGAAGATAAGGCCACGCTTTCCATACACTTTATACAATGCTTCTTTGGCACACCAGTACACGCAATGTTTTACGATATCTTGACCGGCATCGACAAGCTCGTAGTCAGCCATTACGCGATGGGCAATTTTCAACAGTTTTTCCTTCGGTTGTTCCAGATCAATTCCAACGGATTGCTTGCTGTCAATTTGCGCTGCGACATAAGGAAAAGAATGTGTGAGTGAAATGGGATTTGTGTGATGGTTTAGAAAAGGTTTACCAAATTCATCTTTTCTTAGACCCTTGTAGGTTAGGCCTGCATGTTCAGTCAATGTTTTGATTAACATTCTTCCGGCAAGCCACTCTAACTTTTTTTGTTCACTCACAATTTCAGCCGGACATTCCTCGGGTGATAGTAAAGCAAGTTCTTCTTTCGTTTCACTGACGAACCAAATAGCCCAACCACTTTGTTCTGCTGTCGTCTCCATTTTCACCAAAGGCATAGGTTTGTAAGGCTTTATGATACAATTTTGTCAAAATTATCGGATTAACCTCGATCGTATAAACAGAGGGAGCTATTCTTAATATGCAGGTTCAGAAGATTCATACCCTTACCGGTCATCGCGATTGCGTCTATACCTTGCAACCTGGTGAACAACCATACCAATTTTTTTCCGGAGCTGGAGATGGCATGATCGTGTTATGGGACCAGCGCCATCCCGAAGAGGGTGAGTTGATAGCGAAACTTCCCAACTCAGTTTATGCCATGCACTATCGGCCGGAAGAGAACCTGTTGATGGCCGGACATAACTATGAAGGCATCCATTTGCTGGATTGGAAATCGAAAAAGGAAGTATCGAGTCTGCAACTGGGTAAAGCTGCCATCTTTGATATTCAATCTTTTGAAAACGATTTGTTGGTAGCCTCGGGGGATGGAACGGTTTCCGTTATCGATATTCAAAATTTATCCATCCGGAAAAGAATAACTGCCTCTCAAAAAAATGCGAGGAGTATTGCAATCAATAAGAGCAAAGGAGAGTTTGCGGTTGCCTACAGCGACCATTACATCCGCGTGTTTGATTTAAAATCCTTCGAGTTGATAAAGGAATGGCAGGCACATCTCAATTCTGTTTTTAGCCTCTGCTATTCGCCCGACTCAACTATTCTGCTCAGCGGGTCGCGAGATGCGCGCATAAAGGGCTGGGATGTTCTGGCCGGATACACTCCCGCTGCCGAGGTAGCGGCCCACTTATATGCCATCAATCACCTGACATTTAGTCCAAATGGTAAACATTTTGTAACTTGTAGCCTTGATAAATCAATCAAAGTGTGGGATTTCGATAATCTTAAGCTTCTGAAGGTGATTGACAAGGCTCGTCATGCGGGCCACGGTACCTCTGTCAATAAATTGCTCTGGACTTCGTTTAATAACCAAATGATCAGTGCCAGCGATGACCGCACGATTTCTGTATGGAACCTTATTTTTTAAACTAACAACATAACCATGAAAATCACACCACTTGAAATTCGACAAAAGGCTTTTGAAAAAGCTTTGCGCGGATACGACAAAGATGAAGTGAATGCTTTTTTACTATCCCTCTCACAAGAGTGGGAACGTGCATTGGATGAAGCCAAGGAATTAAAAATCAAATACGAAGCTTCGGAGCGCGAAGTGAGCAAACTTCGTGAGGTTGAAAGTTCATTGTATAAAACCTTAAAAACCGCTGAAGATACAGGCGCCAACGTGATTGGCCAGGCCAACAAAGCTGCTGAACTTCATTTGAAGGAAACTCAGATCAAAGCCGAAGGCATGCTGAACGAAGCCAAGGTGAAGGCGAAGAATACTATCGAACAAGCCGAAGTTACGTCCAAGCAGATGCTGGAGGAAATGGAAGAACGGTTGAAGGCATTGGTGCAACAATACAAAGGTTTGGAAACATATCGCGATAATTTGCTGGCCGATTTGAAACGCATGGCTGGCGAAACCATTGATCGCGTGGAGCGCATGAAGACACAAGCCCGTGAGTTTGATCCGGAGCAACATTTGAACGTTGCCAAACGCGAAACCAAGAAGGCGCTCTATCCAAATGCTGATTTTGAAAACGGCATTAAGGCAACAGCATCAGCGCAACAAGTACTGGTGGAATCAGTCGCTGCGGTTTTAGTGGAAGAGAAGAGAGTTGTTGTGGAGGAGAAAAAAGTGCAGAAATCTTTCTTTGACGATATCCAATGACGGGTAAGGTAGCGCTGGAGGGGCTGGAGTTTCATGCCTATCATGGAGTCTATCCGCACGAGCGATCTTCCGGAAATAAATTTGAAGTAGACATTGTGGTCGATACGGAGTTTTCGGACTCCGCTTTTCAAGATGACCTTTCCGGAACAATTAACTACGAAGTGTTGTATGCCATTGTGAAAGATGAAATGGCCAAACCATCCAAACTTTTGGAAACAGTAGGTCATGCCATCGCGCAAAAAGCATTGCAAACATTTTCTGATGCTCGGGCCGTGGAGGTAAGAATATCGAAGTTCAATCCACCGATCGGTGGTGTTTGTAAGAAGGCAACCGTTACCGTTAACGAATTGAAATAACTTATTTCATCAGAATAAGATTACTGACCATCTACAATGGCCTTATGCTCGGTAAACATAAAGCCCCGCGCATCGGCACCTTCATAAAAATCTACTTCTTTGCCAATCAAGTACATGGTGTGCTTCTTGTCGACATAGACAGGAATATCACCGATCGTGTAAGCGTGATCAGAATCTTTCTTCTTATCGAAGCCGATGATGAGGGAAACACCACCACAACCACCACCTTTTACGCCCACGCGCAAGCCATAGTCAGCTGGAATTTTTTTGGTTTCCATGATCTTGCGCACTTCTATGGCGGCTTTGGGCGAAAGACTGACAGGCTTTAGATTATCGAACATAGTTTTGAAAAGGTGACTGTTAACTTTTTACAATTAACCGCCATCGAAAGATCAAAATTAGCTAATTTCAAACGCAAATGAGATGTAAATAATTCCTATGGATGCCTTGATTGAATTCGGAAAAATATTGTTGCCTGCTTCGGTTGTGTTGTATGCGGTTTATCTGATGGTGCGGTCATTTATCATCAAAGAAATTGAATTAAAAAAACTGGAAGTGCGTGGAAGAAGTATCGAAACAACGTTGCCCGTTCGCCTGCAGGCCTACGAGCGGATTACCTTGTTTCTGGAGAGAATATCTCCACAGAATTTATTGATTCGCCTCAGCGATCCTGGCTATCGTGCGCGTGATTTTCAAAAAATATTGTTGGACGAGATTCGTAACGAATACAATCACAACGTTTCGCAACAGGTGTACATGAGCGAGGAAATCTGGAGCCAGGTGAGAAACGCAAAAGAAGATTTAATTATGATGATCAATGAGGCAGCTGGTAAAATGACCGATGAATCGAATGCTGTAGATCTTTCAAAAAAGATATTTGAAATGGCCCTTGAGAAAAAAGTTGATCCGATTGGCCATGCCCTGAGCGAACTAAAGAAAGAGATTCAACAAACTTTTTAACGATATGGGAAAAGTGGCGTTGGTGGCCGGGGCAACCGGTTTGGTAGGTGGACAGCTTCTTGATCTTTTATTAAAAGATAGCTACTACGAAAAGGTAATTGCCATCAGTCGTAAGCCATTGGCGTTGCAAAACGAAAAACTTGTTAACGTGGTTAGCGAACTAAATCACATCCAGGAACATAAATCGCAACTGAAAGCAGACGATGTGTTTTGTTGCCTGGGCACCACCATCAAGAAGGCAAAAACAAAAGAAGCATTTCGTGCAGTCGATTATGATGCACCATTAGCACTGGCGGAGCTTTCAAAGGAATTGGGAGCGACCCAATATCTGACAGTTTCTGCACTGGGAGCAAATAAAGATTCCGGTATTTTTTATAACCAGGTGAAGGGACAGGTAGAAGAGGCTATCGGAAAGGTGGGCTTTAAAAGTTATCACATTTTTCGCCCTTCGTTATTGGTGGGGCCGAGGGCTGAGCACCGAAGTGGTGAAGATGCTGCGAAAACATTCTATAAAATATTTGGTTGGCTGATTCCCTTAAAATATCAGGCGATTGAATCGGTTAGAGTCGCGAGAGCCATGCTAGCGTTGGCCATGCAACAACAAGCTGGAAATTTTATTCACGAATCGAAGGATATACAGTCCTTTTAAAATATATGAGGAGCGGTAGGTGTGCTGTTGGTGTTATCCTGTTACACGCCCTAACACTTTCTGTTTTTTCGCAAGACGTTTCTCGTATTAGTGGAAAAGTGATCGATGCTAAAACCAAAGAGCCGTTACCCTTTGCGGCCGTCTATCTTGCCAAGACAACCATCGGAGTAGCCGCAGGGATTGATGGAACATTTTCGCTTGAAAACATTCCGGCAGGCAAATATGATTTGACGGTTTCCATGCTTGGTTATGGAATTGTATCGAAATCAATTCTCTTTCCGTTATCGCACAATACGCAATTCAGTATTGAATTGGTGAGTGAACCCGAGCTGCTTGATTCAGTCACTATTATAGGTTCCAAAATCAAGCGGAGTCAAAGTGCTTTTAATGAGTTTCGCAGATATTTTTTAGGCGATACCCGCAATGCCTACTCCTGCAAAATTCTTAACCCGCAGGATGTCTTCGCCTATAAAAGTGAAGGAAAATTAATTGCGCTTTCTAAGAAATCAATTGAAATAGTAAATGAGGCATTAGGATATAAGGTCATCTATGAGCTGAAAGAGTTTCAACTGAGTTATCAGCAGAATCAGGTGCTCACTTCTGGCGTGCCAAGATTTGAATTGCTAACGCCCAAGAATGAGAGTCAAAGAATGAAATGGTCGCGTGAACGAGACCGCGCCTACTATGGTTCTTTTGAACACTTCATACGATCACTGCTGCATCAGGAGTTAACGCAAAACCATTTCGTGATGAAAAGCAAAGACGGTGATGTGCTTCATGAAAAAGATATTTTGACCGACAACGTAATTAACTACACAGGAAGTTTATTCGTATCATATCTCAATGAGCCGCCCGAAACTCAGGTCTCCCGGTTGATGAATTGGGAACAGAATTCCACCATTGAATTTAATGGGCAGCCCATCACCATTTTTGACAATGGTAACTATGAAGAGTTTCATAACTTAATTCTATACGGATATTTTGGTTGGAGTTCTCATGTAGGAGAGCTGCTTCCATTTGGTTATCAACCAACAGAGAAACAAAAAGCAAGACAATAAAGTATGATCGTAGTTATTCAACGCGTTTCCGAAGCGTCTGTCAAGATTGATGAAAAAATCAAGGCCAGTATTGGCAAGGGTTTAGTAATTCTATTAGGTATTGAAGAGGCCGACAATAATGAAGACATTGAGTGGCTCACGGGAAAGATTATCAATCTCAGAATATTCAACGATGCTGACGGTGTGATGAACGTAAGTGTGAAAGATGATGGAGGTGATATTATTGTGGTGAGCCAGTTTACGCTTCATGCCAGCACCAAAAAAGGAAACCGACCTTCTTACATCAAAGCGGCAAAGCCTGACATTGCAATTCCATTATACGAAAAATTTATAAGCGCGCTACAAGTTGCATTGGGCAAGCCCATACAAACAGGAGAGTTTGGTGCTGATATGAAGGTAGGCTTAGTAAATGACGGGCCAGTCACCATTCTTATCGATAGCAAGAACAGAGTGTAAGACTATTGCGGTAAATACGACTCAACACTTGTTCGAAGCATCTCAATGAGCTCCTCATCCATGTATTGAAAGTGATCAGGAATATCGAGGTTAACCATTCTCATGTCTCTGGCTGTTGAAAATTTTTGAATTAGTTTTTCTCGATGATCCTTTTCCATCACAAAAATAATCGTAGCCCAATTCAAAAGTTTTTCTGTGACTCGGATCCTTGCGTCTTGATCGGTGCCCGCGGAACGAACATGAACTCCTGGATTAGCTTGAAATATTTTCTCTGCCGTCAGGCTTCGCCATCGATTCTTGCTACAAATAAAAAGAATATTCAATGTTTAAATGATTGCCAGAAAGACGAATAAAATATTGGCCAGCACGTAGAGAGAAATTACTATCCATGATCCATAGCGGTTCACTTTAATGCAGGCTTCTTTTTTGCCGATGTCATGTAGCTTTAAACAAATTGCCGATACAACCAGTATCGCGAAAATGCCGAGGAAGGTCAATGTATGTAACGTATCCACTAAGGTGAATGCCGAAGTTTCCGGCAAGACTGAATCGATAATATATTTATTACCGACCGCAGCAAACAAACCACCCACCGGGAGACCAAACCGTGGATCCAGTTCCCACGGCTTAGGAATAAATGCAATCGCAGCAATTAAGAAAGCGATGTACATGCCAATAAATATTTTCATGAACAGACCCAGCGCATCTCGCTGAATATCCATCTCCAGTATAAAGGTTGAAAACGTTTGATGGTCGCGGCCTGGTCTGGCATCGCCAAAACCAGTTTCGTACAAATGTTCGCCATCGGCAACATTAAAATCAGTGATCACCCAACCATCTAGAGCATCTTCCTTATCAAACTTACTCCCTAAAATATCAGGCGTGAAAACCAAGCTACGATTATCAAATAAGGTGTTCTCAACCTGAACGCGCAGATGTTGCTTATCAAACGGAAAATCGTGCACCGTCCATTTCTCTTTCATGGTGCATTTCATTTTCATAATCGCCCAGGCTCTGCCATCCAAGCTGTCCATGATAACTTCGGGCGGCTCAATGGTCTTGGCATTCGGAATGTCGAGCTGTTTAGTGAAATCAAAATTCGGATTGTCGTACACAAACCACAGCCAGAAGCGCATGGTGTATTCTTTATCACGGAAGTTAATGTCATGCAAGCTGATCACGTAAGCACCCACCTTAACGGTATCGGGCTGGCCTTGCAGCGAAAAGGCAAACATCAAACCTGCAAGGGTGAGAAGAATTTTTGACTTCATGGGTTAATTATCCCCCAATATAAATACAAAACATGAAGTGAAACAAAGGAGCGAGTGTGATTGATTTGTTGTGGGCTATAGAAAAATCGGATTCTTCTACTAATTTCGTGACTTAATTAAACAGGTTATGCAATCTACCATTCTGCTGTTCCACTCTCTGGTTCGTTATTTTGTCTTGATATTCCTTATTCTGGTAATTGTTCGTTCACTGATGGGTTGGATGAATAAGAAAGAGTACGGCAGCCTGGATGATAAATTCAGCCTCTGGTTGTTTATGCTTACGCACACGCAGCTATTGATGGGATTGATCTTATTTTTTGTGAGTGAAGCGGTGATTTTCAGCGCGGCATCGATGAAAGATGCAGTAGCCCGTTATTGGTTGGTAGAACACAGCAGCATGATGTTGATTGCCGTTGTGTTGATTTCTGTTGGTCGGATTTCAATCAAGAAAATTGCCGATGGTACTGCCAAACACAGAAGACTATTTATTCTCAACTTTATCGCCCTATTGATTATTTTGATGGCTATCTCAATGAGCGGTCGTGGCTTCTTTAGTTTGCCCGCCTAGTTTTACGATCGCCATTTGAAAGACTGATTGTCAAGCGCACGCTGCGTAGCCAGTATTCCCTCCAGATGATCGTACTCGTGTTGAATTAATTCCGACAGCGCGTCTTCCAGATTCCAGGAGTGTTCATTCCAATGTTCATCCATAAACGTTAACGTGAGTGATTTGTGACGCTTCAGCCTAACGAGCAGATTCGGAAAACACATGCAGTCATCCCACAATTCAAACATCTCGTTGCTAAGATTGCTCAGCACGGGGTTGATGATCACCACAGGTTTGTCGATGTGCATGTAAATCAATCTTTTCATCACACCAATTTGTGGCGCAGCAATGGCGCGACCCGCTTTGTATTTGGCGCGAAACTCAAAAATGATGTCGTGCATGTCCTGAATGGCTGGCTTCAAGCTTTCTACTTCCTCTTTTAAAACGCGATCGCATTTCTGATAAAGTCTTGGATCACCAAGTGGAATAATCATGTCAAGTTTCATAATCCTTTAGAAGAGTCGTTGGAGCATTTGCGCACCGAAAGTAATTAATTTAAAACTCTTTTCAGACCTTCAGATGATGGATTTGTAGCCTGCGAAAAACAAATTCGGTCATGAACTTTTCATAATATTCTTTTAATTTGATGGATAATTTTTATCCAATGAACAGGCTTTCGGCTAAGGTGATATCCAGTTTGATGTTGATCTTTTCACTTCTGTTGAATGGATATGCTCAAAAACCGGGGCAACGTATTGCAGGCACCGTCATTGACAAAGAAAGCAGGCAGCCGTTGCCAGGAGCAAACGTATTTATCAAACTTGCTGATGAGGCATCTACCATCAAAGGAACTGTTACCGATGCTGAAGGACGCTTTGCGTTGGAGAATGTTCCGGTAGGTCGTCATTATTTGAACTGCACTTTTGTGGGATACAATAATTGGACATCGACTTATCTGGAGCTTACATCTGCCAAACAATTAGTTGTCAATATAGAGCTCACTGAAGCAATCACAACTGGCGAAGAAGTAGTGGTAACCGCCACCCGGCTTGGTAGTGAGGTGAACAACGAATACAGTTCCGTGAGTGGTCGTTCGTTTACTCCCGAAGAGACACAGCGTTTTGCTGGAAGTATAAATGATCCCGGCCGTATGGCGCTAAGTTTGCCGGGCGCGCAAATGGCTGTTCAGGACAACGAGAACACGATTGTCGTCAGAGCAAACACTCCCATTGGTTTGAGTTGGCGATTGGAAGGCATTGAAATACCAAACCCAAATCACTTTGCGGAAGCAGGCGGAAGTGGTGGTGGCATCAGTGCACTCAGCATTTATGTGTTGGGGAGTTCCGATTTTTTTACGGGCGCTTTTCCGGCAGAATATGGTAACGCACTAGCGGGTGTCATGGATCTGAAATTCAAAAAAGGCAACCGCGAAAATCGGGAGTATCGTTTTCAGGCGGGGCTCATCGGTCTTGACTTTGCTTCGGAGGGTCCGTTGTCAATGAAAAAGAAGAAAGCTTCTTACGTTTTTAATTACCGTTACTCCACACTCGGCATCCTCAATCAATTGGGTGTACATGTGGTCAATCCATTGACCAATGATGTATTCAACGATCTGTCATTCAATCTTTATTTTCCAATAAATAAAAAATCTCACCTCACGTTCTTTGGCTTTGGTGGAGCCAGCGCAGAAAATAAAACCGCCATCATGAATCCTGATAAGTGGAAAAATTATGGCGAGTCGTATACCTATGATTTTTACACAAAGCTGGGCGTAACGGGGTTAACCTATACGCATCTGATCGATGAGAACTCCTATATATATGGAGTAGTTTCTGCAGGAGCCAATAACATCAAAGAAAATGACGATTCACTTAGTTTGAATTTGATCAAAGCCCGCGTGCGCAACGAGCATTATTTGAATGGCCGGGTAACTACATCGTGGTCGTACAATCGCAAACTGGGAAGTGCAACCAATTTGAAAGCCGGATTTCAAGCCAGCAATTTATTTTATAATAACTTCCGTGAAGACTACGACAATGGAATTAAGAAGTTAAGATTACAGTTGCAAGGTAATGGCACTGCATTGCTTGTTCAGCCGTATGCCATGATACGTTCTCAATTGGGTTCGAATGTCACGTTGCAGGCGGGGATGAATAGTTTATACTTTAGTTATACCAACAAATTCATTCCCGAGCCGCGAGTTGGATTGCAGATGAAGTTGCCATCCTCAGCGTCACTTAATTTTGCTTACGGATTGCATAGTCAGATACTTCCGTTTCAGACATACAACGCGGTGATTACCGACACGCTAACCGGAAACTATGTGAGCAAGCCAAATCAAAAACTTTCTATGTGGCGATCACATCACCTGGCAATTAATATTGACAAAAGGTTTGCAGGGAATGTGCGATTAAAAGTAGAACCGTACTACCAGCACCTGTTTGATGTTCCGGTGAGCGTTCATCCCTGGAGCACCTATTCACTCATCAATCAGGACCGTAATTTTTTTGCAGATAGTTTGGTAAACACCGGAACGGGTTATAACGCGGGCGTTGAATTAACATTTGAAAAAGCATTCAGCAACCGACTATTCTTTTTGTTAAGTGGGTCGGTGTACGATTCAAAATACAAGACCAATAATGGTGGTCCGAATGTTTATTACAATACGAAGTACAATTCGAATTTTAATTCGGCACTTACATTCGGAAAAGAGTGGGAACTTACTGGCTCGAGAAGAATTGAAGTAGGTGGAAGAATTTTATGGAGTGGTGGAGCGCGCTTCACACCGTATGATATCAAGCGGTCGATTGAAAGAGGAATACCAGTGATGGTGTATTCGCAGGCGTACGCCAATCAGAATATAAATTACTTTCGTGTGGACTCCCGTATCGCGCTACGCAAGAACTCACCTAAGTTTTCATGGAAGTTGTCGCTCGATATTCAAAACGTAACTAATCACAAAAATCCGCAACGGCCTTACTTTGATCGTTGGACGGGCCAGATCGCGTATGGTTTTAATACGTCCATCATTCCGGTCATTAGCTATATGATCGACTTTTAAATCAAGAGACTGCTTTGCATCGCTAGGAATAGTCAAACGTTATTCACCAGCAAGTACATATTCACCTGTTCGGTTCACGTGAACCTGCTTCAATTTTTTAGTCGCCTTGAAATCCAAATAGATCGTTTGAAGATTTTTCCAGAAGTCAAGAACCTTTTCATCTACCGGATATTGCTGAGCTAACTTTTCTGGCACTCCTGCATCAAGCCGATCTGGGAAGATGTGTATGGGTATCGTCTCCTGTCCATTATTCTTGGCTTCCACTGCAACAATATAGAGTTCTTTGATCTTATCATCGGTGATGGGTATGCAACCAATGGTTACGCAGTTGCCATGAATGTAGATACTTCCACCCGGGTGTTGCTTATCGCCCAGTATTTTATCGGAAGCATTTGGATAACTTACTCCCAGCGATAAATGAAAATTGCTCTGAGGATTAAAATGATTGAGGTGATAAATACCTTCCGGGATTTGCAAGTCGCCCTCTTTGCGCTTTGGGCCAAGTGTGCCTGAGGATGTACAAAATGGATAGGTATGCAGTAATTCAAATTCTTCTTTCCCTTTTTCCTTCACCCACGCCTCCAGCTCTTCTTCTTTTTTAAAAGCCCTGATGAAAAGCTGAAAACCGTTATAGTTCAGTTTCTTTTCTGCAAAGAAGTCTTTTACTCTCTTTTCCTTTTCAGCGTAAGCCAATTTTACCCGCTGATTTTTTAGTTGAGTGTCCTTAAATGAAAGAGGCATCGAAATCATCACAAGAAAAATAAGGAGCAGTTTCATTTGTGCAATTGCGCTTACTTAATTGAGTCTACTAAAATATAGGTATAATCTGACAATCGAGTTGCCAAACAGCAATTAGTTGGTGGTGGATAACGCTGACCTATTGAATATCGTATGTAAATACTATTTTTGCCCGCCATGCGATCCCGAGTCTTTCTGCTCTTAATCCATTTCATGCTGATTAGTATTCAGCAGGGACACTGCCAGATTGCTTCAAAAACTGACAGTCTTGAGAAAGTAATCTCTCAAACAACAGGTCGTGATCAGATTGATGCCCTCAATCAATTAGCATTGCTGTATGCCCGGGTGAATTACGAAAAATCAAAAGAGTATTTTACTACGGCTCAGGATAAATCGAGGCAGTTGAACTATTGCCACGGTTGGGCGAAGGCGCTGCAGGTTCAGGCACTCGCGGTTTTCTTCACCAACGATCACAAAGGCTACATTGAACTTAATGAACAAAGCGCTAAAAAAGCTTTAGAGTGTCAGGATTGGCAATTGGCTTGCGACAGTTATGAATCCATCGCGTATACCTACGTTACGCTGTGGCAAGATTATTTTGAATCGCTTGAATATTACCACAAATCGCTTGAGTTATACGAGCAGCATTTCCCGGAAGGAAATGTGTATAAACCCACGCTGGGTATTGCGAAGGTGTATATTATCCAGAATGATTTCGATCGTGCCTACGAGTATTTACAGAAGGCAAAGACCTTGGTGAAAGACAATGATGAAGCGGCCTTGCAAATATTGTATGAGAACGAAGGAGATTTTGCTTTCGCAAAAGGAAGGTACGATGAAGCGGAAATTTTTTTTCAGAAAGCGCTCGCTTCGTATAAAAAATCAAATGCTATTGGCGGGATGATCTTTTGTTATACTGATCTGGCCAATGTGTATCGCGAAACAAAGAATTATGAAGCCGCTTTGAAATATGGACAGGAGGCATTGAAGCTGGGAGAGAACTACAAGCAATATGATCGTGCCAGACTTTATGGTTCTGAGTCGCTCGGCAGAACTTACCTTGCCACATCTGATTTTAAAAAAGCAAAAGAATATTTTCTCGAGACGGTGACCATTGCAGGTAAGTTCAACATGATTGCTGAGTTGAAAGATGGCTATAAAGCGCTCGCAAAAATTTCGGAAGCAACAAATAACTACAAGGAAGCTTTGCACTACCAGCAATTGCACACCGCGTTCTCTGATAGTGTGATGAACAAAACAAAAGCCAGACGAATCAGCCGGTTGGAAGTTCAGTTGGAGACTGCTAAGCGAGAAAAGGAAATCGAAATATTGAAGCGAGATAAGAAACTCACACAATCCAATATGGCCGCCATTATCGCAACGCTTTGTGGTCTGATTGTGCTGGCGATATCCATCATCGGCCGGCAGCGAATCAATCACCGGAAACAAAAGGAACTGGCGGCTATGGAGCAGCGCATGCTGAAGGAGCACGCTGAGAAAATTGAAACGGAACTTAAAAACGAAAAGCTTCACGAAGAGCAACTTGCCAAAGAACTGGATTTTAAAACCAAGGAGCTGACCACATCAGCTCTTCACTTGATTCAGAAAAATGAGATACTGGTAAATCTCAAAGAGTCAGTTGAAGAATTGAAGAAATTGCCCAAGGACCAGGTTCAATCAAAACTGGGCGGTCTTATTAACACGGTCAATTTTAGTTTTAACCTTGACAGCGACTGGACTAGTTTTCGCTTGCATTTCGATTCGGTGCATCAGGGTTTTTTTGACCGTCTTCTGCAGGTGCATCCCGATCTCACCGGAAATGATTTGAAGATTTGCGCGTTGATGCGACTTAATCTGGGTACGAAAGAGATGGCCACTATTCTTGACATTTCTCCCGATAGCGTAAAAGTGGCCAGGCACCGCATTCGCAAGAAGCTCAATATCCCCACCGAACAAAACTTGTCATCGTACCTGGCTTCGTTTTGAGGTTGCTGCGCGAATACATTTCATCCCAGCACTCTTTTCTCAAGCAACCCATTTTAATTCCACCGTTGAATGCATGGTTCGATGGTTGAATAGTTTTTACAAAGCCTTCTATTTTCCGATATTTACCAACCCCAAAAAAATTGATCTATGAAAAATCTTCCGTGGAAGAAAATTAGTCTTATCGGTGTTATTTTAATCGGAATAGTTGCAGCTGTATTTTACTTTACTCCCGGCAAGGGAAATAAAACGTTCAACTCGGCAATCAATCCGGCTTTCGGTGAGTACATCTCATCTTACACAGCCGGTGTAGTCAGCTCGGGTTCGCCTATTCGAATTATTTTTTCGAAAGATGCGGTTGATTCCTCAGCGATAGGAAACGAGACATCCGTCAAACTTTTTGAGTTCAGCCCTTCCATTGAGGGCGCTACTATCTGGCATGATAAGCGCACGGTTGAGTTCAAGCCGGCTTCACGGTTAGTGTCTGGCCAGATTTATGAAGTGCACCTCCTACTATCCAAACTATTTCAGGTGTCAAGTGAATTGAGTTCGTTTGAGTACACGTTTCAGGTCATTCCACAAAATTTTGAATTGACAGTTGAGAATGTAAAGCCGTATGTAAAAACACAATTGGCGCGTCAGAAAATTGAAGGCACGTTATTCACAGCCGATTTTGCTGAAAGCGAATCCGTGGAAAAGACGATGACGGCCCAGCAAGATGGCAAATCACTTAAGATCAACTGGAGTCATGCGGGTGAAGGCAAGCAACATTTATTTATCGTAGAAGATGTTTCCCGTAAAGATGCTGCAAGCACAGTGAAGCTGACAGTTAACGGTCAGCCTCTTGGCATCGATCAATCTGCCGACAAGGAGGTTGAGATTCCGGCCTTGGGAGATTTTAAAGTGACAAGTGTAAGAGTGGAGCAAGGCAGCAGTCAGCATGTGGTGCTGCAATTTTCAGATCCGCTAAGCGAAACACAAAATCTTGAAGGGCTCATCAGTATTGCCGATCTGACGAGTCTGGATTTTGAAATCAAAGACAATGAGATCAATGTGTATCCACCTGTTCGGCAAACCGGTTCGCGCACGCTGGTAGTTGAAGCGGGCATCAAAAATTCTTTGAATTATAAAATGAGCGAAGGCGGTTCTTTCGAAGTGGCCTTCGAACAATTGTTGCCGGCTGTGCGATTCACTGGCAAAGGAACCATTCTTCCAAGCAGCGATGGATTGGTGATGCCATTTGAAGCTGTCAACCTCAAGTCGGTTGATGTGCAGATCATCAAAGTTTTCGAAAACAATGTGTTGCAGTTTTTGCAAGTCAATGATTACGATGGCAATCAGGAATTGCGAAGAGTTGGTAAGCCCGTCTTGAAAAAAACGATATCGTTAGAGAATTCGGGTGTCACCGATTTAGGAAAGTGGAACCGGTTCACGCTGGATTTGTCCACGCTCATTAATGCCGAACCAGGAGCCATCTATCAGGTGCGCATCGGATTTAAAAAATCTTATCTGGCCTATGTGTGTGAAGGCGGTGAAGAGACAAACGCATCGAATTCAATGTCTGCCTTCGAGCAGGAAGACTTTGATACAGAAGGCGAAGCCGAAGACAGTTATTGGGATTCGTATGAAGACTATTATTATGGCGATGATTACGATTGGAAAGAACGTGACAATCCGTGTCACTCCTCTTACTATAACAGCAGCCGCACGATTAAGCGAAACGTCATAGCCTCTGATTTGGGATTGATTGCGAAGCGTGGTGGCGATGGAAACACGGTAATCATTGCGACAGATTTAAAAACCACAGCTCCCATTTCGGGCGTTCAGCTGGATGTGTATGACTATCAGCAACAAGTTATCGGCTCTGCTTCAACTGGTGCAGACGGCAAGGCCATCATCCATACCAAACAAAATCCATTTGCGTTGGTTGCTAAAAGCGGATCGCAGCGTGGCTATCTTAAGTTAGATGATGGCGAATCACTTTCACTCAGCAACTTTGATGTAGGCGGAGAGCAGGTGAACAGAGGTTTGAAAGGATTATTGTATGGCGAGCGTGGCGTTTGGCGGCCGGGCGATTCGCTCTACCTCAGTTTCATTCTCGAAGACAAATTAAAAACGTTGCCGGCAAATCATCCGGTAGTTTTTGAATTACAAAATCCGCAAGGCCAGGTGACAAGTCGTTTGGTTCGATCAGGTTCTGAAAATGGTTTTTATAATTTCTCAACGGCTACTTCACCCGATGCGCCAACGGGCAACTGGCTGGGAAGAGTGAAGGTTGGAGGAACGGAATTTACACAACCACTCAAGATTGAAATGGTGAAACCCAATCGACTTAAAATCAATTTGGATTTTGGAGTGGATAAGCTCACGGCAGGAAGCAATAATGTTTCGGGAAAACTAAAAGTTAATTGGCTGCATGGCGCTCCCGGAAAAAATTTGAAGGCTGAGTTTGAAGTCTTGTTAACGAAAGCTGAAACCAAGTTTGCAAAGTATCCAGAGTTTGTCTTTGATGATCCATCTCTCAATTTCTCAAGTGAGGCACAACCCATCTTTGAAGGCTATACCGATGCGGACGGAAATGCAACAGTTAATGCTGACCTTAAAGTTTCGGGCGAAGCCCCGGGCATGCTCAATGCAATCTTCCGCGGAAAGGTATTTGAAGAGAGCGGCAACTTTAGCATTGATCGATTCAGTATTCCGTATTATCCATACGAAGCTTTTGCCGGCATCCGTTTACCGAAAGGCGACAAAGCCAGAGGAATGTTGCTGACCGATACCACTCATCGCGTGGAGATAGTAACCGTGGATGCCGATGGTAATCCGCTTTCGCGAAACATTGAGATGAGTCTTTATAAAGTGGAATGGCGTTGGTGGTGGGACAGTTCAGAGGAGGGCAGCGTTAATTATATGTCAGGAAATTATTCGCAGCCGCTTGCTGTCGGAAATGTTAGAACAACCAACGGAAAGGGATCGTGGAATTTTAAAATCAAGTATCCGGAGTGGGGCCGCTATTTTGTAAAAGCGTATGATCCGCAGTCGGGTCATAGCACGGGAAAAATTGTGTACATCGATTGGCCGGGTTGGGCTGGTCGCGCACGGCAAGATGGTCAAGGTGCAACCATGCTTTCTTTCTCATCTGATAAACCAGCGTATAACATTGGTGAAAAAGCCAACCTGGTTATTCCCGGTAGCGACAAAGGAAGAGCGCTGGTAAGTATTGAAAACGGAAGTCGCGTGATTGAAACATATTGGTTGGAAACACAAAAAGGTGACAACCAATTCAGCTTTGACATTACGAAAGACATGACGCCAAATGTTTTTGTCAACGTAACCATGTTGCAGCCGCATTCACAAACAGTCAATGATTTGCCAATTCGTTTGTACGGCATGATTCCTATTCAGGTGGAAGATCCGGATACGCATTTGAATCCGATCATCAGTATGCCCGATGTGTTGGAACCCGGACAAGAGGTGGTCATAAAAGTTTCGGAGCAAGCTAAACGCAAGATGACGTATACGCTTGCTGTTGTGGAAGAAGGATTGCTGGACCTTACGCGCTATCGCACACCCGATGTGTGGAGCCGCTTCTATGCACGCGAAGCGTTGGGCGTGAAGACCTGGGATTTGTATGATCAGGTGATGGGATCATTTGGCGGAAAGATAGAACGACTCATGGCCATTGGTGGCGATGGTGAACTTGCTGCCAAGGAAGATGATTCCAAATCAAATCGTTTCAAACCGGTTGTAAAATATTTTGGACCCTTCACGTTGGATGGTGGAAGTAACGAACATCGCTTCGTGATGCCGCAGTACATTGGTTCGGTAAAGACAATGGTAGTAGCTGGTTATGAAGGCTCTTATGGTAAGACCGATAAGGCAACTCCTGTGCGCAAACCACTGATGGTGTTGGCAACATTGCCTCGCGTGCTTGGGCCGGAAGAGAAGGTCAAGCTTCCGGTTACGTTATTTTCGAGCGAGAAAAATATACGTGATGTGAAGGTGGATGTGAAAGTGAGTGGTCCCGTGAATTTATCGAATGGCGCGAATAGAACGATAACTATGTCGGGCATTGGAGATCAGACCATTGATTTTGATTTGGCGGTGAAAGGAGAAATCGGATTTGCAAAAATTGAAGTAACTGCCACTTCTGGAAATTACAAAGCAACGGATGTGATCGAAATAGAAGTACGCAATCCGAATCCGCCTGTTACCAAAGTGCAGGAAGCAATACTCGAAGCTGGTAAAACCTGGTCTGTCACTATCGCTCCGGTTGGAATTGCTGGGACCAATTCAACTGTTCTTGAGATTTCAAGTTTACCACCGGTCAACCTCGGACAACGCTTAAAATATTTATTGCAATACCCATACGGATGCATTGAGCAAACTACCTCGTCCGTTTTCCCGCAGTTGTATCTCGATCAGGTGAAAGCCCTGACACCAGAAGAGAAGTCAGTGACCCAGCGAAATATTCAAGCTGGTATAGAACGGATCAAATTGTTTATCAATCGCGATGGAGGTTTAGCGTATTGGCCGGGTGGTGAAGATTCGGATAGTTGGGGCACTACCTATGCCGGGCACTTCTTAGTGGAGGCCGATGCAAAAGGATATTTTGTTCCACATGAAATGATCAAACGTTGGAAGAAATATCAGAAGAACAAAGCGCAAGGCTGGCGCAAAAATCAGGAGTACAGCAGCAGTGAATTGATTCAAGCGTATCGGTTGTATACGCTGGCATTGGCTGGCGATCCCGAGTTGGGTGCGATGAACCGATTGCGCGAACAAGCTGCGTTGCCTCCTTCGGCTTCGTGGATGCTAGCCGCGGCTTATGTGAAGGCCGGCCAACCGGAAGCAGGTAAAAAATTGATTGCAAATCTTTCTGTCAACGTGAAGCCTTACCAAGAGATGGCGTATTCATATGGTTCTGATCTTCGCGACAAAGCGATTATTCTCGAAACATTGTTGTTACTGAACGAACGTGCCAAAGGATTTGAGCTGTTAAAAGAGATTTCTCTTTCGCTAAGTAATTCTTCTTACTGGATGAGCACACAAACAGTCGCCTGGTGTTTGAAGTCAGTTGGTGCCTTTGCTACTACAGCCCAGAAAGGTGATTTGAAGTTTAGTTACACGTATAATGGTAAAGACGTGTCAGCAAGCACGGAGCTGCCCATTGCGCAGGTGAACCTGGCTATGGATGGAACAAAGGCAGGTAATTTGAAATTGGTAAGCTCGAGTAAGGGTACTTTGTTTGTGAGAATTATATCGGAGGGAGTTCCGGCCCGTGGCGAAGAGGAAGATGCCGAAAATAATCTAAGCGTTAGCGTTGCTTACATGGATGCAGATGGCGTTATCATCGATCCTGTTCAATTGGAACAAGGCAAAGAGTTCATCGCCACCGTTACCGTGAGCAATCCCGGATTAAGAGGCATCTATAAGAACATGGCGTTGAATCAGATTTTCCCTTCCGGTTGGGAGATCAATAATTTGCGATTGAATGGTGATGAAGAACGATTGACAGGCGACAAGCCAACGTATCAGGATATTCGCGATGATCGGGTGTATACGTATTTCGATTTGGGAGCCAATCAACGCAAGACATTTAAAGTCATGCTGACAGCCAGCTATGCAGGTTCTTATTATTTACCGGCTGTTAGTTGTGAAGCAATGTATGATCACGGCATTTATGCGAGGAAGAAAGGAAAAGTTGTGGAAGTTGTGAAGAAGGTTGTTCAATAAAATTTGAGTTATTGATTCTTTGTCATCTCTCTTTCAACTTGGTTTGTGTCTCTCTTATCCTCGGTCTGTGTCTCACAGACCGAAATGAGGTAGGAGTAAAGGAGTAAAACAAAGTGAATATTTTAAAATGCTTCTGATAGTTAAATTATGAGTCTGTTTTCATTTCTAAAAAGCAATGCACCAACGTATTCAGATAAAGTCTGGAAAGAAGATGCTTATGCTGTTAAAGGAATGATGACCGATGCGCTTCAAGCAATCACCAGAAATGAAATTCCGATTGTGTTAACATTTTTTACAGACACGTCTGAAAAGGTTCGTTCATTCCTGACAACCAACCAGGTTCCCTATTTTAGTTTGGAGCCTGGCAATGCCAGTGAGGCAGAGACACAACCCCGGGTGGTATTTTTATTGGATGCAAATTTCTTGCTCTCATCCTCTCAGATAATGTCGTTTATCACCAACCAATCCAAAAAGCAAAAAATCGATTTTCTGTTTTTTGGTCACTATCCAATTCCTGCAAAGGAGAACAGGATTTTGGAAAAGTTGTCGTCAAATAACGGAGCCATAACTTTCTACTCGTCCTTGGACGATCCTTCATTTAAGATATTTGGTGCTGATCACATAAAGGAAACACTTAGCAAAATAGGTTTGGCCGATGACGAAGCCATTCAGCACACCATGGTTTCGCGTGCGATGAAGAATGCACGGGAGAAGATTGAGAAAAGCATTGCGCATGAGATTGTTTGTGCCACCGAACTGGAATGGTTTAGCAAAAACTATAAGGACAGAAATAACTAAAGGAACTACTATGAAAAAGAATGTACTGTGGATTATACTTTTTATGCAAGTTGCGTTTTCAGGTTTCGCGCAGTCAAAATCTGAAAAGGCAGTATTGGAGTTGTCAAAGAAAAAGTTTGATTGGATGACAGGTAAGAAATATGATTCGCTGAAGATGGTATTGGATGATGACGTGCGATACATTCATTCAAATGGATGGATTCAGAATAAGAAAGAAGTAATTGATGATTGTGTAAGTGGTAAGGTAGTCTATGAAAAAATAGAAGTACTGGATGCTACCGCCCGCGTGTATGACAACGCGGCCATCGTTACCGGCAAAGGAAAATTTTCTGGCCTAAACAGTGGAAATTCATTTGCACTGGAGTTGATGTACACCGAGGTTTATATCAACAAGAAAGGACATTGGCTGTTGGCATCGCGCCATGCGAATAGAATGCCTTGAAAGACTTTTACACCACACTCAAAATTATGGTAAGGAAAAGAAGAACTCTTTTCCTTTCAGGCGTTTTAATTAGCCTTTGCACTTTATATTTTTTTTCTCTTCCACAAGTTTTGTTTGAAGATCCTTACTCTACTGTTTTAGAGGACCGCAACAGAAATTTATTGAGTGCATCCATTGCATCTGACGGTCAGTGGCGTTTCCCGGAAGGAGGATCGGTGCCGGAAAAATTTAAGGATGCGATTATACTTTTTGAAGACAAGCGTTTTTATAGTCATCCGGGTGTTGATCCGCTTTCATTAGGCCGGGCTATCAGACAAAATAGTAAGGCGAGAAGAGTTATCAGTGGAGGAAGCACACTCTCGATGCAGGTCATTCGCTTGTCGCGAAAGAATACGAACAGAACGATTGTAGAGAAGATCATTGAAATTGTTTTGGCCACTCGTCTCGAGCTTCGCTATTCAAAAGAAGAGATATTGGAATTGTATGCGGCACACGCTCCGTTCGGTGGAAATGTGGTGGGCCTTGACGCTGCGTGCTGGCGATATTTTGGAAGAAGTCCTCAGGAGCTAAGTTGGTCCGAGGCGGCACTGCTGGCAGTGTTACCCAACAACCCTTCTCTTATTCACCTAGGTAAGAACCGGCAGCGCCTTATCGAAAAACGAAATCGCTTGCTGGACCGATTGGCAGGCGCTAAGAAGTTCGATGATTTAGCGTTGCAGTTGGCCAAATCCGAACCGCTTCCGGAAAATCCATTACCACTCCCTCGACTGGCACCGCATCTCTTGGATCGTATGGCAAAAGATGGAAAGGCGCAACAGCGAACGACATCCACACTGGATGAACATCTTCAAGTGAGGACAAGTCAAATCGTTAACGATCATCATCAGCAGTTAAAGGCTAATCAGATCTTCAATGCCGCAGCTATTGTGATTGAAGTGAAAACAGGAAATGTGTTGGCGTATGTCGGAAATGTGCAGGCAGGGCAGGAGTACCAGCAACAGGTAGATGTGATTGATGCACCGCGCAGCACCGGCAGCATACTTAAGCCTTTTTTATTTGCTGCGATGTTAGACGAAGGTAAGATGCTTCAGCGTACTCTGATGCCTGATGTGCCCACTATCATCAATGGATTTTCACCTCGAAATTTTTCAAAGGAATACGATGGAGCTGTTTCGGCAGACAAGGCGTTGATCCGGTCACTTAACATTCCGGCTGTTCATGAATTGCGTGACTATCGTTATGAAAAATTTTACGACTTATTAAAAAACGTTGGACTAACAACTCTGTATCAACCGCCTGATCATTACGGTTTATCGCTGATACTGGGCGGAGCGGAAGGAACACTGTGGGACATTACCGGGGCGTATGCTTCCATGGCCAGAACCTTGAATAACTATTTCGATCATCCCGGAAAAAATCGGTATCGCAAAAAAGATTTCCATTCACCCGTTTACATCAATCAGTTACCAGAAACCGAATCGAACGAACTTATTGAAACTTCATGGTTGAGTGCCTCTTCCATTTACTTAACGTTCAATGCGCTGAAGGAAGTTTACAGACCCGGTGAAGGAACCGGCTGGAAATATTTCAGCAGCGCAAAGAAGATTGCCTGGAAAACAGGTACCAGCTTTGGCTTTCGCGATGGTTGGGCAGTGGGCGTTAATCCTGAATATGCTGTTGGCGTGTGGGTAGGCAATGCCGATGGTGAAGGCAGACCCGGACTAACAGGAACCGAAACAGCCGCTCCTATTTTATTCGACATCTTTTCATCGTTGCCAGGAAATTCATGGTTCAAACCTCCGGTTTCTGAAATGGAAAAAATTTTGGTGTGCTCATTGAGCGGTCAACGGGCAACAGAGCTTTGTGATGTCACCGATACTATTACCGTAACTCGTGCCGGTTTGCAAACTCGGCCGTGTGCCTATCATAAGAAGATTCATTTATCTGTTGATCAAAAGTACCGTGTTCACAGTGGCTGTGCTTCTGTTGATGAAATGGTTTCGGTCAACTGGTTTGTGCTGCCGGCTATTCAAGAGTATTATTTCAAATCAAGAAATCTCAGCTATCGTCTTCTTCCTCCTTTTCGCAAGGATTGTGAAGACCCTTCTAATCTTACTTCTATCGATCTGATCTATCCCAAACCCAACGCAAAGATTTTTATACCACGTGAATTAAGCAGCCAGTTGGGAAGTACGGTCTTCGAAGTAGTTCATCGCAATCCCTCTATTAATGTGTACTGGCATTTGGACGGAAACTTTATGGGCACTACCCGGAAATCTCACAAAATGCCCCTTTCACCAGGGGCCGGAAACCACGTTTTGACGCTTGTAGACGACAATGGCGAGACCTTAACGCGTTCTTTTCGCATAATTTCGGGCTCTTAAGGATTATCATAACTCTTTGATGTGTAAGATTTTGACGGTATTTGATTAAATTGAATTCCAACCAACAGCCACCTTTGCTTACACAATAACCCCCAGGAATCATGAAGAAGAAACATCTAATCGCCTTTGCTACGGCAATCCTAGCGCTGAATTTCAGTGTTGTCGGCAATGGACAGCTCAATGAAGGCAATTCAAATTATGTTGTAATTGGTGCCTTTGCCATACCCAGCAATGCCAGTCACTTCGCTGAAAGTGCCAAAAAGCTAAACTTTAAGGCAGAATTGGCCATAAATCCTACACGTAAACTCTATTATGTGTATGTGCTGCATACAGGCAACTTAAATGAGGCCATAGAGCAAGCCCAGAAAATTCGCACGGAAACAAAGTTCAGCGATACGTGGGTGTACAAGGGACTTCTAGGTGATGAAGCACAAAAGGGAACGGATGTAAATCCGGTAACACAACAAAGTCTGCCCGTCATTTCACCCGATGACAACACCAAAGCAGTGGAGCCGACAGAAGAAAAGATCGCAACCCCGGTTGTGGAAACTCCGCAAACAGAGACGGCAGCTCCAGCGACCGAGAAGAAAATTGAAAATCAACTTGCCGCTGTTCCGGTTGAAGGTGCCAAGAGTTTTATCTTCAAACTAATTTCGGAGACGGGTGAGGAATTGAAAGGCGATGTGGATGTGATCGATGCCGATCGTCTGTCGAAAACTGCAACCTATGAAGCCAACAAACAGATTTACATTAAGCCGGTAAACAAATCGGGAAGGATGACCCTGATTAGTCAGGTGTTTGGATATCGGAAAGCACAACGGGACATTAACTATGACATGCCCGATTCATCGGCTGGTATAGCCATCGATCATGGTAATATTGTTGTTCCATTTGAATTGACGCGATTGAAGAAAGGCGACATCGCCATCATGTTCAATGTGTTTTTCTTTAAGGACGCTGCTGTCATGCGCCCTGAGTCGCGATACGAAGTGACTACGTTATTAAACATGATGAAGGAAAACCCCAAATTGAAAATCAAACTGCACGGTCACACCAATGGTAATGCAGCCGGAAAAATTATACGAATGGGAGAGCCTATGAATTTCTTTTCACTCACGGGCAGCCACGATGGATTTGGATCTTCCAAGGAACTTTCGGAGTCGCGTGCGGAAGCGATACGCGACTTCCTGATTTTCGAAGGCATTGACCCCACGCGTTTTTCTGTAAAAGCATGGGGCGGCAAAAAACCCATTCACGATAAGAAGAGTAACAAAGCGCATGAAAATGTGCGCGTAGAAGTGGAGATATTGGAGGATTAAGAGATAATGGTGAACTTCCCGCATGGGAACGTTTATCAGTGATCTGTCGGGGAAAGAATTTCCGGAGAATGTAAAAGTCAGCGGGAAGGATGTGCGTCCTTCCATCATGCAGCATCTAAAGAACGAGCATCCGCATTTCAATGAAAGCGGATGCTTGTCTGTTTCTGAGCTGAATGAGTTTCGTAATCGGTATATTGAATCAACTTTAAAAGATGAGCTTGGCTCGCTTTCCACACTTGAACAGGAGGTGCTGGATGCGATTCATAAGAATGAAATCATCTCCGATAATCTGGATGAAACGATGGACTCTAATCTTACGGTGGGCCAGCGACTGGCGGATAAAATCGCCAGTTTCGGAGGCAGCTGGACGTTCATCATTTCGTTTTTCCTTTTTATTATCCTTTGGATATTGACAAACGCGGTGCTGCTGACCCGCGATCCTTTCGATCCCTATCCGTTCATTCTATTAAATCTAATGCTGTCGTGTTTGGCCGCATTGCAGGCGCCTGTGATCATGATGAGTCAGAATCGTGTCGAAGAAAAAGACCGCATTCGCGCCAAGCACGATTATCAGGTAAATCTAAAAGCTGAAGTAGAGATACGAATGCTTCACGAAAAAGTTGATCACCTGATTTTAAATCAACAGCAGCGCCTGTTCGAAATACAACATATACAGGTAGAGATGTTGCGCGAGATTACTGAGCGACTTGAAAAGAATACCTGATTGTTGAAACACTTACGCAACGAGTGGTACTTATTTAGTTAGCATGTATATCTAGTTCTTTTCTCAGGTCACCTTTTTATCTATATTCGGGTTGTTTCTGTGGTGACTATGAAGATTATTCAAATTGCATTGGCGATTGCCATTCTTGCAGGCGGGCCTGGCCCGGAAGTAGTTGCTCAGGAATCTCAGCAGACTTCCAATTATGTGGTGGTGGGTGCTTTTTCAAAACTTGAAAATGCTGTTCGCTTTACGCAATCTGTCAATCTTGAAAATTTTCAGGGTCAGTATGCCATCAACTCGCAACGGCAGCTTTATTATGTTTTTATACTCAATACCTCAGACCAAAAGCAGGCGTTCTCTTTTTTGATGAAAATCAGGGTAGAGACAAAGTACAAAGACGCCTGGGTGTTTAATGGAGTGTTGGGCGATCGGAGATCAGAGCCTGCTAAAGAAGCCCAACCAATTTCTCAGCCTATTGAACAAAAACCGGAGCCGGTAGTGATTGAGCCCGTAGTTGCGGAGGCCCCTAAGAAAGACTCGGTAATTGTTGCTCCTATTGTCATGGTAGATTCGTCATCCCTTAAGAAGCCTGTCGAAAAAGTGGAAGAGAAAAAACCCGATGGTAAGCCATTTTACTTCAAACTTTTGAATGCCGAAACCGGTAGTGAAGTAATGGGCGAAGTGCAAATAGTAGAATCGAAGGCTACCCAGTACGTAGGATTTAAAGGAAATGAATTAGTTTATTTAACCGCGCCTAAGAACAGCACCGGTGTTTATCAGGTAACCATTCAGGCACCAGGTTATAAAACATCCAAACTTTCTTTCAATTATAAGGATCCGGCTGCCGTTGCAACCCTGAACGATAGGCAAGAGAGCGTTATCACTTTTCAGTTGGAGCGGGCAAAGAAAGGCGACTACATTGATTTTAATAATGTGCGCTTTTTCAAAAACTCTGCTATTCTTGATCCTTCCTCGCAAAACGAGTTGGATGGGTTAGTGTCACTTATGAAAGAGAATGCTTCTTACAAGATAAGGATTCACGGCCATTGCAATGGTGATCAGGCGCGGGATATTGTGACACTTGGCACTAGCACGAATTTTTTTGCACTTGATCCACTGAATGGCAAGGAGAATGCTACGGCCAAACGCTTAACTGAATTGAGAGCTGAAACCGTCATGAATTATTTAGTGACGCAAGGTATAGAGCAGAAGAGAGTCACCACTAAAGGAGAAGGTGGCAAATTGATGATCTATCCAGCAACCAGCACGCTGGCGAGTTACAATGATCGCGTAGAGATAGAAATCGTAAAGGGTAAATAATCTTTTTTAATTGACTATGAAATCGCTTGCAAAAATTCTTTTCCTTGTCTTCATCGTAACGGCTTGCAGCCGAACCAGCGAAAAAGCGGAGCACGACAACGAAGCAGCTGATAGTGTAAATCAGGCACTTTATAAGGAAGTGATGAGTGTGCATGATGAGATCATGCCCAACATGGAAAAAATTTATGATTTGAAAAAAGATCTGGAAGATAGGATCGCCAACACCCCCAACTTGAATAAAACGCAGACGGAGCAAGTGCAGCAGGTGATCTCCGGTCTTGACACAGCCAATTATGCAATGGTGACGTGGATGCAAAACTTTAGTCCGCGGGCTGATTCTGTGGATCGGTTGAAAGCACGTGAATACCTGCAAGCCGAATTGCTAAAAGTGAAGAAAGTTCGCGATGATATTAATGGAAGCATTTCGCAAGCTGAAGCAGAGCTTAGTAAAGAATATAAAGTCATTGGCAAGAGCGCCAAAGTTGCTAAGGTTGAAACTAAGGAAACAAAACCTACTGCACCTGTTGTAGAACCCGCCCCGGTAAAAGAGGCGCCTGTTGAGACAAAAGTGACAGAGCCTATTGTGAAGGAAATTCCAAAGAAAGATTCTGTTGTGGTGAAGCGCGTGGCAACTGTGGATTCTTCGGCCAACAAGAAAAATGTGCCGAAGCCAGCCGAGAAGGTGCCAGACGGAAAACCCTTCTACTTTAAACTCGTGAATGCCGAAACCGGAAAACCCGTTTCTGGCGAAGTGCACATTGTGGAGGCGAAGGCTACTCAATACCTCGGATTCAAGGGCAATCAGTTGGTGTATATTGTGCCTCCAAAAAACATTGCTGGTATCTATCAGGCCACCATTGAAGCTCCGGGGTATAAACCTGCCAAGCTGGTATTTGATTATAAGCAACCAGAGCCGGTGTCATCGGGAGTAGGCGAAAAGAAAGAAGTCATTTTTACGTTTGAATTGGTTAAAGCAAAAAGAGGAGACTACATTGATTTCAATGAGGTACGTTTTTTTCGTAACACTACCATTTTGGAACCGCAGTCGCAGGATGAACTCAACTCTCTGGTGGATTTGATGAAAGAGGATAAATCAAAGATTAGGATTCACGGCCACTGCAATGGAGACAAGCCACGGACGGTAACGGTGATGGGTACAAGTACAAATATGTTTGCACTGGACGCCACTCATAACAAGAAAGAGATGCTGACAGCCAAACAGCTAACCGAACTGCGTGCGGAGGTAGTGAAAAATTATTTGGTAAGTCAGGGTATTGATGCCGATCGTATCTCCACAAAAGGAGAAGGTGGCAAAATGATGATTTATCCGGCTTCGAGTACCTTGGCAAACCGCAATGATCGCGTGGAGATAGAAGTGCTGAAGAGTTTGTAAGTCAAGACACTTTCACTTTTGCATACGCAAGTTGTAATTGAGCAAAAAGCTCAAGGCTCAAAGCTTAAAGCCTAAAGCTAACGTCTTTTAGCTTTTAGCTTTCCACTTTCAGCTTTCTGCTTCTTCTGAACTATTTTTCCCTTACTTTTGTCTCCCTTCTGATTTTGACGATTGGAGGATGTTCTTTGAAGTTGGCAGTAGCGGCAGGGATAGCAGCGAAAAGCCCGAAGTGTGTGAGCAATTGCGCGTGGACGGACTTGTAGCGGATAGCCCGCAAGCCGCCAAAAAATTACGAATGACGATTGACTGAATTACGATTAACCATTAACTAACAACTCAACTTCCTCCTTCGCCAAGGCTACGGAGGATAAAGGGGCCGTCCGGTTTTGACAGGATGTGTGAAGTCGTATGCCAGCATGCAAGCTCGTGAGGGTAGAGCTTTGAACACTGCTCTCGAACCAATAAGTGGCGAGAATACTTACGCCATGGCTGCTTAATCTGACCCAAGGTTAGATTTGCTTATTCTGCTTAAGAAGTAGAAGGCCATCATCGCCCAAGCCATTGTTCCGCGGGCTTGGATCAGCGGTGTCGATAGCATGAACTGGGCCGCTGCGTTGTTGCGCGCAGCTGTCGAGAAAACAGCAACTAAGGAGTGATTTGGCTGTTGCCTGCCTTGTCGCTCTCGAAAACCAAAGTCAACTAAGCATGTAGAACGTACGGTTTTATCTTCTCTGGACCAGGGTTCGATTCCCTGCGGCTCCACTTCACCTAAAAAAGCCCAACTTCAACGTAAAGTTGGGCTTTGGTTAGGCCGAAAGAGGCGACCGATTTTTGATAAATTTGTACTAAGATGAATGGTCTTGCTGGAAGTCTGGAAAGTTGTCTTTTTCTTTTCGTTAGGTACGAAGAACTCGATAACGACCTAAAGGAGAAAACAGATGTTCTATTGTCTAAAATCAAATTGGCGATGGAATCAGCGGATAATTTAGAGCATTCAATAGAGCAGTCATACAATGAGATTTTCCGATTAAGGATGATGGCTTTTAAGTCCATAATCGATGATGAAAATGATTTAATTGGACTTATTCAGGACTCATATTCCTTTTTTGAGGATATGATTGATGACAAGAAGCTCTCAGTTTTGGGCGAGAATATTCTTTATGCAATACGCAGTAATGCAAAAATCGCTGGCCAAATATTCGCTGGTGATGATATCAATGCTTCTATTTCTGGAAATCAGTACTCCATTGCCAAAGAGGAATTTTACGAGATGGCGCTACAGTTGCAACGGATTGAGTTCACGACTCTTATAAACCTAATTCGGGTTAATGTCCCGAATGGCCTTTCTTCCTCCATAGCTGAGTGGCTGGAGGTTTCTTTAAAAATGGAGTTTGCAATCTTGGCAGGCGCAATGATTAAGGAACAAAGAATAGTGACTAACAGCGATAAGATTGACGAACTAGCTTTTATCTTATCGGATGCCACTCACACTTATAATGCTATCGCTATAGAAGAGGGAATCATTAAAAAAATTGGTTCACCAAATAAATTAGCTGAACGGGAAAGTCTTACCAACGATCTAGAAAGTGATTTTTTTCAATCGCAACAGAAATTAGCAGATTCGGATCTAAAATCATTTTCTGAAAACTGGGAATAGGGATAGACTAATATGACTGTAGGCTTTAAGAAAGGTGATATAGTTTGGGTTAATCTTGGTGATTTACAAGAATTGAGTGGGCATGAACAGGCATTTATAAGACCTTGCATAATTATTAAGGATTTCCCAACTCTTGGATTGGCTGCTGTACTACCTCTAACATCTAAAGCGAAGTCTTATTACTCTGTCGTTAAGATTGATAAGGCTGACACAGGTATGGCGCAAGATTCTTTTGCCTTGTGCCACCAACTGCGAGCCATATCCCACAAACGAATTCAAAAAAGGCAGGGGGTACTTTCTGCAAGAGCCTTCAATAAAATTAGAAGTGTTTTATTGGATATGCTCGAATTAAATTGAACATGCTGTTATTGACCTTCCTCTCCTACATCATCTGGGATGTTAATCCCGACATATTTACAATTCCTTTTATTGATCATCCGGTACGTTGGTATGGATTGTCATGGGCCGTGGGATTTATTCTTAGTCAGCAGGTGATGTACTTCATTTATAAAAAAGAGGGAAGACCATTGACAGAGATAGATACGCTGACTACTTATCTGGTAGTCGCTACGATTATCGGTGCACGACTAGGTCATGTTCTTTTCTATGATCCGATTGATTACTTGCAACATCCGCTCAGGATTCTTGCTGTGTGGGAAGGCGGGCTGGCCAGTCATGGCGGAGCTGTTGGTATTTTTATAGCCACGTATTTATTTGCACGCAAGACGAAAGTGCCCTACTTATGGATTTTGGATCGCCTTGCTGTTGTAGGTGCCTTGACGGGTTGCTGCATAAGATTAGGAAACCTGATGAATTCTGAAATGATTGGTGTGCCAACCGATGTGCCATGGGCGTTTGTGTTCACATCAAAAGATTTGGTGCCCCGACATCCGGCCCAATTGTATGAAGCCATCTACTGTCTTATTCTTTTCGCAGCACTCTTTTGGGTGTGGAACAAGTTTAGAGAGCGATTGAAGAATGGTGTTATGCTGAGCTGGTTCTTAATTATTCTTTTCACATTTCGCTTCGTTGACGAATTTTACAAAGTGAGTCAGGAAGCGTTTGAAGATGATTGGATGCTGAACATGGGTCAGCTATTGAGCATACCTTTTATTCTGGCGGGCGTTGTTCTTCTGTTGTGGATCAGAACCCAGCCTAAGGTAAACGCCAGTGCAGGTTGATAGCCAACCCAATTTGATTTTAAGTTTTTGATTTGGTCTTCTTTCCGGTTGTTAGCACGGTTAATGTTTCGCGAACGGCAATACGTGGAAGACTTTCATTGTTTTCGTTCAGGTATTTTTCCACGTCCTTTCGGTAATGCTTAACCATACTGCGCAAGAGCCAGGAGATTGCTTTTGTGATCAAAATTTCTTTTTCGTGTTTTAGCCGATCGATGTTTGCCAATGCTACTTTGGCCAGGCGTTCATCAGCCACTTTTCGCATGGGCGAACAAAGTAACACCAACGATGCCCTTCGTTTACTGATGTTCTTACTCTTTGAAAACTTTAGCAACAATTTATTCCAAACTTTCCAGTTGTCGGGAAGTTCTATTTTTGAATAGGCACCGGTGCAAAGCGTGTCTATTTCTACCCAGCCCACTAGCTGATTGAGCCACTCGTCAAAACAGTTAGGATTAAATTTTCGCTGGTCTTTTGCACACACGTCAAGTAAAATTCCTGACATGCATTTTTCGGTGGACGATTTTCCATGAATCAGGCTGTCCAAAACTTTTTGAAATTCAGTAGCACTTAACTGGCGATGAGACCTCGACCACTCTCTGGCGATGGATCGGAGCGTGGGGTTATTAATTGGATATTTAGGATGAGAATTGCCCAGATAAGAATCGAGAAGGGTGTGTTGTGTGGGTTTGCCAGAAAGCGACTTGATGGCTTCCAGAATTTCTGAATGATATTTATTCATCTTATTTCAGAGGAATTTGTATTTCATGGTGATGTACACACTTTTCGTTCGCAAACACCTGCCTGTTGCATAAGCTAGTGATGATACGAACGAATTGCCGTGACTTTCTAAAGCATTCTGAAAATAAAGAAAATATCCTCGTACGAAATTATAGCCAACAAAAATCAGCTATGGCCCATCAACTTGCGATAGATATTCAAACACACCCACGCATCGGTTGCTGCATAGCTGATTTGCTTTTCGTTGAATACAGGAGCTTCCCAATTGCTGGTCTGTGCACCTTTTGAAATACGAAAGCCCAGCAATAAAGCTGTTAGCTTTTTGACACTCTCTACTTGCAAGCCAGATTGCTTAGCCAGATCAGCCAATTCAAAAAAACCTCCGGGTTGAAAATGTTTTAATTTCTGAAGCGCCTTAATATCATCGCGCAGCGCTACACCGGCCTTGAGGATTTTATGGTTTTCAAAAAAATGAATGAGCGCTGGCTCCATTCCAACCGTCTTAAGTCTTACCAAAAAAACTTTTTCAGGCAATGCGATTTGAACAAGCGACACTTTGTTGTAATGGCCGCTTACGAATACCGGTTTGGTTTCGGTATCAAAGCCAACCACGTCATGCTGATTTATATCGGAGAAAGCAGCATGAAGCTGTTCCGGTTCGTCAATGATGTCCACTCTTCCTTCGAATGCACCGAGCGGAAGGATATTGATCTCCTCATTGGAAATGGTAACGCGATCGTTATGCTGGTACTTTGTCATCCAACCTGCGAATCTTAAAATTCAAATAGGCCATCAACACCGTCATCATCGGGCTGATGATGCAGAAGAAACAATACGGTGCATATGCCCATGTAGAAATTCCCAATACTTTTGATTGTGTAGCGCCACACGTATTCCATGGAACCAACACGGACGTTACAGTGCCAGCATCTTCTAACGTGCGGCTTAAAAGTTCAGGTTTGTAGCCACGCTTTTTATACGTATCGGCAAACATTCTTCCGGGCACAGCAATGGCCATATATTGATCGCCAGCTGTGAGATTAAAAAATATGCTGGTCACCGCGGTAGAGGCAACCAGTGAACCCGTAGAGTGAGCGAACTTTATGATTTCTTCCACTATTCGTTTCAGTAGCCCACATGATTCCATCACACCTCCAAAAATCATAGCTCCTAAAATCAACCAGATGGTGTTGAGCATGCCGGCCATACCTCCCGAAGAAAGAAGTTCGGAGATCATAGCATTATCAGTTTGAATGTTGATGGAAAGTGCCATCGATTTCATGACCGCGACAAATGCGGACTTTATTGGATTGTCGGTGATGCCCGAAATCTGTTGAATGATTTGGGGTTGAAAGATAACTGCAAATGCACCGCCCAGTAGAATACCAACCAGCAGGGCAGGCAGAGCCGGTACTTTTCGTACGATCATGAATAGTACAATGGCTGGTGCTAGAAACAAAAGTGGATTCAAGTTGAAAGAATTGTCGATAGATGCAAGCACGGCATCTGTGTTGGCGCTACCAGTGGTATCAAGCGTGAAACCCCACACAAAGAAAATGATTAAGGTTATCGTTAATGTAGGTACCGTTGTGATAACCATATATCGTATGTGAGTGAACAAATCGGTACCTGCCATGGCCGGTGCCAGATTGGTCGTATCCGAAAGCGGAGACATTTTATCACCAAAATACGCTCCGGAAATAATCGCTCCCGCGATAACTCCTTCATGAATGCCCAGTGTCTTGCCGATGCCCAGTAAAGCAATGCCGACTGTCGCAACGGTGGACCAGGAACTACCCGTTGCCAGGGATACGATGCCGCACACAATGCAAGCGGCAAATAAAAATATGGTGGGATTCAATATTTTAAGTCCGTAATAGATCATCGCAGGTACTATGCCACTTAGTAACCACGTGCCCGACAGCGAGCCAATGACGAGAAGGATAAGCATTGCTCCCATCGCAGAGCTTATGCTTTTGACGATACTCGCTTCAATATGTTCCCATGAATTCCCCAGTCGCCATGCGATTATTCCGGCAACAGAAGCGGCCATTATCAAGGCAATTTGATTGGGCCCGTCCGTAGCGCCCGACCCAAAAACAATCACGTTTATCGAAAGAAGAATAACTAAGATGATAATCGGAACAAATGCCTGCAGCAGGCTTGGCCTTTTGGTTTCGGTCATGAGTTGATTTAATTGCGCGTTAAGGTAATCATTCTTGTAAACTTCTTGTCCCTACTGTAACCTTACCGCTCACGATGTTTTAACGGTATAGATCACCTCACGCTCCTTTAGGTAGTCTACGATAAAATTAAAGTGACTTTCTTCTTCACCCAGATACTCTGGCGGGCAAATCCCCTTGCGTGTAAATTTTCCGTCCAACACCAGATGGGCCGCTGCTGTGCAGGTGTAGCCGGTAGTTCTTGCCATAGACAGTGTGCCTGTGGATTTTTCAGTGCGATCGAGAAGATTGTATTCGTATGTTTTTTTGTTGCCGTGCTCTTCACCGGTCATGCGTATGCGCATCACGGTGAATTCTTCCTCTCCGGGTTTTAATTTCCATTTTGGAAAAAGAAGTTTGGCTGTTAAGTCAATAGGTCTGAGTTTCACACCTTTTACTTCTACTTCCTCGTATGAGAAGAAGCCCGTTTCTCGCAGCACTCTTAAGTATTCAATGCAGCCCGGGTAGCGTAGCGTTTTTTCGATCATGTTGGGAATGTTGGGCATGGTTTTGATCAGAGATCGCAGTCCATCCGAATTCCACGATTCCAACGTTCCAACGCCATCGAAGTGAACGAGTTCAGCATCTGACAAAGCTTCCTTTACTACCATGCCACTATTTTGAACGTAGCGTGCCGGGCGTATGTATTCTTCCAAAACATCGATGGGTGAGAAGACGGCTTTATATTCATACGGCCATTCTCTTACCACCGGCAAGCCACCCACAAGACATTCATAGCTCTCGATTTTCATGCGCTTGTTGTGATAGCCCAAAATGATGTTGCCCATACCGGGCGCTACACCGCAGTCAGTAACAATGGTCACATTTTTCTTTTTCGCCAGCTCGTCCAGTTGAAACGGATCTTCCGGAAAGAAAGAAATGTCAACCATATTTTTTCCAGCTTCTATTACCGTGCGTGCTGTTTGCAAGCCCATGAAGCCGGGCACAGCACCAACTACCAAATCAAAAGGTTGAATGGCAGATGTTAGCAGAGCCAGATTTGAGAAATCAAGTTTCTGAGTTTTAATTCCATGTTTGGCAACTTCTGCAAGTGCCTGCTCATTTACGTCTACCGAAGTAACTTCAAAATTTTTGGCCAAATCGATGGCCATGGCTTTGCCTACTAATCCAGCTCCCAAAACGATTATTTTTTTGCGCATGCAGTTTTTTATTGATCCGCAAAATATCAAAAAATAATTGAGGGATGGAATTTCGGCCTAATTACCAAAACAGGCTAAAAATCAAGGCAACCAGTGCTGGCATCAGCAACACTAAATCGAGGAAATTCATTTTCTTTTTCATGTGATGGATTGTCTATTATAAGATTATCTGTAATTGCTTTTTTTGCTGTGCACTTGACGAGGCAGGTTTTATTTGCCGATAAGTGGACACAACCGAACCTATGTATCGCAGCGCCTGACCATATGTTTCAATGCCATGGCCTACATTTTCGAATACTTTTATGTCCTTCAGAGTGCTTATCCGCTCACGTGCATTTTTGATGGATTGCTGAAAAGGAAATAATAAATCTTGATCGCCCTCGATCAAATAAGTGTCAACCTTAATATCATTCAGTTGATCTTTCATGTAGTAGGGCTTTTGAGTATAGTCTTCGTATCGTGTCAACGCGAAGAGTTCGTAATCAATAATTAATTGTTCGCACGTTGCCGACAGTGCATGATGTGGTTTTGAAAACACGGCTTTGTTTAAAAACTTCTCTACATTTTTTCTGGTAGGAAACAGGATCGGGAGCAGGTTGTAGTAAAGATTTTTGAAAGTTAACGAGAAGGCTTGAAGGCAGCCTGGGTTGAGCAGAAACGCAGCACGAACTTTATCAGGTCGCACCAGACTAAGTTTCATGCTAATGAGTCCGCCAAAAGAGGCGCCCGCTACAAAAGCATTTTCAATTTCTAACTGATCCAAAACTTCAGCTGCCCATTCTCCATATTCTAATGATGTAATATCGGGTGTGTTTCCATCACTAAGATTGGGCAGCCCGTTTGTTTCCACCAAATAGATTCTAAGTCTCACACCAAGATTCAACAGGTTGTTATCAAAATCCCAGAACAAGGATGATGTCCTTGCTCCGGGAAAAATAACTAGCGCGTCAAGATCTTTCTCTTGCGTGTTGATGCCCCACACATGTGTTTTACCCAGTGATGTCTCAACTTGAAATCGTTGATATTTCTTTTGATTAAACTTTTCAAGTTCCGATACCCAATTTTCAAACCAAAGAATGTCGGTGTAAGAGTCTTTGAAGTAGGATGTCTTTTTTATTTTCATAAATAATGGTCAACGATTAACGTGGAGTTGAGGACTTGTGCTAAGCTGCTTTGGCTTCGAGTTGAGCTTTGATCATAGCATCGGCCAGCGAGGAATAAACTGCCGTCCAGGCCTGTTCGGTTTCGGATGTCCACTTCTCGCCAAGTCCTTCCTTCAGCGTCCACAACAAGGCAGAACCTACTAACTGATAATAATGTGGTTTCACACCGTACTTTCCATGGCGCTGTGCCAGTGATTTTACTTCGCCAGCAATTTCATCCAGCTTTTGAAGTTTGGTCACGATGTAGGTTACCATGTTCATCAGTTTGCGGGCTTGTTCTTTCAGATCGCTTTTAAACATGTGTTTTACTTCGGGCGCTACTTCAAAGAGGCGCTGATAAAACAGCTCGCCCGCTTCATCGGATTTTACAATAACATAGCTCCAGGAGTTTTTTACGAGGAGGATTTGTCTTTCAGTCATAAGGGGTTTTGTTTTTATTAGCCTATGAACTGAATGAGAAAGAAAAAGATGTAAAAAGACGGTAACAGATGGTTTACACGTGCAGAAAACAGGTTACAGAAGGTTTACATCAAGCCTAAAGCACCTGAAAGTCAGGCAGTTTTGAGCCTGTCTGGGAGATCCTGAAAACGAGATTTTCTTTTTTACGAATACGAGCGTTGAGCCATTTTTTGACGCACTCCAGGACACTGCTTGCCAATTTCCAGGTGGCTGGACTTATAGACTCATTGGGCGTACAAAGTTTTGAATGCGTGTTTTGCACATAACAGCAATTCGCAATTTCATGCTAACTTCCGCAGTAGATAATTACTCTATTTATGTTTGACACCGATCGCGTTGTTAAAAAGGCGCAGACCTCTTCATTTTACCGCTGGGTATTGAATTTGTTTCTGAGACGACTCATTCCATTTAATGGGCCGCATGGTTTTTCGATTACCGAGATTGGTGATTATCGTATTAAGACTCACCTGCCGTACAAACGAAGAAACCTCAACCACATCAGAGGTCTCCATGCATGCGCACTGGCCACATTGTCCGAGTTCACGACCGGGTTTTTGTTGATCAGCCGATTGGACATGAAAAAATACAGACTCATTTTACAGCGCTTGGAAATGGATTATCATTATCAGGGAAAAATGGAAGCATCTGCTGAGTTTGTTATCTCTGAGGACTGGTTGAAGAGCAATGTGTACGAGCCGTTGCAGAAACACGAATCGGTACTTATTCCATGCGAAGTGAAAATTCACGACAGCAAGGGAAATCATTTAACAACCGGAAAGGTGCATTGGCAAATAAAAGATTGGAGTCGTGTGAAGACGAAAGCTTAGTTGCGAGTCGATTTACCGATTGGCGTGATGGAGATGTTGAAATACTTGCCACGCACGAGCAAGAATGCAAATTGCTTGTTTACTAAAACTGGTAAATCGAATTTTTATTTTACCTGCTAAACCGGAAGAGTAATTGAAAATGTACTTCCTTGTCTGGGTGTTGAACAAAGAGCAATGCTGGCAGAAAGTTTGGCGAGCGTTTCTTTGACGATGTATAAGCCAAGGCCTGAACCTTGAGATGATTCATTGCCGCGAAAGAACATGTCAAATATTTTGGTTTGAAATTCAGGGGCGATGCCCTGCCCGTTGTCTTGAATATGCAATGAGAAAGACGAGGAGGTGAGTTGGTGCGATACGCGTATGTATTTATTTTCTTTACGCTGATCGTGGTAGCGAATGGCATTTGAAATAAGGTTACTCAGCACCACGCGAAGTCTTGTGCTATCGTTCATCACAATAAGATCTTCGGAAATATCATTGATAAATTCTATACCTATGGCGTCTTCGCTGTACCGAAGTGCTTCCCATATGTCGTTTGCCAATTGCGCAGGCTTAACCGGTTCGTGCACCACTTGAAGGCGATTGTTGCGCGAGTAGTCGGTAATGTCTTTGATGAATTTGTCTAAGTTCTGTGCCCGCTCATGCATCAAGCGATGATATTTTGTGGTTTCCGATTCAGTCGAAGTTTCGGCTAGTTTCAGGAGTCCTAGAATCGATAAAAGCGGAGCCCTTAAATCATGCGAAGTGCTATAGACGAATCGATCTAACTCTTGATTCAGTTTTTCAAGTTGTTTGTTTGATTGAATAAGTTTCCCTGCATGATAATGGCTGAGTCGATTAAGCAGATGAATGGCCATGAATGACACAGGGAACACCGTGGCGAGATTAAGTAATTGAATAAAATGAATGTCAGCTGGTGTGTAGTTTCGAAACGGCAGAATAGAAAAGCCTTGAAGTAGTGTTAGCGAAAATAGAATAAAGCTGAATGCATTAAAAGCGTAGGCAATCTTTCGCTGTTGATAATTGAAAACAGCACTTGCCCCAAGGGCGATCGGCAGGAAAAAAATGGAGGTGCCCGTCACCAGATCCTCGCTGGTGCCAATTAGGAAAACAACCAAATTAAAGGAGGGAAACAGGATATAATTCGCCAGACAATGTTGTCCGTAACGATGCAAGACCAGCGTGCTGGCGATGAGCAGAAAGGCAATCGAAAACACGATGGTGGTGTCCTTTGTGCCTTGCAGGAGATCTAAAACTGAATAGATCACCAGCACCACCAGACCAATTAATGCGTAATGCCCTGAAAGCATTACCTGCTTGAATTCGTTGGCTGACTCGATGTAGGTGTCCTTTCCGATTATTAAATGGCGAATAGCCCTTTTCATATTTCTAAGTTTCGGATACAAAATTATAACCCGCGATAAGGCTGGCCTCAGGCATCTTAACGGCTATGTGATGCGTGTAAGATTTACTTTACTATTGGAGAATACTCAGGATGAGATAACTGAAATGGCAGCCAGATCGCAACAGTAGTTCCTTTTAAATACGTGCTGTTGAAGATTACTTTACCTTTTAGTTTCTCTACGGCTTTCTTTACGATGTATAGGCCAAGTCCGTTTCCCTTTGAATGTTGGCTGCCCCGGAAAAACATTTCAAAGACCCGATCTTTGTAAATGTCTTCAATGCCAATGCCGTTGTCACGTACGGTTATTTCAACACCGCCTTCTGCCTCCAGGGCTTCTAAGGATATCATCGGATTTACTGGATTTTTAAATCGGATAGAATTCTCCAATAAGTTTTCAACGATAATCCTCAAGAATACCGGCATGCTGATAATAGCACGGCTGACGGATACATGGATATCCACTTTGATTTTTTCGTTGGAAAGTTCCTGGCTATAGGTGCTACAAGCATCTTCAAAAATAGATTTTATGGAAACAGATGTCACCACAAATTGACTGGAGGCCACTTCGCTTATCGATTGAAGCTTAGTTAGCATGCGATCTAAATTGACAGCTGTCTCTTTCACTTTCTCAAAGAGGTTGAGCGCATTTGAGTCCGTCACCGTGATATACGCCACTTCGGCTAACCCCATAAACGTGGTAAGCGGTCTCCGGAAATCGTGAGACGACCGATAGAAGAAAGTATCTAATTCTTTGTAGGCTTGTTGCAGTTGCTCGGTGCGTTCAGATACTTTTTGTTCAAGGCTTTGATTGAGATTAGAGATGATCTGATTGCTTTCGGTCAATTCTTCCGATTGGGCAGCCAACTCTTCAGTCTTCTCGGCAAGGTCCTTGTTGAGCAAGGTGAGCGACTCATTTGCTTCCGTGAGCTCTTCTGATTGAGCCTGGATTTCTTCCTGCTTTTCCGCCAAGGCTCGATTCAGTTCGATCAGTGATTTGTTCGTTTTTGACAACTCCTCCGATTGAGTTTGAATTTCCTCACTTCGCTCCTGAAGTTCCTGGTTTAGCTTATTTTTTTTCTTGTAATATTTAAACAGCATGAACGCCAGGGCAGCTAATAAGATCAATGCGACAATGGTACCAAGAATGGTTATTCGTTGTTGGCGTATCTGAGATCGTTGAAGGAGTATTTCATTTTGCTGAACAACTTTACTTTGATTTAGCAATTCAATTTCTTTTTCTTTTTGTTGTAACTCATAGAACCCCTCCAGTGAAGTCGAATTGTTTTCTTGCGCTTTAGTAAAGACAGAATCTTTTAAGTTCTCGTAAAGCTTAGAGTAATTCAACGCTTCTTTGATTTTCCCTTGCCGCTCCAGAAGATTTCTACGGATGAAATAAACGTCAACTAATGATGAGCCCGATTGAATTTGCTTGGCAAGAGCTTCACCTTTGTTAAGGTAAAAACTGCATTTGTCAAGATCACCTAGTTTAAGATACAATCTCCCCAGGCCGCTGTACGAAATGCAGAGACCATTATAATCTTGCATGGATTCGTCCAGATTAAGACTCTGAAGCTGCAACGACAAACCTTCGCGTAAATGGCCGGTGTATTCTGCTACCTCTCCAAGATTATATAAGCTAGCAGAAATCCCTTTTTTGTCGCCAAGTTCTTGCCTAATCTGTAAAGCCTTTGTGTGTTCTCGCTTGCTATCTTCAAATCGATCGAGATTTGTATAAATATTGCCGATCAGATTTAACGCTTCGGCCTCGTCAAATTTGTAATGCAGATCTATTGCTATTTTTTCTGATGCGCGTGCGTACTCTTCTGCCAATTTCTCTTTCTTCAGGTTATGATAACTTCGACCGATGCTTAATAAGATCTTAACCTTGTCTTTAATAAGTTGGTTTTGTTCAGCCAACCTGAGTGCATCAAAGAAAAAGCGTTGACTTACCTCAAAATTTCCTGTCAGCTCCATCACCGACCCAATCTGAACAAGGAGCTTAACATAGCTTGGAATGGAGTTTTTTGAATAGTAGTCCTTTCCTTTGCTATACCAAATCAAAGCACTCTTGCTGTCTCCGAGTTGGAATGCGAGTGCTGCTTTTTGTGCATAGTAATCACTCGTTACCCAAGACGGTCCTATTTTTTCGCTTAGGGGTTCAGCTTGGTTCAGCAGCAAGTTAGCCTCGCGGAAATCATACTGGCGTGAATACCATGAGGAAAGGCAAACGAGTGCATCGACCTGCATAGCATGGTCGGTAAGTTTTTCTCGAATTTGCCAGGCCTTTTTGTAATAGGTTAATTCAGCACTTGGCTCATATGTTAACCCATAATATTTGCCCATGTTTCTATACAGCATAGAAAGATGCCAGGGATTTAAACTATCTCTCAAAAGAGTAAATGACTTTTGATAATATAGCCAGGCAGAGTCCAGTTTTCCTGAGTTCCGATACAGATTTCCAATCTGAGTATTGCTAAACCCCTCTAAGTCTTTAGCGCCTATTTCGTGCGCTTCGAATGCTGCTTTTGCCAGCAGGCCTTGGCTTGTTTTGTAATCTCCAGTTATCTGAGCTTCGTAAATACCCAGGTATATGCCAGCCTCAACTTTACCTTTTGGATAACTTATTTCCTCTGAATAGCGCAAAGCTTCCTCCGCTGTTTGTTTGCATTTTGCATAATCCCGAAGAAACCATTCATAGGCCAATTTGTTGAGGGCATCGGCTTTTTGTTTTTTATCAGTTTTTGCGATAACCAGTTGAAGACTGTCAATGGTCGGGTGTTGTGCCAACCCAAAATAACTTTCAAGTGTGAACAAGAAAAGGAATAGTGAGGTTCTCAAAAACGATGGTGAAGCCAGTGTCATCAAGTTGTCGGAATCAGCAATCTACGAAAATGATTGAAGCCATTGATGCCGGAGGTAACTAGGTTTCGGAGGTTTTTTATTGCCCCGGGAATCAGCAAGCAAAACCGGCCAAGAATCACGCTCATTAATTTGTGCTATTTTCTTAAATTACGCCTCACTAGCCAATAAAACGATGAGAAAAATAGATGCCTTACTTTCAGAATATGGTGAGAGCCATCAAAATGCAACCAACAAAGCCATTCATTGGATATGCGTGCCGTTGATTTTTTTTAGCGTAGTGGGTTTGATTGCTTCAATCCCTTCAGGAATTGTCCAATCCATTCTAGGCGAAGGAAATCCTTATGCAAACTGGGCAACGGTTGTGTTGGTTTTAGCAACGGCTTATTACGTCACACTTTCTGTTCCCTTGACAATCGGTATGGTGTTGTTTGCAGTTCTTTGTTTGGTAATGGTGAATGTTATCGTGCGGATGAATATTGCGCCCTTGTGGATGGTATGTTTAAGCGTGTTTGTGTTGGCATGGATTGGGCAATTCTATGGTCACAAAGTGGAAGGCAAGAAGCCGTCATTTTTCAAAGACCTTCAGTTCTTGTTGATTGGTCCGGCCTGGCTGATGCATTTTATTTATAAGAAAGCAGGAATACCTTATTAAGTTGACATCTTTAGAATTTTATTGTCACGATCGTTTGGAGCAGCGTCCCGCCACCGGGACGTTTTTATTTAATGAGCGCGAGCACTTGCTTCTTCAATCACACACTGGATGGCGAGCTTACGGTATGCGAAGTGTTGGCACAAACGAAACTGTTGCTCAAATTTTTTTCAATGTTTCGGATGGAATTGCACTAAGCCCTTTCAGCGCTCCTTTTGGTTCTTTGGAAATCTATCAAGCGCTAGATCAGTTTGTGTTGGAAGAATTTTTTGAATACGTCTTGAATGACCTGAAGCATCTTGCGGTCAATCGCATAGAAATCAAGAACTATCCAACCGCATATCATTCAACCTCCGCGCATAACATCAAGGCGGTGTTGAAGAAGTTAAATTTCCAAGTGCGGGTGGAAGTGACCAGCATTATTAGTGTGAACAACACGAGCTTCGAAAAACGGATTGAGACTTCACAACGACAAAAATTAAAAAAAAGTAGTCAGCAGTTTTCATTTACACAGGTTGGTATTGATGAATTGAAAAGTTGTTACGATTTTATTTTTGATTGCCGGGAAGAGAAGAATCAGTCACTCTCAATGACGTTCCCGCAGTTGAAACGAACAGTTGATCGATTATCAGACGATTTTCTTTTGTTTAAACTGAGTAACGATCAGGAAACTGCAGCCTGTGGAATTGTGGTGAGAGTGAGCGAAAAGGTGCTGTATACGTTCTATTATGCACACAACCCTAAATTCAGTAAAGTGAGCCCGATTGTTCAACTTATTTCCGGAATTTATCAATACGCACAGCATCATCATTTTGATTTAATTGATTTGGGAACATCCATGATTGGATCCAACATCAACGAGTCACTCTTGAAATTTAAGGCAAGCATTGCAGGCCAGCCGTCTGATAAATATGTTTTTTCAAAAACTATCGAATGAACTCACCGCTGGTAACCATCATTTGCTTGTGCTACAACCATGCGCGGTTTGTTGAGGAAGCAATTCAGTCGGTGTGGCATCAAACCTATCAGAATATTGAATTGATTATTGTAGATGATGCCAGCACAGATAATAGTGTGGAGGTAATTCAGAAACTCATTCAGGATAAACCTCAGATTTCATTTATCGCAAATACAGAAAATTTGGGTAGCTGCCGCTCGTTTAACAAAGCCCTTAAGCTGGCAAAGGGGAACTACTTCATTGATCTTGCAGCGGATGACGTGCTCTTGCCAGATCGCGTTCAAAAAGGAGTGGCGTTGCTTCGGGAGAAAGGTTCTGAGTATGGAGTCCAATTTTCAGATGCCGAAATTATCGATGAAGAAGGAAAACATTTGCGTTACCATTCAACAATATTTCCACACTCTTCTATTCCGCAAGGTGATGTCTATCCATTTGTGATTAATCGTTATTTCATTTGCTCACCCACCATGATGTTCACCAGAGCCGTCATGGAGCTTTTGAATGGTTATGATGAGGCGTTGGCATTCGAAGATTTCGATCTGTGGGTAAGGGCTTCGCGAAAGTATAAGTTTTGCTACCTGCCGGAGGTATTGATAAAACGAAGAATGGTGAGCACCTCCATGTCAAAAGCTCAATTTAAAGGCAAGAACGCGCAACGATGGTCTACTTATCTCGTGTGTAAAAAGATAAAAAACCTGAATCAAACTAAAGAGGAAGAAAAGGCTCTTCGCCAGCGACTGCGTTATGAAATTCTTTTGTCGTTGAAGATGCTGGATTTCGGACTTGCACTACATTTTTTTAAACTAATGATGTAAACAGGCATCCATCATTTGCGGTTGTCTTCTCCCATCACCATGCTCACGTAGCTTTTGTATCGTTGCTCCGAAATGGTATGATTGTTCACCGCTTCAAGCACCGCACAGTTGGGTTCGTTTAGATGAATGCAGCGTGCACCAAATTTGCAATTCAAGCGTACATCTCTCATCTCGGGAAAGTAATCCGAGATTTCTTGCTGATTCATATCCACCAGGCCCCATTCTTTTACACCTGGCGTATCAATCACAAACGTGGTGGCGTCTAGTTGAAACATTTCAGCAAACGTAGTGGTATGTGTTCCTTTTTCAGAGAATCCTGAAATTTCTCCGGTTCCCTGCTGGATGTGAGGCGATATAGTATTAAGCAGTGTTGATTTGCCAACACCCGAATGACCGGCAATCAATGTTACTTTGTTCGATAAAACTTTCAATAGCGCAGCGGGATCATCATGAAGTGCCGAGCCACTCCAGGTGACGACACCGATGGAGATGTATAATTTTTTTATTGCTTCCAGTTCGTGCTGTTCCTTCTCGTTGAATAAATCGCTTTTATTAAAATATAATGCCTGAGGGATTCTGAACGACTCGGCAGAAACGAGAAACCGATCGATAAATCCCAACGAGGTTCGTGGTTGTTTTAGTGTCGCGATGAGAAGCACCTGATCAACGTTGGCCGCGAGTATATGACTGTGGCCGGTTTTTTTAACGGATTGACGAAGGATGTGATTTTCGCGCGGAACAATTTCTTCAATAGCGCCAACCCCGTCATCCTCTAAAAAGAAATCAACGCGGTCGCCAACGGCAATCGGGTTGGTTTCTTTTATTCCTTCCAGCCGAAGTTTGCCACGCGTTCGGCAAGAGTATTTTTTCTGATCGTCACCCAGTACGTCATACCATGAGCCGGTCGATTTCATCACCAGTCCTATCATGACTTCTTCAGGAATTGAGCACAGTAATCAGTTATCTTTTTTGTGGCGCCAAGATTTTCTTCAACATATTGCCTTGTGACCTCACATGCTAATAAAAACGTCTGCGGCACATTCACCATTTCATATTTCGCTCGCAAATCATGATAGTCACCTATTTCAAAAGCGCCACCACGATTAATCAAGTCATTAGCCTCCTGAAATTTCTGATAATTCTTGTTCCCAAAGAAAATAGGAATACCATAGCAAGCCGGTTCCAGAATATTGTGAAGCCCCTTGCCGAAAGCTCCACCCACGTAGGCAAACTCGCCATAGCGATATAGCCTCCCAAGAAGACCAACATTATCCACCAGTAGAACTGAAAAATCTTCGAGTCCACTGACAGCGTTTGAATAACGGATGGTTTTGACATGGAGTAATTGTTCGATTGATGTAAGGAAAGATTCATGAATTTCGTGTGGCGCGATAATGAATTTCAGCTGATAAGAATTTTCATTAATGAAAGGAGCGAGTACCTCAATGTCTTCGGCCCAGCAACTTCCCACTACAATTGTTTTTTGCCCAGCTTTAAATTTCCGGGCCTTTTCAATTTCATCTGTTTGACTTACTAATGATTTCACGCGATCAAATCGAGTGTCACCGGCACGAACTGTGTTTTTAATTTGAATAGATTTTAAGAGGCTCACCGATTCATCGTTCTGAACAAAGAAAAAAGTAAAGTATGCTAAAATGCTTCGGTAGAATTTTCCGTACGACTTAAAAAAGAGCTGATCTTTTCGGAAAATGGAAGAGATTGACAGAATGGGAATCCGCTGCTTATTTAATTCACGTGTGTAGTGAAACCAAAATTCATACTTGACAAAAATGGCTAATACGGGTTTTGCACTGCCCACAAAAAGACGGGCATTCTTAGCGGTGTCCCACGGCAAATAAAAAACCCAATCGGCCAGGTTATAATTTTTTCTAATCTCATAACCTGATGGAGAAAAAAAAGTAAGCAGAATCTTATGAGAAGGATATTCTTTTTTAAACGCTTCAATGACAGGTCGTCCTTGTTCGAACTCACCGAGTGAGGCACAGTGAATCCAGATCACAGGCGATTGATTCCCCGAGACTGCATGATTTATTTTTTGCAATAATTGAGAGTGACCTTGTACTAAAAGACGAGTCTTGGAGTTAAAAAGAGCCGCTACATTGGCGAGTAGCCGGATAATCAGGAGTATCAGGTTATAAAGGAAGATCACGGTCAAGCGTTCATCAAGGCGCAAATTAGTTGAAATCGTTTTCCTTATTTCAAAAATTTTAACGCTAGGGGTTACAGCCTGCTCGGAAATGGGGATGAAGCTGAACGGCAAACGAATCGAAGTGACCACGATCAGCGAACAGCGAAAGACAATTTCGCCCAAATTTTATAACTTTAACGTAAACAACATGACTATGAATTCTAAAAAACTTGTGCTACTAGTTTTTTGCGCGATATCCGTGATCACTCTCCGGGCGCAAGGAGACATTGACCAGCTAATCAAAGGCAGTGCAGCCGATGCCAACTATCTGGCGAAGGGATATGCCTCTCCTGTTTTGAAAGCCTTTGGCGTTGGCTTGAATCAGGGATGGTACAATACTGCAAAGCCTCATAAAATTGGAGGCGTAGATTTAACCGTTACAGTTAATGCGGTTTACTTTCCAACCGCGGACAGATATTATCATGTGGATAATAGTCAATTAAAAAATATAGCACTCACTTCTCCTACCAATGGCAATGTGCCCACCTTGTTAGGGCCGAAGTCGCCAACACCAACTTATCAGGATAAGATCACGGGCACCACGTTTAGCGGGCCTGCTGGAATAGATCCAAAAGGAAGCTATAAGATTAATGCCTTGCCTGTTCCCATGGCGCAACTTGGCATTGGATTGCCAAAGGGATTTGATCTTAAATTGCGATACTTGCCAACTTTGGACCTTGGTGACAATGGTAAGATGAACATGTTTGGCGTTGGTATCTTGCACGATGTAAAACAATACATTCCGGGCATTAAAAATCTTCCTTTTGATTTGTCTGGTTTTGTTGGTTATACTAAAATGAAATTAGATGCCGGATTAGACAGCAGTAAGCCCGATCAGCATGCCATTTTTGAATCGACAGCAACTACTATTCAGGGGTTGATCTCCAAGAAAATTGCTGTGTTGACTGTGTATGCTGGTGTCGGCTACAATGTTGCGAAAACTAATCTTGCTTTAAAAGGAACCTACTCATTCGACAACCCGGCACCTGCACCTCCCACCTCTATCAAAGATCCTGTGAATTTTAACGTGAGTGCATCAGGACCGCGCGTTACCGGTGGTTTACGGTTGAAGCTTGCCGTTATTACTTTCCATGCCGATTATACTCTTCAGACGTACAAAACTTTGTCTGTCGGCTTTGGTATCAATGTGAGATAATTTTCATCAAACTTTTATCAATAAAAAAAGCTCCGATTTTATTTTCGGAGCTTTTTTATTGATAGCTATTTAAAGCAAATTATTTCCCTTTAAACGCTGGCTTTCTTTTTTCAATAAATGCTTTCATTCCTTCCTTTTGATCTTCTGAAGCAAAGGTGAGGTAGAAATTTTTACGTTCGAAGGCGAGCCCTTCGTCCAGCACTGTTTCAAATGAACGGTTGACAGCCTCCTTGGCAAGTTGCACAGCAACAGGAGACATTTGTGCGATCTCTTTTGCAAGCTCAGTGGCTTCCTGCAAATACATTTCAACAGGCACTACTTTGTTTACGAGCCCATAAGAATGCGCTTCTTCAGCAGTGATGAGCCTTCCGGTCAAAATCAATTCCATCGCCTTCACTTTACCAATTGCTTTGGTCAGTCGCTGTGTTCCGCCCGCTCCGGGTATTGTTCCTAGTTTTATTTCAGGTTGACCAAGCTTTGCCGTTTCGGACGCGATGATCATATCGCACGTCATCGCCAACTCGCAACCACCGCCCAAAGCAAAACCTGAGAGCGCAGCAATAATCGGCTTCTTTGTTTTGCGAATCTGGTCCCACGTGCTAAACTGATCAATCATCAACATGTCCACTGCCGATCTATCCGCCATCTGTTTGATATCAGCTCCGGCAGCAAAAGCCTGGTCGTTTCCCGTAAGGATAATAACTCTTACCTGGTCGTTCTTGTCTAGTTGTTGTAGCGTATCCCGCAACTCTTCCATTAACTGACGATTAATAGCATTGAGTTCTTTCGGACGGTTGAGTTGTATCAGTGCTACGTAGGGAGCGTGTTGTTCGGTCACTTTAATAAAGTCCATGGCAAATGTTTTTATCAAATCTAAAAGATTCTGCAGCAAGTTGCACGCTATGAAGGAGAGGGGTTCGAAAAGAAAAACCCCTCCGAAACGAAGGGGCTTTTCAAACCAAAAGGCGGATAAATTGTGCTATGCTTTCTTATATGGCGATCAGCGGAAAGTTGTAACCCTGAATAGTCTTAATTTGCCAGAAATTTTTTCAGCATGCCGGTAAAAGTTCTTTTTGTGTGTCTGGGTAACATCTGCAGATCGCCCCTGGCCGAGGCCATTTTCAATCATAAAATCAGCCAATTGGGCCTGGAATCAAATTTTATTGCCAACTCTTGCGGCACGGCCAATTATCACATTGGCGATCCACCCGACCCAAGAACCACGAGAAATTCTTTTAAAAATGGGATCGCCATCAACCATGTTGGCCGGCAGCTGTCGAGTGCCGATCTGGATGATTTCGATCACGTGCTCGCCATGGACCACGATAATTTCAGGAATATTCTTCGGTTGGAGACGGCCGAAAGAAACCATCATAAAATTACCTTGATGCGAACACACGATCCGTTGGGCAAAGACGAGGATGTTCCCGATCCTTATTACGGACAGGAACCTGATTTTCAGGAAGTGTTTGATATTTTGAATCGGTCAATGGATTCGTTTATCTCTCACCTGAGAAATAGCCGTTAATTTTTCTCAGTCTCTACGAAGGCTTCACGAGAACCTGCAGGGTAGATCTTGAAGATTGTTCCAACACCACTCCGGGGCGCAGGCGATATTCATTAAATGTTTTTTGATCGTAGTTTTTGATTGTGATCAATGTAAGACCCGTATTATAATAAACTTCAAACTTTTCTCCCAGATATTTCACCAGGCTAATCACTTTGCTTTCGCGAAAGTCAACACAAAATGAAAACGAAATGGCGGAGTTCTGCATCACATTGATTTTGATGTTTCGCTCGCTCAATGCCTGAAAGATATTGCGAAGGTGTTGTTCATCAATAAATGTGTAATCAGTCACTTTGCAGGAGATCAGACACTGGTTGTCTTTGAATACAATAAGTGGAGGCAAATGATCAACGCGGCATTCATGAATTTTTGTTCCTTCTAATTTGGGATCGCCAAAATTCTTGACAAATAAAGGAATGTTATTGTTGGCCAGCGGCTTTATCGTTTTCGGATGAATCACCGAAGCGCCATAGTACGTCATCTCGGCCGCTTCTTTGTAGGGGAGTTCTTCAAAAACTTTTACAGCCTGCAGTCGCTTCGGATCAGCATTCATAACACCAGGCACGTCTTTCCAAATCGTAACAGATTCTGCCGACAGGCACGAAGCAAAAATGGCAGCTGAGTAGTCGGAGCCATCGCGGCCAAGCGTTGTTGTTAATCCGTGTGGCGCATAGCCAACAAACCCCTGTGTGATAATTATTTTTTCAGAAAGAACAGGTCTAAGTTTTTGAAGATTATTTTTTGTTTGATCCCAGTTCACCTGACCTTCTCTGAAGTTATTGTTAGTTGCAATGTATTGCCGCGCGTCAATCCATTCATTTTCGATTCCTTGTTCGAGCAGGTACTTGCTTAGTATATACGTGGAAATTATTTCTCCCATTGAAACCACCTGATCATACACCTGATCGTAGTCGCCTGGCTTCGTTGCCTCGTGCTCGATCTGATGAAAAAATTTTTCCAAAGCAGACTTTACAGAGTCGCTCTTTTGAAACAACTCCTCGACTATTTTAAAATGGTAGTCTTTAAGTTGATTTATTTCCAGTGTTGTGGATTGGGCGGCCTGGCCTAACGCAACAATCTGTTCGAGACCATTGGTAGTTTTGCCCATGGCGGAAACCACCACCAAAAGCTGCGAAGGGCTGTCCTTTACCATCGAAACTACATTGCGAAAACCTTCCGCGTTCCTCACCGATGCTCCTCCAAACTTATAGACCCTCATCTCTTATTTTGTTGATTTCAAACGTTTGCAATGTATATTTGCAGCTACAAAATGAATTACACAGCCCGAATTTAGCCCAAAATCCAAATAGGTAACAAAATGGTAGAAGCTTCGCGCATAGCGCAGTCCATAGGCATCGCCCTCGACAGGTTTATCAAGAATAATCAGGACCAATTTCAGTACGCCAGTGGCGAGCTTTCTCAGCTCTTGAGAGATATTGCCCTTGCCTCAAAGGTTGTAAACCGAGAGATTAACAAAGCCGGCCTGATCGACATAATGGGGCCGATGGGCTCACAAAATACAGGGGGAGAAGAGCAGCAAAAATTGGATGTTCTGGCCAATATTCGCTTTACGCGGGCACTTACAAAAGGAGGGGAGGCCTGTGCGCTTATTTCAGAAGAAACAGAATCGTATGTCGATTTAAACAATCATGGAAAGTACGTGATCGCCATTGATCCACTTGATGGTTCTTCCAACATTGATGTGAATGTATCCATCGGAACAATTTTTTCTATTTACCGCAGAAAAAGCCCGGTAGGCTCGCCCATTCAGGAAGAAGATATTTTGCAGCGTGGCTCCGAGCAAATGGCAGCAGGATATATTTTATATGGATCGTCAACCATGCTTGTCTATACCACGGGTCATGGTGTCAATGGTTTTACCTACGAAACAGCATTGGGTGAATATTTTCTTTCCCATCCGGATATGAAAATTCCGGAAGACGGAAAAATATTCTCGATCAACGAAGGCTCATCGAATTCATTTGCTAAATCGTTGAAGGAGTATCTCCAGTTTTGTAAAGATCAAAATTATTCCGCCCGGTACATCGGCTCGTTGGTGGCCGACTTTCACCGCAATCTTTTAAAGGGCGGTATTTATATGTATCCGGCCACGGCAAAAGATGTTCACGGCAAATTGCGCCTCATGTATGAGTGCAACGCGCTGGCCTTTGTAGTGGAGCAGGCCGGAGGTCAGGCAAGTGATGGTTTCAGAAGAATACTTGACATTGAACCAAAGAGCCTTCACCAGCGAACGCCTTTTTTTGTGGGATCAAAAAATATGGTGGAGAAGGCAATTAATCTTTAGCCTTTGCTGATTCTTCAGCAAGAACTTCTGGTGCATATTGGGAAATAACACCGTACCATTTTACTAATTTTTTCAAATCCGAAACATACACGCGATCTTCATCATATTCGGGCAGAACGGATTTCATAAAAGCCTTAAGCTCGTTTGCATCAGAATTCGCGTCTACACCCAAATCATTATCAAAATCTTTTTTGATTTTCCTCAGCACTGCCTGCAAAGGAGTTGTGCCTTCTTTTGTACGCGTGTAAATGGATATTTCATGGAGCAAAGAAATTCGATTGCTGGCAGAAGCGACTATCCGGCTTTTGGTCTCATCCAATGATTCCAGAATAACACCGGCCTTTGTTGGCGCCAATACTTTGTAAAGTCCACCTTTCCCGCTCACCGATGCAATTTCAGACAACTCCATACTTATTTTTTTTATTCGGCAAAACTAATGGATTTTAAATCGTGTCACGATAAAAATTCCTACTTCATTGCCTTCTCTATAAAATCAAGTACTTCATTGCGCCCGAGCCTTTTTTCGGATGAAGTAGCAAAGAAAGGAGGTAACTCTTCCCAGATTTCTGACAAGGCTTCTTCATAATTTTTCCTGGAGCGCGCCAATTCACCTTTTTTTAATTTATCGCACTTAGTAAAAAGCAACGCAATGGGTAGTCCTTGTTCGCCCATCCACGTGATAAATTTGATGTCGATTTTTTGCGGCTTCAGCCTCGAATCGATCAGCACGAATGTGCAGTAAAGATTCTCGCGATTCAGCAAATAGTCTTCGATCATTTTACTCCAGCCTTCTTTCACTTTCAAGCTTATCGTTGCATAACCGTAGCCGGGCAAATCCACCAGGTACCACGATCCATTGATATGAAAATGATTGATAGTCTGAGTTTTTCCGGGCGTAGACGAGGTTTTTGCCAGATTTTTGTGATTAGTCAGCATATTGATCAAAGATGACTTACCCACGTTAGACCGGCCAATAAAAGCGAATTCAGGCTGTTTTGAAGGCGGGCACTTCAGATAGTTAGTGTTGCTAATGATAAACTCAGCCGAATGTATGACCATCGATTATACTTAAAGTGTTAATTGAAGGGCAAAATACTAAGAATGTGAGGTATGTGTAACTTATGAATTGAATTTTGCCATTTGTTTTTAGCAGATTTTGTTAAATTGCCTCTCTTATAAAGCTATTTTATTTGTTAAATTAGTATTTAAACCATTTTTTAAGATGTACAGTATCCGCAGAATACTGGTTTTTTTAGCTGTTTTAATTGCTTTTCCATCGCTTGCCCAACAAACACAGGATAAGGATATATCCAGGCAGTTCATGGAAAATGCGGCCCTGATCATGGAATCATCTAAAGCTATGGATGATGCACGAGATAGCTGGGTAAATGCAGCTGATTTTGATACCACTAACATCAAGGCTAATTTCGAGGCAGGTCACTTCCATTTGGAGACGATTGGAAAAAACTTAGCTAATAAATTTTTCTTACGAATATCAAGGCAGGATCCGGACTATCGCTTTGATTTGGATTTCTGGATAGGTAGAAGTTATCAATACGGATTGGAGTTCGATAAGGCGATCCAGTATTACAATCGATACAGAGAAAAGTTGGTGAGTAAGCCAAACTATCAGGGTAAAGATAAGGTCGATTTGAAAGAAGTGGATCGTAAGATTCGTGAATGTCAAAACGGAAAAGAATTCGTAGCAAATCCAAAGAATTTTTCCATAGTAAACATAGGAAGAGAGATAAACTCGGAGTTTGATGATTACGGTCCTGTTTTGAATGAAGATGAAAATGAGATAGTGTTCACGACTAGAAGACGAGACGGAAACCTGAATGAAAACGTGGCGGATGATAATAAGCCTTACGAAGATATTTTTACAAGCTCTAAATCTGGTGGCAAGTGGGCGAGGGCCAAAAACATTGGCCCAATTGTTAATATAAAATTTAGTGATTCAAGTTTGGCCTTGTCGGCAGATGGTAAAACACTTTATATCTATAAGGATGAGGGTAATGGCGATATTTATTTTAGTGAGCGACTGGCTGATGGAACTTGGGGAGTGCCGGAAGCACTGCCAGGGATAATTAATTCCACATTTCGTGAAGCATCTGTTTCTGTAACAAAAGATGGAGATAGACTTTATTTCTCTAGTGAACGACCAGGAGGATTTGGAGGTTCTGATATTTATGTGTGCACGAAAGACAGTAAGGGCGAGTGGAGTAAAGTGAAAAATCTTGGATCCACTATCAACACCGAGTTGGATGAAGACGGACCTTTTATCGACTATGATGGCAAGACGCTCTATTTTAGCTCGATGGGTAGAAAGGGCATGGGGGGATTTGATATTTATAAATCAACCTTAATCGATCAGGATAAAAACGAATGGAGTGAACCGGAAAATTTAGGATTTCCAATTAATACGCCTGACGATGATGTGTACTTTGTCAATACAAAGGATGGCAAACGAGCCTATTATGCTTCCATCCGTGATGATGGCATGGGCTATCAGGACATTTATATGATCACAACGCCCGAGTCAAAAAAGGAGGAACCGAAAAAAGAGGAGCCTAAGAAAGAAGAGCCAGTAATTGCTAAAGAAGAACCTAAGAAGGAACCGGTTGTTGAACCAAAGAAAGAAGAGCCGAAGAAGATAGAACCCAAAAAAGAAGAACCAAGGAAGATCGTGATACAACCCTTCAACTATGTGGTGAAGGTGGTAGATGCTGACACTAAAAATCCACTGGATGCAAGGGTAAAACTCCAGGGATTAAAAGACAACGTTGCAGTAGGAGTGTCTCCTTCTGGTACGGGCTCTTTTGATTTCAACATCAAAGAAACCTCACCAAAGGACTACCGGCTTTCCGTTGAACGAGAGGGTTACGTGTTTGTAAACCAATCGGTGAAGATAGAAGGCGCCTCCGATCAACCTAAATCAAAAACTCAGGTGGTGGAGATGCGCAAATTGAAAGTAGGGGTAAGTGGTGTGCTGCGTAACCTTTACTTTGATTTCGCTAAAGCAACATTCAAAGAAGAATCATACAATGAGTTAAACAAACTCGAAACGATGATGAAGCAGAATGCGGGCATCCAGGTGGAGATATCGGGACATACCGATAGTGTTGGCCCCAGTGCATATAACAAACAGCTTTCGCAGCGCAGAGCCAATGCTGTTAAAAACTTCCTGACCTCCAAAGGAATTGACGCCAGAAGAATCAAAGCTGTTGGATATGGTGAATCTAAACCATTGGCCTCCAACGATGATAATTTGGAAGGCCGCGAGCTTAATCGCAGGGTAGAATTTAAAGTGCTGGGTAATTAATTTCTTTTTCTCACCTTTGAAACTTCAATAACCAATGATTGTTAAGTCATTGGTTATAATTTTTTTATAATGGTAGTACCGTACAAAGCCGAACAATCCGGAAAGAAAGAGCAGGTAGCAAAGATGTTTAACAACATCAGCGGCCGATACGATTTTCTAAATCATTTCTTAAGCCTCGGCATTGATATTCGTTGGCGAAAAAAGGCGATTAAAGAGTTGGCGCTCCTTCATCCCAAATTGATTTTGGATGTAGCGACAGGAACCGGTGATTTTGCCATTCAGTCGCTGAGCCTTAAGCCTGAAAAAGTTGTTGGGGTCGATATTTCTGACGGGATGTTGGAGGTGGGCAGAAAGAAAATTTTGACGAAGCATCTGGATCACAAAATTGAGTTATTAAATGGCGACTCTGAAAATTTGCCTTTCGAAACAGGCTATTTTGATGCGGTGACGGTTGCCTTTGGGGTTCGTAATTTTGAAAATCTGGAAAAGGGCTTAGCCGAAATGTTTCGGGTATTAAAGCCTGGCGGCAAAGTGGTTATTTTGGAATTCTCAAAGCCGTCAAGTTTTCCTTTCAAGCAGTTATATAACTTTTACTTTAAATTCGTTTTACCGAAGATTGGTCGGATGGTTTCACAAGATCAGGCAGCATACACTTATTTGCCAGAGTCTGTACAAGCCTTCCCTGATGGAAAAGACTTTTTACAAATCCTTTCAGTAGTTGGGTATAAAAACACTTCATGCAAGCCGTTAACATTCGGAATAAGTTCTCTCTACACGGGCATAAAATAATTTTAACATGCCTTACGATGTTGCTTCTTTCCGCAGGAGCGGAAGCGCAGCGTTATAAGTGGGCTCGTGAGAATAACCCCAACTATGATGAGCGAAAAATATCCTATGGATTTATGATTGGCCTTCATACGTCAGGATATCAAATTAAATATTCAGATCAGTTTGTCACCCAGAATTTTGATACCGTTCATTCGGTGATGACTCCGTACTCTCCGGGTTTCTCGCTCGGCTTTCTTGTCAATCTAAGACTGTATGATGTACTCGATTTAAGACTTATGCCCAAGGCTGGGTTTTACAATCACAAAGTCGAATACAACTACACGGATGGATCGCATCAGGAGCAGTTGATTGAAACGACCATGTTTGAAACACCGGTGTTGCTGAAATATAAATCGTTAAGAAGAGGTAATGTGAGAATGTATATGGTAGGTGGGTTCACGCCTGGAATAGAGGTTTCAGGTAAGAATGACGTGCAATCAACAACGGCAAACTTATCTGTCAAAAAAGGTAATCTCAGCATCGATGGGGGACTTGGTTTTGATTTTTATTTTCCGCTGTTCAAGTTTTCGCAGGAGATTCGGTTTTCGAGAGGCATGGTAGATATTCTTGGATCTGATCAAAGTGTTTACCGCGATCCGATGAAGAGAGTCAACACGAATACCATTTCAGTTTATTTTATTTTTCAATAGTTATCATGAGCAACAAACGAATTGCATTAATAACCGGAGCTACATCTGGTATAGGCGAAGCAACTGCGAGATTATTAGCAGAGCATAACTTTAAGTTGATCCTTTGCGGGAGAAGAAAAGACAGACTGAACGATCTTCAAAACGATCTTTCAAAGCATACAGATGTTACTACCTTGACTTTTGACGTTCGGGATAAGGCAGGTGTTCATTCGGCCATTACTTCCCTAGGCCCTGATTGGAAAAATATTGACGTGCTGATCAACAATGCAGGCAATGCACATGGCATGGATCCTATTCAAACCGGAAGTCTGGACGACTGGGATGCCATGATGGACATTAACGTAAAAGGGCTTCTTTACGTGTCTCGCGAAATACTTCCGGGAATGGTGGAACGAAAATCAGGACACATCATTAATATCGGGTCGATCGCAGGTAAGGAGGTTTATCCCAATGGGAATGTTTACAGTGCCAGTAAGTTTGCCGTGGATGCCCTAAGCAAGGGAATGAGACTTGATTTGAACGCATACGGTATAAAGGTTACGGCCATTCACCCGGGTCTTGTAGAGACTGAATTCTCACTTGTTCGCTTTAAAGGCGATGCAGGCAGAGCGTCAAATGTTTATAAGGGAATGGATCCTTTGGTGGGAAATGACATTGCGGATTTAATCCTATTTACTGTGACCAGACCAGCACACGTAGTCATTGCCGATTTGGTGGTTCTTCCAACGGCACAAGCCAGCGCAACGATGGTTAACCGACAGGGTTAGAAAGTAGAAACTAAATAGTTTGACCGAAAACAAAAAAGCCCCGATGTAATCGAGGCTTTTTTAGATAATGAAAATCCATTATCTCTTGAAACCTAAAGCGCTTCCACCGCACTTGGCAGCAGAACCATCAAAAGTATATTGAATGTAATAGATGCCTGTAGCATTGCATGGATAGGCAATGGCCGAAATGAACTGCCCATTGATTTTGCTGGTGGCCACTTTATTTCTTCCAGAATCAAACAGAGTTACTACAATTCCATCCGTAGCGGCACCCGTAGCACAAATGTTAATCATGTATTGAGTTCCCTTTGTGAACACATAAGAGTACTCCACTTTATCTTTTGCTCCACCTTCACCATCTATCTTATAGCTCTTTAGAAAGTTGAAGCCAGCCGCCAGTTTAGGAATGCAGGCGTTGCTAAAATTTTCCGGGTCACACTGACCAATAAGACTAGAGGAGGTAAATCCCGTTATCATGAGGACAGAAAATAAAAGGACAATCTTTTTCATAATTTAATCTATTCAGTGTTAACCGATAATTTTATTTCTAATAGAATTGGTAATCGCCATGATATTGGCTACATCCTGATCCGTGATCTGGATAGTAGTTGTGCTGTTGTCTTTAATAACGGCTACGCCATTTACGATTTCCATGCTGGATTCCTTGTAGGTATACGTGATGTTGATTTTGTCAAATGCTCCCTTCAATTCTTCCATGTCTTTCAATAACGATGCCATATTTTCATCCGTGTCCTTATAAAAGGAAAGGAGAAGCACAATCTGCTCCAAAATGATCTTTTGCTCACCGATGGTTTCCTGCAATTGCTTGTTTTTGGGGTCTTTCGATGCTACCTGGCAGGTGATGTGCATGGCTTCCACCCAGCCACCCGAGAGAAGAAGCACGCTTAGATTAGCGCGACCCTGGTTCTGAAGATATCCATTAATGCTGTTGAAGTTCTGAGTGGTGATCAGCAATAGAGAGTCCAGATTCTTGCTGTTGCTCGCCAGTCTGCCAATGGTTTCAATGTCAAAAAATTGGCCAATATTCAATCCGTCAGCCAACGTCTTGATTGAAGCCAGGTACTTAATCCCATCCTGATTTTGTTCATAGATGTTGGTGTATCCCAAATCGGTTCCATAAATACCAAGATTAAGAGCCTTTTTATAATTGCTATTATAGGTAGAGAGATTGTCTGGCGAGTTCAGAAGGCCATTGTTGTACTTGGTTCCTGACTCTTTCAGCAGGACCGAAATTTCAAGTGGGCTGGGGATTTGCTGGAGCACGCTGTTGATCACTTCCTGATCGATGGTTGGCCCGGTATTTTTCGCAGAATCGAGGCTTTCTAAAAATGCCTTTTCATCCGGCTTTTTACCTGATCCACAGGACATTAAAACTGCTGCTGCAAGCGCTACCAATAGAATTCTCATGGTCGTAATATTAGTTTACAAAATTACAAAATCAGTCCTCCTTACCAAACAAAACATTTTGGCTACTTCCGCTTGGGAATATTCACTTTGCCGAACGAATCGACCAGTTTTCGCACCCATTCGAAATAAAGAGCTATATACAAAGTCAGCGACATCATCCAGATCACCAGAATGTCAAAGACAAATGTGCTCACAGTGGCTCCAAATAAATTTTTCTCGGGCAGAAAGAAAGCTGTCCGATAATCCAGTATTCCGCTTGGCTTCGGATCCTGGAAAATTGGATTTATTTGCTGAATCAGTTTTCCGTTGTATTCGATCAATCTGTCTTTGGTGGTGACATTCTTTACCAGGTCGGATAAGCTTTCGTTGTGATATTTATTCTTTTCGGCATTGATGTTAAAACCACTTTTTTCATAGAACGCCATCTTTTTCTCCACCAATGAGACATTGTCGTTGTAGATTTTCTGATAGTGCCCCCGGTACTGTTCCAAATAACCTCCCAGCATCGTTCCCATAATTTTGGAATACTTTTCGACAGACAGGGATTCGTCCAGATTGATTTTTTCAAAACCGGGTTTGAAAGGTTCATCCACCAGCACATCGCGGATGATTTGCAATTGGTGACTTACAATCTGCTTGATAGAATCATTTTTGGTTTCAAAATTTTCAAGAACGTATCGGTTTCTTTTTTGTAATTCATCTGCCATGTAGGCTGCTTTAAAATCAGCCTGCGATTGTGCCTTTTCATATTCATAATAAGGCGACTCGTAGTCGTTGTTCTTAAATTGATAAGTGGCCAGCGCCTCATACGCCCAACGCGAAGACATCATATCGGCAACAATTGGCACCTTGCCCTTTGTGCTGATAAGATTGTTTAATTTTTCAAAGCTAAAGAGCAGCCCGCTCAAAATCATTTGAGGAATGAGCAAGAGTGGGATCATGACGTACACCGTAACAGCTGAATTAAATGCTGACGAGATATTTAATCCCAAAACATTGGCAAAACAGGATGTGGTGAATAGCACGAACCAAAAGGCAAGTGTCATTCCATGTATTTCCAAAATAAGATTTCCTACCACAACAAACATCAATGTTTGTATGGCCGACAATAAGAACAATATGGTAAGCTTGGAAAGGAGGTAACTGTTCCAGCTCAGGTTCAGGAAAGATTCACGTTTCAGAATCTTGCGGTCGCGGATGATTTCTTCGGCACTCACCGTTAAACCCATGAACAAGGCAACGATGATGCTCATCAGCATAAACGCAGGGATGTTTTCGTTGAAACGGAAAATATATTCTTTGCCACCGGGAGCGCTCTTGTATTTAATGATGAAAGCCAGAATAAGAGCCAACAATGGCGCTTCCAGCAAATTGATCAATAGGTATTGTTTGTTGCTGAGCTTTGCTAAAAAATCGCGCTTGGTAAAAATCGCGGTCTGTTTGATCTTGGTGGGAATGAACAGTGCAACCGGTGGTTGCTCTTTCACATCTTCTACCCGGTTTACCTTAAAATTCTTCGAATACATTTCATGCCATTGTGGAGGCGTTACTTTGCGCTTATTTGTAGGTTGACCATATTCGTCTACTACCTTGGCCTCAATAATATTGAAGATCTGTTCCGGATTTACATTTCCGCAGGTTTCGCACTGGCCACGATTGCTGTCCACCTGATGTGTCGCTTTCTTGAAATAAGTTACCGCTTCAACTGGATTGCCATAGTAAGAAGGGAAGCCTCCAGTATCCATGATAATCATCTTATCAAACATCTTGTAGATGTCTGATGATGGCTGATGGATGACGACAAAAATAAGTTTGCCTTTTAGGGAGAGTTCTTTTAATAAGTCAATCACATTTTCTGAATCGCGTGACGACAAACCTGATGTCGGCTCGTCAAGGAACAGAATAGCCGGTTCGCGTATCAATTCCAGAGCAATGTTCAATCGCTTACGCTGGCCACCGCTGATTTTTTTGTCCAACACGCTACCAACCGTGAGATCCTTTCGTTGGTCAAGGCCAAGGTTCTCCAACACCTGCATCACGCGCTGATGAAGTTGCTCTTCATTGAAGTTGGCGAAACAAAGCTTGGCGTTGTAGTATAGGTTTTGATAAACCGTGAGTTCTTCGATTAACAAGTCATCTTGCGAAACAAATCCGATGACGCCCTGTATTTTATCTTTTTCCGTATGGAGGTTAAATCCATTAATAAGAATTTCACCTTTGCTTGGGCGCTCAAGCCCGGCAAGCGTTAGCAACAAAGTTGTTTTACCGGCACCGCTGGCACCCATGATACCAATGAGTTTTCCCGGGCCTTCTGATATCATTACATCGCGCAAGCCGATGGCACCATTGGGAAATTTAAACTCTTCAATGTTGGCGTTGAAGGAGAGCTTGGTAGTTTTTAACTCCTCGTTAAAGTTGGCAACAAGGTCGCTGTAGTAAAGGGCATCTCCAGCTTGCGTTTTGATGGTGCTGCCATGCGAAAACAGGTACACACGATTGGGTTGCATGATAAACCCATTCAATACATTGGACTGATCGCCCAGGTATTTTGTGAAGTACATGTCAACGCTGCTCACTCTCATGAATACGAGGCTTCCCTCGATGTGTGCGTGAACGTGCTTTTGCAGTTCGGCTGATTTTGTTTGAGCCGAATCCACCAATAAGATGTCAGCAAAATCGAGTTCTTCTATCTTCTCCGAAACGGCAAACGTTTCGATGAGTTTGTAAGCATCTTTTACGATATTAAATACCGTGGAAACGGTATTGATGATTTCTAAGCGCTGAGGAGTAAAGTTTTTGTCAGAGCCAACTAACTCCAGCAATTTGATCAATACAATTACTTTCTGTTTCTGAGTAAGGGTTTTGTTGATCTTCTTGCAAATACCAAGGGTCTTGACCGAGTCTTTAACTGATGTTAATTTGTTTTTTTCTTCCTCATCAGCTGTTCCTTGCCTGTTATAGCCAGAGTAGCTGTCGTAGAGTTCCAGATATTCCTTAATAGAATCCTGATCAAGTTCTGTTTGAAAGAAGTTGATTACAAATTGTCGCTCGTTTTCGGTAACCCCACCATCCTGTTTGGTGATAATGGCAAATAGTTGGGTAAGAGCCTTGAGTATTTCCTCACTCATTCTTTAGAAATTAAAAAATTCAAAATTGAAGACTCGAGTTGTCTAAACTGAATCTTGAACTTTGAATTCTGAATTTTTTAATACGTTTTAAATTCAAATGGAATTTCCACCAGTTCGGAGAATTCCTCACCAGCCTCTTCCATGTCTTCGTCATCTTCGTGAAAATACCAGACGATTTTCATTCCCTTGATGTCTTCCAAAGCAGAAAGCACATCCAGGATAAGTTTAGATGAGGCGGTGTTGAAATATTCTAACTTGAGTGTGAAGTCAGTAGAGGGATTAGGTTCAGCGGAGTACGCCTCAATCCATTCCAATACGGGTCTATAAAATTCTGCAGAGTCTTCAGGCAACGAACGTCCTGAGATTTCAAAAATTCCGTTTTTCTTATCCAGGATAATTTTCGGTGTATCCTCAGTTCCTTCTAGATTTAAAATTTCCATGATCTATTACCGTTTTAATTTTTGATTTCGATTACTAATTATTCTTTTTCACGAGAGATATTCACCTTCAGGCAAAAGAAGGCGTGGTCTGCATCCATTTCCGGAAAGATGAACTCAAGTTTTTCACCTGACTTACGTGCCATGTCAACAAAGCCTAAACCAGCGCCACCTTTTTCAGATATCTGAGTGTTCTTAATGATGTTTTTATACATCTCCTTCAAACCTTCTTTGTCAAGGCTATTGAGCTGGTCCAGATTTTTGGTCAGTGACGCCACCGAAGCTTTGGGAATCGGATTGCCTGTCATCACACAATAGCGGTTGTCATCTTTCGAAATCATGAAGATTGCACTTTGGCTGATGAGCGAACCGGCCTTTGTTCCCTGCTCACTGCTGTGCTTCACGATATTTTGAAGTGCCTCCACCATCACATTAAAAACCTTCCGCTTAATGCTCGACTCCTCTCCCGAGGAATCAAGGTTGCGCTCGGCCATTGACAAAATCGATTTGGTACTTTCCTGGGTGAAGTCACCCTCGAATACCAGAATCAACTTTTGTGATACCATGGTCCGGTGCAGGTCGTAGATAAAGTTCATTGCTTTAGAGTTTGAAGTTCCGAATTTATATGTTTTATAATTAACTGTTGGGTTATTCTCTGATTGACTAAAATTTAATACCGATCAAAAGCACGTCATCTGTTTGCTTGTGATCTGCTCTCCAGCTTTCCCATTCTTCATCAAAGGTCAGCATGGCTTCCGCCATTGGCTTATGATGAACTTTTTCGATGATTTCTCTGACGCGCTTAGGGCCAAACTTGCGCACCTCCGCTCCACCAAACTGATCGGGGAAACCATCCGAGCTGAAGTACACAGAATCTCCTTTTGCTACGCTGAATTTTGTAGTGGTGAAGTTAGTTTGGTTCTTATAAATACCTCCGCCAATCGGGAATTTATTTCCTTTTATTTCATCCATTACTCCGCCTTTCATCATGTAGAGCGGGCGGTGTGCGCCAGCATATTCTACTTCACCAGTCTCTGTGTCAATGCGACATAATGCGATGTCCATTCCGTCTTTTGTGGCCGAATCGTCCTGGTCCTGGCGAAGAGTTTGTGTCACGCCTTCGTCCAGCAAGTCAAGGATTTTTCCGGGCTCCGCAATTTTTCGGCTTCGAACGATATCATTCAACAAGAAGTATCCGATCAACGAAAGCAATGCACCCGGCACTCCGTGACCCGTGCAATCCACAGCTGCGATGAATATGTCATTTTTGATTTGCACAAACCATGGGAAGTCTCCACTCACAACGTCACGTGGCTTGTAAAGTATGAAGGAATCAGGCAGGGCCTTCGCGATGATTCGGTTGTTTGGAAGAATAGCGTTCTGAATTCGTTTTGCGTAGTTGATCGAGTCGTTGATCTTTTTATTCTTGTTCTGAATTTCCAATTCAATGACTTTGCGTTCCGTGATATCGTGCGATACCACCAGCACGGATTCAATTACTTCGTTCTCATCGTATTCCGGAATGGCATTTACCTGCATCACACGGTCGCCCATTTCGGAAGGGAAATCCATTTCCGTAGAGACCTTATCATTCGATGAATTAACCTGTTCAACAACACGCAACCAGCCTTCCAGAATTTTCGAATCGAGATTTGCTTCCTTCACCTTTTTGTTCAGGTATTCGCTCGGCTCTTTTCCGGTATAAGTTTGAATGGTCGGGTTAATGTAGGAGATAGATTCGTGTTCGAGTCGGGTGATAATGTCAAGCGAGTTTTCCGACAAGGCCTGCATCTTACTTCTCATGCGCTGCTCTTGCTCTGCTCTTCTTCGCTCGGTAATATCACGTGAGTTCAGGATATAGCCGTGAATGGCAGGGTTGGACATAAAGTTGGTTCCGGTGGATTCCAGCCAAATGTATTCTCCTGTTTTTGTTTTGTATTCGAATTGGAAGGTCACTTTCTGATCAGGATTTTCTTTCAATTGCTTGAAGATATTCTGATACACTTCGCGTCCATCGGCATGCACATTTTGAACATCGTTACTTCCCTGCATTTCTTTTTGTGTGTAGCCAAGAATAGTTTCCACAGAAGGAGAGATGTATCGGATCGTTCCGTCTTCCTCATAGATCGTGATCACTTCAGATGCATTTTCCAAAAGCAACTGCATCCGCTTTTGTGTACGATTTACTTCTTCAATTTGCTCTTCCAGTTTCAGGTTAGAGTGCTTCAACTCTTCCTGTGTGGCCTGCATCTCTTCCGCATTTTGTCGAAGTACTTCCTGCTTCTCTTTCAACTCACCACTCATGGCCTGCGATTCGGCTAGCAGCTTGCGGGTACGTTCATTGACTTTGATGTTGAAGATGGTTCTGGCCAAAATCAAACTCAACTCTTGCACAAATTTTACTTGTGATGGATCGAATTTCTTAAAACCAGCAAACTCCAATACGCCATACACCTCTTCGTTCGTGATCAACGGAACAATCAGAATGCACTTTGGCTTCTGATCGCCTAAAATTCCGGACGTTACGCTCATGTAGTCATCGGGAATTTCGGTGCGCATAACGGTGTCTTGCTCAATAGCCGACTGGCCAACAAGACCTTCTGCAAATTTGAATGTCTTCTTTAAATATTTTTTTCGATTGTAGGCGAACGTAGTACGCAGCTCAATCAACTTTTCCGAGCCTTCGTCATTCACTACGTAAAATGCGCCTTGAATGGCACCAATCTTTCCGATGATGAATTTAACAACGTCATCACCCAGTGCGTCAATCGTATCATGCAAGCGAAGAATTTCACCTACCTCGGCCACACCACGCACAATCCAGTTGCGTTCCGTATCTCTGCGCTCGTTTTCCACCAGGTTATCGCGCATGTTCATCAAGGCGAGACCTAGTGCATCGTTTTCACTTGCCGGTTGAAAGGCGGCATCAAATTTTCCTTCTCCTACTTTTTGTGCGAAGTCGGCATTGGTTTTCAACGTATCAACTAAGTCATCCACTTTCGCGGACATCATACCAAACTCATCCTTTGTTGTGTTTTCAGACTTTTCTGGTAACACACCCTTCGACACCATCTCGAGAGTGTTTCTCATCGTGTTCAAAGGCTGTGTGAGTGTTCGCGCGAACACCATCGAAAGCGCAACCGACATTAAAACGATGGCCAAACCGGCATACACATACGTGCTGATTAACTCAGCTCCCGTTGTGTTTACCTCATCCGCATCAATCTTTGTGAAGAGCGCCCAATTGTTGGCTGGCACAAGTCTCCACACGGCAATTACTTCTTTGTTGCGATAGTCCATGGTCAACCCCGAACCGCTTTTGGTTTCCAGAGCGGTTGTGATGGTCTTTCCCAGTTTTGAATCTGCTGTGATTAATTTTTGAACGGCACCCGGATCATTTCTGAGCGGACTCAGCAGAATTATCTTTTTTGTGGCCCTATCGTATTTGGCAACAAATGTCTCACCCGTGTTTCCAAGGCCGTGTGAATCGGAGAGGAATTTAAATGACTCGTCTAAATTAGCTTTTACAATCATGAGTTGATCCTGCACCGGAGCACCAACCCACATATCATATTTATTTCCTTCTTTTTTTACCGTACTAAAATGGACGCCCTTTGAGGAGAGATCAAAAAAATCACCGTCAGGACTTGGGAAATTATTGCCTTTTTTAAAAGCCGGATCAGTAGAGGCAGTAATCAATCCTTTACTGTTGGCCATGATAATTTGATCGAATGAATAAATGTCTTTGAGTGTCTTCAGGTATTCCGTAAGCGGATCGGAGCTTGCGCTAGAATCGCTTTCAGGCGCACCGCCCATCAGGGCTTCCATGCCATCGCTGGCGGGAGCGCTGGCTGTGCCGCTCAACAGACTTTTTAGCGTTTCCAGATTTTGAATGACTTTTAATGACGTGGAAATTTTCTCCAGGTGTGTGTTTAGTAAGGCAGCTCGGTTGTCGGCCACAACCGCGAGATTTGTATTTACTTTATCAATCGTGGCTGTGCGATTAATATCATACGTAAAGAAACTAACCGCTGCCACTGTGATAATCGCAAGTAATAACACCAACCCGGTGATCTTCGCGCTTATTTTTATATTTCTAAACATGTCTTCGACTATCTATTAGTTCACTCGTTCAACTAAAACCTGGGCCATTTCTTCCAACTGCTTGCGGGTATTTTCTTTTATTGGCGAGAAGGTGGCTAACTCCACTACCAATTTTACTTCGCCTGATTTTTTCAGCGGAATGATGAATAGAAAATTTGGAGAGGCGCTTCCCAGTCCGCTCAGCACATTGATGTATCCCGTTGGCACATCTTCAATGTACATGCTCTTGCCAAAGGCTGCAGATTGTCCTACCAATCCTTCACCCATCTCAAACCGGATGATATTGCTTTCTACAAGGCTGATGGCAAATCCGGAAACCATCTGCAATACTTGCTTGTCGTTGTAAGAAACAGCCTTATACATCGCCCCCTGACCGGCATCGATTTGTTTGCAAATCAAATTAAGACCTTCCTGAAGAATTTCTTTTTCATTCTTCAATTGCTGGATGGCCGTGCGGAAAGTTGACGTGTCGCGCGATTCCAATTCGCCCTCGCTGTTTGTTACGCGATCACCAGTATCGGTTGTGTCTTTTAGCTTTTCGCGATAGACAATTATTTCTTTTTTGGCACGCGAACCAATGTTGATAGCGGCAATGCCAATGAGGAAGGTGATGCCGGTGACAATAAAAAGTTTCATGAACACGCCACGTGCCAGCGACATGTTATGCACATCGATGGCCTGACTGAACATCATGTCGTGTGGTAAGGTGTACATTACGTACGCAGATGCCAGAATCCCGGCAAAGAAAAACACCGTTACGATCAAACTTAGTCTGGCGGGGTCTTTTAAGGAATTTAGAAACCTGTTGATCATCTGTATTGTTTATCTAGTTCTTTCAAAAAATCAATTATCGAGTCTACTTTCATCACGTGGTCTATCTTGGTGAGTGCCATCGCAGCTTTCGGCATCGTGTCAATCATACACTCGGCCGGTTCTTGCACAATGGTGAGTCCGCCCTTGTCTTTGATATGCTTCATGCCCATTCCGCCATCACGATTTGCACCCGACAGAAGAATACCAATTAACTTATCGCGATAAACATAGGCAGCTGTGCCAAGTGTAATATCAATAGCAGGTCGCGAGTTGTTAATCATTTCTTCCGTTGACATGGCAAAGTAGTTTCCTAATTCCACCGACATGTGATAATTGGAAGGGGCGAGATATACTCCTCCTTTTTTTATCGATTCCTTGTCATATGGTTCAGTCACCTGTATCACGCTTTTTAGCGATAATGCTTCCACAAATCCATTTCTCACGTGCTTCAACCGGTGAAGGCACATGATGATAGGAAGCGGAAAACCTTGCGGTAATTGCGATAAAATCTTCACAATTCCCTGGAAGCTGCCTGCTGATCCTCCTATAACAACGGCTTTGTAGCTGTTATTTAAGTTGTATTTATTCATGGGGCTAGCTCCCTAATCCTTTATCTTTTTATACACTTTTTCTTCGTTGTTCACCACGATAAACTTGGACGCGATGTCGCACCAGATCAATGACTCTTTCGAGCCGATGGCCAGGTATCCATATTTAAACAAGCTATCGTGAAATTTCTTCAGTACCTCATTTTGTAAGGTCTGGTTGAAGTAGATCATCACATTGCGACACAGAATCAAATCAAATTTGTTGAACAGTTCGCCTACTACCAGATCGTGTTTTCTAAAGGAAACATTTTTTAGCAACGACTTGTCAAAAACCGCCTTCCCATTTTCTTCCTTGTAGTAGTCCTTTAAAGAGCCTTTTCCTTCCAATCGGATGTAGTTCTTTTCATTCAACTCCATGTTCTTGATGGGATAGCTGGCCGATTTAGCTTTTTCGAGAATATTGGTATCCAGGTCGGTAGCAATCAGGGTAACATCTTCATGAATGCCCATTTCTTTCAATAAAATGGCCATCGACAGCACTTCTTCTCCGGAAGAACACCCGGCATGCCAGATCTTAAACTGCTTGTGATTTAGCAGAATACCCGGGATGATTTCATCGCGCATCACCCGCCAGAATCCCGGATCGCGAAACATTTCTGTCACGTTTACGGTGAGTTCATCCAGAAATTCCTCAATGAATCCGGGGTTGTCGGTCAATTTCTTGATGAGCGTTTCCACCGTGAGATTTTTCAGCTCCAGCATTCGCAGCATTCTTCTTTTGAAAGAAGACATCGCATAATTGCGGAAATCATAGCCGTATTTACCCTGAATGAGTTCGGTAATTCTCTTGAGGTCAGCAATGTCAATATCTTGGATCGCCATGAAATATTTATGTTCCATTACGCTATCAATACTGATAGCCAGTCCCAAAAATAGTCTAGCCAAGGCCTTTTAAAGGGCTTAAAGTCAGGGAAATATTACACGCGTGTAATCTCTCCCGAAGCCAACTAAAATGGGATTTCAAGATAGGTGTTATACCCGCTTTCACAAAGGTTTTTGGGTATTCCTGAAAATTTTATGAACAAAAACGAAACCTAACGGTCCGTTGCCATTTAGCGGGTGGCTTTCACCGATGCTGCTTCTTCGGCCAACCGGAGTGCCTCTATATTAATATGAAGGGTGCGCTCCATTTCTTTTGCTACCGCCCAATCATCACCGCGGGCCGGGTCTTTTAGGGAGTCTTCTAACTCTTTGATTTTCAGTAGATAATCTCGTTCTTTTCGCGACATTTCTTCCTGGGTGGCGGTGAGTTCTTCCATGTTCTGGCGCATCTCCTCTTCCTGAGAGCGCAGACTTTCGGTTGCCATCTTGGATTCCTCCAGCAGCTTTCTATTGCTTTGGTTGGATTTTACTGAGGCCAGTGTAGCCGCGATTGTTTCACCCAGCTTTTCAACGAAAGTTATTTCATGAAGCTGATACTCCCGGAAGGATGCTAGCTCCACAATCCCATATACCTCTTTATCAACCTTCAAAGGCACAATTAAAATCGCTTTTGGATTGGTTTCGCCTAGCCCTGACGAGATTCTGATGTAATCCTCCGGTATTTCAGTGAGGTAGATGGTCTCTTTTTCGAGGTAAGTCTGCCCGACCAGCCCTTCGCCAAGTTTTAACTTCTGTTGTTCGAATTTTTTGGTGTTGAAGGCAAAAAGCGAGATCAATTCCAGATAACGATTTTGAGTGTCATCGTTGAGTACATAAAGACCGCCTTGATTGGAACCGGTGTATTGCACCAACGTGGAGATGATTTTGTCGCCCAGCGCATTTAAATTATCATCGTTCGATCGCAAAATGTCAACAAATCGGGAAAGCCCTTCGTTTGCCCACTTCCTTCTTTGCTCTTCTTCGCCCATGGTTTTCAGCTTGGTACGCATGGCCAACAATGCAGAAGCCAACTGGTCGATATTGTTTTGATCCAATCCTTCAAATTTTGCTTCCAGATTTCCCTCTTCGATGTTTTTGACAAAACCGGAAGCGTTGTTGAGCTGATCGATGATGCGATTGAGATGTATGGCTACACTCCCGATCTCGTCTTCCTTTATGCCGTTAAAGTGTTTGCGTGTTTCAGCGCTTTGTTGTAGGGAGGTGATGGGATGCAGCACATTTCTCTTGAAAAGGAAAAACAATCCAACCATCAGCAAGACATTTGCAAAGGCAATTGATCCCGTCCAAAGCAGAAGACTTTGCTTGCTGTTGCGAGTTTCCAGATCCAGATCCTTGATTAGTTCATCGTATTTAGCAGTGAGCGTTATCCACTGCCCGGCCAGCAAGGTTCTGGCTTCTGCTACGTTTTGATCGAGTGTGTGAATCGTTTCCGGTTCGCTTTCTTCAGCCAGTGAATCAAGTTGGGCAGGTGCTGCCTTTGCCACGGTGCTGTCCTTCCACACCTGATGGGTGGCAATGGTGATGGCACTTTTTTTATAGTTCGTCCAGGCAACTTGAATTTGCTCCAAAGAAATTTGGGAGAGGTACGACACGGGGCTGACAATTTCGGAAGTTGATTCTATACGTCCGCCCGAAGCCAGAATATGCAATTGCTCATCTTGTCGGTTGGTTAGCGCGGTGATATTGCCGAGCAATTCTTTTTGTCCTAGTATAAACAACTGCAACTGCAGAGCCAGATCGCGAGCCGTAAGTGCACTGTTTTGAGCGAGCTCTTCCTGTAATTGACGTTCGTTTAGATTTCTAAACTTACTTCTCAAGGTTAAAAACTCAGCCCAGGAAATTAACCCAAAGATGACCACTACCAACAGGGCTTTGTTTCGTAAGGATGAGAGAAGTCCGTTCAGATTCATTTACCCAAAAATAGTTTTTTTTACATGCCGTTGGCGGCAGATGTAACTTTCTTAGTCTTTTTTCAGAATTGTTGTTGTTTTTACGGAAAGGTTACTCAAGATTTTTGCCGTGAAATCCGAAAGGCAAAAGCGAAAAAGCGGAAGAAGCCTTTATCCACTTTTCATCGGGCCCTAGCATGATCACTTCAAACGGCTTTTGTTGTCGCTGCTCAAACTCCAGCATCACTTGCCGGCAAGCACCGCACGAACTGGCGGGTGACAACTCTTTATGATTTTTCTTGTGCGCTACCACCGCCATTTTCATGATTCTTTTTTCGGGATGTTGAGAAGCGGCCGTGTATAACACCACCCGTTCGGCACACATGCAGAGAGGATACGAAGCATTCTCCTGATTGGTACCCGCCAATATTGTTCCGTCTTCCAGAATGATGGCCGAGCCTACGCAAAACTTTGAATAGGGAGCATAAGCGTGTACAGTAGCTTCCTTCGCTTTATGAATAAGGTATTTGGATTCTGAATCGAGATCTTCGATATGATCGTAGGTGACAAACTCTTTCATGGTCAATTTGATTTTAATGGGATATGAAAGTTAGTAAAAAGTTGTGAGTCGCAGACCAGACAATGCACATTTGGTTAACGGGTTTATTTAGATTTGCCAGATGAAAAGACTTTTAATATTAGGCGCGGGCCGTTCTTCCTCTTCTTTGATTTCTTATCTCCTTAATCAAGCTGCCACTCATCAATGGCAGGTGTTGGTGGGCGATGTTTCGGAGCAAGCTGCAAAAGAAAGAGTAGGCTCTTCGCGTCAGGGGCAAGCGATTCAATTTGACATTGGTCAGGCAGAGGCCAGTCGCGCTACCATTGCGTCAGTTGATGTTGTGGTATCACTTATCCCGGCACACCTCCATACACTGGTCGCAAAAATTTGTCTCACTGAAAAGAAACATTTATTCACGGCAAGTTATGTCTCTGATGAGATGAAATCTTTTCACGAGGAGGTGAAGCGCAGTGGCTTGTTGTTTATCAATGAATGTGGATTAGATCCAGGCATTGACCACATGAGTGCCATGCAGGTGATTGATGGCATTAAAGCAAAAGGAGGACACCTCACCTCGTTTGAATCTTTTACCGGTGGGTTGATAGCACCACAAACGGAGCCTGAAAATCCGTGGCGATATAAATTCACATGGAACCCGCGCAATGTGGTGATGGCCGGACAAGGCACAGCAAAATTTTTACAAGACGGAAACTATAAATTCATTCCGTATCAACAGCTCTTTCAACGCACAACACCTGTTAACGTTCCCGGTTTTGGAGAATATGAAGGATACGCTAATCGCGATTCATTAAAATACCTGGAGACCTACGGCCTGCAAGGAATAAAGACCATGCTGCGTGGCACATTGCGCAATAAAGGTTATTGCTCGGCCTGGAACGTGCTGGTACAATTGGGGTGTTGTGACGATACGTTCATGATGGAAGGTGTGGAGAACATGAGTCATCGTGATTTTATCAGTGCTTTTGTGAACTCTGGCGCAGAGGTTGACGAAAGAATATGCGCACAGTTTTCTCTTCATCCCGATGGAGAAGAAATGAACCGGTTGCGCTGGAGTGGTTTGTTTTCTAACGAACAGGTTGGTTTGAGCAAAGGCACTCCGGCCCAAATACTGGAACACATTCTCAATAAAAAATGGAAGTTGAAAACCGGAGACAAAGATTTTATTGTCATGTGGCATCGCTTCCGATATGAATTGAATGGTTCCGCAAAAGAAATTCAGGCACACCTAACTGCAACTGGAGATGATGAAGTCAATACGGCCATGGCAAAGACCGTGGGCTTACCGTTGGGCATCGCAGCAAAACTGTTGATGCAGGGAAAAATAAAAAGTCGGGGAGTGGTGATACCGGTAGTGAAAGAAATTTATGATCCGGTCTTGAGTGAACTGGGCGAGTTGGGTATCCGCTTAACAGAGCAGGAAATTGTTTAGCTCGTTCCTGATTCGGATTTATCGACCAACCAAATCTTGCAGAATAGAGATTGATAATTGATCAAAATCATCGATTACCAAATCGGTATGCGTCAGCTCTTCGCGTGTGTGTGTGGTGGTGATGCCAATCACTTTTGATCCCGCAGCTTTTCCTGCCTCCACTCCAGAGAGCGAGTCTTCGATTACAATGCACTTCTCATTGGGCAAACCCAATGCCTTCGCAGCCTTTTGATAAATTTCCGGATGAGGCTTGCTGTGTGTAACAAACGTATCGTTGAGAATGGTCTTGAAATATTTTTCTGTTTTGGTTTTGGATAACGTAAAGTCCACGTTGCTTTGCGGAGCCGAAGTTCCAATAGCTCTTGCAATCTGATGTTGATCAAGTTGATTAAGAAACGTTAACAAACCTTTCACGGGCTTGATGTCTGTATCAAAGAGTGCACGGTAAAGCGCCTCCTTTTCTTCCGCGTAAGCGTTGATCACCTCTGGCGACAGCGCACCAAACAAGTTGGTAATCCATTCTTTGTTCGTGCGTCCATAAATTTTCTGCACGAGTTGTTGATCCGTGAGTTCATGGCCATGTTTTTTGCAAAATTGTTGTAGTGCGATTTTGTGATAAGGATTGCTATCCACAATCACTCCGTCCATGTCGAAAATAATGGCAAAGGTTTGCATTAGATTTTAGGGTTTATGAATCATCTCCTTAGCAACACGCTCAACGGAAGAGATAGAAAGTATGCACCAGAAATAGTCCAGGAGTTGGTTATCGAATAACACAAAGTAGTTTGCAAGATGTAAAAGACAGGCACTACCACCATGCCCAAAGCGAACTTGATGGAGCCAATGAATTGTGGGTCTTTCACTTTTGTTGTGATTACCCAACGGATAATTGCCCAGGGAAAAAGATGATTGATGAATTGATACACAAAAAAAGGATTCCACCATGGAGTTGATTTGTCAGCGTGCTCCTTGAAAACTTTTGTTTCAGGTTGAAGCGATGGAGTGTTCGCGACTATCTGCTGATCGGAAGCTAACTGCTCGGCAAGATCATTTTTAACAATTCGGTTCTCGAGAAAATATGCGGCCTTCTTTTCGTAATCAGGTTGATCGATATGGAGCATAAGCGGTTTAATTGCTTCGCTTATTTTGGTCACCAACAATTCGATTTGCTGGAGCGAATTTAAGTTAGCCGGGAGTAAATTTTTTACGGAGATGGGTTCTCCGAACGTAATCAATACACGCGATCTGAATTTCTTATGATCATCATACTGCAACCCCACCGGCACGATTTTCACGTTCAGGTTCCAATTGTTTTCTTCTTCCGCCTTCAAGGCGATGCGTGCAAACCCTTTTTGCAAAGGACGCAATCGCCAGTGTTCATCATGGTTACCTTCGCCAAAAATCAGAATTGCTTCTTTCTGTTTTAAAAGCTTAACGCAATTGTCAATGACTTCATCGTTTTTGCGAAGTGTGCTAAACCCATCGCGAAAGCGATACACCGGTGTCATTTTTAAAGCATTGAGAATTTTTTTTACGAGGTCTTTCTGAAAAACATTTGCCCGTGTGAGGAACCACGGATCTCGGTGAGTACTGCATCCTAAAATGACCGCATCGAGAAAAGCATTCTGATGATTGGCTACGAAGATCACCGGACCATCCGGCACCGGAGCTACAAATCGCACCTGCCATTTTTTGAAGTAAAACCAAAGTGCTGCCGATGTATATTTCTTCAGTGACTTGTAAAAGAGATCTTTCATGGACAATAAACTATTCGAAACTATTCTGATTGTTTTCGTACCACGCATCAGCAGGTAACTGGAAACCTTCTGCTGCCTGCACGGCCAACTGATCGCATCGCTCATTTTCCGGATGACCTGCGTGGCCTTTGATCCAAACAAATTTTGGGTTCAATTTTTTGTGCAGCGGTATATAGCGTTTCCATAAATCCGGATTTGCTTTCTTGGCAAAGTTTTTCTTCTCCCACGTCCATATCCATCCTTTCTCAACTGAGTCTACTACATATTTTGAATCGGAATAGATCGTAACCGGAATTCCACCTTTGGTGATGGCCTCCAGTCCGGTTATCACAGCCAGTAATTCCATGCGATTGTTGGTTGTCAACCGAAATCCGCCTGAAAGTTCTTTTACTGCGTCTTTGAATTTGAGTATCACACCATAGCCACCCGGGCCCGGGTTGCCTTGTGCTGCGCCATCCGTGTATATGCGAATCAAGTTCTGGAAATTTTTGAAGTGAGAATTTATGGGAGCGGTAATACGTTTGTTTTAAAAATCTTCACCGCGATGGCCAGAAGGATAACACCGAATACTCTTCTCAACACTGCGAAGCCAGATTTACCAACCACTCGTTCCAACCAGGATGACGAACGCAACACAATGTAGACTAGGATAAGGTTAAGTAAAATACCAATTAACACATTGACTTCTGAGTAGACGGCCCGCAGTGAAAGTATGGTGGTCAACGTTCCCGCTCCTGCAATCAGAGGAAAAGCAAGCGGCACAATTGAACCAGACCCTTTCGCATCCGGATCATCTTTGATCAGCGTGATACCTAATATCATCTCAATGGCCACAATAAAAATGACGATGGCACCTGCAACGGCAAAGGACGCAACATCCAATCCGAACAAGGAAAGTATGGATTGACCTAAATATAGAAACGCCACCATCAAGCCAGCGGAAATCAGTGTGGCTTTTTCAGCATAAATTCTTCCCTCGCGTTTTTTGATCAGGATGATAAACGGAACTGACCCGATGATATCGATGACCGAAAACAGGATAAGAGAGACTGAAAATATTTCTTTGAAATCCATAGTAGAAAACTGAGCGACAAAAGTACTGCAAATTTTGCGTTAACTTGATACATGAATCTTTGGATGCGACTAAAAAATATTAATCACGTCTTTCTCGCGGCTACACTCGTTACCTTATTGTGGATGCTGGTGATGAGCAGTTTGGTAAAGCCACTCACGTCTAAGCAAATCGTATCGTTTGAGTTGGCGAGAACCCCCGAGGTGGCATCGGCTCTTATGAAAGAGTGGGACGCGCAGCAGCTGACAAGCCAGGCAAGACTTAGTATCTATCTCGACTTCGGATTTCTTGTCCTGTATTCACTATCCATTTCGTTGGGTTGTTTGGTAGTTTCTAAATTTGCCGGCAGTGGATTTTTATTTCGCATCGGAGAATTTCTTTCCAAATTAATTCTAGCAGCCGGACTGTGTGATGCGGTCGAGAACTTAGCGATGTTGATCTCGCTCGGCAATGCACCGTCTATTGCATCAACTTCAATTGCGTTCTGGTTTGCTTCCGCTAAATTTCTGATGGTGGTGTTGTCGCTTACTTTTGTATTGGCTTGCCTGTTAATCGGAACCACCAGAAAATTTCTAAAGTGAGAACTTGTTGAAGTGCCAGGTATTTTCAAACCAAACTTATCAATCTTTAGAAAAAGATTTGATATTGTATCAATGCTTGCCCGCGATTAGAAGTTCTCACCAGATCCGTGGTTTGAAATTCATACACGGGGCGCAGTTGATAATCGAACGTAATCTTGCTGGTGTGTCCCTTCATCAGCCAATTGAGCCCAATGTTGCAAACAGTCATTTGATCTTTTAAGCGTTCGTACTTGCCGCTCATGATGGATGCATACGGCATAAGTGTTCCATTGCCTTCGCCCAACAAATCTTTCTTCATTAAATAACCGACTTGCGAATAAATGACTTGCCCCGTTCCAAACATGGGGAATGCATTTCCCTGACTTCCGGCCGGAAAACCGGGGGAAAGTCCGTTGGCTGTATTCATAACTCCGTTGTAGCGCAGATAGCCGGGCCCGTAATTAAGGTTATAGTATCCGGCATACGCATTAAATGCGGTCCCTTGTTCAGTGTTAATGGGTGCGTCATAAAACGCGGCAACTGAAAACAAATTCATATCGTGAAACTCTTTGGTAACTCCGCCATCTGGCGTTGTTTGGGTTGCATTCTTTTGTGAGATAAATCCTGCTTCCAGGTTTAAGACTTTTTTCTTTCCTAAATAGGTACCCGTCATGTAAGGAGTAGTATGCGTTTCTTTATCGAAGAAGTTCCATATGAAAAATCCCTGGTATTGCTTATGATGTTCATCGAGTGCGAACACGGCATTGTTGGACAGTGTGGGCGCAGGTTGTCCATTCGTAGTAATCGGAAATGGATCGCTCATCACAATACGGTAGTCAAATTTTCCTAATTGGCCTCGGGCATACACACTGAGCTTGCGCGAGAATTCATCTGTCTGATCTACGGTGGCTTGTGCAAAGATGGGCACATCCATTGTGAGGATGGTGCCAATGCTGGGTTGACTGAATCTTGAAAGTCCATTGGTGATGGTAAGGCCACCGCCAAGAATCAACGCTTCACTTCCTTTTTTTATTTTGTATTCACCTAAAGCATCGTGAAAGAAGGCTTGTATTTTCCGGTTGCCGGCATTTTGTGATAAGTAATTGAAATTATTCTGGCCAAACTGAAAATAGAAGAACACGTGATCTGTGAGTTGGCCAAACAGTTGAAAGCGTGTACGTCTTAGTCCAATGTCGAACGTGTGTTGCTTGGCTTCATTCATCACCAGCGTTCCGGGATTGCTGTCATTAAATCGAAACCAAACCTGATTGAGAAACGTGGCTTTGATATAATGGCTACCGTCATCGTTCAATTTAAGGCGCAGTTCTTCGGTTTCTTTTTTAGGTTCTGTTTTGGCCGGGTCTTGTGCCTGAAGACCAACGGCAAACAGACACAGCGACATTAACAAAGCAAGGGAATTCTTCATGAGGATGTTTTGTGTAAAGAAAGGAGAAAACCATCAATGGTTTTCTCCTGAATCAATCATTAGACTGGTTGTGAAATTCTTTGTCGAATGAGTTGTAAAAATTCTTCAGCAAATTTTGAGACGTATAAAATCTCCGCTGGTTCCAGCAGATCTCTTTTTCTATAAAAAATCAAGCGATTCCGATGGCATTCAATATGCATCTCCTCCCGATTCTCCAGAAAGGAAATGATCGGTTCGGTGAAGAAATTTCGTATCGTTGTTTCATCTTCTCCACGCAGGTAGTATTTCTTTGAGAACTCCGGGTGATCAATAAAGTCAATATCTTTTCCGGCAACGCCTTCAAATAGTTTGGACCATAGTCCTTCTGGTTCCAACGCAAAATCAGGAACGGGAACTTCCATTTCAGAGACATGTAAAATGGTAATACGTGTTTCGTGTTGTTCCTGCATGGCACCTTCGCGCAACGTAATGTCCGAAGCTTCAAATTTTCCATCTTCACTGTAACGGGAAAGGAGATTTTCTTCGTACCAGATGTTACGACCGCGCTCAATGGGAAAATTTTTATACTTGATGGAAGTGCGCATGCGCTGAGGAAAATAAGCGAACTCATTTGCTTCAGCAAACTTGCGCATTTCCATTTGTCGTGGACTGAGTTTGATTTCAAGTTTGGTGGCGTTAGCAGGTGCCAGTTTACGTGCTGCCAGCGGGTGGCTGGACATAAACTGAAAATGATCAAAACCGGAAACACTAATACTGCCGCCACTGTGGTGATACTCTTCTTCAAAGCGATGCAACTCCTCCATAAAGGTATGGTCAACAATACGGGCGTCTGCAAAACTGATCGTCACTTTTTTTTCGGGCTTGATGCGATCAAACATCTTTTTAAACCCAATGAGGTTTGAAAAAATGGCTGAGTCTTTCACAGCGACATGATATTCATCTCCGGTTTCAGAAAACTCATAGCGGGCTTTGAATAAACTGCGCAGCGGTGCACCGTTCAATATGTGGAAGATAAACTTGGCAAGAATACCAGACCCAACACCAATCAACAGGTCGGTAGAGATGGTCACAATAATGGTGATCACAAAGATCACTAGTTGTTCGGCTCCTATCTTGTATGTCTTGAAAAACTCCTTTGGTGAGGCAAGGCGATAACCAACTGCGATTAAGAGTGCAGCCAATGCTGAGTTAGGAATCATCTCGATCACCGGAATGAACAACAACATGGCAACCAGCAAGAAGAATCCATGAAAGAAATTGGCCCAGCGTGTGCGTCCGCCAAAGTTAACGTTAGCGGAACTACGGGCTACTTCGGAAATCATCGGTAGTCCACCCAGCAGGCCCGAGATAGCATTGCCTGCTCCTACTGCTGAAAGGTCTTTGTTGTAATTCGATTGCCTTTTGAAAGGATCAAGTCCATCAATTGCCTTGATGGTTAACAGTGATTCGAGACTGTTAATGAACAGGAACATGAGAACGTACTTCCAAAACACCATTGTCCCAATCGCAGAGAAACTTGCGTTGAACTTTATGTTGTCCCAGAAATTGCCAATGCTCACCAAATCAAATGCGGGTTCGGTATGACGAAAATCCATGATCAGCGCCATGGGTATGGTGACCACCAACACCACCATTGGTGCGGGTATGCTCTTCACTAATTTTCCTTTCAGCAAAGGCATTCCAAAAATGATAACTAAGCTAACCACCCCAACAATTGCTACGCGTGGATCGGCATTCATGAATGAATGTGGTATCATCTCATAGAGTTCGATGGGCTCAAGTCCCTTCAGGGTGGCCGGATCAATTCCCAGCAACACGTGAATTTGTTTGGAGAAAATGATCAAACCAATAGCGGCCAGCATCCCGTGCACGGCCGAGGGTGGGAAGAAGTCGCTCAATGATCCAAACTTGAGAAAGCCAAAGGCAATTTGAATGACGGCCATCACAACAATTACACCGCACGCTAATTGCACCCCGGTGGCGCCATCAAGATTTAACGCACCAAGTTCAGTAACAGCGCCAGCGCAAATGGTGATTAAGCCAGCTGCCGGGCCTTTGATGGTAAGGGCTGACCCCGCAAAAAAGCTTACGAACATGCCTCCAATCATGGCCGTCAATACGCCCATGGCAGCCGGGAAGCCACTGGCTTTTGCGATACCCAGGCTTAGAGGCAGTGCAAGGAGGAATACGAGGAAACCTGCCACGGCATCAATCCGCCAGTTTTCTTTTAAGCCTTCGAGGCCATCTTTCGGAATTTCTAATGTTTTCATCGTTTTTAAATAAAATGCTGCGTGCGATCACAATCACGCGATTAATCAATCTGAGGAATATGATTTTTTAGATGAGTTGAAATGACTTTAGTCAATACAAAGACAAAAGCACAGATCAACGTGGTCTGCCAGCATGCTGGAAGACAGCAGGGCACAGCTGCAGGCGCAGGCAGTGTTGCCTACGGATGAATCAAATACGAAAGTTGCAATGGAGTGTGAACAACGCGGGCTGTGTTTCAAACCGGTTGGATAGAAGTGTTGAATTCTTAAACGCGGCAGGGGCCAACCCTAACCATTCAAGAACGTCAAATTCAAAATTAAAATCTGTGATCAGCGATGCATTGATATGGCTCTCTCGCTCCTCTTCAGTTTCCGACATCTCCTCCGACACGATTGAGTTGAGCATGGTTTGGTGGCGAGTTCCATCCAACAGTAACACCTGGTCAGGACTTGCCATTGGCGCCTCAACCTGGATAAGCATGGCGGGCGCAAGAAACTCCAGCGAGAAAAGTAGCAGCGCAAAAAACTTCAAGGCTTTGTTGGTTCGTAATCGCATGAGCCGTCTGTAATCCAGGTAAAGATCAATAGATTTCTTCAATATAAGAGACGGGTATTAGAAAAAGAAATAAACAGTCCGTGCGAAAATTCTTTCGATATCCTGCACGAGCTGTTTGATTCATTGGTTGGTGAAATCAAAGCATGCAGCAAACGATCGTATCGAAAAATACCCTACCTTGCGTAAGTCAAAACAAAACAGCCAACGCTGCTCCTGATTAGGATTTTAAACGTATGATGTCGCGGGATACTCTACACATAATGAGAACGCTTGTTGCGCTTTTCCTATTTCAGTTTGTTTCCCCGACCGTCCTTTCAGTGGTTGCCAGCGGAGCTAGTACCATGGATGACCTGGCAGCATGGGCGCCCATACACAGCTCGATTACCTCGCCTGTTTTTCTCAAAGAGCAGGAGGAGCGCGATCATGAGGAACTGAGCATGCGCACATTTGATGCGCCTTTCATTACCGACTTGTCCAATCATTCGCGCACGCACATCGCCTGTCAATCGCTGGTTTATAAAGGCTATTATTATCACAAACTTGCCTGTGCAGCTCCTTTGTTTGAGCTCCATTGTAGTTATCTGATTTGAAGAGACCGCAAAAACAGAAATCCTTCTGTGAGAAGGAATTCTCTGTTGATTGTCCGCCCGGGCACCTCTGTAGGTAGGTAGCTTCTACCAATTAAGAACGACTCATTTTTTCAACAGAATATGGCATTACCGAACCAAATTGCTTTCAACGAGCATGATGTGCTGCATGAACTGAAACATTATTTGCCTGCCCAGTCCCCGTTAAAAGATTTTATTCATCATAATACTCTTCACGCCTTTCAAACTCAAAAATTTCATCAGGCGCTCCGCAATGCTTCGGGAATTCTAGGGTATCGTGTCACGCTTTCGCTTCACGAATTCAGATCACTCTACAGCAGCCACCGCATCCGTGAGGATGTGCTGGAAGATGTTATCGCAAGGAGCAAAGGAAAAGAATCTGTGGAAGAGTGGAAGACGAAATTACTACAGAAACATTTCGATAGGCAACCGTTGCCGCGACTTGGCTCGTTGCGTTCCAACTGGAAGAGAGTATATCACATCGACCTGGACTCGATGGTTCACCCCTTATTGTTTCGCACACTATGCAGTTATCTCGATCAGGGAATTTCTATGTGGAGCTTTCCCGTTTGGAACACCAGTTTCCTGGATTCTATTCGCGAGATGGAAAAGAACAGCTTCACTAGTTTTTTTAAAACCAAAAGAGCGCGAACTCTTTTACTTGACGGTACATGTGAGATTGATTCGTTGTTGAACATACTGGTAGGAGATGCCTCCTTGTACAAACATTATTTATTTGATCAGCAGTTTGCCCATCAGGGTTGGTCAGGCATGGTTTCTACAGTTGAAGACGTGCCACACACCTTGTTGGATCGCAAGAAAATCACCACGCGTGAGTTGATTATTTTTGAATTGTTGCTGGAGATTGATGCACTCGATCTTCATTTTGGTGATGAGTGGTCCCCCCTGAGCACCCGGTTGGCGAATCGCCCGGTAGAATTATTTTCAGATGTTGCCGTAACCGAATTTCATGAAGTCATCACGCTGTGGCAAGAAGCCTTTGAATGGACGTACTATGATGAAGTACTGGCGGGAATATTAACTCCGAAGAAAGAAATACAGGCACCGGAGAAGAGAACCTTTCAAGCCATGTTTTGCATTGACGACCGCGAATGTTCGTTGAGACGTTATCTGGAAAAAATTGACCCCGCGTGTGAAACTTACGGAACACCAGGATTCTTTAATGTTGAATTTTTCTTTCAGCCAGAGAACGGTAAGTTCTATTCAAAGCTTTGCCCCTGGCCGGTGACACCGCGGCATCTGATCAAAGAAGAGGGTGGTGCCCGGAAAAGGGAACAAGACATTCACTTTTCCAAACAATCGCATTCGCTGTTTCGTGGTTGGTTAATTTCACAAACGCTGGGCTTCTGGGCAGCGCTGCGATTATTCATAAATATTTTCAGACCCTCCATGGGGCCCGCTACGGCATCGTCCTTTAAGCACATGGATAAGACATCGCGCCTGACCATTGAAAACAAACATCTGGAAGAGCGGGAGAATGATTTGCAGGTTGGATTTACCATAGCAGAAATGGCTATGCGTGCCGAAGGATTATTGAGAAGCATTGGTCTGGTAAAAGATTTTGCCCCGCTGGTATACATCGTTTCGCATGGATCAAGTAGCGTTAACAATCCGCACTATGCAGCTTATGACTGTGGCGCGTGCTCGGGCAGGGCAGGTTCTGTTAATTCACGCGTGATGTGCTACATGATCAACCACCGCGAGGTTAGAAAAATTTTAGCCGCTAATGGTTTGGTGATTCCAGACGACACGCAATTTGTTGGTGGCCTTCATGACACCACTCGTGACGAGGTTATTTTTTTTGATGAGGATGCACTCTCGGCAATCAATGTAGCGTATCATCGCCAAAATGAATCCGTTTTTGAACGGGCGTTGGATTTAAATGCCAGAGAGCGATCCAGAAGATTTGAATCGGTTGACACCACTCTTCCTCCGGAAATCATTCACGAAAAAATTCGAATCCGGTCGGTGTCATTGTTTGAGCCTCGGCCAGAATTGAACCATGCCACAAACGCGCTGTGCATTGTTGGCCGGAGAGACATCACCCGGGATTTGTTTCTCGACAGGAGATCTTTTATGAACTCGTATGATTATCGAATCGATCCTGACGGAAAATTATTGACCAATATCATGAAGCCACTCGGCCCCGTGTGCGGTGGCATTAATTTGGAATATTTCTTCTCGCGTGTTGACAATCAAAAGTTGGGAGCCGGAACAAAGCTTCCACACAATGTGATGGGCCTGTTTGGCGTTGCAAATGGCATTGATGGTGATCTGCGTCCGGGCTTGCCAAGTCAGATGATTGAAGTGCACGATCCCGTTCGCCTGTTGATTATTGTCGAACATTTTCCACAGGTAGTTTTGCAAACCATCCAAAAGGCAGCCGATATGTACGAATGGTTTATTAATGATTGGGTGCGCCTCGTGGTGATTCATCCGGAAACACATGAGCTTTCATTATTTGGTGATGGAACATTTACTACCTATCGGACACTGAAGAAAAAAGTAGAGGTGGTACCGGATGTTGAACATTTGATCGAAACCAGTCAGGACAACCTGCCGGTGTGCTTAATCTCTAACGAATACTGACATGACCATCGCACTTCAATTTTTTATACTCCTTCCGCTGCTAGGTTTTATGGCGAGTTTATTTGTGCCCCGAAAAGCGGAGTCACTCATGTCCAGCGTAGCCTATACATCAGTTGGAGCTCACTTGTTTGGCGCTTCTGTATTCTTTATTTATTGGATGTGGCAGGGACATCCCACGCTGAACCTGAAAGACATTGTCATCTACGAAACCACCGACTATTCTTTTTTTGTAGATTTTTATTTTGATAAGATCACCGCGGTTTACCTGATTGTGGGAGCGGTGTTGACTTTTCTCGTGACGGTGTACAGCCGGTATTACATGCATCGGGAAGGTGGCTACAAGCGATTTTTCAATACGATTCTGTTATTCTATTTGGGTTATAACCTGGCCATTTTCTCCGGCAATCTGGAGACACTGTTTATTGGATGGGAGATATTAGGTATTTCTTCCTTTCTGCTCATTGCGTTCTATCGCGATCGTTATTTGCCGGTGAAAAATGCCGTGAAAGTATTTTCTATTTATCGCATTGGTGATGTGGGTTTGATTTTAGCCATGTGGATGACGCACCACCTCTTTCACGAAAACATCACGTTTCAAAAGTTAAATGACTATGAGCTGGTGCACGAACATATTCTGAATCACAGTTGGATCGGAATTTTTATTTCCCTCATGATTCTGCTGTCAGCAGCAGCAAAATCAGCGCAGCTTCCTTTTTCATTCTGGCTGCCACGTGCCATGGAAGGGCCAACACCATCAAGCGCCATTTTTTATGGTTCCCTTTCTGTTCATCTGGGCGTATTCCTCTTGCTGCGTACCTTTCCGTTTTGGGATCACCAATTGTCGGTAAGAATTCTTATCGTATTGATGGGATTGGCAACAAGCTTTGTGGCAACGGGTATCGCGCGTGTGCAATCATCTGTTAAAAGCCAGATTGCCTACTCGTCTATTGCACAGATTGGTTTGATTTTTATTGAGGTGGCAGCTGGCTTCGAAAAAATGGCGTTGTTTCATTTTGCCGGTAACGCTTTCTTAAGAACGTATCAGCTTCTCGTTTCCCCTTCGGTGGTGAGTTATTTAATACGCGAGCAGTTCTACAATTTTGTTCCGCGTCAGCAAACGATCGAAGATTCTCTTCCGAAAAAAATTGAATACACAGTTTATATGCTGTGCCTGAAAGAATGGAACCTGGATTCGTTCATGTATCGGTATTTATGGAATCCGCTGAAGTGGATGGGAAGAAAGCTTGACTTCCTCACGTTTAATGGCGTGTTGATGGTAGTGGTGCCTGCTTATCTGATTGGCTTATTTGTGGTGTATAATGAACAATTAATAGCAGACGCACTGGAACACTATCTTGCTATCTTTTTTTCGGTGATCGCACTGGTGATGGTGCTAAAAGCATTTAGCGAAAGAAAGCACGCGCGCCTGAGCTGGCTGCTGATTGTGATGACTCATTTTTGGATAGCGTTGGCGATTGCTTTCAATGAACACTTCACGTTTGATCAAATTCATATTTATTTAAGTGGCATAGCCGTGTCAGGCGTGTTGGGATTTCTGGTGTTGCGCTCCTTGAAAATTCATGAAGGCAGTGTGGACCTCGATCAATTTCACGGACACTCTTATAAGCACCCCAGATTTGCGTTGGTATTTCTGCTGGCTTGTTTAGGTGTTTCAGGTTTTCCAATTACGCCAACATTTGTGGGTGAGGACTTAATCTTTACCCATATCCATGAAGATCAACCCGTTTTAGCCACTGTGGTTTCGTTATGTTTTATTATCGATGGTCTGGCGATCATTCGGATTTATGCGCGGGTGTTCCTCGGACCTCACGTGAAATCCATTTATGAAATGGCGTATCGCTCCTCGTAAGAATTAGAAAGAAAGGTAACAAGCTTTATCAACAAACGAGGCTTGTTACTTTTTACTTCGGATTAGCTGAAGCACTCCGTTTACAAACGTGAGTGGATGTGGCGGATTGCCGGGAACAAACAGATCAACTTCATATTTTGAAAGGAAACTTCTGTTGAGCGCGCCACTGCCGGAGAAGATACCACCACTGATGGCATCGCTGCCGGCCAGTATCAAGAGCTTTGGCGATGGAACGGCATCATAACAAATCTGCACGGCCTCGGCCATGTTTTCGGAAATCGGACCTGTGATCACAATCCCATCGCAATGACGAGGTGAAGCAAGAAACTCAATTCCAAATCTTCCCATATCGAAATTCACATTGCCACATGCATTGAGTTCGGCTTCATCGGCATTGGAACCTGCAGCTGATATTTCCCTTAATTTCAGCGAGCGTCCAAACAAGGAATGAATCTCGCTGCGGATTTTGTTTTCATCTAATGAAATGGGATGATGATCACCTTCTTTCACAATCAACCGATCACGAACATTGGTGGCAATTTTATAATCGGTGGTGAACTTAATTTTGTGCGGGAAAGCAAAAGCACATTCACCACACATCACGCACTTGCCCATGTCAATGCTAACGGGTGCTTTGCCAATGGCACCGGTTGGGCACAGCGCTGCCAGTTCATCTTCATTGATTTTTTCAAGGCTGATTTCCGGGCGACCTTTGAACGGGCCCGGCAACTGTGGCTTAGTAACATCGGATATGAATTGCTTACCGTGTTGTTGTAATATTTCTATTTCCTGAAAAAGCATGGCGATATCATTAAAGGTCGTGACCGCAGTAACTTAAGTTGTAACTCTTGTTGTTGATGGGGAAGTCGGATATCTCCAGATCTCGCAATGAAAGAGCCAGCGCCAGCCAGTTGTGTACGGACGGGTCTTTGATTTTATAGTGATGGATGAGTCCGTCTTGGTTGGTAATTGCACTGTGACAGATTTCGCCTCGCCATCCTTCAATCATTGAAACGGTTAACGAATCAGGCATTAATCTCAAATTATTTTCTGAAACAGGTTTTGAAGACGATGGACCTGATACTTTTAATTTTTTAATCAGCGTTCGGATGTAGTCAATCGATTCGGTAATTTCTTTTCTGCGTAAAGCGGCCCGCGCCCATACGTCTCCGCTGTTAATTTCGAAAATAGGATCACAGGCGGCTAACTGATATCCGATGGAAGGATGTGTTTTTCGCAGGTCGCGTTGAATGCCGGTCATTCTTGCTGTCATGCCAACAGCCCCGATCATCTGCATTTGTTGAGGAGTGACTGTTCCAATGTTTTCAATTCTCATCAACACACTTGAAAGCGAAAACATTTTTTCAGCCATCGTATGAAAACGCTCTTCAAAATTTGATAGAAATTTTTCCAATGATTCAATCAACGGTGCTGTCAGTGGATAATGCGTGCCACCCACGCGAACCAATCCTTTGCCGAAACGATTGCCACACCACAGTTGCGAATAGTTGATAGTGGGTGTTCGTAAAGCACCGAAGACAGATGCACCCAATTGATAAGCAAGACCGATGCACATATTGCTCAGGTCGCCAATGTGCATGGCAATTCTTTCAAGCTCAAGCCCAATGGTTCGTTCAATCTGCAACGAGTCGCTTGCCTTAACTGAGCCAAGACTTTCCATTAAAGTGGCAAAGGCAACGGCATGGCCAACAGCGGTATCGCCTGCTATACTTTCCGAAAGTATCGTTCGCTGTAAGAGTGTAGGTTTTTTCAGGAAAAGATCTTCAATGCCGCGATGTTGCCAGCCCAGTTGAATTTCAAGATGAAGAACGGTTTCGCCATTGCACAAGAAGCGGAAGTGTCCCGGCTCAATTACACCAGCGTGTATAGGGCCAACGCCTACTTCATGCAGCTCGTCACTTTCTATTTTATAAAATGGATAGTTGTTAATTACCTTGCTTCTGTCGGCCCGATCAAATGCATAACGCACCGGCTTGTGCCATGGATGATCGGTAAACTCGACATTAAAATTTTCTGCAATCTCTCGTTCAAAAAAATGAAACGCATACACCTCTTGCGTGATTGATTTGATTCTTATTTTTTCCGAATGTGATTGACGATGAGTGAATACTTTAATGTCATGTGTCAGATCGTCAGCCAGCAGGCAAATAAAAATAAGTGAATCGCCATCGCGATAAGCGTAGTAGTTGGCACAATGAATCTGCGGCAACTTCATCAACTCGATGACGGTTGAGTAAAACCGTTCGTAGCTGATCACTGGAATATCGGCAAGACGTATCGTGTCCTGATTTTTGATGGAAGCAAATGCGTTTGACATTTCCATAGTTAAACGGGTAACGATTGAATGGCCAGCTGAATACTTTCAACAACAAGCGTTGGTCGGAATAGGCCGATATAGAATACCAGCACGATCAACGCCAGTTGCAAGGCCGACTCGTAAGGAGTGGCGCCCTCCATGTTAATGTGCGCATTGCTCTTCTTCAAAAAGATGATGCCCAACATTTTTACGGCCAACCCATAAATGATAATCAACACAAGCAGCAACACGATGATGGCGATCCACCAATAGTTATGCGCCATCAACGCCTGGAACAAATAAAGTTCAGAGATCAACATGCCGGAAGGCGGCATGGCAATGATGGACAGAAAGCCGAGCAGCATGACAATTCCACCCAATGGATTTACTCTCAAGTAACTTCCGATGTTTTCATCCAGCTTACTGCTAAAGATCCTGTGCATTTGCGAAACCTGAAAGAACAAGCTCGACTTCACCAGCGAGTGCATGATCAGGTGCAACACGGCAGCGAAGTAGCCGAGACCTCCGCAAGAAAAAGCGATGATGACAAGCGATGCATGCTCCATGCTGGAATACGCAAACATGCGCTTAACGTTTTTCACGCGCAACAAATAGACGGCCGCAAAGAAAAGTGTTAGCAATCCCGTGATGAGTAACAGTTTGTTCATCCACGGTAAAATGCTGGTGGTGGAGAAGGCTTCGTAGAAACGATAAATGGCCACGAAGCCAGCGTTCATCAGCACAGATGAAAGGCTGGCGCCTACTTGTGAAGGCGAGGCATCTTTCGCATCAATATCTACATTGAATAATGGAACGAGGCCCATCTTCACACTGAAGCCGGTTAAGATGAGCAGGAAGCAAGCTTTTAACCAGATGGTGTTGTAGCCTGCTGCTTCTGCCTTGATTGCCGCGAATGAAAAATTCACATGTCCCAATTGTTGGGCTGCAAATCCCAGAAACAAAACACCAGCAAAGGCTAATGCAATTCCGATGGAACAAACGTATAAATACTTCCAGGTAGCTTCGAGTGCATCTTGATTGCGGTTATGATAGATGAGAATGGAGGCGCCCAACGTGGTAGCTTCCATAAATGCCCAGAGAATGCCGAAGTGCGAAGTGAACAACACACCCACCATTGCACCGGTAAAGAAGATCGTGCCCGCATTGTGCATCGCCACGTCAGCTGCCTTCACGTTTCGATTGCTGACAAACTTTACATAGTGAATGGCGGAGAACAGGCTCACAATAATCAGGATGATGTAGAAGATCAGGCCAAGCCGGTCGCTGAAAAAATAATCGTTCAGGGTTTGTCCGGCTACGCGCGTCAGATACACACCCAACACCATCATCACCACGACAAACAAGAAAACGATGGAATGACTTATGTTTCTGTTTCTCACAAAGTAGGCCACTACTGAGAGAACAATTGTGATGATGAAGAATACAAAGATCATCTCATTAATCTTTAAGTTGAGATAAGTGCTGTGTATTGGCATGAGGGAAGTAGTCCTTCATTCTGTTGAAGAATACCCCCATGATCAATACACTGGTGAAAATATCCAGCAGGATAGCCGAGTTAACAAACATGGGCATCTCACTGCCGAGGGCAATGGATAACAGAAAAATTCCGTTCTCAATCACGAGATAGCTAATCAAATGAGTGACCAGTTCCCGATTGCTGATAGCGATAAACAAACCCACCATGATGGAGGAGATAGCAGCTGTGAAATATTTTACCTGCTTATCGGCATCGGCTTTCAATTCGTCATGAATCAGATACGAGATCATAAAACAACCGATGATAATAAATCCTGTCATAAGAACGGAGTAGTAACCTTTCATCGGACCGTTGTGATGACGATGAACGTGGGTCTTCGTGATACGCTGAAGAAAATACGGAACAAAAAAAGTCTTGAAGATCAGAGTTTCCAGCAAGATGAAGACGAGGTGAAGAATGTCCAGTTCTTTTAATTCGAAGTAGGCGAGGCCAAATAAGATAATGCCCTGCAGCGCCATTAGCGAAAAATAGGTTTTAATCATCTCTACCTTCGAGAGGTAGATGAGCGTGATGATGAAGACAACGATTAGAAAATTTACCACGGCTTATATTTTATTTTTGATGATAATGGCCACAAAAATTAAAATCAACGCAACTGCGTTAATAGACAGGATGAACTGAGCATTCATAGCCATCTTATTTCGTGCCCTGAAAGATTCATACCAACCGATGGCAGCTGCAAATACGACTTGACTTATTAAAAACAGAACAATTCTCAGCCACAGATCTAATGACTGAGGAATGATACAATCCGCGCACAGCGTGCTGAAGAGAACGAACTTAAGATTGTTGGTGGCTTTGATGATACCTAAATCAAAACCACTGTGATCCAATACCATCACTTCGTGAACCATGGTTAGCTCAAGGTGTGTCAATGGATCATCAACCGGCAGGCGACTTGTTTCAACCAACGTGATATTGGCCAGCACATACGCAGCAATGATGGCAATGATGGCGGAGAAGTAATCGTTGAAATGGAGACTGGCAAACACATCGTGAAAGGACGTGTGGCCCGTAAACATCACCAGTGAACCCATGAGAATAAAGAAAGCGGGCTCCATCAGCATCGAATAAAAGGCTTCGCGGTTGGCACCCATTCCTTCAAATCCGCTTGAAACATCCAGCGCGCTGATGATGATCAAAAATCTTCCGAGAGCCAACAGGTAAGCGAACAACACAAAGTCACCGGAAAAGGAAAACAATGCATCTGTTTCTTCAAACGGAATTAACAGAGCGGCTACTAATGCTGTGCCCAGATAAATGGGTGCGCCTATCTGAAAGACAAAACCCGATGACGCGCTGTACACGTTTCCTTTTTTTAGGAGACGAAAAATATCAAACCAAGGCTGCAGAATTCCGGGACCTTTTCTCCCGCTGAAAAGAGCTTTCACTTTCACAATTACTCCGGGGAAATAAATGGACGCTAGCAGGATGAGCGCAAGAGAAAGCATTTTATAAAACGTTTAATAGAATTAAAAAGCCAATGAACACGAGAAACAACAAGGGATAAATCAAATAATGGTTAATAAGTCCTGATTGAGCAATGCCAGCCTTTGGCAGATTGTTGACGATAACATGCACCCAGCTCAGCACGGTTTTCTCTTCTACCAAATCTTTTGTTTCAGTATGGAATTCTTTCTTTCGCGGAAAGATTTCTTCCTTTGGAAACGATTGATAGTTGCTGTGATAATCAATTACAGGATTAACTAACTCGCGAAGACTGTCGGCATAAGAAGTAGGTGTGTATTGATGACGAAAATCTCCTGCGGAATAACCACAGCCCCATGTTGGTCCTGCTTCAATTTTAACTTTCGATTGTTGCCAGGCTCTCGCTGCCATAATCACCGCAATGACTGTGATCAATAAAATATTTACGTGGCCGATCGTGCTGAGCGATTGAATGGCAGTCGCGGTGATGTCGGGTGAGGAAGTGTGCAACTCAGTTTGAACAATGTTGATCACCGTAGTTCCAAAAAAAGCCGGCATCAACCCAATTCCGACAATAACTGAGATTTGGATAATGGCCGGAACTAACATAATTGGCGGCACCTCTTTCGGTTCGGTGTAGGTCACTTGTCTGCGCGTGCCGAGGAAACTTAGTCCGAATGCTTTTGTAAAGCAGTACACACAAAGCCCGCCAATGAGCACGAGGCCCAGCACACATGCGATTGCCATGATGGATACAATGAACGTGGAGTTAGACAGCTCGGTAACCACTCCGCTGTAAATGAGAAACTCAGAAATAAATCCATTGAATGGAGGAATGCCGCTAATCGCCAGCGCACCGATCAAAAACGCATAGGATGTATAGCGCATACCTTTACCCAGCCCACCGAGTTTTTCCATGTTCACCATGTGTGTAGCATAGTAGATGTTGCCGGCTGAGAAGAACAATAGCGACTTGAAAAGCGCGTGATTGAGATTGTGAAGCAGCGCGCCAGCAAACCCGAAGATCATTAGATAATTGTTGCCCGAAGCCTTGCCGAGAATACCCATTCCTATTCCAATGCCAATGATGCCAATGTTTTCGATGCTGTGATAGGCCAATAGTTTTTTAAGATCATGTTGCATGATGGCCATGATCACCCCCAGCAAACCGGACACTAAACCCATAGCCAACACAATAATTCCGATCATCATTAAATCATTTTGTAGCATGAAGGTGATGCGGAAGATTCCGTAGATGCCCATCTTGATCATGATGCCACTCATCACGCCCGAAACGTGCGAAGGTGCAGCGGGGTGGGCGCGTGGAAGCCATGAGTGAAACGGAATGAATCCCGCCTTGATGCCAAAGCCGGCCAGGAATACCAGAAATAGTGGAGCGTTTTTATTCTGCGAAAAGAAGGTGGCAACTCCGTTGAAACTTAAGTCGCCTGTTTGATTGCCCGCGATTAAAAATCCTAACATGATCAAGGCAAAGCTCAGGTGCATTTGCAGGAGATAGTTGATTCCGGTTTTTAACGTAGCCTCCTTTTGTGCTTCGAAGATCACCAGCACGAACGAGAACAAGGACATCAACTCCCAAGCTAGCAGAAAGCCAATGCCATCACGCATCGACACAACCAGTAGCATGGCACCGTGCAGCCAGGCGAAACTGAATAAATGCAACGAGATGAAGACTGATCTTTTTTTAGGAACATAAGGTTTTAGGTAGCCACTCGCATAAATGATTCCGCACAAACAGATCAGGTTGATGACCAGCATAAAGAAGGCACTCAAGGAATCAATGGTGAGTACGATAGGTCCACTCCACGTGCTTACACCAAGATCAATCAGCAGTGTGTTGGTTTTCAAAACGGTCACGGCCCACGTAGAGGTAGGAATGATCAGCATGACTTGCACCAGTAAGGCAAGTAAGTACTTCCAGTTTTTTGGAATGATGAACATTCCAAACGAAAGCAACAGCGCGACTTTGAAGAGTAGTGTCATGGATTAAAAACAATCCAATTACAGTTGAATCAAACTATCCAACCATGACAATAGTCAGGTAATAGAACGAATTAAATCATTCTTACTTGGCCTAGCCGGTGATGGGAAGAAGAGCTTTACAGATAGTGAGTAAGAAAGCTTTTGAGCTTTGCGATTTCGCGGTTCTTCAGCGCAGGAAAGTTGGCAATCCGAAACGTGTTGATTTTAAGATCTCCATATCCATCACCTAACAGCAGGCCATTGGCTTTCGCGTCTTTTTTTATTTTGCTGATGTGATCTGGTTCTCCTTTTATCGTAATCACGGTGTTGGAAAGCGTGGCGGGGTTTTGAGAAAATAATGATAGTCGCTTTGAGCTTGCAAAGAAAGATTGCCACTCCGCCTGACGATTTTTTATTTTTTTATCAACCTGCGAAATGCTCTGGCTATTTTCTAATACGCACTTTAATAAATAAATAGCCATCACATTTGGGGTAAATGGAGTCTGCCATTTCTCCATCATCTCGTTCATAAAAACAAGACTATTATAGTGCGTGTTCTCATTTACCTTTTTTATTCTGGCGATGGCGACAGGCGAGCACACCATAATTCCCAGCCCAGCTGGTAAGCCAAAACATTTCTGCACAGACGCCAACCAAACATCTGCTGATTTAAAGTCCAGCGCAATTCCTCCCATCGAGGAAGTGGCATCTACTGCGATCAACGCTTTTGCATGATTCTTTTTGATGGAGGCGATAATAGCGTTTGATACCTGCGTGCCATTGGAGGTTTCGTTTTGTGTGATGCAAATGACTTCGCTGTCTTTAAAGCTTAATTTCTTAGGATCAATCAGGGTATCATGTTTAAAACCAAACTCTTGCGATGCAGGACGAAGTCGTTTGGTATAGTTGAACCATTTTTCGCCAAAGGCACCATTATATAAGTGTGCACTTTTTTTTGCGATGATTGATTGTGCAATGATTTCCCAGCATTCTGTTGCTGAACTTGTATAAAAAACGGTATAGTCTTTTGGAATGTTTAATCGATCTTTTAACAAAGCAATCGTTTCCTTCGAAAGCTCTATGAACTCCGCACTGCGATGATTCATGCTCAACACGCCTTTCTTGTGGGCTTGCTTCACATATCTGGGCACGTCATCATACACGCGTGAGGGGCCGGGATAGAAGGAGATCATAGCAAGCGATTACTAACTAACATCATTTATTCACCAGATAGGCCAATGCCATCGCATATCCTTCCAGGCCAAAGCCGGTAATCAATCCAATACACTTTGAGGTGATCAAACTTTTATGGCGAAATTCTTCGCGCGCATACACGTTGGAGATGTGAACTTCTACAACGGGCGTCTTTATCGCTCCAATGGCATCGTGAATGGCAACGGAGGTGTGGGTATAAGCGCCCGCGTTGAGAATAATGCCATCGTAACTAAATCCAACTTCGTGTAGTTTGTTGATGATCTCACCCTCCACGTTCGATTGATAGTAAAACAACTCGGCTGCTTTAAAACTGGATTGAAGTTTTTTAAAAAAAGATTCAAAGTCAGTGTTGCCGTATACATCTGGTTCGCGCTTGCCCAGTAAATTAAGATTAGGTCCGTTGATGATTTGTATTTTCATGAGAGCAAGTTAAAATAATTTGCACATTTGTGTTGACTAAATTTTGTTTCTCGTTGACCTGGGATTTCCATATCAAACAATTTAAAAGCTACCTCAAGCTGGAGCGATCTCTTTCGGAAAATTCCATTGAAGCTTACCTCCGCGATGTGGAAAAGCTGAGCCAATTTGTAGAGATGAAGTACCGGGGCTTAAGTCCGATGCAGGTCACATACAAACACCTTCAGGGCTTTGTGCAGTATGTGAATGAATTGGGTATGAGCGCTCACAGTCAGGCCCGTATTCTTTCCGGTGTGAAAGGATTCTATAAATACCTGCTATTTGAGGAGCTCCTGGACAAAGACCCCACAACTCTTCTCGAAGGCCCAAAGTTGGGACGAAAGTTACCAGACACACTTTCGTATCCTGAGATAGAAAAATTATTGGAGGCTATTGATCTTTCTACACCTGCCGGTGCGCGCAACCGAGCGATGCTGGAAACCTTATACAGCTCTGGGCTTCGAGTGTCGGAGTTGGTCGAGTTAAAAATCGATAACGTTTATTTTGATATTGGATTTCTGCGTGTGATTGGTAAGGGTAATAAAGAAAGGTTGGTGCCCATCGGTCGCGATGCGTTGAAGTATTTGAAAATTTATCTCGAAGAGATACGCGTTCATATTCCGATACAAAAAGGTTTTGAAGGTTATGTGTTTCTAAATCCAAGAGGAAAGAAAGTGACGCGCGTGTTGGTTTTTCTCATCATCAAAGATCTGGCAGCCAGGATTGGACTGAAAAAGAAAATCAGTCCGCATACCTTCCGCCATTCCTTTGCCACGCATCTGATTGAAGGTGGTGCGGATCTGCGGGCTGTTCAGGAAATGCTGGGTCACGAATCGATCACCACCACCGAAATTTACACGCACCTCGATCGTGATTATTTGAAGCAAGTGATCAAAGATTTTCATCCGCGCAGTTGATGATATCGTAACTATTAACGCTCATTTTTAATTATCTTTGCACGATGAAATTTTTAATAATCTCCAGTCTTCTTTTTGTGAGCACCGCTTTAATGGCTCAAACTATTGAAGTGGAGTACAATAAGAAAAAAGACATGAGCGCGTATAAGACCTTTCAGTTTGGCGAAGGAGAAGTGATTACGCCCAAAGACAAGCAAACACTGGATGAGGCCAAGACGCGCGCAATTGTAAACCGCCTCATCGAAATAGAATTAAAGGAGAAAGGACTTCAACGCGTGGATTCCGGAGCACATTTGGTAGTCTCTTATATTATAGGGTCGATGGCGCGCTCGTCTGTTTTTAATGCAGGTCCGCTAGGTGGCACACCGGGAGTTCAATCGCAGGGCGCTGTCATGCAGGATTATAGCGAGGGGAGTTTTGTAATCGACCTCAATGACAGGAGTGATAACCTCATTTGGCGAATAAATGCTGTGACAAGTTTCACTAATAATAATCTCGAGACACAGGTGGATCAGGTGTTGGATAAGGGATTTAAAAAATTTCCAAACAAGCCAAAGACAAAGGGTAAGAAGTAACTCATGTATTCATTTTTCATTCGCCCCGTCCTTTTTCTTTTTGCGCCAGAGTCTATTCATCACTTTACTTTCAGCATGTTGCGTCTGCTGGGAAACATTCCTGGTGTCAACGCAATTTTGACTTCTTGTTTTACAATTCGCGATAAGCGACTTGAGAAAACAATTCTTGGACTTCATTTTCCCAATCCCGTTGGGTTGGCTGCTGGCTTTGATAAAGATGCCCGACTCATCAACGAACTTGCCTGCTTTGGTTTTGGATTTATTGAAATTGGAACGCTCACACCAAAGGGGCAACCAGGCAATGACAAACCGCGACTATTTCGTTTGCCTCAGGATAGCGCACTCATTAACCGAATGGGTTTTAACAACGAGGGCGTGCAAGCTGCCGTTGAGCGACTCAAGAAAATATCTGCCACCAAAAAAGTAATTGTAGGCGGCAATATTGGGAAGAATAAAGTCACAGCGAATGAACAGGCATTTGAAGATTATAAAGTTTGTTTTGAAGCACTTTATCCGGTGGTTGATTATTTTGTTGTGAACGTTAGCTCGCCCAATACACCTAATCTTCGCGAACTGCAAGAGAAGGAACCTCTGAAAAAATTATTGTCGGGTGTCAAGGCTCTGAGCCTCGCCAAAGAAAAGCCAAAACCTGTTTTATTAAAGATTGCACCCGACTTGAACGAAAGTCAGCTGAAGGACGTCATCGAGATTTTACTGGAGACCAAAACAGATGGTGTGATCGCTACAAACACCACCATATCAAGAGATCATTTGATCACGCCTAAAAGCGAGGTGGAGAAAATAGGTATGGGCGGCCTCAGTGGCAAGCCACTTACGAATCGATCCACGCAAGTGATTTCGTTTCTTCGTTCTGGTCTTGGCAAAGATTTTCCGATTATCGGAGTAGGAGGGATCATGAGTGCAGACGATGCAATTGAAAAAATTGCAGCCGGTGCCGATCTCCTTCAAGTATATACCGGTTTTGTGTATGAAGGGCCATCGTTCGTCAAGCGAATTAACAAGGCCATTTTGAAAACATATCAATAAAAGTCTGCGGGCATCGAGGCTTTATTGATACGCTGTTTTTTCCTTACTTTTGAGTACTTTTTTAACTAATGGCAGAAAACACCTACAAGTCCAACACATTCAAGAAACCCGAAAAGGAAAAGAAAGCAAAAAGCGGCAGCAGTAAATCAAAATTCAATTTCAGCTTTTCGTTTTTTAAAGATCCGCGCTTCACGCTTGCGGCAGGATTCTTTTTGTTAATCATCTCCCTTTATTTGTTCACCGCTTTCATCTCCTATCTCTTCACCGGCAAAGCCGATCAGAGTGTTGTAGAGGCATTGGGCGAGAGCGGACTTGTTGAATCGGGCAAGGAAGCTGAGAACTGGCTGGGCCTGTATGGCGCAATCACTTCACACTACCTGATATTTAAGTGGCTCGGTATTTCAGCATTCTTCATCGCTCCATTACTTTTTCTCATTGGCTTTCGAATGGTCTTCAAACGCGAGCTGCTTCCCATCTTCTCTGTTTTTATTTTATCCGTCTTCGCGGGATTGTGGTTAAGCCTGTTGTTGGGTTACATCACCCATAGTATTTCCGGTGTAACCGAGATAAGTTTCTTAAGTGGAGGTCTTGGTTATGAATTGGCCCGGATATCCGATGGACTTTTAGGATGGGGAACATTTCTTGTGCTGATACTTTCTCTTTTTATTTTTATCATCTATTTCTTCAACGTCACTACCATCAATGCTTTTCAGGTAAAAGATCCGAAGCCAATGGGCAATGAAGCGCTGCTGCCTGAAGAAGATGATCTTAAGTTTAAACCAACGTACACAGAAGATTCTGACAACTGGCCCTTGCAAAAAGAAGAAGAGCCAGATCCTGTATTGGTGCTCAAGACAACTCCGGAAGAAAAGCCGGTGCCCCTTGTGCAGGAATTGAAGTTGGATATTGAACCAACCAAAAAACCTGAGAAGCCAAAAGCAGAGCCAACGTTTTTTGTTGAGGAACCTAAAACGGATACCGAAATTCTTGCCGAGCAACTGGTAGATGAGAAAGGATTGTATGATCCAACACTTGATCTGAGTAGTTATAAATTTCCACCGCTTGAGCTATTGAATGAGTATGAAGTCAGCAAAGTTCAGGTAACGCAGGAAGAACTCAATCAAAATAAAGATCGCATTCTCAGTACACTCACCAATTTTAAGATTGGTATTCAAAGCATAAAAGCTACTATCGGCCCAACGGTTACTCTTTATGAGATCGTTCCTGAAGCCGGTATCAAGATTTCACGAATTAAAAATCTTGAAGATGACATTGCGTTGAGTTTGTCGGCTTTGGGCATTCGTATCATCGCACCTATTCCCGGCAAGGGAACAATTGGTATTGAAGTGCCGAACAAGAATCGTGAAATGGTAAGCATTCGTTCGGTGCTGAGTTCAGAACGTTTTCAAAAAACAGACAAAGACCTTCCCATTGCTATTGGTAAAACCATCTCCAATGAATTGATGGTAATTGATCTGGCCAAGATGCCTCACTTGCTGGTGGCGGGTGCAACGGGACAAGGAAAGTCAGTTGGATTAAATGTGATCCTTACTTCTCTTCTGTATAAGAAGCATCCAAGTCAACTGAAGTTTGTCTTGGTCGATCCGAAGAAAGTAGAGATGTCTTTATTCAGTAAGATAGAACGACATTATCTCGCCAAGCTCCCCAACAGCGAGGAGGCGATTATCACCGATACAAAAAAAGTAGTATACACGCTCAATTCACTTTGTATTGAGATGGAAAACCGCTACGAGATTTTAAAGGACGCGGGCGCCAAGAATTTAAAAGAGTACAACGCCAAATTCGTTGCGCGCAAGTTGAATCCAAAAGAAGGTCATCGCTTTTTGCCTTACATCGTGTTGGTGATAGATGAGTTGGCCGATCTGATGATGACGGCCGGCAAAGAAGTGGAAACACCTATTGCACGATTGGCACAGTTGGCCCGTGCTATCGGTATTCACTTAGTGGTTGCTACGCAGCGTCCTTCGGTGAATGTTATTACCGGTGTGATCAAGGCCAACTTCCCTGCGCGTCTTTCCTTTAAGGTAACGTCAAAGATTGACTCACGCACTATTCTCGATACAGGCGGAGCCGACCAATTAATTGGTCAGGGCGATATGTTGCTTTCATCAGGATCAGAGATTGTTCGTTTGCAAAGTCCGTTTGTTGATACGCCTGAGATTGAAAAGATTTGCGACTTCATTGGCGCTCAGCGCGGATATGATTCCGCGTACCTGTTGCCAGAGTTTGAAGGCGAAGACGAGGGTGGTCCATCCAATGTGGATTTGTCGGATCGTGATGCATTGTTTGAGGAGGCAGCCAGATTACTGGTCATGCACCAGCAGGGAAGCACATCACTCATTCAGCGAAAGCTGAAGTTGGGTTATAACAGAGCCGGCCGGTTAATTGATCAATTGGAAGCTGCCGGGGTAGTGGGAGCATTTGAAGGTTCAAAGGCCCGCGAGGTTTTAGTGAAAGATGAATTAAGTTTGGAACAATTATTGAAAGGATTGAATGAAAGACATAGTACTAATAGCTGATCGAAAAAAAATAGCATGAAAAAATACATTATTACCCTGATTTTAGCCGTTTCCGGAAAAATTCTGATGGCCCAGTATGATCCCAAAGCGCTTGAGGTGCTGGATGCCATGAGCAAAAAATATAAGGCGGTCCCCGCGTTTGAAGCCAATATCTCCTACACACTCACCAATGAGATGGAGAAAATCAACGAAGAGTTTAAGGGTAAAATGACCGTGAAGGGTGATAAATATCGCCTCGTATTACCGGAACAAGAAGTGATTAATGACGGCAAAACACTATGGACTTATTTGCCCGAGGCCAAGGAAGTGAACATTGACAATTTCGATCCGAATTCTGATGATTTGAATCCGTCCAAAATTTTTGATGTATATAAAAAGGGATTTAAGTATTTGCACATGGGCGATGCCACTGAGGTGGGGGTTTTATGCGATGTGGTTGATTTAGTACCCGAAAAGAAAGATGCTCAATATTTCAAAATCAGAATGAACATTTCTAAAAAGGACAAGAGCATTCAGAACTTTACCATGTTTGATCGTTCCGGAAACAGATACAAATACACGATTACGAAATTCACGCCTAACGCAACCATCACAGACGCTTATTTTGCATTTGATGTGAAAAAATATCCAGGCGTGGAAGTGATCGATTTGAGATAAGACACATTAGATAACTAATTGACAAAGTCGTGCCAACCGCACGACTTTTTTATTTTAAACCCAAAAAAGTCATTGGACTTTTTTGCACTGTGTGCTGACGGATTGAAAATGAATGGTTCATCTCTGATTCTTAGATAATATTTTTATTCATTTTCAATGTCAGGGTTTAACCCCGATAAACTGATTCAGCAGTTTTCATCGGCCCGAAGGGAAAAATTGTCAATCCTATTGACAATTTTGGGTTAAATTCGTGCCTATGACCAAAGCCGAGCTGTTTACTCAGATCAAAAAAAAATCTTCTTATTTGTGTGTTGGGCTCGATACCGATTTACAGAAAATCCCAAAGCATTTACTGAAATCAAACGATCCTGTTTATGAGTTTAATAAACAGATTATAGATGCCACACATAAATATTGCGTTGCCTATAAACCCAATATAGCTTTCTATGAGGCACTCGGTCCCAAAGGCTGGGAGAGCTTACAAAAAACACTGGACTATATTCCAAAAGACATTTTTACAATTGCCGATGCCAAGCGTGGTGACATTGGAAATACATCTTCGCTATATGCGAAGGCTTTCTTTGAGCAAATGAATTTCGATTCGATTACCGTGGCGCCCTATATGGGCAAGGATTCGGTAACGCCTTTTCTGGAATTTAAAAACAAGTGGGTGATTTTATTGGCGCACACAAGCAATTCTGGTAGTTCAGATTTTCAATTGCTCGAATCGCGAAACGGAAAAAAATTGTATGAGGAAGTGATCAGTAGATCGCAATCCTGGGCGGGTCCGGACCAGTTGATGTATGTAGTGGGCGCCACGCATGCCGATAAAATAGCAGAGATACGAAAGCAAGCACCCGATTATTTCTTCCTCGTGCCGGGCGTTGGCGCGCAAGGCGGTGATTTGAAAGAAGTCTCAAAGGCTGGCATGAATAAAGAATGCGGTTTATTGGTGAACTCGTCTCGTGCTATTATTTATGCAAATGATGGTTCTGATTTTGCGGCCGAAGCCAGTAAAGCGGCATCTCAAGTGCAGCAGGAAATGCAAGAATACTTGTCAGTCTTTAGTTGATTTCTCCTTCGGCAGTTGTAATTTGTGTCTGCCATTCCGATTAACATAGCCTAAAGCATGCACGAATCTTTTCTCTACTACGTCTGGCAATTTCAATACTTCAATAAGAAGGATTTGCGCACGACCACTGGGGAGAAAATTCAAGTTATCCAACCCGGCATACTCAATAAAAACTCGGGTCCTGATTTTTCCAACGCAAAAATAAAAATTGGTGATCTGGATTGGGTGGGAACGGTGGAGATGCACACCAAAGCGTCTGCCTGGGAAGATCATCATCATGAAAAAGATCAGGCCTATGAGAATGTGGTGCTTCATGTAGTTTGGCAAAACGATAAACCTGTATTGCGTGCCGACCGCACAGAGATGCCTACTCTTGAATTGCAGACATTGGTGGATGAATCGCTGATTGACGCGTATAAGAAACTCGTAAACAATCCCGCTTCCATTCCATGCGAAAAGTTGTTCCCCGCAGTGGATGACCTCACCAAGCTTTCCATGTTAGACAAGGCATTGATGCAACGACTGGAGAATAAGGCAATGCGAGTCGTTCAACTTTTTCATCACAACCAAAATGACTGGGAGGAAATAACTTATCAGTTGCTTGCGCGAAACTTCGGTTTTAAAATTAATTACGATCCGTTTTTTCAGTTGTCACAGGCTGTGCCTTACAAGACTCTTTTAAAGCACAGTGATAGCCTTTTGCAAATAGAGGCTTTGCTCTTTGGACAGGCTGGTTTTATTGATCATCCCTTGAATGAGGATTACATGAAGTTGCTCAATCGGGAATATTTAATTTTAGCTCGAAAGTATAGTCTTGACAATCAGAAACTCAATCCCTCGGTTTGGAAATACCTGAGGTTGCGCCCGGCTAATTTTCCAACCCTTCGTATCGCACAGTTCAGTGCTCTCTTTCACGAACGCAAGAACTTGTTTTCACAAATCATTGAATCAGATAGCTTGACCCAATTAAAAAATCTTTTTAATGTCACGCCATCTGAATATTGGAATCATCATTATCGTTTTGGTCACAAGACGGTTCGCTCGCTGGCTGGTCTTGGCGAATCAAGCATTGACAATATCATCATCAATACCATAGCGCCACTTTTGGTCGCTTACGGAAAAGAAAAGGACCAACAAGAATTCGTTGATCGGGCCGTAGGCTTTCTGCAACAGATTCAGGCGGAGAGCAACAAGATTACAAAAGCCTGGGTCGAACTAGGCCTCACCGTAAAATCAGCCTTCGACTCGCAAGGTTTGATTGAGTTAAATAATAATTTCTGTCTGAAGCGCAGGTGTTTGTCATGCACCATCGGCTCATCCCTTCTTAAGCCAGTTGTTTAATGACGTTGTTTTTCCATTTCGTCATTCATGTTGGGATCATTTTCCTGATCGCTTTTTTTTATTGGCGGAGAACGCTTTCTCCCATTCGAAATTATTTTTGGCCTGCCCTGATGTTGAAACTAATGGCCGGCATTGGGCTGGGGCTGCTCTATAAATATTATTATTCAGCTGGTGATACATTTAGTTTTTTTTCGGATGCCTGTAAATTGACGGAGGTCTTTTGGGACAATCCGCGCTCGTATGTTACTTTTTTGTGGTCTGGCGATGAATCCGATCCTGTGTGGAGTTTACTGGCCAATACACAAACTCGCTCGCTATTTTTTGTGAAGATTGTGAGCGCTGTCAATATTTTGTCGGGCAGCAATTATTGGATTACGAGTTGTTACATTTCCTTCATTTCTTTTTGGTCAGCTTTTAGACTGGTTGAAAAAATCAATTCAATCTTTCCGCGATGCAGCGGAGCCGCGGCACTTGCATTTTTATTTTTCCCATCGGTTGTTTTCTGGAGTTCCGGTGTGATTAAGGAAAGCATCGCGTTGGCGGGCTTGATGTTTCTTGCCGGAGTCTATATTGCGTTACTCGCCAATTCACAAGTTCGCTGGTGGGATTGGCTGCTGGCAATGTTGTCGGCTATCGTAGTATGGAACCTCAAATACTATTGGATGGCGGTCTTTATTCCCGTAGTGGCCACAACACTGATCATTCACTTTGCTACGCGATCGATGAAGATAAAATCCAACGGTAAAATAATAGCGTGGATGATCTTGTTTCTTGTCGTTTGTTTTGGGGTAACGCTCATTCACCCTAATTTTTATTTGGAAAGGTTTCTTCAGGTATTGGCCAGCAATTATCACGAGTTTATTCAACTATCGTCACCAGGCAATCTTGTGCATTATGATCTGCAGCCCACATGGTGGAGTGTCATCTACAACTCACCGCTCGCGATTTCATCAGGCTTGTTCCGTCCGTTTATCTGGGAGGCGTCAAACGTATTGCAGGTCATCGTATCGATCGAAAATTTATTTGTCCTCACGCTGACACTGGCCGCTTTGTTTCGCTTGCCATCTTTAAAATCATCCTCATACAGACTTCTCATATTTTCTTCCATCGTCTATATTTTAATACTGTGCCTTTTTCTTGCGTTATCTACACCCAACTTTGGCACGCTGGCGCGATATAAAGTCGGCTTCCAGCCGTTTCTGATTTTTATCTTGCTTGCGGACAGCCCCGTGCTGAGGTGGCTGGAGTTAAAACGCCAGTCTTTTCCGTTAACAAAATAGCCTTCATCGGAGCGATTGATTTTTGAGATTAGTTACCTTTGCATCTCAACTTAATTTATGGAGAATCCGGTTATCATTTTTGGAGCAAACTATCTTGGTCGGGCAGCGAAAGAAATTTTCGAAAGCAACGGTGTTGTGGTGTATGGATTTTTGGATGATGATAAAAAACTTCATAATACCGAACTGGACGAGGCAACTGTCATGGGTAGTACCGATGATGATGGTTTTCTAAAGTTGATCGGAAAGAAATGCGAAGCGTTTGTAGCGGTTGACGACAATAAATTGCGAAAAAATATTGTGGCGATGCTTCAAGATGTGCGTCACGTGCAACCAGTTAATGCCATTCACAGCAATGCCCGAATTTCCCCGCGCGCGTCTATCGGTCATGGAAATTTTGTAGACACCGGAGTGACGGTTGCCACAGGTGCAACAATCGGAAGCCAGGGAATATTTCACGCCAACGCATTCATTGGTGTTGGCGCATCGCTAGGTGATTTTGTTCAGGTTGGAACTGGAAGCCTGATTAATCCCGGTGTCAAGATTGAAAACGAAGTGTTCATTGGCTCAGGTGTCACCATTATTTCAGGAGTGACCGTTGGCAAAGGTGCCAGGATTGGCGCAGGCTCGGTTGTCATTGGTCCTGTAAAAGCAGGAGAAACGGTATTTGGTAATCCGGCAGCTGCCATCAAAAGTTAATCTCACTTTCAATCGCGTTTTTGTAAACAGATGAAAATATCGGAAACCGATCTTATTCTCAATCCAGACGGTAGTGTCTACCATCTGAACTTATTGCCGAAGCACATTTCCGACACCATCATTACCGTTGGTGACCCTGGTCGTGTTTACATGGTGAGTCAGTTTTTTGATGAGATCGAGTTTGAAATGAACAAGCGCGAGTTTATCACACACGTGGGAAAATTCAACGGTAAACGAGTAACCGTGATCAGCACCGGCATCGGCACCGATAACATTGAAATTTTCTTTACAGAACTTGATGCATTGGTAAACATCGATTTAAAAACTCGCGAGCCTAAAGCGCGGAAGCGTAAACTTAAGATCATACGCATAGGTACTTCTGGCGCTCTTCAGGAAGATATCCCGGGTGGGACGCATCTCGCAAGTGAATATGCCGTAGGCCTCGACAATCTCATGAATTTTTATGACCTGCCAATGGATGATTTTGAGGCAGGAGTGGCTCACGACCTTCATCGAAAAACGGGCTTGCCATTTATGCCCTATGTTGTGCAAGGTTCGCAAACGCTAAGGCAGCAAATAGGATTTGATATGCTGCAAGGTAACACGGTCACGTGCCCTGGTTTTTACGCGCCACAAGGAAGAGAACTTAGATTGCCGCTCAGGTTTCCCAAGTTGTTGGAAGATCTTAATTACTATCACAAAGGCGAGTTTTGGTTGGCGAACTTTGAGATGGAGACTTCCGGATATTACGCGATGGCGCGACTACTGGGCCATGATGCTTTGAGTGTGAATGCCATCATCGCCAATCGTATCAAAAATAAATTCTCGAAAAACCCCAATAAGATTGTTGAGGCGCTGGTGAAAAAAGTGCTTGAGCGGATCTAGAGATAGTTGTGCTGCGTTTCTTTTATTCTCATGGCACCGAGATAAAACAGATAAGCTGAAATCGCCATCAGAACGTGACTCAGATCGAGGTGATTAAACCAAACGTGTAAACTGAATTTTGTTAAATGCACGGTTGCTGCCAAAGCCGATACCGCCACGGCTATCAGAATAATTCGACTGCCTTCATTCCTGGTTCGCAGGTAAATGAACAATTCAAAAGAAGAGACTGTTACCAGCAGACCATAAGCCGCGTGCACTTCAACAAAAAAGAAGTTTAAAGTGGCGAGCACAATCACAATCAGCGTAATTAATTCTATGATGTTAGCAAATGCAAAGAAGCGCCCTAATCCCGAACGCAATATGGGTTGAGCATGAAAGATAGCCGCTCGCTCAATCAATGCAACAGAGAACATACTGAGCAACCACCCTGGCACTTTCCACGCGAAACTAAGTTGGTGCTGCAGGGCGTGTCCAACTATTCCTCCGTAGGCCGTTGATATTGCTAACGTTAAAAAATAGTATTTCAAAAGTTGGACAGACGGCAACTTGTTGTTGGCTTTTTTTATTTCGCGAAATGCGTACAGACAAACCGCAGACACGAGAAGATCGGTCATCGCAGTCATGGGTTCCATGATGGTAAACCCAAATACGTCAACCGAGATTTTAGTGAATTCCATGACCAGAGGTTACGAACAAGTTGATTTAGTCAACAAGTTCTGTATTCCGCGCACGGAAACAAAAAAGCTTCGATCATTCCGGTAACGAGGAACAACTAAAGCTTTGAAAGAAATTTGGAATGTTTGGTATCAGGTAGTCGTCATGCTGTCCATTCGAACGATATGGCGGCTGGCATTGAACGGATCCTTATTATAAAACCCTGACAGAATCCGGTGAGCAATTTGCTCCACCACCAACTCGTCATCGGTTTTGCCTTCTTTGCCTCTCCAGAAGACACGCGATTTGTGCCGCTTCATGTCGTCCACATAGGCTTTGGCGTTGCGATATTGATCATCCGTGAAGGTGATGGTAAAACATGTTTTCACTTTTTGTGTTTCCATAGTGCGTGATAGTTTACAAGTGTTATGCCAACTGATTTTTGCTTACGATTTTACCAAATCAGGGCTACACGGGGCAAGGGCTTGACCGCGGGCGGGCAAAATTGTGCGCCAATGAAACAGAATTTTTCTCTATCCGTTTGCGTTTTCTACGTCCAAACCGGGCTGGAGAGGTCCAAAATTCCGGTTCCAGAAATGACTTAAATCACTAATTTTGATGTCCGCCATATGAGAGAATACGAAATTCATACGCTGAAGAATGGCATTCGCATAGCCCACAACCGGATTACGACTTCCAAGATTGTGCATTGCGGTATCATGCTGGACATTGGCAGCCGCGATGAGACTCCAAAAAATCAGGGCATCGCTCACTTTTGGGAGCACATGGCGTTTAAAGGAACACGAAGAAGAAAGGCATTTCATATTCTCAATCGTCTTGATTCACTCGGAGGCGAACTCAACGCGTTTACCGACAAGGAGAAGATTCTTTTTTATGCTTCCATCCGCGATGAGTATTTCGAGCGTGCTTTTGAATTGCTTGCCGATATCACGTTTAATTCGATATTTCCATCCAGCCAGATCGACAAAGAACGAAACGTGATCTTGGAGGAAATGTCAATGTACTTCGATGATCCCGAGGATTCATTACAAGATGAATTCGACAACGTGATCTTTAAAGAACATCCGCTTGGAATGAATATTCTGGGAAGTGAAAAGACTGTCAGGAGTTTTAAGCGCAGAGATTTTCAGGAGTTTGTAAAGAACCATTTAGACACACGGAAAATTATTTTCAGTTGTGTGGGAAACGTATCTACGGAAGAAGTGATGCGGCTTGCTGAAAAATACCTGGGCCCGGTACCGCGGGTGATCTCCAGAAAAGTGAGAAAGAATTTTTCGGGATATAAGCCTACGGAAGTTGTCTTGAAGCGCGATGTGAAGCAGGCACGATGTGCGATGGGAAGAACCTCTTACAAACTCTCGGACAGTAAGCGTGGTACCTTCTATATGCTCACCAATATTTTGGGAGGCGGTGGTATGAACTCACGATTGAATATGGCATTGCGCGAAAAATATGGTTTCGTTTATTCAATCGGTGCACAGTTCGTTCCCTTCACCGATACGGGTTTGTTCATGATTTCTTTTGGAACCGAACCATCGCAGTTAAAGAAGAGCATCGAACTTGTTAAACTCGAACTGCAGAAGATGCGCGATCAACCGATGGGTGTTAAGCAATTGGCGGCCGCCAAAGAACAATTGCTGGGGCAAATTGCAATGTCTGAAGAAAGCAACATCAATTTCATGATCATGATGGCCCGCAACCTGCTTGATCTGGGAAAGGTAAGTAGTATGGAAGAAATGTTTGAGCGGGTAAAAAATACAAGTGCTCAACGGCTGCAGGAACTCTCAAACGAAATGTTTAACGAAGACCGGTTGAGTTACCTCATCATGGAGCCGAAGTAGTCACATGGAGTTTATTGATCCCCGACTTTTAGAATATTCCGAACAACATACTTCTCCAGAATCGGAATTGCTGAGAAAAATTTCCCGCGACACCCACGCCAGAGTGATGAAGCCGCGAATGCTTTCTGGGCACTTGCAGGGACGATTTCTATCGATGATCAGTAAAATGGTCAGGCCCAAGACCGTTCTTGAGATTGGCACTTACACAGGCTACTCGGCAATTTGTTTGGCCGAAGGTGTGGCGCCTGGCGGAAAATTAATCACGCTGGATGTTAACGAAGAGTTGGAAGCCCGGGTGCGCGACTACTTTCAGCAGGCCGGATTGGAAGAGGTCATCGACTATCGCATGGGTAATGCGTTGAAGATCATCCCGACTTTAAGAACATCATTTGATCTGGTTTTCATCGATGCCGACAAAGAGAATTACTCTAACTATTTTGATTTGGTGATCGATCAGGTAAATCAAGGCGGCTACATTCTGGCCGATAACGTATTGTGGAGCGGCAAGGTGTTGCAAGAGAAGTCTGATAAAGACACGCGAGCCATCTTAGCATTCAACGCCAAAGTTCAGGCAGACACCAGAGTTGAGAACGTTCTGCTTCCCATTCGCGATGGAATCTTGATGATGAGGAAGTTGTAGGACACGTACACACTTTTTCCTACCTTTACAGCCAATGAGATTTTTTGCGGTTGCGCTAATTTTTTTCGGAGCTGCCTCATACGGCCAGTCTACTGAAGTGCCTCACAAAATGCAGTTTGCAGGTATCACGTTAACCATACGTGATGATGCGAAGCGTGAGATTCAAAAAGATGTAGATGCTCTTACACAGCACCCTCGCTACTTTGGCGTTAAAGTGGAGCGAGCCAAAACGTATTTTCCCATCATCGAAAAAATTTTTGAAGAAGAGCGTCTTCCACTCGACTTCAAGTTTTTGGCCTTGCAAGAAAGCGCGTTGATCAGCGATGCTGTTTCTGTTTCAGATGCTGTAGGGTTTTGGCAATTCAAAGATTTCACGGCCATGGAGATGGGCCTGCGCGTTGACAAAGAAGTGGATGAGCGAATGAATTTGATTTCAGCTACGCGTGCTGCCGCCCGATATCTCAAGCAAAACAATTATATGTTTAATAACTGGCTCTATGCGCTGCAATCGTATCAGATGGGAGCGGGAGGAGTTCAGCGCTCCGTTGGCGACCAGCACAATGGTGCAAAGCACATGGAGATTACCAGCGAAACATATTGGTATGTTAAGAAATACCTCGCCCATAAAGTGGCATTTGAAAATGCAGTTTCCGGTGAACCGCAATTGAAAGTAGTGCCGCTTGAAACGAATTCGGGTAAGTCGTTGCAGGAGCTTGCCGGAGAACTTTCAGTTCCGGAAGACCGATTGAAGGAATTTAATAAATGGGCAAAGAATGGAGTAATACCCACGGATAAAACTTATACCGTACTGATACCGGCAGGCGAGGTGGAAGATTTTACAAAATTGAATCTGGTGGCCTCAAAGAATAGTACAAAGGCCGTGGAGCCCGCAAAAGAGATCGTTAAAGGTCCTGAAAAATTAGAAGCGATATTTATAAATGAAGTTCCGGTGGTGATGGCGCGAAAAGGGGAGACTCCTGCATCGCTCGCTAATCGGGCGGCAATGGATTTATCTGATTTTTTGAAGTACAACGACATATCGATTGACCATCGTTTACAAGAGGGTTTGTTTTATTTCCTTGGCAAAAAGAAATCGAAGGCATCATCCGAATTTTATAAACCTGAAAAAAACGAAAGTGTTTGGCTGGTGAGTCAACGCACAGGAGTTCAGTTGAAGAAAATCAGAAAGTATAACGGATTGAGCAGCGATCAAATGATAGCAGCTGGTAGCATGATCTGGCTGAATGGCCCTAAGCCCAAGTCAGATGTGATGCCTTCTACGGATGTCGTGGCAGAAGTTGATGAAGAAGAATTTGAATGGGACGAAAGACCTCAGATTGTGATGGCGAAGGCTGTTGGCACATCCAAAATCGAAGGTGAGACGAAAGCTGTTTTCAAGCAGGATTCCGTTTCCTCAATGGTTGCATCACCAAAGTCAACCGAGTACAGCGTAAGCCAGGGAGAAACTTTGTATTCTATCGCGAAGAGCAACCATGTTGAAATTGTAGATCTTTTGCAGTGGAATAACCTGACGATTACCGATGGACTTAAACCAGGTCAGGTGTTGAAGTTGACCGCACCCGCCAACAATACCGAAGAAAGTTCTCTCAAACCGCCTGTCCCGCCTCAGATACACGAGGTGCAGGCGTCTGACACGCTGTACAGCGTTGCCCGGAAATATGGGGTGACCATCAAAGAACTCCTTGATTGGAATGAGAAGACCGATCTGTCGCTTACCGTTGGCGAAAAGCTGATGATCATGCAACGCTAACCAAAATTTTTACCACTTTTGGTTAAATTCTTACCTATAATTACCTGTAAATTGGTCGACAACTTAAGTTTTAATAAAAAAGGATAATTTTGTGGTCGAACGGTTAAGCGTTAAGAAAATAGATAGATTTCAAGAATGTTAATGGATACGGCAGTTAAAACAATTGATCTGGTAATGCTGGTCGATGACAACGACACTGATAATTTTATCAGTAAGCGTATCATCGAGATTACCAAGTTCGCGAGACGAGTAGAAGTGAAGGGTTCTGGAAAGAGTGCTTTAGACTATTTGAAAGAAAATCAGAACAACGTTGAAAATCTGCCCAACATCATTTTTCTCGACATTAACATGCCCATTGTAGATGGATTTGTTTTTCTGTATGAGTTTGAAAAATTCAATGAGCTGGTAAGAAATAAGTGCAAAGTGATCATTCTCTCCTCTTCCGATAACAAAAGAGACATCGACAAGATTGTCAACAACAATCACGTGATCAAGTTCATCACAAAGCCACTAACCGAGGTGGCCCTAGACGAAATAAAACTGAATAATATCTGATCTCACGTGGTGAGGTTTTAGTATTTTTATTTTGCTAAAATCTTATCACTATGAAGAGTTACTACAAACATCTCGCACTTGCCATCATTTTTGCTGGATTCGTTTCAACCGAACTTTCAGCACAGTTCGTTCACCTGGATTCTCTCTCTAACTGGAAAAAGAGATTTCGTGCAGGGCTAAACCTTAATCAGGCATCGTTCTCCTCTAACTGGAAAGCAGGGGGCGTGAATTCCATTGGCTTTAATACGTTTATCAACTATCAGGCGAATTATAAGAAAGACAAGGTCTCGTTTGATAACTCCATTGACTTGCAGTATGGAATGGTTAACAACCAGGGACAGGGCTATCGCAAAACATTGGATCGTATTTACATGGATACAAAATATGGTCGCAGTCTCAACAAAAACTGGGATATGTTTGTGTCGGGCAACTTCCTTAGTCAATTTTCTAAGGGTTATAGCTATGCAAAGGATGCCAACGGGCTTGAAGTGGCCACTATTATTTCAGATATATTTGCTCCTGCCTACGTGACAACCGCGTGGGGCTTTGAATATCATCCTGTTGATTATTTTAAGGTTCGACTTGCGCCATTCGCGCCCCGCGTGACGGTCGTCAACAATGTCGATCGGTTTGTTACGGCTGATAATCCAACTCCGTACGGTGTGAAGCCCGGCAATAAGGCCCGCTACGAGTGGCTTGCATTTCAGATGTTGGCAGAATTTAACAAAGACATTGCCCCTAATGTGAACTTCAAATGGCGCTACATCATGTTTGCGAACTACGAAACACTTGAGCTGCGCAAAATCGATCATCGACTGGAAGCCAATATCTCGGCAAAGGTTACCAAATTCATCAACGTGAGCATTGGAAGCATTCTTATTTACGACTTCGATCAGGATCTTGGTGCTCAGATTAGCCAGGCATTTTCGCTGGGTATGTTATATACCATTCAGAATTTTGACGATAAAAAGTGAAGTGGCTGAAAAGCTATCCCGAACCGAACGTAAAACTCCAATGATTGAAATAAGGGAAGCCAGATTTGAAGACACTGCGGCCATGCGCGAAGTGGCGATAGCGTCTTATGTGGATACGTTTGCTGATTCGAACACACCGGAGAATATGACTGCTTTTTTAGACTGTGCTTATAGTCAAGAGAAGTTGGAACAGGAATTCTATGAGCCCGGATCAGTTTTATACCTGGCTTGTGAAGGAAGCAAAGTGGTAGGTTTTTTAAGACTTCGCTTAAGTCATGAGGTGGAGGAGAAACTCGGTTCAAATACAATTGAATTGCAGCGACTTTACATTCATAAAGATTTCCAGAATCAAAAAATTGGTAAGTTGTTGATGGAAACTGCCATCGGCTATGCACGTGCTAAAAAGTTTGATTGGATTTGGCTGGGTGTTTGGGAAAAGAATTTCAATGCTCAACGATTTTATAACAAATGGGGATTTGAAAAATTTGACGAGCACGTTTTTCAAATGGGAGATGATCCTCAAATAGATTGGTTGTTGAAGAAGTCACTCCATTAAAAGTTGATTAGTTAGTCACGGTTCAAAACAAATATTACGATGTCAAAGGAGAAATTTATTTCGGCTATCAATGCTTCTTACGCCATGTCGGGAGCAACAATCTATCTAGGATCTGGTATACTGGATGGTGAGATCGTCCCTGAGGCCAAAGTGAATTTGCCCTTACGCATGATGACCCGGCACGGTTTGGTAACTGGTGCAACGGGTTCTGGTAAAACCCGCACGTTGCAATTAATAGCCGAACAACTTTCAGCAGCTGGTGTTCCGGTGTTTATGCCCGATATGAAAGGTGATATCTCTGGCATGGCAAAAGAAGCAACACCAAATGATAAATTGACAGAGCGCGCCAGGGCGTTGGGCATTTCTTACACGCCTTCTGGTTTTCCGACAGAACTTTATTCCTTGAGCGGAAAGTTGGGCGCACAAATGAGAGCAACCGTAACGGAATTTGGTCCTGTGTTGCTTAGTAAAGTATTGGAGTTGAATGAAGTACAAAGTGGCGTGCTGACGATTTTGTTTAAATACGCAGACGATAAAGAGTTGCCGATCGTTGATTTGAATGACTTGAAAAAAGTTCTCAATTATCTTTCGGAGGGCGCGGGCGCAGCAGAGATAAAGGAAGCATACGGAAAAATCTCGCCTGCCACAGCCAGCACTATTCTTAGAAAAATTGTTGTGCTGGAGCAACAAGGTGTGAACCAGATTTTTGGCGAGAAATCGTTTGACATTGATGATCTGTTTGAAAAAGTGGATGGCCGCGGAGTAATTAGTTTACTAAACGTAGCTGATGTTCAAAGTCAGCCTTCGATCTTCTCAACCTTTATGCTTGCTCTTCTTGCCGAGATTTATCAATCGTTGCCCGAAGCAGGTGATTTGGAAAAGCCTAAACTCGTGTTCTTTTTAGATGAAGCGCATTTGCTTTTCAAAGATGCTCCTAAAGCATTTATGGACCAGATTGAACAAGTCATTCGCCTCATTCGCTCAAAAGGTGTTGGTATATTTTTCTGCACGCAGCTCACGCAGGATGTGCCGCCAACTGTGTTATCACAACTTGGCAACAGGGTTCATCACGTCATCCGTGCCTTTACGCCCAACGATGTGAAAGCATTGAAGGAAACTATAAAGACTTTTCCGAAATCAGAGTTTTATGATCTGGAAGACCAATTCACAAAACTTGGTATCGGTCAGGCGTTTATCACCGTGTTGAATGAAAAAGGAATTCCCACAGAGACGGTTGTCACACATCTGGCACCACCGGCATCCTTCATGGGTCCACTAAGTGCAAGTGAATACCAATCACAATTGGATCAATCTGAATTTTTTAAGAAGTATAAAGAAACAGTTGATCCGAGAAGTGCTTTCGAGATACTCACTGAAAAGATGCAAACAGTTCGCACCAAGCAAGAAGAGGAGTCTGCTGAGGTAAGAGAAGTGAAGGAAGAGAAATCTGCACGGAAAGAAAAAAGTACATTCGAAGAAGTAATGTCATCGCCTGTTGCTAAACAAGTAGGTAAAGAGCTCGTGCGCGGAGTGTTTGGGATGTTGTTTGGAACCACGCCCAGACGTACAACTTCTCGCAGGAGATATTGAAAGGAATTCTTTCTTTATCCATACACGTATAGTCTCACAAATAATTAGTTTTGCATTGCCTTGTGGTTAGTTCATTTCTGTTGCAGAGATGAAGTATTAAAAGGGAATCCCGTTCAATTCGGGGGCTGTTCCCGCAACTGTAAGTCTGGTCCTGATGTATTCAGGAAACTTTTGTTACTCCCGCGAAAGCGAAAGCCACTGTGCTAACGGCAACGTTAGTATGGGAAGGCAAACAAAAGCAAGACGAGCCAGGAGACCTGCCATAACGCAAAAATAATTTCAGTGCTTCGGGTAAAAAGCGACTGTGATTCATTGATGATGTGACGGGCAGTATAATCTCTTTTCACATCCTTACGTTTCATTTTCAGCCTTTTACTCTTTTTTCAAAACCTTAAACTTTTTCAAACATGAAAAAAGAGAGAAAAGTCTGGGCAATCACTCTAATTGCCTGTTGGTGGCTGGCGCCAAATCAAACAATCGCTCAGCAAGATTCTGTTAAATCGTATAACCTTAATGAGGTTGTTATTACCGCCACCAAGTTTGCAAAAAAGCAAAGTGAAACCGGAAAGGTCCTCACGGTAATTGACGAAAGTCAAATTAAACAAAGTGCAGGAAAAGATCTTTCACAGTTGCTCAACGAGCAAGTTGGAATGACCATCAGTGGTGCCAACAGTAATCCCGGTAAGGATAAATCCGTGTATTTGCGAGGCGCAAAAAATGAGTACACTATCATTTTATTGGACGGTGTACCAGTCAACGATCCTTCTGGCATCTCTGGTGGTGCATTTGATTTACGTCTGTTGTCTCTGGATCAGGTTCAGCGCATCGAGATTTTGAAGGGAAGTCAATCAACGCTTTACGGCACGGATGCTATTGCTGGCGTGATAAATATTATCACAAAAAAAGGTGGCGGCAAACCCGTTGGCGGTTTTGGAACACTTAGTTATGGCAGTTACAACTCATGGAAGGCAACCGCGGGGCTAAATGGTTCAACCAAAACGATGGACTATAACGTTGGCTTCACGCGATACAACACGGATGGAATCAGCGAGGCGAAAGATGTAAGTGGTGCCGGAAATTTTGATAAAGATGGATTTTCGCAAAACTCTTTTCAGGCAAATCTGGGATTCAATCCCACAGCGGCATTAAGCATAAAGCCTTTCGTTCGCTATTCTGATTTTAATGGGAAATATGATGCGGGCGCCTTCACGGACGATACATTGAACACCTACCGCGGTAAGTTGCTCAATTGGGGAGCAAATGCTCTTTATACGTTACCGAAAGGAGCATTTCATGTGATGTATGCCAACGATAAAACCGATCGCACTTTTGATGGCACTTATGGCAAGAACCAATACAACGGACGGTTTAATCAGGCTGAATTCTTTTTTAATTATGATTTTAGTAAAAAGATTCAACTTCTCACCGGCATCAGTCGGCAAGGTTTGAAGACACTCGATCAAACGGCTGTGGAAATTAATCCGTCTGTCGTTATTACCAGTCCATACGTTTCCTTGTTTCTTCATCAGATTGGTGGTCTTTCAATGGAACTGGGAGGCAGGTATAATCATCATTCAAAATATGGAGATAACCTCACGTACAGTTTTAATCCATCTTACCTAATTCAAAATCAGATGAAACTCTTCTTTAATCTTTCCACCGGATTCAAGGCTCCATCTGTTTATCAATTGTACGGACAATATGGAGCCAATCCTGATCTGAAGCCAGAGAAGAGTAATTCAGTTGAAGGTGGCGCGCAATGGTTTTCTAACGATAAAAAGTTTGACATCCGAGCGGTTATGTTTGAACGTAAGATCCGCGATGTGATCATCTACGGATATCCGACCTATACTAATTTTGATACACAAAATGATCACGGCCTGGAGATTGAGCCAGCTGTAAATCTTTCGGATAAGATTCGCTTAAAAGGTTTCTATTCATTCGTTACGGGAAAAGTCACGAGCAGCACGGGCCAGGAGAATAATTTATTCCGCAGACCAAAAAATTCTTTCGGGTTAAATGCAGGGTATCAAATTCATTCGAAACTCTTCTTCAGCGCAAATATCAAAACCTTTGGTAAACGGAGCGATAGATTTTTTAATCTTGCCACCTTTGTAACGGAAGACACAACATTGAAAGCGTATACGCTTCTGGATGTTTATTCAGAATATAAGTTTAAAGAGGGAATTCGCTTTTTTGTTGACATAAAAAACCTGCTCAATCAAAAATATTCGGAAGTGGCGGGTTATAACACACTCGGATTAAATTTGAATGCTGGAATTAATTTGAAGTTTTAATTTTTACTACGCAGTGGTGGAAACTAACAAACCAACGGATTTGAAAGAAGGAATTGATTACTACCTGGAAAATGGTTTGATGGTTTTCACTGCTGCTTTTCTTTTGAAGAGAGGATACTGCTGTCAAAGTGGTTGCCGGCATTGCCCGTACCGCGTGGAGAAATTGAAAGATGAAGATAAAACTGGTAAACGGTGATCAATCTATTTGCTGAGTGCTGATTACCGGCTACCTCTTATCATTTCCCGTCCCATCAAATATTTCTTGGGCGTTACGCCAAACTTCTTTTTAAACGCAGCGATAAAGTGACTTGGATTTGTGTAGCCAATCTGATAGGCAACTTCATTCACCTGATATTTAGCTGTGTCTAGCAATACTCTGGCGTGATCAAGTTTGTGGTCCAGTAAATATCCAAATACGGTATTGCCATAAATTTCTTTAAAGCCTGCCTTTAGTTGATATTCGTTAAGACCAGCTTGCTTCGCGAGTTCCTTTAAGCCAGGCGGGTTCTCCATGTGCTTTAGCAAATGTTCCTTCGCGTGTTTGATTTTGCGCACAGTCTCCTGATCATTCAGAAAGGGACAGCTTTCCGTATCAGGTTTTTGCTCTGAAAAATAGAGTGCCAGCAATTCCAATACTTTGCCGTGATAATAGAGCTTCTCTACGCTTTCACTCACGCTGATGGTGAAGATCTGATTCAGGATTACATACAGGTGCGATGGAATTTCACGCTCGTCATAAAATTTAGTCTTTACATTTTCAGGTTTTAAAAAGGGCAAAGCATCATGTGTGAATAGTTTATGCAAACTCTCCAATGTGATGGATAACGCTATGATCCTCGTGTCAGGAGATAACTGCAACTGAAAAGGCAAGTCCCTTTCTGGATTGTAAAAAAAGTAGTTGCGCTGCTTTTCAATTTGCCGACTGTAATGAGGTCCAAATCCAAAGGTGGCCGATCCTTGAAGGCAGAAATAAAAATGTATGATGTTCTTGTGAATAATACTTTCGTGACTAACGGAAATAGTCTCCTGGTTTTCAAATAGCTGAAGTGCTAAATCATCCTTAGCCAAAAGCGACCTGAAACTTTTTTTTCCGGTATTTTTTGTTTCAAGATCGGTTATTTCCATGGTCTTAAGTTTAAGAAATGACAGAAATCATGTCTTTTAATGACATGAATGAGCTATTTATTGGCAAAAGTACCAAAAATTTGACGCCAATATGAACATCGATATTAACGGCATTTATTATACTTTTCAAGGTATTTATTATTTAGAAAGATTCTAATCTTTGCTGCCGTGAATGTAAAACACTTTATTCTAGCAGCATTTGGGACTTTTCCTATCGCCACTCTTTTGGCGCAGGGAAGTGATTCTTTAAAGGTAAGGCAACTAGAGGAAGTTGTCGTTACTGGCCAATACGAGCCGCAATCAGCTAACCGTTCGGTTTATAAAGTACGCACCATTCCACTCGAGAGAATTCAGGCGCGCGGTGCTGTGCGCTTGCAAGATGTTTTAAATACAGAACTGAACATTCGATTCTCTCAAGACCTCGCGGTAGGGGGTTCAAACATTTCTATGCAAGGCTTGGCCGGGCAAAATGTGAAAGTGCTGATTGATGGCGTGCCCATGGTTGGTCGACAAGGAACGTCTAACGAGATTAACATCAATCAAATTAATGTCAATTCCATTGAACGAATAGAAATTGTGGAAGGCCCCATGTCTGTTGTGTATGGTGCGGATGCGCTAGCGGGCGTCATTAACATCATTACCAAAAAGAATAATGATGGAAAGTTTGATCTCACCGCTAAGGTGCACGAAGAAACCGTGGGCACAGCATACGGTCTTAAAGAAGGCATTCACAATGAAAGCATAGGAGGAGGTTACTCATGGGGTAACATGAGAGTGCGAGGTGATGTGGCCAGAAATAATTTTGGAGGCTGGCAAGGTAATGCCGAAGGCCGCGATAAGCAGTGGCATCCCAAGACACAGTATTTGGGAAGCGGATTAATCGGTTATACAAAAGATAAAAGCAACCTGTACTATCGCCTCGATTATCTCAACGAAAATATCTACAACCCCGGTTTGTTTCAGGCTAACGAAGCCATCGATCAAAATTATATCACCAACCGATTCATGCAGCAAGTGCAAGGCAGTCATTCCTTTTCTGATAAATTACAAATGACTGGTGCATTGGCACTCACTAACTTTTCGCGCCAAACACAGACCAGCACGGTTAATGAATTAACAGGCGATAAAAGATTAGCGCTAGGCGCAGGCCTCCAAGACTTAACTAAGTTTAATGGGGTAACACTTCGTAGCACCGTTCAATATAAAGTGAACGACTCCTTCTCTCTTCAACCTGGCCTTGATTTTAACTACGAAACTGGTGAAGGTGGAAGAATCAAAGAAGGCACGCAAGCTATCGGAGACTACGCGGTTTTTTTATCAGGTGAATGGAAGATATCGTCAAGAATTCAACTTCGGCCGGGTGTGCGTGTGGTCCACAATACAGTTTATAATGCACCCCCTGCTATTCCCTCGCTTAATGCAAAAATTAAATTGTCGGAGAAACAGGATTTTCGCGTTTCCTATGGTCGTGGGTTTCGCGCTCCTTCCTTGCGGGAACTGTATTTCGATTTCTTTGACGCCAGCCACTCCATTGAAGGTAATCCTGATCTGAGGGCAGAACTTTCGCATAGCTTCAATGGGTCATGGAACTTTCAAATAATTGATGACCAGCCTCAAAAGTTAACAACCGTTATTGGCGGATTTTACAATACCGTTGAAAACATGATTGGCTATGGACAAAAGCCCAGCAATGTTTTCATAACAACCTATATAAACATCGATCGATACAAAACGAAAGGTGTTACCTGGAACAACACATTAAAGACAAAGCGATGGGAGTTTGCAGCAGGTGCTGCCTATACGGGTCGCTTCAATCAGTTGTATGAAAGTATTGACAATCTTGATGCATTCGTTTGGTCGCCAGAGATAACCTCTTCCGCTAATTACAAAATAGTAAAGGCTGGACTTAGTTTTTCAATGTACTATAAGTACACCGGTCGAACGCCTTATTATCTGTTAATCACCGAAAATGGAATTCAAACAGCTCAACTGGCGAGGATCAGCCCTTTTCAATGGGCAGATATCACCATTCAAAAAAATATTAAATCAATTACCCTCACAGGCGGTGTGCGTAATTTATTTAACATCACGAATATTAACAACACCGCTGTTTCCACGGGTGTACATACAGCAGGCGGTAGCCAGCCAGTAGGGTATGGACGATCTTATTTCCTTAGTATTTCTTATTCACTTAATAAATTATAAACAAACATGAATACCTTTTTTAAACGATCATTATTAATAACGGGGCTATCAGCAGTTATGCTGTTTAGTTCCTGCGAAGAAGAACTTAAACTTCCTGACAATACCGTTGAGTTTGAATCCGATCAACTGGGATTTCCTTCTTCAGAAAGCGAGTTGCTCATTACTATAAAATTATCGCGTGAGGCGAGTGCTGTCGGATCGATTCTTGTGCAGGCACAAGCCAATGGGCTTACCTATGGAACTGATTTTACAACAGAACCAGAGGCGACAGCGAATGCAATAACATTAAGCGTTCCGACAGCAGCCACAACTGCTTCCATAAAAATTAAGAAGGTTGCTGGTGTTTTATTGGATGGAGACGAGAGTATTAAATTTACCGTGCAAACTGTAGATGAATCACTTGTGCTTGGTGAGAAAAAAGAAGTGACCATTTCTTTTTCAGAAATCCTGGCAAGTACCGGAGGTTTTGAAGTAACGGGAGGTGGTGCATTATATCCTAACAAGGTATTTATCGATTTAAGTGCAAACCGTCAGATCGCTGTAGCCCGCACCACATGGGACCTGGCTTTTTACTCTGGAGATGACTTTCGTGTTGTTTTGAATTCATCCAACGGTATGTTGGCCCGCGCTACCGACAAGACAGACATGAATGCTGTGACTGCTGCCGATACAACTGGTTTCAAAACACAATTTTCTTTAGCTGCCATATTTGCGGCCATAACAGGCGCCACTACACCTGCGTGGGTGCCATCTGCCATATCATGGATGGATGATCCAACTGGTGATCTTAGTAAAACTGCCATTGCTTCGATTTCAGCCACAGCGACAGAAAATAAAGTGTACATCATCAACAGAGGTAATGGTCCTGGCTCACCTGCAACAGAGTTGGGTTACAAGAAGATACGCATTATCCGAAATGGAAATGGTTACACGCTTCAACATGCCGACATTGGCGCTACTACCTTTTCCGAAGTTCAAATTGCAAAGAACACAGGCGTTGAATTTCAATACGTAAATTTTGGAACAGGTGTTGTGACCGTTGAACCGGGAAAGGGAAAATGGGATTTTGCCTGGACAGGTTTTACCAATTCCACCAACTTTGGCTCCGGCCCTGTGCCTTATTATTTTCAAGATGTAATACTGACCAACAGAGGTGTGCAGGTTGCAAAAGTGTTGACAAGCGCTGTTAGCTTTGAAGCCTATGCAGAAGCCAACATCGCAGCCTCAACCTTCACCACAAGTCAAATAGGTATTGGCTCAGATTGGCGATCCGGAGGCGGCCCCGGTGTTTCGCCTGCCGTGCGTACCGATCGGTTTTATGTGATCAAGGATGTTGCAAATAATTATTACAAGGTAAAATTCACAGCCTTGACTACCGGTGGCGAACGAGGCAAGCCGAAATTTGAATTTGCGCTGGTGAAGAAGGGAAGCTAATTGCAATTTACTTAATCGACAGTTGTCAGCTCTTAGTTTGATCAACTGTCGATTTTATTTTTTGTTAACACCATCTATTGTTTATATGAATAAAAACAGAGTAACGCAGCTGCGTATTGTTGGCATAGCAGAGGGGATATCTTTTTTAGTATTACTTCTGATTGCGATGCCGATGAAATACTATTTTGGCTTGCCCATGGCCGTTAAGATTGTTGGATGGATGCATGGAGTATTGTTTATCGCCTACATTGTGGCGGTGCTGCTTGCTATCAAAGCCATGCAATGGAATTGGTTTTCTGTAGGCTTGGCACTGGCAGCGTCTCTTATTCCCATCGGTACATTCGTGTTAGATAGATCGTGGAGGAAACGCGAAGCGGAGTTGCGAACTGCATCTTCTAAGATATGAACGATTGTCCTTTTGAGATACTTTACTGAGAGTGACAGCGGCTATATTTGGCTATTATTCGAACTGCAAAGAATTTAACTTCACTTAGAAGAATTTATTGATCACCTTTCACACAACAGGACCTTCTTCACTTCCTCGATTGGTTGGTAGAATAAAAACGAGCCTGCCATCATATTTGAGTTGCCCAATGGACGATCAAGAGTCTATCGAGGCCTTGCCGATAATTTTTTTTATGGCATTTCACTTGAATGAACTCCAGGAAATCCACAACCTGTTGGTTCAAACTCAGCTTGTGTTGGAGGTTAAAAGAATGCTTAACTAGGGATAAGCATTTATTATATCATCGCATTGATGAGTCTAAAGCACTTCGTAAAGAATTAAAGCAATTAATGGTGGCAATCCACCGGCAGCGATCAGCCACTTACCTCTTCCTGACAATCCTTTTTTACCTTTCAAGATGAATAGCCCCGTAATGCTGATCAAGACAAGCATCAGAGCAAAAAAATCTGATGCCCATTTCCAACCCTTCAAGCTATTGCGATGCAAAACATTGGACTGGAAAAAGACAGGGCGTCTTGATACTTTTTCATAGATGGCTGTACCATCGCTAAAGTCGATTAGCAAAGAAGCGTTTTCATAATAAATTTTAACCCGATTGTTGGTTGGGGTGTCGTATACTTTGAACTTTTCCTCGCCTACTAATTTTCCAAAATGGTTAATTACGTCAGCGGATAGTTCCGCAGAAGTATATTTTTCCTTGATGTGAATCGTCTTTTTTTGGATGATGAAATCTGGGTTCCAGTCATTGACGTGATTGAGTGCAATACCTGAAAGGCAATAGATAATAATCAGTGAAGAAAAAAAATACCCAACATCGCGATGAGTGGCGATGTTTAGTCTTCTGAGTTTGCGCAGCCAATTATCCATCGTGCTTACAAGCCCGCTTCGGTGTTCTCTAAAATCTGACCTACGTGTTTCCGAGTGGTTGTAATTACCCAATGCTCAACGTTTGGATCAGGCAAAATGGCATCTGCCTTGTAAATCACTTTCTCTTTTGAGTTGTTAATTTTCGCAATCCCATCACCAATGATCTTTACCTGAAACATTTCGTCATGTGCTACCAGAACAGGAACAACTAATGCCGTGCTTTTATTTTTTAAGACGCGCTGAATAGCCACCGTAGTAGAATCTGGATTGTAATGTGCAATGTGACCACACCATCCAAAAGCGTGTTTTTCAATGCCCGTGTTTTGTTTTACAAAGTCGCCAACCTTATTCAGAAGATCGGACCATTCCTTTACATAGGTTTCATCTCCATACGCCATCAACACTAGTCCTTCGTTAACCGGGTTTTCAGACAAGCTCTTTACTCTATTCAAAATATTTCTTTGAAGGATGTCCGTGAAATCAAGTAACGGGGTTAAATGTGTTTTCGCTGTGGGTGTGTAGCGTTCTATTTTTTCCATTTTCAGTGTCTCCATGGACTGAGGATCTTCCTTTTGTCCGATGATGGTGGGGATATCATCGAAAGAGTGAGGACTTACGGTAAGGAAGACTGGAACAATAATCACATCTGTAAATCCTTCGGCATCAAATTCTTTCAGACGCGTAGCAATGGAAGGTTCGTTATATTCCATGAAAGCCGTTTTTGTATCCTTTACAACCCCTCCGCTAAGAATAGAGTCTTTTACATTTTTTTCCAGATCAAGAAGAGCTTGTCTCCAGGTAGCTGAACGCGAGCCGTGGTTGACCATCAGTACACCAATTTTTTTGGATTCAGAGCGCTCAGATTTTTGAGTTTCACCCTGTTTGCAAGACAGCCCGATACTACTGATAAGGCTTATAATAATGACATTCTTGATAATATTCCCGGAGTGGAGTCTTCTAAAGAAATTTTTCATTGCTTGTTTTTTTAAGGTCTATTTAGAATTGATCTAAAGAGGCAAAAGTCCTTTTTCAGACAGACTTTTCAAAGCTTTATTTATAATAATTCTAAATAAAATACCTTTATTTTAACCTGATTAGGCTGTTTTTATAAAATTATAGGGCAGACGCGCTGAAACCCCGGGCTGGTTTGGTGGTGAAATGGCGGAGTGGTGTTGAAATGCAGTACTAAAAATCGGCATCCAGGCCGAATCTTTCTTTAAGCTGGTTCAGGATTGGATTTTTTTCAGCCAGATGGTCAAACTTCTCTTTGTTAGTGTAGGCCACTTTTTTTGATTCACGAATTTCCATTAATCCATTTACCTGAATGGATTGGTTGTTCAATCGCTTCCTTAAAAACTCAACGAGGTTTGCCTTGACCGAAAGCAGCAATGGCTCTTCGATTGGATTAGTAAGGTGAATAGTTATTTGATTGTTATTGAAATCAAAGTTTCTGTTGAGTAAATGATATTCTGCCACCTGGCTCTTCCTCTCTTCAGCATACTCGGCCCACGCAGCTTTTAATTGTTGCTCATTTACGGGTTGATCTTGACTTACAACCGCATTGATCTTTTCCTCTGTCTTGGCTTCTTCCTTTTTTTGATTTGGCTTTAAGATGTTGCCAAGATTCAGCGTGGTTTTTGGCCGGCCGTTTTCCGGGCGCACTGGTTGAGAAACTTCAGGCTGTGGTTGTTCAATCGATGGCTGTTTGTCGGGTTGAGAAACAGAAATTGGTTTCGCCTCAGCTGGTGAAACTTCTTTGACTGCCGAAGTGGGCTCTGGCGTTAGTTCAATTTTTTTTTTACCGCTTCGGTGATCGAAGCAGTTCCATTGCTCTTGAAAACAGAGTTGACGTTGGCCATTTTCATCAACGCCAGTTCAACCAGTAGCCGCTGGTTTTTACTGCTTTTGTAGTTGATGTCGCACTGACTGGCAATGTTGAGCCAGGTTAGCAGCAACGAGGGTGGCGATGACTGCGATTGTTCTAAATATTTTTTCTTGGTGCTATCCGGAACCTCCATAAGGTTCACCGTGCGTGCGTCTTGAGAAACCAAAAGGTTTCTAAGGTGCTCGCTTAAACCTACGATGAAGTTATGCCCGTCAAATCCTTTGCGCAGAATTTCATCAAGCAACAGCAGAGGTTGTGTTGCATTTTCTGCCAACAAGCCATCGATCACTTTGAAATAGTAGTCGTAATCTAAGATGTGAAGGTTGTTGATCACATCTTTGAAAGTCACTTCTTTTCCAGAAGAAAACGTGACCATCAAATCGAAGATCGAAAGGCCATCGCGCAAAGCACCATCGGCTTTTTGGGCGATGAGATGTAGTGCTTCTTCTTCCGCCTTTATCTTTTCGCGATCAGCAACTTTCTTAAGCTGACGGGCAATGTCAGACACCTGAATTCTATTGAAGTCAAAAATCTGGCAACGCGATAAAATCGTTGGAATGACTTTGTGTTTTTCGGTAGTCGCCAAGATAAAGATGGCATAGGAGGGCGGCTCTTCCAGCGTTTTCAAAAATGCATTGAAAGCGGAGTTGGAGAGCATGTGAACCTCGTCAATGATATAGACCTTGTACTTACCAAATTGAGGTGGATAGCGCACCTGATCAATTAGATTGCGGATATCTTCTACCGAGTTATTGGAAGCGGCATCGAGTTCGAAGATATTAAGGGAATTGACTTCCGCTTTTTCTTCAAAGCCGTTGATCATCCGCGCTACAATACGTGCGCAGGTGGTTTTGCCAACTCCACGTGGCCCACAAAAAAGCAGGGCCTGAGCAAGTTTGTTGTTATCAATCGCGTTTTTGAGCGTAGTGGTGATGTGTTCCTGACCCACAACTTCCTCAAACCCAAGTGGTCGGTACTTACGCGCTGATACAACAAAACTTTCCATTGGGCGCAAGATAAGTGGAGATGCAGTAAGTTTAAAATCGAATTGAAAAAATGCGTGAAAACTTCCAGCGAAGTTGTGAAACAGACTTGTTTAGGCGATCGAAAAAACCCTTCCGCCAGATGCTGTGTTACTTTACATATTTCTCAGGCAGAGAAAAGCCCATGCTTTCGGCACACCAAAAAATATTCACAATGTAATAACGGTCTTTGGTTTTGAACAATTGAATACTATTAATGCCGCGGTTGGTGATCGGGCCGTCTTTTTTCTCTTTGGTTTCGTACGTGCTGAAGACCTGAGCAATTGTCCCATATTCGTCTGTCGTGCGTTTTAGTTCACGTTCAAAGAAGCCAGTCGAAATCCTGGACGTAAATAATTGAACGTATTCTTCCGGGGTCATCGCTTTGGTGATGAATTCTCCTTTGTCGTCTTTCCTTGTCGGGATCAGTCGGGCCTCCGGTGTAAAGAGATTTCGGAAGCGATCCCAATCGCGCGGTGCGCCCGGATCACCAGAAATCACATTATATAAACTCGCGATGATGCTGTCAATCGATTTAACATCTTGCGCATAACCCTTTGGTTGAGCGATAGCGCCCGATGTGATCAGTAAAAAAAGTAGAATGACGGAGATTTTTTTCATACGATTGACTTTTAGGAAAGGTAAGGAATCATTCATTCGCCAGAAAGTCCAACCAGGAGCGAATCGATAAATCCTCACTCGTTCATTAAATCATTATTTTTGCGCACATGTCAAGACCCAAATACTCAATCATCGTCCCAGTCTTTAATCGCCCACAGGAGGTGGAGGAGTTGTTGGAGAGTTTGACCAAACAGACCTACACGGATTTTGAAGTGGTGCTGGTTGAGGATGGCTCCACGATCACCAGTGAGAAGGTGTTTGAGAAATATTCAGCGAAACTTTCTGTGCAGTATTTTTTTAAACCCAACAGCGGTCCTGGCCCGAGCCGGAATTTTGGATTTGAACATGCGGCAGGAGATTACTTTGTTGTATTTGATTCAGATTGTATCGTACCTCCACACTACCTCGAAAAGGTTGATTCCTTTTTGAACAAAACTCCACTTGATGCCTGGGGTGGCCCCGATCGTGCGCACGAAGATTTTACGAATGTTCAACGTGCAATGGGTTATACGATGTCTTCGATCTTGACAACAGGCGGTATACGCGGAGGAAAGTCAAAGGGCTTTCAACCCCGAAGTTTTAACATGGGCATTACGAAAGAGGTATTTCAACAAACAGGTGGATTTAAATTCGATCGGTTTGCCGAAGACATAGAATTTAGTGTGCGAATGAAGAAAGCCGGGCTTCGGGTTGAACTGATTGCTGATGCATTTGTGTATCACAAGAGAAGAACCAACTTCAAACAGTTCTTCAGGCAAGTGGTTAATTTCGGAAGAGGTCGTGTGTTGGTGGGCAAGGCACATGTTGGTGAAATCAAGATCACTCATTGGTTTCCTTCTATGTTTCTGCTGGGTTTCGTCTTTTCAATTTTACTTTCGCTCTGGAGCTTTTCTTTGAGCGCGCTTTTGTTGGGAATGTATGCCCTCTATTTCATGGCCATTGCCATCCATTCGTTTTCGATTAATAAGTCAATTGTCGTGGCACTGCTGAGTATACCGTCTGCGGCTGTTCAGCTTGCCGGTTATGGCATCGGATTTTTGCGCGAATTAACCAAAACCACCGTATAGCTTTCATCCCTATTTCAAAGGGATACGGTTGGGATGTCTTGAAAATTTGAGGTTTTTGGTTAATATTGACTCACCAAAAGGCTTTTATCTTAACATGAAAAATCTTTTCAGAATCTTATTTCTCGCGATGTCAGCGCTTATCCTGGCGCCCGCGAACATTGGCGCAGCACCTTCGCCAGCCGATCAATTAGCCGCAGGCTATTATGTTGTAGTAGCAGCTTACCATGAAGGGCAAGATGATTACGCGCAGAAGTTTGCCGATAAAATTAATCAGGGCGGCCTTCATGCCAGCTTTGGATTGGATGCTAACCGAAAACTGATTTACGTTTACCTTGCCTATTATACAGACTTCAAAGAGTCCATTACCGAAATGGAAAAGGCACGTCAGTCGGGCGGGTTTGCTGATGCATGGGTTAGAGTAATGGGTGAATCGGGTGTTGAGAAAGAAGTGGCCGCCAAGCCAGTGCCAGTTGCCGTTGAGAAAAAAGCAGAGGAGAAACCAGCGGCAACAGTTTACATCGCCATTCCAAAAGATGTTGTTGATCAGGCAAGGAAAGAGGAAGCAGCCCAAGTTACAACGAATGTACCGACCAGTGCCGATGCAACTCCGGTCATTGAAAATCCAAAAGCAGATCCTGTTCTCCTTCCACAGACGCTTGCCAATACACCGATCTTTCTGAGTTTATTTAACAGCCGCAATGGTCGTGTCATTGATGGAGAAATTGAAGTGATTGATACCGAACGTTCAAGATTAATTACGAAAGTGAAAGGTAATTCCTACCTCACGTTACCTGATCCAAAGAGTAAAACAGGAGACCTGACTTTGGTTTGCAATGCTTTTGGGTATCGGAAAGCACAGCACAATATTAATTTCAAAAATACAGAGGCTGACACGCTGCGGCCGTATGTGGACATGGTAGGAAATTTTTACCTCGTGAAGTTTGATTTGGTTCGTCTCCATAAAGGCGATATCTCTACGTTGTATAATGTTTACTTCTATACAGACGCTGCCGTCATGCTGCCTGAGTCGAAGTACGAATTAAATAGCCTGCTTCAGATGATGCAGGATAACGAGAAGTACAAGATTACTTTGCACGGACATACAAACGGAAATTCGCGCGGTGATATTATTACCATGGGCCCAAGTCGTAACTTCTTTGCACTCACAGATGACGTTCAAAAGCGTGTGGGATCAGCCAAAGACTTATCCGAAGAAAGAGCTCTTGTCATTAAAGAGTGGCTGGTTGCACAAGGTATTGCTGCCGATCGTATGCAAATTAAAGCGTGGGGCGGAGGTAGAATGATTCACGACAAGGAGAGCGTGAATGCAAAGAAGAATGTTCGTGTAGAAGTAGAAGTGCTGGAAGAGTAATAAACTCTCTTTAAAATAGAAATTAACCCAAAGAGCCTTTCGAGGCTCTTTTTTTGTGCCCACCCGGCTATGTAGACTAATTAAAAATCGTAGCAGCTAACAAATCATTAATAAATCGGTAACAATTTGGTTATCTCATCTCTTTTTGGAAATTTCGGCTGACCTAATTCTACCCCATCATGAAAAATATGTTCAGGAGTTTTTCATTAATTATCAACTACAAAACTTACCTCATTACGTTGCTGTCAGTGCTCTCCACTTATCTCTGCATTCAGGCGGACCTTACGGCAAAATTTCCAGACATGCTGGTGGGTGTTGCTATCGTATTTCCGGTGGTGTTCTCGATCGGCTCTGCCTATACGCGAAGAGAAACAGCTTTGCAGCGCTTCTCAGATTTTAAAGGTCACGCGATTGTTATCTATTATGCAACACGTGACTGGACAACCAATAAAGAAAATGATTTGCCAGCTCGCGTCAGCAAGTTAATTCATGACATGATGCATCAGATGAAGGAGATGTTGAAGGGTAGCACCGAAAAATGGGGTGAACAAGAAAAAAAGATGTATGATAAGTTTTCAACGCTCTCCGGCTACACCATGGAAATGAGGAACCTGGGTGTACAAAGCGGTGAAATATCCAGGGTGAGTCAGTACGTGAGCAAAATGATTATCGCATTTGATAACATGAAGATTGTACATCAATACAGAACACCGGTTACGCTAAGGATGTACAGCAAGGTATTTATCTATGTGTTTCCTATTATCTACGGTCCATACTTTGCAAGTTCCTTTAAGGATTATTCTGCCTCGCTGGAATACGTGATGCCAGTGTTGTACAGTTTCATTCTGGTGAGTCTCGACAACATTCAGGATCATCTTGAAAACCCCTTCGATGAAGTTGGAGAGGATGATATCGTGATTGATGCAGATGAAACGACACGCTTGCTTTCCTAACTTACTCGTAAGCGGCCAGTAGTTTTTTTACGAAGCCATCCAACGCGTTATTATCGATCCAGCGAACCACTGCAACAAGATCGTGTTCCGGATCAACATAAATCATGTTGGTTCCATTTCCAATATGAGCAAAGGCACTTGCTGGCGCACTTGGCAGGAATTTATTGTTGGTATTGATAAACCAATTCATAAATCCATAGGTGGGTTCAGCCGGTGTTGGCGTTAATGCCCAATCCACCCATTGATTGGAGATCAGTTGCCGATCTTTCCATTTGCCATGGCGAAGCGTGAGGTATCCGAACCGCGCCATGTCGTAGGCATTAATAATCATGCCTCCTCCCCAGTGTCCACCACCGCTAACCGATTGCATAATTTCCCCATCGAGAACCACGAAGGAGTTTTCATAGCCATACCATCTCCACGTGGAAGAAGCGTGAATGGGGTCCATGATATTTTCTTTCAGCACTTTAGGTAAAGGTCTGCGCCAAACATTAAGTGCCGCCAACGCCAACACATTTACACGAACGTCATTGTATTCGTATACTGTGCCTGATTTATTTCTTGCTCTTGTTAGCCACTCCTCAGGTTTAGCACTTGGTCTGTCTGCCCAGTCAGGTTTGCCCCACAGTGTTCCTTCCCAATCACTGGTTTGCCTTAGCATATGATCCCACGTGATAGTGCGATTGTGGGGACTATCAAATAGCGAAAGGAGTTTCGATTGACCGAACTGATCGGCTTTGTTTGGAATCAATTGTGCAGAATACATCTGAATGGGTGGCACATAGCTCCGCACCGTGTCATTTATATTAGCGATCATACCTTTGTCATAAGCAATTCCCACAACAGTGGATAGAAAACTTTTTGTTACACTGTTGGTGATGTCCACTCGCGATGGATCGCCCCACTCAGAAATGATGTAGCCATTTTTAATGATGATGCCTGTTGGCTCACCGCGATCTTTCAAAGGTCCTATCGCCTCTCCAAAAGGTTCGCGTCCGAATGTTTGATAATGATTTTGTTCGAGGTTGCGTGGGGCTTTTGTTTCGTTGGTGATTGCAAATTCAACTGCTTCTTTTAGCCGCTGCGCATTCAGGCCGACATCTGCAGGCGTTTTGTGCAGCCATTCCTTTTCGGGATAATAAGTTGACAAAGTAGCAGCCTTCTTACTTTTCTGTGAAAAAGCGGTAAACGAAATACAAATGATCAGGCACGCGAGTGTGTAGCGATTCATAAAAAAAGATTTTAGTTAAGGTACTGAAAACAAAACGGACTAAAACAACTGTCTTAGTCCGTTCGATGTTTTCTGTTATGAGAATCAGTTCTATTCTTGCAGGTTCCTGAGCAGTTTCACAAAATTTTTACTGGCGTTCTTTGTTTTGAAGGGCACTGCCAAAAACGCTTTAGCCTCTCCTGGTTTTTCAGCGTGTGTGATGGCCGTACCATTCTGACAATAAAAACTTACTTGAGATTTTTCTGCTTTTAGAATAGTATTTGAGTCAATGGTGATCTGATAACCGGATAATTGAAGTGTCCTGGTGTCAGGTTGAAAGGTCAGCGACTTATCGTTCCACATTGAATTTTCCTGATAGAACTGTTGCATTTCGGTAATAATCTTTGCCTGATTATTCTGACTCCATCCCAGCAAGGGTAGCAGCACGAGAATTAAAACGGCTAGCCTCATCATGATTTTTACTTTTTTATCTCTTTGACTGCTATGCTTAATTCATTCAATTGCTCCTGCGAAATGGTAGAAGGTGTGTCAATCATCAAATCGCGACCGGAGTTGTTTTTCGGGAAGGCGATAAAATCACGAATTGAATCAGCGCCACCAAACAGTGAGCAAAGTCTGTCAAAGCCAAAGGCGATACCTCCGTGCGGAGGCGCACCAAATTCAAAGGCATCCATTAAAAATCCAAACTGCTTCTTGGCTTCTTCTTCGCTGAAACCGAGCTTGGTAAACATAAGCTGTTGCGTTGGCCTATCGTGAATTCGAATGGAGCCACCACCAACTTCTGTTCCGTTGATGACCATGTCGTAAGCATTCGCTCTTACTTTTCCAGGATCGCTGTCCAGCAATTGAATGTCTTCTCGCTTTGGAGATGTGAATGGATGGTGCATCGCATGATAGCGTTGTGTTTCGTCATTCCACTCCAGTAAAGGAAAGTCAATCACCCAAAGTGCTGAGAATTTATTTTTATCGCGCAAGCCAAGTTGATTCGCAACATGCAAACGTAGTTCTCCCAATGCCTTTTGAGTTTTTTCGGTAGGGCCCGCTAAAATAAGCATCAGGTCACCGGGTTCGGCATGAAGTTTCTGCGCCCACTTGCTCAACTCAATTTCATCGAAGAATTTATCGGCAGAAGATTTGAATGTTCCATTGGCTTCATAACGTGCATACACCAGTCCTTTCGCACCGATCTGCGGCTTCTTCACAAACTCTGTGAGCTCATCCAGTTGTTTGCGTGTATAACCAGCACAACCTTTCGCACAAATACCTACGACTAATTCGGCATCATCAAATACAGGAAAGCCTTTGCCTTTGGCCACTTCGTTCAGCTCAGCAAATTTCATTTCAAACCGGGTATCGGGTTTGTCTGAGCCGTAATACTTCATTGCATCGGCATAGCTCATGTGCGGAACTGACGGCATATCAATGCCCTTCACATTTTTAAATAAGTGACGCACCAATCCTTCGAAGGTGCTGAGAATATCTTCCTGTGTGATAAATGCCATCTCACAGTCGATCTGAGTAAACTCAGGTTGGCGATCTGCTCGTAAATCTTCATCACGGAAACATTTTACGATTTGATAATACCGATCGAAGCCGGAAACCATCAACAATTGTTTGAAGGTTTGTGGTGATTGTGGCAACGCATAAAATTCACCGGGATTCATTCGCGAAGGCACGACAAAGTCCCGGGCGCCTTCAGGCGTGGATTTAATCAACACAGGAGTTTCCACCTCAATGAAGTTCAAACTATCGAGATACACACGTGTTTGCTGTGCCATTTTATGACGGAGTTGCAAACTTTCGCGCACCGGATTTCTTCTTAAATCCAGGTAGCGATATTTCATGCGCAAGTCATCGCCACCGTCCGTGTTGTCTTCAATGGTGAATGGCGGTGTCTTCGATGGATTGACAATGTCAAGTGAACTCACCCGAATCTCCACATCGCCCGTAGGCATCTTATCATTTTTTGAAAGACGCTCCACTACAGTTCCCGTCACGCTTACCACATACTCGCGTCCAAGTTGTCGCGCGGTAGTTAAAAGTGCAGCATCTGTTTTTCCGTCTTCGAGAAATAATTGTGTGATACCATAGCGATCACGCAGATCAATCCAAAGCAAACTTCCTTTGTCGCGGGTGCGTTGCACCCAGCCCGTCAGGGTAACTTGTTTGTTTACATCACTAATCCGCAGTTCACCGCACGTATGAGTCCTTAGCATATTAAATTGATTAAATTTGGCCCCGATTGTATCCGGGCAAGCGCGCAAAAATAATAAAGGTTGCCTGTTAAACATCAATTCCCATTCACTTCATTTTGAGATAAGTATGACAAGATTTTGGATCCTCTCGCTTTTTCTGCTTTTCGGCTTTGCTCCGGTCAAATTGGTGAAAACCAAGTTACCTGAAGGAATTACAGTTTCGCTGCCCGAAGGCTTTTATGCGATGCCGCCCGATGATATTGCGCAAAGATTCCCGTCTGTGCGAGCTCCTCTCGGTGCGTACACTAATCAAGACAGAGTGGTGGACTTTAGCGTAAACATTTCGGCCACGCAATGGCCAGATGGAGATACGGAAGTAGCACGTCAGTTCTTTAAGTCGGGGCTGATGAATCTATACGACAAAGTTGATGTCATAGAAGAAGGGGTTCATGACGTGCATAAAAAGAAATATATCTTCTTTGAGTTTGAGTCGTATGTACGCGGAAACAAACGCCAGCTCGGAAATGAAGATCCCATTTTGAAATACACCTATATTCAATACCTGATTCAACCAAAGCGAACGCTGGTCTTCACATTCAGTTGTCCGAAAGATCAGATGACTGACTGGCAGGAAACAGCTCACCAGATTATGAAGAGTGTGAAGGTGAAATAACAGTGAAAGCTGAAGGTGAGATTTATTTAATACAGCGCACATACAATGGATTTATACACCGATGAGTATTTCATGCGCGAAGCCATGAAAGAGGCTAACAAAGCTTTTGAAATTGGAGAGGTGCCCGTGGGCGCTGTGGTGGTTTGTCAGAATAAAATAATTGCCCGTGCCCATAATCAAACTGAGAAATTGACGGATGCCACTGCCCATGCCGAAATGCTGGCCATCACTTCTGCGGCTCATTATCTTGGTTCAAAGTATTTGAGTGAATGCACGCTGTTTGTCACGCTCGAACCATGCGTGATGTGTGCAGGTGCTCTGCATTGGGTGCAGTTGCAAAAGCTGGTGTTTGGTGCCGATGATGTGCAACGCGGTTACTCGCTTGCGAAGAGCCCATTGTTGCACCCCAAGACGCAGGTAACAAAGGGAGTGAAAGCGACTGAAGCGAAAGAGCTGCTGGATAAATTCTTCAAGAGAATACGCGAGTAGTCTAAAACTTGATTTTATTTGTACCCTAATCGATTACAGTTATGGCCATGGATTTAAAAGGAAAGATTGTTCAGATTCTGCCACCTCAAACCGGCATGGGAAAAAAAGGACAATGGAAGAAACAGGAGTTTATTGTGGAAACACAAAGTCAATATCCAAAGAAAGTATGCCTTTCAGCCTGGGGAGATAAAATTGAACAATTCAATCTGGCCGTTGGCGATACCGTAAATGTTTCGGTTGAGTTGGAGAGCCGCGAATACAATAGCCGCTGGTACACCGAAGCACGTGCATGGAAGGTTGAGAAAAGCTCAAATGGTGCCATGGCGCCTCCGGTAGGCGATGAACCTTTTGTGGCGGATAATGGCGCTTCGGATGATTTGCCCTTCTAGCCTTTGAGCTCCGGATCAGGCCTGAAACTCATTTTTATCCGCTGGCATACGTCACCTTTAAAAATGATCTTAATCAGCCGGATTCGGAAACCTGCATTTCTGGTTAGTTTTTAATGATTTGTCATTTTTTGCCCTCATTTAAGCGATATTAATTATACTGATCTAGGTATTTTTTCTTTGAGTTTTCGTCCACCTTGCGCTCACTTTTTTGGCGTATGGTACATGTGAAGCCTTCATTCTACAAGCACATCGATAGCTTTCTGGTTATCGGCTCCAATTTTACAATGGCCGATACCGTGGTGCGGAGCGGACTGGCCATCACCGCCTCGCGAACTGATGCAACCTATCAGCTTGCCGCACAAAACGGTTTGTCGGAGTTTTTGATACTTTCTACGTGCAACCGCACCGAATTTTACGGGTTCACTTCGCTCCCGATTCTGAAAGAATTGGTGATGGAAGCCTTGAATTTAAACGAGGAGTCATTCAATAAATATTTTTATACGCATTCAGGTGTGGATGCGCTTCGTCATTTCTTTAAAGTCACGGCCGGTTTGGACTCACAAATTATCGGTGACTATGAAATTGTTGGTCAGGTAAAAAAGGCAGTTCAGCTTTCGCGGAATTCTGGAATGATCGACACCCTGTTGGATCGCGTTTCAAATTTTGCATTTCAGGCCTCGAAAGAGATCAAAGCCAAAACAAACTTGAGCAATGGTAAATATTCTGTGAGCTATGCCGCCTCTGAGCTGATTAGGCAACAGCAAACTGGAAAGTCAAATAGCATTTTGATTGTTGGCACGGGTGAAATCGGCCAGGCCATGGCACGCAATTTAAAAGAGTATTTTCCCGAGAGTAAACTCACCCTTACCAACCGAACATTAAGCCATGCTCAAACGCTGTCAACAGAGATTGATGCAGAAGTGATTCCTTTTGAAAATTTTATTTCGCGTCTCGATGAATTTGGCGCTGTCATCACAACAGCTGAGTCGGATTCTTATTTGATTCAGGCAGCCGATGTGTGCACAACGTGCGGTCAATTGTTTTTAGATCTGAGTATTCCACAGGTGGTAGCCCCCGAAGTGAAAAACATTGCCGGTGTGCGTCATTATTCAGTAGACGAGATATCAAGCTTTCACAACGAGTTGATGAAACAGCGATATCAGGAAGTGCCCAAGGCCGAGCTGGTGATCGAAGAGTTTATTGGCAAGCTGATGGAGTGGCAACATATTTTTCAACATACCGGCCTTATTCTTTCTTACAAAGAAAAAATGGGACGCATCATTCATAACGGTGGTAACCCACAGATAAAGATTGAGAAAAGCTTCTCAAGTTTAATACAGCGAATAAAAACGGATGGCTACAAAGGCTGCACTGTTATTCAAACTGTAAATGAACTTCTCGCTCTCGAAAAATGACTTCCTCCAAGCGCGTTCGAATCGGCACCCGCGAAAGTGCCCTGGCACTCTATCAAGCGCATGAGGTGCAGCGCAAGCTCAATGAGATTGGAGTGAATACAGAAATCGTAGAAATCACTTCCGATGGCGATGTGGATCTGGTAACTCCGCTTTACGAGATGGGCATACAAGGAATATTTACCAAGTCACTTGATATCGCCTTGTTACAGAACAGAATTGATATCGCAGTTCACTCCACCAAAGATGTGCCTACCAAACAAGCCAAAGGTTTAACACTAGCTGCCATGCTCGAGCGGGCAATTTCCCATGATTGTCTGGTGTTGCCAGCCGGGAAGTCGGTGATTGATTTGGCACAACCTTGCGTGATTGCCACCAGCAGCTTGAGAAGGAAGTTGCAATGGCTGAATCGATATCCTCATCATACCACTGAGAATCTTCGGGGCAACATTCAAACACGATTAAAGAAGTTAGATGAATCAAACTGGCAGGGCGCAATCTTTGCGCAAGCTGCATTGAATAGATTGGAGGTTTCATCGCATCAACTCATCACACTTGATTGGATGTTGCCATCGCCTGCCCAGGGAGCAATTGGAATCATGTGCCGAGAAGATGACCTACATGCCCTGGAGATTTGCAACGCCATCAACCACCGCGATACTAACATGTGCGTTTCGGTGGAACGCGATTTTCTCGCGGCCCTTCACGGTGGATGTTCAGTTCCGATTGCCGCTCATGCAGAATTGAAAAATCAAAAATTATTTTTTCGGGGCAACATCATGAGTTTGGATGCCGCAAAAAAGATTGAGGTGAACATGCAATTTAAAACAGAGCAGGCAAACGAAGCTGGCCAGCTTGCCGCGAACGAGATCAATAAACTTGGTGCGGAAGAAATTGTAAAAACATTTCGTGCTGTATGAGTCGGTTGCCGCACATCGTTTCCACCCGAAAGTTGACGTCCGAGCTTGTGGACGGCCTGCGGATAAAAGGATGGACATTTAGTGATCACGATTTCATTAGTAAAGTGATCGACATTCCTTCCAATCTTAACGAACGAGATGTTAGTAAGTGCGTGGTGCTTACGAGCATCACCGGTGTCAACGCCTTTGTGCAACTTGCCGGTCAGTTGAACGTGCCGGTCTCTGATTATTACGTGTATTGTATCTCTGGCGCCACCCGAAAATATGCAAACGCTTTGGGATTAACCATCAAAGCTACCGCACCAAACGCTTCCGCCCTGGCGAAAGAAATTGCAAAAGACGCTGATGTAAAAAAGATCACACACATCTGCAGTAATATCAGACGCGATGAACTGACAAGCCTTTTAAGTAACTCGAACATTTTTATCAACGATGTGATTGCCTATCGGACTGAATTTACTCCAGTTGCCGTTGACCAGCCCTATGATGCAGTTGTTTTTTTCAGTCCCAGTGCAGTAGATAGTTTTTTAATGGTCAACGAGCTGCGGCAGGTTCCTGCTTTTTGTATTGGAGATACTACTGCAAGTCACGCTAAACAAAAAGGCTACTTGCAGACTTATATACCTGAAGCTCCTTCAGAGGAGATATTGTTACAAACTATTATCGAACATTACTCAAAAACTCCAGCGCATGTTAAAGAATGATTTGTTGTTAAAAGCTCTTCGTCAGGAAGAAGTTTCAAGACCACCCGTGTGGATGATGCGTCAGGCCGGTCGTTATCTTCCTGAATATATTGAGCTGAGAAAAAAATATGACTTCTTCACGCGTGTTCAAACGCCAGAGCTGGCATGTGAAATCACCCTTCAACCTGTCGACCTTGTGGGCGTTGATGCTGCGATTATTTTTTCTGACATATTGGTGATTCCGCAAGCTCTTGGTATGGAGGTATTGATGGAAGAAGGAAAAGGCCCATCATTGCCGCAAACCATCAAGACATCAAAAGATATCAGCAATCTCGATCTGGAATCCTCTACAGATAAATTGAAATACGTATTTGACGCGCTTAGCCTAACCAAACGAGAACTTAACAATCGTGTTCCGCTCATCGGCTTTGCCGGAGCCCCCTTTACCTTGTTGTGTTACATGGTGGAAGGAAAGGGCAGTAAGGGCTTTGAGAAAGCGAAATCATTTTGTTTCACACAGCCAGAGTTAGCCCATCAATTGTTGGACAAAATAACGAAGGCAACGATTAGCTATTTAATTGGGCAGGCCAAAGCAGGAGCTGACGTTTTGCAAGTGTTTGACAGTTGGAGTGGCTTATTGGCTCCTGAAGACTTTGACAAGTTTGCTTTACCCTATCTGTTTCAAATTGCCGAAGCCGTTGCACCACATGCGCCAGTCATACTTTTTCCGAAGGGAAGCAACTATGCCTTGAACTCTCTTTCGGCAAATACAAGTGTTTCAGGAGTTGGTATCGATTGGACGGTGCGGCCATCGGTTGCTCGCGCGGAGACGCGCCATCGTGTGGCCTTGCAGGGAAATTTTGATCCGAGCAAGTTATTGCTGCCACCTCTTGAAATTAAAAAGCAAGTTCACAAGATGATAGATGAATTTGGAGTAAAAGGATACATCGCTAATCTCGGACACGGCATCACACCCAACATTCCGGTTGAAAATGCCAAAGCGTTTGTAGAAGCTGTAAAAGAGTACGAGCATGTTGCTGTCAACTAAAGATCAGTTTATTGCACACATCAGGAAGTTACAAGACTCCATTTGTGGAGGTCTTGAGGAAGTAGATGGCAAAGCTTTGTTTGCCGCAGATGTGTGGGAGCGACCAGGTGGTGGTGGAGGCGAGAGTCGCGTGATCAGCAACGGAAATATTTTTGAGAAAGGTGGAGTCAATATTTCAATCGTGCATGGCGATTTGTCGCCACAGGCAGCTCAACAGTTGAAGGTTCAGGGAAATTCTTTTTTTGCCTGTGGGTTGTCACTGGTTATTCACCCTGTTAATCCATTTGTGCCAACCGTGCATGCCAACTGGCGTTACTTTGAGGTGTATGATGAAAATGGATCGGTGAGCGATGCCTGGTTTGGCGGGGGCACAGACCTCACGCCTTATTATTTGTTTGACGAGGACGCGATTCATTTCCATGCCGTACAAAAGAAAAGCTGCGATGCTTTCGATCAATCTCTTTATCCGTTGTTCAAAAAACAGTGTGATAATTATTTCAGCAATCATCACCGAGATGGTGAGCGCAGAGGCATTGGCGGAATCTTTTTTGATCATTGCCGCGGCACCGAAATCAGGCCATTGGAGTTCTGGAAAAACTTTGCGGTTACCAATGGTCTTGCATTTTTAGATGCGTATCTTCCTATCGTAAAAAAGCGAAAAGATAATTCGTATACGGCCGGGCATAAGTATTGGCAAGAGATAAGAAGAGGTCGCTATGTTGAGTTTAATCTTTTGCACGATCGCGGCACGTTGTTCGGAATTAGAACCAATGGCAGAACCGAGAGTATATTGATGAGTCTTCCACCAACCGTCAGATTTGACTACGATTATCACCCAACGGCAGGAAGTGAGGAGGAAAAATTAGTGAATGTTCTCATGAAGCCGAAAGATTGGCTTCAATTAAATACAGTACACTCATGATCAGACGAAACAGAATCTTGCGCCAATCGGCATCGATTAGAAGTATGGTGCAGGAAACGACTTTGAAGGCAAGCGATTTTATTCTTCCTGTTTTTATTACGGAAGGGGCTAATAAAAAAGAAGTGATCCCGTCCATGCCTGATTACTTTCGATACTCGCTCGACCTCGCGGTTGATGAATTGAAAGTTTGCTTTGACCTGGGCATACGAAGCGCACTCTTGTTTGTAAAAGTGCCCGATGAATTAAAGGACAATGCGGGCAAGGAGGCACTGAACGATAATGGATTGATGCAACGCAGCGTTCGCAAAATAAAAGAAGCACTTCCCGAAATGATTGTGATGACGGATGTAGCACTTGATCCATATTCATCGTATGGACATGACGGCATTGTAGAAAATCAACAAATCGTAAATGATAAGACGGTGGAGGTACTTGCTCAAATGAGTGTAAGTCATGCCAAAGCCGGAGCAGATTTCGTGGCGCCCAGCGATATGATGGACGGACGAATCAAAGCTATTCGCGAAGCACTGGAGAAGGCCGGATTTCATCAGACTGGCATTATGAGTTATGCAGCGAAGTATGCATCATGCTTTTACGGACCCTTTCGCGATGCACTGGACAGTGCACCGGGTTTTGGTGACAAGAAAACGTATCAAATGAATCCAGCCAATCGCATTGAAGCCATTAAAGAAGCTGCCATGGATGTAGAAGAAGGTGCCGATATTATTATGGTAAAACCTGCGCATGCTTATCTGGATATCATTCGTGAAGTGAAGAATGAAGTAAAAGTGCCCGTGAGTGCTTATCATGTGAGTGGCGAATACGCGATGATCAAAGCCGCTGCTCAAGCCGGATTTTTAAATGAAGAACAAGCCATACTGGAAGTACTTATGGGCATCAAGAGGGCGGGGGCTGATTTGATAGCTACCTATTTTGCCAAACAGACAGCTCAGTTATTAAATAGAAAGTGAATTGAAAATTGGTTGACGCTAATGCCGAGACCAGAACGAAAACGAAATGGATACCAACTCTCAAAAAAATAGCGCGTCACTTTTTATCCGCGCCCAACAACATATTCCGGGTGGAGTAAACTCGCCCGTGCGCGCTTTCAAAAGCGTAGGTGGTACACCTGTATTTATCAAAAAAGCTAAGGGTGCCTATCTGTATGATGAAGATGGGAACAAATACATTGACTACATCAACTCCTGGGGTCCAATGATTTTAGGCCACGCTTATGGTCCGGTGATAGAAGCCATTCGTGAGCGCGCTGCCGACTCAACTTCATTTGGTGCTCCCACTGAATTGGAGATCGATATGGCGGAGTTGATTAAGAGCATGGTGCCAAATGTTGATCTGATTCGCATGGTAAGCAGTGGAACCGAAGCGTGCATGAGTGCAATTCGTTTGGCTCGTGGCTATACCAATCGCAATAAGATCGTCAAGTTTGAAGGTTGCTATCACGGTCATGCCGATTCGTTTTTGGTGAAAGCGGGTAGTGGTGTTGCCACGCTGAATATCCAATCGATTCCGGGCGTTCCGGCTGTTGTTGCAGACGATACATTAACGGCACCTTACAATGATTTGGCCGCTGTGCAGATGTTGATTAATCAACACCCAAAAGAAATTGCGGCCATCATTATTGAGCCGGTAGCTGGCAACATGGGCTGCATCATCCCTCAACAAGGATATTTAAAAGGTCTGCGCAAATTGTGTGATGAAAATGGTATTGTTTTAATTTTTGATGAAGTAATGACCGGCTTTCGACTGGCAGCCGGTGGCGCTCAGCAACTTTATAAAATTGACGCTGATCTCGTAACGTTTGGTAAGATAATCGGTGGTGGATTGCCGGTTGGTGCATTTGGAGGAAGGAAAGAAATCATGCAACACATAGCACCTTTGGGTAATGTTTATCAGGCGGGTACGCTTAGCGGAAATCCCATTGCTATGATTGCCGGATACACATTGTTGAAAGAATTGAAGAATAATCCAGCTATTTATTCAAAGCTCGAAGTAACAACGAAGAGAATTGCTGAAGGCGTAGGAACTGAATTGACGAAAAAAGGAATAGCATATACGGTCAATCAATTGGGAAGCATGATCAGTTTTCATTTTGGATCGCATCCGGTAATTGATTTTGAAAGCGCCAAACGTTGTGATATTCCGTTATTCAATCGGTTCTTCCATCACATGCTTACCCATGGCGTGTATCTGCCACCATCTGCTTTCGAAACGTGGTTTGTGAGTGCAGCTATTACAGATGATGAAGTGAACGCGACTATTGAGGCTGTTAGAAAATTTAAATAAGATGAAAGAAGATATTTTGAATCTTCTGCACAAATATGATACTGCCATTCCGCGGTATACCAGTTATCCTACAGTGCCGTATTGGCAACCTGAAACAATCGATCCGGATAAATGGATGAATTCTGTTCTGGATACTTTTGTTACGGAGCGGGGCGAGTTAAGTATTTATATTCATCTTCCGTTTTGTGAAAATCTGTGTACGTTCTGTGCTTGTAATAAGCGTATCACAAAAAATCATAAAGTTGAAGACCGATACATCACATCCGTTTTGAGAGAATGGAGTATGTATCGGGAGCGCTTGCCCTTTCCACCGGTGATCAGAGAAATACATTTGGGTGGAGGCACCCCCACTTTTTTTAATCCCGAAAATCTAAAAAGATTAATTTCGGGCATAACAAAAGATGGTGTTGTTCCTGCCGATCATGAATTTAGCGTGGAGGTTCATCCCAACTACACAACTGAAGAGCACCTTATTGCATTGAATCAAGTCGGGTTCAATCGCATTAGTCTTGGTGTGCAAGACTTTGATCCGGAAGTTCAGTTTATCATCAATCGCATGCAGTCGTTTGAAAAAACGAAGGAAGTTGTGGAATGGGCAAGACTACACGGTTTCAGCAGCATGAACATTGACCTGGTGTATGGTCTTCCTAAACAAACCATAAAAAGTGTAGAACTAACAATAGAGAGACTTCGGCAGCTAAAACCGGAGCGAATTGCGTTTTATTCCTACGCGCATGTTCCGTGGAAGAGCAAAGGACAAAGGCGATACACGGAAGCAGATTTGCCGCGCGCATCAGATAAATGGGCGATGTATCACACCGGAAGAGAACTTTTGTTGAAGCAGGGTTTCGTGGCCATTGGAATGGATCATTTTGCATTACCCAATGATAAGTTGTGTATAGCGGCATCTGAAGGTAAAATGCATCGGAATTTTATGGGTTATACCACTACGAATAATAAACTCATCATTGGGCTCGGTGCCTCCAGCATTAGTGATTCATGGAATGCTTTTGTTCAAAATGAAAAGGTGGTGGAAGAGTACGAAGCCAAAATTGAAAAAGGTGAATGGCCCTTTGTAACGGGTCATTCCCTGAACGAGGAAGACGTAACCCTTCGGAAACATATTCTTGATTTGATGTGCAAGGGCAAGACAACTCTTGATTCAAATCACCTCGACAAAGACTTTTTGAAATCGGCATTCCAAAAACTGGCGCTATTGGAAAAGGATGACTTGTTATCGATTCATGACCGTGAAATAGTCATTACGCCAAGAGGTCAAATGTTTATTCGGAACATCAGCGCAGCGCTGGATGCGAGGATGTGGCGCAAAAGCAGTGAAGAGAAAATTTTTAGTAAAGCGATTTAATAACAAGCGATGTCAAAACAAGCTGTATTGTTGGCAAACCTCGGCTCACCTGATTCAACAGCCGTGAAAGATGTGCGGTCCTATCTCAATGAATTTTTGATGGACGGACGTGTGATTGATATTCCATATTTTGCAAGGCTGTTGCTCGTAAGAGGAATCATTGTTCCCTTTCGCGCGCCAAAAAGTGCTGAGAAATATAAAACCATTTGGACCGACAATGGATCACCATTGATTCACATTTCAAAACAAGTACAAAAGAAGCTAGCAGAGGTTATTCAGATACCCGTGGAATTGTGTATGCGATATGCAAACCCCACAACCGCCTTTGCGCTGAACAAATTGAATCGAGAGAATCCTGATCTGGAGGAAGTGGTGCTCGTTCCGCTTTATCCGCATTATGCAATGAGCAGTTACGAGACCGCAGTTGAGTGGGTGAAGGAAGAACATAAGAAGGCGGGTTATTCTTTCACACTTAAAATTGTGCCGCCTTTCTACAATCACCCTGCTTTTATTGAATCATTAGCCAATAGCATAAAGCCATCTTTGGAAAAAGAATTTGACCATGTTTTGTTCAGTTATCACGGCATCCCAAAACGGCATGTACTAAAAACTGACATGACAAAATCGCATTGCTTTTCTGGTGAGAATTGTTGCTCCACTCCATCAGAAGCTCACACAACCTGCTACCGTCATCAGATTAGGATTACGACCGATCTGGTCGCAAAAAGACTTGGTTTACCAAAAGAGAAATTCAGTTTTTCATTTCAGTCACGTCTGGGTGCAGATGCATGGCTGCAACCTTATTCGGTGGAGCAATTCAAAAACTTTCCTCAGCAAGGCATAAAAAAACTTGTGGTGGTGTGTCCCGCTTTTGTAAGTGATTGTTTGGAAACGCTGGAGGAAATTCAAATGGAAGGCCGCGAAGATTTTATGAAGCACGGTGGCGAAGAGTTTACCGTTGTTCCCTGTGTGAACGACCGGGCAGATTGGATAAACGCGCTCGTTCAATTAGTGAAGGAACAATCACCAGAACAAGCATTGGCGTAACACAAGGACATGTACTTCTATTTAAAAGCACTTCATATCATTTTTGTTGTTACCTGGTTTGCGGGTCTTTTTTATATGGTCCGCCTCTTTATTTACAACCGGGAAGCGTGCGATAAGACAGAACCGGAGCGGTCGATTCTTCAAGCTCAATTTACTATCATGATCAAACGGTTATGGTTTGGGATTACCTGGCCCTCGTGTGTGCTTACATTGATCTTTGGTTCATGGCTGATTTTTTACAACCTGCCCGTTCCGAACTGGCTATGGATTAAACTTGGTTTTGTGATCGGGCTTTTGTTTTACCATCTCTCACTTCACGTGATCTACAAACAACAAATCAATGGAGTTTTTAAGTACACCTCGCAGCAACTGCGCATTTGGAACGAGGTAGCAACGATCTTCCTGATTGCCATCGTTATGCTGGTGGTAGTAAGAAGTGGTATCAGCCTGGTCTGGGGACTTGGCGGTTTACTTGGTTTTTCGCTGCTGCTGCTGGCTGCCATCAAGACTTATCGCAAGTACAGACGATCCTAAAATATGCTTGGAGAATATCTTTTGATTATCAGGAATTTAAAAATTTCCTATTTAATTATTTAGAATAATTCTAAATAGTCTTTTAGTTTTGGGCTATTAATAATCATTCTAAATAACATGAGAGAAAATAGCCCCAAATACCTGCTTGTACTTTTGTTAATCTTCACCTCACTTTCAGTTTTTTCGCAGCAAGGAGGTGTAAGAGGCACCGTCCAAACTGCGGAACATGTGGCAATACCTCACGCCAATATCTTAGTCAAAGGAACAACTCATGGTGCTGTTACAGATGATAAGGGCGATTTCCTTATGTCAAATTTGAATGAGGGTTTGCACACTCTCGTAGTTTCTTCGATTGGATATGGCACGCTGGAGAAATCAGTTTCCATCACTTCTGGACAAATTACTTCTGTTCAGTTTGAACTGATGGAGACGACCTATCAACTCGCAGAAGTGACCGTTACCAATCAGCGCAGTATGAATGAAGAAGTGGTGGGCATTGGAAAATCGGGAATCAAACCACTCGACCTTCCACAAAGTGTGATGACACTTACAAAAGATGTGTTAGACCAACAGCAAACTGTACGATTATCCGATGTGCTAAAAAATGTGAATGGCTTGTATGTGATGGGCAGCACTGGCGGTTATCAGGAGGAATTGGCCGGGCGCGGATTTGCCTATAATTCCAGTAATACTTTTAAGAATGGTTCACGATTTAATAATGGCATCTTTCCGGAGATGAGTTCACTTGAACGGGTAGAGGTGATGAAGGGAAGCAATGCTATTTTGTTTGGCAATGTGGCCGCAGGTGGAGTTATTAATCTCGTTACCAAAAAGCCACGATTTGAGAAGGGTGGTGAGATTTCGATGAAGACAGGCAGCTACGGTTTTTACAAACCTTCCTTTGATATCTATGGAGCGCTGGACGATAAAAATAAAGTCGCGTATCGGGTGAACACCGCTTTTGAAAGTGCAAATAGCTTTCGCGATCAAGTGTCAGCGAAAAGATTTTATGTCAATCCATCGCTCGTATTTAAAGCAGGTAAGAAAACAGAACTTTTACTGGAAGCGGATTATCTGGATGATCACCGAACATTAGATTATGGAATAGGCGCCATTAACTATCAAATATCACCATTGCCGCGAAACAGATTTCTGGGAGCTTCGTGGTCGTACTACAACACACTTCAGAAAGGCGTTACGTTAACGGCCAACCACCAGTTGTCTGACAATTGGAAATTGCATGCGGTTGGTTCCATTCAGGATTTTCAAAATGACTTGTTTGGAACAACCCGACCAAATGCCAACAGTCAATTCATCGGCACGGATGGTAAATGGATAAGAGGTTTGCAGCGCAGCCAGGTGAAAGAAAATTACTACCTCGGTCAGGTGGATTTGACTGGCCGTTTTACAACAGGCACGATATCACATACGGTGCTGTTGGGTGCTGATGTAGATGGCTACACTACCAATACAACGGCATACGCCAATCTTGCCAAATACGATTCCATCAATATTTTTGATTTGGAACTTTACAAGCAACGAAACGATATTCCTGAACTCTCCAAAAGAACACAGACTAATAATGTCACCAATCGTGTAGGTGTTTATGCACAAGACTTGCTAACCGTAGTGGATCAATTAAAAATTCTGGCAGGAGTGCGGTATAGTTATTTGGATCGTGAGAACAGGGTATATACGTATCCTACTAAAACAGCACCTGAATCTGATTTGGTTACTAATTACTACGATGGCGCTTTTACGCCACGGTTTGGATTGGTCTATCAGCCTTTATCTACAACATCTTTATTTGCGAGCTATGCTAATTCGTTTACACTTAACTCAGGAATTGACGTTGACAGCAAACCGCTGCCACCGACTTTCATTGATCAGTATGAAGTTGGGGTGAAGAATGAACTATTCAAAGGCTTGCTTTCAGCGAATGTTACAGCCTATCAAATAGTAAATAAAAACTTTGCGCAAACAGTTATCATTCCGAAAGGAAATCCCAACAACATCCCCGTCAATGCCCAGGAGCTTGCAGGCGAGGTGACCAGCAAAGGAATAGAAGTTGATCTGATGACGAAAACGTATAAAGGTGTTTCGGTTATTGCCGGTTATAGTTTTAATGAAACGCGGTATACGAAAAGCAATATTTATCAAGTGGGGAGTAAGTTGCGATATAACCCGCAGCACACAGCGAACACAAGCGTTTACTATTCTTTCAATGAGCAATCTTTATTCAGGAACTTTAATTTGGGAACGAGTTTCTTTTATACCGGAAATCGCGTTGCCGGCCGGTCAACACGATTGACTGTTACAAATGACACGTATAAGTTGATGCCGATCCCAGACTTTTTGTTAATCGATGCTTCGATAGGTTATGCAAGTAAAAAGTATTCCATCCGAATGAGAATCTCTAACCTGCTGAATACATTGAGTTATAATGTTCATGACGACAACAGTGTGAATCCCATAGCACCACGGATGATATCAACTTCGTTGACGCTAAAGATTTAATGCACGTTGACATGCCGACATAAAAAAAGCGGGCTTAAACCCGCTTTCAAAATTTTAATCTGCCTTAATTAAGCAGCCTTTTCCTTTTTACGTTTCTCTTCTACCACTTTCTTGCCATTCTTGTGCTCGCCCATGATGATCACATCTTTGGTAGTTTCATATTGTTTAGCGGCTTGCATCATTGCCTGATGCGTGTCGCGGATCAGGATCATGCCTGATTTTGCGCCTTTGTTGCGCACTTCCAGCCAGAACCCGTCTTTTTTCTTTTTTGGTAAAATTGGAGGTCTTCCCATGGTATTACGTATTTATTTTAATTGTTGAATCTATTTTTGGCCGTTTTAAGGCTTTTTCATATGTTCCAACCGCAAATTTAGCCTTTTTGTTCCAAACCGCCAATGGTGTGACGAACAGTTGGTTATACTGTTATCTCTATCCGGTTTTCTTCCGGATCAAGTACCACGCTTTCGTAATAGCCATCTCCGGTTGTGCGGGGTTCTCCTATTACTTTATAGCCTGCAGTTTTTAATTCTTCTGTCAGTTGATCCACGTTACTTTTATTACCAACCGATATGGCAACGTGAATGAGACCGGTCCATTGCTGAAGAACATCGTTCTTATTTTCGGGTATGGATGGTATGTGCATGAGTTCCAGCCGAGGGCCGGATTCGAAACTTAAAAAGTAAGAATGAAAATCTTTTTTGGGATTGAAATATTTCTCACCGGCTTTCGCGTGAAAGTATTTTTCGTAAAACGACTTCATCTTCTCCAGATCCTTCACCCAAATTGCAATGTGTTCGATTTTCATTTGGAGAGAGTTCGTAAATAATGAATCAGATCGGTGCTGACTACGCTTGTCACACCCGCTTCACGAAGCATCGTTATGATTTGCCCGCGATGATAGGTGCTGTGGTTCACCACGTGAAACAAAGTGTCTTCCACGGAATCGCGAAACGGTTCACCTTTCATGTTGTTGTAGGAATACAACGAGCTTAAATAAGCATCATCTTTTGATTGAATAAAATCATAAAGATCCTTTGAGGATTGTACCAATCCGTTCAGTTGATCTTGTTTACTGACCGTTGTAGATTGTTGCGGCCAGGTGGAGAGGCTCTCGCCTTGTAATCTTTTCAACCAAATATTTTGGGCGCCCCAAATATGTAAAACGGTTTTAGCAACAGATGGAAAACTGCCTTTATTTTCTTTAAAATAGATTTCATCAGGCACGCTCTTCAACAGCTCTGCAGTTTGGCTGTTGGCCCAAAGATTAAACGCGAGATGTTTGTGGACAGAATACGCCATGGTTATTTCAGATAGTTGGGTAATTCAATTTCTGATTTCCGAAGTTCGTCAGGGATGGGAGATTTCTTTTCAATCTTTAAGGGCACAACTCCAGCCCACATCGTCAAAGCATAATCTTCCTCGTCATCCTTAGGTCCGCCAACACGAACTTTAGCAGAGGCCTCTTTGATTTGAAAAGATAATACCATGGTGGCCTTCCATTCGCTAGCGTTGGGCAAGCGGATATCGTCCCAACGACCCGGACATATTTTGTTCGTGAAGACTTCCAACGCCTTGTAAATTTCTTTTTCGTCTGTGACGAGTTCAGGCTCGCTGAAGATAACTACTGAGCGATAATTTACCGAGTGATGCATAGCAGCCCGTGCCAACACTAATCCATCGATAATAGTAGCACTGATACACACCGGCATTTTTTGGTTTTGCATTTCACGCATGTAGAAGCTGCCAACCGATCCATGGATGTATAGTTTGTCATCGATCCTGCAAAAGCCGGTCGGAATTTGAAATGGCTGATTGTCTTTAGAGTAAGCAAGGGTACAAAACAAAGCTTCATCTAAAATAGCATAGACTGTTTCTTTGTCGTACACACCACGTTTTGCCAGACGCGTTATTTCCGTTTTGTCGGTAATGGGAAACTGACTCATAACAAATTATTTTAAGTGCAGGACTATTTACCCTTTCGCCTGATCACAAAGCAATCCGTGAAACGCTCCATATTAATCTTCGGATAATAATTGACGGCTGCCGGAGCTGCCAACAGAATCAGCATCGCATGTTCACCCGCTACCTTGTGCGTTTCATCAATTAATCTTTTTCCTATTCCCTGATGTTGGAAGGCTTCATCCACTGCCAGATCGGAGAGATAGCAACAAAATGCAAAATCCGTCAGCGCGCGCGAAACGCCAACCAGTTTTTCTCCTGACCATGCCGTGATTAAAATGTTTCCATGTTCCAGCATGGCTTCGATTCTCTGCAGATCGTTGACAGGTCTGCGCTGGCCGAGTGTCGACCGATTGAGTACATCAATGAATTCAGCTGATGAAATTTTTCGGTCGTGACGATAAATGATTTCAGCCATGATTTTATTGTCAAGCGATCTTTAATACAATCTTCCCAAACTGATCACCTCTTTCCATTCTTCGCATGGCTTCTTCAGCCTGATCCAAAGAATAGACTTTATCGATGACAGGTTTTAGTTTTCGACTTTCTACAAAATCGATCATGGATAGAAACTCATCGCGTGTGCCCATGGTTGTTCCGTGAATGGATAGTTGCTTCCAGTACAATGTGCGTGTTGGAAGATCAGGAATGTTTCCTGCCGTTCTTCCAAATAAGGCGATGCGTCCACCAGGCATCATCAGATCAGGTAACTTGGAAAATTGTTCGCCACCAGCGCTATCAATTACGATATCAAACCCACCAACCTCTTTTGCAGCTTTAGTGGTCCATTCTGGATCTTTATAATTAAATCCTCCCAACGCGCCCATGCTTTTCGCTTTCTGCAATTTCTCTTCTGATCCTGAGGTTACATACACGCGACCTTGATACGCCATTGCAAATTGAAATGCCCATAAGGCTGCGCCACCACCCACTCCCGTAATCAGTATTTTTTCTTTCGCTCTCATCCTCGCTTTAGAAAACAAAGCGCGATAAGCAGTCAAAGCTGAAAGAGGAACAGCAGCAGACTCTTCGTGCGAAAGATGTTCAGGTCTTTCAAACACTTGCTTTTTAGAAATGACAATGTAGTCACTGAATGTTCCGTTGTCGGGATAGCCAAGTATCTTAAATGAATCTCCTTGCACAATTGGATTATCACCCCAGTTCAGACTTGGGTTGATCACGACTTCCATTCCAATTAAAAGAGGATCTGCATCTTCGCCTACATTTTCAATCACGCCACTTCCATCAGAACCCAGTATGATTCCACCTTCAGGAGCGGTTTGTTCTTTTTGTGTCCACACATCACGATGATTGAGTGCGGCAGCGTGAAGACGAACCAGCACTTGATCTTTTACCGGTTTCGGTTTTTTGATTTCTCTGATTTCAAGTGGGCGGTCTTTCTGCGTGAAAAAAGCTGCTCTCATAAAGTAAGAAACGGAATGGGTGTTGAGGAAAGTTGAATGAGGAAGGAAGTCTGTCGAAGAGAACTTCGACAGACTGAATCTTAAGAAATATTATTTCACCGAGATGATATCATTCCATCCATGAATATCTGGTTCAATGCCCATGCGTATGTTTTGAAGCTTTTGCTTCACACGCAATTGGAAACTATCTGCTTTGACTTCTGGAATCACCAGGTCTTGTCCTTTAATTCGGATGATTGCAATAGGTGCCACCACTGCAGCTGTGCCAGTGCCAAACGCCTCTGTTACCGTTTTGTTTTTTAAACCTGTTTCGATTTCATCGATGCTCACGCGTCTCTCTTCAATGGGCATGCCCATATCTTTTGCAAGTGTTAAGATGGAATCGCGGGTAACGCCATCCAAAATGGCAGTTGAAAGTTTCGGAGTAACCAATTTACCGTTGATGATGAACATCACATTCATCATCCCGACTTCGTCAATGTATTTATGTTCTTTTGAATCTGTCCATAAGATTTGGTCGAAGCCTTCTTCACGAGCTACTTGTGTCGGATAGAATGCGCCACCATAATTGCCGGCACATTTTGCAAAGCCTGTTCCACCTTCTGCGGTGCGCACGTAATGATCCTCAACTTTTAACCGATAGGGTTTAGATTGATAAGCGGCAACAGGACTATTAATAATGATGAATTTAAAATGATCGGCCACCTTCACGCCCAGCCTTGCTTCGTACGCAAACATGAACGGGCGCACGTATAGAGATGAACCTTCTGATTTTGGAATCCAATCCTTATCCAACTCAATCAACGAATGCAGCGATTGCATAAACATTTCTTCGCTCACTTGTGGCATGCACATGCGGTCGAGTGACTTGTTCATGCGCGCATGATGTTTGTGCGGGCGGAAAATATTGATGTCTCCGTTGGCCGTCCAGAATGCTTTCATTCCTTCAAAGATGGCCTGACCATAATGAAGAGACAGCATGGCAGGACTCATGAGCATATCGCCAAAAGGCACAATCTTAGGTTCATGCCATTTGCCGTCTTTGAAGTCGGCTACGATCATGTGATCGGCAATGTATTTTCCGAATTCAAGATTGTTGAAATCAACAGTTGAGATCCGGGATTTTGCGATGTGTTCTACGGGAATTGAGCTGGTTATTGTCATGGGGATTTTTATTTCTGTTAGCAGTTTCAAAGATAATTAAAAAGGCCTTATGAATGCCTTGCTTTCTTCATTTCGTTGGCGATTGCGGTGGAGTTCGGATCGTTGCGTTCTTCCAGCTTTTCGATGATGGCAGCGTGGTTCTTTGCATCGCGGTTCTGCGACAGCTTGTAGGCTGCCTCCATTTTGGTGATGGCTATCTCAAACCCGACCACACCACGCATTTCCCTTGTTAAAAATTTTTCAGACATCGTGTCTACTGACACCGGTTTCTGTGAATGAGCTTCGTATTTGTCAGTTAGTTGACGCAGCGAATCCAACAATTCCGCTCCTTCAATTATTCTAATATTGCCATACACATGCACGGCAATGTAATTCCAGGTGGGAACGTTTTCGTGATCATACCACGAAGATGATACGTAAGCATGCGGTCCATTAAAGATCGCCAAAACTTCGCCTTCGTTCGAAAAGCCCCTCCACTGTTTGTTACCTCGTGAAATATGTCCGGTTAGTTTGTTATCCTCTGAAAGAATAAGTGGAATGTGCGTGGCCCACAAGTTGTTTTCCAGGGTGTTTACCAATATCGCAAAACCATTTTGACGGATAAACGATTTCAGTTCTTCCGGATTTTCGTTTTTATATAAGTTCGGTATATACATTATAAATTTTCTTTTAATGCATCCATTGCAATTTTAACATCGTTCTCAATTGTCTGCCAATTACTGAAAGCTGCACGAATAGCCGGCACACCTTTATAATTAGTCGGAGTGAAGAATGTTCTTCCGTCATCTCGGATTCTTGCTAAAAATTTTGAGATCGAATCAGCGCTTGGTTGCTCTTGATTAAATGTGAAACACACCACGTTCATTCGCACGGGTGATAAAAGTTTGAACTCTTTAGAATCTTCAATCATGTTTCCTAAAAGTTTAGCACATGCGCAATTACGTTCCACAATTTCCTGATGACCTTCTTTTCCATACGCCATTAATGTAAACCACGATGGCAAGGCACGAAATCTTCTTGAGTTTTCTGGCGTGTAGTGAAAGAAATCCGGACTTTGAGCAGGGTCGCCCAAATACGCTGCGCTGTTTTGAAAAACTTTTAACTGAAGATTTTTATGTCGTGTGAATTGCATGGCGGCATCGTAAGGAACATTCAACCATTTATGAGCGTCCACTGTGATGCTATCGGCATGGTTAACTCCTTTCATAAGATGTGAATAAGTTGGCGATGAGGCAGCAAACCCACCGAACGCGGCATCCACATGAAGCCAGAAGTTATATTTCTTTTTTAACTGCCCGATCGCTTCCAGGTCATCGAAGTCTACGGTGTTGACAGTTCCTGCATTAGCTACAACAATCAGAGAATCATTTTTATTGGCGTTCAAATAATTTTCAAGCTCAATCAGATCAACCACTTCGCGATTCGGTTGCGTATTGATTTTCACCAATGCATTTCTGCCGATGCCGAGCATGGACAATGATTTGATAATGCTGGAGTGAGCGGTGCTGCTCACCACTTTCATATTCACGAGAGCGTGAAGTCCTTCATTGCTTACATCTATCCCTTGCTGTTCACCGGCCCACTGCCGTGCGATTGCCAGATTTACAAAATTTGAAACGGTAGCACCCGTTACGAAAGTGCCAAAGTAAGCTTCATCAATTCCAAATAGTTGTTTCAAAAAGTGCAACGTTTGTCTTTCTATTTGTGGCGCGATGGAATCATTGCTTCCACAAGCATTTTGATCGAATGCACTCACTAGCCAATCGCCTGCAATAGAAGCAGGAGTGGAGCCACCTGTTACAAAGCCAAAGTAACGAGGTCCGGCACTGTTGGTCATTTTGTCGGCAAAATGTTTTTCAAAGAATTTTAATGAAGCGTTAGCGCCCATGCCTTTGGCTGGCAGATCCATGAAATCAATATTGGGAACGAGCCGACTCGCTGCTTGCTCCTCCTGTTTATCAATATAGGTATTGGCTAATGCCAACGTATTCGAGAGAATATCCTTGATTATTTCGCGGTCGGCATGAAGAACTTTGTTCATGATTCTTTTAATTCAATTCTGATTTTATTTTCGTGAGTTCACCCAAAAGTGTGGTTTCAACTACAAGAGATTCCTGGTTGTGTTTTTTGGCGATGTCGGCAATGGCAAAATTGAATGTGTCAATTTCTGTTTGGCGTTTGTTCTTAATGTCAACTAAGGTTGAGATCAATTGGCCATCGGATGACTTACTTATTTTCAATAAGTTGTCCGCAACATCAGTTTCATTAAGAATCACACCTGAAAGTTTTGCGACAGCGACACATTCTTTGATGATCCGTTTGGCGATACCCAGTGCATTTTCATTCCGATGGAATATTCCATTGTCAATCTCAAGTAGTGAGCAGACAGAATTAAAGACACTGTTGGAGATGGTCTTCTTCCAGATCAAAGGTTGAATATTCACTTCGGCCTTGAATGGAAAATTCGGACTGTTGAGTTCAGCGATGATGTGTTCAAGACTCTGCAGCGTTCCTTTGATGACGCCAATCGGTGAACTAGCGACAAGCTGAAACCGCAACGCATCGTCTGAGATAGGTTGACTGGTTGCAAAAAGAACGCAGCGATAAATCTCATTAAAACCAGCATCGATGAAGCAGTCTTCAATGTTTAAGCCATTTTGCATCACCACAATGGGAGATCCATTCAATTTTGATTTTAACGTGCGCGCCAACTCTTTATTTCCAAATGATTTATTGGCAAGGACAACGATGCCATGCAACTCGGCAATATTTGACAATGAGGTTACTTCTATGGAAGCATTGAATGACCCTTGAGGCGTTTCGACTTGAATGGGTTGAATTTTTGAAATTTGATGATCAACACTTCCACGAATGAGCACAACGTTTTTTTGTTGAAGCTTCAAAAAAACGGCCAACACTTTGCCAATAGCACCCGCCCCAACGATATAGATAGTTTTATTTTTTGTCATGAATTAGTTATCCGCTGGTTAATCAAGATTTTAATTCTCACCCATGATGATCATTTTGCCGGGTAGCAAGCCAGGCGAGAACAACTGGAGTCCTGTTTCTTGAGACAAGGTTGTATTCATATCATGTTGTTAAACATCCCAACTATAATAATTGTGTTCTTTATCTAAACTGAAGCCGGCACGTGGATACAAACTGTTCCCGATATTGTTGGTTTTAGCAGTTTCCAACATCAAGCCGCATCCATTTGTTTGTTTGCATAGCTCTTTGGCTCGCTCGATTAATGCTACGGAAATTCCTTTGCCCCGGTGATCGGGATGAACGAACAGATCATTTAATAACCAAAGCCTTTTCATTCGCGTGGATGAGAACAGCGGATAGAGCTGTGTAAATCCGGTCATCGTTTGACGATCATCAAATGCAATAAAGATGATTGACTCTTCTTTTTTTATCCGTTCACTAAGAAAGTCTTTTGCTGCAGCGATATCGGAGTTCTTTTTATAAAACACACGATATTGATCGAAGAGGTTGGCCAATTCATCCAAATGTGCCAATGATGCTTGTTCTATTTTAATCATGGTGACTAGAGTAATCCGATTATTCCACTTTTGAACGACTGCGTTTTATTTCTGGCTGACAAGAGATTCAATTCCATTTTGATGTCGCTTCTTTTATAAGGACCATCGACTGGAATTTCTACAAAACCAAGTTTGTGATACAGACTGATAGCGGCTTTTAGTTTTGTATTGGAATACAGTATTATTTTTTTTGCATGTTGCTGCCGGGCGTGCTGAATGGCTACTTGTGCCAGCATCTCGCCAATCTTCTTGCCTTGAAACTTCTCATCTACAGCCATCTTGGTGAATTCATACACACCAGGCTCAACAAATTTTAACGCAACGGTGCCGGCTATTTCTTCCTGGTAGTACGCCATAAAAATTTCACCACCTTTCTCAATGATGTTGACATCCGGATTTTGCAGGACCTCAAAGTCAAGTGGTTCCATCCAGAAAAACTTTTCAATCCAATCGCGATTGAGTTTTTCAAACCAGGGTTGATGTTCTTTTCGATACGCAACTATTTCAACTATTGAATTGTCCATGATTAGTCAATCGAAATGGTTCCTGTCAAAAATAATTTACCTGTCCCGCTGATTTCCACGCGATCTCCCACCAGCTTGCATGTTAATTTTCCAAGGCGTTTTGAAAGCTGAAGGGCAGTGAATTCAGTTTTGTTCAAAACCTTCGCCCAATAAGGGGTGAGCGATGTATGCGCAGAACCTGTTACGGGATCTTCATCCATGCCGGATTGCGGGCCAAAGAATCTCGAAACAAAATCTACACTGTTGCCTCGTGCAGTTACAATGATGCCACGCGCTTCAACGGTGCCGATTAATTTAAAATCGGGACTCATGTTCTTGATTTGAGATTCACTTTCAAACACCAACATGTAATCGGTTTTGCCTTTGAACGTTTTCAATGGCTTTGCGCCAAGACCTTTTTCAAGTTCTGGTATCGGTGGCACTTCTACCAATGTATCAACAGGAAAATTCAACGTGAGTACATCGGCTGATTTCGTTACCGTCAACGGCCCACTTCGCGAATTGAATACAATTTTGTTTCCAGTATGATTTTCATGATTGAACAACACAAATGCAGTTGCCAATGTAGCGTGGCCACATAGATCAACTTCAACGGTGGGCGTGAACCAGCGAATGCGAAGGCCTTCCTTTTCATTCACATAAAAGGCAGTTTCGGCCAGGTTGTTTTCCATGGCAATGTTTTGCATGGTTTCATCCGGCAGCCATTTATCCAAAGGGCAAACAGCAGCTGGGTTGCCCGAAAAAATCTGATCCGCGAAAGCGTCTACTTGATACATCTTAATGTTCATGACTGTGTTGATTAACGAAATGCAATTGCCTTTAAATTTCGAAGTAATGACTTAAGGTTCGAAGCCGTTTTCAACGGAACCGTTTTCAACTGGTAGCCGCGATTCACAAAGTAAACTCCGGCAACGGTTACCAAAATGGCAATTGCAATTCTGGTGTTTAGCTTTTCATCTAATATCAACCAACCCAACACAACCGCCACAATGGGATTAATGTATGCATACATCGAAACAATAGTCATGGGTAACTTCTTGATGGCGTAGGAAAAGCAAGCATATGCCGCAACAGAACCAATCAAAATCATGTAAGCAAGTGAAAAGACAACTTCATTTGACCAATGTATGTTGCGATAGTCATCAAATGTTAAACTGATTGGAATCAAAAACAATCCTCCAAATACCATTTGAAGTCCGGCATTCAGAAACGGATTTGAATGTTGATTTTTCTTCTTCGTCCACACACTACCAAAGGCCCAGCAGAAGTTTGCTGCGAACGTAAGAATAATGCCTTTGAGATAATTTGCATTTGTGAACTCAACCAGGTGCTCGCCAAAAATAATTACAATGCCACTGAGGCCTGTAACAAGCCCAAATAAGATCAGCCAGTTTGGTCTTTCATCTTTACTCACAACAAGGTTGATTAGAATGGTCCAAACCGGCATGACGGAACAAATGATCGCGGCAACTCCGCTTGACACATATACTTCGGCATAGCCCACCACGCTAATGCCCACTGTAATCATAAAGAAGCCCGTAATGGCTTGGTTACGTAATGTTTCGTTACTGGGCCACGACAATTTTCCGAAGGTTAACATAAACCCAACCAGGATGGGCCCTGCGATTAAAAACCGGAACGTGGAAAATAGAAACGGTGGAAACTGAGTGACACCAATGCGCAACGCGAGGTACGTAGTGCCCCAGATAACACATATCGCAGCCAGCGCCAGATAAGCGAAAAGAAAACTCTTTTCAGGTTTTGTTTCTGAGATCATGCAACCGGATACTTTATAATGATGGCAATAACAATAACGACCAGAATCCCAATCAGGACAATGAGTTTTTTAAAATGCTTTGACAAGACGTTTGAAATCATCTTCAAATTTTCTCTTAAAAACGGAAATAAAACAGTTTCAGTTTTTAGTATTTTAACCAGATCAGTTGAATAGAATTGCCCGTCTCATGGGCACAAAACCGCCATTTTAATTACCTCGATTGTTGTTTTAAAATCAATGACGTAAGACGCAGGTGATCTGCTAATTAAGATTAAATTTGCTATTTAAAGTTGGTTTAAATCGTAGTCTCATGAGAAGGTTGGTCTGCCTATTGGCCGTTGGAGTAGTAGCGAATTGCTTTTGCCTGTTTAGTGTTCAGGCGCAATCTCCTGGCGGAGTCAATTCCAGTTTAAAACTTTGGTTGAAAGCGAATGCGGGTGTCACGGGTGTAACCAATGCATCTGGCTGGACAGACCAAAGTGCAAATGCCTTTGTGGCGAGTCAGGCGACCGGGACAAGCCAGCCGGCTATCCTCAGTAATCGACTAAACTTCAATCCTTCCATTCAGTTCGATGGAGTGGATGATCAAATGATCGTTGCAAGTGGGATTATGGGAGCTTCCACGTATACAGATCTGAATTTCTTTGCCGTGACAAGAGTAAATCAGGTCACGTCCAGTTCGTTATTCTATGAGACACAAGCTGGTGGGGGTGGAAGAGTAAATGCCCATATGCCCTGGGGTGATAATAATATTTATTGGGATGCCGGATCAGCCAATGCCAATCAGCGATTAAGTGTTAACTGGGGTGGAGCGATTAACACCGGATACATCTGGTCACTGCTGGCCAGCACAACAGCAACTGCTTCAGGACAACGTCAGGATATTTTTAGAAATGGGTTGAGCATTTCATCGGACAACACCATGACTTCATTTACGGGAAATAATAGTCCGTTTTATTTGGGATCGCTGGCTGGCGCTAACTATTACCGGGGAGAAATCAGCGAGTTAATTGCTTACACCGGAACATTGACGGCTGCCCAACAACAACGCATTCAAGGCTACCTTGCCATTAAGTATGGTATCACCATGCCGGTTAATTATGTAGCCTCATCTGGTACCAACGTATGGGATGTAACAGCTAACTCAGGGTATAATAGCAACATTGCAGGTATTGGCAGAGACGATGCTTCTGCTCTGGATCAACAGCAGTCGAGAAGTATAAACACCGGAGCAGATGTAACCATGAACAAAGGCGGAGCATTTGGAACAGATCTGAGTTTCCTGATGTGGGGTGATAACAATGCAGTAGGTACTTCAGCAGACGTGCCGGCAGGGTATGTCAAACGAATGAGCAAGGTGTGGAAGACCAGTGTGAAGGGCTCTCCAGGGGTAGTGAATTTCTCAATTGACCTTACAGATCTGGGACTACCAATTGGATTGAATGCCACCGACTATGCGTTATTGATTGACGCAGACGGAACGTTCAATGCTGGTTCGACTATTCATACAACAGGTGCGGCACTTGGTGCAGCGCAACTAAGTTTCTCAAATGTTTCCTTCAATGATGGTGATTATTTTACGATCGCTGTTTTGAGTTCTGCTTTGAAAGGCCCTGCCAATGTTACAGACAATTTGAAATTATGGTTGAAGGCAAACACAGGAGTGACTGGTGGCCCAACTCCTATTACCGGTTGGAACGATCAATCCGGAAACGGATATAATGCCACCGTTCCGGCAAACGGGCCTCAGCTGCTGACGAATCAGGTCAACTTCAATCCGGTTTTGGATTTCACCAGCGCAAGTCAACAGTATCTTCAGATCAATGGCGGCATCATGGGTTCCAGCAGCTATAACAATACATGGACCTATGTGGTCAGTAAAACTGACATCATACAAAATCAAACTACTTTTTTTGAAGCGCTAAGTGGTGGCGAGACTTTCAATGCGTTAATGCCCTGGGGCAATTCGAATATTTATCTGGATTACGGAAATGGAGCCGGTCGGTTGAATGGCGCATGGGGCGGTTCGGTCAACAGTTATAATTTTTGGACACTGGGCGCCAGCAACACAGCCGTTACACCGAACGGAACACAACGTACCATATCGAGAGACGGTGCCGTGATCTTATCAAATGCTAATAACGATACGGGCACAGGAAATAATCAACCATTCTTTATTGGAGGAGGCTATAACACGGGAGTAGGAACAGCGAATCCATTCGATGGAAAGATCGCGGAGATGATTATCTATACGGGTGTGCCAACCGAGTTGGAGCAGGAACAAATACAATCCTATCTGGCAGTGAAGTATGGCATCACGAAAACTAGCGCGGATATTGCCGGTACACCAGGACAAGATGAACGCGATTATTTTGCGTCAAGCGGATCTGTTATCTGGGACTACTCCAACCTTAGTGCGTATCATAATAATGTTTCTGGTATTGGTCGTGATGATGCGTCAGGGTTAGATCAGCAACAATCCAGAAGTATTAATACTGGAGCTGACGTTACGATGAACAAAGGTGGCGCATTTGGAACAGACTTAAGTTACATTGTATGGGGCGATGACAATGCTGCGAATGGAACATCAACTGACACACCTGGCGGTTATGCTAAGCGCTTAAATAAAGTTTGGCGAGCAGCGGTGTCCGGTACACCCGGAGTTGTTAATTTTTCAATCGATCTTACTGATCTCGGATTACCAATTGGTCTTGCATCAACTGATTATGCGTTGCTGAAGGATGCGGATGGAACTTTCAATGCCGGAGCAACTATACATACAACTGGTGCTGCTATTGGTGCCGCCCAGCTGAGTTTTACAAACGTCTCGTTCAATGATGGAGATTATTTTACGATTGCTGTTGCCAGCTCTGCATTGAGAGGTCCGGTTGGCATTACAAATAATCTGAAGTTGTGGTTAAAGGCCGACATGGGTGTGAACGGTGGCCCAACTCCTATTACCGGCTGGAACGACCAATCCGGAAATGGATACAATGCTACGGTTCCAGGTAATGGGCCGCAAAAATTAACCAACCAATTAAACTTCAATCCGGTTATTGATTTTACTAGTGCAAGTCAGCAATACCTTCAGATCAATGGTGGTATCATGGGCTCAAGCACCTATAACAGTGCATGGACATATGTGGTGACTAAAGGAGATGTCATTCAAAATAACACGCTCTTTTTTGAATCACTTACCGGAGGTGAAAGTCTAACGTCTCTGCTCCCGTGGAGCAATAGCAATGTGTATTATGATTTTGGTAATAACGGAACAGGCCGTATCAATGGCGCCTGGGGTGGTTCTATTAATAGTTATAACATGTGGACACTTGGGGCCAGCACAACTTCAGCTACGCCCAACGGTACCAATCGTGCCATCTCACGAGACGGAGCGGTTATTTTGTCAAATAATAACACCGACAATGGAGTAGGAAATAATCAACCATTCTTTATTGGAGGAGGCTATAACACGGGAGTAGGAACAGCGAATCCATTCGATGGAAAGATCGCGGAGATGATTATCTACACCGGTGTACCAACAGAGTTGGAGCAAGAGCAAATACAATCTTACCTGGCAGTCAAGTATGGCCTCACTAAAAACAGTGCAGATATAGCGGGCACGGCTGCACAAGATGAAAGCGATTACTTTTCTTCAACTGGTTCTGTTATCTGGGATTATTCAGCAAATACTACCTATCACAATAATGTGGCGGGGATCGGACGTGACGATAAATCTGAGTTGGACCAGCGTCAATCCCTTAGCGCTAATGCGGGAGCCGATGTGACGTTAAACAAAGGAGGCGCATTTGGAACAGACTTGAGTTATATCGTGTGGGGCGATAACAATGCCGCTAATGGAACATCGACTGATATACCAGGTGGATATGCGAAACGATTGAACAAAGTTTGGCGAACGGCAGTAACTGGTACACCCGGAGTTGTTAATTTTTCAATTGATCTGACCGACCTCGGTTTGCCGATTGGATTAAATGCAATCGACTATGCCTTGTTGATTGATGCGGATGGAACGTTCAATGCGGGAGCAACGATCTTTACGACAGGGGCAGCCATTTCATCTGCGCAGCTGAGTTTCACAAACGTTTCATTCAATGATGGAGATTATTTTACGATAGCTGTTGCCAGTACAGCACTGAAGGGGCCAGCAAATATTACTAACAATTTAAAGCTGTGGCTTAAAGCCGATGCTGGAGTAGTTGGAACAACTCCAATCACTAGTTGGACAGATCAGGCAGGCAATGGCTATGTGGCAACCGCTCCCGGCAATGGTCCGCAAATTTTAACTAACCAATTAAACTTCAATCCGGTTATTGATTTTACCAGTGCAAGTCAGCAGTACCTTCAGATCAATGGTGGTATCATGGGCTCAAGCACCTATAACAGTGCATGGACATATGTGGTGACCAAAGGAGACGTCATTCAAAATAATACGCTCTTTTTTGAGTCACTTACCGGAGGTGAAAGTCTAACGTCCTTGCTCCCTTGGAGCAATAGCAATGTGTATTATGATTTTGGTAATAACGGAACTGGCCGTATCAATGGCGCCTGGGGTGGTTCCGTTAATAATTATAACATGTGGACACTCGGGGCCAGCACGACCGCGGCTACACCCAACGGCACCAATCGTGCCATCTCACGAGACGGAGCGGTTATTTTATCAAATAATAACACCGACAATGGAGTAGGAAACAACCAACCATTTTTTATTGGTGGAGGCTATAACACGGGAGTGGGAACAGCCAATCCGTTGGATGGAAAGATCGCGGAGATGATTATTTATACAGGTGTGCCAACGGAGTTGGAGCAGGAACAAATACAATCCTATCTGGCAGTGAAGTATGGCATCACGAAAAACAGCGCGGATATTGCCGGTACGGCTGCACAAGATGAACGAGATTACTTTGCGTCAAGCGGATCTGTTATCTGGGATTATTCGGTTAACAGTACTTATCACAACAATGTAACGGCAATTGGAAGGGATGATGCATCAATATTGGATCAACGGAAATCCCGAAGCATCAACGCAGCGTCCGTTCTCACATTAGATAAGGGAGCCGCATTCTCAACTGATCTTGGTTTTGTGGTGGCTGGGGACGATGCTGGGGCTCTCACATCAACAGCGTTGAGCCTTGCACCTTATACCATGCGGCCTACAAGAATCTGGAAGACAAACGTAACAGGCACCCCGGGAACCATCAGCGTAAGCTTCGACTTAAGCACAGGCTTGCATAATTCCGGAAATGTATCCGACTATGCACTGTTAATAAAGAATGCCGACACCAACTTTGGTTCGGGCGCAACGATTCACACAACTGGTGCAAGCATCTCTAATAATGTTCTGACGTTTACAAACGTCAACTTCACTGATGGCGACTACTTCACATTAGGTCTGGTCGTTTATATTCCGGGCGGAGCGCAGACACCAGTGTTTTGGGTAAAGGCCGGATCGGGCGTTACAGGCACAACAAATGTGAGCCTATGGGCCGATCAAAGTGGTTTGGGTAACAACGCCACACAGGCAACCGTTTCGAACCAACCTTCACTGGTCACAAATGATATCAACTTTAATCCATCGATTAATTTCTCGGGCAACAGTGCTATCATGACACCTACAAGTGCCCCCGCCAACCTCAACACAACGGTCTTTGCAGTGGGTAATCCAAATGTGAATACCGCTTGGAGAACCATGTTTAGAGGTACAGCCAGTGATCACCAGATTATTGTTGAGAGCGGCGGTACCCGATTGGGTTATTATGATAACGATAACGTTGGCTTTAAACCATCAGGATTTACCTGGCTTCAGAATGAGGTGGCACTTGTAGAATTGGAAATGCGGACAGGTGATGTGAACTTCCGAAAGAACGGAACACAGGGCGCTTCAATTAATACTATAAATCTAGCCGGTTTAAATCTTAACTATTTTGGAAACTATCAAGGCAACGGACAACCTTTCGGCAAGATTGCAGAAACCATCATTTACAACAACGCAACTGCTTTAACTACTTCAGAAAAGGAAACGATTGAATCCTATCTGGCTGTAAAATATGGGATCACATTATCACATAATTATTACGCAACGGACGCAACCATTACCTGGAACCTAGCCACTAATGCAACCTATTCAAATCGAGTGACAGGCATTGGCCGTGATGATATTACTACATTAGATCAACGCAAATCGAAAAGCGTAAACAGCGGAGCGGTGCTTACGCTGGAGAAAACAACGCCTGGCTCTGCATTTAGTACAGACAAAAACTTTTTGATAGCAGGCGATGATGGGGGTCAGTTGGGAGCCACAACAAACAATGTTCATCCCTCTTATCCCATGCGTGTTGAACGAATTTGGAGAACAGATTTGACGGGTACACCCGGCACGGTGAGTGTGAGCTTTGACCTTGGAACAGGCATCTACAACTCCGGAGTAGCAACAGACTACGCACTCTTGATTAAGAACGCTGACGCTAATTTCAGCACGGGGGCAGCTGCTTATACAGGTGGCGCGTCAATAGTCAGCAATGTTTTGACGTTCACGAACGTAGCGCTTGCCGAGGGCGATTACTTTACTCTTGCCTTGCCTCGCATTGCAAGTCCGGGCGGCATTGTAAATAATTTAAGATTCTGGCTAAAAGCTAATGCGGGTGTAACAGGTGGAGCAAATGCATCATCATGGGCCGATCAAACATCTTATAATTATATCGCAAGTCAGGCAACTCCTGCAAATCAGCCCACCGTGTTATCAAGCCGTTTGAATTTCAATCCTGCTATTCAATTTGATGGCACCAATGATCAACTGACGGTGAATAGCGGTATTATGGGCACCGCGACTTACAACGATATCAACGTTTTCATAATAAGTCGTGTCAATACTATACAGGCCAGTTCAATATTTTATGAGACGCAGGCTGCAGGCGGACGAATCAACACGCATTTGCCCTGGAACGATAACAACGTGTATTGGGATGCCGGTTCAGGAGGTGCACCCCATCGTCTGAATGTTGCCTGGGGTGGAGCGATCAATACGGGTTATCTTTGGTCATTACTTGCCAGCACTTCAAGCACTGCACTTGGAAACCAGCAGAACATAGTTCGAAACGGTTTGAGCATTGCCTTTGATGCAACGATGGCGTCCTTTACAGGCAACAGTAGCAATCTCACCATCGGTGTAAACAACGGAGGTAATTACTACAACGGAGAGGTAAGCGAGTTAATCACCTATACCGGAACCTTATCAGCAGCACAATACAGACAGATTCAAAGCTACCTTGCGTTGAAGTATGCGATTACACTTGATCAAACAACGCAAACCAACTATGTCGCGTCAAATGGCACTGTGCTTTGGGATGCGGCTGCCAACGCAACTTATAAAAATGACATTGCCGGCATAGGTCGTGATGACGCATCGGCTCTAAGCCAGCCGAAATCGAAAAGTTCAAACGCAAACTCCATCGTAACGATGGATAAGGGAACAACATTCGTTACAGACCTCGACTTCCTGATATGGGGTAATGATAACGCATACAATTCGCCAACTACAGTGGGGAAGCATCCATCTTATCCATATCGTTTAGGCAAAACGTGGAGGGTGGATAGGAATGGTACGCCAGGTGCTGTATCCGTAAGTTTTGATTTGAGCGTTGGTATCTATAACACAGGCGTTGCAACCGACTATGCCCTGATCGTTAACGGCACCGGGAATGATTTTTCAGCCGGAACAGCGATCACTGCCGGAGCCGCCTTCAATGGAACAACTCTTACCTTCCCCAACGTAACGTTTGCCGATGGAGACTATTTCACATTGGCCATGCCAACGCCACCTGCGCCAGGTGGAGTGGTGAATAACATGGGCATGTGGCTGAAAGCAAACCTGGGCGTTACCGGTGGTGCCAATGCTTCGGCCTGGGCCGACCAAAGCGGAAACAACTTTAATGTTACCCAAGCGACCGGTGCAAACCAGCCCACGATTTTAACCAACCGGACAAACTTCAACCCTGCGATACAGTTTGATGGTACCAACGATAACTTGTCTTTAACGAGTGGAATCTTAGGCACAAACACATTGACGGATGTGTATGCTTTTTCAGTTTCGCGCACGAACACGATCACGGCAGCATATGCCTTTTATGAGAACAACACCGCGGGGCAATTTAGTCTTCGGTTGCCATGGAATGATAACAACCTTTATTGGGAGCCAGGCAACACCGGCACCAACCGCGTCAACACGTTGTGGGGCGGAACAGTTGCGACACCTTTTGTCTGGGGATTAACCTCAAGTACAACTGCAACTCCATCCGGGCAACGGCAGGATATTATCAGAAATGGATTTACAATGGCGAGTGATGCCACTATGAATTCCTTTACAGGGAACAACAGTGTGTTTTATCTTGGTTCAGGGGCTGGAGCCAGCTATTATACCGGTGAAATTTCGGAACTGGTAATTTACCGCGGTGCACTGACGGGAGCGATGACCCAACAGATTCAAAGTTACCTTGCTCTGAAATATGGTATCACACTTTCCAGCATAAACTATTTGTCGTCAGCGGGAACTTCCATTTTCAACACAACGACTACACAAGCAAGTTACAGTCGTGATATTGCCGGCATAGGACGAGATGATAATTCGGCATTAAGTCAAACGAAATCTAAATCGGTAAATAGCCCAAGTGATTTGATATCAATCGCGAATACAGATTTCAATACGCCAACCGCTTTCGCTAACTCAGGTGAGTTCCTGATTTGGGGTAACAATGGATTACCAACACTTGCCGATGTGAATGCCGCCAGCTACACGCATGCCGGTACGTTGATCGTTCGTCAATTGAACAGAGTGTGGAGTACACAGAAAACATTGACTCCTGCAGGTAGCGCTATTCTTGAAGTGGATATGAACCTGGTAATGGGACCTTCAGGTCTTGGTACAAACAATACCAGTGATATCAGATTACTGGTAGACAATGATGCCGTGTTTGGTAATTCATCGGGAGGAGAATTTGTTTACACGCCCGGTTCGGTGTCTGCCGGAAAACTTTATTTCACGGTGCCATATGCCAATATCAATGCAGGACAAGGTTACTTCACTGTTGGTTCAGTGAACGCAACAACGGCTCCCATGTCTGCGCCAACGCCAGGAGGTGTACTTGCCGATATGAGATTATGGCTGAAAGCGGATGCAGGAGTTACGGGTGCTACACCTGTTACTGCTTGGGCAGATCAGTCCGCCAATGGTTATTCAGCGGTGGCAGTGGGCAACTCACCTAATTTGTTAACAAACCAAATCAATAATAATCCGGCCCTCGATTTCACGAGTGCCAGTCAGCAATATTTGAGAATTGCCAACGGTGTTCTTGGCTCTACAACATACAACGATGCCTGGGTGTATGTGATAAGTACAGCTGATCTCAATCAAAATCAGACTTCATTTTTTGAAGCAACAACCGGTGGTGAATACTTTGATGCGCTTATACCCTGGTCGGGCACACTGTATTACGATTTTGGTAACTCAGCGGGAATAGGCCGTATTAGTGGCGCGTGGGGAGGAACCTATGGCACGTATAATATGTGGACGTTGGGATCGAGCACAAGCACAACAACCCCGAACGGCACCCGCAAGACAGTGAGCCGCGATGGTGGAGTTATTTTCTCCAGCAATAATAATGACAATACAACTGGAGCAAATCAACCCTTCCTAATTGGAGGAGGTTACAGCAGTGGAGTGGGTACGACCAATCCTTTTGATGGAAGGATAGCCGAAATGATTGTCTACGCAGAGGTGCCAACTGAGTTGGAGCAGGAGAAAATACAATCATACCTGGCAATCAAATATGGAATCCATAAGGGAAGTGCGGATATTGCGGGCACTCCAGCTCAGGACGAGCGAGACTATTTTTCGTCTGATGGCACAGTCATCTGGGATTATTCAGCTAATCTGACTTACAGCAATAAGATTACTGGTATTGGACGCGATGATATTTCAGCTTTGGATCAGCGCAAATCTCAAAACCTGGCTGCTCAATCTTTTGTGCAGATTGATAAGGGCGGTGCATTTAGTGCTGATAAAAACTTTTTGTTGTGGGGTCATGACAGCGGGTTGTTGGGATTAACAACGGTAGGCGCTCATGCTTCGCTTACGTATCGTGTGGCCAGAATTTGGAAGGCACAAATTACCGGTGGACCGATGACCGTGAGTGTTAGCTTTGACTTAAGCTCAGGTATTTATAACAGTGGTAATGCAGCTGATTACAGATTGTTAAAAAATACAAGCACCAATTTTAGTTCGGGTACTGCAACTGTTGGAACGTTTGCAGGCAATGTCATTACCTTCAGTGGAATTTCTGTGAGCGATGGCGATTTCTTCACACTAGGTGTTGCCAATATGCCAGCTCCGGGTGGAGTTGTTCCGAATATGCAATATTGGGTGAAAGCAGATCTCGGTGTAACGGGCGGAGCAAATGCATCGGCCTGGGCCGACCAGAGTGGTAATGCCTTTAATGTGACACAAGCCACTGCTGCCAATCAGCCGACTATTGTGAGCAATCGCACCAACTTCAATCCGGCTATCCAGTTTGATGGAACGAATGATCAGATGACATTGACAGGGGGAATTTTAGGAACATCTACCTATACGGATTTCAACGTGTTCATGCTCGCACGCACGAATACGGTGACCGCAAGCTTCGCATTTCTGGAAAATATGGCCGCTGGAGGCCGGTTAAGTGCTACCTCACCTTTCAGCGACAATCTTGTTTATTGGGATGCTGGTGGCACTGGTGCTAACCAGCGTTTAACCGCAGCATGGGGAGGTAACACTGCCACCAACTACATTTGGGGTCTCACGGCCAGCACAACAGCCACAGCCTCAGGCGCGAGACAAGATATCTACCGAAATGGGAGACGCATCGCAAATGATAACACAATGGCATCGTCTACCGGAAATAATAGTGTGTTCAACCTGGGCTCGAGTGGGGGTGGCAATTATTACAATGGCGAGATTGACGAGTTGGTAATATATAGAGGTGCGCTCACGCTAAGCCAACTTCAAAAGATACAGAGTTACCTGGCGGTCAAGTACGGAGTCACGCTTGATCAAACTGCGGCAACCAGTTATTATGCTTCAGACTGGAATGGCGCCACTGGCACGTTGATCTGGGATGCAACTGCAGCAGGAAGTTATAAGACTGATATTACGGCTATCGGTCGTGATGATAACTCTGCCTTGAATCAGAAGCAATCGGCAAGTGTCAACACTGGCAACATTCTTACCATTGGCAATACTGCAATTGCTACCGACAATGCAAGCAATGCCAATAACTTCACAACTGATAAGAGTTTCTTCTCGTGGGCCCATAACAATGCCGCAGTTGCTGGATTTGGAATCGTAGATATGGGCACTACCGTGAACTCAGAAAATATTGTTGCGCGGGTAGCAAGAACATGGTTAGCCAAAGAAACAGGAACAGTAGGAACATTAAAATTGCGGTTTAGTATGGCAGCCGTGCTGGGTGTTGGTGGCGTGGCCGGTGCAAATGACCTGACTGACGTGAGACTATTGGTAGATGCCGATGGCGTGTTCGCAACCGGTGCTACATCTATTGCACCTACTACCTTTAACAATGCTACCGATATTGTCGAATTCGATTATGACTTTGCACCGGGCACTGGTTTTTATTTTTCTATCGGAAGCGTGAATCTTAGCACCGCACCTCTTCCTGTCGAATTGCTAAGCTTTGAAGCTACTCCTGCCAGTGATGGGGTGGATGTGAAATGGGTAACTGCCTCGGAAGTCAATAACGATTATTTTGTTGTGCAGGCTTCACCAGATGCGAAAGCGTGGTATGACGTGGCAACAGTAGCTGGTCAAGGAACTAAGCGATCTGAAACGAAATATCAAATATTGGATTCAACTCCATTGATGGGTGTTTCTTATTATCGCTTGAAGCAAGTCGATTTGGATACACGGGTTTCGTACTCGGATTTAGTTAAGGTTGATTATCAGGGAGCGGGTATAAAAATATTCCCCAATCCTTCTAATGGAAAAGATGTAACGATAGAGATTAATTCAGTCTCGGCAGAAGTCCTTACCGTTGAAATTAGTTCATTGCAGGGTCAGGTCTTGTACACCTATAGTGTGGACAATACGGAGCCAAGGAGGCAACGTCTGTTGTTGGACTTCACTTCGTTGAGTCAGGGTATGTACTTTGTATCGCTTAAGTCAACCGATAAAGTGCGCACAACGAAACTGATTATCGAGAAATAGAGAATTTGCCTTTACTTTCGAAATAGCCCTGAGCCAAAAAACTCAGGGCTATTTTTTTGCAGTTGTGTTTCGCAAATAAAAAACAGTTTCAATTTTGTTAATTGTCACCAGATCAGTTTAGATTTGTTGTTGATTAAAAAGGAAATGCCTTATGGAAACCCTGATAAAACCCGACCACAAATACGCAGAGGTGGCCGAGCGCATTGAACGACTAATTGAAAAAAAAGCACTAAAGGTTGGCGACAAACTTTTATCGGTGCGTACGCTCAGCAAAGAGCAGGGGATAAGTTTAAGCACTGCCTTTCAAGCTTACTATCATCTGGAAAGTAAAGGGTTGATTGAAGCACGACCACAATCCGGTTATTACGTAAAGTTTTCGCCTCAACATACATTTGATATCCCAACGTGTTCGGAGCCTGCAGAGGAAGCGCATCCTGTCAGCGTAGATGAAATGATTTCAAGTGTTTATCATGACCTTCGTTCACCCAAGCTTACTTCATTTTCATTGTCGGCACCAGACCCAAGTCTTTTGCCCTCGGCCAAACTAAATAAATCTGTGATGCATGCGTTGCGAAGTGCACCTGATCATTGTTTGGGTTATGAACACATTCAAGGCAATGAATTGTTGCGCAAGCAAATTGCGAGGTTGAGTTTCAACTGGGGAGGCGCCCTGAGTGATGATGACATTGTGGTGACTGCGGGCTGCATGGAAGCACTTTCATTTTGTTTGCGAGCCGTAACAAAACCAGGCGATGCCGTGGCGACCGAGAGTCCAACGTTTTACGGAATATTTAGAGTCATGCAGAGTTTGGGATTGAAAGTTGTTGAAGTACCTACCGATCCGGAGATGGGGATTGATCTTGCGTATTTAGAACAAGCTATTCCCCGCTTCAATATCAAAGCCTGTTTATTCGTTTGCAACTTTAATAATCCATTGGGAAGCATCATACCCGATGATAAAAAGAAACAATTGGTGGATATGCTGGCGAAAAAAGATATTCCATTGATTGAGGATGACATCTATGGAGAAATGTATTTTGGTAAAACGCGACCAAAGACCTGCAAAACTTTTGATAAGAAAGGTTTGGTGCTTCATTGCGGATCGTTTTCAAAATCATTGGCTCCCGGCTATCGCATTGGTTGGGCAGTGCCTGGTAAGTTTAAAGACAGTGTGATTCAATTGAAACGCATGCACAATGTGGCAACCAATACGCTCGCGCAGTCTGCCATCGCTCATTTTCTTCAAAACGGTCGATATGAACTTCACTTACGTCATTTGCGTAAGGCACTTCATACCCAATGTTTGCGATATCTGCAGGCGCTTTCGGAGTATTTTCCAGACGACACACGCGTTACGCGGCCACAAGGCGGCTTTGTGTTGTGGGTCGAAATGAATAAAAAAGTAGACGGTTATAAACTTCACAAGAGAGCGTTAAAACATAACATTGGAATTGCCCCTGGTCAGATATTTTCTTCGCAGGGACAATTTCATAACTATTTCCGCCTGAGCTACGGCTTGCCCTGGAACGACAAAGTGGAGAAGGGAATAAAGACCCTCGGAGAGTTAGTCAGCAAATACTAGTTGCCTGTGCCGGTCGTCAGTGGCTGGTAACCGATAACCAAATTGAACCTTTTCGTTCCGGCAGGTTGTTGTTATATTTGAATAATAAACTAAAAAAATAATTTATGGCCTTTACACTCCCCGCGCTGCCGTATGCATTCAATGCATTGGAGCCTCATATCGATGCACGCACAATGGAAATCCATCATGGAAAGCATCACAACGCATATGTTACTAATTTGAATGCCGCACTGGCCGGTAAGCCGGAAGAAAATCAGTGCATTGAAGAGATTTGCAAAAACATTTCAAAGTTCCCCATGCCTGTTCGCAACAACGGTGGCGGACATTATAATCACAGCTTGTTCTGGACCATCATGGGTCCTAACGCTGGTGGCGCTCCAACAGGAGCATTGGCCGATGCGATTAACGCAGCGTTTGGAAACTTTGATGAGTTCAAAACGAAATTCAATACGGCAGCCACCACTCGTTTTGGCTCAGGCTGGGCGTGGCTAATTAAAGGTGCCGATGGAAAACTAGCGATTACCTCAACACCTAATCAGGACAATCCATTGATGGATATTGCCGAGGTGAAAGGTACACCGCTTCTTGGCTTGGATGTTTGGGAGCATGCGTACTATCTGCATTACCAAAACCGCAGACCAGATTATTGCGCAGCGTTTTGGAATGTTGTGAATTGGAGTGAAGTAGCGAAGAGATTTGCTAAATAAAACTTGCTGCTGCTAACTGAAGATTTGAAAGGCTGTTCGAAGGGACAGCCTTTTGTTTTGCAACAACGTGAATTACTTCTTCTCCTCAATCAACTTTTGAACAGCCAAGTATTCATCGCGTAATCTTGCGGCTTCCATAAACTCAAGTTCCTTCGCAGCTTTTTCCATTGCCTTCTTGGTACGCTCTGCCATTTTAATCAATTCATCTTTGCTCAGATAAGCCACTACCGGATCGGCAGCCAACGATTTCTCTTCGTCTTCGATATAATAACGCTTCGTCAGTTTTTTAGAATCGGCTACTGAGGTTTGGCCCATGATAGCCTCTTTTGATTTCAAAATAGTTTTTGGTGTAATGCCATTGGCAGCATTGTAATCCAATTGAATTTTTCTTCTTCGGTTTGTTTCATCAATTGCCGCCTGCATGGATTCTGTCATGTTATCAGCATACATGATCACGCGCCCATTCACATTTCGCGCAGCCCTCCCAATAGTCTGTACTAACGATCTTTGGTTACGCAAGAATCCTTCTTTGTCTGCATCGAGAATGGCCACAAGAGAAACTTCTGGTAAGTCAAGACCTTCGCGCAAAAGATTTACGCCCACCAACACATCAAATACACCAAGACGTAATTCACGTAAAATTTCAACGCGATCAAGAGTGGCCACTTCCGAGTGAATGTATCGGCATTTGATGGAAGCACGCTCCATAAACTTTGTCAGTTCTTCCGCCATTCGCTTGGTGAGGGTTGTCACGAGCACCCGTTCTTTCTTTTTTACCGTTTCATCAATCTCTTCCAGTAAGTCATCCACTTGATTTCTGCTTGGTCGCACATCAATCACGGGATCCAGCAAACCCGTGGGGCGTATAAGTTGCTCTACTACCACACCTTCTGATTTACGCAGCTCGTACTCACTAGGTGTGGCACTTACATAAATGACCTGCTTCATCATGGACTCGAATTCGTTAAATGTAAGCGGCCTATTGTCCATGGCAGAGGGAAGTCTGAATCCATAGTCCACCAGATTTACTTTACGCGAACGATCGCCACCCCACATCGCGCGCACCTGTGGCACCGTCACGTGACTTTCATCAATCACTAACAAGAAGTCATCTGGAAAATAATCAATCAAACAAAACGGTCGGGCACCAGCCTGTCGTCTGTCAAAGTAACGGGAATAGTTTTCGATACCACTGCAATAGCCAAGTTCACGCATCATCTCCAGATCAAATTCAGTGCGCTCTTTCAGTCGTTTTGCTTCCAGATGTTTTTTTTCTGATTCAAACATCTCTACTTGCAACACCATGTCATCTTGTATTTCCTTAATGGCTTGCTGAAGCAAATCTTTACCGGTTACAAATAAATTGGCAGGAAAAATCACTGCCATCTTTTCGTCTGATATTTTTTTACCCGAATGAGGCTCAATTAATTGAATAGCTTCAATCTCATCGCCAAAAAAATAAATACGCAGCGCATAATCCGCGTAAGCGAGAAAGATATCTACGGTATCTCCTTTTACTCTGAATGTTCCGCGTTTAAAATCAATTTCATTTCGGCTGTACAAAATATCAACCAACGCAAATAGCAGTCTGTTGCGGGCAATACTTTCACCAACCGTTAACTGAATTCTATTCTTGCCGAATTCTTCCGGATTGCCAATACCATAAATGCAGGATACGGAAGCCACCACAATAACATCTCTTCTACCGGTCAGCAATGATGCCGTGGCGCTCAATCTTAGTTTTTCAATTTCATCGTTGATGGAAAGATCCTTTTCAATGTACAAGCCAGTGGATGGGATGAAAGCTTCGGGCTGGTAGTAATCATAGTAGGAGATAAAATACTCAACAGCATTTTCCGGGAAAAACTGTTTGAACTCGCCATATAATTGTGCGGCCAGTGTTTTATTATGACTTAGAATAAGCGTAGGACGGTTCGTTTTGGCGATCACATTCGCTATTGTAAATGTCTTTCCCGAGCCGGTAACACCTAACAAGGTTTGGTCCGATTCGCCCTCATTAACACCTTTTACCAATTGATCAATCGCTTTGGGCTGATCGCCTGTTGGTACGTATTCGCTCGTTAGTTTAAAATCCATAGAAGGGAAAGATAGCAGATATTGATTAATCGCTAAAGCAGAGAAAAGGTTCTGTATAAATAAAAAATCACCCCGAGAGGCGATTTTTTTAATTCTTTCAACGAAAAGATAACTATTAGTTATTCCAGATGGCCCAAGATTTCTCAGCCTGAATATGAAGCATCTCAAGACCATTCTTGATGGTGGCACCCTTCATTTCTGCTTTCTGCAAAAACATAGTACGGGCCGGATTATAAATCAGATCGTACACGTAATGCTGAGCCGTGATTAATTCAAAGTCGATAGGAGGCATTGCGTTGTTATTGGGCGACATCCCCAATGGCGTTGTGTTGATAATCAGATTTGCCTCTGAAATAATTTTTTCATTTTTATCCAGATCCTCATACGTAAGAAGTCCTTTACCGGCCGTTCTTGAAACAACCTGAAACGGAACATTCAACTTCTTCAATGCCTCTTGCACAGCTTTGGATGAACCACCTGTGCCGAGAATCAAGGCTTTTGAACCAGCTTCATTTGGAAACCATTTCTCAATGCTCTCGAAAAAAGCATCACTGTCGGTATTGAATCCTCGGAGCTTTCCGTCTTTTATTTTAATGACGTTCACCGCACCAATTTTTTTTGCGTTGGCATCCACCTCATTCAGTAATTGAATGACTTGCTCTTTGTACGGAATAGTAACATTCAGGCCACACAATTCAGGATTATCGCCCAATAATTTTTTAAGATCTTTTATTTCTTTTAGTTCATACAAATCATAATGATAGTCTCGCAATCCTTCTCTAAAAAACTTCTCGTCAAAAAATGATTTAGAAAATGAATGGCTAACTGTCATTCCGATAAGACCGAATTTCTTTTCCATGTTAATTTTTTGCTTTTAAAACTGCGGCAACTTTCTCAATTGCCACCACCAGAAAAATACCTAACGCCACAAATAATACTGCCTGGAATACTTTTGGATCTTGCCCTGTTTTGCTCAGGTATTGCCAAGGCATGATGCTCTTGTCTAACGCAGGAACCTGAACGCCTTCACTATTCATTCGAAAGGCAATGACCTCTTTCCATGGCCAAACTTTGTTGAGAGACCCAATCATAAAACCGGCCAACAAAGCTAGTGTAGGAAAGCGGTAATGTGTTAATATCCAGCTTAAAAATCTGGAAAAGCCCAAAAGACCCAGAAAACAGCCCACCACAAACACGATAATAACCGGTATGTTAAATTCAATCAGTGACCGTATCATGTATTCATACTTACCAATCAGCAACAAAATAAATGCGCCCGAAATCCCCGGTAGTATCATGGCGCAAATGGCCAATGCACCGCAACAGAATATGAATGGCAAGTTAGTTGGTGTTTCTGTTGGTGAGAGCACCGTGATCAGGTAAGCAGCAATAATACCGACAATGCCAGAAACGACCGTTGCAAAATCCCACTTCTTTATATCTCTTAGGATCAATGGAGAGGACACCATAATTAATCCAAAGAAGAATGACCACACCTGTATGGGATAATGCGCCAGCAGAAAGGTCATCAATTTCGAAAGAGATAAGAGACTGGTGACAATGCCAGCTAAGACCGTGATCAGAAAGCTTCCGTTAATTTTTCTCCAGAATGCTTTTATTTCAAGTTGTCTCAATAGCTTAAACGCAACAACGTCAATCGACTTGATTGAATTTAAAAGTTCCTCATAAATACCTGTAATGAACGCTACTGTTCCACCGGAGACCCCGGGGATAACATCGGCTCCTCCCATCGTAATACCCTTTACGTACAGGAGCAGGTAATCTTTTGTAGTTCTCAAAGCGGATTAATCTAGTTGAAAGGGAGGGGCGCTGTGATCTTTTTTGCGTTCAAGCCCGAGGAAGTGTAAGAAGGTGTCACCTCGCAAACCCAGACGAACTGTTTCCAATGGAATAATTTCGTTTGGAGCGATGTTGCCTAAGTTGACGTTAGCTCCTAACAGTTTAACAAACCAAACTTGTTGTGCCTTTTGTGGAGCTTCCCAGATTATTTTCTCGAATGGTATCTTCGTTAAGATCTCTTGTACCAATCCCGAACGAACTTCACCGGAAGAACGAAACAATCCAACGTTTCCACCTTCGCGCGCTTCCCCAATAACTTTCCAAGCGCCTGCATCCAGTTCAGTTTGCATTAATTCAATCCATTGGTACGGAGGAATGATCTTGTCTGCATCTTTTGATCCTACCTCTGAGAGCACAGTAACTTGTTCTGAAAGTTTAGAGATGTAGTCAAGCTTTTTGTCGTGATCTAAATCAATCGACCCATCCGATACTTCTGCGAATGACATTCCGTATTTGTCCAATACTTTACGATAGTCATCAAACTGATCGCGAATAATAAATGCTTCGAACAACGTTCCACCGAAATACGTGGGTATTCCGGCATCTTTGTACACCTTGAGTTTGTCTTTAAGATTTGGAGTTACATACGAAGTTCCCCAACCGAGTTTTACAATGTCAACATGATCGGCTGCAATGCTCACAAAGTCTTCCGTCTCGCGAACGCTCAGACCTTTGTCCATAGCCATAGTAAATCCCATTTGCCTGGGCTTAGTCGTGCGCTCAGGCAAGTTTTTTAGCGTGTAATTCATTAGCGATTTTCTTTTCTAAATTGATCAATAATCTTGTAAAGCGCCTTTTGCGATTCGGCTTTCGGGAAAAAATCGAAAAGAACGCTGTGGCCTTCAAAGTTCAAAATTAAGGCATTTTCCAGATAATTAAAGGCTTCTTTAAACTTGCCGGCTTCAATCAGGTAAACCGTCATACGATAGAAAAACTCCGGCTCGTCTGGGATTTCCTCCATGCCCTGAAGCAATACATCAATTGCTTTGTCGGGCTCGCCTTGTTCGTAGTATATAAATGACCAGTTCAGCCAAACTTCCTTGTCATCCGGCCCAAGTTGACTTGCCTCTTCGTAGGCACTAATGCTCGAAATTGTATTTCCGATTTTGAATTCCGCATGAGCTGCGGCTTTCCAGTACTCAGAATTTTGTGGATGAATTTTTACCGCCTTATTAAAGAAATGCAAAGCCTGATACCATTTCTCCTGCTTCTCCAAACAACTGCCAGCACCGAACCAGGCTTCGTCATAAAGAGGATCGAGCTTGGAGGCTTTCTGAAAATATTTTAACCCCAAATCATATTGCTCCAGATTTTCGTAGGCAGCACCCATGCAGCAATATACTTCCGGACTGGGCCCTTCAATATCAATTGTCTTTCTGAATGAATCCAACGCTTTGGTGTATTGCTCCTGATTCATGTAGGTGTTACCCATATTGAACCAGGCAGAAGCAAAATTCTCATCGATAGCAATCGCAAACTCGTAGGCTTCCAGTGCATCCTGATATTTTTCAAGTTTATTGCTCACAATGCCCAGATTATACCAAGCTGCGGCAGAGTATGGATCTTCATCAATAAACTTTTTATAGTAGGAGAGACTGCTCTCCAATTGCCCCACTACATCCAGACAAAATGCAAGCTCATATAGAGAGCCTTCATGTGTGATGTTATCTTCAATTGATTTTTTATACGACTCGATGGCCATCTCATAATCTTCCAGACTTTGATAGGCTAATCCTATGTTGTAATAAATCTCATCGTGTTCTTCTTCCGCAAACGTCAGTATCTCTTCATACACTTCAATAGAATCCTGATACTTGCCTTGTAAGGAAAGTATGGAGCCGATGGATAAATAGATTTCAACATCAGTTGGATGAAGATTCTTAGCTTGTTCTAATAGTTCAAGTGCTTCGGTGTACTGCTCAAGGTTCGAAAGAATCTGAGCCTTCACGGTCATAAGATCTGTTGAATACGGATAGGTTTCTATCGCTTGATTGACGGCCGTAAGTGCTTTCTTGAATTTGTTATGGTCGAGGTAATGATCAATGATCACTTCGTACGCATCGATATCAAAAAAATCAGCAGAATTTCTTTTGAGGTTTTCTTCAAAGCGTCTGATCAACTCCTCTTCTTCCTCTCTCTTTCTGAATTCGTGGGCCATCGGTTAAAGGGTTTGCCTAAAATAGACAAAATAACAATGCGTTTAAAGCGATTTCTCGGTTTTTTCTGAAACGAAATCTGGCACAAATTTCGGGTAAGAAAAGTAAGGGAACAACTTGCAGTTTCTATTTGTTTGTCGTAACGTTTCGATCGTAAAATCGGCAGCAGAAATCGAGTGTTTCGCTCAATGTTCTGAAGTTCATATTCAATTTTTCGATGGCTTTCTTGTTCTCGTAATAGAACGGTTCGCGCGCGAGACGTACCGTGTGTTTTGTAATGACGGGTTCTTGATTTGTCAATCTGCAGCGGATCGCTTCCATGAACGCCACCATGCCGGTCAGCGAAGAATTGACATGAATGAAAGGAGCTTTCTTGTTAAAGCGTTTGGCCACCTCTTCAAATATTTCTTTGAAGGAAATGTGATTGGCACTAGCAATGAATCGTTCGCCATTGAAATTATGACGATGTAAAATTGAAACCATCAACGCCACATCACGTGCATCGATGTAATTCATTATTCCTGTTGTGTAAAAAGGTTTTTCTTCCCAAATGTATTTGAAGATTTGAGAGCTACTGCGATTCCAATCGCCTGGCGCTAGTATAACAGACGGATTCACCATCGAAACATTCAAACCCTCTTCTTGTCCACGATATACTTCTAGTTCAGCTTCATATTTTGACGTAGCATAATCGGAATTGAGCGCGCTATCCTGCCAGATGGCATTCTCATTGATGGTGTTAACTCCTTTCAGTCGACCAAGTGCCGCAACAGAGCTTATGTGAATTAGTTTCTTTACACCAACAGACAAGCAAGTATCTACTACGTTTCGGGTGCCGATCACATTGGTGTCAAAAATTTCTTTTGATTTTCTCGGATTGAATGACACGATTGCCGCAGTGTGTATGACGGTATCCACATCTTTAAAAGCTGTTGTCAAAGAATCCGGATCAAGGACATCCGCCTGCAGCATTTGGATTTTTCCATCCAGGTGCTGAAGTGACGATGTGTTACTTCCCGTGCGTGTAAGTGCAATAACGTTCTCGCCTTCAGAAACAAACTGGGAAGCAATGAAACTGCCGAGCAATCCGTTGGCACCTGTGATAGCAATCATTTTTCAGAGGCTGCGATTTAACAGCGGCAAATCTAAAGCTTTTTTAAAGTATCTGGTTTCATGGGCCTTCTGCAGTAAGAGAGAATATTGCACGTTGTGACAATCGCTGCCCAGGAAATCTACCCATCCTTTGTCAATCATTCGTTCGGCCATTTTTTGTATGGGCTTTGAATAGAAACCGATCAACGATAGAATGTTTAATTGAAACGACACTCCACGATTCCTCAAGTCTTCAAGTTTTTCGAAACTGTTGTTCAGGTATTCATAACGTTCCGGGTGTGCCAGCACAGGCTTGTAACGTTGTGTGGTGATCTTAAATATAAAGTCTTTTAGTTGATAGGGCTCCGTGAGAAAGTTCGTCTCAAATAGCAAGTAATTGGATGAGCCGAAGGTGAGGAGGCTTTCGTTATTTTGAACAGCTTGAATAAGGCTTTCATCCAGATAATACTCAGCGGCCGCCTCTAACTGAATGGGAGAGTTATTATCCTTTAGGAAATCAATCAACTCACTTTTCTTCTGCTGAATGCCGTCTGGTGTGTTGCGATAATAGTCATTCATGATATGCGGTGTGGTAATCAACTTATGATAACCTAAGTCTTCAAACCTTCGAATGATATCTCTTGACTCGTCAAATGTTTTTGAACCATCATCTAAGCCGGGAAGCAAATGAGAATGAATATCCACTCCGATTGGTGATGTAACTTTTGGAGTTTTGGATGTTAAAAACGAGAACACTTAAGATTTAATTAGATCCCTCCACCAATTTTTCTTTGTAGCCTTATCTTCATAGTAGCCATAGCCATATGATTTCTTGGAGGTGGGCACAGCATTCAGCACAACAGCAACATTGGCGAATTTGTTTATCGCGATCGTGCGGTGAAGGTTGTTGATGAAATCCTTGTCTGAGTAGTTGGCACGCAAAACATAAATGGAAAGGTCGGCCCGCTTCATGGCCATTATGCCATCTGTTACCAGGCCAACCGGAGGGGTGTCAAGTACCAAATAATCATAATCCTTCTTCATGTCCTCTAAAAGATTTGAAAACTCTCCGTTTAACAAAAGCTCAGACGGATTGGGAGGCTGTGGACCTGCCGGTAGGTAGTCAAAGTTTTCAAGTGATGTTTTGATGATGCATTCCCGCCACGTATTCTTTTGAATTAAAACGGTGCTAATGCCTTTGCTCGAATCCTTTATTTCAAACGGCAAGTTGTTCTTCGCCTTTCTCATGTCAAGATCCAAAAGAGCTACTTTCTTTCTCGATAAGGCGAGCACACCACCTAAGTTTAGTGCAAGGAAAGATTTCCCTTCGCCCGAGATACTGGAAGAGATCGTTATAACTTTCTTGTTACTTCCTGCTAAAAAGAAATCCAGGTTGGTGCGTAGTGTTCGGATTGCTTCACTGAGTATTGATTTTGGATTTTCAATAACATGAAATGGAGAGGAGGATAAATAGCCGGTTTGCGGAATCACACCCAATACTGGCAGTGATGTAGCGCGTTCCAATTCCTGAATTCCTGTAATCTTTGAGTTAAGCAGGTAGAGAATGCCAATGAAAAAGAAATTCAAAACGATTCCCGCCACCAATCCGATGCCGACAATCATAAGTTTCTTAGGTGATATTGGAGTTGTTGGTAAAGTGGCAGATGAGAGAATTTTGAAATCCGGTGTGCTTCCGGCCTGCGCAATTTCAAACTCGGCTTTTGATTTCATCATAGAAAGGTAGAATTCTTCATACAACTTATAGAAGCGTTGATTCTTCGAGAACTGTGTGTTCTTGTCTGGCATAGCTGCAAACTCTAGTTCAAGTCTTTCTTTTTTATTATTTAACTCTAGGTAAGCATTCAGCCAGTCTGATTTCAGTTCGGTCAGTTGGCTAAAAATTTGATTCTTTAAATGGTCGATGGCATCATTGTTTCGCCTGAAGGCCAATGTATTTTCATTGTAGGCCAATCCCACCCGATTTTGATCTTGAATCAGTTTTTGAAGGTCTTCAATCTTTTTGTTGATATGATCGGGCAAAAATTTTTGTTGCGTGACAGGCACTTGCAAAGTTGCGGCACTTAATTTTTCCATGAGCGAGTTTAGCTCGGAAAGATGCTTGTTTAGTTCATATCGCTGAGAATCGATTTTGTTGATATGAAAAATCGTTCGCTTAAGGTCTTCATCAACATTGCTGCTCTTATTTTGAAGTGTGAAGTTTTCGAAATAATTTTCAAAGCTCTCCATCTTTTCCTCCACCTGTTCGAGTTCATTATTTAGCCAGTCGATTTTCTGTTTGTTGGTTAAATTGTTTTGCTCGTTGCTGTATAGCAGATAGAGAGAATCTATTTTGTTTACAATGTCATGCGCCTTCAACGCATTGAAGTCTTTAAGCGAAATCCGGATCGTATTAGCACTGAAATTAAGTGGTGATACAGAAATATTCCTTGCTAAGTAATTCAACAGACCATCCCGACTATTGACTATGAAGAAATATTCATTTTTATCTTTGGCCGTTTTGAATCGGGTGCCTTCGATGATTAGTTCAAGACCGTTATAGACCAAAGCCTTTCCCAGTTTGCCATTCAGAGCGGGGCCGTCCTCCTCAAATTTTACGGAATAGCTGTCATCGTCTGTAAAGCTGAAGTAAATAGCCTTGTCCAAGGGCAAGCTTGACTTTTCAGAACACTTTACTTCAAAAGGGCTCCTCCGATACATCTCATCGTTTAGCACCTTACCGATACTATAGTAGCTGATACTTAGGTCGAGTGAGTCAATCACCCTGTTGAAAAAAAGTTTAGACTTGATTTGCTCGATTTCGCCAGCGATGATGTTGGCGTTCTGATCTTCTACAATATTTTTTATACCCAGCTCTGGTGCGTTTTGTTTGATGTCCAGCTTCAGTTCTGACTCTGACTCATAAAGATTTTTTGTCCAGCGTATGAAAAGGTAGGCGGTAACATTTGTGCTTAAGAAAATCAGGAGAATCCAAACAAAGTTTTTCCTGAAAATGATACCCAGCTTTTGAATATCAATTCCTTCGGGCGTTGGGTTGGTATTTTTAAAATTTAAAGGCGGCTCCACTGGTCAAAAGCGGTTTACTTGTTGGCTACAATTAACAGGGTAATGGTGCTAAGCGCCAACCCAATCAGGCCAGCATAATCTCTGAATCCTTCAATAAACGGTCTTCTCACAGGTTCGATGTAAACAATGTCGCCAGGTTCTATCAGCATGTTGCCGCTCCTGTAACCTTCAATTGTACTCAAATCTATCTGAAACACTTTTTCTTTTCTCAACACCCTTATGTTCTGTGCCTTTGCCGTGTTATCAAGACCTCTCGCCAAACCGAGGATTTCTGTCAGGCTCACATTTTGATTTGTTAATGGAACTACCTGCCCGCCCGGTGCCCCGAGCACAACAACTCTCTTGTTAGCGTAAGTCAATAGCACGAATGCCTCTTTGAAATAATTCAAATATTCTTTTTGAAGAATCTCTTCTGCCTGTCGCAAAGTGAGGCCATCTATTTTTATTTCTCCAATCATGGGAAATTTTACAACGCCCTTCAAATCCACCAAATAGTTTGGTTGCTGACGAGTTTGCTGTTGATTACCAGAAAGATTACTTAGTTCGGGGTTGGGGTCAACCAGTTTTTCACCCTTATTCGTATAGACTTCAAGTTTAAGGTAATCGTTGGGTTGAATGACATAATTTTTTTCAACGTTGACGGCCTCCTTACTGATTTTCTCCGGCTCAAATCCATCGGGAAGTTTGAACATGATATTTTGCTTATAAGAGGCACAAGCCGTCATGAGCAAACCATAAAACAGAAAGAGTATTCGTATTGAAAATTTCACAAAGCTAGACTTATACATTTGGTGAAATTAACAATTTTCGCTCTAACTCTTCAAACGTAGGGAGTTGCTGATCTTTATCGGAAACAAGCGGAGCATTAATGCGCCAGTCAATCTTTAACCGGGGATCATTCCAGATGATGCCGGTTTCATAAGCGGGATGATAGACAGCCGAACACTTGTAGAAAAATAATGAATCCGCTAATGCAGAAAAGCCATGAGCAAACCCGGCTGGAATTAAAAGCATATTGTGTTTCTCGCTATCGAGCAAGCACTGATATACTTTCCCGTAGGTGGCAGAGGACGGACGAAGGTCAACAACAACATCTAACACTTTCCCTTGAATCACGGACACGATTTTAGCTTGCGCATAAGGTTGTAATTGCAAGTGAAGTCCTCGTACTACACCTTTCTTCGAGTAGGAGAGATTATCCTGAGGCATAGGAATATTCCAACCTATTTCAGTTAGCGCGGTATTTTTGTAGAATTCCAAAAACCAACCCCGGTTGTCGCCATAGGTTTTAGGAACAACTTCGAATAGGCCCTTGATAAACGTAGAAATAATCTCCATCACCCAAAGGTAGGAGATTTAGGAGGCTTTTTTAAAATCTGAGAGGGTTTGAATGTACTTGTTAATCACTACCGTTTCGTTGAATTCCAGCTCAACTTTCTTACGACCGTTTTTACCAAATCTCCTCAATGTCTCGTTATCAAAATTCGCCATTTCATTCATCTTGATGGCAAGGTCATCAGCGTCTTTCAGTTGACAGAGCAAGCCATTTACATTATGGTTAACCACGTTATGACAGCCTGGCACATCTGTGGCGATGATTGGCTTACTTGAACTAGCTGCTTCTAAAAGAGTTCTGGGAGTGCCCTCGCGATAAGAAGGTAAAACAATACAGTCCGCATTCCTGATAAAATGACGAACATCATCCGTGGTGCCAAGGTATTCTATCGTTCCGGATTCAATCCAGCTGTCTATCACTTTCAACTTGATGCCTCGCTTGTGCTCAGGATCTTTTGCTCCCAAAATCTGAAAGCGCGCATCAAGTCCCTGGTTCTTCAGTTTCTTGACAGCTTCAATATACTCAAGCACACCCTTGTCGGTTATTAAGCGGGAAATCAGCAAAAATGTGAATGACTTATTGCGGTTAAATTCTACCGGGCTAAATTTTTGAAGATCAATTCCTGATCCAGGCAAAAGATCAGCAGTGTCAGCCGGAACAAGCTTCCGATCGAGAAATAGTTTCAGGTCTTCTGGATTTTGAAAGAATACCTTCTTGGGAAACCTAAATGTTAATTTATAGAGTAATATGGCAACGGCTGAAACCAAATTTTTCTTTAGGAACACAGTGCCAAGCCCGCATACATTGTTGACCACCGGGATTCTCAAAAGCGCAGCAGCAATAGTTCCATAGACATTAGGCTTCACCGTGTAGTGTAAAATAATGTCTGGCCTTACTTTCCGGTAAATTGAAAATAATTCTATGATTAGGGCCGAATCTTTAATGGGGTTAGCGCCTCGGCTATCCATCTTAATGACATGGTGAATGCAGCCGGCTTCGCTCAGATAATGCGTGTAATCGTCTTTCGGAGCAATCGTATGAACTTCATAACCCTGCTCAAGTAAAGCTTTTACAAAATTCATCCTGAAATTAAAGATATTCCAGGAGGTATTGAGAACAATAGCGACCTTCATTAGCCAACATTAAACCCCTCCACACTTCTGTGGAAGGATGGTTTAGATTAAGACACCAAAAAAGCCCTAGACAGAGGCTTTCTTCTAAGTAAATCCTTCAAAACTAAAAAAAAGTAACCGCTCCGGGAAATGAACCAATGAATTAAAAAGTAAGTTTGAGCCGCAAACGATGGAAAACAAACATAATACTGCCGTACTGGTGGCCCTCATTTTGAATAAGGCCCATCCGGAAGAGACACAAGAGCATTTGGACGAACTAGCCTTCCTTGCGGAAACGGCTGGTATTATTACGCTGGAGAGGTTTATTCAGCGCTTGCCTAACCCCGATACACGTTCGTTCGTAGGAAAAGGGAAGTTAGAGGAAATCAAGAATTTCGCTTTCGTAAAAGACATCACAAACGTCATTTTTGATGATGACCTAAGTCCATCACAATTGCGAAATCTGGAAAGAGAATTTAATCCTCAATCCCGCGAAGGACATAAGATTAGAATATACGACAGGAGTTTACTCATTCTGGATATTTTCCTCATGCGGGCCCAGACTGCCCAGGCCAGAACGCAGGTCGAATTAGCCATGAACCAGTATTTGCTTCCACGCCTGACACGCCTGTGGACGCACCTTGAAAGGCAACGAGGTGGCACAGGAACTCGTGGCGGTTCCGGTGAGAAAGAAATTGAAACAGACAGACGAACAATCAAACACGAAATTTCCCTGCTGAAGGATGAGTTGGAGAAAATCGACAAGCAACGCAAAACGCAGCGTAAATCCCGCAGCAATATTGTAAGGGTATCATTTGTGGGCTATACCAATGTGGGTAAATCTACCCTCATGAATCTATTGTCGAAATCTACGGTGAAAGCTGAGAATAAGCTTTTTGCCACTGTCGATGCCACGGTAAGAAAAGTGGTGATTGAAGATATTCCCTTCCTGCTTTCCGACACGGTTGGTTTTATTCGCAAACTTCCGCATCACCTGATTGAGTCATTTAAATCAACACTCGATGAAGTTCGGGAAGCAGACTTGTTGTTGCACGTGGTGGATATCGCGCATCCTTTTCATAATAATCATATTGAGGTAGTCAACAAGACGCTCGCTGAAATAGGCGCGGGTAATATTCCGGTTATTCTGGTGTTGAATAAAATTGACCTTCTGGAAAAACAAGAAGAACCGATTAACCTGGAGGAGATCAAAGGCTACTATCGTCAGCATGGATTTCAAAACATCGTTTTCGTTTCAGCCGCTTTAAAGCAAAACGTAGCGGAATTGAAACACGTGTTATTTGAGGAGGTGAAAAAGAAACACATGACGATTTATCCGAACTACGTTCCTTCGTCCTCTTATATCCAATAAAAGAAAAGGCAGCGACATTTTTTGTCACTGCCTCTCGATCCAAATTTGTTATCGTATTTACTGAGCTCTCTTCGCATTCATGGGGAATGACCCGAATTGTCCGATGGACATGGTTCCGTTCAACGTGTTGTCCACAATAACACCTTTAAATGTAGTGGTGGAGATATTGCCACCGAAGTTATTTTCATAACTAAAGTTCAGCTCGTTTCCTTTTAGTTCAATGGTCTTCAAAGCTGTTTCACGATTTGATCGACTATTCACAATCGTACCAGAAAGAACCTCTCCATCTTTTTTGATCAAAAGAGTACCGCCTCCACCTTGTGGTGACTCGATCGTATACGTCCACGTTCCATCAGCCTTTACAATTGCAGTCGGATCAGTTTTGATTTGGACGTCTGATTTTTTGGCGTTTGTAACTGGGGCTTGGCCTGGAGTAAATCCTCCAGCTCGCTGATTTTGTTGTTGCTGACCGCTCATGTCGGCACCGCCACCACCACCATCTCCTCCTTCTTTGAGGTCATCATTGTTCACAGACTTCTTCTTCTTTCGGCCTGCGTTGTCGAAGCTCATCTTACCAAAGCGGAAGCTGACGTTCGCCCTGAAATTCATATTGTGCATAACATTCACACTTCGTTGATCAATCAAAGGCGACTGTACCTGGTTGTGGATGTGAATTGCTGGAGTGGCAAAGTTCTCAGCACCGAAACCAAAACTTCCTTTCTTGTTTTTGAAGTCTTTCTTCAGCCCAAGACTGTAGACACCAAACCCACCCTGAAAGCCTTGCAACTGCACCTGACGTCCGCGATAGAAGCTAAAAAACTGAAGTCCCCAGCCTTTTGAAAGATTGTAACTTCCAAACAGACGACCGCTGATCACCCAACCTTCATTGTGCGCGTTATATTTTGGATCAGGAACGTTATTATTAAGTACCGCATAGTATACGTCCGATCCCCCATTCAAAGAAAACTTTTGACCAATGTTAACATTGGCGAAAATGCTGGAGCCATAAGCATTTTCAACTCCTATGTTAGCATAGCGGGTTTGAATAACGTTGCCTGGCAACGTGTCGCGAAGACTCTGAATGGCACCTGTTGTATTTCGAACAAAGCCTGAGAAGTTTAGCGATGTTCCTTTTACAAACGTGCTGTATGTCACCTCATAGTTGTTAGTGAATTCTGGGCTAAGATTTGGATTACCAACAATGCGACTCAATGAATTTGGTGTTTGCACGTTTGGATTCAAAAACTGAATGGATGGTCGTTGTATCCTTCTGTTATAAGCTGCCTTTAATGTATTTCCATTCTTTAATTTCTTAGAAAGATTGACACTGGGTACCATCACGCCATAGCTTGGGATTTTTGACACCGTCTCTGATGAATTCTGAAAGTTCGCATTAATGGTCGTGTACTCATATCGTGATCCGGCCTTCAGGCTATAGCCACCCCTCATATTATAAGTATACGATAGATAAGAAGCGGTCACGTTTTGATTATAGTTAAACACGTTGCCCGGCTGATAACTCACATAAGCACCATCGCTTCCGGTTGCCCTTAAGTATTGGTAGTCGCTGGACACCGTTCTGATAATATTTTTAGCGCCCACTTCCAATAATTGATTGGTGCTAATGGGTGTCTGATAATCGACCTGTAGTGTTGACTCTTGATTAAAACTCTTGTTGTCATTCTTTAACCGGAAGTCAATACTTTCATCGGGCAAATAGGAAGTGTTGAAAATATTGTTTGCACGATTGTTTCTGCTGAACAAAGCGGAAGCACTTAGTTCTCTCTGGGGTTTGTTAAATGTGTGAGTGTAATCTAAATTAACATCCACCGTTCCTGATGCATCTGAATTCTTCACATCTCTGACGTTGGTTGTCAACAGTGTAAGTCCACTATAGGCCTGTGTGAGTAATCCATCCTGATAGTTGTTTCCGTTTCGGACACCGTAGCGAACCGAGGCTGCCAATGAATTATTCTTATTGATGTCATAATCCCAGCCCAATTGATAGCGGCCCATCAAATCATTTCTGCGTGTATCTGCCTCTTGCGTATTTAATTTCTCTGTTCCGGGCACTGCCTGATTGTTTTTGAAACTTCCGGTTACGTTATAGCCAGCCCTTCCAAATCCACCCAACGAAAATCCCATCTTACCTTTTCGATAACTTCCGTTCAAGCCAAGGTTGGACCCACGAATACCAGAGCCCATATCCACGTTCAGGTTGGCTCCCTGCAACGTATTTTTCTTGGTAATGATGTTGATAATACCAGCCGATCCTTCCGCATCGTATTTGGCTGAAGGCGAGGTGATCACTTCTACTGATTTGATCTGATCGGCAGGAATTTGTTTCAGAGCGTCTGAAATGCTGCTGGCCGCTATCGTAGACGGCTTGTTGTTGATCAGCACTCTTATATTAGAGTTGCCGCGCATCGAAACGTTTCCATCCAAATCCACAGAAAGCATGGGTACACGCTTCAGCACGTCTGTTGCATCTCCGCCTTTGGTAGTGCCATCATTCTCGGCATTGTACACCGTGCGATCAACTTTTTCTTCCACCAATTGACGCTGGCCTTCTACGACCACTTCTTTTAGTGTTTCGACACTAGGGCTTATTTTGAACGTGCCAATCTCGATGTTCTTATCGGTTACTTTTAAGCTTGGAATTCGCTTTGTCTCAAAACCGATGAAAGAAATTTCAACGGAGTAGTTTCCGGGTGCTACATTGGTGATGGCAAATTTTCCTTTGTCATCAGCCACGGCTCCATTGATAGGTTTTTTTGTAGAAGGATCAATCAACGCAATGTTTGCGAACTCAACGGCCAGATTGGTTAATGAATCTTTTACAATACCAGAAATTTTGATATTTCCTTTTGCGGCTACTCCCTGTGCATTGGCAACTAAAAAGGGACTAATCAGGAGAACAATAAGTATAAGTTTTTTCATTTCTTTTTTTAAAAATTAGAGTACATCATGCTTCCAATCGAACCAAACTCCTTCATTATACTGCAAAGGAAGACTTTTGTTCCGCGAGAATGGAGGTTATTAGACCTTCTCCATTCTTTCCTCGACATCTGGCCAAATCATTCGACCCTTCAAAGGGTGGATTGGGGCCGCAAATCTATCGATCGAACAGCGGTATCGGTATAAAAATGTTTGCGTCTCCGTTTGAATTTTACAGGAACGGTTACCTTTAGCCGTTCAACAGCAAAACATCATGCAATCACCTTTGCAACGATACCGTGTAGTAGTACTCCACCTTTCTTTTTGGTGCGTATACCTTTCCTTTTTCTTGTATATGGTCACTTCTTTTCAGAAAGGACCTGAACTGGATTGGCCACGAGTGCTAACAGTGGTTACCAATCAGGTTGTATTTGCCGCCATTATCTCTTATCTGAATTACTTTATTTTCCTTCCCCGTTTTTTAAAACATAAAAATGTGTGGCGGTATCTGGCGGAGTTTGTGATCCCGTTTGCTGTTGTCATGTTTGTTAGGATTAACACCGAAAGATTTTTAATTGACGGGTATCTTCATCACGAAGAATATCTCTATCGCACGCGATTTATTGTGCAAGTGGTTAACACAAATTTATTCATCGTGATTTTTGTCGGCATGCTTCTCTTTGCCGAAGGTTGGTTTGAGTTTGAGGCCAAAAAGAAAGAGATCGAAAATGAAAAACTTACTGCCGAATTGAATTTTTTGAAAGCGCAGATCAATCCGCACTTTTTGTTCAATACACTGAATAATCTTTATTATCTGGCGTATACGAAATCAGAAAACACAACGGAGGTTATCGCCAAGCTTTCGCAGATGATGCGGTATATGATTTATGATTCCAATTATCCCCAGGTGCCACTTACCAAGGAGATTGAGTACATGCAAAACTATATCAGTCTCGAGAGACTTCGCCTGAATAATCAAATCCCTATCAGGTTTGATATTAAAGGCAGCCCGGACAACATCTTGATAACGCCTCTCATATTTATTACCTTTCTTGAAAATGCATTTAAGCATGGTGTGAGCAATAACTCAACCGGCTCATGGGTGAACATAACCATCGAGTTGAAAAATAATGAATGCATTTATACCGTGGAAAATAGTAAGATCGTAAAACAAAATCCGGTGAAGGAAGAGAAGTCAGGATTTGGATTACAAAATGTTCAACGAAGGCTGGAGTTAAGTTATCCCGGATTGTTTCAACTAAAATCAGAAGACAGATCGGATCGCTATTTTGTTGAATTGAAGATATCGCTTACGTGAAAATCACTTGCCTCATTGTTGAAGACGAGCCACTGGCCAGGAACCTGCTCACTGACTATGTTAAAAAAGTTCCGTCTTTAGAACTGGTGGACGTTTGTTCCAGTCCGCTTGCGGCTATGGAGGTACTTAAGCAAAAACATGTCGACTTGCTTTTTCTGGACATTCAAATGCCAGAGATTACCGGAATCACATTGCTTAAAATTCTTCAGCGAAAGCCATTGGTAATTTTAACAACAGCGTATTCAGAATATGCATTGGAGAGCTATGATTTTGATGTGGTTGATTATTTACTGAAGCCCATCACACTCGAGCGTTTTTTGAGGGCAGTGGATAAGGCAAGTCAGCGATTGGATACTGGCAATTCGGTTGCGCCCACGAAGGAAAAGTTACCAACATCGGAAAGTCAGGATTTTGTTTTCGTAAAGGATGGTACCAAGCTGGTGAAGATCAGATATGCCGACATATTATTTGTAGAAGGGCTTAAGGATTATGTCACCATACACACGCGGCAGCAAAAGATCACCAGCCTGCAGCGCCTTAAAGTACTGGAGGACACTCTGCCTGCCAACAAATTTATTCGCGTTCATAATTCATACATAGTCGCACTGGATGCCATTGAAGCCATACACAAAGGTGATGTTCAGATCGGCTCCGCTATGATTCCCATCAGCGACAGCTATAAAAAAGCTTTCAAAGAATTCATTGACAAGAATCAGATTCAATAGGACATATTTTTAAATTGTTTAACTTGACGAATTAGATTTTTATCCGATATGAAGAATTACCTCATTTTATTGTTGCTGCTCGTGGCGGGCGCCAGGACAACATCAGCGCAGCAAGCCGACAAACTTGGGATGGTTTCGTTCACCTTCCGCAATAGTTTTCAAAAGGATGTGGCTACCACGTTGGATACGATCAAGAGTATGGGCATTACCAACATCGAGTTTTCCAATTTGTTCGGAAGAACAGCGGCCGATATTAAAAAATTATTGGACGAGCGTGGAATGGTTTGCACGTCATTCGGAACGAGTTACGATGAAGCACTAACGAAGACTCAGCAGGTAGCGGAGAATGCAAAGGCACTGGGAGCATCGTTTGTGCGAGTAGCGTGGATACCGCACGATAACAAAGTTCCATTCACAATCGAAACTACTAAGAAGGCGGTGGAAGATTTTAACACCATCGGAAAGACATTGAAAGACCAATACGGCCTGTCCTTTTGTTATCATAACCATGGATATGAATTTTCGGCTTATGAAAAAGGAACATTCTTTGATTACCTGGTGGCCAATACAAATCCCAACTATGTAAATTTTGAACTGGATATTTTATGGGCCTTTCATCCGGGCGCTGACCCGGCTCAGTTAATAAAGAGGTATGGCGATCGTTTTAGATTGATGCATGTGAAGGATTTGAAGAAAGGAGTGAAGGGAGATTTCTCGGGTAGCACAGATCAAAACAACGATGTGGTGTTGGGAACAGGCCAGATTGATATCAAAGGAGTATTGAAAGCTGCCAGGAAATCTGGTATTCGATATTTCTACATTGAAGACGAAAGCAAGACCGCCAGCAAACAGGTGCCGCAGAGTTTGGCCTATCTGAAAAGTATTTCATTGCCTTAAATTTTTCCAGAATCCATTTTGTATACGGCCGGCCGTTTTGGAACTAGCTGCAGGTTTTTTTATAACTTGCGCCCTCTTTCCAAAATGGCCCCGTAGTTCAATGGATAGAATAGAAGTTTCCTAAACTTTTGATACAGGTTCGATTCCTGTCGAGGCTACAAAAAAATATTGGTCTACTGCTATTTCTTAAGTGCCACTTCCAAATGGATAGTCGCACTCACGCCACTATCCGTTTCGGTCTGGTCGGCAACGATGTTGAGATCAGAAGCAGTGAGCGTGTTCACTGTAAACACAACTCCATCAACGGTTCCTTTGTCTAATGTCAGCGTTTTTCCGTCACTGCTTAATTCCCAGGTTCCAGTGCTTGTTGTTCCATTGGACATGGAGGAATACGAACCTCCTTTTTTGAATTCAAGACTTCCTGAAACAATATCACCTTTAAAGCTATCTGTGATTTGAGAAGCATACAGTTGTGCTTCCGCATCGGTAAGGCCTTGAGACTTGAAATACTCTACCAAGGACAGTGTACCTACTTTTATAGACAGATTTGCAGATGTGATCGTCCAATTACCAATGATCAAATCGGCAGGTTTTGGATCGTTGTCTTTGCTGCAACTTGCTATCAGCAGTACGATTGCCAATAATACTGGCGTGCAAAATCTGGTGAGGTAAACGAGACGTATCATACTTCTTTGGTTTGACCTCGGCAAATACGGGATATATGCTCGTTAAGCAAATACCCTTTAAGTGGTATTTTTTACGATTAACAATCCTGCCATCACTTATTTAGCACTTAAGAATTTATTGAATTCGTCTTTGCTGGATAGGAACTTGAAGATATCCGCCAATGTATAGTACTCTGATTTCTCATTTGAAAGATCATAGGCATACTTCACAAACTCCAAGGTTTGATCTTCGAAAGAAAATAGTTTTGCAATACCCCGTATCTGTTCGTTGGACATGCACTTGTCTTTTGTTGCGAGCCGCGCTGTGGTCATTTTCTCGTCTCTGAATGCTTTCGATTTAACTGCGTTGTAAGCATTACGATATTGAGTTTCGTTCATTTCGCAAGGTGGTATTTCTACTACCGGAACGGTTTCAACTTCTTTCACAACGGGGGTTGCTGTCACAGTTGTGGTTGGTTTTGCGGCAACCGGTGTTACAATCGGAACAAAAATATCTTCCACAATCATGGAAGAGGTACGGTCATTGAATGTTTTAGAAACTGCAAAGTCGGCATTCGCTTCAAGCGTTACCGAACGACCCATAAAGTTTCCATCTTCAAATAACGTTGCCCGCATTCCTTTGGGAACCATTGCAGACGTGAGGTGATCATTTCCAATTCCTAAATCAGCTGTGTTGTATCGGCCGGGGACAAACGTCTGTGATAAACCTGAGTAGCTATCAGCAAAAATCGTCACCTGAAGTTCGGCTGATGGCACTTGCTCTATCATAATCGATGTAGCCAAGTCATCGAAATCATTGGCTTTCAAAAAATCCTGATCAATGTCTTTCTGGGTTACCAGCGTACGTCCTTCGAAGCCACCATATTCATAGAGAGTTGCACGCAACCCTCTTGGAATCCGAATGGACGACAGTGTGTTGTTTCCAATTCCAATGTCGGCCACTTCGTATTTACCAGGCGTAAGATTTTTAGAAACTCCTGAGAAGTCATTCTCATAAATGGTAACCGATGGCAACGAGGCAGCAACGGGCGCCACATCTATTACCAGCGAAGATGTTGCATTGTTAAACCCATTCGCACTAAGGAAGTCGGTGTGAGTATCGCGTGTTAAAATAAGCGAACGGCCATCGAAAGAACCCTGATCATACAATGTCACCCTCAATCCCTTTGGAACCTTTACGGATGAAAGTTCATCGTTGCCAATGCCGAGTTCATCAGCCCGATAATTTCCGGGCACAAGATTTTTGGAAACACCGGAAAAATCCCCTTGGTAGATCGTTACGAAAGGTCCGGTTGGTTCAGGAACTTCAACTACTACTGGTGCTACCGGAGTCACCACGGGCGCTGGGGTAGGCGCTTGCTTTTCTTCTACAATCACCACCACAACAGGTTGCGGAGTGGGTGTTGGATCTGCCGGAGCAACTGGCGTTACCACCTGCGTTGGAGCTGGCAATGTTTCCACGATTAAAGAAGAAGTCACATCATTGAATTTATTGGAAATTAAAAAGTCGGCACTTGCATCTTTGGTGAGCACAAGTGAGCGACCACCAAAAGCCTGATCTTCGTAGATGGTAACTTTTAATCCCTTCGGAACTTTTATCGAAGAAAGTTGATCATTTCCAATTTCGAAATCAGTGAATTCATATTCACCGGGCACAAGTGTTTTGGAGTCACCAGTGAAGTTGTCTTTATAGATCGTTGCAACAGGACCGTTCGGTGCCGGAGCAGCTTTTGCCGCTGGGGCTTTTTGTACTACCAACGAAACCGACAGTTCAATCTTGGCAAACCCTTTTGATTCTAAAAATGTTTTGTCTGCATCTTTGGTCAGTGCAATAGAGTATCCATCAAAATTTTCTCCGGAATACAAAATTGCCATCATGCCTTCGGGCACCTTAATAGAATTAATCTGTGAAAGACCAGATTCCAGCAGGTAAACATTATCATACCGGCCCGGGCCCAGATCGTAATGATTACCGGAGAAATCATCGGTGTAGGCGGTGATCCATTCTTTTTTTACTTGTGCAGAAAGTACAGAAGGAATGAGGAGTCCGATTAATAAAACGACTCCATGTGTCAGGTAAAATGAGGGTTTCATGGTTAGGGGTATTTGATCAAGGTAGTTAGATTTTGCCAAACCTTGCAAATAAGCGGCCAGGATTATTGCCGCGATGACGCCCCGAAAAACAAGAAAGGGTCTGTTGATTACAAACCCTTTCCCACGTAACTCAAAATATGGCTAGTGATGACTGAAGTAGTCTTTCACAAACGCATGTTGCTGATTTTCGGTCATCTTATCGGCTTGTTTGATGTCGATATTTATTTTCGCAAAGCGATGATCTTTCCGAAGGGAATTTAATAACTCCACTTTTGCATCGGTGGGTCCAAACAACACCACTTTGTCGTAATGTAAAATCGACTCGCCAAGTTTTTTATAATATTCCGATTGCTGATGCTGCTCTTTGTTGTGCATCAGGTTTTCATTTTTACCCAAGCTGTGTTGCTTTTCTTCGTGGGTAAAGTTTGAGTGAATAGTATTCGTTTGAATGGGATCGACCGTAAATTCCATCAGATGAGCTTGTGAATGGTCTAACCAAATGCCCAGGCGTTTTGTCGTTTTCATTTTGTTTTTTGTTATGCATCAAACCTATTGCATAAAAAACTCCTGCCGGATGACAGGAGTTGGATGGCGCACTGATTTTTATCAGCGATCCGAAATCAAAGAAGTGCTTCGTTACCTGATCTTTGAAAAAACTGTCGGCCGCATGAATACTGACTCCACTTTCTCTACGATCTTTCCGTCTTTTTCGGAAGCATCACGTGCGGCAATCCAAACAGGATCTGCTCTAAAGTCTGCCCAAGATTTGGTAGCAGCCGCTTCATCTTTATGTGCAACGATATAAACCAGTTTTGATTGAGCTCCATCGGTCTCTTCGCTCGTAAAGTAGGCAATGTTGTCCATGCCATGTTTTTGAAAAAGTTGTACGGTGTGATCCTGAAATCGCTTGACGATGTTCGGGTACCTTCCCGGTAGGCAAGTATAAGTACGCAATTCAAACAAACGGTCCTGGCTTCCAGAAGCTGAATTGATTTTTGGAAGGATATCTGCTGCCTTCAAAAAGACAGATGTAATCGATTCTATGATTTTTCCACTTTCTTCCGATTTAGCCGCAACTTCTTTCCATTCCGGATCGGCAATGAAAGCAGCCCATGAGGCTTGACGAGCTTCTTTGCTAGGAAAAGCTAATATATAATAGAGTGCATTCTTTTCATTGTTGACAGGGATCCAATAGCCAATGTTTTCCATTCCGTGCTTTTCAAAAATGCGAGTTGTATGATTTTGAAAGCGCTGCAACAAGGCATCCAAACGACCGGGAATACAATAATAGATCCGCATCTCGAAATAACGCGTGTCGTTTGATTGCGCAAAGAGACTTGCACTGCAAAAGAAAAGTAGAGCTGCTAATAAATATTTCATATGGTGTGATCTTAAGTTTAAATGTACAGATGATAACTCGACTAATATCAGAAAGTTTAGAGTTACTTCAACTACTCATTCTGTGGGTGGCTGAACTTAGTTCACCTACCATTTGCAAGCCCTACCTATCTACAAGATTCGAAGGAGATCAAATTAATCATTTACTTGATTTGTTTCACAATCTTCAGCCTACAGGAAAACTATTTTTTTACCATTAAAATAGCCGTATTTTTAAGAACGCAGGTCTGCGAGTGGAGTCGGAATGTGGTCAATAGACCTGAAGATCACCAATCAACGCTTTACACACTATTCCTAATCCATACCAACCTCTATGAGTACGAAAAAAATAACCGATCCGGGATTGTTTATTTGCATGTTGCTTGTGCTACTGCTGAGCAATTGCAAGCAAGAAGCCGATACAAAAACCGATAAGTATGGTGGCGACTTGTTCACCGAAAACATTCGCAGCACAGAACCGCGCACAGCCGAGGAAGAACGGCTCGGATTTAAACTTCCTGAAGGTTTTGAAATTCAATTGTTTGCTTCCGAGCCCAACATTGACAAGCCCATCAACATGACGTTTGATGCGAAGGGCCGCATGTGGGTGACTCAATCTTTTGAATATCCTTTCCCCAATGCACCAGGCGAACATGGAACTGATCGGTTAACCATCTTGGAAGATACCGATCACGATGGAGTGGCCGACAAGTTCACGGAAGTGAATGACACCTTAAATATTCCCATCGGTGTGCTGCCGCTGCAGGATGGCGTGCTTGCCTTCAGTGTTCCTAATCTGTATAAGTTCACAGATACTAACGGAGATGATAAACCCGAAAGCAAGAAAATTCTTTTAGGCCCTTTCGGATATACTGATACACACGGCATGGTCAGTAATTTTATTCGCGGTTATGATGGATGGGTTCATGCGTGTCATGGGTTCACCAATTATTCGGCTGTAGCCGGCACAGATGGCGACAGTATCAAGATGACTTCGGGAAATACATTTCGCTTTCGCTTAGATGGAAGCCGTGTAGAGCAAACTACGTTTGGACAGGTCAATCCGTTTGGTCTTGCTTACGATGAAAACGGATACATCTATTCAACGGACAGTCATAGTTCGCCTTTGTATCAATTGGTACAAGGTGGAGATTATCCGCACTTTGGAAAACCGGAGATCATGGCATTTGTGCCGGACATGAAGCCATTGGAGAATGAAGCGACTGCTCTGTGTGGCATTGCTTACTATGGCGACACAAAATTCCCAAAAGAGTTTCAGGGTAATTTTTTTATTGGGGATGCGGTAAGTTCTAGAGTGCATCGCTATACGTGGGAGAACAAAGGATCATCACCCGTTGGTAAATCTGAAGTTGATTTTGTGATGAGTGAAGATCCGTGGTTCCGTCCGGTAAATATAAAGTTAGGTCCGGATGGCGCTATTTATGTTGCTGATTTTTACAATGCGATCATTGGCCATTATGAAGTGCCATTGGGGCACCCCAAGCGCGATAAAGAGCGCGGAAGAATTTGGAGAATCACGTACAAAGGAAGTCACAATGATGCGAAAGATTTGACAACGGCAGCGTTGGATGAATTACTCGCTGCATTAGACGTTGACAACATTACTACACGCATGGCTGCGGCCGATCAGATTGCGGATAGGATTGGAGCGGCAGCTGTGGAACCGTTGAAAGCGGCTATCGCAGATCAGTCTACAAGTCCAAGAAAATATATCCACTCCCTGTGGGATTTATACCGCCTCAATGCATTGGAAGAGGAGATGGTAAAGAAATCAATTGCTCACACTTCCCCCATGATCCGGTTGCATGCGCTTCGCATCTTACGCGAATGGAAACCGGGCTCGGAAACATTTCATCCGCTGGTGATGAATGCGTTGAAAGATAATGATCCGCATGTGAAACGAGCTGCCATTGAATTATTGATGAGCTATCCGGATATGAATTCCGTTGAAGCCGCACTTGCCATGTTACATGAAACACCATCCACTGACACTCATTTGATATATACCTCCAGATTGTGTTTGAGAAATTTATTACGCCATCAGGAATTGATGAAGCAAGTGGGTGCGAAAAAGTGGAGTGAAGAAGACGCAGGCTTTATAGCCGGCACATTGGTGGACGTTGCTTCTTCCGATGCCGCCATTTTCCTGGCAAACTATGTGGAGGGTCATACCATGGCCAATGGAAAAACGCAACTGGCGTATCAGCAGGTGATGCGATTTGTACCAGCCGCACAACTGGAGAAAGTAATCCAACAAGCGAGAGATAAGAAAGAGGCCGACATTGAAGTGAATGCTCAGACCTTCAGAGGTATAAAAGAAGGTCTTGCCGAGCGCGGTGTGGATAAAGGAAAACAATTGGGCTCGTGGGGGATGGAAATTGCGGAAGGCATCCTTAAGAAATATCCAGCAGGCACACCAATTTCAGATGCTACTTTTTCGCAGCAAAGTTTTGCCATTCAATTAGCAGGTGATTATAAAGTGAAATCACTAGAGAATTCACTGCGAGCTTTCGTGGAGCGGAAATCGGAAGATACTGATCTGAGAACAGCTGCCTTCAGAGCACTTTTGAAATTGGCCGGGGACAATTCAGCAATCGCGCTGGCCGAGAAGATTCTTTCCGATGACTCTAATAAAGTTGAGTTTAAAAAGAGAGTAGCCGGTGCGTTGAGCGAAAGCCCCGGAGCCGCCACGAACAACATGTTAATTGGATTAAAGAAATCTCCGGCTGATCTGGAAGCTGCCATCGTCATGGCATTGGCCAGTTCTACGGAAGGTAAGGACCTCGTGTTTACACAGGTGCGAAAAGGTTCTTTTATGGGTCGCACCTTGATCGATCCGAAAGTGGAGGAACGTATTCTATTGAACATCACACCCAAGCAAAAAAAGGAATATGATGATTTGATTGCTACGATCGAACCGATCAGCAATGAACGACAGGCGTTAATTGACCAGCGACTGAAGGCATTCAAATCCTTTAAGGCATCTTCTATTCAATTAGATTCCGGATCAATTGTGTTTGGAAATAATTGCAGCGTGTGCCATCGCAAACTCGTGCAGTCTGGTATTGGTCCGCAACTTCATGGTATTGGCAAACGCGGCCCTGAGGCGTTGGCAGAGAAAATCCTTGATCCCAACAGAAATATTTCAGAAGCGTTTAGAAACTACACGATCAAATTGAAAGATGGTAAAGTACTCACAGGATTGTATCGTAGAGAGGAAGGTGCAGTGGTAGTGTTTGGCGATTTGAGTGGAAAGGAATTCTCTATTCCAAAAAATGATATTGCTGAACAAACGCCATCTCGTTACACGATCATGCCCGATCATTTTGGCACAACGTTGAGTCAGCAGGAGTTTAATGTGTTGCTCACGTATTTATTAACGTGGTAAAGAAAATAAGTCACGATTGACATATAACTGTTTGTAGTTTATGAAAGGAAAAATAATTGACGGGATCACAGTTGGAGTAATTCTCACGATGGTGTCTCCTTCATTTGTCAGCGTTGCCCAAACCGCGGGCAATGATGTGAAGTTTAAGAAATATCATTTGTGGGATGAGTTTTATACAGAGGGCGCTACTGTTGGCGATGTTAATAAAGATGGCAAGCTTGACATCATCGCAGGCGCACGCTGGTTTGAAGCACCTGATTGGAAGGCGCATGACATCTGGAAGCATAAGAAGTTTGATTACACCAAAGGATACAGCGACTCCTTTCTTAACTATGCTGTCGATGTAAACGAAGACGGTTGGGTAGACTTAATCTGCTTTGACTTTCCCGGAAAGGAAGTGTATTGGTTTGAAAATCCTGCTGGCGCAGATTTGTTATGGAAACGAAATCTCATCGACTCGGTGGCGTCTAATGAATCACCGATGGTAGTAGACGTGGATAGCGATGGAAAAAAAGATTTGGTTTTCGGAAATGAGAAGCTCGGTCAGATGGCCTGGTTCAGTTCTTCAGTAAAAAATAAAAAAGTTTCCTGGAAGCGAACCGCGATCAGTGAGCCAAATGCAAAAGGAGTGGGGCTGTTCTCTCATGGCCTCGGTTGGGGCGATATTAACAAAGATGGCATCAACGATGTGATGATTCGCGGTGGATGGTGGGAAGCGCCTAAAGATATCAAATCCTCTCCGTGGAAATTCCATGAAGCTGATCTAGGTGAGTCATGCGCTCAAATGCTCACGTATGATTTTGACAGCGATGGCGACAACGATGTTGTCTCTTCATCGGCTCACGCGTATGGCGTGTGGTGGTATGAACAAGTTTTTGATAAGGATAGAAATAGCTCGTTTATCACCCACACCATTGATAGCACATTTTCAGAATCGCATAGCCTGGTGTTGCAGGATGTAAACAACGATGGGCTTCCCGATCTCATCACCGGGAAACGTTACTTTGCTCATCAGGGTGGTGGACCCGGTGGTATGGAGCCAGCCGTGGTGTATTGGTTTGAGTTGTTGAAAGACGGAAAGAATAAACCCGTTTGGGTAAAGCATTTGATTGATAACAATTCCGGTGTCGGAATTCAGTTTGTAGCCGAAGACATGAACAAGGATGGGCTTCTTGACTTCGTGGTGGGTAATAAGAATGGTGTATTTTATTTTGAGCAGATCGCTCATAAATGAGTTTAACGTTATAGCGAAACAAACATGGCAAGTATCAATTGGCAAAAGGAGATTCAACCTTTGATAAAAAAATACAAAGGCAAGAAGCATCCGTTGGAGTATAGCAATACCTATGAATTGCTTGTGGCAGTGGTGCTCTCGGCTCAGGATTCTGACCGGCACATTAATAAGATAGCTCCCAACTTTTTTAAATCGTTTCCGGATATGAAGGCGTTGGCAAAAGCAGATGCAGCGTCTTTGTTCCCGTTGATCAATGACGTTCGCAATTTTGGTAACAAAACCAAATGGTTATTAGAGTTGGCGTCAATGGTAAAGGAAGATAAAAATATCCCTACTACACTTGAAGGACTAACAGAATTGCCAGGAATTGGCAGAAAATCAGCCAACGTGATTATGCGTGAGATAGGCGTGAAGGCCGAAGGAATTATTGTTGACCTACATGTGGTGCGCGTTGCTCCGCGTATCGGCATTGCCAAAGGCACCGATCCGAAAAAGTTAGAGAAGCAAATGATGGAGATTATCGAACCCAAGGATTGGGGAGAAGTGGGAATGGCTATTTCATTTCTCGGCCGCGAGATATGCCGACCAACCAATCCCAAGTGTGGTGATTGCGTGATGAATAGCGTATGCGAATATCACCAAGCCAATGGTTAGTGTAACTGTTTTTTTTTGCGGCTTGGAACTCCGCTGATTGAAATTACTTTTAATGAACCTGTTACTTCCTTAGGGCAGCAGTAACGCTTCGCTCGGCCAAAGGCGTTGTAACTCATGTAATGTTCCGTGCATTTCAGTAAAATATAGTCATCGCTTGTTGTGTAGTTTTGACTCGTGATTTTCAAGGTGAAAAATGTTGTTTTCGGTGCACTATTGATTCTCGCTGAGATTACCAGTTATGGTCAATCGGTGAAGGACAATGCAGCTGCGGGCGACAAGCATTACAGCAAGAAAAACTATAAGGGTGCTATTGAATCTTTTCAGCTGGCGCTAAAAATTAATCCCGATGATGCGCAGCTTAATTTTAAATTAGGTCTTGCCTATCTGTATTCCGATACCAAGTCAAAAGCGGCTACCTATATTGATAAAGCCTACAAATTAAATCCGGGAATAGATAACCGCATCGACTACTATCTGGGTGTGGCATTTCAAAACACAAATGATTTTAAGCGAGCCACAAACAGCTTTGAAGAGTTTAGAAAGAAAAATCCAAAGGTGGCCTCCATTGCCAACGAGCGAATTGCAGAGTGTCACATGGCCGATTCATTGTCGGAGTTTGAATTGAATGTGATTATTGAAAATCTCGGAAGCGTTGTGAATTCACTTTCCAGCGAATATTCTCCCATCATCTCATCGGATGGGAATACATTAATATTTACTTCCAATCGTGGTGAAAATCCGGCCGTGCCTGGAGAGTTGGAAGACATTTATGTAACCCACAAGAGTGGCGGCACGTGGGGAGAACCTAAAAAAATAAGTGCAAACATCAACACCGTAGAGTACAACGATGCGGCAGCTTCATTATCTCCGGATGGTAAGACGTTATTTTTATACTATGAAGAAGGTGGAGGTGATATTTACACGTCTACATTTGATGGAAAGGATTGGTCGAAGCCTGTACCATTGAACAAAAACATCAACACTTCACAATATTGGGAGACCTGCGCAAGCGTATCGCCCGATGGAAAGAAACTTTACTTTGCCAGTAACCGGCCAGATGGTCTTGGTGAACTAGACATCTACGTAAGTGAAAAAGATAGCAAAGGGCAATGGGGCAAGGCCGTTAACCTCGGACCAGATGTGAACACACCTGCCAACGATGATTCTCCGTATATCCATTACGATGGCGTAACACTTTATTTTTCATCCGATGGGCATCCGCGATTGGGTAATAGTGATATTTTTTTTACTGAATTTAAAAATGGTAAGTGGAGTGCACCCGAAAATATTGGCTACCCGATTAACTCGTGGGAATACGATGGATTCTTCAGCATCTCGCCCGATAAGAAAACGGCCTACTATGCCACAGTAAAGGAAGGCGGCTTTGGCGGAGCTGATATTTATTCTATCAAATTTCTTGAGCCAAAGTTTAAGCCCAAACCCAAGCCAGTTGTGGTGGAGGTGAAGCAGAAACCAAAAAACAATGACTACATCGACCCAAGTATTCAGGCCCTGCGCGATCAAAAGGTTGTTACCGTCTTGCGCGGAAAAGTGATTGATGAGATAGATGCCAAGCCTCTTGCAGCTGTCATCTCGTTGGTAGACAACGAGACAGCTAAAATAATTTCTAAGATTTTTTCTGATCCCACCACGGGAGACTTTGAACTGGTTATTCCTCACGGTGGAAACTATGGTGTGGCCACAGAAAAGATTGGATACCTTTTTAACTCCATCAACTTTAGTCTGCCGAAATTTGCCGAGTATCAGGAGATTGATACACACATCATCATGGCGCGCGCGGAAGTTGGATCTAAAGTGGTGTTAAAGAATATATTTTTCGATGTAGGGCAGTCGGAGTTGAAGCAGCAATCGGCAGCCGAAGTTGAAAAGATTATTGACTTGTTGCTAGCCAATCCCGAACTACGGGTTCAAATTAACGGGCACACCGACAACACAGGCAATGCCGCGTCAAACAAAGCATTGTCGTTGAAGCGGGCGAGTGCAGTGGTGAGTTACATCATGAGCAAAGGCATCAGCACGTCTCGCGTGTCTGCCAAAGGTTATGGGTCAGAGCACCCGATCGTCTCCAACGATGATGAAACAGGAGGCCGCGAAGTTAATCGCAGAACAGAGATTGAAATTATTGGTGGCAACAGCGAGCCTAAATCGCGTTAGTGCAAAGGATTCATTTGGCAATTTCTGCTTTTTCTGTGTTCAAGGATCTTGAACCGTTCTCGCTAATTTTCTTTCTTTTCATCCAGACCTTGGTAACGTAGTGCATGCTCTGTTCTGGAAACAGAAACGTAGCGAACATTGCACCCGATAAAAATAAGCAAGCCCAGATATTAATGAACGAAAGAATAAAAATGGAAAAGGACATGGCTAATGCCAGAAAGTAATAGTGCAAAATTGTTTTCAGTGCACCCGATTGTTCGTCTTTCATTAAATTATTCTTGAACGCATAAAACCAGATAAAGAACATTGAAGCACCCATCAGAGCGAAGTTGAATGTATACACACTGACCGCGGTTTGCTGCTCGGGAGTGTTGACATATTTTGCTAATAGCGAAGTGGCAAACGGTGTGAACGTCACAACCAGCAATTTAAAGCCGTTAAGTAATAACAGCTTACTATTGCTTTTGTACACGTAGTCAAACATGAAGTGGTGATTGATCCAGCAAATGAGAATGGTAAAGAAGCCAATCAAGAAAGACAGATAGGTTGCCCAGTCAGCCAGGAGCGACTGAAAAAGTGTTTCATTCTCTTTTATAGTTGGAACACGAATGTCCAGTACGAGAAGCGTGATAGCAAAGCCAAACACGCCATCGCTAAAAGCTTCGAGGCGCGATGTTTCTTTACTGGATGGTTCGGAGTTCATGACGATTTTTAAGATAATAAAACCACCTGACCGGTGCGCACCGATTCATCACAGGCAAACGCAATTCGCAAGCTGTTTACTGCATCCTGCATGTGATCACCGAGATCAATGTTTTCCTGAATCGCCTTTAAAAAATATCGTTGCTCACGGGTGCAAAGTTCCTGATGATCGGGTTCGTCTTTCAGATTAATCCATTCATCTTCTTTAATGAATTCATTTTTTGCATTGATGTCCGCATGATGAAATCGCAACGATTCTGTCTTGGTGTGTGACTCTACTGAATCTGAATGGCCTTTGCTGCCGGCATCTTTTGCAACAATAGAGACACAGCCTTTCGGACCGATCACATCTTTCACAAAGAAAGCTGTCTCACTGATCATCGGGCCCCAACCGGCTTCGTACCAACCCACCGATCCATCTTCAAAACGAATTTGAAGTTGTCCATAATTATAATTTCCAGCCGGAATGTCTTCTGTTAATCGCGCACCAATTGCACTTACCTGAGTGGGTTTGCTTCTGGTCATTTGACACATGACATCGATATAATGCACGCCACAGTCCACAATAGGACTTAGGCTTTTCATGAGGCTGCGATGCACATCCCACATGATGCCATGGCTTTGCTGATTGAGATTCATGCGCATGACCAATGGCTTGCCCAATTGACGCGACAGCTCAATAAATTTTTCCCACGAAGGATGATGACGGAGTATATAACCTACGACTAATTTTTTGTTGGCTTTGATGGCAGCGGCTACAACACGTTCAGCGCCTGCCACAGAATCGGCAACGGGTTTCTCAATAAAAACATGGCAACCTTTTTCAAATGCCTTGATTGCAAAACTCTCGTGCGTGTCGGGATAAGTCGATATGCACACTGCATCCGGCCTGGTTTTTTCCAACGCTTCATAGTAATCACTAAACAAGACATGACCACCGCCTAGTTTTGCGTTTAATGTCTCTTTGCTTTTTCCAGTGGAGACAATACCGCAAATCTGAAAACCTTCAGTGGTATGATAAGCTATCGCGTGAGAGGCCCCCATGTTTCCACAACCAACAACTAACACGCGCAAGGGATTTGTTTTTGTATTCATACAATAATAATTTTTTTGTAATCGCTAGTGCGCGAAGTTTTGTATCCAGTAATATTTGGTTTTCGGGTCATCGTATTTATAGATGGCGCCATACTTCCAGTTTTTGTCCAACATATTGTAACGATGGCCACGGTCGCTGATACCGGCATCTAAAAGTAAACCGATCACGGGCACTCTTACATCGCCCGAAGGATTGCCTACAATATTTTCATTGCCTTTCATGCCTGTGCATTGGCGTGCGATTCTGTCCCAGGGCATGCTGTGATCGCTGCCCTGGTGATCGGCAAATCCTCTGCTTTGGCAATCTAATCCATGAAGCTTCGCGGCCTCATACACGCACCTGGAGGGTTGAAGAATTTCAAGAGGTGAGCTTTTCTTCAATTCACCGATGAGTTCCAGGCCGGCACGATACACATCGTTCGTTAAGCCAAACCGGGATTGACTTTCATCCGCCAGGTATTTTGAGATGAATTGGGCATACACATCGGGATAGGCCCGCACAAAATTAATTTCGGCTAACATTTTTTTTTCTTCGTCCGTCATGTAATCAACATCACGTGCAGTGTTCAGCGATTCGTAATTCACCAATGACGTATCTATTTCTTCTGTATAAGAATAAGAGATTTTTTGACGTTGACACGACTTGCCCCATTGATAGGAGTAACCATCTTTTTTTGCATTAAAGTAGAGGCCGATGTATTGGTAATCGGGATCGTGAATGTTGGTATACAGTTCACAAACATATTCCAATGGATCAATGGGTAGTCTTCCGCTGGAATTGCCAGAACTTCTTCCGCAGAGAGGGTTTACGCCTTCATAAGTCGGTCGTAGATATCCTTCTTCCACCACTTGCCTTGCCATTTGCTCCAATGCCTTGTCCCAGGCAGCCGCCTCCAGAGGTGTTGCTGTTTGTAATAATTGCAGATAGCGACTGTTGTATTTTTTGATCTTGACTTTATGCTTCTCCAAAAACAAGGAAGGATTTTCGCGGGCCTCATTAATGAGTGTAAACACTTGTGTGGCAAGTTGGCTACTTTGGCCAACAACCAATTTGGAAGCAAGGACGAGTGACGTAACGAGAATTAATTTTTTCATGCGAATGGTGGAGTCGAGTCCGGAAGGATTGAGATGAATCGATACATCTGCGTATTGATCACTGCGGATGTTGCTTCGCCTTCGGAATTACTTCGCCTACGTTGCTGCAATTAAACGATTTTTTTATTTTTTCAAATGATCTTATGGATGGCGACCTAAAGTGCACGTTGCAAGTGCCACCGCTTACGACTTAAATGGCTGGTTACGAGCGATGGTGCTACGCCTGACTGCACATCCTACACCATCTTCTGATTTAAACATGTGATGAATGGAAACACATTTTAAGATTGGCTGCGTTGCGGCTGAAGGGCGGCCTTTAGCATGATCACAGACGTGTAAATAATAACTCCTATCACCACCCAACGCAGTACGTCTATTCGCAATGATTTAACTAGAAAAGCTGCAATCAGCACAGCCACTACACCCGTTATGGAAATGATGAGCGAGGCCCTTCGATTATATGCACCCTCTTTGATAAATTTTAGAGAAGCAATGGGCATGAGGAATGCGCACGATCCCATCATGATAGGAAATGCTACTGCTGGCGACATGCCCAATGCAAACACTAATGCCATACACGGAGCGTAGAGGCCAATACCTGCAGTCATCAATGCTCCCAGAATAAAATTCACCACAACGGCAAGTATCAGTTTGCTTCCTTCCAACCCGATTGCATCACCGCCACCATCAATCCAATTAAAAATTCTCGCCACCATAAAGCCAGCCGTTATCAACAGTGCGATGCCAATCGTCATCCGGATTTTGTGAACAGATAATTTTGAAACAATTCCAGCGCCCAGCATAGCACCCGCTCCGGCAGCACCCAGCATGAGTGCTAATGTGAGTGGTTCTACTTCCACAATGCGGATAAAAATAACACCTTGTGCAATGGTGGGAATTGCATTGGCAACGTTTAGCGTTCCGGGAATCAACCGGTCTTCCGATTGATTCATGAATTTGAACATACTCGTTTCAATGGCGAAGGAACCGATTCCAAGTGTGTCAAAAAAATTTCCGACAAAACCAATCAATCCTGTCTTTAGCCAGCTGTTGTTTTCCAGATTTTTACGGTGAGCCATAAAATCACGCACCAGCGCCACACCAACCACCAGGGCCAGCAGGATGAAAACAAACCAAATTATCGTGATCATTTTAAAATTTGTTTAAATCTATCTTGTCACCACAAAGAATGCTAAATTTATCTTGAAACACTCACGTTAAATTTTTAGCGGTCATGGAAAGTTACCCAAGTATTTTCAACGATGTCATTGGGCCGGTTATGCGGGGCCCGTCCAGTTCGCACTGTGCAGCCTCACTTCGCATCGGCAGGCTTTGCCGCGATTTGATGGATGGAAATATTAAAAACGTTTACATTGAGTTTGACCCAAACGGTTCTCTTGCTACTACCCACAAAGGTCAGGGATCTGACATGGGATTGTTTGGGGGTTTCTTAGGCTGGGAAGCGTATGATGAACGATTGCCTGATTACATAAAAGCAGTTGAGGCAGCAGGGATTGAAATAAAGATCGATATTCATCCCATTGGTGCTACGCATCCTAATACCTACAAAATCACGCTAAGGAATGATGACGAAACTCATGCGCTTACTGCGCTCTCTACAGGTGGAGGCATGATACAGGTAATTGAAATCGATAATGCGCCCGTTTTGATGGCCGGTGATTTTTATGTGACACTGGTCTATACAAAATCTCCGCAGCATGTGGTTGATTTTTTGAAAGGCCTTATCGAGGCTGATGAAATAAACATCCATCAGGGAAAATTTGCGTTCGTTGAAGTGAAGTCTAATCAGTTTTTGCCAGCGGGGATCATGGAAGAACTGATGAGCATGGAGGATGTAATCGATATTAAGAAACTCTCTCCTGTGCTTCCAGTTCTGGCACGTAAGGGTATGACCGTTCCTTTTATTACCTGCGAGCAAATGCTGGACTACAACAACGGGAAAAATCTTGCGCTATGGGAACTGGCAGTTCACTACGAAAGTGCCCGGGGAAATATTTCACATCAGGAAGTTTTTGAGAAGATGCGTGGCATTGTAGCGATCATGCAAAATGCTATTACCATTGGATTGAACGGCACCACGTATGCCGATCGCATCCTGGGCCCGCAGTCTGTGAATTTTAATGAGCAGATGAAAAGAAAAACATTGGTCGAAGGTGATGTGCTCAATCACGTGATCATGTTTACCTCGGCCATGATGGAAGTTAAAAGTTCTATGGGTGTTATTGTTGCAGCTCCCACAGCAGGTTCATGCGGGGCTTTGCCAGGCGCAGTAATCGGCACGGCCACTTCCCTTAAGTTGTCGCAGGACGAAATGGTTAAGGCGATGCTGGCAGCGGGAATCATCGGAGTGTTCATTGCAGCACATGCCACCTTTGCTGCAGAAGTTGGAGGTTGCATGGCCGAATGCGGATCGGGCTCGGGTATGGCTGCAGCCGGAATTGTTCAGTTGAAGAGTGGAACACTCGCACAATCGCTGGCGGCAGCGTCAATGACATTGCAAACTTCACTGGGGATGGTGTGCGATATGATTGCCGATCGCGTTGAGGCACCTTGTTTAAACCGAAATGTGATGGCTGCCACTACCGCTATCTCCTGCGCCAACATGGCGCTGGCCGATTATAATCATTTGATTCCCTTGGATGAAGTGATAGAAACGATGAAGAAAGTGGGAGACGCCATACCCAACACATTACGGTGTACTGGGCTTGGCGGACTGGCCATTACAAAAACGGCAAAGAAGATCGAAGCGATGTTGGCACAGCAAGAGGAAGTTCAGAACAAGACCTTCTTCAAGGTCTGCTGAGAAACATGCGGTGTTACAGGGTTGATCTCCAATCTATTTAAAATTCAATTTGAACGCCTTCATTCAGTTGTTCGGCCTTTTCAAACAAAGCCTGAGCAACGAACAAATCATACACGGCCATGCCTGCAGATTTATAAACTGTTGTGATGGAAGTGTCAACTGGTTCAACGTTGGTCAGTACTTTTCCCAGCGTAAAGATTTCAGTTTCGCGCAGCAAACCTTTACGAACAGGATTGATACAATCTCCTGTTTCATGTCTGGCAAATTCGGAATCAATAAAAAGTTTGCCTGCAAGTTTGTAAACAGAGTCCGGCAACTCTTGCATGGAAGGTTTGTAAGAGCCAATGCTGATGAAGTGCTTGCCTCTTAATAAGTTTTCGTTATCCGGAAGTACAGGTTGAATGGATGTAGTGGCGGCAATAATAATGTTTGTTTTACTCAGTAGCTCCGCTGCCGAGTAGCTCGCTTTCATGGAAACATCCGGAAAGTAAGCGTGCACGAAAGACGTTAATCGTTTAGCGCTTTCATCGGATCGATGTAAAAAATATATCGTGGACAATTTCCGCACAGCACAGGAAAAAATGGCCTGATGAATTCCCTGTACACCGCATCCAATCAATCCAATACTTGATTCATGCGAAGGTGTAAGGTACTTGACAGCAATGGCGCCTAATGCTCCGGTTCTAAGCGCTGTGAGTTTGGAAGCATTAATGAGGGCAGCAGGAACGCCCGTCTTGCCATGGATTAAAAGTACGCCTCCATTTATGACAGGATTTTTTGATCCCTGGTTGGCGGGTGTTACAGTTACCAGCTTGGTGCCAATATAATTTTCACCCCACGCTGGCATGCAAAGTAATGTGTCGTCAACATGATTCACATGCATCCTTTGTGGAACAAGAACGCTTTGGTGCTCATATGCAATCATAGCTGCTTCAACGGCAGTTATAATTTCATTCAGCGTGAGAAGGTTGGTGATGGAATGTTCGTTGAGAATACGCATGACAAGAAAAGTAGAAAGACGAAGATCAGGAAATCGCTTGAGAATTCTAACTCCACGGATTTTAAAAGTGACTTTTCGATAGAGAACGGATTGTGAAGGAAATATTTGGTTATGAAAACTTCCTGTCGCCAATCCGCACAGATCAATGCCAGTTCCATGGCTGATATAGCTTTTCTCTTACTCACGTTCTTTTTGGTTACTACCATCATACCCACGAATAAGGGTATTGCATTGTTGTTGCCACAGCATACCGACCAATCTTTCCCAATTCATGAAAGAAATATTTTTAAGATTCAAATCAATTCACATGACCAGTATTTGATTAACGGACAAGAGCGCAACGGCATAAAAGGTATGCGGGAGGAGTTGAAGAAGTTTATTCTTAACAATGATGAAATTAAAACCCTTTCGGAGAGTCCTGAGAAAGCAATTGTTTCTTTTAAAACAGATAGAGGCACGAGCTACCAGGCGTTCATCAGTACACTGGATGAAATTCAGGCGGCTTACTTTGAAATATATTCAGACCGGGTACACCTTACGCCTGCGGAATATCGGGCGCTGGATCATACAGTAGCCAAGCAACAAGAGCTTTATGATTTGGGTAGGAGAGGGATTCCGATGAATATTTCTATTGCCGAACCGACTCAAACATTTTCAGAGCAATAAGTAAAGTCTTTTCAGATTTTAACTTTTTCAATGGCCCAAATGGGAACCGCATGGCCGCCCTTTAGTTCAACAAAGTCGCCACCCATCTCAATAAAATTGGAAACCACTTCAACTCTTCGTCCATCGGCAAGCCGAACTACCATGGTGATGTCATCATGATCCTGATACGTTTCGTTCATGGCCGTTCGCAAGTCATGTTCGCGAAGTTTCTTTTGCTCCGCACTTAATATATCGCGATGTGGAAATTGTTGTTTATCGATTTCTTCCAGTGGCATCGGTTGTGGCTTTCGCGCACCACCACCGTTTTTGGTCCACACTTTAATGCGATCTTTTAATTGTGTGCGTGCAGCTTCCGTCCATCTGTAACGGCCCAGAATGAATTCAATGGTTTGCTCCTCTACTTCCGTAAACTTATTGTCGTCCACGATCATTTGAAATAGCAACTCCGCATCATCTTTCGAGATTCGGCCATCGCCACCACCATTTATTAAGTCCTCCGCCTTCTCAATAAGACGCGCGTCCATTTTCTTGCCATCAATTAGTTGGTAGTTGCCCATAGGTTGGCGATATAATCCATTTCATCGCTGTGCTGCTAAAGTACAGGTGACTTGAAAATTCATCCATGGCTTCCATCAGCACAGGCGCTGATTTTTATCACTCGTCAGCCAGCCGTTGTTGTTTGAAGCAACGCCCTAAGGTTAATTGTTTGATCGGGGAAATATTATTGCAGGCTATTGCTGCATGTCCTTCCAGGTTTTTTCGAGTAACGATTTTGTGGCCAGTATGCCATCGTGTTCGCTTAATGGCGAACCTTCATACTCAATGCCGATGTAACCATTGAAGCCGGCATCTTTTACTACCTTCAACATTTTGGCATAATCGATTACGGTTTCTTTTCCGTCAGCATCAAACGCATAAGACTTTGCACTTACACCATGAGCAAACGGCATCATTTCGGAAACACCCTGATAGCGATCATAGGTTGAATCGGCACATTTGCCACCCTCTGTGCTTCCCCACTTGGCTGCCGTGCACCAATTGCCGAAGTCAGGAAGTGTGCCACAGTTCGGCATGTTTACGTCCTTCATGATCGAGGCAATCCATTGTCCATCCGAACTATAAAGTCCGTGGTTCTCGATTAATACGTTGATGTTTTTTGAAGCAGCATACGTGCACAATTGTTTAAGAGCGTCTACCATAGCGGCCTGCACTTCCTCCTTTGTTCCATCGCCAAATGCGTTGATGCGAATGGAGTGGCAGCCTAAAATATTTGCGGCATCCACCCACTTGAAATGATTCTCCACGGCTTTCTTGCGCTCCTCTGCATTGGGATTGCCAAGGTCACCCTCATCATCTACCATGATCAGCATATTTTTAACCCCCAATGAATCAGAAGAGGCTTTTAGTTTTTTCCAATATGCTTCGTCTGTTGCGTGGTCTTTATAAAACTGATTTACGTACTCTACCGCACTAATGCCATAGTCATTCTTCGCGATGGCCGGAAAATTATAAGCAAGCAACTTTCCGGTATCAAGTGAGCGGTGAATGGACCACTCCGCCAGAGATAATTTCAGCTCGGTTAAGCCGGTGGATGTTTCTTCCGAGGTTTTCGGTTGGCAATTTGTCATCGCAAAAAGTATGAACAACATTAATACAGATACCGGGAGGCTGTTAAAGATATTTTTTTCCATACGATGAAGGTATTAAAATATGACGTAATTATGATTGAGATCGGCCGACAAATTTCTAAACGACTTAGCTGACCAGCCACACGCTAAAGGATTTCCAGAAACTGAATTTATAAAAATTCAATACCGAGTAATGATAGCAAAGCAAAAGCACCAGAGCAATCGGGAAAACGCTAAGCCTTTTGTGCGACCTCCAATCCCAAATGCATAAGACAATGAGCAAGATATCTGCTAAGGCGAAGCCAGCAACTGGCGCAATAGGATGCCCTTCAATTGTGGGGAGATACTTGACGACAGGACTCAAATAGATATGAATGATGCGATCAGTAGCCGGAGTGAACATTGGAAAAACAGTGCAGACTATAAACCGCGCATGAAGCGATGATTTTTTTCGGTAATAAATGGCAAGGCCATACAGGATTGCAAAAGCAATCAGTGCATTTACTACCAGCGCGACAAAGAAATAATCCATTGTTTGAAAAGTGGACACATCCTTCAGCTTGTACTTTAATAAATCGAATGTCGTGAAAATTTAAAAAGGCACCAGTAGGTAAGAGAACTTTCCTATCTGCCGATGCAAACTGCGGTAGTTTAATCGAATCAAAAGGGCTTGCGCGATCAGCATGAGACACCAAAGAATTAGTGCTATTCCATGCAGATGCATACGATAATTTTCCTGATCTAAAATGCGCGTAAAATAAGTGAACCAAAAGGCGAGGATTACGAAAGCAAAAAATACAATGAACCAAATGTAGCTTTTGTCAGAAAGACTCTTTTCCAGTTTCATTCACTCAGCTTATTTCTTTTGCCCAGTACCTACTTTCTCATGCGTAAGCCGATACATTAATACAGCCGAGCGTTTAGCTTCCATCGAAATTGTTCGCGGATCAGCTGTCTCATTTACAGTGTGCCCGCCTGAGCAACGAGGGCCGAGGCCATCGATCGCCATGTCCACGTAGGCAGCCGTGAATGAAATGTCCGCAGCTCCGGCATCGCGGGGATTTACAGCCCTCACTTCTCCAAAGCCCAGGTCCTTGCTCACTTTATCAAATAGGGTAAGCAACTCGTAATTTCCTTTTGTGGGGGCAAGCGGTGGATAGCCAATTCCAAAAGTGATTTCAGCAGACGTTTGGGGGCGATTCGTTGACACAATGGCTTTCATCGTCTCTTGTGTTTTTAAAAGTTGTTCAGGAGAAATCGCTCTGATGTCTCCGGTTACAACTGCTTGCTTTGCCACAATATTACTTTTCCCATAGGCGCTTCCTCCGTCCATGTCTTTATTGTGATCAACAGACGATCCGGCCAGCATCATTCCCGGATTAAAAGTTAAGTTTTCTTCCTTCGATAGTGTCTCATAAAAACTATTGACAATTCGCGAAGCTTCATAGATGGCGCCAGCGCCAATTTTATCGGTAAATATTTGAGACGAGTGAGCCGGAATGCCAGTCACATTCAACTCCCAACCGGAAGAACTTCTTCTTGAGATCACTGCGGTTTCGGTTTTGCCATCACCATCTTCAAATCCAATAGCAATGTCGGCTTCTTTGGCTGCCTCTATCAAATCCTTTCGGGCAAGATCAAGAGGTTTGCCGCTGAGCTCCTCATCGCCCGTCATCACAATAATAATATTCATGTCGTCCAGCGCACCAGCATCTTTTAATGCTTGCATGGCCAGCACGATGATGACATCACCACCTTTCATATCACCTACGCCCGGCCCTTGCATGGTCGAATCGTTGATCATCTTAAATTGTTGAAACGGACTGGCCAGTTCAAATACGGTATCGAGGTGACCAATTAGCAGCAACGTTTTTCCTTTGCCCCGATGGCGTGCTATTAAATGACCTGATCTTCCCCAGGCCTTGCCATCGACCCATTTGGTTTCAAAGCCAAGTGCATCAAACCTAGCTTTGAATGTTTGCCCCACTTTGTAGACACCATCAAAATTCATGGTGCCGCTATTTATGTTCACCACTTCTTCCAGAAGTTTCAATGCCTCAGATTCATGAGATGCGACCGAGGCTGTAATTTTCTTTTCCGTTTTTGAAACCTGGGCGTAAGAGAATTGAAAAAGAAAAAAGGCAAGGATCAATACTGATGTCTGTTTCATAATAGAATGGAAAAAGCGTTTTGCAAATGATGCGATCATATGCAATCAAAGATATATTTTTTTGACTGCGAATGACACGTCAAATTAAAAAATGAAAACAGATTGCGAGCTTAGTCAACCACCTGGAAATAGGTCACTGATCGAACGGGTCTTCCATCGTGAGTAACACCTTCTATCAGGATACGGTACGTTCCGATAAGATCGGAAGCAAAAAAAGAAACACTACCCGTTCCCGTTTTATTTAACAAAAGTTTCGGGTTCCAGTATAAAGTGGCGCGATAGTCGGCTGCACTCTCATCGGCAGTGGGATGTCCGTAGTCGGGTGAAGTGAATTGATCCGGCACGTCATAACCTTTTAGCTTAATAGATTTTATTTTACTGGGCGCAGTATTCCCACCTTTTTTGGTATAGATCGCAATTAAACCGCTTGTGCCATTGGCACCTGTCAAAGCACCGGCTACCGAACTCACTTCAATGTGATCGATGAAATTGCCATCCATCGAAAGTAATCGATCGCCAACTGTTTCGCCCGAGCCCGTATAGAATTGCACATTGTCAATGAGCATTAACGGCTCGCGTGGTGCCGTTCTTGAAATTTGATTCGATACTTCACTTCGTTGCCGAAACACGTACCAATGATTTTCAGTAAAAACAACTTTGTATCCTGGCAATCTTTGAAAGATGGAAATCAAATCACCTCCAAGCTCCTGAATCTTATCAGACTTCAAATAGAACTCAGGTTTGCCATACGGATTCACATAATTTTGCGTGTCTTCTATTTTAGTGTCTTTCACTTCAACTTCCTTCAATAGAATGGCATCCTTCGGCAACTCCCAATTAGAAATAATTCGTTGCACATTTTCTTTGCTGATTACCTTGGCGGGAAGCGTATCCATTCTGGAAGGCACAAACGGGATCTGAGGTTTGTCAAGCGCCAATCTTCCGAATGATCCTTTTTTGGTTTGCACGCCAAACGTTGTTGAATCAGTAAACAGCATATCCTTTATAACAAAGTGCCCCTGAGCATCCGAGGTAGTTTGATAGATGCCATCCAGTTTTTCGTGAATAAGTGTAAACATAGTTTGCTCTGATTTTCCCCGTGCATTCAAGAACGTGCCCGAAAGCCAAACACCTCTCTCAATCGGATATTTAAATTCAGGCAGCACGTCAGTCGGCAATTCCTCTGATAACTTGAATCGGTTTAAGATATCGGGACCTTTTATGTTGGCAACCTTTTGAGCATCAGTTACGGTTATTGCCCCTGTTAAGCTTAGATTGTCTTTATCTTCTTCTGTCAGTTGAACGGTTAACGTTATCTTTTCCCGCTTTTTATAAACCGGTTTGTCAAGGCTGACAGAAAGAAGTGAACTGGTGGTGTCTGCCTTGGCGTTTTCGGGCACAGCCACCTGATATACATTAATAACGCGCAACGGTTTAGAAAAAAATTCGCTCCGCCCATAGTTTAAACCCCAGGTTGTGTATGCTCTCAGCAAGTAGTTTCCTTCTTTCACATTGGCTTTAAGGTTAAAATTTCCAACGGCCCGCCCGCTATCAATTGGCAACTGAAGAGACTGCACGACTTGCATGTTTGTATTCATGAGTTCGACATGGAGTGTCTTGCTCAATGAATCATGCAGCATCGGGTATTTATATTTTATAAAAGCAGATAACCAGATTGCCTCACCCTGATAGTAATACGGTTTGTCGGTGAACACATAAACTTTTTCGCGCAGCTTCTGCGCAAGCAGGGAAGATTTGGGTTGCACTTTAATAATGCTGCCGGGTTTGTAGTTCAATGGAAGTATGTCTGCGATTCTGCCAGCGGCCATGTCACCAGAAATAAAAACCTCGGAAGAATTCATTAACACGCCATCACTGTTTACGCGAATTGCTGCGCTTTTCACTTCAATCCAACTGAGCGAATGATTGATGTCTTTGTAGTAGAGTGAATTGGTCTCTTTATTTAAATAGTGAACTTCGATGCGACCCTTCCAGTGAATTATAGATTCGCTGCCAGAAGAGCCTGGCGAAACCGGTTCGAGTTTATACGGAATAAGATTCTTATCAAGTTCGCGCTGAAAGTTATTCGAGCGGATCATTGTATTGTAACGATCGGCATACAGTCGATACCCTTCTTCGTCAAGTTTGCCTTTCAGTATTGTTTTAAAAAGATGTCGCGCAGATCCAAAGTATGTGTTTTCGCGGTTTCGCATCCAGTTCAATGCCGTGTTGGCATCGGGTGGAGACAATTCTTCAAATTGAGAATTGCCAAGTATCGTATAACCGTCTCTTCCGGATTTGAAACTTTTGAGATAGTAGAAGAGCCGATAGCCCAACCCGTTATTTTCAATTTCTAACGGTGCAGATGCTTCTGCCGTAAAGACTCCGTCTTCGTTTTTAAATTCAAGTACCCAGGGATTTTTAATTTTTGATTTGCTTGCATTTTTATCTTCTCCTAAAAAGATTTTTTCAAACTTGCGCAGCTGACTTTGCCATTCTTTGTCCTTGCTGCCTTTCACTTCCACATTTTCGAGTTGTTGTTCGAGCGGAATAAGTTTTACATCAAGTATGAGCACTTCACCTTCCGCGATCTGAATTTTTCGTTGGTAACTTTCATAGCCTACAAATGAGAACACTATTTCATGACTGCCAGCCGGGATTCCCTTTAATACATACACCCCTTTGTCGTCAGCAGCTACTCCAAGCGTTGAGTTATTGATAAAGATATTGGCAAACGGTAACGTCTCTCCAGTTTTAGCATCCGAAACTGTGCCTCCAACCTGTGCAGTTTGCCCCAAAGCGCCCAGCGACAAAACGAAAAAATGAAGCGGAAAAAGTATGGCTCTCGGGTAAGGCTTGCATCGGAATACACTATTCGTGTGACGTGTGGGCGGCATGAAGGATAATCTCGCTAAAAAGTATTTTGTATTTTTAAATGCTCTATTTTGCAGGTCAGTATGGCTGTACGTTCATACGTATCCTTTCGATGGTAAGTTATAAAATATAATAGGTTTTAAGAGTTTAAAAAGGTTGTGGATTCAAATTCAACAACTAAGTTTTTGATTCTATTTAAATCGCTACCTAAAAAAGCGTGACTTTTAATAATGATGACAAGTAGTTATGGATGATGCGTATTTAGTTGATGGCATTCGAACACCCATTGGAAGTTTGGGCGGCAGTCTTTCCAGTGTGCGTGCAGACGATTTGATGGCACTGGTGTTGAAAACATTAGCGGCACGCAATCCAACAATACCAACTTCTGTAATTGACGATGTGGTGGTGGGTTGTGCCAATCAGGCGGGCGATGATAATCGCAATGTTGCCCGGATGGCGTTATTGTTGGCGGGTTTACCGTTTTCAATTCCGGGTGAGACCGTCAATCGTTTATGTGCTTCAGGAATGTCGGCTGTCATTCATGCTGCCCGCGCCATCAAAGCAGGTGATGGAGATATTTTTATGGCCGGTGGTGTAGAACACATGACCCGCGGGCCATGGGTGATTTCAAAAACGTCAAAGCCATTTGGTAATGATGCACAAATGTTTGACTCTAGTTTTGGTTGGCGATTTGTCAATCCAAAAATGGAGAAGCTTTATGGTATTGATCCGATGGGCGTTACCGCTGAAAATCTGGCGGAGCTTTTTAACATCAGCCGTGAAGATCAGGATGCATTTGCCTATCGATCGCAATTGAAAGCTAAGAAGGCCCAACATCTCGATCGGTTTGTGGGGGAGCTGGTACCGGTTGAAATTTCATTGAAGAAAAATGAAACAAGTATTTTCGATACAGACGAATTTGTAAAGCCCGAGACAACGCTTGAAAGACTGGCGCAGCTAAAACCAGCGTTTAAAAAAGACGGCAGTGTTACAGCCGGAAACTCATCGGGCCTGAATGACGGAGCAGCTGCTCTTTACCTTGCTTCGGAGTCGGCCGTAAAAAAATACAACATCAAACCCAAAGCAAAAATTGTTTCTTCTGCTGTGGTGGGCGTTGAGCCGCGCATCATGGGCATTGGCCCCGTGGAAGCAACAAAGAAAGCCTTGGCAAAAGCGGGACTTACGTTAAAAGACATTGATGTCATTGAATTGAATGAAGCATTTGCCGCACAGTGTCTTGCGTGCATTCGACAATTAGGTTTAGCCGATGATGATCCACGCATTAATCCTAACGGAGGAGCGATTGCACTCGGCCATCCGCTGGGAATGTCCGGGACGCGCATTGTTTTAACCGCTATGACCGAACTTCAAAAACAGAACAAACGGTATGCGTTGGCCACGATGTGCATTGGTGTCGGTCAGGGCTATGCCGTAATTTTGGAACGAGTTTAATCAATCATATAATAAGACCATGCAATTACAATTAACGCAGAAAGAAAATCGATCAGAGCTGTTTGAGAAAGTAGGAAACTTCCTCGCTGCCCATAAACTAAAGATAGCAGCAAAAGATTTCGACAGACCGTGGGGAGGATTTTATGTAATCGAAGAAGAACAAGCACAAACCTTTGCCAAATTATTTTTCCCGGAGGTTGAATTCTCCGAATTACAGATCAGCGGAAAACTCAGTCCGAAAATTTTGATGGTGGAAGCAAACAAGAGATTATCGTGGCAATACCATCACAGACGCGCAGAGATATGGAAGTTAATTGGCGGAACAGCAGGTGTAGTCACCAGTTTGACCGATGAACAAGGGCCGGTAAAGATGTTAAAAGATCAGGAGGTTATACGATTGGTGCAAGGTCAACGACACCGCCTGGTAGGAGTTAACGGTTGGGGTGTGATTGCTGAGATATGGCAACATACCGATGCACGCGATCCCTCCGATGAAAATGACATTGTTCGTCTGCAAGATGACTTTGGAAGATGATTGGAGTTGTCGGCATACCGTTCGATGAGTTTTCTTCTTTCCTGAGAGGACCTGCGCAGGCGCCTCCAAAAATTCGTGAAGCATATCATTCAGATTCTTCCAACTACTTCACGGAGTCTGGTATTGACTTAAGAAATCATTTGGGCTGGCAGGATGAAGGAGATTTGACTTTGCCGGGTGGATCGGCCGCTATTCATGCCATCTATAATGGAGTAGACAATGTTCTTCAAAAGTATTCGCAGCTGTTGTCTTTGGGTGGCGATCACTCAACAACCTACCCTGTTGTGAAGGCGATGGCTAAGAAATATGGGCCGCTCAATATTTTGCACCTGGACGCGCACCCTGATTTATACGATACCTTTGAAGGGAATAAGTTTTCGCATGCGTGCCCGTTCGCGCGCATCATGGAAGAAGGTCTTGCAAAAAGTTTGGTGCAGGTTGGGATCAGAACCATGAATGTGCATCAGCGCGAACAAGCTAACCGCTTTGGTGTGAAAGTGATTGAAATGAAAGATTGGAAATCCAGCATTCGGTTTCAGTTCACTGGCCCGGTTTATTTGTCGTTGGACATGGATGTGATAGATCCCGCATTTGCTCCGGGCATTTCACATCATGAGCCGGGAGGATTTACTTCGCGCGAACTTATTTCAATTCTGCAGTACATCGATGCTCATGTTGTTGGTGCCGATCTGGTGGAATTCAATCCGACACGCGACCCATCAGGCATTACCGCTATGCTGGCGGCTAAACTTTTTAAAGAAATGCTTGATCTGTTGTTGCGGTCTGGCAAATAGTTTCTTTACTTTTCGAAAAGCATTGCCCGTTTGTATGAGATCATCCATGCTCTTCTCTCTTCTATTCCTTGCTATGTCCTGCCAAAGTCAGAAGCAGGAATTCGATCTCATCATCCGCCAGGGAATAGTCTATGATGGTTTGGGACAAAAACCTTTTGTAGGTGATGTAGCTGTAAACGCTGACACCATTGCTGCCATGGGAGATTTATCAGAAGCCATCGGCAAACGTGAGGTAAATGCAAAGGGACTGACCGTGGCTCCGGGTTTTATAAACATGTTGAGCTGGGCCGATGCATCTTTGATTGAAGACGGTCGTTCGATGAGCGATATTAAACAAGGTGTTACACTTGAAGTGTTTGGTGAGGGATGGAGTCCTGGTCCCCGCAAGAAAAAAAATGACAAAGACACATTGTGGACCTCGCTTGGCGAATACTTCACTTATCTGCAAAGGAAAGGTGTTAGTCCAAACTTTGCTTCTTTCGTTGGTGCAACAACTGTGCGCTCGTATGTGCTTGACTATGATAATCGACAACCAAATCCGCAAGAACTTGAGCAAATGAAATCATTGGTTCGTGAAGCTATGAAAGAAGGTGCGATGGGAGTGGGTTCTTCTCTGATCTATGCCCCGGCCGATTACGCCTCTACCGAGGAATTGATTGAACTCTGTAAGGTAGCTTCAGAATATGATGGCATGTACATCACGCACATGCGCAGCGAAAGCGATAAAATTTATTCAGCCTTGAACGAAACGTTTCGGATTGCAAGAGAAGCGCGGATACCTGCGGAGATTTATCACCTGAAAATAAACCACGAACGCAATTGGATTAAGATCGACACCGTGCTTACCAAAATAGACAGCGCTCAAAGAGCAGGATTGAAAATCACTGCGGACATGTACACGTATAATGCGAGTGGAACCGGATTGACTGCACGACTGCCAACCTGGGTGCAGGAGGGTGGCGCTGCTGCCATGCGCAAGCGTTTAATAAATCCGGCAACCCGAAAGAAAGTGTTACGTGAATTGGAGCTGGGTATCCCCACTAAAAATTCAGATCCCAAAGATGTATTAGTCCTTGGTTTTCGAAAAGATTCGTTGAATAATCTTTACAGAGGCAAGCGACTGGATGAAATCACAAAACTTCATCGGAAGACTGCTGATGAAACAATGCTTGACTTGATTGTTGCCGACAAATCAACAGTGCCGTGCATTTTCTTTTTGATATCGGAAGATAATGTTAAGCGCATGCTTCAGTTGCCGTATGTGAGCATTTGTTCGGATGCAGGATCGATACCGGCCGAACCACCTTATACAGACAGTGGCACACATCCGCGGGCGTATGGAAGCTTTGCAAGATTTTTGGGCAAATATGTGCGGGATGAAAAATTAATGCCGCTCGAAGAAGCGATCAGAAGACTTACTTCTTTGCCGGCTTCTAATCTTAAGGTGAAGAAGCGGGGCAGCCTTATCAAAGGCAATTATGCCGACCTGGTGGTGTTTGATCCACTGAACATTAAGGATAATGCAACTTTTGAAAACTCCCATCAATATGCAACGGGTGTGAATCACGTATTTGTCAACGGGGTGCAAGTGCTGAAAGACGGAGAACATACCGGAGCAAAGCCGGGCAAAGCGGTTCGGGGTCCCGGCTTCAAACAAAATTAATTTTACTCATTTTCAGTGGGTTACGCCCCATTTTAAATAACAACGTTAGTAAACTGAACACTGTTCATTACTTTTGCCGTATAAGACAGCCATGGGCGTAAAAGAGAGAAAAGAGCGCGAACGTTTAGACATGAAAGAGTTGATCCTCAACTCGGCCCATCAACTATTCATCGACAAGGGTTTTGAAGAAGTGAGCATTCGCAACATCGCGGAAGCAATTGAATACAGTCCCGCCACAATTTATTTATACTTCAAGGATAAGAATGAGATTTTTCACGCGCTTCATGGCGAAGCGTTTAAAATCTTTAATCAATACATGGCTGATGTCTTCGCCATCAAAGATCCATTCAAAAGACTGGTGGCCATGGGCGAGAAATACATTGAGTTCACCTTTAAATATCCGAAGTACTACACCATTATGTTTATAGCCGAGGCTCCGATGCAATGTGATCAAGGCACGGAAGGATGGCTGGAGGGTGCCAGCGCGCTCACCGCATTGGAAAACATTGTAGAGGAATGCATGAAAGCGGGCTCGCTCAAAAAACAACCCGTTAAACAAATGGCGTTTACAATTTGGAGTTATGTGCACGGTATGTGCTCACTGACTTTGCGCGACCGGATGAAGCACTATTCTGAAGAGGAGCGCGAGACGATGATTCCGAAGTCGTTCAAAATTTTTATTCAACTATTAAAGAACCAATAAAAAAATTTGCCGTATAACTGAACACTGTTTAGTATTTTAACGATGAAAACAAAAAACTACCCCATCCTCTTTCTCCTCACACTTGTTTCATCTTTGTCGCTGGCGCAAAGTCCCATTTTAGAGGCGTATGTTCAGCAAGGGTTGAAAAGCAATCTTCAACTACAGCAGGAACAATTAAACTTTGAGCGTTCTGCACAAAATCTGGAATTAGCAAAGGCCCTGTTCTTTCCGCAGCTATCGGCCAATGCCTCGTATAGTCTTGCCAATGGTGGTCGTAAGATTAGCATACCCGTTGGCGATTTATTGAATCCTGTTTATTCTACCCTGAATGGACTTACCGGAACAAACAACTTCCCGCAAATTCCGAATGTGAGCACTAATTTTTTACCCAATAATTTTCACGACACTAAGTTGAGGATGATACAACCCATCTTCAATCCGGAGATTTATTTCAACTACAAGGCACAGAAAGAATTGATCTCAGTTCAGGATGCGCAAAAGCGTGCGTATGAAAATGAATTGAAGTACAACATCATCTCCGCGTACTATCAATATCTCGAAACAGAAGAATCGTTGTTGATCTATGAAAAAACAAAAGCACTATTGACGGAACTTATGAAGGTCAACCAAAAACTGGTTGCCAATGACAAAGCCACCAAAGATGTTGTGCTCAACGCGTCTTATGAACTTGACAAAACAGACTATCAATTGGCGCAAGCCAGAAAGAACAATCAGGTAGCGAAATCTTATTTTAATTTCTTACTTAACCGCGATCTGGCGGAAGCCATTGACAAAGACACCACGATCAGAGCTTCTTTGTCGCGGCAGGCAGAGCTTGCATCTCTCACTCAAACTGCTCTTAGCCAACGCCAGGAGATAAAACAATTGCAAGGTGCGTTACAAACCAACGATCAGATCATCGGTCTTTCAAAAGGCAATGCGTATTTGCCCAAGATCAACGCGGTGGGCGATTTGGGTTATCAGGGATTCCAATATAAGTTCGATGCGCCTCAGCAATATTGGTTGGTGCAATTCAGTCTTAGCTGGGATTTATTCAAGGGCGGTGAGAAGCGCATTAAAATGCAGCAAGCCAAACTTGATTATCAGGTGACGGAAAACAAAATGGCCCAACTCAGAAAACAAATTGAATTGCAGGTGATTCAAGGGTATTATGATCTTGAAGCTACTGAGCAATCGTATCGGGCCGCTCAAAGCGGAATCCGTAATGCAGAGCGATCTTTTCAGATTATTCGCTCTAAATATCTGGAGGGACAAGCGTTGATGATTGAATACCTGGACGCCCAAACCAAACTGACCACCGCGCGTTTGGCAGAGACCATCGGTGCCTATGAGGTTCTGCGAAGCGAGGCTGCTCTACAAAAAATTATTGCCAATCTATAAATCATTGCAATGACCACCACACTTACCACCGTAAGAAATATTCTGCGCAGACAGCTTTTAGTGCCTGCCAGTAAAATACGATCACGCCAGGTGCTGACTTCCGATGTTGGCTTATCGCCCTTCGAGCTGAATGCTTTGTTGTATTTCATTGAAGAAAAATATCATGTCGAGCTGAATACTATTCAATCAGATGCCACTGTGCAAGAGTTGGTGGATCAGATCGATCAAACTATTTCCCCGGAATTTTTATAATAACCCTATGAAAAAAACATTTATTACCATTCTCATTCCGATCGTATTAGGTGGCATCTTGTGGATGTGCAGCGCCAAAGCGAATGAAGAATCCGCCAAGCCTGTTGTGGATGAATCGGCTGTGGCTGTAAAACTTGCACCGGTAAAAGAAGGAACCTATTCACAACCTGTTGTCAGTTCGGGTTTGATCAGCACGGAGATTGAGTCAAGACTTTCATTCAAAACGGGCGGAATCATCTCCCGCATCTACGTTACCGAAGGTCAGGCTGTGTCGCCTGGTCAGATGCTCGCCACGTTAGATCTTACTGAGATCAACGCGCAGGAAGCACAAGCGAAAAATAATCTGGAAAAAACAAAACGTGATCTTGAACGTGCTCAGCGGTTGTATCGCGATTCTGCTGCTACACTTGAGCAAGTTCAAAATGCGCAGACTGGTTTTAATGTGGCTGAAGAATCGTTTCGTATCGTTTCGTTCAATAAACGTTATGCTACCATTCAAGCAACAACAAGCGGTAAAGTAATTAAGAAGTTTGCCAATGAAGGCGAACTGATCGGACCTGGAACTCCGGTGCTAATGGTCAACTCGGCAGGAAAGAATGATTGGATTGTAAAGATTGGATTGCCCGATATTGATTGGGTTCGGATAAAAAAAGGTGACAAATGCGCGGTCACCACCGATGCCTACCCGGGAGTTTCGTTCGAAGCTGTGGTAGATGTTATCAACGAAGGAGCCGATCCAATCAATGGCTTGTATCAGGCCGAGATAAAAATTAATCCACAAGGAAAGAAACTTGCTTCTGGTTTGTTCGCGCGTGTGAACATCATTCCATCTGAAAGTCAATCACTGAAGAGCATTCCGGTGGAGGCATTGATAGAGGGCGAAGGCAAGGAAGCGTTTGTGTTTGTTGTGAATGCCGATCAGAAGTCGGTATCGAAAATACCCGTGACGATCGCCTATTTAAAGGAGAAGGAGGCTGTCATTCTTCACGGCCTTGAAAATGTAACAGAAGTGATCAATGAGGGCTCTGCCTTTCTCACTGAATTTTCTGCCGTAACTGTTTCACGCTAATCGACTACGTGTATGAAGATCGCAGAATTCTCGGTTAAGAATTATCAATTTACCCTGGTCATATTTGTGTTGTTGCTCGCGCTCGGGCTCAACTCGTTGTTTAATATGCCGCGCGGTGAAGATCCGGAAATGGAGCAGCCTTCTTTCTCCATTGTATTTATTTATCCCGGCACCAGCCCGGCCGACATGGAGAAATTGGTGGTAGACAAAGCGGAAAAAAGATTAAGTGAATTGGATGATGTTAAGAAGTTGATATCTGATGTTAGTGATGGATTGGCGGTAGTGAGAATTGATTACAAACACGAATCCGATCCGGATGAAAAATATCAGGAAATCGTTCGTGAGATCAATGCACTGCGACTTGAATTGCCGCAGGATATTTTCGATATCAAAGTTCTTCGCTTTTCGTCTACCGATGTGAATATTTTTCAGGTAGCCCTTATTTCTGAAACGGCTCCGTACAAACAACTGGAAGAATACGCAGAGAAGTTGGAAGACGAGTTGGAGAAGGTGAAGGGTTTGAAGAAGATCGAAACCTATGCGTATCCTGAACAACAGGTGCGTGTGTCTCTGAATATTCAGAAGATGGCACAACAACACATTCCGGTGAACATGGTGTTTGGCGCTTTGCAAAGTGAGAACGTGAATATTCCCGGTGGACGAATTCAAATGAACACGCGCAACTTCAACATTAAAACAAGTGGCGAATACAAAGACATAGAGGAGATACGTAACACGATTGTCTATTCGGCAAATGGAAAGATTGTGTATTTAAAAGATGTTGCTGAAGTTGACATGAATTATCAGGAGGAAACTCACCTGACGCGATTGAATGGTTATCGATCAGTATTACTAACCGCCAGTCAAAAGGACGCGCAAAATATTTTTAACGTGGCAGGCCAGGCCAATCCGGTCATTGAAAAGTTTCAACGTGAGTTGCCCGCACATATTAAGTTGGTGAAGAATTTTGATCAATCGGCAAGTGTAGCCACGCGGTTAAGCCGGTTCTCAAAAGATTTTCTCATTGCTATATTATTGGTATCGGTAACCTTGTTGCCGTTGGGTTCACGTGCGGCTATTGTGGTAATGATTTCAATTCCACTTTCCATATTCACTGGATTGTTCATGCTGGACATTGCCGGCTTTACAATCAATCAGTTGAGTATTGTGGGATTAATTGTGGCCCTCGGCATTTTGGTCGATGACTCTATTGTTGTGATTGAAAATATTGAGCGTTATCTGCGTGCCGGTAAATCGAAGAGAGAAGCTGCCATTCAAGCCACGAGCCAAATTGGGTTGGCAGTAATTGGTTGTACGGTAACGTTGATTCTTGCATTTCTTCCGCTGGTGTTCTTGCCGGAGTCTGCAGGTGACTTTATTCGCAGTCTGCCCATGGCTGTGATTTTCACGGTGATGGCTTCGCTTTTTGTGTCACTTACGATTGTACCGTTTCTGGCAAGCCGCATATTAAAGAACCACGAAAGTCCAGAAGGAAATATTTTTATGCGTGCCCTGAAGAAAGGAATCAGCGGCTCGTACAGCAAAGTATTGCACGTGGCATTGCAACTTCCGGTTGTGACGCTCGCTATCACCGGTGTTTTATTTGTTGGAAGTTTGATGTTGTTTCCGGTGGTAGGTTTCAGTTTGTTTCCGAAATCAGAGAAGCCGCAATTTCTTATTAACGTGGAGATGCCGAATGGCACTAGCATTTATGAGACTGACAAAGTTGCCCGCTATGTAGAACAGGAATTGAAAAAGGAAAAAGACATTAAATATCTGACAACAAATGTTGGCAAAGGCAATCCGCGCATTTACTACAACGTCATTCAGCGAAACGAGTCGAGTAACTTTGCGCAGTTCTTTGTTCAATTGAACGACCGCACACCAGAACAGAAAACTAAACTGATCGATAAACTTCGCGACAAGTTTATTTCTTATCCCAATGCCAAGATTGAGGTGAAAGATTTTGAACAGGGCCCGCCACTGGAAGCGCCTGTTGCCATTCGAATCTTTGGCGAAAACCTGGACACACTGCGTAAAGTGTCCATGCAAGTCGAGCAACTGATTTCAAAAACGGAGGGCACGATTTACGTCAACAATCCGCTGGCGAATCAGAAAACAGATTTGCATGTAAAGATCAACAAAGAGAAAGCAGGTTTGCTCGGAGTTGCCATCAGCGACATTGACCGATCCATTCGATTAGGTGTTGCCGGTTTAAATGTTGCGCAGTTTTCTCCTGGAGAAGGAGAAGATGAGATCAACATCAATGTGACATTGCCCAGAGGAAAGTTTGCAACGTATGAGGTGTTCAATAATATTTATGTCAACTCTGTAACGGGGCAAGCCATTCCGTTGCGGCAATTGGCAGAAATAGAGTTTGAGACAACCCCTAACCTCATTCGTCATTATGACAAAGCACGCTTTGCCACTGTTACTTCCTTTGTAAAGAGTGGCTACTTGTATGAAGACATTACCAACCAGGTGATTAAAAAATTGGATGCGTTTAATTTCCCCAAAGGATATTCGTATGTGGCAGCAGGAGAGGTGGAAAATAAACAAGAATCGTTTGGCGGAATTTCTACCATCATCCTCATCACTATATTTGGATTCATTGCCGTGTTGGTTTTAGAATTTGGAACCTTCAAGAGTACACTCATTGTGTTATCGGTTATTCCATTGGGTGTGATTGGTGCGGTGAGCATGTTGTTCATAACAGGCAACCCGTTGTCTTTCGTGGCCGTGATTGGCTTGATCGCATTGGTGGGTATCGAAGTAAAGAATTCCATCTTGTTGGTCGACTTCACAAACCAATTAAGAGAACGAGGCATCCCGTTATTGCAGGCGATTGAGCAGGCGGGGGAAATTCGTTTCGTGCCGATTGTGTTAACATCGCTTACCGCGATTGGCGGATTGATACCATTGGCAATTGAAAACAATCCGTTGTATTCGCCACTGGCGTGGGTTATCATTGGTGGTTTGATCAGTTCAACATTGCTGTCGCGATTGGTAACACCGGTCATGTATAAACTTCTTCCGCCACGCGTGGAAGTGGTGGGCGAGAAAGAAGGTGACATTCCTTTGCATTAAAAAGACCAGCGCCAGGCCGCTTCTGAAAATGGGAGCGGCTAGTTCGATGTTTTTTATAGAATAATTTAGTTCGGCTGAATTTCTACAGGCATGGCGGTAGAAATAATTTTTGAATCATATTTCGTTGGCCACGAATATTGTTTCAAATTTAGTGTAAGACATGCCCGAGAAAGATCTCTTTTCGAATCACGCGCAGGCGTATGCTGCCTTTCGGCCCACGTATCCGAAGGAGTTGTACAATTTTATCAATCAGCATGTGCGCAAATTTGATACAGCGTGGGATGCCGGAACCGGCAATGGACAAGTGGCCCGCGACTTATCGCTATCATTTAATAAAGTTCTGGCTACCGATATCAGCGAAAGGCAATTGGCCAACGCTTATTCCGCTCCGAATATTTTTTATTCCGTGGCGGCAGAGCAAACAGATTTCGAGAATCATTCGATCGACCTCATCACGGTGGCGCAGGCAATTCACTGGTTTGATCGGTCACGATTTTATAAAGAAGTAGACCGTGTGGCAACCAAAGAGGCAGTACTGGCGGTGTGGGGCTATGCGTTGTTAAGCATCGCACCCGATATTGACAAGGTGGTACAACATTTTTATACAAAGGTAGTAGGCCCTTATTGGGATGCGGAAAGACGACTGATTGACGAGCGATACGCTACGATTGCGTTTCCGTTCGAAGAGATCGCAACACCTGCGTTTCAATTCTCATTTGACTGGACACTGGATGAATTTCAAGGATACATTTCTACGTGGTCGGCCGTGCAAAAATTTATCAAAGCCAATCAGGTGAATCCGGTCGATGAGTTTATCAGACAGATCCGACCACTTTGGAAAGAGGAGAAGCAAACGATTAACTTCCCATTGTTTTTGAGGTTGGGAGAAGTTGGATGAAAGACGATATATTGAATATAATCGGTGGTGATATTTGGGTGTTGTGGATAAGGCGTTGACTAAGTGAGCCGCGCAAAATAGAGTAAATCAAATCGCGCAAGCCCATACACAAACCAAAAATTGCCTTACACTATTTCGCCATCGCTCGACATGAGAGAAGAAAAAATAATCGTTGACATATTAAAAAAGGCGGACAATTGGGACTCTTTAAAAAAAGAATTAGAGAAATTTAATACTGTTGACAGCAATGAGACAAGGAAAAATACTCAAGCTGGAAAGCTATTTGAGTTCTTTAGTAAATACTATTTCTTAACAGAGCCGACACAGAAAATTAATTACAAGAATGTCTGGCTTTATAATGAAGTTCCTCCAAGTATTCTTGACAAATTAAAATTACCATACAAGGACTATGGAATAGACTTAATTCTTCAAGACACACACGACAAGTTTGCCGCAGTTCAATGCAAATTCAAGAACGATGAATCTTTAGAACTAAACTGGACAAAGGATAAACTAGGTAATGCCTTTGGACTTGCAAAAAATTGTGACAAGCTGATAATCTTCACCAATGCCAGCAGCGTTACAAACGTTGCTAAAAATTTAACAAACTCCTTTGAACAAATCTGTTATGACTCGTTGAGCGAAATTAGCTCCGAGACATTTAATGACTTACTGGAAGTAGCAAATGGACACTCCCCGAAACCACATCAAAAGAGAAAACCGAGAGAACATCAAACAAAAGCTATTGATGCTGTACTTAATCACCTGAAAGAGAATAACAGGTGCCAACTAATTCTTCCTTGCGGAGCTGGGAAAACACTCACTGCGTTGTGGATAAAAGAAGAAATTAAAGCTACCAAAACCCTAGTTCTTGTTCCATCACTCGCCCTTCTGAGACAAATAAAAAATGATTGGAACTCGCAAAGAAACTTGGAATTCGACTATGTGTGTGTTTGCTCGGAAAAGGACATTGACAATGAAAAAGAGGATACGATTGATTTAAAGCCATACGAGATTGGTGGCCCATTAAAAACAAAACTTAAAGAATTAGCTTCTTATTTAAAACAAGAGATTAACACTGTAGTTTTTTCCACCTATCAGTCTATTGAACTTGTCTCTAAAGCAATTAAGCTAATTAGAAACTGGGAATTTGATTTAATTATATGTGACGAAGCACATCGGACTTTTGGAAGTGCGGCAAAGAATACATTCACAATTGTCCACAACAACAAAAAGGTTCCTTCTAAAAAGAGAATCTACATGACTGCTACTCCCAAAGTAGCATCGAAATCATTGAAGTCAAAACTTGGACAAGACTATGAGTTACTCTGTGACATGGGTAGTGAAGACATCTTTGGTCGTGAAGCATTTAGGATGTCATTTGCAGAAGCAATTGACGAGAAAATATTATGTCAATATAAAATAATTGGTGTTGGTGTTTCAGATAAAGAGGTTAAGAAATTTATTGACAACCGGCAGTACACTGGCGAGGCAACAGCTACTGACATAGCACACAATTTTGCTCTTAATCATGTAATGGAAAAGTACAATGCGTTCCACGCTCTTTCTTTTCATTCGCGAGTTAAGTGGGCAAAAGAATTTAGCGAACGACATTCAAAGTTTTTTCATAATATTTTTACGAGGCATCTGGAAGGAAAAGACCCGACAGCCTTTCGTAACAAAGTTTTAAAAGAATTCCGCAATAGTTCGGCTGGTGTTGTTTCTAATGCAAGATGCCTATCTGAAGGCGTTGATGTCCCAACAATTGACCTAATCTATTTTTGTGACCCAAAGACATCCAAGATTGACATTGTTCAATCAGCTGGTAGAGCATTGCGCATCGACCCGTCAGGAAAGAAAAAGGAAGGGCTTATCGTAGTACCACTATTCCATCACATTGATGAAGACATAGAAAAGGAACTTGCAAAAAATGAAGTATTCAACCATTTGGTGTCAGTCATAAGGTCTCTTTGCGAGCATGACGAAAGATTAGTGGCAGAAATAAATGGGATTGCTACAGGAAAAGGTGAAAAATCTACTAAGCGCATAGAAATTACTTCAGTTGGAGAAGAGGATGAGCGAATAATCAAGATTGAGGGTTTCGAGAAGAAAGTCAAACAATCTTTGTTCACAGAAATAATTGACCGGACTAAGGACACTTGGGAAATACTTTTTCAAAAATTTAAGGAGTACTTAGCAAAAGAAGGTACACCTTATATTGCAAGAGTAGATCTTGAAACAAAAGAATTAGGAAGATGGTGTGCCTGGCAAAGAACGAACAAGAGCAAAGGAGCACTTTCTCAAGATAAAACAAGGCGGCTAACTGAGGCTGGCTTTTCATGGTCACCTTCTGATGAAAAATGGGAAAAAAGATTTAATGAGTACAGGCAATTCATAAAGTTATCCGGAAAATATTCCTTCACCGAAAGTGATCGCGCAGAATATCCACAGTTTCAGAAACTATTTTACTGGTGCCGGATACAAAAAATACTTTACAACAGAAACCCCAAGAAATACCCTTCAGACAGGTACTTGAATTTGACTCAATCGGGTTTCAATTTCCAAATAGACAGCTATGAAGACGAAACTAAGTGGCTTGAAATGTTTAGAAAGTTAAAAGCTTTTAAAGACCAGTTCCATCATTGTAATGTTTCTCAAACTAGCAAGGACCCTGAGTTCAGGAAGCTTGGTAAGTGGCTCAATACGCAGAGAACTATGTACAAAGGCAGGACTATATCAGATGGTAGATTCGTAAAGATGCCATTGAATAGAGTGCAAATGCTTGAAGACCTTGGAGTGATATGGAACGCAAAAGATGTAGATTGGAATCAGGGCTTTGAAGACCTTAAAGCATTTAAAGAGAAGAATCATCACTTTAATATTCCTCAGACTGACAAACTGTATTTCAGAGCAAGAAGGCTAAAGCTTAAAAAGGACACTTTAACAAAAGTGCAAATCGAAAAACTTAATTCAATTGGCTTTTATGATGAATATCCAAAAACGCTAAACAACAGCCAACAAAAATCTTATCCTGAATCCATCTTCATAAAGAGATATAATCAGCTAATTGAATATAAGAATAAATTTGGATCAGTAGAAGTTAGTAGGCGACATACAGACTACTCCGGTCTTTACTACTGGGTAAAAGACATAAAGGAAGCAAAGGACAGGTTAACTGAATCTCAAAAGCAAAGGCTACTATCTATTAACTTCAATCTTGATTTAAGCTATTCGGAAGTAAAATTCAATAGGCTATTTAAGGAACTGGAAGAGTATCGTCAGAAATACGGAACATTGAGAGTATTAGAGAGACACAATAAAGCATTAAATCACTGGATTGAAAATTCAATTCGCTCAAACCGTAAGTGGACTGAAGAGCAAAGGATAAAATTGCAATCCATTGGATTCTTTGAAGAATATTCGAATAAGGTCATAACAAAAAAGCCATCAGTTTCATTTGAAGAAATATTTGATTTACTGAAAGAATATTGGACTAAGTTCAATACATTTTACATTAGTGAAAACAATAAAGATTATCGCAAAATATTCAATTGGAAAAACCGGAAAAATCAAGAACTAACTAAAGAACAAGAAGCTAAATTAAATTTAATCGGTTACTTTGAGCCTTCTAATCATGTAAAGAAAATAAAGACACTTTCGTTTGACGAGCGTTATAATGAGTTGCTCGACTATAAAGCAAAGTATAATACTGTCAAGGTAAGCAGGCATGACAAGGAACATAGACAACTATTCCATTGGCTAACTCATATCAGAAGAAGTAGAATTTTAACAGTAGACCAAAAAGATAAATTAAGAGCACTTGGAGTAGAGATTAGAGTTTCAAAAAATAGCGAGGAGTTTAGTCGGACATTTGACACGCGATTTGAGGAATTGAAGCAATACAAAAACAAATTCGGGACGACACATATCAAAAGGACAAATGAGGAATATCGACAACTGTACTTTTGGACATCCTATATAAAACGGAGAGCACTGCTGACAACTGACCAAATTAAAAAACTTAAATCAATTGGCTTTGACACATCAAGTATCGACAGATTTATGGAAAGTGAATAGCCACACACTTTGCTATGCCACACTTCCGACACACAACCAAAGTATAGCAAAGAGTGCGGCTATTATTAAAGAGTGGACTAAGCGCCCAGCCTACAATAATGTGCATATGCCATAGTGCTGATTCAGTGTTACACCGTAGTTTTAGTTTCATAATTTCGTTCGGTATCGTGGACAATTTTGTAGGAAGTCGCGCTTGTCGTGGCCGATAGCCACCTAACAAGCTCCTCCAAAACCCAGTCATCAAGCATCCCGCCCCAAAAAAATCCAAAACCCAACAAAAGTCATAATTCGTATTTTAAAACTTCTCTACTTTCGTTCAAAATCAGAAGCGTTATGATCAACGTGGTAAAAAGGAACAATGAATTCTGGACGCAGGATAGAAGTCTGGCGGCTTTGCTCATCTATCTGATCATTGACATCTTTTTCATTCTGCCGTTTGCTGCGGCTGGCTATTGGCAAATGATCATGAGCGACATTGTGTTTTCGCTTATTCTGATTTCTGGCGTTTTCTCAATTTCCCCTGGCTATGCTGTGCGCTTGTTCATGGTGTTGCTGGCATTTTTTACGTTTGCCTTTCAATGGATTCAGGTGGTGCGGCCCACGGATATTATTATGCTGGTGGAAACAGTGCTCACTATTTTGTTTCTTTCCGTCTTAGCGATTTTAGTGTTGCTTCAGGTTTTCAAAGAGGGGCACATTAATTTTCATCGCATACAAGGTGCGGTGGCCGTCTATCTGCTGATCGGTTTGATATGGGCGCATTTGTTTCAGGCCATTCACTCGGTGGATGAAAGCTCTTTTTTATTCATACCAGAAATTGATGGCGACCGCGAATCGTTCTTTACCAAGTTTCTCTACTTTAGTTTTGTCACGCTCACCACCATTGGATTTGGGGATATCACACCCGTTCATCCGCTGGCAAAATCATTGGTGATGCTGGAAGGTTTGGTCGGTATGCTTTTTCCGGCTATCATGATTACTCGGTTGGTAGGTCTCGAGATCGAATCGCGAAAAGCAAGACAATCGCAACATCACCCCGAGTAATTTTTTCTAACGGTGGTTGTTTGGTATCAAACCTTGTTAAATTAGCTACCACGAAAAACTACCGCCCATGATTTCTATCAAACGACTCACTGTTGTTCTTCTCGCCACCGCGCTCTTCATTTCCTGCCAGCCGCAAAAATTTGACTTCATCATTCGCCATGCGGTTATCTACGATGGCTCAGGCAATGCGTCTCTTACAGGCGATGTGGGCATCAATGCCGATACCATTGCTTTTGTTGGTGATTTGTCGAAAGCTGTGGCGACAGCCGAATATGATGCAAAAGGTTTGGCGCTATCGCCAGGCTTTATTGATACGCACAGTCATCATAGCCGCGGCATGTTTGAGATGCGCGATATGCCTGCATGTGTGAGTCAGGGAATTACCACCATTGTAGTAGGGCAGGATGGAGGTTCAAATTTTCCACTGTCTGATTTTTTTAAGAAGATAGAGGAAACGCCAGTGGCTGTTAATGTTGCTTCCTATTCCGGGCACAACACACTGCGAGACTCTGTCATTGTTGGCGATTATAAACGAGTGTGCACACCACAAGAGGTTGAGCAAATGAAGGCCATGTTGAAACAAGACATGGATGCCGGTGCTTTGGGTTTGTCGACTGGTTTGGAATATGATCCTGGAATTTTTTCTGATCCCACGGAAGTGATGGAGTTATCAAAACTCACCGCCCAGCTCGGTGGTCGCTATATCAGTCACATCAGAAGTGAAGATCGTTTTTTTTGGAAGGCGGTAGGTGAAATCATCAACATTGGCAGCGTAACGAAAATGCCTGTACAGATTTCGCACACCAAACTGGCGATGAGAAATATCTGGGGACAATCTGATAAACTGCTCAGGAGATTGGATTCAGCCCGTGCGGCTGGTATCAATCTGACTGCCGATCTGTATCCGTATGCTTACTGGCAATCGACTATGACGGTATTGTTTCCCGATCGTGATTTTAAAAATCGAAAGACAGCCGAGTTTGCATTGAATGAGATCACCACTCCGGAAGGTGTGTTGTTGGGAGATTACAGTCCGGACACAACGTACATCGGAAAAACGCTGGCTGAGATTGCAGCCTTGCGAAAAACCGATGCGCCAAAAACATTGATGGACATGATTGCCGAAATTGAAACGAAGAATGGTGATGAAAGTATTATTGCCACCAGTATGATGGAAAAAGATATTGCCGCCATTATGAAGTGGCCTTATACCAACATTTGTTCTGATGGTTCGGGTGTTGGCCGTCACCCGCGTGGCTATGGAGCGTTCACAAAAATTTTGCGTCAATATGTTCGGGAAGAAAAAGTACTTACGCTGGAGGAAGCCATTCGCAAGATGACATCGTTATCGGCCGATAATGTTGGAATTAAAAAGCGCGGAAGAATTGCCATCGGGCAATTTGCTGATCTTGTTTTGTTTGATCCGGCAACGGTAGCCGATCAGGCAACGCCACAGAAACCACAACTGCCTTCTGTGGGTATCGACAAAGTGTGGGTAAATGGCAAAGAAGTTTTCTCGCAAGGAAAAACAGCAACGAATTATTCGGGAAGAGTGATTCGAAGGTGATCCTCAGGTGTCAGACCGCTTTACCCATTTGATTTATACAGCATCAAGTTCTGTTTGCCCGTTGCAGGCGGATTCTATATCTTACTTATCCTAAGCCAAAAACCCTATGAAAAAAATTCTCTATGTCCTTCTGCTAGCAGTTGCTTTTGCATCGTGTAAAAAACAAGAATATGATGTGGTCATTCGCGGTGGCACCGTCTACGATGGTTCCGGGCAGCCCGGAGTTGTAACGGATGTTGCCATTAATGCTGATACGATTGCGTTTATCGGTGACCTGTCAAAAGCCATCGGCAAAAAAGAAATTGACGCAAAGGGAATGGCTGTCGCGCCCGGCTTTGTGAACATGATGAGCCATGCCGAGGTTTCACTGATCAAGGATGGTAACTCTCAAAGCGACATCCGGCAAGGAATTACGCTTGAAGTGTTGGGCGAAGGCTCGATGGGGCCCATGAGTGACAAGATGAAAAAAGACATGCAGGATCAGATGAAACGAAATCCTGACTGGGCATTTGATATTGACTGGACCACACTGGGCGAATATCTGGAATCTTTAGAGAGACGAGGTATCTCACCCAACGTAGCTTCCTTTGTTGGAGCCAATACGATTCGCATTCACGAGTTAGGTTATGACAACCGCGCTCCGAAACCTGAAGAGTTGGAGCGCATGAAAGCATTGGTGAAACAAGCGATGGAAGAAGGTGCGATGGGAACAACCACCGCGTTGATTTATGCACCTGATAATTATGCAACAACAGAAGAACTTATTGAATTAAGTAAAGTGGCAGCACCTTATGGTGGTATGTACATTTCTCACATGCGAAGTGAAGGCAATAATATTTTAGCGGCAGTGGATGAAACCATTCGCATTGCGCGTGAAGCCAACATGCCAGCGGAAATTTATCACTTGAAACTTGGCGGTATGAGCAACTGGGGGAAGCTTGATTCGGTGATTGCCAAAATTGACAGGGCAAATAAATCCGGATTAAAAATCACAGCCGACATGTACACCTACACTGCAGGTGCCACCGGATTGGATGCGTCTATGCCGCCATGGGTGCAGGAAGGCGGTATCAAAGAGTGGATCAAACGATTAAAAAACCCAACCATCCGTAAAAAAGTGTTGCAAGAGATGTTAACGCCAACTGATAAGTGGGAGAATCTTTTGTTAAATGCTGGTGATCCAAACAATGTCTTACTACTTGGCTTTACGAATGATTCATTAAAACGTTATGCGGGAAAAACGCTCGGGGAAGTGGCAAAGGTTTATGGAAAGTCGCCACAGGAAACCGCTATGGATTTGGTGATTACCGATAGTACGCGCGTGGAGACTGCTTACTTCCTGATGAGTGAAGACAACATCAAGAGACAAATTGCATTGCCTTATGTAAGCTTTGGCTCGGATGCGGGCTCGCCTACAGCAGAAGGATTTTTCTTAAAATACAAAGAGCATCCACGTGCCTACGGAAACTTCTCGCGTCTGTTGGGAAAATATGTTCGCGATGAAAAAGTAATTCCATTGGAAGAAGCCATTCGGAAACTCACGTCTTTGCCTGTTGGGAATTTAAAAATTAAGAAACGCGGAACATTAACACCCGGTTATTATGCAGACGTAGTGATATTCGATCCCGCAAAAATTCAAGACCACGCCACGTTTGAAAACTCCCATCAATACAGCACGGGAATGATTCATGTGCTGGTGAACGGAACTTCTGTGTTGGAGAACGGAGAGCACACCGGTGCAAGGCCTGGAAAGATTGTAAGAGGGCCGGGGTATAAGAAATAGAAAGTTGTCAATGGTCATTGGTAATTGATGAAATACCAATGACCATTGTCTGCTGACTACTTACTAAATCAATGTCCACCCTTCACATACGCCCAACCTTCTTCTTGTCGCAGGGTAAGTTCAATCATGGCAGAAGGCACTACCTGTGCAACGGGAAGTAAGTCTTCTTTCTTCACGTTCCTTCGTTTCATCGTGTTGTTGCAGGCCGCAAACTTTACACCTTGTGCCGACCAATCGGCCACGGCTTTGCTGGCTTTAGATTTTGCTGTGATGAGTAAATCCAAACCCGGGCCGAGGCAAACCACTTCAATATCGGCATTGGGCCAGGCGGTGCGGATATTTTTAACCTGACCCGTTACAATGGCTTGAGATACGGAATCGTTTTCCATGAACTGCATAACGATATGATGTTTCTTCATATCTATTACGTCTGAACTTTGTTGTGCCTGAATGTGAAAAGCAATCAGGCTGAGTAGGGCAATCAATATTTTTTTCATATGCGATTGGGTTATCGTTGCAAAAGATACAACAAAACTATTTCAGACTTTCCACAATGGGTGGGAACGGCCCAAACTTATGCTGGGCTTCCGTGAACTTGTCGGCATACGGCCCGAAGGGATGGTCTACAGGTTTGCTTTCAATCTTTGGCCAGTCTTCTCGAAATGTTTTAATGGGCCTTGGTAACGACACCACGTAAGCAGCAATGTCCCACGCTTGTTCTTGCGTGAGAATCGGATTTTTATAAGTGGCGCCTTGCGGCATGTTGGTAAAAATGTATCTCGCAAAATTTGAAAGCCGATACAATCCCGCTCCGGTGTTAAAACTGTTGTCTCCCCACAACGGAGGATACACGTAGTCTACATTATCAAATCGCTTTATGCCTTCACCCTTTTCAGCATGGCACCGCGCGCAGTTTGCTTGAAATAGAGATTTGCCTTTTACGGTATCAGCCGCGCGGTTCAGATAAGGCAGTTCATAAAGTCCGGAGCCTTTGGCGGTTTCACCTTTCACAACATCTTTGCCCACCCATTTAATGTAAGCCACGATTGCCTTCATTTCTTGTGAGAGTGAATCGAGCGGGCTCCCATTTAAACTTCTTTCGAGACAATCGTTGATGCGTTTCTCAATGCTTTCCAGGGTCCCGCTTCGTGCACGAAACTTTGGATAAAGAGACGCTACCGATGCGTAGTTATTTCCGAATGGCCGGGTGCCGGCATCTAAATGACAGTTCTGGCAATTCATGCCGTTGGAAATCTGCTGCAGACTTCCTTTCGGTCCAAGATAGCGTGCCGTGTTAGCGATCAGTTTTCGTCCGAAAAGAATTTGCTTGCCGGCTTCGTCATTCGAAAGAGTGGAAATGTCGGGCGGCTGCCATAGTTTTTGAACAGGAGTATCCGCTTCGGTGGTTGTCTCGCTGTGATTAAAAACTTCCGGATGAAAAAGAAACGCGACAACACCCGTCAAGAGTATAAGTGTTATCGCGCAAGCCACTACAGCCATACGCACGATGCGCAGAAAATTTTCTGGTGATGAATTCATGAAATGTGGACCTACGAAAGTAAAGCATCAAATGCCAAACTTCAATCCTTCGTTCAGGGCCTTCTTGTATTTTTTCTGATCGAACCGATATAAGAAAGGGGCTTTGTGCGCGCCTCCTTGCTTTCGTTCCTTCAGGCGTTCCAGTATTCCCAACGCCAGTACTTTCTTCTGAAAGTTTCTGCGATCTAAGGTCTTACCCAAAATGGTTTCGTATAGGCGTTGCAATTCGGGCATCGTAAATTTTTCGGGCAGCAAATCTTTTCCTACCGGATAATCATTGAGATCGAGGCGCAATGATTGAAGTGCTTTCTCCAAAATCTCGTTGTGATCGAGAATTAAGTTGGGCACTTTTTTGATGTCGCACCAAACACACTGCTTCGAAAACTCATCCGGCACGGGCACCACTTTCGAAAATTCTACCAGCGAGAAATAGCCGATGGTAACAAATCTTTTCATCAACCAATCCGACATACGGGCTGGTTTCATCGCGTGCCTGCCGCGGGCGCGACCCGGATCGCCAAACGTATAAAATTGTTTGAGATAAATATTTCGCAGGCCGGTGCGGTCTTTCAATATGCGTTCGGCAGAGTTCTGAATGTGTTCGTCTTTTAGAATAAAGCCACCGGGCAAACACCAGCTATTGCCATCCTTCCACTCCAGCAAGAGTACTTTCAGTTGATCTTCGTGAAAACCAAAAATCACACAGTCAATCGATAATTGGGGTAAATAAAGTTCGTCAGCTTTTTGAAGAAATTGTTTTTCGGGCAGCAGGTTGGACACTTCGTTTTTCATGCCGCTAAGATAAAAAGATAAGAGCCAGTTTCATTGAGAATGGGAAATTACTATTATTGTGTACTTTAAACACATTGAGTATAAAGATTAGTATGAACGGTCAATTTAATACACCAGATAAAACTATGACAACCAGAAGAAATTTTATAAAGACCTCGGGCGCAATTGCATTAGGAGGTATTATGCTGCCACAGCTTTCAGAAGCCACGGCTTTGTTCGGAAAGAAGCCGCACTCTGTTGGCGTTCAGTTATTCACCGTGATGAAGCAGATCAGCGAAGACCTGAACGGCACGCTGAAGAAAATTGCAGACATCGGATTCACCGACATCGAATCGGCTTTTAGTTTCAACGGTCCTTACTATGGCAACAAACCGAAAGACCTGAAGAAACTAATTGAAAGCATGGGCATGAAATGGCGGGCCCATCACGTATTGGGGGCCCCATTCACACCACCTGCAGGAGCACGCCCGATGAACATACCCAAGATGGACACGCTGAAAGACTCACATCAAAAACTGGTGGACGAAGCAGCAGAAGGTGAAGTGAAGTATTTGGTTTGCGCTAACACACCTATTAAAACATTGGATGAGATCAAAGCATCAATTGAAGTATTGAACAAGACTGGAGAAGCGTGTAAGAAGGCGGGTATTATTCTAGCGTATCATAATCACGATGCCGAATTCAAAGAGGTAGAAGGTGTGATTCCGTATGATCTGTTTCTATCGCAAACTACAGCCGATATAAAAATGGAGTTGGATCTGGCCTGGGCGATAAAAGCAGGCATTAATCCTGTTGAGCTGTTCAAGAAAAACAAGGGACGCTTTCCATTGTGGCATGTCAAGGATTTAGACAAGGACACCAAGATGCCAGTTGAAGTAGGCAAGGGCACGCTTGACTTCAAACCGATTTTTGCAGCAGCCAAAGAATCGGGCATGGAATATTTCTTTGTAGAACAGGATGGCGCACCAAGCCCTATTGAAAATTTAACCACAAGTTTTACTAATTTGAAGAAAATTATAAGCTAAAGGTTATGAAGAAAGTCCTTCTCTTTTTGTTGACAACTTGTTTTGTCAGCAGCTATGCTCAGCAGGGTATTGTGAAAGAAAGTTTAAAAGTGAAAAGCACTATCCTGGGCAAAGATGTTGAGTACAACATTTATCTGCCGGCCGATTACGAAAAATCAAACCGCGCTTATCCGGTGCTGTATTTGTTGCACGGCTACACCGATGATGAAACAGGCTGGACACAATTTGGAGAAGCGCACTTGATTGCGGATAAATCTATTCAAAGTGGTGAGGCCGCACCCATGATCATTGTGATGCCCGATGGAGGAGTGAGCTGGTACATCAACAGCTTTGATGGAAAAACGAAGTATGAAGATTTTTTTGTGAAAGAATTCATTCCATTCATCGATGCGAATTATCGCACGCGTGCTAAGAAGAACTACCGTGCTATTGCAGGCTTATCGATGGGAGGCTTTGGCACCTTTACCATGGCGACAAAATATCCGGACTTGTTTGCTGCTGCGGCTCCGCTTAGCGCTGGTGTTTTTACGGATGCTGAAATTACGGCTATGCCCGATGACACATGGAACAATGTGTTCGCCATTTTATACGGTAAAGATCTGAAAGGCACGGCCAGATTGACGGAGCACTATAACAAAAATTCTATTCTCAAGATTATCGAAACCGGAAACACCGATGAGTTGAAGAAAGTACGCTACTACATTGATTGTGGAGACGATGACTTTCTCATCAAAGGAAACATGGCGATTCATGCAGCCATGATCGACAAAAAAGTGCCGCACGAGTTTCGCGTGCGCGAAGGCGGCCACACCTGGACGTATTGGAGAACGGCACTGCCTGAGGTGTTTAAGTTTATAAGCGATAGTTTTCATCAGAAGTAAGTTCTTTTGATTTGACTTGCTGGGAGGGACAACGATTTCGTTATCCCTCCCATTTTTTTGCCGGTCAACTAAATAAACGGGACAATTCAGATCTATTTTTTTAGCTTTAATAGCTAAACTTTTAAATCCATGAAAATCCTCCGGCTCGTCTTTTCAATGTGCTTGATTGGCGCAATTGCTAACCACGCGAGTGCTCAATCACTCAATGTTGATCAAAAGCTAAAAGGCATTGATGTTACAATCAACAAAATACTTAAAGACTGGAATGTGCCGGGAGCTGGCGTTGGCATTGTGGTGAAAGACAAACTCGTTTTTGCAAAAGGTTATGGCTTTCGGAATATAGAGAAGAAAGAACCAGTAACTCCCAACACCCTTTTTCAGATTGCCTCTAACACAAAACTTTTCACGGCCACATCCATTGGCTTCCTGGTAGAAGAAGGAAAATTGGATTGGGATAAACCCATTAAGCAGTACGTTCCGCAAATTCAGTTTTACAACGATGAGTTGAATGCCAACGTCACCATTCGCGATATGCTTTCACATCGCACCGGTATTTCGCGTCATGATAATATCTGGTACAAATCTGATTTCACACGACAAGAGTTATTTGATCGCATTAAATACCTGGAGCCAAGTCTGCCCCTGCGTCAGGGATATTTATATAACAACTTGATGTACGGTGCAGCCGGACAGATAGTAGAAATTTTATCGCATCAAACCTGGGAGGATCACGTGACCGATAAAATTTTCAAACCACTAAACATGACGCATTCCATGTTTGTCACGGAGGAGATGATCAAGCAACCTGACTTTGCAAGTCCTTATTACGAGAAGCGTGACACGAATTTGTTAGCACCCTATCCGTTCTATACCAAGATGCAGGGAGTGGGGCCGTGTGGTTCCATTATTTCCAGCATCAATGACCTTTCCAATTGGGTAATCGCTCAATTGCATGCCGGCAAATTCAATGGCAAGCAAGTCATTGCAGCCAGTGTTGTCAAAGAAACAATGCAGCCAGCAAGCCTTACCGCTTCCGTGCCGGATAAATATTTTGAATACCTCAACTCTATTTATGGAATGGGCCGCGGATCGTCCGCCTATAAAGGACATTATCGTGTCCAGCATGGTGGCGCTATTGGTGGAATTTATTCGCAGATATCGATTATGCCAGCCGATAGTGTTGGCATCATTGTGTTCACCAACGGAGCGCATGTTTCTTACCTGCCCGGATTAATCGCCAACACAGTTTACGACAAACTGCTGGGCTTGGAAGCAACGCCATGGAGTGATCGTGCCTTGAAAGATTATTTAAAGGGCAAAGCAACTGATAAGGAAACCCGCAAAAAGCCAGATGTTGACCGCGTGCCAAACACAAAACCGTCTCACGCATTGGCGGATTATGTGGGCAAGTATGAAGACGCAGCCTATGGCGTGATGGAAATAAAGGAGCAAGGTGGTGCGTTGAGTTTCTTTTACAACAACACCAGTCTTCCACTACAGCATTATCATTACGATCGGTTTGTTTCTCCGGATGACGAAGTTGATGGAAAATGGTCGCTGTTGTTTAGCACCGATGCCCAGGGTACCATCCAAAATATCAAAGTGAGCCTCGATGAAAAGGAAGTGGTATTTATTCGTAAAGCCGATGCAAGATTAACAGATCCTGCGTTCCTTAAATCATTGACCGGATCGTATGAACTCAATGGAAACACGCTGACGCTCGTGCTGAGCAACAAGGAGCTTGTGATTACATCGGCACCTCCGCAGCACCTCGATCCTTACAAAGGAACTACCTTTCGTATCCGCGAGTTTTCTGATCAAACCATTGAGTTTACGTTTGACAGTGCCGGAAATGCCAACGGCCTCAAGCTCATGTATGATGGCAAAGTAGTAGTGTTCACCCGAAAAAAATAGGCGAATAAAATAAGTTACCGATCCATCGATAAAAATCCCCGAACGGTCTAAAAGCACGAACGACCGCACAACAAAAGTCTCATTTTTGAGTATTCTATCTGAAGATAGAATTTTTCAAAAATGAAGAGGAGAAGGATTAGCTATAGTGGGGAGAGTAAAGATCAGTCGCTGCTGATTGGTAATTATGGCGATGTGCAGTTTGTGGCAGAAGGAAAATTTGACTTGTCGGGTTTGATCTATTGCCCCCGCTATACGGTTGAGTTTATTGTTGCAGGCCAGGGTGCCATCACGTTTCGCGGAGTTTGCAAAAAGCTGATTATAAAAAATGTAAGCGGTGATTGTGTACTTGATCTGAGCGAGGTGGTGTGCAAGGAGGTGCAGTGCAAACTGGCGAAGGGCAATTCGCTTGTGACTGTTGGCCCAACAAAGGTGATTAGTCTTGCCAATCTCCAGGAAGATGCCGTGCTCCAATATAAAGGAAAGCCGTTGATCACCAATTGCCTGTTGGCAAACTCCGCGAGGATGGAGCCACTCGATAAGAAGATGAAGAAAATTCTGGTGGCCGCTTAGATTCTACTTTTGATACCTCGCAGTCAGCCCCGTCATAATCACAAACAAAGCGAGCACCAATCCAAGCGCAATTCGCAACGTTTGCCAATCGGCAAGAAAGCCAATGATGGGCGGACCAAATAAAAATCCGGAATAGCCAACTGTTGTCACCATAGCAAGTCCTACGCCTGGTGGCAAATCCTTTGTTGTGCCCGCAATGCTATACGCGATGGGCACCATCACCGATAGCCCAAGTCCCACAATAAAAAATCCTGTAAGCGCTACGTATGGTTGAATAAAAGTCATGGCAAGCGCCAATCCAAAAGTGGAGACGATGCTGCAAACAATCATCAGCTTACGGTCTCCATATTTTGCACGTGCACCATCACCAAAAATTCTTCCGATCGTCATCGCCAATGCAAATGCCGACAACCCCAGAGGCGCAAATGCTTTGCCTGCTTTAGAAATATTTTCCATGTAGTTCGTGGTCCAATCGGCCATGGCACCTTCGCCCAGCATACAGCAGAAGGCAATGATACCGATGCTCACCATCGCAGCATTGGGCAATCGAAAGGCAGGACCGTCTTCTTTTTGCTGCGGCTTATCGTGTATGAGATGATAGCGCGCCCAAAATGCACCGACAAGACTAGCGGCTGTTACGATGGCGAGATGCACAAACAATGAACTCTGAAGCTTGATGAACAACGAGCCACAAAAGGCACCCACCACCATACCGATACTGAACAACGCGTGAAACGAGGTCATGATCGGCTTTCCCATCTGTTGCTCCACCATCACCGCCTGAGAATTCATAGAGACATCGAGCATACCTGCTGTAACACCCATCGCGAAGAAAACAAAGAACAAGCCAATCAATCCCGGCATCAGCGGGACTAATGGTGCAAAAATGCAATAAGAAAAAATAGCGATGATACTGATTCGCCTGCTCCCATTGCGAATGATGAGCCAGCCGGTGAAAGGCATCGCGAACAGTGCACCCATCGATGTAGAAAGTAGTACCAATCCTAAAACGCCATTGTCTAAATGAAATAGCTCTTGTATTCGCGGAAAGCGCGTAGCAAGATTGGCATGAACAAAACCATTAATGAAGAAGAAGAGATTAACAGCGAGACGCGAGTGATTGACGGCCATTGGATAATACGATGTGATAAAGGTAAATCAAGATACCGATTATACCTTAAAACAAAAGAAGGACAGCTTAATTGTTTAGTGGACCTGTGACTTCAAAGGAAGTAGTGGCCGAGCCGGTTACACCGTTCTTGTCCATACCCTGAATAAACACCTTGTATTTACCCGGCTCGTCTGACGAGAAGAATTCAATCTGTTGGGTTTCCTGAGCTTTTAGATTTACAGATGGCGACCAGAACAAAAGATTTCTGCGATCCGCAAGACGGCTTTCCAGTTGAGCAGGCGTGTCGTAATGGGGAGAGAAAAATTCTTTTTGAAGTTGAAGACCCTGGTAATCCAATACAGTCACTTTGGGGTCTAACTCAAAACCACCCAAGTCACCTTTGTAGGTGATAAAGCTCACGATCCCTTCAAAGGTGAAAGGCCCAAGGAAATATTTGCGGGTCATCACATCCAGCTTTTGCACTTTCAGCGGACTAAAGTTCATGATCTTATCAATGTCGGAAATGGGAACACCATCGAGCAGCACCAGTGATTCATTTTGAAAAAGACCATGATGTGGTTGATCGGGTACTTTGAAGATAAACTTGCCATCTCTTTTCCTCACCCATACACCTGGTACGTATTCGCGAAGCACTTCTTCCATCACTGGAAAACGTGTGTAATCATCCAATAGATATTTTTCATCTGCCGCTCCGTAGAAGACAGTGCTGTCTATGGTTGGCAGCTTTGATACAATTCGCTTGGACCCATAGTAAGCATTTTCAGTTTGCATGGACAAGCTGCGGGCGGTGAGTTGATCTTTCCACGCAGAGGTGTAGGTGAGGGAGCGTAGAGGAGACGAAGAAAAAACTTATACTATCGCGACTTAGATCAGGCTGGATGAGTATTTTTTTTCTGTCATAGAAATCACGCATTTCGAACTGTATCTTTCCGTTGGCATCGCTCACCGAGCCGTTGAGGTGAACATTTTTTCCAGGTGATGACAGGAAGGTTTTAATTCCAGGGACTGGTAAACCTGAACTTATGTCTACAACTTCCCCGGTAATGATGTGTCCGCGATACTCAGGCATGAATGGTAGGGGAGTATTTTTATTGCTAAGCAAATCATTCCATTTGAAGCGACTCCAACCGTGCGTGAGCATAAGGTTGTCGGTTGCCTGATCTACACTCGCATCATTTGAAAAATAATAGTCGGGCGATTCAATAGTTCCTCTTAAGTCAGATATCAAAAATTCGTACTGCTGAATATCCAGCGGAGCAAACTGATTTAAACCATCTTCTTTGAAGACCGACATCGAAAAGTTTCCCGATTGAAATGATGGCGTGGCAACCTTCACAGACAATTTTATTTTTTTTCGGGAAGCATACGCGGCTTCTTCGGACTGAACGCTCAGCGACAATTTTGTCTCAGGTCGTTTGAAATAAAGACGTTCGGCAATTGGCTGATTGGCATCATTGAACAGTGTAAGATGCGAAATACCTTCGCCTAATTTGTTTTTAGGTACAAGGAAGGTGGAACTACCGTTCGCCAAAAATTTCATCTCAGCTATCTTCACTACTTGTCTTGTGTGTGCAAATAAATAGATAGTGTTGTGTGTTTCGTCAATACCTTTCGAGCGAACTTTTACTTTTAATTGATCGCCCGTTGTATCGGTGACGTTGAGAACATACCCCGTTTTTTCAACGGATGGAAATTTTGAAGTCACACTAACCGTTCTGTCTGATATGACCGCGCGATAACTTTCAACAGCTGACGGAGTAATGGCGAATTTTCCAATTCCAAATTTTAACGGATGAAGCTTTGCAATGGTATCGTTATGCTGATTGACGATCGCTCCGTTTATATTTTTGCCTTTCCCTGTTTCGTCAACAATTCGAAATGCAACTGTGCTAACGAGGCCATCTACCAGATGGCCACCTTCCGGAAATAATTGTATCTCATATTGTGGTTTGATATTCTTCACAACTTCTGTCTTTCGAACCGTGTTGACGATCGTGATTATTTGTTGTGAGTAAAAATCAGGACTGAAATTCTTCATCCACGCAGTATAAACCCGCACCAGGTAATTGCCGGCCGTCAGTGAAACAGGAAGAAAGATCTGGCCATTGCCAGTTCCATCTTGCAAACTCACTTTTGTTTGAGCAATTGCTTTGTTGTCATGGTCCAGAATCTCCAAATAGGCGACTTTGCTCACATCCAATGGGCGATGAAGATAGGCGTCCACGCAATACAGTTTGAACCACATATTTTCTCCCGCTACATAAAAGTTGCGATCGAGGTGCGTGAAAATTTTCTCCTGTAGATTTTTAGAACGATAATCAGAAAACTGTTGTGAAATGACATCCAGATTATTCTTCTGTGCAGAAACAGAAATAGCGCTGATAGTAGCGATCACAACAACAAGTATTCTTGCCGTTGCCTTTTTTAGGATATAAACCAGAAAGTTTCTATTCATCACTGCCAAAAATTGGGTTTCGTAACGCTTCCCCCTGCCGCCCTGCAATCCGCGCAAGCAGCAGTGGTTGTTGAATATCTTAGAATCGGTCCCGGTCCCGAAGGAAGGGGATCAAGCAAATAAATGTTGGACAGTTCTTTGGGGCGCAGACGTGGAATGTCGCGAACTTGTAAAGTATCTGCCGAACATCCATCAAAGGCGGTGATGTAGGTGCGCGCTCTTGGCAGATTGTCTGAGCTTATAAAAATTCTTTTCTCACTGGTTGATCCCGCCACAAAATAGCCGAGGACTGATTCGGTAGGATCAGAGATACAGGTAATGTTTCCCGTTAATTGTGAGGGCTGAGGATCAAATAAAGTACCCAGGCTTTCCGTATTTTTTTGAAGTTGCAACCAATAATCATAGGCATTTTTTGAGAGCGCATATTGTTTAACCAGCACACTATATTTATAACGAATCTTTTCGTTGCGCTGATCAAGGTATTGAAGAGGATGCTCGCTGATAATGTCTTCACTCAGCCCTTCGGTATTGCCGATCACAATTTTTCCGGAAGCGGCTGTGCGATAACACACATAAATGTTCTCCTTCCTTAGAATGGGTTCTCCGTTCGACCATTCAAAATTGGAGTTGTAAGCGGCTGTGTATTTCCAGGTCTCATCAAATGACCAACGAAAGAAGCGTGTAGTGCTTTCAGCGTCATGTGTGCTTACATAAATCTGAACTCCTTTGTCGGAGGTTACTTTCCAGGTAACACTATCAATGGCCGGGCTTTTGGTCACAGGAACAAATTCTGAGGCGTACTCTTTCTGGTCTGCCGTGCGAATGTTGAGACGATACTGCTTTGTAATGTCAAACACTTGTGCCGGTAAGGAGTAATTGCCATTGCCCACTTCCGTGAGAGCATACGCAGATCCATCGTCCGATATAAAAGAAACAGACGCTTTCAATTCAACGGGTGCAGTCTTGGCGTCTGAAATATTTTGAGTTCGGGTAAGGCGTATCACACTTTCTCCCGCTGTATTTAAAGATCCATCAACTACTAAAATACTAACTCCGTTTTCGATGATGGGTGGTTCATAAGGTGCCACACAGCTTACGTTGAATAGCAAAATCGCCCAGATAGATTTTAGAGAAAAGGGAATTTTCTTCATCACATCAAAACTTGAAGTTATACGTCAGCGTAGGAATAGGCCGTCCAAAAATGGAAAGCTTATATCCTTTCACCGTTCCGTTTTGTGAAACAAAGTAAACTGAGTATGGATTCTGTCTTCCGGTAGCGTTGTAAAGTGCCACTGTCCAGGAGCTATGGGCGAGTTTTTTTATTTTGTGATTGCCCTCCATATTCAAAGCAAAGTCGGTTCTGAAGTAGTCAGGAATACGATACTGATTGCGTTCAGAATAGTACAAACGCTTCGTCCCGTTTAAATCATATTTGGCCAATGGAAGTGTAATGGGTCGGCCGGTGCTGTACGTTGCATTGATTGAAAGACTAAATCTTCGGCTGAATTTATAATTGCCGATGAAGTTAACTGCATGTGGTTTGTCATAATTGCTCGGATACCACTTGCCTTGATTAATAGATTCTGATCCCGTTGCTCCTTTTGTTTGGAGTAACGACCGGGAATAGGTGTAGCTGACCCAACCATTTAGTTTGCCACTGAGTTTCTTGATCATAAACTCAGCACCATAAGCTTTACCAGTGGCATTCACAATGTCGGTTTCGATGTGATGATTGAGAATTAATTTAGCTCCGCCTTTGTAATCCAGAAAGTTTTCCATGCTCTTGTAGTAAACCTCAACGGACGTTTCGAACATGGATTTTATATTCTTGTAGTAACCAATGGAAAATTGATCACCAATCTGTGGTTTTACATAGTTGTCGCTGAGTTTCCAGATGTCGGTTGGTGATACGGCTGCCGTGTTAGAGAGCATTTGGAGGTACTGACGCATTTTGTTATAGCCAAACTTTATTGAGCTTGTGCCTGATAAGGTATAACGCATCGAAAATCTGTACTCAGGCCCGTTATAGTTCGCTACTTTTTTTCCGGAAGTATAATGCACTGTGTCTAGAATTGAGTTTTCACTTTTGGCTGATCCTTCGCTGTACGTGAATACATCCTTCGGTCCAAGATTCTGGAAGGAAGAATAGCGCAAGCCGGCATAAAGTGATAGCCGTGGATTGATTTCAAAGTTGTCACCGATGTACACAGCACTTTCCTGGCCTTGTTCTTTTTGTAAAAGATCAGGAACAACCAATGAGGCATCGCCTTTTGGTTCAAAGTTTCCGGGCGTGAGGTTATAGCGAATCGATGACGCTCCAAAGTTTAGCGTGTGCTTGGGGTTGAGAAAGTAAGTGAAGTCTGCTTTGCCGTTGACTTGTTGAATGGAGTATGACAACTGGTAGGCGGTGACCGGATTTACATCACTGCTAACTTGATAATTGTAGCCACTATAACTTCCGGTCAGTATTCCATAGAATTTATTTCCAAAAACATGTTTCCATTTTACGGAAGCGTTTTGATTTGAATAATTGTAAAGCGTATCTGTGTTGAGCTTGAATCCATCTTTGCTGATGTAGCCGGAAGCATAGAAACTATTTTTGTCGTTGGCCTGATGACTCAGCGTGAGGTTCAAATCATAAAATGAAGCCTGGCTGTTTTTTAATGTGGGTGATGGAATCTTCGTTAACAACCAATCGGAATAGGTAGATCGTCCTGCAATCAGGAAGGAAGTTTTGTCTTTGAAGATTGGCCCTTCCAGAGAGAACCTTCCTGTTACAGGGCTTATTCCACCTGAACCTGAAAACTTTTTCTTGTTGCCTTCACGTGTACTCACGTCCAGCACAGCCGATAGTCGTCCACCGTATTCGGCAGGAATACTGCTTTTATATAACTCTACATTTTTTAAAATATCAGGATTGAATGCTGAAAAGAAGCCGAACAAATGTGAAGGATTGAAAATGGTTGCATCGTTGTATAAAATTAAGTTTTGATTGGAGGCGCCTCCCCGAATATTCAACCCCACTGTGCCTTCACCCACCGACTGAACACCTGGCAAGGTGAGTATCGCTTTAAAAATATCGACTTCGCCCAGCGCCACTGGAATTTGTTTCATGGTTTTAATGTCCAACTTCTCGAGCCCCATTTGCAAGCCCAGCACTTGTGCATCACGCTCAGACTGAACAACAACTTCTTTTAGTGGCGTAACATCTTCCAGCAATTCAATGTCAAGCTTGCCGTCAGATAGCAGCATCACCTGGCGCTTCGTGCTCTTCATTTCAAGACTCTTGATGATCAATTCATGACGGCCCTTTGGCAGCGTGATGGAGAAATAACCAAACTGATCAGACGCCACGCCAATCAACGGATTTTCAACAAATACAGAGGCGCCTATCACGGGCTCGCCTGACTTAGCACTTTTCACGTACCCGGCAATGTTGGCCATCGGCTTTGAGTTGGCCGACTTATAACCAATCGTAAATAGTTTTTCTTCTTTCGCTTTTTCTATTTCTTCATAAGGAGTGTACTCTTGTTCTGTTCGTTTGCTGTTTGGCGCTTCGCCTTCTCCGAAGAAATCAAAAGGCAGGTCAGTCATAATAGATTGGCCCAAGGAAATATAGACAACTGATTTTTTGTCGACTGCGTATCTCAGCTCTTTGCCTTGAAAAACTTCATCGAGAATTTCGGGAACCGTTTTCCGAAGTACCGATAGATTAACCTTGATAGTATCGGTCCAGGCCGGATTGTAAAAAAAACGATAAGGTGTATTCTTCTCCAGTTGAGTGATGAATTCATCAAACTTTAAATTTTTAAAGTCAGCGCTGATAGGCTGATCATCTTGAGCAAGCGCGGCAAGCGAGATGAAGCAGATCAGAAATACAGAGAAGATAAATTTCATAACGCTACCTATTCTTTTAATCGATCATATTCTCGTGCGATCTTTATCAACGCTGCTTCACGATTACTCCTGTACTTTATCTGTTCATGAGACATGAATTTTTTCAACGCGCTTTTTTGTTCGCCAAAGACCTTCAACGCTGAAGATTTACTGCCAACCGGATAATAAACTCCATCTTTCAAGATAAAAATGGCGCTCTTATCTTTAAAGGTCAGCGTCATGCTGAATTGAGTCTCTACTTTTTCTTCTGTTACCTTCCATCTTTTGACCAATACCTTGGTGGCGCCATCATAAATCTCATCATAGAAGCCCGTTGTGATCGCGGATTTGCTGTCGGGTTTGCTTTCGAGGCGAACAAAGGAGTGTCCTTTAATCGTGAAGTATTTTATTTTTTCATTGATCAGCTCAATGTCACTAAATCCTTTATGCTCAACAATCAGCTTGTCGCGCAACAGATCATAGCGCATCGAAACATTCTCATATAACTCGCCATCGTAGAACACTTCTCCTTCTTCCCATTCGGGTGAGTTGAAAAACAACGTTCCAACCTCGGGCATGTTCTTTTTGAATTCGATATACTCTTTGCCGTTGTACAGATGCGAGTAATTCCGGGTAGACTCATCGTAAATGCGCTTGGTACTTTCAATAGCAGCTTTTACAAATAGTGTATCGGGGAAGGTAATCTGGGCAAAAATTGTAACCGGGGCAAGTAAGACGAAAATTACTATGCAAAGAGTTTTCAAACTGGCCATTAACCCCTGAGTATTTTTTATGCTAATCCTAAAAATACTGATTGAGCGCAGTAAAATGTTACCGTTTAGGGAATTTTATAAGATCGGGCGTAAAATATCGACCAATCAGGGGTATTAATCCACCGAAGTTGAATAAAATAGAAACGCCCCATTGAAGGGGCGTCTAAAAATTAATTAGGCATTATTACTTCGCGTAAGCGACACTTCTCATTTCCCGGATTACCGTGACTTTAATTTGTCCTGGGTATTGCATGTCCTTTTCAATCTTTTGCGATATGTCGAAGCTCAATTGCGCGGCTCTTTCATCCGTTGCTTTTTCAGCATCTACCATTACGCGTAGTTCGCGGCCCGCCTGAATGGCATAACACTTCTCAACACCATCAAAACTCAAACCCACGTTTTCCAAATCTTTCAAACGCTTAATGTATTGCTCCATCACTTCGCGTCTTGCGCCAGGTCGTGCTCCGGAGATGGCATCGCAAGACTGAACAATTGGTGAAATGATGTTCGTCATCTCGATTTCATCGTGGTGAGCGCCAATGGCGTTGCAGATGATCGGATGTTCTTTGTATTTCTGAGCCAGCTCCATTCCCACGATAGCGTGAGGTTTTTCTAATTCTTCGTGCCACACTTTTCCAATGTCGTGAAGGAGGCCGGCACGTTTCGCTTGCTTTACATTCAATCCAAGTTCGGCAGCCATGATCGCGCACAGGTTGGCCACCTCGCGTGAGTGTTGCAATAAATTTTGTCCGTAAGATGAACGGTAGCGCATGCGGCCCACCATCTTGATCAATTCAGGAGCAAGTCCGTGAATGCCAAGATCAATAACGGTGCGCTCACCGATCTCTACAATTTCGTCATCAATGTTTTTGGATGTTTTGGCAACAATCTCTTCGATACGTGCCGGGTGAATGCGGCCATCCTGCACAAGTCGGTGCAACGACAACCGTGCAATTTCTCTTCTCACGGGATCAAAGCCAGAAATGATAATGGCTTCTGGAGTATCATCCACGATAATCTCAACACCGGTAGCGGCCTCCAGTGCTCTTATGTTTCTTCCTTCGCGACCAATGATCTTTCCTTTAATGTCGTCACTTTCAATGTTGAAAATGGAAACACAGTTTTCAACAGCATGCTCTGTGGCGGTGCGCTGAATCGTCTCCACTACAATCTTCTTAGCTTCTTTGGTGGCGGAAAGTTTGGCTTGTTCCATGATGTCCTTGATGTAAGAACTCGCTTTGGTGTTGGCCTCCTCCTTCATCGATTCCACGAGTTGATCGCGGGCCTGATCGGCAGATAGTTTAGAAATACCTTCCAACACCGCCACCTTCTGGGCGTTGAACTTATCGAGTTCTTCTTTGCGCTTCTTTACAAGCTCGTGTTGCTGGGCCAAACTCTGGCGCTCTTCATCTACTTCGCCTTCTTTTCTTTTTAAAGTTTCCAGCTCCTTTGAAATTTGAGCTTCGCGCTGTTTGATTTTTTGCTCGTTGCTGATGATCTGGTTTTTCTTGCGGTTGGCTTCCTCTTCAAATTCCTGCTTCATCTTAAGCAATTTCTCTTTTGCTTCAATGATTTTGTCTTTTTTGATGTTCTCGGCTTCCAGTTCGGCCTCTTTGATAATCAGTTTAGCTTTTTCGGTGGCACTTTGTTCGTTCTTCCTGATTTTCCTTTTGTAAAGCAAGCTGCCGATTAAAAAGCTTAGCGCCACACTTACTACAAGGGCAATTAGCGCAACAGTCATTATTTCCATTGTTGAAAAAATTTATGGTATCACTTGCCCGCTCACTGTGAGACTGTCGGTTCAGAGAAAGGAAATCGAAAAAATCGAATAAAGCCTTTGACGTTCGCCAACAGGAAGCGGAGAATAAGGGAGGGAAAAGAGAAGGAGAGTTAGAGTGCTTGCGAAACCAGCTGATTGAGATGATTTACTTTCTCAATCACGGTTTGGTCGATTACCTGGAGATTTTCTTCATCTGCCATTTTATCAACCAGACAATCGAAGGCTACCATTGCCAACAAATCTTGCTTGTCGTCAATGCCGAATTGTTCCCGGTAATGCTTGATTTTTTCATTGATGACCTTGCCGGCAGCGCGCACTTTTTCTTCTTCTCTGCGCTTTACCTTCATGGGGTATTCGCGGTCGGCAATTTTTATTTTTACGGATAATTCGTCCATCAACTTAAACCGGGTTATCTGCTCAAGTGAGCTATGCACTTATCGATTTCTCGGATATACTCGTCTACTTTCCTTTTCAACTCCGAAACACTACCGTCTTCCGGGTTTATATGGTCTACAATCTTAGTGATTTTTATCTGATTTTTAAAATTATGGAGCTGCTCGTCCCGCTTCTTCAGGTCACTCTTCAGTTCATGGTTCTCCAGCTTCAGACTTCGGATCTCATCTTTCACGGTTTTGTGCTCGTTTAACAAAACCAAAATTTTGCGTTCCAGTCCGTTAAGGTTCGATTTCAATGCTTCCTGGTCCATAAATACGTAGTTCAAAAATTAACTTCAAAAACTATCTGAGCAGCCAATTGGTAAGATGAAATATGACATATATTCCGAAAGGGACACCGGCCGTCAAACCGACAAGTAATGCCACTGATTTCTTTTTGATAACGACTTTTACTAATTGGTACACCCCTAAACCAACCAGCATCACAAATGACGAATAGATAACGCAAGGAATAAGGTATTCCAATCTGAAAAATCCAAGCAGAGGTTGACGTTCATCGTTAGCCACATATATGTATAGGCTAACAATCATCATCAAAGTTGCGAAGACCACAACTTCTATTCTGTTCAGTTTACCAATATTTACCATTCAATTCTTTTCTTTCTTATTTCCGTATCAGCGCACCCATCTTCCCTTCAAATGCCCCCATCAACCGATCCATCGTTTTGTCAATCTCCTCGTCCGTCAATGTTTTGTTCTCATCCAACAACGTAAAACCGAGCGCATATGCTTTTTTGCCTTCCGGAATTTTATCGCCTTCGTACACATCAAATGCGATAATGTCTTTTATCAACCGCTTCTCAGTTGCAAGTACTAGTTCCTTTATTTCAGAGAAGGTAACTTGCTTATCCAACACAAGTGATAAGTCTCGTCTCACTTCCGGAAACTTTGATACTTCCTGTACAACGAACTTAGGGTTTGCACCTTTGAAAAGCAAGGCAGTGTTTAAGTCGGCATAAAATATTTCTTGCTTAATGCCGAAATCTTTTGCCAAAGCAGTTTTCACCTTGCCGAGCTTACCTATTTCTTTGGTGCCCTTCAAAATCTTCATTCCATAATCGAACAATGGATCAGTCAACGGCTCTTGCTTCGTGTTTTCAACGGAAGATTTCTGCAAGATGTGAGAAACCTGCTGCGCAAGATCATAGTAGGTGACAGCTCTTGCTTTATTTTGCCAGTTCTCTGTTTCAAAGTTACCTGTTACATAGAGAGCCAGCCTTTCTTCTTCCTGGTATTTGCGATTCACTTCGGCTGAAGAATTTTTCCAATAGATCTTTCCGAATTCAAACAGTTTGAGGTCTTTCTGCTTGCGATTGATGTTGTAAGCACAAACTTCAAGGCCTGTAAAGAGCATCGTTTGGCGAAGAATGCCTTGTTCCTCACTCAGTTTGTTTAAAATCTCAACAGGCTCACCTTCAAATGTTAATTTGTGTTTCAGCTGATAGGCGGCATTGGTTAATGAGTTGGTCAGAATTTCATAAAAGCCATTTCCAGCCAGCATTTCACCAACCGACTTCTTAAATTTATTGATGTCCTTTTCAGGGAAACTGGCGATGTAGTCCGTGCCTGCTGTCTCCGACAGTTCAATGTTATTGAAACCGTAGATGCGCAGAATCTCCTCTACAACATCCGCTTCCTGCATCACATCCACACGATAGGGCGGAACAGACACTGTGAATCGGTCGTCTTTTTTGTCGGTTACTTTGATATCAAGCGATTCGAGAATAGCCATCATCTCTTCACGGGGAAGAGTCTTACCAATCAGTCGGGTAACATTCTTGTCTTTAACTTCGATGACCTGATTTTTTATTGGATTGGGATAGATATCAATCAGATCAGAAGAGATTTGCCCACCGGCAATTTCTTTGATTAATAAGGCAGCGCGTTTCAAAGCGTATACCGTTGCATTGGGATCGGTTCCACGTTCAAAGCGGAAGGAGGCATCTGTCTTTAAGCCATGATACATTCCTGTTTTGCGAATCGATGCTGGCGAGAAGCACGCACTTTCCAGAAAGATTGAAGTGGTCTGTTGCGAAATGCCAGACTTGGCCCCGCCAAACACACCACCGATACACATACCATTGCCGAGGCCATCGCAAATCATCAGGTCAGATGCAGACAATGCCCGTTCTTTGCCATCCAATGTCGTGAATTTTGTTCCGGCAGGCAGGGTTTTAACAATCACCTTCTTTCCGGCAATCTGATCGGCATCAAAAGCATGCAGAGGTTGACCCGTTTCATGTAATATAAAATTGGTGATATCAACGATGTTGTTAATGGGAGACAAACCGATGGATCGCAATCTGTTTTTGAGCCAATCAGGAGATTCTTTTATTGAAACACCCATAATGGTTATTGCTGAATAACGCGGGCAAGCCTCTGGATTTTCAACCGTGACCGGTATAGTTAATTTTGTATGATCGATTTTAAAATCATCGATGGACGGAATTTTCAAGGTGCGTTTCCTGGCCGCTTTGATATCTCTGGCCACGCCTATATGAGAAGCAGCATCCGCGCGATTGGGTGTTAATCCAATTTCGAAAACATAATCGGATTGAATACCGAAAAATTCTGCAGCCGCAGTACCATTGGCAATTGTCGTGTTAAGCACCATGATGCCGGCATGGCTTTCACCCATTCCAATTTCATCTTCGGCACAAATCATTCCTTCCGATTGCTCGCCTCTGATTTTTGCACTCTTTATCAAAAACGGTTCGCCTTTGGTGGGATGAACAGTTGTTCCAACGGTAGCGACAACCACTTTTTGTCCGGCAGCGACATTCGGTGCACCACAAACGATTTGAAGCGGTTTTTCTCCGCCAACATTTACGGTGGTTACAGAAAGTTTATCCGCATTGGGATGTTTTATGCAGGTAAGTACTTCACCAATTACCAGACCTTTCAATCCTCCTTTTATGCTCTCAAAAGGTTCAACACTTTCAACTTCAAGACCAGTAGCGGTAAGAGTTTTACCAATGTCTTCGGCCGATTCGGGTATGTCGATGTATTGCTTAAGCCAGTTGTAGGAAATTTTCATTATTCAGGAAAAAGTAAGCCTCAAAAATAATGAAAAGACGCCAGTATTGAACCCTTAATTTCGCAGACCAGATTTCTATTCGTGATAAATTTTTTCGCCCGCTCTGATAGCGATCTTGAGAATGTTTTCTTTTGGCGGAAATGGACACGTGAACGCATCAGAATAGGCGCAGTATGGATTATACGCCCGATTGAAATCTAACGTGATGGACGTTGCGCCCGGCACTTTTTTGATATCTAGGTAGCGCCCGGCACCATATGTTTCCTGGGCACTGGTTTCGTCCGCGAAAGCGAGAAAAAGTGTTCCACGTTGTGGCCCCATATCCATTACTTCCAGAATCAGCAATTTATTTTCAACCCCATCTAATCCAAACGTAGCTCTTGCATTCTCGAGATATTTTTGCTCCTTGCCATCGCTGGTCGGGAGCACGACTACCTTTTTTGACTCGATGGGTTCGAGTTGAGCAACCACGCGGTATTTAAGATCGGGGGGGAAATATTTGAGACCTATGAACACTTCCGTGCTGTCCATAAACGGAGATTCATCACCTTTCATGAAAGCGTCTTTGTCCTCCCTTTCTTTTTGAATGCTCTTTGCGTAGTCTTCGTTGGACTGGCCACCGCTGATCGAATAAATAACGAACCCTGCAATGCCGATGACCAATACAAGTAGAACGATGGTGGAGGATTTCATAAATGGATCAACGCTTTGCCATGATTGTCTTGTCACGTTCCCATTCATTGATCTTATCGATGTACTTGCTGCGAATGGTAAAAAATTGAGGAATGCTTTGGTCGGATAAACTACCAGCTGCATTCACTAAGACACACACGGCCATTTTGTTTTTACGGTCCAGGGCAACCTCACTTCGGTATCCATTTACGTAGCCGCCATGGTAGTCGAGTGTGTCGTTCTTAAATGTCAGTACACGCCAGCCCATCGCATAGTAAGAGGCTTTCGTTCTTTTCCACCTCCAGAAGTTTCGGTTTTTTGAAATGGCCTTTACTTGTGGTGTCAGCATTTCATCGACCGTCTCGTTATTCAAAACATCGGGGCGGGTTCCTAACAAAGCCCTTAACCATAGCGCCATATCTGATATGCTTGCGTTTACACCTCCGGCAGGCGCCACATTGTAATAGGTATCCGATATTCTGGTTGTTCTCCAACCGTGTTTCGTAAAGAAATGGGGAAGGGCCACGTTTGGATTTGACATGATGCCTGCATAGGATGCCGATGCATGCAACATGTGCAAGGGTTGAAAGAGTTTATCCATCAATGCTTGCTCGTATGATTTGCCCGTAGCCGACTCGATTACTTTTTCAATCAGGCTATAGCCAACATTTTGGTAACTGTACACTTTTCCGGGAGGCCCGTTTAAATCCAACTCTTTCAGGTGAGATAACAATGTGTCTAAGGGTAAATGTTCTTCTACCATGTTGGTAAACGCGTGATACGGCAAGCCAATCGTGTGCGATAGCACGTGGCGAATGCGAAGGCTGTCAGTATTCGACTTACTCTTCAATTGGAAGTCAGGTACGTATTGAATCACTTTGTCGTCCCATTGCAGTACGTGATCATTCACCAATGTTCCGGTTAACACGGCTGCAAAACATTTGGACACCGAACCCAAACGAAATACAGAGTTGACATCAATAGAATCTGTAGTGCCGCTTTCTTTTACACCAAACCCTTTCAGGTAAATAATGGATGTGTCTTTCACGATAGCAACCGCTGCGCCAGGCGCCTGTCCAGCAGAAATCGCTTTGTTGATATACGCCTGATATTCTTCAATGAGTTGCTGAACGTAAGGATTGGGGTCTGCTTCTGCTGTGATAAGCTTTGCTTCAACAACGGGTGGAGGAGAAGGCTTTTCAATCTCCTTTTGCTTCTGAACAATTGGAGCCGCCTGATTCTTACGATAAGGATTAAACACAAAACCCAGCGCCATGATGAGCAGTAAGCTAATGATGACGTAGATTTTCTTCTTCACTGTATCTTGATTGTGTTAGAAAATTAAATCAGATAAGACCTTCATCTGCAAAACTAAAATACTTTTGGCCCGCCACAATAACATGATCCAATAGTTGCACTTCCAAAAACTTCCCTGCCTCCTTTAATTTATTCGTGAGGTTTATATCGCTTTGACTCGCGGCCAGGTTGCCGGAAGGGTGATTGTGTGCTACGATTACTCCGCTTGCCAATTCTTCTAATGCAATTTTATAAATGATTTTAGGGTCGGCCACTGTGCCGGAAACGCCACCTTCGCTAATCCTTTTCTTCTTCATCACGCGGTTGGCGCGATTGAGAAGCAACACCCAAAACTCTTCGTGCGGCAGATCCATCAAGTCACCTTTCAAAAGATCAAACGCATCTTTTGAGCTACTTATTTTTGGCTTCTCGTCTATATCGGTTTCTTTTCTTCTTCGGCCAAGCTCCATCGCGGCCACAATGGTAATGGCTTTTGCTTCGCCAATGCCTTTCACTTTCATCAGTTCCTTTACCGAAAGCTTTGCGAGATCATGTAATCCGCTTCCGCCATGTGCTAATATTTTCTTGGCGACTTCCACGGCACTGAGATTTGCCGTTCCCGATCCGATCAATATGGCAATCAACTCGGCATCGGATAGGGCAGACGTGCCTTTCAAAAGCAATTTTTCCCGCGGCCTGTCTTCAGGAGACCAGTTTTTTATGTTCAGCGGCTTGTTGTCTTCGATCTTCACAACGGGAAAGTTAAAAAATAATCAGGCCAACAAAACATGCGCTTCAGAGTGGGATGCGCATAAAAAAACCCTTCCCGTTTCGTGGTAGCGAAACAAGAAGGGAAAAATAAAATATGCTCCTTAACGGATTAGGCCATCGCGTTTACACGCTTAGCCAATTTTGACTTCTGGTTGGCTGCCTTTTTCCAATGAATGACGTTCTTCTTTGCCAATTTATCGATCATTGAAGACACTTCTTTCAAAAGGGCCTGAGCTTCGTCCTTCTTTGCAGAAGTTGTCAATTTCTTCATTTGAGTGCGGGTAGTCTTCGCCTGGTAGCGGTTTCTAGCGCGCTTTGTCTCATTTGCTCTGATTCTCTTCTCTGCTGATTTGTGATTTGCCATAATGCTTTTTTCAAACGGACTGCAAAAATAAGGGCAATTATCAGATTTGCAAAGGTGTGCCGGTCATTTTTGCGCGATTGTGCCCTCAAATAATAGCCAGGTATTAGGATCCAGACGTGCGTTTGTGGGAGCCTTTTCTACCGGAATGTTGAATTTCTGGCTCCGTGACGTCACTTGAATGGTCTTTGTCTCGGTTTTTCCTTCCTTGTCAGTAAAGTTAATCTCCAACGGAAATTGAAATGGGCTTCCTTTTTGAATCTGACTTAGGTCAAGTACTACGGCTTTGGCTTTACCATCGTAACGCCAGGTGGCGGACAAAACCGGATGGCCAGCTACATAAAGCCATTGCTTGAAGAAGCCCGAAAGGTCTTTACCGGAAACCTCCTCCATTATCCCTTGAAGGTCAACGGTCATGGCGTTGCTGTTTCGATAGGTAGCATAGTATTGGCGAATGCCCTTCCAAAAAGCCTGATCACCGATTTCATGACGCAACATGTGCAACACCCAACCTGCTTTTTGATACGTATTTGTGCTCAGCACTTTTCCGATGTCCACGATAGTCGTGTCAATAATGGGCGCGGGGTTTTTGAGATAGTAGTTGATTACTTGTTCGCGGTCTGCTTTTTCTTCTTCTACCAGACGATCGTGACCATAGGTGTTTTCCAGGTACAGGTTGGCAAAGTAAGTGGCGAAACCTTCGCTGAGCCACACGTGATGCCAGTCGTTTTCTGTCGCGGAGTTGCCGAACCATTGATGAGCTTCTTCATGAGCGATCAAGCCTTCACGTTCGCCTTTGCCCGTCACTGAGTTTTCGAAATAGAAAATTGTGTTCGCGTTTTCCAATCCGCCCCAGCGTGTTTTGGATTGAACGTTGGCCAATTTTTTATAGGAATACGGACCGATGTGAGTATGAAAGTAATCCAGCACGCGCACCGCAACGGCATAATCATGAAAACCTTCCGCGCGGTTTTGAGGATAGACCCAACTTTCAATGTTGATGTCATTTACTTTTCCCGATTGCTGAACAGCAAAACGCGCAATGCCGGCCACCATTACCTTTACAGGGATCGGAACTTCTTCGTGCCAATGCGTAAGCTTGCGTTTGAAATCGATCGGACTTTCTTCGATTTTAATTCCATTAGCAACAACGGAGTAATAGTGTGGTGCGATGATGATGAAATCCACAGCTGCTTTGTCGCTGGGGTGATCAACCACCGGAAGCCAGTGATGTCCGCGATCCGGCCAGTTGTCGCCAAAGAACCCACGATCACCAAATTTATTTTTGCCGATGATCAATCCATCCTGAGGAATCCCTTTGTACGTGATCTGAAACGTCAATTGGTCGTCAACTTTTGTCGCTGATGGGAGATTGATATTGATCCGATTATTCGTGTGAGAAAAGGTTAGTCTTTTTCCGTTTAATACAATCTCGGAGATCTCCATTCCTTTGCCCGATGCATCCTTGTTGATCAGATCAAGTTCAAATTGCGAGATTGATTTCTTAAAATGGATAGTCAACGAAGCACTGCCGGCAATGACATCTGTAGAGTCATTTACTTCCAGTTGAAAGATATACTGGAGAACATCAATCGCGGGGTTTCGCGGGTAAGGATCAGTAGCCTTGGCAAGCGTGGCGATAAATAAGAACAGAATAAAAAATTTCTTCATGATGATTAACTTTATCGGAAAGGTAAAGTAGTGAATCAATTTCTGAAAATTGTTTTAGTAGGAGTGGTGTTGCTGTGCAGCAGTTGGGGATTTTTTGCGCACCAGAAAATCAACCGCCTTGCCGTTTTTATTCTTCCTCCGGAAATGATTGGGTTCTACAAAAAGAACATTCAATATCTGACGGAAGCTTCTGTCAATCCTGACCGAAGGCGCTATACAGTAGCCGATGAAGCAGCCAAACATTATATCGATCTGGATGATTATGGTGACAGCGCGGCATATAAGTTGCCTCGCTATTGGAATGATGCCGTGAGCAAATTTGGAGAAGACACACTTCAAGCCCACGGTATTGTGCCCTGGCAAATCAACCGCATGTATTTTCAATTGAAGGATGCGTTTCTGCTAAAAGATCCGCAACGCATTCTCAGAGTTTCGGCCGAACTCGGTCATTATGTTGCCGATGCAAATGTGCCGTTGCACACCACACGCAACTATGACGGACAACTTACCGGGCAAAATGGTATTCATGCTTTTTGGGAGTCACGACTTCCGGAGTTGTACTTCAATGAATATGACTTTTTTGTAGGCAAGGCTGTCTATGTGGAAAATGTGCAAAGGGCCGCGTGGAATGCAATTGAACAAGCGAACAAAGCTGTTGACTCTGTTTTACGATTTGAGAAACAACTCTTTGAAAAATCGGGAAATCATAAGTTTAGTTTTGAAACGAAGGGCAGGCAGACGGTTAAAGTGATCTCGGCAGATTATGCAAAAGAATATCACGCCTTGCTATCGGGAATGGTGGAGCGACAGTTTCGGGCCAGTATAAAAATGGTGGGCGACATTTGGTACACGGCCTGGGTGGATGCCGGCCAGCCGGATTTGCATGCATTGATAAACTACCAACCGACCGAAGAAGAATTGAAAGCACGACATGAAGAGTTGAAACAGTGGAAGGAAAGATTGTTGAAGTCGCAAGAGCATGAAGCAGATGAAAACTGACATCGGCAAACACAGCCCCTTGCTGCCACTGATCTATTTATCGATAGGATTTGTTATCATCCTTTCCTTACATTGTGCTGCTCGATACGTATTACTTTAAACCATTTTAAAATGAAACATTTGATCTTACTAACGGTGGCATTGTTAACGCTGGCTTCGTTCGCAGCCTTGCAAAAAAAGAAAGTCATTTTCTTCGGGGATTCAATTACGGAAGCAGGTGTGAAACCGGGTGGCTACATTACCAAAATTGCAGACCTCATAACAAAAGATGGACTCACCGATCAATTTGAATTGATTGGTGCCGGCATCGGTGGAAACAAAGTCTATGATTTGTTTTTGAGAATGGACGATGATGTGCTCAGTAAAAACCCCGATGTAGTGTTGATTTATGTTGGTGTGAATGACGTGTGGCACAAGCAGAGTTTTGGAACGGGCACTGATGCCGATAAGTTTGAGAAATTTTACACAGCCATTATTAAAAAACTGCAGGCCAAAAACATCAAAGTTATCTTGTGCACACCTGCGGTGATCGGAGAGCGCACCGATTTCAGTAATCAATTGGATGGAGATTTGAATAAATACAGCAACATCATTCGCAGTATTGCCGATAAGAATAAACTTCCAATCGTTGATTTGCGCAAAGCGTTTCTGGATTACAACAAACAGTTCAATACCGAGAACAAAGAATCAGGTATACTCACCACTGACCGTGTTCACCTAAACGAAGAGGGCAACAAATTGGTGGCCGAAGAAATGTGGAGAGTGATCAAGCCGATGAATTGAGATCATGAATCGGCTATCCTTCCTCGCTCTGGTGGCGATTAGTTGCGTTTCGTGTTCTTCGCCAAAGCCGGTTGAACAGACTAAAGCCATTATCACTGATGATTCTTTGCTGACATTGGTTCAGTATAAAACTTTTCAATACTTCTGGGATGGAGCCGAACCAACTTCGGGTGCAGCGCGCGAACGATTTCATACAGATAACGACTATCCAGATAACGATAAAAATATTGTGACATCTGGCGGAACGGGTTTTGGCGTGATGTCAATTCTGGTGGGCATCGAACGGAAGTTTATCACGCGTCAACAGGGTTTGGAACGACTGACTAAGCTCGTTGACTTTTTAGAACGGGCAGACCGCTTTCATGGCGCATGGCCACATTGGATGAATGGAGAAACCGGCAAGGTAAAACCCTTCGGTCAAAAAGATAATGGAGGAGATTTGGTGGAAACCTCTTATCTCTTACAAGGTTTGTTGTGTGTGCGGCAATATTTTAAAGATGGCAATGAAGCTGAGAAAGCACTGGCGGCAAGAGTAGACAAGCTTTGGAAAGAAGTTGAATTTGATTGGTATCGACATGGAAATAAAAATGTATTGTATTGGCATTGGTCGCCAACCTATCAATGGGAAATGAATTTTCCTGTGGAGGGTTATAACGAATGTCTGATCATGTATGTACTGGCGGCCGCATCACCTACTCATGGAGTTCCTGCAGAAGTTTATTATCAGGGTTGGGCAAGGGGAGGAGCGATTAGAAATGACCCAGCCCATCAACAGTATGGTTATCACCTCGACTTGAAGCACAATGGTGCACCGCAATTTGGAGGCCCTTTGTTTTGGTCGCACTATTCGTTTTTAGGACTTGATCCGCGGCATCTTAAAGATCAGTATGCTGATTACTGGACTCACAATAAAAATCACACGTTGATTAACTATCAGTATTGTGTGGAGAACCCCAGGCACTTCAAAGACTACGGAGAAAATAGCTGGGGTCTTACCGCTGGGTACTCAATAAAATTCTATGCCGCGCACAGTCCGTCAGAAGATGTGGGTGTGATATCGCCTTCTGCGGCACTTTCGTCTTTTCCATATACACCCGAACAAAGCATGCGGGCGCTAAAACATTTTTACTTCGATCTGGGAGAAAAAACATTCGGGCCGTATGGATTTTATGATGGCTTTAGCATAACCGACAATTGGTGCAAGCCGTGGTACCTGGCGATTGATCAAGGGCCCGAAGTGGTGATGATCGAAAACTATCGGTCTGAATTATTATGGAAGTTATTCATGTCGTGTGAAGAAGTGAAGGGTGGACTTGATAAACTGGGCTTTACCTACTGATCAACCCGGCTACTTATGAAGTAATGCTTTGGTAATTTCTTCCCACTCTTTTTCCAAAGAATATGACGGCATTTGTTTTCCAGCGCGGTGATACCAGTATTGAGCATTTGAGCGATCACCTTCTTTTCGATGGAGGTAAGCGTGCACCCACGCCCCATCCTGGGTGTCGACATCCTGAGCAAGATTGTGCGATGCGTTCCAGTCTCCCTTCACGTCACACCACATGGCTTGCACAAGAGGCGAAAGATTTTGAGGAATTTGTTCGGTGGATTTTAATTCGTCAATGGTCATTTGGCTATAATTAAAGCTCGCAAAAGGTTGTAATTCTCTTAAAAAATGAGAAAATTAGAGCAAATCAAATTCAAAAACCTATGAATTTATTCTCTGACCCAAAACGAATTCCGGAAAATTATGGCTTTAAGATAGGCCTAGGCCTTATTGCCTTTTTTCTGTTAATGAAAGTGGTAGGCCTTGTTCATATTTATGAACTCCGATTTCTAAACGTCATCATTCAGGTGGTTGGAATTTATTATGCATTGAAGAAATTTAAGGAAACACACGGCCAACATATCAATTATTTCAGAGCGCTTGTCACTGGAGTTTCAGCCGGGGCAATTGCGTCACTGCTTTTTGCGGTCTTTCTGTTTGCGTATTTAATGTTTGATCATAGTTTGATGCTCGACATTATGGATAAGGAGCCAATGGGTCGTTATCTCAATCCCTACATTGCGGCCTTTATGGTGGCCCTTGAAGGAGTTTTCTCCGGACTGCTCTTCACCTTCATTTTGATCAATTACATTAACACAGATGAAGTGAGCGACAAAGTCGGATAGTTTTTTCGGCTTTCAGTCTGAACTTGTCGAAGACTAACTTCATAAAAAAAGACGCATCATTTCTGGTGCGTCTTTTTTGTTGGTATCAGGAGTTACTTTACTTCTAACTCAATAATCGTATCCACGTCATTCATTTTTGATTTTGGAACCTGAAGGCTCAGACCAAAATCATTTTCCAAAAACTTTACAGCTGACTTATCGGCAAATAGTTTAGCACTGACCACTTTCTTTCCGAGTTTTGGCAGCGTAAGTGTTTCATCTTGCCAATTGAGGATGTGTACGTACATCTTATTTTCTTTTTGCGTCATCACACCCCATTCGCGTGCGCTAAGCGGGCCGCCTCGTGTTCCATAAATGGTCTCGCCATTCAGCTTGGTCCACTCACCCATTTGTTTTAATAACTCGGTGTGCTCGGGTTGAATCTTCCCATTCGGCATTGGGCCAACATTCAATAAGAAATTGGCGCCATAACCAGCTGCCTTCACTAAATATTGTATCAGATCTTTTTGACTTTTGTTTTTGGCGTCTCTCAAATCAAAACCCCAACTGTTATTGATGGTTTCACACGTTTCTTTTGGCAGGTCTCCCACCTTTTGTTCTTGCGAAAAGCCGGTAGTGTTATGTCCGGGAAGATCTTTCTCAAACATTTGAAAATCTTCACCGGCATACGGAGCGCGATGATGATTGCTTCCCACCAAAGCACCAGGTTGTAGTTGGTGAATAAGTTTATAGGTTTTCTCCAGTCTCCAATCTGCATCTTTCTTATCCCACATGCCATCAAACCAGATGCCCGCTACTTCGCCATAGTTGGTGAGTAACTCAGCAAGTTGTGCATCCATGTAGTCCAGATATTTGTTCATGTCGCCTTTCTCTTCGCGACCCGTCCAACTTCCACCTGTAAAGCCACGAGGAAAATAATCCGGATGATGCCAATCTAACTGTGAGTGATAAAAGAACAGCTTAATGCCTTGCTTATGACATTCATCGGCCAGCATTTTCAACACGTCTTTGCCATAAGGTGTTCGATCAACGATGTCGTAATCGGAGACTTTGCTGTCGTACATAGCAAATCCATCGTGGTGTTTGCTGGTGATGGTGATGTATTTCATGCCAGCATCTTTTACCATTTGCACCCAGTCTGTAGCGTTGAACTGTGTGGGGTTAAAAAACGCTGGAATTTTCTCGTAGGTTTTAATTGGAATTTGTTGCTGGTTCATCACCCATTCTCCATCACCGAGCACGCTATACACTCCCCAGTGAATGAAGAGACCAAACTTGGCGTCCTGAAACCACTCGCGCGATTTCATATTTTCCGGAGAAGGCTGGTAGTTCGCTTGGCCATAAGAAATGGAACTAATGAATAGAATCAAAAGCATGATCAGAAAAGATTTTTGATTCTTGGACCTCGAATTCTTCTTTACCACTCCTGTATTCTTACTCCCTTTTTCAAATAGCTTCATATAGTTTTATTTAAATTGCACGACACTTCTGAAAGTTACAGTTAGTAAATTAATACTTTATGCGATACGACAACATAGACAAAGAACTTTTTATCAACAACCGAAAGCGATTCGTGCGCGAGTTAAAATCAAACTCCCTCGCTCTTTTTAATTCGAATGACATCATGCCTACGAATGCAGATGGCACGATGAGCTTTAAGCAGAATAGTGATCTTTTTTATTTGAGTGGCACTGAGCAGGAAGAAAGTATTCTGGTGATCTGTCCTGATTTTCCAGATAAGAAATACAAAGAAGTGCTCTTTATAAAAGAGCCCAATGAGTTGATGGAAAAGTGGGAGGGACACAAGCTGACTAAAAAAGAGGCACGCGAAATGTCGGGAGTAGAGACCATTGCATGGCTTTCGGATTTCCCTAAACTCTTTCATCATATGATGGCGATGGGTGGAGTAGATCATGTATACCTGAATACAAACGAACACTACCGGGCCGATGTGATTGTGCAAAGTCGCGATGCGAGATTTATAGAATGGTGTAAACAGCGATATCCCCTTCATCAGTATCGAAGAGTTGCACCCATTATGTCTTCGTTGAGGCGAGTGAAGCAAAAGCAGGAAATTGAATTGATACAGAAAGCCTGTGACATAACAGAAAGTGCTTTTAGACGAGTGCTTAAATTCTTGAAACCGGGCGTTACAGAAAATGAAATTGAAGCGGAATACATTCACGAGTTCATCAGACTGCGATCGAAAGGTTTTGCTTACACCCCTATTATTGCATCGGGCGAAAGCAACGTGATCCTGCACTATATTGAGAACAACAAGAAATGCAACGCAGGCGAATTGGTGTTGTTGGATGTGGCTGCTGAATATGCCAATTATAATTCTGATCTCACACGCACCATTCCTGTGAGCGGAAAATTTACCAGACGACAAAAGGACGTATATCAGGCCGTGCTTCGGATAGAGCGCGAAGCGTTCAAGATGCTAACACCCAGTGTGGTTTATTTTGAATATCAGAAAGAGATTGAGAAGATGATGGAGAGCGAGTTACTTGGCTTGAAGCTGATCACCAAAACAGACATTAAGAATCAATCAAAAGATAATCCCGCTTACAGGAAATATTTTTATCACGGAACATCACACATGTTGGGTCTTGATGTTCACGATGTAGGAGATATGCACGACAAGGTGCAACTCGGTTCAGTTTGGACCATTGAACCAGGTATTTATATCAAGGAAGAAAAGTTTGGCGTTCGGTTGGAGAATAATGTGGTGATCGGAAAAAATAAGAATATCGATTTGATGAAAAATATTCCGATTGAAGCAGACGAAATCGAGGAGTTGATGAATCAAAAATAGACTATGAAAAAACGTGTGACGATATGCCTTGTGCTATTGCTTGCTTCTTTTTTTGGAGTGAGTCATGAGTTTTGGCTGCAGCCTAAAAAATATCACTATCAGGTGGGCGAGTCAATGAAAGTGGATTTCATGGTAGGCGAGAGTTTCACCGGAGAGTTTTGGGATTTGAACCGTCACAAAGTGGAACGACTTGAGATGTATAATCAATCCGGAAAAAAAGACCTAAAGACGGATATCAAGATTTCTAATGGAAATAATCTTGAGTATAAGTTCTCGCAGGAAGGAACACATTTGCTTGTTCTGCAAAGTGATCCGGCTTACATCGAACTGGAATCGCAGAAATTTAATGACTATTTGAAGGAGGACGGATTGGATTATGTTCTGGAGGAAAGAAAGAAGTCCAACGAATTAGACAAACCTTCGAAGGAGAATTATACGCGATTCACCAAGTTATTGGTGCAAAGCGGAAGTAAGACAGACGATACGTTTAAGAAGAACGTTGGCCTTCGATATGAAATCATCCCTGATAAAAATCCTTACTCCTTAACTTCGGGCGATCATCTGCAATGCCAGGTTCTGTTTGATGGAAAGCCAAGCGCGCATGCTTTGGTGAAGGTATGGAGCCACATCGGCAACAGAGTGTTCTTACAAAATATTTATACAGAGAACGATGGCACCATCAAATTTCCCATCAGCAACAAAGGCCCCTGGATGGTGAGTTCGGTG
>JBGANU010000015.1:0-107559 GCA_044222145.1 Cyclobacteriaceae bacterium
CGACTTTCAAAATAGGATCTAGCTGAAAACGAACGCGACAATCCACTGTTATGTACTCTATAAACGCCCATTTTTTCGATCATAAAAAAACCACTGCCTTTCATAGTCGCGATACACTCTAGGGGCCAATCTCCAATTTTTAGACCAAAGAACAGGCTATCCATTTCTATTTTCTCGAAAACTGATGTTCTTAAAACCATGCTAAGGGTATTACCATTCTTCGATTGCAGAGAATCAAAAAAATTAAACACAAAGCTCCTATCTCGTATCGTTTTAGTATGCTCAGATAATTGATCATCTCTAAGTATTTTTGTTTTATGGTAACAAATTGAAAACTCATCATTGGCCTCTAAAAACTGAACTTGCTTCTGAAGTTTCCCGAAATCTACCCAGTAATCATCACCTTCACAAAGTGCGATATACTTTCCCCTCACCATCTTAAATAAGATATTTATTAATACATTTTGCTTTTTAAATTGATTCTCTACCTGATAAACACAGCGGAATAATGTCGGATACTTATTCTCGTATTCTTTAAGAATATGTGCTGTACTGTCAGTTGAGGCATCTTCATGAACAAGAATTTCAAAAGCAAAATTTGTTTGTTGCATAACAAATCCATCAAGACATTGCCGGAGATATTTCTCATGATTGTATGTTACGCAACAAATACTAACTAATGGAATAGAATTTGTGCCATTTCTCATGCTCGTGAAATTATTTTTTAATGGCATATGCACAAGGCATCCATCCAAATGAGAATTGCTTCCATTTGACATTAGGAAGTACATCCCTAATAGCTCTCATTTCACCAGGAGCCAATTCAAAAGAATAATGATCCAACAGTAACATTCCACCAGGTGTAAGTCTATCCCAAAAATGCTTCAGGCATTCCGAAACCACATCATAAATTCCGCAATCAATAAATACTAATTTAAATTGCAAATGAACATTGTTTTCAAAAAAAAGCGGAAGGTCTTTTGACGCATCAAGGTTATGCAAATGAAGGATATTTTCAAGACCTTGAACTTTAACAATCTCTCTAACTTTCTCCTCAGGTGTATGATATGAACCCTTGACGATGACGTGTTTTTCTTCATCAGTAGGCTCTGCGCCTTGATGCCAATCAAAACCATGGATAAGAGTCAACGAATTTGGCTCAAAAATCTTGGTCAATTTAGTAAACAGAAGTGAACCAAAACCTAAATTCACACCAACCTCGGCAATGTGTCCAGCAACTGACAGCGTCATTTTATATGCCTCGTAAAGTGCTATTTGCCTTGCTAAGGTCTGATGACCAACAAATGCAGGAAAATGGTGAATAAGATCCTGTTTACTTATATCCATCTCTAACAGCGCCTTTAGACCCGATTCATATTGGGGACGTAAATTATGATGCTTTAAATACTCGTATTTGGTTTTAGATGGATCGTGTTGCACGTTGATTATAATTTAAGTTTTTAAAAATCGAATTCTAATTCAGCAAAGCCAAAGCCGCTTTTACCGAAGCCATTACCGTTGTAAAACATATAATATTTATCTCCAGCTTGAACAATATGTGGATAGCAGATCATATCTGAGTCCCAACCTTCACTTGACACATCAATACCTACTTTTGAATCATCTCGCCTCCAATTTATGTAATCAGTAGACGAAGCATAACCCAATCGATAGGCTGTATCACCAGCATTTCTAAAATTTTTGCTTCCTCTTTTAGAAAACCACAAGTGAAAAACACCATCCTTCTCTATTACTGTCGGCTTACAATGTGCTATTAATTCGTCTTCTGGGTTAATTATGATCTTACCAGAAGGTTTCCATTGAATACCATCACTTGATACTGCATACGTAAGTAAATATGTATGCTCTAACTTTCCATCTATTTCTATCCAATCAATGCCAGTAGAATAAATGGCGATAAATTCATTATTCCGATATATAATACATGGACCTGTAGCAGATAGCGGATCAAAGTGGTTTAAGGTAAAAACAGGAGCTTCGGAAACTTTTTTAAAAGTCGAACCACCATTCTCACTTGTGGCTAATCCAGTAAAATTTTTATACGGCACATTTTTACATTGACTCCAGCCGGCATAATAAAAATACAATTTATCTTCAATGCTTATGAAATAGCTAGGTATAATACCATTCTCGTCAAAAGTACCCTTTCTGCCTTTTTCTAAAACCGGCTTTGGATTTATTGCAATAATTTTCCGTGGATCATCTCTCTCAACATCAATAAAGGTGGGTAAACTTTGTCCGTCCTTACCTCGTGCTGAAAAGAAAATTCTAATTCTGTCCTCAAGTACGATAGCGGTAGGACATTGTGCATGTGAATGCATCCACTCATGTTGACTTTCCGTTTTAAAAATAAGTCCTTTCTTAATCCACCTCATTTTATTCTTTCTCCTTTAAAATTTTTTCAGCCTCGTTTTTTATCAATTTATCAAGCCATTCATGCATACTTATCCCAAGCTTTTTCCTTGCCTTTAACGCTAAGTCTTTTGTATCCTTCGAAACGCCTTCCATCTTGCCAAAGTATCTTGTATTAAAACTCCCACCTCTTTCGCCTGGTATTAAAAGATCAAAATTTCCCTCAGGTTCTCCAACCCCTACTGTGTAATCAACTACATAATGTACATTCCCTATTATCCAACGGATCCCTACATTTCTGGCTTCAATAGGTATAAATTTTAAAGGCGCTTCATATTCAAACATGGGATTGTTGTTTATGCAGATTTTACCATATTCAGAATCACGAAGCCATTCAGGAACATTCTTTTCACAAAAAACAACCTTACCACCAGGTTTAACAACTCGCGCCATTTCCTTTAGTCCTTTAGCTAAGTCAGGAAAATGACCAACACCTGCAAAACAATAAAGTGCATCAAATGAATTATCATCAAAAGGTAAATCACATGCCGTGCCACATACTATTTCAGTATACGCAGGGTAATTAATAAGTCTGTTCTTTGCTTTCAATAGCATATCAGGGGATATATCTAAGCAAAACAGCTGTCCGTGATTATTTAATCTTTTCAAAATAAGTTCTGAATCTTTTCCTGTTCCAGCGGACACTTCTAATACTTTATAATTTGGCTTTAACTCCAATAGGTCAATCATGTAGTTTCTTACTTCACTCTCATTTTCATTATAAAGGGTAAAAGTTATATCAACATTCTGATCGTACGTATCTGCAATACCCTTGTAATAATTCCTGGCAAACGCAGCATCTCCAACTAAATCCTCTGGCGTAGCAAAGTCAGGTAGTCCCTTCGAAATCCTATATTCATATCCGGAATCATTAACAAGAACTCCTTCTAAAATTTCTCCATCGCTTTCATTTTCGATATGTTTTACCGATAAGCTACTTTGAGTCTTAGGGCACCTAAGTGTGGTTAGTGAAGTTAATTTCATTGTTATATCTTCTTAAAAATGGAAAGGAGTTTATACTTCTTACTAATACTAAAGTTAAGTTTTTTAGCAGTCATCATTGACGCGACATTGTCTTCAAAACAATCCCAATTGGGAATTATTTTTTTGTTAATGCAATTTGAAATAAAAGCTGCTACAACGGATTTGGCAAGTTTTTTTTCTCTGTGGTCTTCACTCGTTATCACATCAATTTCAGCCTTTTGACCTGCTACCGCTGCGGCATAACACAACGAAACCGGTTTATTTTGTTTGTCCTTAATAAAAACGGCTAACGCATTGTCAACAAAATCCTCTTTACTACTCCAGAACTTATTCTCCAAGTCCAGATTAAAAACAGCAAGTGAATCACTATTCTCTCGTGTTGCTGGTGTTAAGACAAATTCATCATTCAACGGATGAGATAACCCACTCTCTTCCTTTTGTTTATCATATTTTAACTGTACCCGAGCGCGCTCGCGGATATTAAATATCTCAGACTTGAATTTAAATACATCAACCAATCTTTCAACTGGATTATATAGATGAAAATACTTTGGAAGATTGTTATTCCCTATTATAAAATCAACCAAGTCTTTGCCGTCACCAGAGGTCAAAAAGACTTCAGAGAACCCTGCTTTATGCAACACCCAATAATCACCATGTGTATTCCTAAAAATCTCACCTTGCTGTACTCCTTCAATCACGGCCTGGATAATTGGGAATAAAGAATGAATCTGATTGCTGACCATCAATCTATCGTGCCCATCTACAAAAGAGTAAGTCTTCATTAGATTGATGAAAACGAAGAGAATTTGAGAAACTGGCTACTGTTAAGCTTGATGGGTTTTGATGATTCTGCTATCACAACCTTTTCATCTTCCAGATCTTTTGTGACCAATGTATTAGCGCCTAGAAAACATAGATTGCCAATTCGTACAGAATGCCCCACGGTAGCATTCAAAGCCACAAAACAATTTTGTCCCATCATCACGTTTCCCCCAATATTGCAGTTCGATGTAAACCAACAATTATCTCCGATCACAGAATGATGACCAATCATTGCCCCACTCCAAACAAATACATTATTACCTAACTGAACACAAGGGTGTATGATGCACGGTGGCATGATAAAACAGTTTTCTCCATGTATTATATTTTTGGCCAATGCTGAATGAGGACTAACTACTGACACCAAGTGATACCCTAACGCTTTAGCGGCAGAACACTTCTCGGCTCGAAGCTTGTTAAGATTATGATATCCCACTGCTACAAACATATTGTATTGTTCGGCAGGATAACGAGAGGCTAACTCTTCAAATGCTACTACTGGCTTGCCAAGATAAGTATCTGTCTGTTTGTGTCCGCTGTCCACCGTAAAAGCAGCGACTTCGAGTCCACATTCTTGCGTAGCATAATAGCTTACCACTTCCGCAATTTTACCTGTTCCAAATATTATCAGTGGTTTATTCATACAAGTTCTTTTAGCTGTTTACGATCAATCTTACCATTCTGATTTTTTGGGAGTCGTTCCAGTACCATAATCTTTCGAGGCACCATATATGAAGGGACAATTCGCCTGATATCATCAACAATATCCGTCTCACTCAAACCAGGTTTGTTGATACTTATGTATGCTTTGATTTGTCCTAATTCTGCATTTATTTTTTCATAAATAACGCCTACTTCATCTACATATGAAAGCGTGCTGAAGGCCGCTTCAATCTCTTCCAACTCAATCCGGTAACCCATATGCTTTACCTGATTATCGATGCGTCCCCGGAAATGAATATACCCGTTAGACATCCGTTCAACAAGGTCTCCGGTTTTATACATGATCTGGTTGAAAGAAACTTTCGGATTCTGTACAAATGATTTAACTGTCCTCTCAGTATCATTGTAGTAACCCAATCCCACACAAGGCCCTATTAAACTAAGTTCTCCTAACGCTGGATTTTCTTCCGAGAGTGGAAGAATTTCATATCCAAAATTAGGCGCCATCAAACCCAATGGAGCAAGCTCGTTCATGTTATTAAAATCATTTTCAGTGATTTCATAAGATGAGCAGATACATGTACACTCCGTAGGACCATACACATTGAATAGCGTCATCCGATGACTATACAATTCATACAACTGCTTTAATTTATTTTTAGGAAATCCTTCACCACCAAATGAAATACGTGAAATATTAGGGAAATCATTCTCCTTTAACACTTTCGTTGTAAGCAAATAGACTAACAATGATGGCACTGAAAACCAAATGGTGCATCCACTCGCGTTTATTGCCTTGACCAAATCCTTCGGATTCTTTACAAGAGAATGACTTAATGGCACCAATGTAGCACCATTAAAAACTGAAACGTAAAAGTCAAAAACAGAATTATCGAAGTAAATTGGGTTAGCATTTGTGAAAATATCAGACGAAGTCACCTTGAACGTCACCCTTCCCCATTCTATGAAATGAAGCAGGTTAGAATGGCTCATGACTGCCCCTTTTGGAAAACCTGTTGACCCAGAAGTGAACATGATGTAAGCCGGTGATCCACCATGAAAATTCTGATCAATAAGTGGGTTTATAATATCTTCTCTTCTCTTTAATTGAATAGCTGAAAGGTGAAACTCTTGAAGGTCAGGGAAATCAGACTTTAACTCAGAAAAGGTTTCTTTTAAACCCTCATCATAAAAAACAGCTTTGGGCTTACAGGTGGAAATAATCTTTTGTAAACGCACCCATGGACTCGCACTGTCGAGATTGGTGTATATAATGCCTGTTTTTAAACATGCTATCATTAACGCATACCCATATACCGATTTTTCATTAAGAATTGCTATGACATCACCTTGTTGCAACTCCTTTTGCAGAAGGAAACCTGCCAATTGGTCGGATAAATAATCCAATTCAAAAAAAGTAAATGACTTTCCTTCAGGATACTGTAAAGCAACTTTATCCGAAAAGCGCTCGACAACCTCTCTAAATTTTAAACTCAAATTATACGTATATCCTGACATGGTTAAACATTCAAGCCGCCATCCAGCTGCAGTACTTTACCATTATAAAAATCATTCTCAATAATAAATGTTAGAGCATTAGTAAATTCAGACAGCTCTCCCAATTTACCAATGGGTGTCATCTTCTTCCATTTCTCAATCACCGTTTCATTCAAGCTACTATGTGTAGAAGGTGTATTAAAAAATCCAGGAGCAACACACGCGCATCGAATCTTAAACATCCCTAATTCTTTACTCCACACTTTTGTCATTGCCTCTATACCCGCCTTGGCAGCCGAGTATGCTGTTTGCCCTAAATTACCCTGGGCAGCTACCGAACTGGTATTAATGATCACTCCTTTAATTCTTTTCTTAACCATACTTTCTGCTACAAGGGAGGAAAGATAAAAAGCTGAATATAGATTAGACTTAATGGTATTATCCCAAGCGATAAATGAATGATGACTATTCTCTTTATTTAATAGATTGACCAGAGGTTCGCTATGAATTAATCCTGCCAGATTAATCAACACAGAAACAGGATGCTCATTGAGGATTGCTCCTACTACCGTTACAACTTCCTCCGGATGCGCAAGATCACAAACGTACACTTCAATCTTACTTTCACTTTTTAAGATGTCAAGCTTGGCAAGATCACGATCCACCACTATGACCTTCCTGGCTTTTTGGGAAAGCACTTTGGTGATAAATGTACCAACTGAACCAGCCGCTCCTGAAATCAATATGGTTTGATCTTCTATATTCATGCAGAGGGGTCAATATTTTTCGCTACCAGCAGTCTTTTTATGTCACCTACATTTTCAAGTGTCATAATTTCATCTCCGGTCAATTCAATCCCAAACTCTTCTTCAAGCTTGGTTACAAAAAGCATATGGTTCATTGAGTCAAAATCTTTTAGCTGCATGAGAGATTGCTCATCTCTGTACTGAGACTCGGCCATCGCGAAACACTCTTTAAGAATTTTTTCCAGTTTGGACATACTCTACTAATTGGTATTGTTTTAATAATTGTTTGGTTTGTTCTATGGTATTAAACATCAATACGTCTATGATGGATAACCATGGAACGAATGACTGGTTGAATTGCTTGTATTCCGTCAACATCGGCTTAAGGAAAAATAAATCAATTCCTCTCTCAACAAAGGCCTCCTTCTGATACAGTTCAGTTCCTCCAATTGGATTAATATACACCTTCGCGGATTCACGTAAGCAGATATCGAGAATTCTTTCAGCTCCTTTTAAATTTGAATTATTGTAAGATCTTGATGTGCTTTCAATGTGCGTTTCAATTCCCAAGTAGTTGCAAACTAATTTCAGTTCTAGAAAATTAAACTCTGCAATATTTTTTGAAGCATTTTCAAAAGCACCTTCGATTAATGGAATCACTCGGTCAAAATGAGGTGCCTTCTTATAATTAAAATGAATGGTTTTTATCAGTTTCTCAATTCCTTTTCCTTCATTCTCAATATCGACCTCATAAATCAATTTATTCTGACTGGCTCCTTTTAATGGCAACGTTATTAAACTGGATTTACCATCAACCAGAACATTGTTTCGATTGATCCAGCCACGATTAATGTAATTTACATCATCATAAAGGATAAACTTATCGGCAGACGAAATGAGTTGAAAATAACCAATGTAGGGAAAGAAGTAAGGCTGCATAATGGCAACTTTCATAACTAATATGCGCAGGCTCTTAAAACAATTCTGCAGATAAAATCAATCTCTTCCATCGACAAGGAATGAAACAATGGCAAACAAATAACACGTTTCGCAATGGATTCGCTTACTGGCATTGCGTTTCCTCTATAAACATTTACGGTATTTAATCCAGGATAGAAATATCTTCGAGGGTAAATCCAATTACCTTCTAACTCTTTAATTACTTTAAGTGCCAGTTCTTCGCTCTTTAGAATAAGTGGATAATAGGCGTAATTAAATTGTGAATCATGGCCAATAAATAATTTAGGTATTTCAATTGTTTTCAACCAACTGTCATACCGAAGACTTTGTTCCTTCCTTGATTGAAGAAGATCAGGAATGTATTTAAAATTGGCAAGTCCCATTGCTGCATGAAACTCGCTATTCTTGGCGTTGATACCTACTTCTGCAAAATCATCTGACCCTAGATGTCCAAAATTTCGCATAAAGGACATCTTTTTTAATAGCTCAGCGTCAGGTGTAAAAACAGCACCGCCTTCAATCGTATGAAATAGTTTAGTCGCGTGAAAACTAGTCGTGCTGATATCACCATAAGCAAATACCGACTTCCCTTTATACATAGAGCCGAAACAATGTGCTGCATCATATATCACTTTCAAATTATGCTTTATTGCTATTTTCTGAATAGCATCAATATCGCATGGGTTGCCATATACGTGGGTTGCAATAATTGCACTAGTCTTATCGGTAATTGCAGCTTCTATTTTTTTTGGGTCTATGTTCAGGCTTGTGGAATCGATATCTACAAAAACGGGCTTGCACCCTTCCCAAACAATGCTACTGGTAGTAGCTACATAGCTAAAAGGGGTGGTGATGATCTCCCCCTTTAAACACAATGCTTTAATGGCTATTTGAATTGCGATTGTTCCGTTATTCAAATACAGCATGTGACGTACAGCAAGATAATCTTTTAGCTTCAATTCAAGCTCATTTACCAATGGGCCATTGTTGGTCAGCCAATTGCGTTGCCAGATTCCGTTCAAATATATCTCATACTCCTCCTTAGGTGGCAAGAAGGGTTTACTTACAGGAATCATTTCTTTAGGTTCTTATTAACTAACATCCAAAGTTCACTAAACAAACTAATTCTTAAAATTAGGCAAAATAAAAGGTAGAAAACAGCAGACGCAAGGACTCCAAAAATCAAAGCAATGAGTCCACCATCGATATAAGAATTTGCCAGACTTATGGGATAACTGAATAATCCTAAAGCTAATCCGGCAAATAACAATTTTTTAATATCTTTCAATTGAAGAATCAAGGGATAATTGATAAGCCGTCCTGAAAAAAAGGTATTAAGATATAGGGCGAGAAAAGAACCAAATAGCTGTCCAAGTACAATTGTCCATAGTCCAAAAGTAAAAGTTCCTAAAAAAATTAGTGTTGACAACACCAATTTTATAATTTCCAACCGAAGGAATAGTCCGCTCTCACCTTTAACCTTAATAATATTTAAGTTGATAGTATGAAACGGATATAAGAGGCCTGTCAAGCAAAAGATTTGAAAATACGGGGTTAATTCAATCCATTTATCTGTCAATAATTCGTGAATTATTGATTTTGCGAAAACTAATCCAAGAATTGAAAAAGGAATAACAATTAACAGCAGTGACGCCATAATTTTTTTATAGCCTATTCTAAGTCTTTCATTATCAGACTGCAACTTCGAAAAAACCGGGTAAGAGACTCTTTGCACAGCGCTGCAGATAACCCCTATCTGCTGTTCAGACAGGCTTCGCGCCTTGGTATAAAGACCAAGATCGGTGGCGCTATTGTACTTACCTATCAATAACGAGAAGACATTATTATAAACAGAATACAAAAGGCCTGATAAAAAAAGATTACTACCAAATCCAAGAAGTTGTTTGGCGCGATCCCATTTCAAGGAGATGGCGGGCATCCACGGATTTACAATCCAGAAGAGGCAGGCAGTGACCACATTGTTGGTTATGTTTTGAAACACGATGGCCCATACCCCATAATCCTGTAAGGCCAGCAAAATACCCACAATCAGGCCAGCAACAGACGATACAAAATTGATGTAAAACTGAGATTTGAATTCTATGCTCTTGGTAAGTCGAGTAGTTTGCACCAAAGAAATGGCCAGGATGATCAGGTTTAACCCTAAAATCTTCACAATGTTTTCAAGCTGAGGTTCATTATAGAAGGAAGCAATGTAAGGGGAGAAAAAAAACAACAGGAGATAAAGAATAACCGATACTACCAGGTTGAACAAGAACACAATCGAATAGTCGATGTTATCGGCATCTTTCTTTTGAATGAGTGCATCACGCAATCCAAAATCGATGAAGATTCTGAAAAAAGAAATAAGAGCAAGAACGATACCCACCAATCCAAACTCCTTGGGGCTAAGCAGGCGCGCGATAATAATAGATGAAACGAGACCTGTTAATTGATTTCCAAATCGCTCAGAAATACTCCAAAAAACACCGTGAAATGCTCGCTTCTTTAATGAGCTCATGACGAGTGTAGGTCCATTGCACGGTTAGACATTTCTGTGTGTGCGATTAATTTGTTCACCACCCGTTCTGTTGCTCCTCCATCGGGTTTATAAATTTCCAACAACAGCGTGCGATTGCGCTCGTCAAGCCGGTAGTGATCATCGGCAAGGGCTTGTCTCAGCGCATGTTCAAAGGTTTCAAAACTTTTGGTGACGGTGATGCCTCCGGCATCAATCAACTTTTTCAGATGTGGATAATCGATTAGTCTTCGGGCCGACTTCCAATACGAAAACTTTTGATGGCCATCAAAGGCCGTAATGATAATTGGCTTGTGGTGCAACAGTCCGTCAATTGAAACGGTGGAGCCTGAATTGATCACCATTTTACTGCCAGTGAGCAAATTGGCCAACCGCACCATGTCATCGTTTTTCATGCTCCAGTTGAGTTTGCTTTTGGCCACTTCCGGAAAATCGACCGCGGTATGCCGATGTTCTCCAAGTTTTGCCAGACGAGGCAACCAACTTTTGTCGGCCAGGTTGCCTGTTACATTTTGTGGATGCGGGCGAACAATGAGTTGTAACTCACCAAATGCTTGTTTCTCCATTTCAGCGGCAAGCCACTCCACAATTTGTATTTCACCCGGGGCAAACCGCGGAGAACTCATGGCAAAAAAAAGATAGGGTATGTCTGGATGTAACCCCAGTGCCTTCACGTGTTGTGCCACGTTTGGAGTTTGGTTCACCTGAAAGTGTATATCAAAGTGAGGCACACCGGTAGCAAAAATGTTTTCCGGTTTCACCTGGTAGTAGGTTTGCAACTCCTCTTCCATAATGGGGCCCCACGCAATATACTTATCAGCTGTTTCGGGGAAATGCCCTTTGCAGGTGATGTTGTCCCAACTCAATAAATGAATCCACGTCTGCACGGCAGGGTGCATATTTCCGTAGTGTAACAAAACGGCTTCATTAAAATTAACCGGATACGTAGAGATCAATTTTTTAGGTTGCAACTGCTCGATCAGTTGAGCGGCCTTGCTGGATTTTAGATTTTTTTTCTCACGCGCTATGAACCGCTTTCGAATCGATGGAAATAACGGAATAAGTTTGTATACCCACCAATAATAATAAGGCCGTATTCGCCTGAGCGGATGGTGCGAAGAGTTGTAGCGCGTGGCATGTATGTGTTTGTCCATCAGTGCTGGATTCCCTTCTATGTCCTCCAGAAAATATTTCCTTTTAAACATATAATTCTCATTCCAAAATCCTCCGCGCTCATTGAACTCGTGAATGGGAATAGCATGAAGTCGACAATAGTCGCTTAAGTTGGGATCATTTTTATCGGGACAAATGAGTGCGACCGATTTTCCGGCTGCTACGAGTTTGCCCAATAAATCTGTTTGCGTAACCATGCGAGCCGCAAACCCATGCGATATGATGTAGGCAATGTCGATCATGCAGCAATCAGATGTGCAGACAGTTTTCGGCCTTGTAAAAAATGGTCGTACAATTTGTTTTACGAGAACCTGGCGCTAATCCCCAAAAGTCGATGTGCCTGAACCCTTTGGCACCGAGAAATTCGTAAATCGGTTGGTACTCCGGACGCAATGAATTATCCAGCATGATAACGCCTTCCGGCAGCAGATAATTGACTGCGGCTTGCGTACACTTCAGGCGTTCGTCTCCATCTACCACCATGATATGATATCGTTTTTTCAACTCACCCAAACATTCCCAATAAGAAGCACCGGTTTTAAACAGAAGTTGAATATTGCCAGACGTCAGTTGGTTCTTCACGCGATTGTACCAGAATTCATTGCTCTCAATAGCAGTAACCTGTCTTACGCGTTTGGAATAAAACAGCGTGGAAAATCCTGATCCGAACTCCAGCACATCAAGGTCTTTTGTCAAACGCGGTGTAATAAAATCAGAGCAACTCAGGGTAATCCAGGGCAGCGGATTACCCGCTGCGTTGACGGGTTTCTTTTCGAGAAATGAACGAAGCCATCCTCGTTCAGCCAGATATCCATCCTGCGTCATTTTAAAAAGATAGGCGAGTAAACGACCACTCAGTAAAAAAGACAAGAACTTAATAAGAGTTTTCATGATGCTATGGTTTTCAGAAATTTTTCAGCGATGAATTCCTCACACGTGTGCATGGCTTCCCAGGTGGCGCCACCAATATGCGGAGTAAGGACAATATTATGATCATCCACGAATGCACGATACAAAGGGCTAGTGGCAATGTCTGTCAACTCACTGGCCAATACATCACTGGCCACACCAGCCAGATGTCCGGTTTGAAGTTCCGTTACCAATGCTTCTTCGTCTACGAGCTTACCCCTGGAAGTATTAATAAAGAACGCGCCTTGTTTAAACTGCTTTACCAGAGACTGGCTAATCAGATTGGTATTCTCCTTTGTTAAATGGACATGCAAAGAAATGATGTCGCTGGAGGAGACTAGTCGTTCCAACGACAGACATTTTTCAAAATCGGAAGTATCTACAACTGGATCAACGTATTGAACTTTCATCTCAAAGGCCTTTGCAAAATTGGCCACACGAAGTCCGGTTCTGCCCAGGCCAATGATCCCTATTGTTTTGCCCTCCAACTGATGACCTCGGAAAAGGTCGCGGTTCCATCCACCTTTTTTAATGTGCTCTGAAGCGGAGGGTATTTTTCGCAAAAGTGCCATCAACAAAGCCCACGTGTGTTCGGCCGTTGACGGAATCGTTTTAAGAAACTCGTCTTCGCCCCTTAGGGAAATCACGTTGATGTTGCGTCTTTCGGTTTCCTTCAAATCGATGTGATCAAGACCGGTGGTGGCCGTTATCAAAAAAGAAAGGTTCGGGAATCGATCCAATACCTCCGCATTGATCATTCGGGCCAGGCGAACAATTAAGACATTTGAGGTACTCGCCATTTTGTCATCGAGACTATCCCAGGTTGCCGTTTTGTAGTCACCTGCACGTGTCCATAATTTTTCGGCTTGCTTGCTAAAACCAAATGCTTCAAGATTAAGAATGAAATAATTTTTCATATTCTATTCTCCTTCCATGCTTTGATCAGCGCCTCTGCCACAATCATGTCGCGGGGATCGTCAATGTTACACAGATATTTTTCATCCATCTCAAGGGGAGACGATGGTTTGACCATCACGGATTGGTGCTTCAGGAAAGCTTCGGTGCGCACCAGATAGATGGAGCCGTTTCGGTAATAAGCGGGTGGAATATCTTGCCTTCTTACTTGTTCAAACTCGGGTATAAAAGATTTCAATCGACTATTTTCAATCCGATACATGCGGGCAGGGTGCACATCCTGCATTTTGCATACGCTGATAACAGAATTCACTGACTCATCCGCAAGAGCATCAATGGCAGCGTGAATATGAAACGTTTCGCGCAAGGGTGCAGTGGGTTGCAGAAGCATGATGGCCTGCGAGGATGTTCCCACTTCCTTCAGCAATTGATCGACTACCTCTGTTACAGGTGTTGTATCCAGCGCTAGTTGCATCGGTCTTCTGGAAACAGTGACCGGTTGAGAAGAGCACAACTGAATAATTTCCTCGTCATCGGTGGAAACAATGATTTGCTCAAATGCTTGCGAAGCTAACGCTACATCAAGCGTATATTGAATGAGCGGTTTGCCCGCCAGCATGGCTTTGTTCTTCCCGGGAATTCCCTTTGAACCGCCTCGTGCAGGGATTACACACAAGACCTTCATTAGTACATGATTGTTTTATGAAACTTTAGCGGTTGCGTTGCCAGGAGATCAGCAATCTTTACTCCCGCTTCTCCCCCACCATAAACATAGTCGCGAGGTGGCCGATCAGCTGATATCCATTGATTGATGGCAGCCGTTATTTGATTTCTGTCGTAGTCTACATCAAGCACATTCTTGCCGCGGTCGCGTCTTTCCTGCCGTGTTCCAATGTTGACAACCGGCACACCCATGTAGGCACACTCTCGTATGCCAACGCTGGAGTTGCCCACCAGACAACGTGCATGTTTCAGCAACTGAAGAAAATCTTCCGGCTCCATATTCTTAAAGAAGCGAATGTTTTCCAATTTATATTTCTCACGGAAAGCGCGTATACCGGAGGAGGTACCGTCAGCACCTGCATCAACATTTGGCCAGAACCACAACGTGGGTAGGTTCAAAGCAGAAACAGCAAAGAGCGTTTCCTCAACGTGCTTTCGCGACAATTGATACTCGTTGGTAACGGGGTGTTGCATCACCACCAGATATCCTTGTGAAAAATCAATAATCGCCCCAACACCGCCATACTTAGCAATGGGACTGAAATCAACGTTGGTCGATCGCATCACAGCATCTGCCAGATCAATTGAGGGACAACCGGTGTTGAATACGGTCGAAGGGTTTTCACCAAGTTTTATAACCCGCTCACGGGCACCTTCGCTTGCCACAAAGTGAAGATCAGCCAGCTTCGTAACGGCATGTCTTACTTTTTCATCAATATTGCCGGTCACCTCTCCCCCTTGCACATGGGCCAGCGGAATATTCATGTACGATGCTGAAATGGCTGTAGCAATTGTTTCGAAACGATCAGCAATTGTAACCACCACGTCCGGAGCGAGATTATTAAATACCGTTGACAGCTCCAAAATTCCAATGCCCGTTGTCTTGGCGGATGCGGTAAGATCTTCTCCCTCCAGCACATTAAACACTCTTGCCGCAATCTGAAATCCATCCTTCTCAATATAATCCACAGCCGACCCATACCGATTTAAAAGAGCTGATCCTGTTACAACAAGCTGAAGTTCTAACTCATTGTGTTGCGCGATCGCCAGCAAGGCCGTTTTAATGCGGCTGTAACTGGGTCGTGCGGTTATTACAACACAGACTTTTCTTTTGCTCATATCAGATCATCTGCATTTAAAAATGAATTAGCCGTCATCGTCCTCTTCAATTTTTTACCAATTATCATTTCAAAGTCTGAAGCGGCCAGTCCATAGCCTGCCGGCTTTTTAGTGTCCAGGTCGTCAAAAGTTACAATGTCTCCAGCTTGTTTCGTCTTATTGATGGCAAGTGACTTACCAAACATATTTTTCAATGCCGGATCAGTAACTTCTTTCCGCACGGGGTGAGCCAAAGAATTTCTGATTTGTCTTGCACCCATTACGAGCTGCGAAATCTCTGCCATTGTTAACGAAGACTTTGCATCAGGACCAAACATGTCCCGATCAAAAACCGCGTGAAACTCCAGTATGTCTGCCCCTAGTGCAGTTGCAGCAAGCCCGGCATAGATGCAGCCCGAGTGATCGGAAAAACCAATGGGAACATTAAATCTATTTCGTAGTTCACCTAATACATTCAATCCCCACTGATGAGGCTGCGTTGGATAGGCAGTCGTGCATTGAAGAATAGAGAACGCGTTCCCGTATGATTGAATTAAATTAACTGCTTGTTGCAACTCCTCCATACTGCTCAAGCCTGAAGACAGCATGATATCTTTTTGCGTAAGCGCAATCTTTTTCAAAATCAGAAGATTGGAAACTTCGCCCGATCCAATTTTATAACGTTTTACTTTCAGAGTCTCTAACAAGTCAACGGCAGCATTGGAAAAAGGACTCGCCATAAATTCAAGACCAACGGAATCGCAGTGATCCTTTAAGCCAGCCCATTGCTCAGTCGTGAATTGCATTCTCGCCCAATAGTCATATCGTGTCTTGTCCTCGTAGGAGAATTTTACCCGAAAGGGTTCGTACTCGCTGCTTTCAACTTCTGCCAGATGCACTTGAAACTTTACCGCATCCACTCCGGTTTTTGCCAGCGCATCAATATAACTATGCGCGATACCGAGGCTTCCATCGTGTGCTTGCGCCACTTCTGCGATGAGAAATATCTTATCTGACATAGAATTGCCTATCGTCTAAATCTCCGGAAAATGCTCCGCCAGGTAAAGCCCTTATTGAGCTTCTCGTCATCGTCATAATAACTCTGATAACGACTACCATACCCATAATAGCCATACCCATAACCGTAACTGCCACCGTAACCGTAGCCAGGTCCGGACTTATATATATCATTAAAAAGCACGCTTAGATTTTTCAACGTTCCTTTCCGATAAAAATCATCGATTGTTCGCAGCATGACCTTCGGTGTATAATTTTGCCGAACTAAAAAAATAGAGTGATCGGCATGAGCAGAAAGTACGAGGGCATCGGTAACCAGCGCAATTGGAGGTGTATCGATTACTACATAATCAAACCGTTTTGAAATTTCCTGAATTAATTCCGCCAGTTTGGAGGTTAGCAATAGTTCACTTGGATTGGGCGGCACGGGTCCGCTACTGATCATCCACAGATTCTCGACTTGTGTTTGAAAAATCGAATTCTCCAGAGTGGACATTCCGGTCAAAAAAGTACTGAGCCCCACTTCGTTGCTCAGATTGAATTCCTTAAACATCTTGGGTCGTCTCATATCAGCACCAACGATACACGTCTTCTTTCCCGACCACGCCAGCACGGTAGCGAGATTGATTGTCGTGAATGTCTTTCCTTCACCGCTGATCGAACTTGTGATCATAAACACTTTTCTCTCCTTATCACTGGTGAAGTAATTGAGATTCGAACGCAAAGCTCTAAAAGACTCTGCAATGGCAGACTTTGGATGCTCAAATACAACAAGGTTATCTTCCTGCTTTTTATGACCAATCCCTCCAACAAACGGGATCTGAGTTATCTTCTCAATATCTTCTCTGGATTGAATCTTATTGTTGAATAGCTCAATTGCAATAAAAATGATAAACGGGATCACGATTCCGATCAGACCAGCAATCGTATAATTCAACAACGGCTGCGGTTGAATGGCTCCCCCCGATTGGCGTGGTGGGTTCACGATCACAATATCCGAAATACTGGAGGCCTTGGATATTCCTGCTTCGGCAGCCTTCTGCATCATGAATACGTATAGGTTTTCCAGCAAGGAGTAATTTCTCTTGATGGTCACCAGTTGTCGCTCGGTAAGCGGAAGGTGGTTGAGCTGTCGCTCCACGTTCTTGATTTGCTGATCGAGATAATTGCCCTTTATTTTTTCCGTTGACGACAACGTAGAAATAGACTCCAGAATATTTCCACGAATTTCATTCATGCGTTTCCGCTTATCGTTCAAAACTGGATTCTGTACATCTTTCTGAAAAAGTCGAAGATCCATTTGAATATCAATCATATCAGAAATCAAACCCGAGAGAATTGGGTCGGCCAACCCCACTGACGATGGAAGGATGATTTGATCAACCGTTTGATCATTTTTTAAATAATCCGAAAGGTAGCTGAAGTACTTTTTCCGGAGATCCAACTCCATTCTCTGAGACTCCAGCAATTCCACCTTTTCAAAAAGTCGGGCTGCTTCGGTCCCTAAATCCGTCATGGTGTTCTTGTTTTTGAATTGCTGTAACTCCACTTCAAAATATTTGAGTGAATCACGGATACTACTCAATTGATTTTCTATGAATTCAATTGACTTGGACGCGGCCAGGTTTTTCTTTTCAAGATCATACTCCTGATAGTTGGCTATTAAACCGTTCAGAAAATCGATTTCCTTTTGAGGATTATTGCCGGTAATTTTCAGGTCAATCACCGAGGCTCCTTCTTCTGCCCAGCTTGCACGCAGGCGTCCCAAATAGGATTTGGTCGTACTTTCTGGCGACCGATAGAAGATCGTAAACTTTGTATAGAAAAATTCCGAAAGTTTTTGTTCATCCACAACATCTATCCGGATCTTCAATCCATCAAATCTCACATCCTCTCCAAATAAAAATCGCTTCTCTTCATTTTCCTCGCGGTTGTTCCGATACGTCAACACATATTCGCGTGAGCTAAGAATGACAAGGTCTAATTCAGGGGTAAACTCATCAACTTCATTTTTGATAGCAAGTTTTAAAGGCAATTTACCGTAGACTTCCGTTGTCTTTATACTTCCCCGCCTTACAATTTCCACATTCAGCCTCTTCTCCATCACTACACTTTCAATGAGAGGATAGGACTGGATAAGAAACAATTCATTAAAAAAATTTCGATAGGGATTAACCAATGGGTTATTATAAATGAATTTTCCACCTGCCAGCTCATTATTTTCCTTGATCATGATGGAAGATGACACTTGATAGATCCGATCGGCATATCGGTTTTTAAAGAACGCTAAGGACAAGGCAATGGATAAACACAAGGCAAGCACGTACCAATTCTTAAGGATGCGGAAAAAGACTCTTTTAAAATCAATTAACGATACATCACCTTGATCTTCAGTTGCTAAATATCTAAAGTCCTTATTATTCGTTTCCAATGAGTAGTCTATTTACTATAATTCGAGATCAATAATAAAAGTGTGAGGGACGAAACCAGCAAGGCCAGGTTCTGACCAAAATATTTTCGGTAGGTGCGCTGACGCAACGGAGGCACTACCAAAATGTCGTTTTGGTGCACATAATAGTATGGCGAGTTGATAAAATTCTCATCGAGAATATCGATGTAACCCACTTCAATCTGGTCGCCCTTTTGACGGATGATTTTGATTTTCGACCGATCTGCCAAATCAGTTAACCCCCCTGCCAGTCCGATAACTTCCAACAGTGAAGCCCGGTTATTATTGATCGCAATGGTTCCTTCATGATTCAGTTCTCCCAACGCAGTGACCCGATAATTTAACAGACGCACTTTAACCACTGGGTTCTCGAGATAGTCATTTGCGATGCCCTGAAGTTTTGTCTGTATTTCAAAGACGGTAAGACCGGCAACCATTACCTTACCGATATGCGGGAAAAAGATGTAGCCACCGTCATCCACTAATTCTCCAATCAAAAGGCCGGCACCGCTAGACAAAGTCTGAACGTTCATGTTTGTTTGGGGAGATAAAAAATTGAAATCTTTGGGCGTTATGCTTTCAAATTTTACTGACAACAGATCATTTGTCTGGATTTTATAATCGAAGGGATCCAACGCATACGCTCTGACTATAGAATCTCTGACCATATCTGTTTTGTGGACGTCATCTTTTTGAACCAGTACATATTTCCGATTCGGAACGCATCCGATCAACGACACGCAAACAAGACCTATCAGTATTAAAATACCTCGCATCACAAATTATTAACTTACTTTCAAATATAGTTGAAATCTAATCTCCGAATCGATCAATAGCACAGAAAGGAGGGATTAAGCAAGCTCTCCTTATTATACAGCATAACATCCCCACTATTTGTTTGCACAATCTGCAAACCCGACTCGCTAATAATACAATCTGCGGCTGCGGTATCCCACTCCATGGTTGGCGCAAACCGGGGATACACATCAGCCAGTCCCTCCGCCTGCAGCATGAATTTGAGACTGCTACCCTTTGAAATCAATTCAGGGCTAGCCAGTTGATTAATAAAATTCTGGGTTTCTTCGTTTAGGTGAGAACGGGAGGCTATCACCCGGAGGCCATGCATCTTTAAATCTATTCTGCTTCTTCTTGGCAGTGCTATTTTATTTCCATTATTCAGCAGGTATGCTCCTCCATTTTGGTAAGCAAAATAAACCTGACGCGTAACCGGTACAGCCACAACTCCTATCACCGGTCGTTGACGATGAATCAGGGCCACATTCACCGTAAATTCTCCATTTCTCCGAATGAATTCTTTCGTGCCATCGAGTGGATCAACCAGCCAGAAATATTCCCAATGCCTGCGCTGTTCGTATGGTACTTCCTTTCCTTCTTCGCTTAGCAAGGGAATTCCAGTGGATGCCAGCGCAGCAGCGATTGCCTGATGCGCTTGTTTGTCGGCTTTCGTCAATGGCGAATTGTCATTCTTAGACTCCTCTTCAAATGATTTGGATTGATAGACATCCATGATAACGTCACAGGCATCATAGCTGGCTTGAGTAGCTGTTTCCAATAAAGATTTTAATTCCATGTTAAAATCTTTGAATTACGGAAGAGTTACCCTGGGTATAATCAACGACTTCAGCTTATTGACGCAATCTTCGATTGATTGGAGGTGCGTATTGATTCGAACGTCTGGATTTTGTGGCGCCTCGTAAGGTGAGCTTATTCCTGTAAAGTTTTTAACCTGTCCTGCCCTGGCTTTTTTATAAAGACCTTTTACATCCCGCTGTTCGCAAATCTCCAGCGGACAATCTACAAAGACTTCGATAAAATTATCGGTGCCCACAATCTGTCTTACTGCATCACGATCCTCTTTGAAGGGAGAAATAAAAGCTGACAGAACGATTAATCCTGAGTCGAGAAAAAGCTTGGAAACCTCACCCAGCCTGCGAATATTCTCCTTACGGGAGTAATCAGAGAAATCGAGATCCTTACTGAGCCCTGTCCTGACATTGTCGCCATCTAACAAAAACGTTTTAAACTGACTGGCGTACAGCTGCGATTCAAGTTGGGCTGCTAATGTTGTTTTTCCTGATCCGGAGAGTCCGGTAAACCAAATCAACACCGCCTTTTGATGAAGTAACAGTTGACGTTGCGACCGTTCAATTTTTGATTCAGTTGGGTACAAATTCTCCATCACAGCCGCCTGTTAATTTTGATAAGCTTTGTTTAATGACATCTCCTTCAGTATTCTTTTCGAAATTATCTCTACCTGCACGCGCAGCTCTGGCACAGCTGTAGACTCCCACAACATTCCTTTCACTAAATTCCCCATTGCATAAAAATTAGGTTGTTCAATCCCGTTGCTGTTAATCACACAAAAGTTTTCTGTATTAATTTCGATTCCCAATTTTAACGGATCTTTTCTGATCAACCCACTTTTGAAAAGATTCTTAAGCAGCGCATTATCTGACTCTTCAATATCGGTAGCTGGCCCTGTACAGTTAATAACTCTTTCCACCATGAGCGTTTCTTCCCGTTTTGATTTTTTATTGAAGAAGGTCACCTTAACCATCCCGTCATGCTCCGAAAAGTTAACAATGCGGCCTGCAACTACTTTTAGTTTGCCGTCTATACGAAGGCGCTGTATAATATCATGAATATGTATGGGAAGTCGATGCCGCGCCACCCCCCACAAATGTCGTAATCTGAACATGAACAGGGATTTATCCTCAATAGAAAGATCTTTCCAAATTTCCTGTGTAAATGGCCTCAAGGAATCTACTATTGGCTCTGCCGACAATCCTAATTTTCTAACAAGTTTAACGTGCTTTCTGAATAGCGATACTATTTCCGAAAGCTTGTAGGGTCGTTTCATCTCACCAATATCCGGCCGCAGGTTTGAGTACGGCTGACCGTTATGCCGATGCGACAGAATAGTAAAGCCGTCTGGAGAGATGGCATAAATGGTATGATGAAAGCCCCGTTCGATCAAGCCAAGCACCGTATCGACCATTGTCAATCCGTTACCAACAATTAAAACATCGCCTTGGAGAGTGGATGTCTGCTGAACTGATTGAGCCTCCCATGGATTGCCAAAGTACCTGTTCGATTTTGAAAAGCCAGATGCCTTTGGTGTTGGAAAAACCGGAACCGAATTGCCGGTGGCTAAGACTACAGAGTGGCACTTTAAATGACGATCAAGTAATAAAACAAAATAATCATGGCCGTTGAAGGTAATTTGGTCAACCAATTGGTTTACAATTTCAATCTCAACGTTTGGATTCTTTTGCTCTATTGTTCCTTTCCAAATATCTTCAAGATAGTCTCCAAAAAATTTTCTAGGCAGAAAACTTCCAGCGATCAGCGCTTTGTCAGTGAGTCCATCAAAATAATTGTGATTTAAAATCCAATTCATAAAATGATCAGGCTCATCAGAAAAGGCGCTCATTTTTCCTGCAGGAACATTCAACAAATGTTTTGTTGAATAGGCATTATAAGCTATGCCTCGCGCAAGAGGATGAACAGCATTAATAACAACTAGCTTAATTGGAAATGCGGAAGCTTTGGAAAGTCGAACGGCAGTCATGATTCCACAAAAACCACCTCCGATAATGGCGACTACCGGCCTCTCATTTGCATTCAATTGATTAAACTTGATCTCTACAGGTTCCAAAACTTAAAAATCTCTTCCACAAACTCCCTCAACTCCTTCAACGGCACCATGTTGGGTCCATCGCTGAGTGCTTTCTCGGGGTTGGGATGTGTCTCAATAAAAAATCCATCTACTCCAACTGCAGCTGCTGCTTTGGCAAGGTACGGTGCGAATTGTCTATCGCCACCTGACTTACCACCCAGGCCTCCAGGTCTTTGTATGCTATGCGTCACGTCAAACACGACCGGTGAATACTGACGCATGATGGGAAGTGACCGCATGTCTACCACCAAATTGTGATAACCAAAACTGGAGCCTCGTTCCGTTAAAAAAACACTTTTATTCCCCTCACCTCTCACCTTGTCGATGGCGTACTTCATGTCTTCCGGTGCCATGAACTGTCCTTTCTTAACTTTGACCGGCTTGCCCGTCTTAGCGGCAGCTACCAACAAATCAGTTTGCCGGCAAAGAAAGGCCGGTATCTGTAACACATCGACTACTGCGGCAACTTCTGCGCACTGGTAAGACTCATGCACATCTGTTACGATGGGCACATTCAGATTCTTTCTCACCATGGACAATATTTCGAGACCCATATCAACCGAAGGGCCTCGATAAGAGTCTGATGACGTGCGATTGGCTTTATCAAATGACGCTTTGAATACATAATCAATACCAAACTCCGCACAGATCTCCTTCACTTTTGTGCCCGTTTCCATACAAATGTCATAGCTCTCGGCCGCACACGGTCCTGCGAACAGCACCATCTTGTCTCCGCCAAGGGTGATTTTGTCTGTGAGCTGTACTTTATCTTTAAATATCTCCACGCCTGAATCGTTATCGGTTAATTGTTATTCACTTTAAAGTTAAAAGTGAAAATTATCATTTTAGGATTTTATCCAGAATTCCCTGCGAAGCTAACACCAAATCACTTATTTCCCGCACCACACCTTTGCCACCTTCCAAAGTTGCCACCACGGTCACTTCCTTTTTTATATAATCAAAAGCATCGGCCGGGCAAGCTGAAAGTCCACAAGCTCGTAACACCCCCAAGTCATTTATATCGTCTCCTATATAGGCAACCTGCTTCTTTTTTAGTTTGTGAAATGAAACGAGTTTTTCGAAGACAGAAAACTTGTCCATGATGCCCTGATGACAAAAATCCAGTTTCAATTCGGCCGCTCTGTTGCTCACCACTTTTGAATCGCGGCCTGTAATAATTCCAACCAATATCCCGGCTTTCTTCAGGTGGCTGATGATATAACCATCCTTAACATTAAAATTTTTTATCTCCCGTCCGGTATCATCGTAAATGATGCGCCCGTCCGTAAGCACGCCATCCACGTCAAAAAAGATAGCCTTAATTTGAGCTGCCTTCTTAATCTGATCTTTGGTATACTTATTTAACACTTCCTTTACTGGCATCAGATTCTATGATTAAAGCTGAAAATTAGAAAAATAATCGATCAAGGGCGAACGTGGCGTGGGTTATGATACCTCTGTGTAGAAACAAAAAAAGCTTTCAGAATAAAATTCTAAAAGCTTTAAATGTCGGGGCGGCCAGATTCGAACTGACGACCTCCTGGTCCCAAACCAGGCGCGATACCGGGCTACGCTACGCCCCGAACTTAAATGAGGCGCGAAGATATAAAAACATCTTCATTCACCAACTAATTTTTGTGATCCCAGCTGGAGTCGAACCAGCAACCTGCTGCTTAGAAGGCAGCTGCTCTATCCAGTTGAGCTATGAGACCCTCCAATAAGCAAAGATCTTTGCGGAGAGGGGGGGATTCGAACCCCCGGTACAGAATAACCCGTACGACAGTTTAGCAAACTATTGGTTTAAGCCACTCACCCACCTCTCCCTTCCTAAAAAGGAGTGCAAATATAAACTCAGTTTTGCTGGATTTGGTTGATTTCAAGGTTTTTTTTTCGAATTCGAGACTTTCAAAAGGTCAATCACCGTCCGTTTTGAAATTTGTGATCGGATTTAATTTTATCCGTAACCTTGCGACATGATCACAAAAATATTTTCTGACTACGAAAAACTTTCGCGCGCAACGGCCGACATTATTAGAGATTATGTAGAACGGAAACCTACATCTCTTGTCTGCATTGCTTCCGGCCACACGCCTGTTGGCGTCTTTCAAAATCTGGTGAAGGATGTTCAATCCGGAAAGCTTGATATCAGCAAGTGCACTTTCCTAAGCCTGGATGAATGGATTGGTATTGATCCCACCGATCCTGGTTCTTGCCTCTCTATGCTCAAAAAAGATTTCTTTGATGTCTTGAATATTCCTGCGAGTCAAACCCAATATTTCAATGTGCTCGCCAACGATTTAACAAAAGAAAGCGATCGCATCAACTCATTAATTGAAAACAACGGTGGTCTGGATATCATGCTTGTTGGCGTTGGAACGAACGGGCACATTGGAATGAACGAGCCGGGAACACCCTTCGATTCATACGCGCACATTGGCGATCTGGCGGAAGAAACCAAAACCGTAGGACAAAAGTATTTCGCAAAGGAAACTTCCTTATCAAAAGGAATGACGTTGGGGCTAAAGCACTTGCAGGAAGCCAGACTTCCCATCGTGATGGCCAATGGAGCAAAGAAGGCAGACATTCTTCATAAGGCGTTTACTGAAAAGCCATCTACACAAATTCCCGTTACCATCATTCAAAACATCAATCAAGGATTTGTGATGCTGGATCAAGATGCAGCAGCAAAATTGGGACTTGGAAATTAGGACTTAGGAATTGGGGATTAGGACTTGGGATTCGTTCTGAATGGACTTTGGTCAAGGGACATTGGTCAAGGGATACTAGTCAATGGGCAAATTGTCATTGCGTATGAGAGCTACGACTTAAGGTTTTTTCTGAAAAGCAAAACAAGCTGCGCCAATAGCACCGGCATACTCATTAAAATGAGCCTTCATAATCGGAGTTGCTTTGCCATCAGGCCGCCATTCATATTTATCCATATATGTATTAAGCGGACCAAACAATGATTCATTCGCTTGCGCAATACCTCCTCCTACCACAATGAGTTCGGGAGCCAAAATATTAATCAGTGAACTGATAGCGACCGCCAGTCTTTTCACCGACAACATCCAAACTTCAGTCGCTAACTTGTCGCCTTGCTGAAATGCTTTCACCAGATCGCTGGTGGTCATAAACTTGCCATCACTTCGTTTGGGAACCGACTCATTTCCAATAGCATTTTCCAACGTGCCGGGGACTTGCAACGGTCCAATCTCAGTGCTCTCAGCATCCAATGACATGTCACCAATACTTCCAGCGCGTTGCAAGACACCTTGATGCAACTGGCCATTAATTAAAATGGCACCACCCACACCTGTACCTAACGTCAGCATCAGCACATCTTGTTTGCCCTTCGCCACTCCAAATCTAACCTCCGCCAACAGGGCTGCATGCGCATCATTCAATACATGAACATCATGCTTTAAAAATGTGCTCCAATCAAATCCCTCCAATCCCTCCAATCGCCCCGGCATAAAACTGATTCTGCGATTAGCATGATCTGGCAAGCCTGGCGCAGCGAGCCCCACGATAAACTTTGATTCAGTAGTTTGAGCCGTGATGGTGGCAACTAATTCCCCTACTGCCTTTCGCCAATCATAATTTTGGATAGGGGTAGATTTCTGTGCAAGGATTTCTCCACCGTCCGTTATCAACACTCCCTTTACATTTGTTCCTCCAAGATCAATACCAAGCGCAGTCATTCTCAAATAAGTTGGGCACAAGATATAAAAATCTGGTAGTCAAAATTCCTATTGCACAAGGCGCGCACAAATTGTTACTTGCAGGTTAAAATAGACAACGGGTGTGGTTTCGTGACTTCGGCTGGACAGAAATAGTATTCGTCCTGATTTTTATAACTTTTTATGCGATCTACATTGCGAAAATCGTTCGCATTGGTCGTTCCCTTAACACACCCTTTCAAAACATTTTCATCAAACTCTTTATTCGCAGCATCATCTTTGCCTTACTGATCGTTGCGTTTCTCGGCCCTTCTTTCGGTGATTCGAAGCGAGAAATAAAATCGGTAGGTAAAGACATCATGATCTGTGTTGATCTCTCCAAGTCAATGGACGCCTTTGACATTCAACCAACACGATTGGAAAAGATCAAATTTGAACTTAAAAAAGTAGTGGCCGCATTTAACTCTGATCGCATAGGAATCATCATCTTCTCCTCCGAAGCTTTTATGCAATGCCCGCTTACGTTTGATCAGAATGCTCTCAATCTTTTTATTGAAACGATGAACAGCAGTCTGGTGCCTTCGTCCGGAACTGACTTCGGTCCACCACTGAAAATGGCATTATCAAAAATAAGCAACGAGGATGGCCCAAGCACCCAGCAAAAATCAAAGGTGATTATTCTGATCAGCGATGGAGAAGACTTTGGTGAAGAGACGACCGAAATTACCAACCTGATAGAAGAGAAAGATATCAAACTTTTTACCCTGGGTGTGGGAACTGAGAAAGGTGGTCAGATTTATGCGGGTCGCGCCTATAAGACCGACCGGCAAGGAAATACGGTGGTGTCAAAACTAAACTCAACGGCCCTGCGTTCTTTGGCAAGCAAGACGGGCGGGCAATACTTTGAAATCAACGAATCGCGCAATGACGTTTCGCGTCTGATCAACACGATCAGTCACATAGAGGGCGAGTTACGCGATGCGCGCTTTGTGGATGTCACCGCTAACCGATACTTTTATTTTTTACTGGGTGCATTGATACTTTTGGTGCTGGATATTTTGATTAACGTGAAGACTGTGAGAATATGAAATTGGCTTTTGGATTTTTTACCCTCCTGCTGCTGCTCACCGATCTTGATAAGATTAGCAAAATCAATTCACTAAAATCAGAAGCTAAAAAAGCCTATCTCGGTGGCGACTATAAAACAGCCGTTGACAAGTATCGCTATCTGGTCGACTCACTTGGCGTGAAGGAAGATGAAGTATTGCTAAACCTCGCCAACTCTTATTTTGAATTGAAGGACACCAGCAATCTCGTGAGTGCTTATCAGCCACTAACACAAAGCAGTAATTCAAAAATAAAATCAATTGCCAATCAACAATTGGGAGTGGCTGCGAATCGTAAGGAAAAATACGAAGAGGCGTTAAATCATTTTAAACAAGCGTTGAAAGCCGATCCAACAAATGAAGATGCGCGATTCAACTACGAGATCGTAAAGAAAAAAATAGAAGAGCAGAAAAAACAAGAGCAGCAACAGAACAAGGATCAAAAGAAAGAAGACGAGAAGAAAGAGGATCAGAAAAAAGAAGAAAAGAAAGATCAGGAGAATAAAGACAACAAGGATCAAAAGAAAGATCAGAAAGATAAACAGAACAAGAACCAACAAGACAAAGAGAAAAAAGAGCAACAGGATAAAGAGCAACAGGAGAAGCAAAACAAAGAGCAGCAGGAAAAAGAGAAGAAAGAACAACAACAAAAAGATCAGAAAGAGAAAGAAGATCAGAACAAGGAAAAGAAAGACATCCCTCCTTCTGTATCAGAGAAATTGAAGGAGATGCAGATGAGTGAAGACAAGGCGAAAATGATTCTGGAGGCGATGAAGAATCAGGAGGTACAGTATCTACAACAAAACAAGCGCAAAGCAACCAAACCTAAGGACAGAGGCAAACCAGACTGGTAATCAGTTGATGGTTGTTAGTTGATCGTTAATAGCAAAACCAAAAGACTATGAAGGAAGTATATATCGTATCGGCTGTAAGAACACCGATTGGAAGTTTTGGCGGAAGCCTGGCGAGTGTAAGCGCTGTCAATCTTGGAGCCGTAGCGGTGAAAGGTGCGATCGCTAAAGTTGGATTAGATCCAAAACATATTCAAGAAGTATTTTTCGGCAATGTCATTTCTTCGGGACTTGGTCAAGCTCCTGCCACGCAGGTTGCAGTTGGTGCCGGATTGGGATATGACATTCCGTGTACGCTCGTCAATAAAGTTTGCGCGTCTGGCATGAAGGCCATTATGCTCGGTGCACAGTCGATCATGCTGGGGCAAAACGATGTGGTTGTTGCTGGCGGAATGGAAAGTATGTCAAATATTCCTTACTATCTTTTAAAAGCTCGTTACGGATATAAATACGGAAATGGTGAATTGATCGATGGGCTTACGTACGATGGCCTCACCGATGTTTACAATCATTGCGCAATGGGTGTTTGCTCAGACAACACCGCAAAAGAAATGAACATCAGCCGGCAAGCACAAGATGAATATGCGATCAACTCGTATAAACGATCTGCCGCAGCATGGGCAGCCGGCAAATTCAAAGATGAAATTATTCCGGTGGAGGTTGCCGGCAGGAAAGGCGACATCACTCTCTTTGCCGAAGACGAAGAATATAAAAATGTAAACTTTGATAAGATCCCGGGACTGAAGCCAGTCTTCACAAAAGAAGGAACAGCGACTGCCGCCAATGCATCTACAATCAATGATGGAGCCGCTGCCGTGATCCTTATGAGCAAAGAGAAAGCAAAAGAACTGGGGCTCACTCCCATCGCCAGGATATTAGGTTTTGCAGATGCCGCTCAAGATCCGATGTGGTTCACAACTACACCATCTATCGCCATTCCAAAAGCTATGAAGATGGCTGGCGTTGATAAGAAAGATGTTGGCTACTATGAAATCAATGAGGCTTTCTCAGCCGTTGCGATAGCGAACAACATGAAACTTGGACTTGATCCCGAAAAGGTAAACGTAAACGGAGGAGCGGTTGCGTTAGGACATCCACTCGGTGCCTCGGGCGCAAGAATTACCATTTCACTTGCTTCTGTGTTAAAACAAAACAACGCAAGCATTGGCGTGGCGGGCATTTGCAACGGAGGCGGTGGTGCTTCGGCAATTGTGATCGAACGATTGTGATGCCAACGCATTAATCAACAGCTCGATGTTGTGATCACCCAACGACACAACATCGCGACTGTCTGAGCGTTTAACGTCAGATTTCATCTATGATGATGCTTCGCATAACCCTTTTCTTACTTGTCTCTTTTTCCCTTCCCTGCTTTTCGCAGAAAGAGGTTAAAACTTATTTCGATACGCAAAAGAAACAAGTTCAGGAAGACTACTTTGTTTCTACCCTTGACAACGAAACCAAAGAGGGGAAATACAAACGCTACTACGCCAGCGGAAATCTGGAGATGGAAGGCGAATATCACGATGGGAAAAGAACCGGCACCTTTATCACCTATCATGAAAATGGCAAGCCGGCCCGCAAGGTTACTTACGTAGATGGGCTGCATCATGGACCTATTGAAGTGTTTGATGAGGATGGCAAGCCCATTCAAAAGACGACTTACCAGAATAAGTTAAAGCCCGTTAAAACTTATTTTGATCCACAAAAGAAACAACGCCAGGAAGAGTATTTCGTATTGGCCGATGACCTTGAAACATTGGAGGGGCCATACAAACGCTACTACCCTAATGGCAAGTTAGAGATGGAAGGAGAATACCACGATGGCAGGCGGTCAGGCACATTTTTGGAGTATCACGAAAACGGATCGCTGTCGCGGAAGATAACATATGAAGACGGCCAACGACACGGACCCGTGGAAGTGTACAACGAAGAGGGCAAACAAATTCAAAAAGCGCTTTATCAAAATAATTTATTGGTAGACTCCGTCAAATCGTTCTACGAAGGCGGCAACACCAAAATCGAATCGCATTTTGTAAAGGGAAAACCAGACGGGCTCGTGCGTGAATATTATCCTTCCGGCAAACTGCGCAAGGAGATCACGTACAAAAACAAAAAGCCAAATGGCATCACGCGCACCTTTTACGAGACTGGTTCCGTTGAGACCGAAGCTGATTTTAAGGATGGTGTGATTACCGGGTTTTATAAAACCTACTACCGCAACGGTCAACTGGAAACCGTCTCGACTATGAAAAACGGAGAGAAGGTTGGCAACTTTAAGAACTATGATCACGAAGGTCATCTTTTGTTAGAGGGATCCTTTATGGCGGGCCGGCTACACGGTGATAACATTGCCTACTTTGCTGATGGAACGGTGCAACATCGCTATCAGTACAATGAAGGTGCAAAAACAGGAACCAATCTCGAGTATCATCCGAACGGACAAATCAAAACCCGCGAACAAGTGTCGCTAACCGGCATTGATACCAAAGAAGAAGGATACACCGATACAGGCAAGCAACTTTATGAAAAGAACTTCCGAAAATTAAAGCCACATGGCACGTGGACATTTTTCTTTGAAGATGGGAAGACTCCTCGTGTCAAAGAGAATTATGAAAACGGAAAACTTCAGGGAATAAGAACAACTTATCATTCCTCCGGAGAAAAAGCCATTGAAGAAACGTATCAGATGAATCTTATCACCGGCCCAGTCAAGAATTATGATGAGAGCGGAAAACTACTTTCCGTTTGCGAATACAAGGCCAGCCGACAACATGGACTGTATACTAGTTATCATCCAAACGGCAAAGTGAAAGAACAAGGAGAATACGTTGCGAATCGCAAGCACAAAGAATGGAAAGAATTTGACGACAAAGGTAACGTGATCAAGACCTATGTTTTCAAAGCCGGCATTCTAATCGAAAGCAAGTAGTTAGCTCGTCCATTCCTTCACCAGCGAAATCACTTTGTCAATTTCCTGTTCGGAATTAAAGATATGTGTGCAGTGCCGCACGCCAAACACATCGCCCTGCGACCGGGGGCGCATCCTGGCCTTCTCCCAAAAGGTATCCTGAAGTTTTGTACCGGTCCAGCCTTCGATGTTGTATACCGAAATTCCGGCACACATACTTTCATCGCTGGGCGAAAAGAATTTGACTTTTGGATTTGCACCCAGGCCCTTGCGAAGACGAGCACCTAAAAACTTTATCCGTTCATATACGCGGTCTGGCCCGATCTCATTGTGCAAGTCAAGCGCTGCTTCCAATCCTTTCAACACGGGAAAATTTCCTGTGCCGCGTTGTGTAAAGCGGAAGCCTTCGTCATCGTGACTGTCCCAACGTCCGCTGGCGATCGTTGTCCACACATCTTTCATGCGCTCCTGCTTTACATACAAAAAACCCGTGCCATGAGGCGCTCCAATCCATTTATGAAAACATCCCGCATAGGCATCGCAGCCAATATCTTTTACATCAACTTTTATTTGTCCGATAGTTTGCGCGCCATCCAGCAAGGTGAATATTCCCCTCTTACTCGCTTCTGCACATATCTCCTTTACAGGCAATATGGCTCCGCTTCCGGAAATCATGTGAGAGAGCATCAGCACCTTTGTACGGGGCGTAAAACTTTTCACCACGATGTCAAAAATTTCTTGTGAGCTATGGGCGGGCTTTGGAATAGTCATCGTTTTGAAAACCGTTCCGTATCTCTTCTCGCGAAGCAGAAACCCGGATTTTCCTCCGGGGTGTTCCTGATCGGTAGTAAGAACTTCGTCACCGGGTTGTAAGTCGAGGCCATTGGCGATATAACTCATTCCGTTGGTAACGTTATCTGTCATGGCAATTTCCAACGCATTTGCATTGATCAGTTTTCCAACTTTCGTGCGAATGCCGAGCAGGTTGTTATAACCGCTGATGAACTCTTCTTTGTTATCGTCTTTGTATGCCCAGTCCGCGGGACTGGTGGCAATATATTTTAGATGAGCCGTCATCTTATCAACAACTACCTTGGGCATCGCACCCACCGTACCCGGATTAAAGAATACTTTATCCTGGTCGAGCATGAATTGGTTGCGCACACTTTTCCAGAAGTCAGGATCATCAGGGCTGAGCAATTGATTCGATCCATTTACAGCGGATGGATTCGCAAAACTTGCCAGGGAAGAAAATGAAAAAGCCGAAAGGCCGAGCGACTTGAGGAGGTTTCTTCTGGAGATCATAGTGGAAGCTGGTTTTGTAGAAAGGTAATTAAATTTTGAAGATGACTGGAAGGAAAAAACACCAAGAAAACGGCCACGTTGAATCGGCCAGAAGTCTGGATTTAAAACCCACAAACGAAAAAAGATTTTAGCGGCAATTCATAAATCGTTAATACATTTGGGCTCACTAATTTTCCATGGAGGCTATCAAAGAAACTCATTTCAACTTTAAGGGCCAGACTGGCTTTTATAAAGGCAAAGTCAGAGACGTGTACTACTTCGGTGATAAGATGGCGATGGTTGCCTCCGACCGAATTTCAGCCTTCGATGTGGTATTGCCCCGCGCCATCCCCGACAAGGGCAGAGTACTGAATCAAATTGCCGCCTTTAACCTGCACGCAACCAAAGACATTGTACCGAACTGGGTTTTGAAAACTCCGGACCCCAACGTGACGATTGGTTTTCAATGCGAACCCTTTCCTGTGGAGATGGTTGTGCGCGGCTACCTGGCCGGTCATGCGGCCAGGGAATACAAAGCTGGTAAACGCATGATCTGTGGTGTAGCCTTGCCAGAAGGGTTGAAAGAAAATGATAAACTCCCCACTCCTATTATCACGCCCACCACAAAAGCCAAAGTGGGCCACGATGAAGACATTTCACGAGAAGAGATTTTAAAACGCGGCCTGGTCACCGAAGCCGATTACAAAGTACTGGAAGACTACACCTTAAAGCTGTACCATAAGGGCACTGAACTGGCAGCAGCTCGCAGGCTCATTCTGGTCGATACCAAATATGAATTCGGAAAGCACAACGGCAAAATCTATCTGATTGATGAAGTGCATACACCCGACTCATCACGATATTTTTACAAGGAAGGTTATGAGGAGCGTCAGCAGAAAAATGAACCCCAAAAGCAATTGTCGAAAGAATTTGTAAGGCAATGGCTGATTGAAAACGGTTTTCAGGGAAAGGACGGACAGAAAGTTCCGGAAATGACAGACGACATCGTGAAGTCAATCTCCGATCGTTACAAGGAACTTTATCAGCAGGTGATGGGCGAATCGCTGGCCCCGATAAATTATGATAACCTGACCGAACGAATTGAAGCCAGCATCGTTAATTCCATAAATTAAACTACTTTTAGGGCACGAAAAATCACACTTCATGAAGTATACCATCGACAAGCAGGATAAGTACAGTCTCCTTCGTTTGCACGAAGAAAAAATGGATTCGAGCATCGCTCCCAGCCTAAAGTCTGAAATGATTACCCTTCATGCCGAAGGTGTTCGCAATATTATTCTCGACCTTTCTGAAGTAAAATACACCGACTCATCGGGCCTTAGCGCACTGCTTGTAGGGAACCGCATTCTGCAGGAAGACGGTGGAATTTTTATCCTTGCGGCCCTTTCCGATCACACGATGAAGCTCATTAAAATATCTCAGTTAGATAGCGTACTAAATATTCTTCCCTCCATTGAAGAGGCTATCGATGCCGTATTCATGCATGAGATTGAGAAGGATATGAAAGACGGGGAATAACTGGTCTTCGGTGATCAGTACTATTTGACCATTGACTCATTACCATTTCAAGATTGTCGTTTAATGTTACCATTCTGGGTGCCAGCGGGGCTCTTCCAGCATACGGAAGGTTTCCATCTTCGCAGTATGTAACAATTCAGAACAGACATTTCTTAATTGATTGCGGAGAAGGAACTCAGATGCAGTTGATGCGTTACCAGATTCCTTATCATCGCATCAATCACATTTTTATCAGTCACCTTCATGGCGATCATTATCTGGGATTGATGGGCCTTCTCTTCACCATGCATTTGTTGAGGAGAGAAACTGACTTGCATGTGTATGCACCGAAAGGTCTGGATGAAATCATTACGCTGCAATTAAAATACTCCAAGTCAGCTCTTCGCTTTCGCATAGTTTTCCACGTGATCGACAAACAAGAGGTAATTTTTCAAGACGATGCATTAACCGTTGAAACTATTCCGTTGGTTCACAAAGTCCCCTGCCATGGATTTTTATTTCGCGAAAAGACAAAGCCATATCACATTGACAAGGACAAACTTCCTTCCGGAATGTTCATGCAGCATATCGTCATCCTGAAGGCCGGCCGTGATGTGCTGGATGAGCAAGGCAATGTTTTATATCCGTATAAAAATTACACACTCCCACCCCACCGGTCGTTTTCATATGCTTATTGTTCGGATACGGCTTACACCGAAACCATCACAAAACAAATCAGCAAGGTTGATGTTCTATATCATGAAGCTACCTTCATGGAAGAAGAAAGAGATAAAGCTGACGAGACACAACACAGTACCGCCAAACAAGCAGCCCAACAAGCTGTGCTGGCCGAAGTTGGCAAACTGGTGATTGGTCATTTCTCTGCCCGCTACAAAGACCTCGTGCCCGTGCTCGAAGAAGCGCGCTCCATCTTTCCTAAAACAGAGCTTGCAATTGAAGGCGAAACCATTGACATTGAAGCATGAACAACCCCCTTGTTGAGGCCAAGAAAAACAGACTCTTCATTATCCTATGCGGCATCTTTCTGACGAATGCATTGGTCGCTGAAATGATTGGCGTGAAAATATTCTCAGGCGAGAACACGCTTGGCTTAAATCCGGCCAACTTAAACATTCTTGGCTTTACCATGGACTTCAACCTCACTGCAGGCGCTGTTATCTGGCCGGTGGTGTTCATCACATCCGATTTGATTAACGAGTACTTCGGTAAACCCGGTGTAAAACGCATCAGCTATCTCACGGCCGCTCTGATCGCCTATTCATTTATTGTGATCTTCTTTACCATGAAGTTGCCTCCTGCACAATGGTGGCTGGAAGCAAACGGGAAAGACGCAGAAGGAAATTACTTTAACATGCAGTATGCCTTCAATAAAATATTCGGGCAAGGGCAACGCATTATCATTGGCTCACTGGCTGCCTTTCTTTTGGGGCAGCTGATGGACGTGTTTGTTTTTCAACAACTCAGAAAGGTGACAGGACCGAAAAAATTATGGCTTCGGGCTACCGGATCTACATTGGTCTCTCAATTGATTGATAGCTTCGTTGTTTTGTTCATTGCCTTTTACGGAACATTCTCCAACAGTCAGATCGTTGCCATCGGTATCACCAACTACATCTACAAGTTTGTGGTAGCGATTCTACTCACGCCACTGATCTATCTTGGACATTATATTATTGACCGGTATCTGGGGCAAGAACATGCTGAACGACTTTCTGAGGAAGCCGCTCAGGGCAGCAATTCATTCCTGTGACCTTCGGATATTATCCAGTACGATAGCAGTTGCCACTCCGGCATTAAGCGATTCTGCCTCGCCATATCGCGGTATTGAGATTCGATGGTGAACAAATTTCTCGACTGACGAAGAAATGCCGTGAGCTTCATTACCAATCACCACAAAACCACCCTTGCCGTATTTTACCTGATGCGCATTCACACCGTTTAAAAAAGTGCCATAAAGAGTAGCGTTATTTTTTTCGAGATAAGGCGTGAGTGATGTGTAGTACACGTTCACCCGACAAAACGATCCCATCGAAGCGCTAATTACTTTTGAGTTATAGAAATCTGCCGACTGATCAGACGCTAAGATCTTATTAATTCCATACCAATCTGCAATCCTGATAATCGTGCCCAAATTTCCAGGGTCGCGAATATCATCGAGCATCAATCCATACTCATTAGGCTGAAGTACGAGAGGCTGGTTTGACTTCATTCTGGCAATTGCGACAACCGTCTCATTGGATTGGAATGCACCCAGACCCGACAATTCATTTTCGGTTGCCTCGATGATCTCAATACCTTTTTTTATCTGCTGTCCAGTCTGGCGGAGAAAATCCGTGGTGGCCACCAGGCTGTCAACTTCAAAATCCGATCGGAGTAATTCCGCCACACTTTTAGCACCTTCCACGACAAAGCATTGCTCCTCAAGCCTGTATTTCTTTACTTGCAATGATTTGATGAATTTGATTTTTGCTTTTGAGATCATGTGGGGCTCCTTCAGGAGGAAATATAAATATTTTCTGATTGTCTGCGCACTTCCATTGCTTCTATCAGGTTGCATTGCCACTACCTACCTCAAGGAAAACGAAAAACTGCTGTACCTGCAAACCATAAAAGCTCCCAAAGGCTTTTCAAAGGACGGCTTATCCGACCTCTATGTAAAGAAGGCTAATAGTAAATTCATTGGCCTGCCCATCAACACATTGGTGTGGATGTACTATGCCGGAAAGAAGCGCTTCAAGCCCGAGAAACTAGAGGCCAATAGAAAAGTGATCACCGATAAGTTTGACAAAAAAATTGCCAGAGCTTCATCGCAGCGAAAGAAAAATAATCTCGCTTTTCGCAAGCAAAAGAAAATCGATGGCATCGATAAGAAAATCAACACGGGAAATATTCTGATGCAATGGGGTGAACAAGTGGCTGTATTTGACACAGCAGCAGTAGCCGCCACGGAGAAAAAACTTAATAGTCACCTTCAGCTTAATGGATTTTTTCTGGGGAACACGACCAACAAAACGATTGAATTCAAAAGGCGAGTTGGCGTCACGTATATCATCAATCCAGGCAGCCCCTATTCATATGATACGATTCTCTATTCGATTGAAGACAGTATAGTTCGAAATATACTGGCAATGGCACAGGCCGCCAGCTACCTCAAGAAGGGCGACCGGTACAACCAGGACAAGTTAAATCAGGAGCGCGAACGAATTGATTTACTTCTGAAAGACAGAGGCTATTTTGATTTCAGCCGGCAGTACATCGATTTCGATGTGGACACTACCTATAAAACAAATCACAAGATTGCCTTACGAATTTCTATTCAAAATCCTCCGAAACGAAATTATCATAAGCGATTTGTAATCGATTCGGTATCGATGACTACCGATGCCAGTGTAAAAACATATGGGAACATCAAACGGCAGCACGAAGAATTTCACAACATCACCTTCAATTACTTTCGCGATAACTATAGCAAGAAGATCTTAAGTCAACGTATTTTCATCAACAAAGACAGCCTCTACAGCCGAACCAAAACATTCACCAGCCAGCGACAGTTGGCCAACCTGGATAATTTCAAATTCGTGAACATCAACTACGATACCTCAGGTGGGAAATTCATTGCCAACATTTTCACGAGCCCTCTTGATTTGTATTCATTGTCAAATGAAATTGGTGTAACGGTGACGCAGGGTTTCCCCGGTCCTTACCTGAATCTTAGCTTAAAGAAAAGAAATCTATTCAGAGGACTTGAGATTGGTGAGATCAACGGGCGATTTGGCTTTGAAGGTGTGGCTTCGGCAACCGAAGACAACAACGTATACAAAAGTACAGAGGCCAGTTTAAATGGCTCCCTTATTTTTCCACGGTTCCTGCTTCCGCTGAAAGAAAAAAGATTTTATAAATACGGCCAATACAACCCTCGAACTAAAATCACTTCCGGATTTACGTATTCTAATCGACCTGAGTATAAGCGAGGCATCACAAACGTAAGCGGTGCCTATAACTGGGACATCAATCAAAAAAGACAATTCTCCCTCACGGCAGTCAACTTAAACATTATCAATTCCGATATCAGCACGGGTTTCCAGGATCTACTCCTGAAGTTGCAACAAGATCAGGGAAACAATCTGATCAACGCGTTTAAGAAGTCGTTCGTGAGCAGTATGATCTTTGCCATGACGTGGAACCCCAACAACTATGGTAACAAAGACAAAGACTCTTACATTATCAGAACCACGCTAGAGGCGGGAGGAACATTTCTTAATTTCTGGACGCCAAAGATTTTAGAAAAAGAAAATCTTCAGATCTATAAGTATGTCCGTATGAGCTTTGACTTTCGAAAGAACATGATCATCGATAAAAGCCGGTCGCTTGCTTATCGTATCAACTCAGGAATTGGCCACACGTATGGAGGCGGAAATGTTTTGCCGTATGAAAAGAATTTCTTTGCCGGAGGAAGTAATAGTGTAAGGGCCTGGCGACCAAGACGACTAGGCGTTGGCTCTGTGCCACCGCCTGTCAGTTCTAACATAACAGGCAATGGATACTTTGACTACAAATACGAACGGCCGGGCGATGTTTTGATTGAAGGAAGCATTGAGTTGCGACAGAAGCTATTCGGTTTTGTGAGTTCTGGTTTGTTTGTTGACTTTGGAAACGTGTGGGCATTGAAAAGCACGGATGACCCCAAGGCTAAGTTTGACGTAAAGCAATTCTATAAACAGTTTGGTATAGGCACAGGTTTTGGATTGCGCTTTGACTTCAGCTTTCTCATTCTTCGGTTAGACGTTGGCATTAAAGCATGGGACCCTGCACGGGACGAAGGCGAACGATTTGTGTTGAATAAACTGAGGTTCTACAAGCCATACAGTTACAATCGCGAGCCGGTGATTTATAATATTGGAATTGGATATCCTTTCTAAATGAGTTTAAAGTCAAAAGTCGAAAGTAGAAGGTTTAAAGAAAGCTCAAAGTCGAAAAGGTTAATAGCTTAAAAGCTTCGCCAACTCTTCCTTCACCTTCTCAGAATTCGGCAGCATCATTTTTTCAAGATCGACATTTAGCGGAACAGCTGGAAGATTAGCAGCACCTAAGGTCCAGACGGGTGCATCGAGATAACGGAAACATTCTTTCGATATTCGTCCAGCCAACGACTCCGCAAAAGAATTCAATAGAGGTTCCTCCGTTAGTACAAAAGCCCGACCATGTCGCTTTATAGAGTTCTCAATCATATTCCAATCCAAAGGGTTAAGCGTTCGCAGATCGATGATCTCTACTTTTCCTACAAATGACTTCGAAGCTTCTTTCGCCCAGTACACGCCCATCCCGTATGTGATTATCACAGCGCTCTCACCTTTTTCTATTGATTGCTCGTCTGCTTGTTGAACGATGTTCGCTTTGCCCAAAGGAATACGATATTCATCGTCCGGTTCAATGGTCTTTGCTTCTTGCGTGCCTAGCACTTTGCTCCAATACAAACCTTTGTGCTCCAGCATCACAACAGGATTGGGGTCATAGAAGGCAGCCTTCATCAAACCTTTCATGTCAGCTGCATTGGATGGATACACCACTTTAATTCCACGAATATTGAGCAGCGTAGATTCAATACTTCCCGAATGATAAGGACCACCACCACCGTAGGCTCCAATTGGAACACGAATTAATGCCTGAACTGGAAATTTTCCTTTGGAGAGATAACAACTCTTGGAAAGCTCTTCCACCAGCTGATTGATTCCCGGCCAGATGTAATCGGCAAACTGAATTTCCACAATTGCCTTCGCTCCCACTGCCGACATACCAGCAGTTGATCCAACAATGTATGCTTCCTGTATCGGAGTGTTAAAGACCCGTGCATCTCCATACTTCTGTGCGAGCGTTGCTGCTTCGCGAAATACTCCGCCCAATCTTCCGCCAACATCTTGCCCATAAAACAACGCTTCGGGATGTTTACTTAAAATCTCGTCCACTGCATGTAAAGCCGCATCGACCATCACCACCTTCTCACCTTTCTTTGGTGACCGGTTGCCCGTTTCATGTGTGATGGGCGTTGGGGCAAACTCATGCGAATCAAAATCATTCACATCAGGATCAGGCGAGCGCAACGCCTTTTCATAATCTGCTTTAACTCTCTCTACGGCTCTGCTTTTAATTTCAGAAAGAGACTTCTCAGTTTCTCCTTGCGCCAACAAATAGGCTTCCAGTTTTAGAATCGGATCATCTTGCTGTTGCCGGATCAAATTATCACCGCGATACCATTCTTTTCTCACACCCGAAGTATGATGACCAAGCAAAGGACATTTGGCATGAACCAGAATGGGTGCTCGCTCATTCCGAACGTAATCAAAAGCTTTTTGAAGACCTGAATAAGAATCTAAAAAATCGGAGCCATCTACTCGCATGCGTTCCATTCCTTTGAAGCCTGCGGCATATTCGTACGCATCCATGGTCCGCATTTCTGTGCCCGTTGCGGATATACCCCAATCATTATCTTGAACGAGATATACGATTGGAAGCTTTTTTAATACCGCCATTTGAAAAGCCTCCGCTACTTCACCTTCAGTCACCGAGCCATCGCCAAGCGAACACAACACAACTGGTTTGCTTTTTTTGGTTAGCAAGCCTTGCGATTCCAAATAAGCAATGCCATGTGCCATGCCCGTGGCCGGAATTGCCTGCATGCCCGTGGCCGAACTTTGATGTGGTATGGTTGGAAAACCTTCACGCTTCACCGAGGGATGTCCATAATAACTTCGTCCGCCTGAGAAGGGATCATCACGTTTGGCCATCAGTTGCAGCATCAACTCATAGGGTTGCAATCCAATTGCGAGCAACATCGATTCATCGCGATAGTAGGGCGATACATAATCACTGGATGTCAGTTGAAACCCGGCAGCAAGTTGAATCGCTTCGTGGCCACGCGAAGTACTGTGCACATACTTACTGCATACCTCCCTGTTCTCTTCGTAGGTATCGGCCATACTGCGGCCCACACACATCAGCTCGTAGGCCTTACGTGCTGTGTTCAAATCTGATAACGAGGTCTTTTGTTGTGCTTTCGATGAGGTCAAAGGCATGCTTTGCAAACGTTTGAAAGCATCAAATATAAGGATTTTGACCTACTCAGGAACTCGGTGAGCTCAGAGAAAACTTATCAGAATGGCTGATTACTTAGACGAGAAAACTTTGGCGTATTCACTTTCATCAAATCCAAGCGCGACTACTTTTCCGTTCTTCTCAATCAGAGGCCGTTTGATCACGCTCGTCATTTCGAGTATCAACGCAATCGCTGATTTCTCATTCACCACTCCCGCCTGAACTTTGTCGTCCAATTGACGCCAGGTTGTACCACGTTTGTTTAGCAGACTCTCCCATCCTACTTGCTTGCTCCAATCTTTGAGTTTCGCTTCGGTGATTCCTTTCGCTTTATAATCATGAAACTCAAACTCCACTTTGCTCTTCTTCAGCCAGTCCACCGCGGACTTTACGGTGTTGCAGTTTTTTATTCCGTAGAGTGTCATAAAACAAATTATTTGGATATGAATTTAGAAACTCTCCCGTAATTCGAAAGCCTTTCTCAACTTTGAAATCAGTTGTGACGACTCATTGAAATCCAAGGTCTGTGCGCCATCGCTAAATGCTTCCTCAGGTTTCTGATGCGTCTCATAAATAATTCCATCTGCACCTGCCATCACCGCTGCAAGTGCAACAGGCTCTACATATTCGCGAATGCCGATGCCATGCGAAGGATCGGCCACAACTGGCAAGTGCGATTTCTCTTTTAAAATAGGAATGGCATTAATGTCCAACGTATTTCGACTAGCCTTCTCATACGTGCGAATTCCTCGTTCACAGAGAATCAGTTTTTCATTGCCACCAGAGAAAACATATTCAGCCGATGAGAGCAGTTCTTCTATGGTTCCGGATATTCCACGCTTTATCATCACGGGCTTGTCTACCTTACCAAGCTCGTCTAGCAAATTAAAGTTTTGTGTGTTCCTCGCTCCTACCTGGAAGATGTCGATGTAGTCATACATCTCTGCAATCTGCGATACCTGCATCACTTCGCTAATGATTTTAATGCCCGCTCGTTTCGCTTGCTGATGCCACATCTTCAAACCATCAACTCCCAACCCGCGAAAGGCATATGGAGAACTGCGAGGCTTGAATACTCCACCACGCATAACGCTCACGTTGTTCTTCTTCAGGTGCGCGATCGTGTCTTCTACCTGCTTTTCCGTTTCAATTGAACAAGGACCAGCCATAATCGAAAGAGAATCCCCACCGATAATAACGCCATCGCCCAAATCAATTTGAGAACGATCCACCTTCCACTTGCGTGAGACGAGTTTGTAATCATCTGAAACCCGGTGAATGTCGGCAATGCCGGGAAGGTGTCCCACCGAGCGAATGTCAAACTCCTTCTTGCCAATACTGACCAGGTAGTTGCCTCGTTGTGTCTTTACTTCCGTGGATTTATAACCAAGTTTCCCCACAACGTCAATGATCGCGGATTTCTGTGTATCGGAAATATTTTGCTGTAACTGGATAATCATATTTGAAATTAAGCCTTAAGAATTAGGGTTTGGATTTAAGTTCTCTTACAAATTTTGGGATATCGTGTTTCAAGTCTTTGCTTTCCTTGAGCATCGAGATAAAAGCGCTGCCTACGATTGCGCCTGCACTATACTCACCTGCTTTTGAAAATGTTTCATGACTCGAAATACCAAAGCCGATTAAAAATGGATTCTTCAATCTTAATGACTTCAGTTTTTTGAAATAGTCTTCTTGCTCAGCACTGAATCCAACCTTAGCACCGGTTGTGCTCGATGCCGATACCGCATAGATAAACCCATTGCTCACCTCTTCGATTTGCCGGATACGTTTTTCGGAAGTAGTTGGAGAAATTAAAAACGTGTTACTTAATCCATTCGAGTCAAAAATAGATTTGTATTCAGACTGATACTCATCCATGGGCATGTCAGGTAGAATCATTCCGTCAACTCCTGCTGCCGCTGCGTCTTTACAAAAATTTTCAATCCCATACTGCATCACGGGATTGAGATATCCCATCAGGATAATCGGAAGCTTTACAGTCTTTCTTATCTCCTTCACCTGTTCGAGAAGCTTCTTCAGTGTCATTCCATTATCAAGAGCAATCTTGTTGCTTTCTTGTATTACGGGTCCGTCTGCGATTGGATCGGAAAAAGGAATGCCGATCTCGATAATATCCGCACCCGCTTGCTCCAAACTTTTCGCGATCTCAGGTGTGTCGTTCAGCGATGGAAAACCCGCGGTATAAAAGACGTTGAGAATATTTTCCTTTCTCTCTGTAAATAGTTTTTGAATTCGATTCATCGTTGTTTCATTAGTGATGTCCATCATTGTATTTCTTCTCACCGGCCCGAACAGATAAGCTCAGCACGTTTTGTTTCGGTGGCAGTGGGCACGTTGCAAATGCTGTGAAGGCACATGGCGGATTATATGCCTTATTAAAATCGAGTATTGTTCTTCCGGTTGAATCGGGCTTGTTCGCATACACGTATCTGCCGGAAGGATATGTTTCATTTGCATTTGTAGAATCTCCAAAGATGATGAAGAGCTCTTCGCCTTCTTCTAATGCATCAAGTCGGTATTCCTTTTCGTTGATTGAAAACACAAGCATTCCGGGTGATGTTTGTTCAAATGTTTGTCCCAATACATTGGTAATACTGATTCTCTTGGCGGTATCAGATTGCTCCATCAATGCATCCACTCTCCAGTCGGAGTTGACGGCATAGTATTCAACGCCTTGAAATTCTTGCGCAGTTTTACTTTCCAGATCGCGCAACCTCACTCCTATCAAATCATTCCGTTTTATGACACTCCACCTCAATGAGCCATGTTCAAGCTTTGGATTGGAAGTTGAATCAGGGTGAAAAATAATAACGTCTTTCACTGGCTTACCATCGGCCATGATATTGACATCGGGCAACACCTGCATGCTGACAATACCATTCTTCCGTACAAAAAAACCGGCCCTTCTCGATATCTTTCCTTCCGGAAAAACGAGGTCATTCTTTTGATCGCTCCCAAAAGAATTGATGCCTTCCTTTAGCCAGAACAGACCGGCAAGATTGAGCCAACCATTTTCAGCTTTGAGATCAGCTACTCTTTTCAAATGCCAGTTGTCTATCTCAAGTTTATAAGCCTCTTGATCAATCACCGGTTTTTTCTCCGAGCAACTTTGAAAAAGAAAAAGGCCAACGGAAATTATCAATAATCTCATATCAATATTTTCCCCAGCGGATATACGTTTCCAAATCTTTGTCACCGCGCCCGCTTAAATTGATAACAACAACATCATCCTTATCCAACTCCATTTTTTTCAATACAGCAACAGCATGCGCTGATTCAATTGCCGGAATGATTCCCTCAGTTCTGCTTAATTCTATTCCGGCATTCATTGCCTCATCATCAGTAGCGCTTAGGAATTGAACTCGCCCTACATCAAATAAATGTGCATGAATCGGACCGATGCCCGGATAATCCAATCCTGCTGAAATAGAATATGGCTCAATCACCTGCCCGTCTTCCGTTTGCATCAACAATGTCTTACTTCCATGAAGCACTCCCGGTTTGCCCAATGCAGTCGTAGCTGCGGACTCACCAGAATCAATTCCCAAACCCGCTGCTTCTACACCGATAAGATTCACATGCTCATTATCCAGATAATGATAAAAGGCACCAGCCGCATTGCTTCCACCACCTACACACGCAATCACATAATCCGGAAAAGGATTGCCGATTTCAGATTGAAGTTGGGTTTTCATTTCTTCACTGATTACCGACTGAAACCTCGCCACCATATCCGGATACGGATGAGGTCCAACAACAGAACCGATAATGTAATGTGTATCCACCGGGTGATTGATCCAATGACGCATGGCTTCGTTGGTAGCGTCCTTCAATGTCATATTACCACTGAGTGCCGGTACTACTTTCGTTCCCAATATTCGCATGCGCTCCACATTAGGTCGCTGGCGTTCCATATCCAACTTGCCCATGTACACAATGCACTCCATGCCCATCAATGCACACACTGTTGCGGTTGCTACACCATGCTGACCAGCACCTGTCTCGGCAATGATCTTCTGTTTGCCCAACCGCTTCGCCAATAAAATCTGCCCGATGGTGTTATTGATCTTATGAGCACCCGTATGACATAAGTCTTCGCGTTTTAAATAAACTTTCGCGTGATAACGCTCTGAAAGTCGCTTGGCGAAATACAAAGGCGTAGGTCTGCCCACGTAATCGTGCAACAACTGATGAAATTCTTTTTGAAATTCAGCCTCGTAAATAATCTTCAGATAATTTTCGCGCAACTCTTCCACATTGGGATATAACATCTCGGGAATATAAGCGCCACCGAATTTCCCGTAGTATCCTTTGTCGTTCACCGTGTATTTCATAAAATCAGAAGTTAGAAGTCAGAATATAGAATTCAGAAGTTAGAATGGAGAATATGTTTGAGTTCGTTCATTTTTTCAACGTCTTTCAAGCCGGGCTTCACTTCTACACCGCTGTTAATATCAATCGCATGTAAATTCGTTGCCTTTAGCTGAGATACACTTTTAATATTTGAAATAGATAGTCCTCCGCTCAGAAAAAATGGAACTTCCTGATCGTAATTCTCCAGCAAGTTCCAGTTGAAAGACCTTCCTGTGCCGCCATAGTTTTCGCTTTTGGTATCAAACAGAAAATAGTCAACGTCTTTTTTGTATGGCTTAACACCTGCGAAATCAAACTGTTCACCTATTGAAAATACTTTGATCACACCAAAGCCAGCTGCTTTTAAGTCTGCGCACTGCCCAACAGATTCTTCTCCGTGCAATTGCGCTAAGTCCAACTGATGGAGTTTCATCAATTCGATAATCTGTTCCGTTGTCTCGTTCACAAACACCCCGACTCTTTTTATACTCTTTGATAATCCCGCAGGAATCACAAAATCATTTCCCACAAAGCGTTTTGATTTCGCATAAAAAATAAAGCCCATATAATCAGGTTGCAAGGCGGACACCTCCAAAATATTATCGGTATCGCGCATGCCACAGATCTTGAGCTTCAATTTCTTTGTCATTTTATTTCCCCTCTTGCTTCCGCAGCTCCTTAATGAATTCCATAGCAGCCTTATCTGGCCGGCTTTCCTGCATAAACGTTTGACCGATCAGAAATCCTTTGAAGCCATGTTTCTTCAATTCAATAATTGCCTCTGGTGATTCAATGCCGCTCTCGGAGACTTTCACAACATGATCCGGTATCAACGGGGCCAGACACTTGCTTGTGTCAATACTCAGTTCAAATGTTTTGAGGTTGCGATTGTTCACGCCTATCAAATCCACTCCGGCATCCAAATTACTTCTTAGTTCAATCTCGTCATGAACTTCCATCAGAACTTCTAGACCCAATGAGTGAGCGAAGGCAGTAAACTTCTTCACCTCTTCTGGCGAAAGTACAGCAGCAATTAAAAGGATTGCATCGGCCCCAATTGATTTGGCTTCCGTGATTTGATATTCTTCGATAATAAATTCTTTGCGAAGAATAGGACAAAAATTAAACTTTCGTGCGGTGGTAAGATCATCGTTGCTTCCACCAAAGAATTGTTTGTCGGTAAGTATTGAAAGCGCTGATGCACCGGCCTGCATGTAACCAATCGAGGTGCGTTCGATAGATACATGAGGATTGATTACTCCCTTCGAAGGAGACTTTCTCTTGATCTCCGCAATGATCCCGCTTTTATCAGGACGAGTGAGGTATTTCTTTAAGGAAACTGTTGGTGAAGAAAAGTAAATACTCTGTTCCAAAAGCTTCACCGGGTAGAGTGACTTTCGTTCCGCTACTTCTTTTCTTTTAAACTCAATGATCTGATCGAGAATATTCATTGCTTACTTGTTCAATAGTTTTTTAAAAGTGGAGAGGGCTTTTCCGGAAACCAAAGATTCACGGGCTTTGTCAATGGCCGATTTGATTCCCTCCTTCTGATGGCCAGTATACAGTGCCATACCTGCGTTCGCTATCACGACTGCATTTTGAGCTTCAGTTCCTTTACCTTCAAGAATATTTAAAAATATAGATGCCGATTCTTCAATCGTTTCTCCACCACTCAGTTCATCTGCACGCACTTGAGGAAGACCCAAATCGGAAGGCTCCAATATTTTCTCACCACTGTTGGTGAAAATCTTAAAAGGTCCGGTTAACGATATTTCATCATAACCTTGAAGGTCGTGAAGAACTACAAAATCCTTTTTCGAGTTTTGATAGAGATAACCGTATTGACGGGCAAGTTCAAGACTGAAAACGCCAACAAGCTGGCGGGGTGGAAATGCAGGATTCACCATCGGCCCTAGCATATTAAAAAAAGTTTTTACGCCTAACTCTTTCCGAATCGGTCCAACATTTTTCATAGCGGGGTGAAATAATGGTGCGTGCATGAAAAAAATATTTGCACGGTCCAGACTTTTTCGAAGTTCATCGACATTGTTGGTAAACTCATATCCAAAGTGCTGCAAGAGATTAGACGATCCGCAAATGGAAGAGACTCCAACGTTACCATGCTTAGAAACCGGTTGACCAGCTGCTGCAACAATAAAAGAGGAAAGTGTTGAAATATTAAATGTGTTCTTTCCATCTCCTCCGGTTCCGCAAACGTCCATCACCGGTTCGTCAAACCGAATAGGAACACAGAGCTCTAACATTGCATCGCGAAAGCCCTGCAACTCATCGATTGTAATAGCGCGCATCATGTACACCGTCATGAACGCACTCATCTGGCTGGGATTATGTTTGCCCGATGCCAATTCCACCAGCACCTGACGGGCGGTGTCTTTGCTCAACGATCTATGCTCAATCAGTTCGCTTAATATCTCTTTCATAGTCTCAGCCAGTTTTCGATCATTTTCTTTCCATGTTCTGTCATGATTGATTCGGGATGGAATTGAACACCTCGCACATCATACTTTTTATGAGAAATCGCCATCACCAACCCATCAGCATTTGTTGCAGTCACCGTCAGTTCTGGTGTGATACTCTCAGGAAGCACCGCCCAGGAATGATAATGACAGACCTCAAATTGAGTTGGGATATCCTTGAACAGTTTCTCTGAACTATCCGTCACAATTGCCTTTGACGTGACACCATGAAGAACATTGGGAATGTTAAAAAGTTTTGCACCAAAAGTTTCAGCGATACCCTGATGGCCCAGACAAACGCCCAAAATACTTTTCGAAGGGGAATATGTCTTGATCACATCCTTCATAATCCCGGCCTCATCCGGAATACCAGGACCTGGCGATAATAGTATTTTGTCGTATGCCTTTACCTGATCCAGCGCAATTTTATCATTCCTGAAAATATCCATTGGATATCCCAGTTCACGAATGATGTGAACCAGATTGTAGGTGAACGAATCGTAGTTGTCGAGTACTAATATTTTCATAGTCTAAATCTTCTCCGCCATAGCAATGGCCTTTCGTAATGCTTCCAGTTTATTGTTTACTTCTTGCAATTCATTTTCAGGGATTGACTTAGCCACCACACCTGCACCTGCCTGATAAATCAATTTGTTATCCTGACTTAAAAATGTGCGAATCATAATAGCATGGTTGAAATCACCGTTAAATCCAATGAAGCCGATAGCACCACCGTAAAAACTCCGGTTTATATTTTCATACTTATTGATCAGATTCATGGCCATTGGTTTTGGCGCACCAGATAAGGTTCCTGCAGGAAACGTATCAGCCGCAAGTTTCAAAGGCGAGGCGCCTGCATGGAGATGGCCGGTTACTTTCGAAACCAAATGAATAACATGCGAATAATACTGTACTTCTTTGAACACCTCCACGGTCACTTCCTTCGAATCACGGCTTAAGTCATTTCTGGCCAAATCGACCAACATCACATGCTCTGAATTCTCTTTCTCATCGAGCGAGAGTTTTGCAGCGAGTGCAGCGTCTTCTTTGTCGTTGCCCGATCTTCTAAAGGTTCCTGCGATTGGGTAGATACTAGCCTCACCATTCTTTATTTGAATCTGAGCCTCGGGTGATGATCCAAAAATCTTAAAGCTTCCGTAATCGAAATAAAAGAGATAAGGTGAAGGGTTAATCGATCTCAGTGCGCGATACACATTAAACTCATCTCCTTTAAATCCACTGGTAAACCTTCTGGATAAAACAATCTGAAACACATCACCGCGGTGGCAATGTTTGATTCCGGATTTCACCATCTCTACATATTCAGCATCCGAAACATTCGAAGTTTCATCTCCGGCCGAATGAAAAGAAAAGGTTGAAAAGCGATTGCTGTAAATAATCTTCTCCAATCTCTCCAACCCTGAATTGATAGTTTGATCAAACACGTTTTCGAATAATGTGAGCTCATTCGAAAAATGATCGACTACAATCACATAGCGATACAGCTTATACAACACATCTGGAATTGAGCTCTGAGAAACCTGAATAGGAACATCCTCGAAGTACCGCACGGTGTCATACACCATGTATCCAAAAATACCATTTGAATTGTACTTGGCATGCGATTGCTCCCCTTCAAAAGACTGACGAAACTCGTCCAGCTTCTGAAGCACGAGTCCTTTCGAGGCGATTGGTTCTTTGAATTTCTTTCCGTCCGGAAATCTGGTCTCTATCGTTTCGTCTTTTACCTGAAAAGAAGCCATTGGCTCGCAGCAGATAAATGACAAGCTATTCTCATGTCCGTGATAGTCGGAACTTTCCAACAGAAGACTTCCGGCAAATACATCGCGAAGCTTCAGATAGATGTTCACCGGTGTGAGCGTATCTGCCAGGAGCTTCTTTGATCGGGTTGTAAGTTTGTACTTCATAAAAGTCTACATCTTTGTTTTACCTCATCCAGCCTTCGGCCACCTTCTCCTTAAAGAGACGGGCTAGGCATAAAAAAGCCCGCCCCGATGGATCGGGGCGGGCTTTTCAAAATTTAAAGTCATTTATTAAAACATAGCCGTTCACCGATCGAATTTCGACAGATGCCACCACCAAGCTATATTTTGAAAATTTTTCATTCTTTATTCTGCTGCTTCTTTTTTCTTAGAAACTCTTTTTGCCTTTGGCTTCACATCCACTGAACCCATTGTTACTTCAGACTTAGATGCTACGGCAACTTTTTTCGCAGACTTTCTTCTTCTTGAATTACCGAAAGAACCAATAGCGATTTTTCCTTTTTTTGTTTTCTTATCTCCTCTTCCCATGATGAGTTTAAATGAATTATGCGCAAGTATAGTAAAGGGTTTACTTTCTACCAAATCTTAACCCGATCCTTTTCTTCGCGATACATTTTATCGCCCGGTTTCACTCCAAAGGCATCATAAAACTCCTTAATGTTTGAAATCGGACCGTTTGCCCGGAACATACCAGGACTATGCGGATCGGTATTCACCTGCGTTCTGAGGGTCTCATCTTTATACTTTATCCGCCATACTGTAGCCCAGGACAAATAGAATCTCTGCTCAGGTGTATATCCATCAATCAATCCGGGCTTTTTATGCTCACGATAGAAACGTTGCAAGCCATCATACGCCACGCTCAAGCCCCCCAAATCTCCGATGTTCTCACCCAACGTAAACTGCCCTTGAACAACCACGCCCGGCAGCGGCTCGTATTTACTAAACTGATCGGCCAGTGCTTTACCCCGCTCCTTAAATTTCTTGAGATCATCTTCCTGCCACCAGTTTTTCAAATTGCCTTCCGCATCAAACTGACTGCCCTGATCATCGAAGCCATGAGAAATCTCGTGACCGATAACCGCACCTACTCCACCGTAGTTAACGGCTTCATCTGCCTTATAATTATAGAATGGAGGTTGCAATATCCCGGCAGGAAAAACAATCTCATTAAACAATGGATTGTAATACGCATTGACGGTCTGCGGTGTCATCGCCCATTCTTTGTTATTCACCGGCTTGCCGAGTTTGGCAATGTTTTGCTGAACTACATATTTGGATGCATTCGCAACATTCTGATAATAAGATGCTTTTTCCGGAGCCTTTTCGATAACGAGGCCTGCATAGTTCTTCCACTCATCGGGATAGCCAATCTTTACAGTAAACGTGCTCAGTTTTTTTAATGACGCTTTCTTGGTAGAGTCCGACATCCAATCGACATTTTTGATGCGTTCCGCAAAAGCCAGTTTGATGTTCTCCACCATCTCCATGGCTTTCTGTTTCGCCTCGGGAGGAAAGTTTTCATCTACATACAATTTACCAATTGCTTCACCCAGGAAGTTGTCGGTAGTATTTAACACACGTTTCCAACGAGGACGCATCTGATCCACACCCCGCATGTATTTGCTATTGAAATTGAAGGCTTCCTGCACAACATCGTGACTTAAGAAAGGTGCAGCGCCACGCAAAGCAGTCCATTTCAAATACACTTTAATGTCATTCCAACCATAGGTATTGATGATCTTCTCCACTTCTTTCATGAACACAGGCTCGGTCACGATGATCGAATCTTCTTTCACGCCAAGTGATGCAAAATAACCTGGCCAATTGATGGAGGGGGTTAATGCCGTAAGTTCAGCAACAGACTTTTTATTGTACTGCTTCACAGGATCACGACTTTCCTCTTTGGTCAATGTCGCCTTTGCCAGTTGAGATTCAAGTGCTAAAATTCTCTCTGTCGATTTTTTTGCCACGGCTGCATCCACACCAATCAACCCCAACATGTTCGCTACGTGTTCCTTGTATTTTTCACGCGTCTCTTTCGACTTCGCATCGGTCTTCACATAATAATCGCGCTCGGGCAAACCGATTCCGCCTGATCCCAGATAAGCCGCCATCTTTTTGCTGTTCTTTAAATCAGGAAAAACCTGAAACCCAAAAAATGCTCCACCACCTTCCAACTCCTGTTCAATCAAATAAGCCTGCAAATCGGCCTTGGTTTTTATAGCCTCAATTTTTTCTAACGTAGGTTTCAATGGGTTCAGGCCAGCACTTTCCGCAAGAGCGGAATCCATACCGATACTAAAAAAATCTGCCGCTTTGCGCTGATCAGTTCCCTCTGTGTACTTGGGGTTCTCTCCCGCTTTCTTCAATACAGCCAATACTGCTTTGTTGTTAAACTCTGCCAGCTCATTGAACGAGCCCCACGCACCGCGATCGGCAGGTATATCCGTGCGCTTGATCCAGTTTCCATTTACGAAGCGAAAGAAATCATCCTGGGGCCGAACGGTTGAGTCCATGTTGGCCAATTCAAGACCTGATTCTATTGGGGCTTCCTGCTTCTTCGTTTCGGTGGAACAACCAAAAACAATCAAAGCCAGCGACAACGAAATAAATTGTTTCATACGAGGTTTTATTAGAGGTGCCAAAAGTAAAACTTAGTTGGCAGTTAGAAAAAGGAATCAAAATAATGATCAAAAGACCCTACCTTCATCGAACAAAAGTACCCCCTTTCAGGTTAGATTATCGTTGAACATTAACACGCTTTCTTATGGCCAACGCTAGTTTTGAACTGATTGAAGCCCTTCGAATTACGGCACGAAATATTGAAAGCAATCCTGTGTATCAATGGGGCCACATGGGTGCGTGCAACTGCGGCTTTCTCGCGCAGGAAGTAACCAAGCTTACCAAGGCAGAAATACACCGAAGAGCCATGCAAAGTTATGGCGACTGGAGCGAGCACTTGAATGACTATTGCCCCGTGAATGGTCTACCGTTTGATGACGTGATCTCGCAATTAATCAACTTTGGTTTTTCGATTGATGACCTGGCCCATCTTGAAAAATTATCGGATCCAAAAATCTTACAAACCATTCCCCTCGCTGAAAGAAATCTTTACTACAATGTGCGGCAGGACGTGGTCAAGTACCTGAAAACCTGGATCGCGATTTTGGAAGACGAACTGGTGGACTCAATAGAAATCGAGGCGCCTGAATCGATCACGGTAGCCTGAACAGCGCGCAATCTTTCGGCTCATTGTTCTGATTAATGAACCGAAACCATTTAGGCAGCACGGCTTCCTGAATTAAACCGGTTTTCAAAAGAACTTTTGCCGACCCAATATTCTCAACATCCACGAAAGTGCCAATCCTGAAAACATTATGTTGCATTTTCAATAACGGCATCATGGCTTTGCAAACCTCAGTCGCGTAGCCATTGCCCCACTGTGTTGGACTAAGTATATAACCAAACTGAAGTTTCCCATCTTCATTCAATACCCCAAAACTTCCAATCAATTGATTGGTGGATTTTAATCGCAAGCCGAAAGAGTAATCAATCCCCAGGTTCCATCCGGGAATGGCGTACTTCAGATAGTTGCGCGTGTCTCTGATGGACTGATGTGTGGGCCACGATACAAACCTGGTTGCGTCAGACTTGGAGGCATAGGCGTAAAAAATTTCTTCTGCATCTTCGTACCTTAGCCGCATCAACATCAGGCGTTCTGTTTCAATCAACTCCGGTAAAAGCAAGTGCATCATGATGATGCTAAATTAAAGGCATGGGAAAAGAAAACAATATCGTTAATCGATACTTTAAAAAAGAGTTAGACGACATGAAGGTGTTGGTGAAGGTCAACCCCATTCACTTCAAAGGCACAGAAATAACGATTTTCAAAAATGGAGAATCGGAACTGCGCGAGCTGGAATTTGATGAGGAGATATTCGAAGACCTGAAAGCTGATGGATTTGAGACGGCCAGTCCACTGGAATTCAATCTTTATTTATCGGGATTGGCGTAGCTCGTCTTGCATTTCAGATTCACCGCTCAAAATCTTAATTCTAAAATCTTAAAATCTGAATTATCTCCTATCTTTGCCCCGGCAAATCGGCACGACCAGCTCCTGCTGAACTCCCCCAGGGTCGGAAGACAGCAAGGGTAGGCGGTTGTAGCGGTGCGATGTTCGGTTTGCCATTTTTTATTCCCTCCTATTTCTTCAGTCTTTTTCCCAATCCAGAAACAGCGGCCACATTAAAGAAGCCAACAACTTTGCTCCCTTTTGGGTTGGCGTTGTAGATGTTAGTCGACACGTTTGAAAGCGGAGAAGAAAATAACTCTCCAAAACCGCCCGGGCGATTGGTCTGCACCGAAACTTCATTCAAATAATTGAATGTCTGGTTGGTGATCGAGTGTATTTCTACGTAAACTGAATCTCCAGGCGAATAGGGAGAAAGAGTTTTTCCATCAGCGTCTGTATTGTTGGGATTTATGCTACTGCGAATCGGTGGAATGAATGTCACGCCATCAAAATTTCCGCCCTGCGAAAATCCGGCATCAAATGCCAGGCTGATTTCAGCAGGCTTGTTCAGAAGAGTGTCATTCTTAATGGTCTTAATCCAATAGGTATCGCCCATACCTGGCAGATCTCGTGACCAAAATTCAGCCGTATAAGAATTTCTTGGATAGAACGAGCTCTTCTCCTCAAACTTAAAGGTAATGCTATCGATCTCCGGAACGCGCGCCATGTAGGAAACCGACTCAAATGTCTCACCATTAAGTGTCACAGTGAGTTTATAACCTCTGCCCACTTCGCCAAACGTTTTCCCCACGAGTGGACTCCAACGATACGTGCCTTTTTGATTTGGATCTTCCAAAAAAGACATCACTTCACCTTCTGAATCCTGAACTGTTACCGTTGCACCGGAAACACCTGGCGGTGTAGTGTTATCAAAATAAGGTTGGGTCTTCATCAGGTTGATCACCTGATCACCCGGTTTGTTATTCAGCCACGCTTCTACCACAAGAACTGGATCAGCTTTTTGTAGGTTAGGATCTATGACCGTCTCGCAAGAAGAAAACACAAATGCTATAGCGACTAATACTACTACTATTTGACTATATCGTTTCATAGACTTCATTGCTTAAAATTTGAAATTGTAAGAGACAGACGGAACAATCGATCCAATAATCGACAACTGCACAGCCTGCGATTGAAGAGGATCTCCATTCACATACCGCTTGTCCAGCTGTGTGAAATAAATTGAGAATGGATTTTTACGGGCGTAAACGTTATACAAAGAAAACACCCAGTAGTCGCGATTCTTTCTTGCTTTGCCGTGCCGGAATTGCTTTCCTTCCATGCGAACAGACAAATCAAGTCGATTGTAACTACTCAAGCGCACATTGTTTCTTGATTCATTGGCGTTGTACGGAATAAGTATTCCCTGAGAAACATAACGTGAGGTTGGGAAAGTAGTGGGTGTTCCAGTCGTGAAGATAAAGTCACCAGATAAGCTCCATTTTTTGTTGATGTCGTAAAAGGCAGCCACTTTAATATTGTGGCGTTGATCGTACCGCGTGGGGTACCAATTACCCCGATTGATACCATCCACCTTCAATTCGGTTTTACCAAGTGTATAACTCACCCAGCCCGTCAATCGGCCTGTCTTACGCTGCAAATAAAACTCCATCCCATAGGCGCGGCCTTTGCCACTTAGCAAGTCACCCTCCAAATATTTATTGATGAGTAAATCAGCACCATCGATATAATCAATCTGGTTGGCGGTGTAGCGAAGATATCCCTCCACCGAAGCTTCCCATTGATTTGCTTTACCGATGTTTTTAAAATAACCAAGCGTCATCTGGTCGGCCAACTGAGGTTTGATGTTGTTAGAGGTTGGCGTCCAAACATCCAGCGGATTGGACGCGGTAGTATTGGATATCAGGTGAAGGTACTGCACCATTCTGTTGTAGCTTGATTTAATTGAACTCTGCTCGTTCAACTGAACTTTAACTGAGAATCGCGGCTGCCAATTGCCGTAGCTGGCGATCGTCTCTCCTTTCTTATATGTCTTTTCAGATATAGGTGTTCTGCGTTTGCCGGGAATCGTATCGTTGTAGGTATACGATGATCCTTCACCCAAGTATTGAAAAAACGAATAGCGCATGCCATACTCAACAGCAAAGGCCGGGCTGATCTTTTGACTATTGCCAATGTAGACTGAACTCTCGCGGTTATACTTTCTGGCAAGACTTACATCAACTGCTTCCCCGTTCGAAGTACCAACAGCATTTGCCGGCTGAAAGGAATAAGAAATAACTTCTCCACCGAAGTTCACTTCGTTGTTAGTGTTAATAAAGTAGCTCAGTTCTGGTTTGAAGATATAGTTTGAGATACTTGATCTCCATCTGAAGTTGTTGATATTGTCCGAACCAAATTGAAGTTTATAATCGTAGCTGCTGTACACGCCCGTTACGTTGGCAAACAGTCTCTTTGAAAAAATATGATTCCACCGAAGCGTAGCCGTTGAATTTCCCCAACTAAAACCCTGATTCTTATCAAACAAAAAATTATCACGGCCAAAAAACCCAGACGCATAAACGCGATTCTTATCATTCAAATTATAATTCGCCTTCATGGTGAGATCATAGAAATTAAGTGCTCCGCCATCCTTCAACAGTTGAACAAAAGGCCGGGCCAGCACATCGATGTAGGACCTCCTCGCGGCTATGATAAAAGATCCTTTGTCTTTTACAATCGGACCTTCAATGGCAAGTCGGCTAAAGATGGTTCCCACTCCACCAGTTGCTTCAAACTTTTTGATGTTGCCTTCTTTCATACGCACATCCAGCAGCGATGAAAGACGTCCGCCATAGCGGGATGGGATAGCGCCTTTATAGAGTTTGGTATCCTTTACGGCATCGGGATTGAATACCGAAAAAAATCCAAGCAAATGTGACGAGTTGTAAACCGGTGCTTCATCTAATAAAATAAGGTTCTGCCCTACACTTCCACCGCGCACGTTAAATCCGGAGGCCCCCTCACCTACTGTGCTAATCCCGGGAAGCAACTGGAGACTTTTTACAATATCAACTTCGCCAAGAAACGCAGGAATTTTTTTGATAGTAGCGATGCTCAATTTATTGGTGCTCATTTCAATGTTCTGCACCTTGTCTGCCTTCTCATCGTCCTCCGCGGTAACCACCACTTCCTGAAGTTGCTCCGCTTCTTGTCTTAATTCGATATCAAGACGCACATCATTTTCAAGACTGACTTGCTTACTGATCTTCTCGTAACCCACGTAACTGATCTCAAGTGTGTACGAGGCTGCCGGCACCGTCACGGAATAAAATCCATATACGTTGGTGATCCCACCTCCGCCTGTTTCCTTCACGAAAACGGTTGCGCCAATCAGGGCCTCACCATTTGCACCATCTTTCACATAACCACTAATGGTGTGTTTGATCTGGGCCTGAGCAGCAAAGGAGACAATAAAGAGAAGTAAAAACGATAATTTCATAGAGATCTAGAACAAATGCTTTTGTTGGGTTAAAACCGGTTCGCTTGAACTTTGTTTAAGACGGATGATGGATAATTATGTTGCAAATAAAAGAGAAGTTGGGCGCATATATTTTTCGGCTGTGTTATTAAATGTTATTATTGCACAACTCTACGATCGTCACCAAACAAAAAGACAATCTATACCTGGTTTACCCCCATCACATCGGTTAAAAAGCTTATGGAAATACTATAAATCCTTGTAGTTTTGCCAGCAAACAAATCCACCTTATGAAGTTCTTTATCGACACCGCCAACCTGAATGAAATCAAAGAAGCATATGACCTCGGAGTATTGGATGGGGTAACCACCAACCCTTCCCTCATGGCCAAGGAAGGCGTCTCCGGTAAAGAAAGAATTATGGCCCATTATAAAGCCATTTGCAATATCGTGGATAACAATGTGAGCGCAGAGGTTATCGCGACAGATTTCAACGGAATCATTGCAGAGGGCAAAGAACTTGCAAAGATTGATGACAAGATTGTTGTAAAGGTACCGATGATAAAAGATGGTGTTAAGGCCATCAAGAAATTCAGCAGCGAAGGCATTCGTACCAACTGCACGCTAGTATTTAATGCCGGGCAGGCACTGTTGACTGCCAAGGCTGGCGCAAGTTACGTCTCTCCCTTCATTGGCCGCCTTGATGATATTGGTCAGGATGGTTTGGATTTGATTGCACAAATCCGACACATTTATGACAACTACGGATATGGAACCGAAATTCTGGCGGCCTCCGTTCGTCATACGATGCACTTAATCAAATGTGCAGAAATTGGAGCGGATGTAGCAACATGTCCATTGAAAGTGATCACTGACTTACTAAATCATCCATTGACTGATTCAGGGCTTGCCAAATTTCTGGCCGACCATAAAAAAGCAAACGGTTAATTGATGTTCAGCACCGATCCAGTCGTTCGGGTAAAAGATGCCACTATTTTTCAGGACAACAACGCTGTTCTGGACAATCTTAATTTTGAAATTGAAAAAGGTGAGTTTGTTTTTCTAATCGGACGAACCGGCTCCGGAAAATCATCTTTACTCAAAACACTTTATGCTGACTTGCCCTTACGTCTTGGTGATATTCAGGTGGCAGGTTTTAACATCCGTGAGATGAAAAGCCATCAGGTGCCGTTGCTCAGGCGAAAGATTGGAATCATCTTTCAGGATTTCCAATTATTTCCGGATAGAACCGTAGGCGAGAATCTAAACTTTGTAATGCGGGCAACGGGCTGGAGAGATTCCGCCAAGATGAAAGCACGACTTGCTGAGGTACTCATGAATGTGGGACTTGGCGCTGTTGAAAAGAAAATGCCTCATCAACTTTCCGGTGGTGAGCAACAACGTGTGGTAATTGCGCGTGCTCTTCTAAACGAACCACTGATCTTGATTGCGGATGAACCAACAGGAAATCTTGATCCAGAAGTTTCCAACGGCATTCTAAAAACATTTCAGCAGATCAATCGCAGTGGTACTGCCGTGCTGATGGCCACTCATAGCTATGGCCTGATTAGAAAGTTTCCAGCGCGCGTGCTAAAATGTGAGGACAAAAAAATTCTCGATTCAGCGAAAGAAAACTTTGAATTGACCCCAGAGTTTTAATTCAGCATTCTAAGCGTCACTATTTTCCCTTTCTTTCTGCTGATTGCCCTCCAGTTTGTGCAGCTGTTGATTAAGCAAATCTATTCGCACGAGCAGGTTTAAGATTAACGCATCACGCACCTTCTGAGATGGTTGAGTTTTCATTTGCTCCTTCAATACCTGATACATAGCGTCCAGCTTTTGAAAATCCTGTGTGAATTGATCTGCTTCAGGAGACTCGTCAAAATGATTAATCAACTCTACCTTCGCTGCAATTTCAGAGCTATAAAAAGATTCCAAATCCGAAAACTCACCCTGAAGACGGGCAACCTCTTTCTTTTGTTTCTGCGAGGCTGCCGGGCTTCCCACGATAAAAAAATAAGAAGCTAACCCGAGAAATAAAATTGCTGCAGCACGCCAAACTATAACCGAATTCCAAAGTAAAATCGTTTTGGTTTCAGGTAATGCCGATGCAATCTTGTTCCAGGTTTTTTCTGGTGGTAACTGATCATCAAAACGCTCACGGTTTTGATCAACAAAGTTCTTTAATGAATCTTTCATAGGCGGCTTCCTTCCAAAATTTCCTTTAACTTTTTCTTTGACCTGTTGAATTGCGACTTCGAAGTAGACTCTGTTATGTTTAAAATTTCCGCTATTTCCTGATGGTCGTAGCCTTCCAGCAAGTACAGCGATAACACCATCCGATATCCGTCAGGCAAAAGTTGTATCGCCTCTCTCACCTTCTCCACCGTGAACGGAAAACCTTCGAATTCATCTCTCTCCACTTCCTCACCAATATCCCAACGATCGTCATCTGGTATCCGCTCAAGCTTCCTTTTACTCACATGGTTCAATGCCTTGTTTACCACGATGCGTTTGAGCCATGCACCAAATGTGGCATCACCCCGATAGTTTTCAAGGCTTCGGAAGGCGCTGATAAATGCTTCCTGTAGAACGTCTTCCGCTTCATCCGCATTATTAACGATTCGATAGCCGACATTATACATGCTACGGCTATATAATTTATAAATGCGCTGATAAGCATCCCGGTTGCCCTGAAGGCACTGCCTAATCAACTCCTGATGAATATGTTCAGCTTGTGCCTCCAAACGCTAACGATGCCTAAAGACAGCCTTCATTGGAAAAGGTTGCGCGGCTATTTCAATTTCGCCATATTATCTTTTACGGGAGCAAAATCAGGTGCGATCACTAAAGCATCTCCAAATGCCTTTTTAGCAGTCACTTTATCTCCGGCCTGCATGGCCAGCAAGCCTTTCAAATTCAGCACCGCCACTTTCATGGAGTACTCTTTTGGCTTATTCTGCGGATCGTTGAAAGTCACCTTTATCGTTTCGATATCCGGCTTCGAAAGGAGGATATCAACGTTGGTTGTGCTCTCCGCATAACGCTTCAAATCGTATTGTAAAAATGCAATTTTGTAAAGCGTGTTGGTTGAGCCCAGTAACAGATACAAACTTTCATAATATTGCAGCGCACGATCCATCACGCCAATCGACTCTGATGAAATGGCGGCCAACTCAAGATAGGCAGCACTTTTTGGATCTCTTTTCAAAAGCTCCATGCCTACCAGAAGAGAAGAGGAATACTTTTGATTTTGGAAATAGTAAACAGCCAAGCTGTAGATAAGCGAATCGTTCCCTGGATTTCGTATGATCAAATCATACAAAGCATCTTTCGCTACCTCTTCATCTCCCCACTGAGATGCAACCGTATACTTTGCATAAAAGTGTTGTGTCAAAACATCAATCTGACGTGTTGTGTCTGGCTTTGCTTGAGTTTGGGTTTGTGGTTGCACAGCTGGTTGTGTCTGAGCCGGAACCTCCGGTTGTTTGGCGGCATCTTTCTTTTTTTTGCCCTGCGCCTCTGCGCCAAAAAACAGTACTACAGTCAATAATAAGGTCAACGTAATTTTCATGTCGTTCAATTGTTTATTTCAGTTTTAATCAATCCTTTTTGTTGGGCAATCTTCATCATCAATTGCCATGCTTCGTCACGGTCGTTCTTAATCACTCCCTCCAAAATCGCTTCACGTATTTGTTCCTTTATCTCGCCAATGACACGACCGGGAGGCAGGTTAAAGGTTTTTATTATTTCATCGCCAGACACCGGTGGTTGAAAATTACGGAGATGGTCTTTTGCTTCCACCTCAATCATCTTTTGTTCCACACGCTCAAAGTTTCTAATGAACTTGGCCACCTTCTCACTGTTCTTTGACGTGATATCGGCCCGGCATAGTTTCATCAACGCGTCTGTATCTTCGCCTGCTTCAAATAACAGTCTTCTCACAGCCGAATCAGTTACTTCTTTCACCAGTGCAATCGGGCGAAGATGTAAACGAACGAGCTTCTGCACAAACAACATGTGTTCGTTCATCGGCAGCTTGAGTCTTCGGAAAATCCCGGGCGTCATTCGCGCACCGCGGTCTTCATGACCATGAAAGGTCCATCCGATCTCTTTATCAAAGCGTTTGGTTTGCGGCTTAGCAATATCATGCAAAATGGCCGCCCATCTCAACCACAAATCATCCGACACTTTTGACACATTATCCAACACCTGGAGCGTGTGAAAGAAATTGTCCTTGTGGGCATGGTTATCTACATATTCGACACCGTGAAGCAAAATCATTTCGGGAAAAAACTGCTTCAGCAATCCACTGTGGAATAATAATTTAAAACCGTAGGAAGGCACAGGGGATAAAATGATCTTATTCAACTCATCAATGATCCGCTCCATCGAAACAATTTTCAACCGGTCGGCATTTTTGATAATCGATTGAAACGTATCGGCTTCAATATCGAAATTAAGCTGAGACGCGAAACGAACCGCACGCATCATTCTCAGTGGATCATCTGAAAAGGTAATGTCGGGATCAAGCGGGGTTTTGATCAATTTCTTCTTCAGATATTCAACGCCATCAAACGGATCGATCAACTCTCCGAAGTGTTTTGAGTTGACGGAGATACCCATCGCATTGATGGTAAAGTCTCTTCTCTTCTGATCGTCTTCCAGCGTTCCGGCTTCCACCATCGGCTTGCGCGAATCGCCCCGATAGGACTCCTTCCGGGCACCCACAAATTCCAATTCATAATCGCCATGTTTGATCATGGCCGTTCCGAAATTCTTGAAGACGGTGACGTGGGCAGAGTCCAACACCTTTGCTACCTCATTTGCCAGTTCAATTCCATCGCCAATGCAAACAAAGTCAATATCCTTGCAGGGTCGCTTTAGAATCAGATCGCGCACATAACCACCCACCACGTAGGTTTCAAGTCCTAATTTACCAGCCGCTTTTCCCACTGCCTTGAAGGCGGGAACCTGATCTAAATCCTGAGAAAAATTCATCCACTAAAACGATCAACAAGTTGTAAAGGTAGTCAGTAATTTGTCCAAAAAAAGACCATCGCGAAAAGCGAAATTGTGTTTACCTTCCAAAAAAATTAGCACTACTTGTCCGCCCGTTCTCGCTTTCTGCTCTCCGGTTTTTTATTTGCTATACTTTGGTCCTCAGCCTCTGCTGCCGGCAAATTTGGTTTGATGTCTTCCGGGCCACTCACTCTGTTTACAATTCGTTTTGTCATTGCAGGTGCGTTGCTACTTACGTTCACGCTCTTTCAGGAGCAGCCGAGGTTACCTGCAGGAATTGAGTGGTGGCAGTTGACCTTGTTTGGAGCATTCAACACTACGCTTTATCTCGGCATTTTTATCATAGCCCTGAGGGAAGTGGCCGCAGGTATTACCACTTTGCTGTTGGCACTCAACCCACTTCTGATAAGCCTATTTACTTCCGTCTGGTTGAAGAGACGTATTGCCATCCGCGAATGGATTAGCATTGCATTAGGAATAGCCGGTGTGAGTGTTGCCACGTTTCCGTTGGTACAAAATGGTTACGCCAGCGTGCGGGGCTTGATTTTATTGATCACCGGCATGATCACCTATTCCATTGGTGCGGTCTATTATTCTTCCGTGCAATGGAAATTATCACGCGCCACTATCAACGGTTGGCAAGTACTAATTGGCGGAATATTACTGCTGCCGTTCACGTTATTTTTTGAAGGCTTTCATGCCAACTTCGATTTGCGTTTTTGGCTCTCGCTGACTTGGCTGGTTATTCCTGTTTCAATTGGTGCAGTGCAACTCTGGCTTTACCTGTTGAAGGAAGATGCCGTGCGCGCATCGCTTTGGCTTTTTCTCTGTCCTGTGTTTGGATTGGTGTTTGCCTCGATACTTTTGAATGAACCCTTCACCGGCTACACGGCATTTGGTGCTATTCTGGTATTGATCAGCTTGTATTGGGGACAACAAAAGAGAGTAAACTAGCTTTCTACTAGTTCCAGAATCCTGGCTTACTGGTACTTCCCGGGCATGGAATCAATCGATTTTTCTTCTTCACGCCTCTGCTAATTGGCTTGGCCATAAACTCGTAGATGATGGATATCTCATGAGCACCGCCAGAAGAAGCCGAGAGTTGGGAGATATTGAAATCGTAACTATAACCAACCGTAAAGTTCTTCAGATAAAGTCCCATCATGAAAATGAGTGCATCCTGGTTAACGCTGCCAATCACATTTGTCTGATACGGTTTTCCTCTGTACCAAACACCAATCATAATCGGGTCGATGTGATAGTTAACCCCAAAGTCTAACTGTGAAGCTCCACCCTGACTGCGGAAGATAAACGAAGGTGTCAGATAAGAAACTTTAGAAGAAGTTCTTGGGCCATTGTATAACGGTATCCTAGCACCACCATGAACTGTGGTTTTCATCGGCAGGCGGCTCACATTATTAAGTATAGAAAGATTGGGTTGGTTCATGTGTTGAAATGCGCCACCAATCCAGAGTATTCTGCTGTACAGCAAGAAACCGGATCCGAAATCAAAGTATTGCTGATTGCCTAACTTTTGAAGATCAGGATCAAGTGATTGCCCGTTGAACTCTAGTCCATCTCCCAATTGCAATTTCGTTCTGTCCAGTCCGTTGATTCCGTAGCCAAAGTAAAGTCCTGGAGAAAAAACAAGTTTTTCAGTCAGACGGACTTTATAGCTGTAGTTCAAGCCAAAGGTTGAGGTTCGCCATCCAGCCGAACCCATTTTATCGGTAGTGGCCAGAATGCCAAAACCGCTTCGAAGTTCGTCCACCCAAATATCATAACTCATGGCATAGGTAGTAAACGCCTGTGGCAGGTTTGGCCATTGAATTCTGTTATTCAACACGAGGCGCTGCTGCGGTGTTATGCCGGTGAATCCGGGATTGAGATAAATCGGAGCCTGGTAATATTGAGAGAACTGCGGATCCTGCGCATAGGCAGTCAACCCTCCACATATCACTACAATAGTTAAAAAAAGTCTCCTCATGATTTCGCTTTTAAAGATAACATTTTATCGAATCATGGTAATATCTCCTATCTGAGTTGTTCGTTGTCCGTCTGATAATCTCAGTGTCAACTTATACACATACACACCGGATGGCAATAGCCTTCCGTGCCGATCATAACCATCCCACCCTATCGTGGAATTGTTGCTTTCAAAAATTAGATTACCCCAACGATCAAAAATCTGCATGTTAAATTCTTCAGCGCCCTTCACATAAGGCAAGAACACATCGTTGAAGCTTCCGTTGGTTGAGACTCCACCATTTGAACCATTTGGATTAGGCGTAAATGCATTAGGCACTTTTGTAACACCACCTTGTTTGGCCGTTATCTTACGAGACAACGTATCCGAACACACCACACCATTTCCGTGATCATTGTAGGCTATGAGTGTTAGATCATACACACCTTCAATTTTGTATTTATACTTCGGCTCCAACTCTGAAGAAGTTCCGTTGTCACCGAAATCCCAAAGATAATCGGTAGCGCCAGTTGTGAAGTTAAACGTATTGAGTTCTGTATCGGGAACAAACAACAAAGTAGGTCGTGCATCAAAAGAAGCAACAGGTGTAGGATAGATTTCAAAATTATCCTGTTGACTATTTGCTACTTGCCCGGTGAAAGAACTGGACGTCTTGAGGAAAATGGAATACTTACCTGGATTTGTGATCTCAAACACCGGTAGGTTGGCATTTGAAGTTGCGGCTACGCGCCCATTACTATCCACCACTTTCCATTCCATCAAATCTCCTGTAGCTGTGTTCTCAACCACCGTGATATTGGAAGGGAAACATGCAGCCTGCGGTGTTGCCTTGAAAGACGAAGCCAATGGCAACAGAAGAATATTAATGGTTTTCCTAAATTCCGACACACAACTTCTACCATCTGTTTCAGCACCAATGTTGGTGACGGTCAATACTACATCTTTTTCGCCAGGCGTGGTGTAGTCGATTGTGAAAGGCCCAATTCCATTGGCAGAAGAGGGTTTGCCATCGGTTCCAAATTCCCATTCGTATCTGAAATCATTAGCATCAATTGGCACGGTGGTATTTGTATACGTGACAATTGAGTGACCACCAATGTAAGGTGGAACATCTCCTTCATTAAATCCAGGATTAGCACCACGATAAACTGTGATCGGAGTGACTACATCTGCTGCCGGGCAGTTTCCATTTGTGGCCCGGTACACCACTTCATAGATAATCGGATTTGAAGCCGAAGCATTGACAAGTGTATAGCTAATATTCGCAGTGGTTAGCACATCTAATTCCTGAGTAGAACCTTGCACGCGATAGAACCACTTGTGACCCGTTGCGGAAACACCTTGCGAAGTGTTCACAAACTTCACGGTCTCTCCACTGCATAGCACTGTATTGTCAGGGAATACTCCAGTTGTAATGGTTGGATAAATCTTTATCTCTTTCACAAACGGAAGCTTCTTACAACCTGCCAGGTATTTCGTAGTATCCAGGAAGGCTTCCAGTGAAACCTTAAACTTGGCTTGCGTAGAAGGAGATGGATTTGCAAAAGTATGTTTAATGATTTTGCCAGCTACTGTTGCTGTTGCCTGGTAGGTTGTACTATCAGGACCATCCAGCCACTTCCATGTATAGTTTACACCAGCCACCTGATTGTATTGGAATTGCACCTGGAATGGACTGCAGGAAATTTCAGGACCTAAAACTGAAAACTCGTTACTCACGGCATCAACATTTACCGTTACCGTTTGATTGATGTCCTTCACGCAGCCGAACTTATCCTTCACTGAAATAAGTTCATAAATAGTTGTTACGCTAGGCGAAACTTTCAGAATATTCAAGCCGCCCAATTTTGTCAACGTCTTTTCTGTAGCACCTTCTTTATACTTCACTTCCATCAGCGGCAGTCCAACAGGATCGATGTAGATAAATTCATTTGATCCCTTACACATGAACAGCGTGTTTGCTTTTGCACCTGTGATATCGAAACCATAGATCTCTCCATTCACCGGAGGCGCCACATTCACCACCATAATTCCGTCTTGCCCTGTGCACACGTTGCTGCCCATCGGATTAGCGGATGCTGGTATGGTGAGGTGCGGTGTGATCGTGTATTGATATGTTCCAAGGAACGAGCCATTGTTTACAAACGTCTGATTGATCTGCGTGCCATTGGTAACTGAGGACAAATCCGGCAGATCAGGATTTGTTCCGTCATCAACCGTCCAGTCAAACACAGGTGTTAATGATGAAACAACAGAACTTGTCAGGACATAAGGATCAGGGCTCAGCGTTCCATTGTTACAAACATTCACAGACGATGGTAGACTCACAATTTTCGGAATCGGATAAACTGTGACGTTTAGTGTAATGGGGGTTCCGCTGCAAGATGGCGAGTTCGAAATATTCTTCGCGTTAATCGTATAGACAACCGTCTTTTTATCACTTGAATTATTGAACAATACTTGTGAGAACGAATTGCCCGCTCCGTTTGATTCACCGGTGATAGTTGATTCCGGAGTAGCAGTCCAGGTCACCAGCGTAGATCCCGGAATCGCAGTCTCAGTATCAGTTACGATGGCAATCGGATTGAATGGCTCACCGCTACAAATACTGAAGTCAGCAATCGGTGTAATGTTGGGTCGCGGACTCACAGTAACCACTACATCAATTGACGGACCGGCACAAATAGTTGCATTTGCACCATCTACGTTTCTTGGCTCGATGGTGTAGGTAACAGACTCTGTCACACTTCCATTATTGGCGAGCGCATCGGATAGCAAGGTGCTATTCGCGATGAATGAGCCATTTATAAAGCCCGTAACGTTCGTGCTTGACGGAACGGCCGTCACAAAAAATTTGATTGAACCGGTAGATGGCACCGTAGTGGAAACCAAATTAAGATTGATTGGCTCACCTTCGCAAACTGTCTTGTTATTGATTGACGTGATTTTCGGGCGTGGCTGAACAATTATCGCAACGTCTTCAATTGTTCCTGTGCATCCAGCTCCATTACTTGCCGCAGCTGCACGAGGTGTCACTTTATAATGAACCGTTATTGGATTGTCTGTTGAGTTCACCAATACATCGGTAATAACGGTGCCTTCAGAAAGGTTGTTACCGAGTGTGTTTCCTGTGACACCAGATACTGCCAGCATCGTATAGCTAAATGTGACAACGGGGTTAGTCGGATCACCATTTGAATAAGTTGGTGAAGTAAATGTCAAATTGATCGCACTGCCACTGCAGATGTCTGGCGCTGCGTTCACCGTTGCGGAAACAGCCTGCGGCTCAACCGTTAATGTAATCGCTGCCTGTGGGCCACGACAACCTGCCACCGATATTGGCACGACCTCATACGTAACCACAATTCTGTCATTCGTCAGGTTGGTGAATTTATCATTCTTAATCCGATTGGTATTGTTAGAGATACCGAGCACCGAGTTACCACTATTTGCTGTAAGCCCGCCAACCGTTGCTCCGGGTGCGATCGAAACTCCGCCAACTTTTACGCTTATCAAATCATAGTTAGTGGCACCAATGGTCGTTGGTGAATTGTCTTGAAGCACAATATTGGACACTCCGTCATTACACACGATTCTATCCAGGCCGCTCTTCATTGCAGGAGCCGGATTCACTGTGATCACAACCGTCTGATCCGGGCCAATGCAACCAAGTGCGGTTACTGGTGCGATGGTATAAGTTGCCGTCAACGGTCCGGTTGTCACATTCACATAGGTGTCGTTATCCATCGAATTCAGGGTCTTTCCTGATCCAATGCCGGTATTGGATCCGCCTGCTGTGATGCCAGGGAATGAAATCGAACGAATAATAAATGATGCAGACGCAACAGAGCTAGCATCTGATTTAAGCTGGAATGCAGTGCCAGCTGGATCAATCTTATCGCCACTGCAGATCGGTGTTGGACTCAGTGATGGGTCAAGTTTCGGCTCAGGATTTACAACTATACTAATATCAGTTGGCACGCCCGCACAGCCTGCCAGGCTAATTGGAGTAATTGTATATTTTACGGTGACCGAAACAAGTGATGTATTCGTGTAGCTGTCGGTCTGGATGTGATTTATACCTCCTGAACTGCCAACTGTTTTATTCGTAACCGGCAATGTGAATCCCGCTGGCGCAGCTGCCGCACCGTTGTAAAGTATTTGATCTATCCGATAAGATTGTGCATTTACTGAAGTACCGTTGGTTCCGAGCACAATACCAGTTGAACTTGGATTGTTTGGCAAATTACTGCTACAAATTGCAGGAGGTGCAGGTACGGATAAGACCGGCTCCGGTTTAACTGTGAACTCTATCAGTTTAGCATCGCCTACACATCCGTTTGTACCGTGCGGAACAACGCTGTACACAACTTTCAGCGCAGCAGCAGTTGTATTTGTATAAGAATCGTTCTGAATCACATTGTTTACTGAACCACCACCGCCAATGAGCCCCAATGCCCTGCCGCCTGTCAATCCAGCGTCTTTACTTACCACAGTCACATCATAAGTGGAGGCACCAATAGAAGTTCCGTTGGTGGCAAGAAGCTTTCCATACACATCACGACTACATTTTGTTTCATTCAAATTGGTAGCTACAACAGGTTCGGGGTCGATGGTCTTAGTGAGTTTGTAGGAGACTCCGGCACAACTTCCTGAATATGGAATGATCGTGTAAATCACCTGTACAGAAGTCGACCCTTGGTTTGTCAATGTTGCGGTGAGATTTCCGGTTGCGTTGGTGGCCCCGCTCGGTGGAGCGGATCCATTAATGGTTAAACCATTGTAGTTGGCCGTCCAGTCATATTTCGTAATAGCAACACCATTAGTTATGCCTACCTGTGGATCAACAGTGAAAGCTACATCAGAGCAAATGTTACTGATTGGTGTATCAACGCCAACCGGTGTTGGAAAAATCTTGGCAACATAATTAAATGTCAACGCTCCTGTGCAATTGTCGGCCGTGCTGATTGCAGTGATGGTGTACGTGATGTTTGCAACCACACCGCTTGTATTCGTATAGACGTCCGTTATCGGAGCAGAGGATGCCGCCACCCGGTTCGCAGCGGCAGCCACGCCAACGTTGTCGGATGAAACAGTGTAGGTGAACTTGGACGTTACCCCATTTGTAATCTGTGTTTGAATGTCGTGATTAAGTGCTGTAGCACATAATGGATCAGTAAAATCTTGCCCTACGGGCTCCGGATGGATAATCACCTTAAGTGTGAAAGGCGTACCATCACAATTGTTAGCCTGACTGTATGGAACAACGTTGTAGGTTAACGTTACGTCATGGTTAGTGAAGTTCGAGAACGTTTCAGTAATCAGCGCAGTAGACGCGGTTAACCGATCAAACATACCCGGGAACACAGCTGGCGAAAGATCATTTCCACTTGGCACAGCTGACGTGATGGTATAGGTAAACTTGCTGGGCAAAGAATTTCCACCAACACCATTGACGATCGTTTGCAGATCAAAGTTGATGGCCTGTCCGCTGCATCGTCCGATCGTAGTTAAAGCGGGTGCTAATGGTTCAGGTTGTATCGTGATGATAAACGATTTGGAATTTGCACCTGAGCTGGTACACGAATTCTTGGTGGCCGACACCGTGATGGTAGCAACGATATCAACAAGTGAAGTATTAGTAGGCGCAGTGTAACTCGCGATATTACCGATGCCACTTCCCGATAACCCGATACTCGTATTGTTGTTAGTCCAGTTGAAAGTCTCGCCACCAGCTGTGTTGGCTCCAAACGCAATAGCGGAAATAACATCCCCTGAACAGACGGTTACATTTGAAATATTATTTACCACTGGCTGTGGCTTGATGGTAATGGTAAACGTTTTGGAGTTGGAGCCCGTACTGGTGCAACCGTTCTTAGTTGCTGTAACTGTTATCGTGCCTACGATATCAGTTCCTGTAAAGTTATTGGGTGCCGTGTAACCGGTGATCGCGCCCGTTCCGTTGGCAGCTAAACCAATTAAGGTATTTGTATTTGTCCAATTGAACACTTCGCTTCCTCCGGTATTTGCCGAGAAGTTGATAGCCGAAATTGCTCCTCCGGAACAAACCGATACGTTGGTAATAGCAGTGACTACCGGTTGTGGCTTAATTGTTATTGTAAATGTCTTTGAGTTTGCACCCGCGCTTGTGCAACCGTTTTTAGTTGCTGTCACCGTGATTGTTCCAACGATATCAGAGCCAGTGTAATTATTCGGTGCTGTATAAGATGCAATTGTGCCGGTGCCTGAAGACCCAACACCAATCAACGTATTATCATTTGACCAGCTGAATACCTCACCTCCTCCGGTGTTGGCCGTGAATGATGTGGATGGCACGACATCTCCTGAACATACACTTATTGCTGTAATAGGATCAACAACAGGTTGAGGTTTGATGGTGATGGTGAAGGTTTTGGTATTGGCACCAACACTGGTACATCCATTCTTTGTGGCAGAAACTGTTATCGTGCCCACGATGTCAGCACCTGTGAAATTAGTTGGTGCTGTATAAGCTGTGATATTTCCTGTGCCGCTTATGGGCTTCCCAATAGCAGCATTGGTGTTGGTCCAATTAAAAGTCTCCCCGCCTCCGGTATTTGCACTGAAGTTAATGGCTGATATAGCTTCACCAGAACACACACTGATGTTCGAAATGGTGCTCACCACCGGCTCCGGTTTTATAGTAATCGTAAACATTTTAAGATTCACCCCGGCACTGGTACATCCGTTCTTAGTAGCCGTCACGGTGATGATGCTGACGATGTCTGAACCCGATAAATTGATTGGAGCCGTATACGAGGCAATGTTACCCGTTCCGCTTACCGCGAGACCTACTGCTGGATTGTTATTGGTCCAATTGAAGGTTTCACCTCCAAGTGTATTGGCCGTGAAAGGTATTGCTGGCACCGCATTGCCGGAACAAACTGACACATCAGTGATAGCCGCCACTACAGGCTCTGGTTTAATAGTGATTGTGAAGATTTCGCGATTGGCACCCGTGCTCGTACATCCGTTCTTAGTTGCTGTAACAGTAATTGTTCCGACTATATCAGCACCTGTGAAATTAGTTGGTGCTGTATAAGATCCAATCGCACCAATGCCACTTGCTGCTATTCCAATACCCGTGTTGGTGTTACTCCAGTTGAAGGTCTCACCTCCTCCGGTGTTGGCAATGAAATTAATGGCACTGATAGCGGATCCCGAGCACACCGAGATATCCGTAACGTTGGATACCACTGGCTCAGGCTTAATGGTAATTGTAAAGGTTTTAGAATTTGATCCGGTACTGGTGCAACTGTTTTTAGTTGCCGATACCGTTATCGTTCCTACGATATCTACTCCTGAAATATTGATCGGAGCCGTATATGCTCCGATACTGCCTGTGCCGGTAGCTGCCAATCCAATTGCTGTATTGGTATTACTCCAATTGAATACCTCACTACCACCTGTATTAGCACTAAAGTTAATGGCAGCGATGGCTCCGCCTGAACACACCGACACATTCGTGATGGCCGAAACAACAGGTTGAGGGCGAATGGTAATCGTGAACGTCTTGGAATTAACTCCGGTGCTTGTACAACCATTCTTGGTTGCTGAAACAGTAATGGTTCCAACAATATCTGATCCGGTAAAGTTGTTGGGCGCTGTGTAGGAAGAAATATTTCCGGTTCCGGTCGATCCTATTCCAATCGAGGTATTGGTATTTGACCAATTAAATGTCTCACCTCCTCCGGTATTCGCAGTAAATCCGGGAACTGTTATCAGGTCACCCGAGCATACTGAAATATTAGCAATAGCGGCCACAACTGGTTGAGGCTTGATTGTAATGGTGAACGACTTGATGTTTCCTCCTGCGCTAACGCACGAATTTTTCGTTGCTGTAACAGTGACAGTGCTGACAATATCCACGCCAGTGAAATTATTGGGAGCAGTATATGCCGCGATATTACCACTGCCTGAAAGCGCAATGCCGACTGCTGCATCGGTGTTCGTCCAGTCGAATGTCTCCCCTCCACCTGTGTTAGCGGAGAAGTTGATCGCACTCACTGCATCTCCCGAGCAAACTGAAATATTGCTGATGGTTGTAACAACAGGCTGAGGACGAATCGTGATGGTAAACGACTTCGTGTTCGCTCCTGTGCTCACACAACTATTTTTAGTGGCCGAAACGATGAGTGTTGCCACGATATCTGATCCGGTAAAGTTATTCGGGGCGGTATAGGATCCAATGTTGCCCGTACCGTTTGCCGACAAGCCTACTGAAGGATTTGAATTCGTCCAGTTAAATGTTTCGCCTCCAGCTGTGTTGGCGGAAAAATTAATTGCAGGTACGGCATCGCCAGAGCAAACAGAAACGTTCGCAATCGCAGCAACAACGGGCTGTGGCTTGATGGTTACGGTAAATGTTTTTGAATTGGAACCCGTGCTCGTACATCCATTTTTAGTAGCCGTAACGGTGATCGTTCCTACGATATCTACACCTGTAAAATTATTTGGCGCAGTATAAGCACCTATACTTCCTATACCTGATGCTGCCAACCCAATAGATGTATTGGTATTGGTCCAGTTGAAGGTTTCAGAACCGCCTGTGTTTGCTGAGAAGTTAATCGCAGCAATGGCATCTCCTGAACAAACGGAGATGTTTGGCAATGCTGCTACGACTGGTTGTGGCTTAACTGTTATCGTGAATGATTTGGTGTTGACCCCTGTACTCACGCAACTATTCTTCGTTGCGACAACTGTAATAGTCGCCACAATGTCGACTCCGGTAAAATTATTGGGGGCTGTAAAAGCAGCAATATTCCCGGTGCCTGTTGCAGCGAGGCCAATTGAAATATTATTATTTGACCAGTCGAATGTTTCTCCACCGCCAGTGTTGGCCGAGAATGGAATGGCTGCAATAGGATCTCCCGAACAGACAGATACGTTAGCTATTGCACTGACAACCGGTTGTGGCTTAATGGTGATGGTAAAAGACTTTGTATTGGCGCCTATGCTTGTGCAACTATTTTTGGTTGCCGATACTGTAATGGTTCCTACGATATCAACGCCTGAGATATTAACTGGTGCTGTATAGGCGGCAATTCCACCACTACCACTAGCCAACAATCCAATTGCTGTGTTTGTATTTGTCCATGCAAAGACTTCACCTCCGCCCGTGTTAGCCGAAAAATTGATAGCCGCAATGGGATCACCCGAACACACAGAGATATTTGAAATAGCTGCGACAACAGGCTGCGGCTTAATGGTAATGGTAAATGTCGTGGGCGCTCCTGAACAAGTGGTTATGGCTGTTGCCGATACTCCGATGGTGGCCACGATATTGACTCCGGTATTATTAGCGGGTGCAACATAAGAGGCAATGTTACCAGATCCTGTTGCTGCTAAACCAATTGCCGTGTCTGTGTTGGTCCAATTAAACGTTTCACCGCCTCCCGTATTTGCCGAGAATGCAATGGGTCCGATCATATCACCCGGACACACGGAAATATTTGCAATTGCCGCCACCACGGGTGCCGGTTGAACAGTGATGGTAAAGCTTTTGGAATTTGCTCCCGTGCTTGTGCAGCCATTCTTCGATGCTGTAACAGTAACGATGCCGCTTACATTTGAGCCTGTTAGATTCGCTGCAGCCGTAAATGACGCAATGCTTGCTGTTCCCGATGCAGCTAGCCCAACGGCAGTATTTGTGTTTGTCCAACTAAATGTTTCACCGCCTGCTGTATTAGCTGTAAAAGCCGGAACCGTTATTGTGCCACCCGAGCAAACTGTAATATTTGCGATCGCATTGACAACCGGTTGGGGCTTAATCGTGATGGTAAACGTTTTCGAATTTGTGCCTGTACTGGTACAACCGCTTTTCGTTGCCGTCACCGTAATGGTGCCCACAATGTCAAGACCGCTGAAGTTGATCGGTGCTGTATAGCCTGCGATATTACCGATGCCGGATCCAAGAAGTCCAATAGAGGTGTTGGTGTTACTCCAGTTGAAGGTCTCTCCACCAGATGTATTTGCCGAGAAGGCAACAGCCGGTACAGGATCACCTGAACAAACCGTGATATCAGTAACGGTATTGACCACTGGCTCAGGATTAACCGTGATGGTGACCGTCTGCGGATTGCCTGAACAATCTGGCGGAGAAGGCGCGTCTCCTTCCGTTGGCGTAACTTCGTACACCACGGTACCAATCACACCAGATGTATTAAACAATAAATGATTTACGTTGCCTGTGCCTGTACTGCCACCTGAAGGAAATGTTGGAATGGCTGCACTTCCGGCAAAGGTGACGTTGGCAGTTGCCGTTACAATTTTCCAATTGAATGTGTTCGTGCCCGGTGAAGCAACAAACGGAAGTACCGAGGAAGGAGCAGCCCCGCTGCAAATGACTCCATTATTGGCAGAGGTCATCTGTGGAACATCGTTCAACGTAACATCTACAGATGCTGGCGTTCCTGGGCATCCGTTACTGTTTGTTTCAGTGACGGAAACATTGGGTTGAGGAAGTGTTGAAGTTCCCCAAATAACGTTGATGGTTGCGCTACCGATCGTGGTGGATGAGCCGATGATTGTTCCTCCAATCACCGTCCAGTTGTACTGCGATCCACCATTTGCTGAGGTTAACGAATAAGATTGTGTTGCACCTTTACAAACCTGCGTAGCGGGGCTGGCAAACACAAGAGGAACAGGAGCACCGGACACAATGGTACCGAAGCTATCGGTATTGCCGGTACAACCATCAATCGTTTCACTTGCCGTGATGGTAAAGTTTCCAGCGTTGGGGTAACGAACCAGTAATAAGAATGCCGTGTTCGTTACGACATAGTTTGTGCTTGCTACAAAACCAACTCCGTTGAACACTTCAAAACTTACTCCTCCTCCGCTAATCGTCCAGTTGTAATTGTGAACTGTTCCGTAGTTATTAGTCGCAGAGCTAACCTGATAAACACGAATAGACGTACCGGTACAAACTGTACCATCTCCCGTTAACGGATTGTTGACTGGTTTCTTTTTATAAGTCAATACAACATCGGCAATATCAAAGCATTTTGGTGTAACGGGACTGGTCAAGTCAATTACTTTTGCGTGCACCATTTTGGTCGCGGAGATTGAATAGTTAGTTTCACTGGCTCCTGTGATGAGTGCTCCCAGAGCACCTGCATTATCTTCGTACCACTCTACATCACGAGTTGCTCCCGTGCCTCCACTTGTCACCCCCAGGGCGCCCATCTCAAAGCTTGTTAAGTTAATGCCGGTTGCAACGCCCGCATTTACAGCATCTTCGCAAAATTCATACGTCTTATCAATAGCGGCTGGCAGAGCATTTACCGTAAATGTTGTTTGACCATCGTTGGCACAAGCGTTCAAAGGTGCTGCACGTTTTGCCCTGAAGTACAATACCTGTCCATTGGTGATCGTGATCGGAGCAACAATCTTGTTTATTTCGGCCGTACGGTCTCCGGTTGTCAAATACCAATCTATTGTTCCACCTAAACCAATGGCATTACTCACAGAACCTGAATATGAAGTCAAATCAATGTTGGCCGCCTGGAATGGTGCACCTGTAACATCGTCACATAATTGCGGTGTAATCGTTAGCGTGGTCGCCAGTGGGTTAATCGTTATCGTAACCGTGCTTGAAGTTGTTGGACATGCCCCGAGTGCACTGGCTACCGTCCACTTTAGTGTCGTGGGAGTTGCAACACCTCCTGGCAAAGGAGCCGGAAGATTTGATACCGAAGATGTTGGACTGTTGGCATCAGAGAAGGTAATTGTGGATGTGGGATCCTTCACCACAATGTTATCAAACGCAACCGTCTCTGTCGCTGCATTCGTGCTTACACGAATAATAATTTGCAATGTATTACCCGACAATCCACTCACAGATGCAGTGGACGTTGCAAAATTTCCGGTCAGATTTCCATTGGTTGTGAAAGGAGTCTCAGCTCCGCTGTTTAGCTTATAAAATACCTTTACGTAATCGGCATCGGCTCCCGCATCCAAATCATTGGAAACGTTGGTAACATCCACAAATGCTGAGACAGCTGGAAATCCGGACACCGCAGAGATATCAAATATTGCAGATGACCACACCAGCTCTCCGATATTACCTGCACCAGCACCTAAATTTCCGTTGGTGTTTTGGGCTTCAAATCTCTTGCCTGCCTTCACTTCAAAATAGCCCGAGCCCCCCTGCTGTGGAAATGCGTTAGCCGCACTCACATCTCTCGTCCAGCCGTTGTAGGCTGTAGAAGAAGTGGTTCCTACTGCAAAGTTTTCGAAGTTCTGATAGTAGGCAATTTTACCGGGTACGGTCCAGGTCCCATTTCCACCGCTGTTTGCAGGCGTTGATGCCAATGTTACAACCGGTGAACCCGATGTCAATCCACATATGTTTGGTTGAGCCGGTCCGGCCACAGCAGCTGCAGGTGCCGTATCTTGAGTTTGAGTAACGGCAACGCCCGTGCTGCTCAAGCAACCAGTTGTTGTATTTCTTGTGAAGGCGTAGAAAGTAGCCGTTGCAGAACTCGTTGGGGTGAATGTCAAATTACGGGTCCCGCTCTCTACCCCTGATCCAGGCGCAGCAGCAACAAATGATGCTACAGCAGGTCCTGATGTTGACCATTTAATTTCAAACCCGGCACCCGGGTCAGCAACGCTCAAAGCAACACCACTGCCGCTGCTGCAAGAAATGTTATTGATAGCACCGGTTGGAACGGCTGGACGAGGATTGACAATCAAAGTTGGCCCATTGATTGGAACTGCTCCGGCACAAAGAGAAACCGTATTGAAAATACTCGTAATAATAATTTGATAGCCCAATGGTTCAGGAGCGTTTCCCAACTGTGGATAGGTTGGAGAGATTGATACAACACCGCTGGCATCTGATGTAAAGTTTGCTGGTGCTACAATTGTCTCAGCTAAAGTATTTAAGTTCTTTAATTTATAGCCGATATTATAAGTCTGCACCGAATTCGGAAGCAGATCAAGAAGGGCGTCCGGTGGATTAGTAGTTCCTGTGTCATCACACACCGCTGCAGTTGCCGTAAACGTCTCCACGGTTGGTGGTGGAGTCGCGCTGACCGTAACGGTTGCACTGCCGGTAATGTTAGCACTTGGTGCTACTATCGTACAGGTTGGGACATTACTATCAGCAATGGATACGATCGTATAGACACCAACGCCTGGATTCGAAATATTGAAAGGTGAGGTAATATTATTTTGCGCAGGTTGATTAACACCGCCAATCGCATAGACAAGGTCAAAAGGTCCCGTGCCCGTAAATGTAAACACAACATCCGGTGCTGGGTTACCCGCACAAACAGAACCACCACCCGAAACATTTGCAGTAGGCAATGCATTTACCGTAATCTGAATAATGTTGCTATAGACAGATGAGCAAAGTCCCGAGGTTGCCTTGCGTCTATAGTTATAGTGTTGTGGAGTAGCCGTGAGGGCTGGAGGATTATAATTTTGAGAAGTACTCGCTCCTGGCGCATTTGAATAAACTCCTGCTGGTCCGGTTGTACTCACCTCCCACTGATAGGTATAAGTTGTGCCATCACCACCGGTTGCCGGAGTGCCCGTTAGCCCAACAGGCGTGTCGCCCGAGCAAATTGATTGCGCGGTACCAATTGTTCCTGCGTTTACAAGGTTGTTAACGGTTACCGTGATAGACGGGCTGGACGTGGCCGTATTCGTTGCACAAACTCCGGACGTCACTATTCTCCTGTAATACGTAGTAACTAGCAGTCCGGCCGGTGGATCATAGGTCACACCTGTAGCAAGTGCTATGTTAGAGTATGGTCCTCCAATTGCAGTTGCTGATTGCCATTGATAGGTGTAAGTACCATTGCCACCTGTTGGGGCAACAGTTTGTACAAATGCAGCGGGATTTCCTGGGCTTTCGCAGATCGTTTGGTCACCGGTTACTGTACCAGCGGTTGGAGTTGTATCGACAGTTATTTGAATTTCATTGGACAGCGCAACAGTACACGTGCCAGTACCTGAAACAGAGCCGGAAGTTGCTTCACGAACAAAAAACATTGTTTGCGTTAAAGCCGCAGTTCGTTGAAAACCAGTTGCAGCGGTCGCATTTGTTCCAACAGAATTGACATACCCCGACCCTGAAGTTGTAGACTCCTTCCACTGATAAGTATAAGTACCCGGTGTGACACCTCCTGTCGGTAAGGCACTACTTCCAAATGCAGAAGCGACCGTTCCGGAACATATCGGGTTAGGTCCAGGATGAGTAATCGTGCCACCCGTGACATTCTTGACTACTTTAAATGGAACTGTTGTTGGCAAACTTTCGCATCCATTGACAAGCGTCTCAGTCAAATAAAAGTTGGTAGTGGTAGTGGCTGCCGGATTTTTATTTACTGAATAATAATACTTCGCTGTGGGTGATTGTGTGACGGCTCCATTAGCGGTTAGCTTAAGCGCAGTGTTGTTTGTAATGCTGGCGATCGTTCCGATCAACGTACCAGCACTATTGAAAATGTTCTGACCCACTGCCACCTCTGTCAAAAATGCCGTGCCTGTACCTGTAACGTTTACTGATCCTGTGCTTGATGTTATTGTTCCTGTACCACCAGCAGTTGGCAGACTAGCTTCTGTAACCGGATTAAAGGACGCTCCCGTTTTTTCGAGATCACCAGCAACTACCAATGGAAATGTGCTGTACCACTTGTAGGTGCCACCCGAACCACCTGATTGAGTCAGGTTGTAGTTGGTATTGGCCTGGCCTTCGCAAAAATTTGATGGATTGGGTGTATATGAAATGGCCGGGGGTGACGTGATGATTTGAACAAAATTGACTAGGTCAGTAGAGCCCGTTGGCGTACCCAAAGAATACTGATTGCAAACATTCCAATACTGCATGGTAATGTTGAACTTCTGGCCTACAATTTGGCCAGCTGGTGATGTCGTTGTTATAGCTTTGGTCGATTGAGGCGTAGTCGTGACATTAGCCGGTATTTCCACAACGCCCACAAAATCTTCAACATTCGGTCCACCTGCCCCTGTTACAAAATAACCACCCACCGGTCCAATGTAATTGCCACTCGCATCTGTTAAGGGCACTCCATTGACTACAATATTTGGTATTGTAGCGGCTGCCGCCAAAGTGGGAAAGCCATATAAAAATCTTACCCATCTTTTTTGCTCATTGGGCGAACTGTTAGGTAGCCCTGCTCCGCTTCGACAGTTAAGGTTTGTGTTGTCATCAAAAATCACATTCGCGTTGCTTCCCAGACATATCAAATTAGAAGTAGCGGTGGGAGTAGGATCCAAAACTAAAGAACCGGTGTTCTCATTATCCTTAGCATAGGATCGGAAAGTAGTTGACTGAACGAGCGCACCCACTACGCAATTGGTACCCGAAACATTAAAAATGGGGAAAATGGTGTTAGAATATTCACAAACAGCATCTGTTGCAGGATAGGAAAAAGGGTTGGTTCCAGAAATTACGGCTTGGTTGTTAGGATTAACCCGCATAATAGACTGACCGTTTGTATAAGTTTCGGAAAATAAATAATTCACGACTGTAGCCGATGGATCATTCCAACGAACTCTAAGTGCTGGATTTGACGCATTGTAAAGCGAACTATTTCGGTATCGCTTGGAAAGGATATATTCATAAAACGGAGTTGGCTTAACCGGGTCGCAGATATCGACATTGGAAGGATCGAATTGACCTTGCTGGTTAAATGACCAATCAGTACAGTCTGGTGCCGCACTGTTCGATGACAAAAGATTAAATGAATTTACTGCAGCTAGTCCGGCTGTGACTTTAAGATTACCGGCTCCGGAGGTATATTTAACCCTAAGTGTATTGCCAACATTTATTCCAGTAATTGCGGCCGTGTTGCCAGTAACTAGATGGGCATCAAACTGAATTCTTATGACGTCCGCTGCCACCGCCCCCGCTGAAATGAGTGTGACCGATGTTCCGTTTACCTCAACCGTAAAACCAGTTGTAGATGCGGAGGGGCTAAATGTAACAGGAACATCAAATTTAACCTCTACAGCATCTTGATTCAGCGCACCTGAGAAACTCGCTAGTGAACCATCATGACGAGCACTTGTCGCATTTTGGCCATATGTAGCGTTATTGAAAAGAAGCTGGGCTGCGGAAATACATACTACATTTAAAAAAGTGATAACGGATGGTGTGAATCTCATGAGTCAAAAGAAATCATAATTGAATACAGGAAAAACGAACAGTGTAACCATCTTGTCAATCTCATATCCTCCAAACTTACCCACAAAAAGCCTCATTTTAAAATAATTTCAAACGGTCCAAACTAATTTCACAAATCCCCTACCTTTGCCCCCGAATTTTTTAGACTCGCTTCCATGTCAACCACCACGTCAGCTAAATATATTTTCGTAACCGGGGGTGTGACCTCCTCCTTGGGCAAAGGAATCATCTCAGCATCGCTCGGAAAACTTCTGCAGGCCCGGGGATTCTCTGTTACTATCCAAAAATTTGATCCTTATATTAATATAGACCCAGGGACCTTAAACCCTTATGGACATGGCGAGTGTTATGTAACAGACGATGGTGCTGAAGCTGACCTGGATCTTGGTCACTATGAGCGCTTTCTGAACGTTCAAACATCACAGGCGAACAATGTGACCACAGGACGCATCTATAATAATGTGATCACGAAGGAACGCAAGGGAGAATATCTGGGCAAGACGGTTCAGGTGGTGCCTCACATCACCGATGAGATTAAGAGAAACATGTTCTTGCTTGGTGAAAGTGGTAAGTACGATTTTATTATCACGGAGATTGGCGGATCGGTCGGTGATATCGAATCTCTTCCCTTTGTTGAAGCTGTTCGTCAGGTGCGTTGGGATTTAGGTTCTAACAATGCGCTCGTCATTCATCTTACGCTGATTCCGTATTTAAGTGCCGCTAAAGAATTAAAAACGAAGCCCACTCAACACTCTGTAAAAGAACTTCTCTCCTACGGTATTCAACCCGACATTCTGGTTTGCCGTACCGAACATCCGCTTTCGATGGACATTCGGAAAAAATTAGCGTTGTTCTGCAACGTGAATTTGAATTCGGTAATTGAAGCGATTGATGCGGAAACTATTTATGATGTTCCTCTTCTCATGAAAAAAGAGAAGTTGGATGAGCGAGTGTTGTCAAAACTAAAAGTGACTACTAAACAGGAGCCCGATCTTGAACAATGGAAAGTCTTCCTAGGCAAACTAAAGAATCCGCTTAACGAAGTAACCATCGGCTTAGTTGGTAAGTATGTCTCGTTACCTGATGCGTATAAATCAATTGCTGAGTCGTTCATTCACGCAGGTTCTCAAAATGACTGCAAAGTGAATCTGAAATGGATTTCATCTGAAGATATTCATCATGATACGGTTGAGAATATCATTGGATCGCTGGATGCTGTGCTTGTAGCGCCAGGTTTTGGCGAACGCGGCCTTGAAGGAAAAATTGCGGCTATTAAATATGTAAGGGAACACAAAATTCCGTTTTTGGGCATCTGCCTTGGCATGCAATGTGCCGTAGTGGAATTTGCCCGGCATGTGCTGCATTTAGATGCCAGCACGACTGAATTAAACCCTAAAACCAAGCATCCGGTCATCGACATGATGGAGGAGCAGAAAAAAATTACAACAAAAGGAGGCACAATGCGTCTAGGAGCTTATGCCTGCAAAATCAAAAAGGGATCGAAGGCCAATCATATTTACGGAGATACGATGATTTACGAGCGTCATCGCCATCGCTACGAGTTTAATAATAAGTATCTCGATCAGATGGAGGAAGCCGGCTTAAAGGGAACAGGTATTAATCCGGACTCAGGATTGGTCGAGATTGTAGAGTTAAAGGATCATCCGTGGTTCGTTGGAGTTCAGTACCACCCCGAATTAAAAAGCACGGTGCTCAATCCACATCCCTTGTTTGTAAAGTTTGTGGAAGCGGCTATGGCAAATAAGAAGTAGGAGAAGTTGAAAGTGTGAAAGTGTGAAGCCGAAAGTCAAAAGCAAAAAGCGGAGACAGGAAAATAGAAGATAGATAGACAGGAACATCTAGAAAAAAAGAAGTCAATTCAATACATCTCAAATCATAAATAAATGGATAGGAATTCGGCCATTGGCCTGACGTTGATTGCAGCACTTTTACTCATTTACTTTACCTACTTCGGTCCAAAACCTGAGACGGTAAAACCAACCCCAACCAAAACAGAAGCTGTTGACTCTCTTTCCAGTGAGTCGAGTACTCCTCAGTCCAATAGAGAGTTGAAAACCGACAGCACGCTCATCAAACAATATGGTGGCCTTGCCTCGTTCTTAACGGGTGAGGAGAAATCCACCAAAGTTGAAACAAATGATTTGTCAATCAACTTTTCAAATCATGGCGCGATCATCAAAGATCTGGAATTAAGAAACTTTAAAACTTACTCAAAGCAGCCGCTGATATTAGTTTCCGAAGCCAGCAATGAATTCTCACTCATCACTCAGTTTGAAGGGAAAGAAATTGATCTTGCAAAACTCTTTTACACCTCTGATTTAAGAAAAACGGGTGACACAACTGTTCTTACATTCACTGCCCCCATTTCAGAAAGCTCTTTTGTAAAACACACGTATAAGATTCCTTCATCTGGGTATAAAGTAGGTTATAAACTGGAGGCGAAAGGTTTTGCTCTTACAGGGCAGAACGTAACGTTGCTTTGGAATGACCGAGTTCCTCTTCAGGAAAAAGATATTGCAGATAGCAGAACGAAGACTACCGTAAACTATTATCTAGCCAACGGTGACTTTGATGGCCTGTCGGAAACCTCAACCAATTTCGAATCAGATGCTATCGCTAATCCCGTTAAGTGGGTCTCCATTCGTCAGAAGTTTTTTATCAATTCCATTATTGCGAAGAACCACTTCACAGGTGGTGAGGTAAGCACGGTTGCAAATGTTGCCGACCCGGTTGTTGTCAAAGAAGCGAAAGTAAAGCTTTTCATTCCGGGAGAAGATGTAGCAAAGGGTGCCGAATTTGATTACTACTTCGGACCAAACGATTACGACATTATCTCCAATGTAACCGAAGGTTTTTCAAAGAACCTAAGCTTTGGTTGGCCTCCCATGCTATGGATTACCAAATATGCACTTATCCCTGTCTTCCAATTTCTGGAGAAGTTTATTGGAAACTACGGACTTATCATTGTGTTACTGGTGGTGTTCGTCAAGCTTTTGTTGCTGCCCCTCTCCTACAAGTCTTATCTGGGCATGGCAAAGATGAAATTGTTAAAACCTGAGCTTGATCTAATCAAGGAGAAGAATGGCGATAACATGACGCAGAATCAGCAAGATCAAATGAAGCTCTATCAGCAAGCAGGGGTTAATCCGTTTAGCGGATGTATTCCTTTGCTGTTACAGATGCCGATTTTATTTGCCATGTTCTGGTTCTTTCCGGTAGCTATTCAACTGAGACAACAACCGTTCTTATGGGCCGAAGATTTGTCAACGTATGATTCCATAGCCAGTCTTCCGTTCACGATTCCGTTTTATGGAGATCACGTAAGTTTATTCGTTTTATTAATGACAGCGTCTACTCTTATTTATACCTGGCAGAACAATCAGATCAGTTCGGTTCAAGGGCCGATGAAATCAATGTCTTACATCATGCCGGTGATCTTCTTATTTGTTCTGAATAGTTTCTCTGCCGGACTTAGTTTCTACTATTTCGTTTCCAATCTTGTGACGTTTGCTCAACAAGCCATTATCAAGCGCTTTGTAGATGAAGACAAGATCAAGGCTGTGATGGATGATCATAAAAAGAAAATGGAGGCGAGTGCTGCAGCAGGTGGTAAGAAATCCGGCTTCATGAACAAACTTGAGCAAGCCCTGAAAGCCAGCGAAGAAGCGAGAAGAAAATCCGGCAAAAAATAACCTCCTCCCCGGCCCTTCTCCTGCAGGAAAAGGGCCGAGTATAATCAAAGAAGGAGTTTAGGGCAAAAAATCCCATCTAGGCGGCTATTGTTCATAATCGTGTTGACAACCCGTGGATAAGTAACGTTCCACGATTGTTCCACGCTTACCCGATAACACTATATTTGCAATCCCTCATCCCACATGGAAAGGGCTATTTTTTAATTTATTGCAAAACTAATGGGTAAAATAATCGCAATTGCGAATCAAAAAGGAGGAGTTGGCAAGACTACTTCGGCTATTAACCTGGCAGCAAGTCTGGCGGTGTTGGAATTTAAAACATTGCTGGTGGATGCCGATCCTCAGGCAAACTCAACCTCTGGTTTGGGCATGAACCCAAAGGAAGTAAAGCTGAGCATTTACGAGTGCATGGTAGATGGTGTCGATCCGAAGCAAGCTATCGTGAAAAACGATCTTCCTTATCTTGACATCCTTCCCTCGCACATTGATTTGGTAGGTGCCGAAGTTGAAATGGTAAACATCGAACGCAGGGAAGAAAAAATGCGCGACTCTCTCGCTAAAATCAAGAACGACTATGATTTCATCATCATCGATTGTTCTCCCTCGTTAGGCTTGATTACCATCAACTCGTTGACTGCGGCCGATTCCCTGATCATTCCAGTTCAATGCGAATATTTCGCATTGGAAGGTTTAGGTAAACTTCTGAATACCATCAAAATCATTCAAACAAGATTAAATCCTAATCTTGAAATCGAAGGTATATTATTAACTCTCTATGATTCCCGCACATCGCTCGGAAATCAAGTGGTGGAAGAAGTTCGCACACATTTCAAAAGCATCGCTTTCAAAACGATCGTTCCACGAAATGTGAAGCTCAGTGAATCACCCAGCTTTGGATTGCCTGTTATCGTGCACGATGCAGAGAGCAAAGGTGCCATTAGTTATTTGAACCTGGCGCATGAGATTTTAGATAAAAACGGAATGTCGAAATGAGTAAGAAAGTTGCGTTGGGAAGAGGATTAAAATCTCTTCTGAGTGATACACCCGAAACAGACAAGTTAGAAGAAGCTGCACCGGCACCGGCACCGTCATCGGGTGGCATGTCAGAGATTCTTGTGGGCGAAATTGAAGTGAATCCTTTTCAACCTCGTCAGCACTTTGATCAGGAAGCTCTTAAAGAATTATCAGAGTCGATTAAAGTGCACGGCATCATTCAGCCGATCACCGTCAGGAAACTCGCGCGTAATCAATATCAACTGATTTCAGGTGAAAGGCGTTTTCAGGCGTCAAAGCTTGCCGGATTAAAATCGATACCCGCTTATGTTCGATCTGCCAACGACCAACAGATGCTGGAGATGGCGTTGATTGAAAATATTCAGCGTGAAAATTTAAATCCAATTGAAATTTCGTTGAGCTATCAACGCCTAATCTCCGAATGCAATCTGAAGCAGGAAGAACTTGGTGAACGCGTTGGAAAAAACAGATCAACCGTAACGAACTACCTGCGCCTGCTCAAACTTCCGCCCGATATTCAAATTGCTCTTCGCGACAATAAACTTTCGATGGGTCATGCGCGAGCAATCATCAGCGTTGAAAATCCTGAGTCGCAACTCTATATCTTCAAAAAGATAATTTCAGAAGATCTTTCTGTAAGAAAGGTAGAAGAGTTAACCCGCCAATTAGCCGGAGGCAAGGATGAGGTCGCAGAGGTGAAGTCCCCTTCTACACCAACCCCCGCTGCTAAAGAAATTTCTCAGCTTCAATCAAAACTATCCTCGCACTTTGGCACAAAAGTTAGTGTAAAGAGTGACGGACAAAAAGGTGAGATTCGTATTCCGTTCCTTTCGGTGGAAGACTTAAATCGCCTGTTGGATATTTTGAAGTTTTGAGTTTGATTAAACCGCTCATGTCGCCTATCTTTTACAGGAATCAACATTTACGTAGCATGACGGATCACCCTGCAGGCACATTGCTTTGCTTACAGATTGCGGTTTTATTCCTGTTGATCAGTATCAACAGCAATGCTCAGATCGTTGGAGAATTTGATACCACAAAAACAGCTCAGCTGGACACGCTGCCACGAACAAATCAAGGATCAAAAGTTATTACGATTGAGACCTACTCCAAACAATTTGATCCGCGCAAAGCAATTCTTTATGCGGCAGTATTTCCTGGATCGGGACAAGTGTATAATAAGAAATACTGGAAGGTTCCGTTAGTATACGGAGGCATTTGGGTGGGATATGTTGCTATTAAATCCTATCAAACTCAGTATGTGAAATACAAGAACCAGTTATTCATTATGCTAAATGATCCAACACTCACCAAATCGCCACTCGGTTATACGCAAGATCAATTGCGAAGTGTGATTAACACCGCTCGCAGGCAGCGGGATTTTTTCTGTGCGATCACTGGCCTTTGGTATGTGCTTCAGATGGTAGATGCATTGGTTGATGCTCACCTGAAAGAATTTGACCTTAACCCAAAGCTTCAGGTTAGACTAGAACCATCCATGGACAGTAATCCCTACATCGGAAGAAGTACAGGCCTCAGTCTAAAGTTGAGATTTTAAACACATGAACATACTGTTATTGGGCTACGGCAAGATGGGTAAGGCAATTGAGGCGATTGCGGTAGAGCGTGGTCATTCCATTGTCGCCAAAGCTGATAATGAATCTGAACGAAATGCTCTTCAGCTTATCACCAAGCCAGATGTTGCCATTGAATTTTCAATGCCGGAGTCGGCCGTGGCAAATATTATGTTTTGTGTCGACAACGCTATTCCCATTGTGTGTGGCACCACGGGGTGGCTGGCAAAGCAAATTGAAGTTGAAGCTTACTGCACGCAAAAGAATGGCACTCTCTTTCATACGTCAAACTTTAGCCTGGGCGTAAACATTTTCTTTAAGGTGAATGAATACCTCGCTAAACTTATGAACGGCCATTCGGAATATACCGTGTCACTCGATGAAACTCATCACACACAAAAGAAGGACGCTCCGAGCGGCACTGCCATTACACTGGCGCAAGACATCATCAAGAATTTACAACAGGTAAAAGAATGGTCCAATCAGCCTAATCCGAACCCTGAATCCCTGGTCATCAATTCTTTTAGAGTTGACCCCGCACCCGGCACGCACACCGTCAAATACAAATCTGTGATTGATGACATTGAGATCACACACACGGCACACTCCCGTCAGGGATTTGCTTTGGGTGCTGTGATGGTTGCCGAGTGGGTGAAGGACAAAAAGGGTGTTTTGGGTATGAATGATTTCTTCAAATAAGCCTGTTGGGCATTCTGAACGTCTGTAAAAATCAATATTTTCCGTTTCTTTGCGGGTCGTTAAAAAATCTTGAAGGTCAACTATTATGAATTGGAAATTCTGGGGGAAAAAGGAAAAAAGCGAAGAAGAGCAAAAACCTAAGTCGATTGTCAAAGAATGGACCGATGCCATTGTGTTTGCCGTGGTTGCTGCTACTCTTATTCGCTGGCTGATCATGGAGGCTTATACTATTCCAACTCCTTCCATGGAGAACTCGATGTTGGTCGGTGATTTCCTTTTCGTAAGCAAGTTTCACTATGGAACCCGCACACCCAAAACAATCTTGCAAATCCCGTTGACACATCAAAAGATCTGGTTCACGGAAATCCCCTCCTACCTTGAGTGGATTCAACTTCCACAATATCGCCTGCCAGGTATCAGCCATGTGAAGCGTGAAGATGTGGTGGTTTTTAATGTGCCGCCCCGCGAGCTAAATGAGGGAAAAAATTATCCGGTTGATCTCAAGACCAACTACATCAAGCGGTGCGTAGGTATTCCCGGTGACGTGCTAGAGGTAAAAGATCGTCAGTTGATCGTAAACGGTCAGGCCATTCAAAATCCAAAGGGTTTACAGTTTAGTTATTTGGTTACCTCAAAAGATGAAATCAACGAGCGCAACCTCACCAAGTTGGGTCTTGACCCGGATGATTACAATTATCTGGGCCGTCCACAAGAAAATGCTGTTTATCAAATGTTTTTGACAGCCGATAAAGTGGAAGAGCTAAAGAAAACTCCGTACATCGTATCGGTAGATGATGATTACCGAACTCATGACGGACCAGACGGTCGTATTTTTCCGGGATTAAAATATACGTCCTGGAATGGCGATAACTACGGACCGCTTACCATCCCTAAAAAAGGAATGACGATTGTGATCAACGACTCAACATTGACTACCTATGGAGGCACGATCCGCGATTACGATCACAATGCTGACGTTAAGATTGAAAACAGCAAATTGATTATTGATGGGAAAGAAGTTGCCGAGTATACCTTCAAACAAGATTACTATTTCATGATGGGAGACAACCGTCACAACTCACTTGACTCCAGATATTGGGGCTTTGTTCCGGAAGATCACATTGTTGGTAAAGCATTCTTCGTATGGCTTTCCATCGACAAGTATGCAAGCTTCATTGATAAGATTAGGTGGAGTCGGTTCTTTATGTTGATCAAATAGACATAAGCGATAGCTAGTAGGCAATGGTCAGTGGGCAATAGAATGCAGCATTACATCGTCACCTTGGTTCGGTTGACCGATGACCATTGACTTTTGACCATATCACCAGTCTATTTCTTTCAATCCCTTACTCTTTAGGTATTGATTTGTCTTGCTGAAGTGTTTGCCTCCAAAAAAGCCACGATCGGCAGAGAAGGGTGAAGGGTGAGCAGACATGAGTACAAAATGTTTGGTGCGATCAATCATCTCGCCTTTCTTTTGAGCATAGGCGCCCCAAAGTATAAACACCACATTCACCTTCTCTTCTGAGATTTTCTTAATCACGGCATCGGTGAATAGCTCCCATCCTTTGCTCTGATGCGAGCCCGCTGCGGACGCTCTGACCGTGAGTGTTGCATTCAATAACAAAACTCCTTGCCTCGCCCATCGCTCCAGATCACCGCTTTGAGGAATTGGTTTTCCCAGATCGTTTTGTATCTCTTTGAAAATATTAAGAAGTGACGGTGGCATTCTTACGCCATCCCGCACCGAAAAACATAACCCATTTGCCTGCCCGGGGCCGTGGTAAGGATCCTGCCCGATGATCACCACCTTGACATCGTCAAACGAGCAGCAATCAAACGCCCGAAAAATTTCCTTGCCGGGTGGGTACACCACTTGTGTGGCATATTCTTGTCGAATAAAGTCTGTAAGTTCTTGAAAATAAGGCTTTTCAAATTCTTCAGTTAATTTGCCTTTCCAGGCCGGGTCAATTTTTACATCTGCTGCCATTCTGAAATTCAGTGAACCTAATTGTTTAACTTCCTTGTAAAATAGAAAAAATTGATACTTTTGGACAGATGATTGCCGAAATAACCAAAGGTGTAAAGGTAAGTGTAGAGACGGAATATCAACCCTCGTATTCCAGTCCCAGTCAATATCACTATGTGTTTACGTATCGCATCACCATCGAAAATCAAAGCGAGTTTACTATCCAGCTCATGAAGAGACATTGGCACATTCACGATGCCGGTTTTAGTCAGCGGGAAGTGGAAGGCGATGGCGTGGTTGGTCAGCAACCCGTGCTGGAACCGGGCCAAACACATCAATATGTTTCGGGATGTAACCTTAAATCCGGAATTGGAAAAATGGTGGGGACCTACGAAATGGAACGAATAGTGGATGGAACGAAGTTCGAGGTGAACATTCCCGAATTTACGATGGTCGCTCCGCTCCGACTCAATTAAACTCTTCTTGATTGCCTTCATCGATTTTACCGCACTCTTTGCGGATTAATTTGTCTAATTTTCAAATTCAATTGCTTACGATTCTGTGATCAACTATCATCAGCTAAAAGCGTTCACCAAACACTGGCTCAATGTGGTTGATCAACACTCCATTCATTCTCCTTTCTTTTTTGACTTCTACAGAAAAGTAGTTCGAGAAGACTCCACTGACTTTTCTGACATTGAAAAACTCAGAACAAATCTTTTGTCCAACCAAACTGAAATCACGGTGGATGATTTGGGAGCAGGATCAAAAAAAAATAATGGCCCAAAACGAAAGTTGGCCGACATCACGGCTGTCAGCGTCACGCCTGCCAGGTATGCAAAGCTGTATTACAATATCATCCGCTACATCGAAGCAAAGAATGTGGTGGAACTTGGAACATCACTGGGCATTACCAGTTTATACCTGGCCAAAAACGAATCCTGTCGCGTTACAACATTTGAAGGCAGTCATTCACTGGCAGACATTGCGTTAACAAATTTCGAGTACTTCGACAAAAAGAATATAGACCTGATTGAAGGTGATCTTCACACGACACTGCCAGAGTTTGTTCAGCGACCCGCTAAAATAAATTTCGTGCTAATGGATGCGAATCACCGGTATGAACCCACCATGAGTTATTTTGATCTGCTGATGAAGCGCCTAAACGAGAAAAGTATTGTGGTGGTGGATGACATTCACTGGTCGGAAGAAATGGAAAAAGCCTGGACGGAATTGAAAAACAATCAACTCGTTTATGGCAGCGTTGATTTATTCCGGTGCGGTCTTTTGTTTTTTGATCCCGACTTGAACCGCCAACATTTTGTGTGGTCGCTTTAACAAATTGAAATAAACTCTATTTTTACATTTTGAAACAGTTCTCATGAGCGAACCAACACCTGCACCCGCAAAATCAGGCAATAAAGCATCGATCATTATCGCCTTGCTTTCCATCATCGTCATTATTCAAAGCATCAAGATCTATCTCGATTATCAACGCAATGTTGAGAAGAACGTGCAGATCGCGACTACCGAGGAAAACCTGGCGACCACGATGCAGCGCCTGAATGAAATCAAAGCCGAGTTAGACCAAAAAATAATCGACATTCAAAAACTGGGAGGAGATATTACGGACTTACAAAAAGCCAAAGCCGAGGTTGACGCTCAATTAAAACGCAGCACAGCGCGATCCGCCAAAGAAATTCAGCAGCTCAAAGAACGAGTAGCCGGTTATACAGAGCTATTGAAAATCAAAGACGAAGAGTTAGAAAAACTCAAGTCGGTGAATAAAGAACTGTTTAGCGAAAATAGATCACTCAAAACTCAAAAGAATGTTTTGAATGATTCCATCAACCGGCTGGCCAAAAACAAAGAGGAACTTACGAACAAAGTAGCGATTGCGTCTCAATTGAAAGCCGAGAACGTATCCATCAAAGCTGTCAACGGAAAAGGAAAAGAGCGCGAGTCTCCTTTTAAAAATCGTCAGCTCGAAAAATTAAAGGTTGAGTTTGCCATTGCCGATAATAAGGTGGCACCAATTGAGGGAAAGAAAATTCTAATCCGTGTGATTGACGAAAATGGTCAGGTGATTTTTGATGTCGCTAAAGGTTCGGGCACGTTCATCCTTAATGGCAAAGAGGAGTTTTACACTGCTGCACAAGACATTCTTTTCGACAATACGCGTCAAAAACTTTCTTTCCTCTATGAAAAAGGCTCAGAGTATGCCTCAGGCAATTATACGGTTGAAATCTTCACCGATGGATACAAGATGGGAAGCATGCAGTTTGCAGTGAAATAAGTCTTCTATTTCTTCCGCACAACTAACGTATCTGTTGCCAGAAAAGGCAATTGATAATTGCCGGAATCAACTTTGATCTGTGAATTCAGTTTTGAGAGACCACTCCTGGTGATGCCTGTGCGAAACACATACAATTGTTTAAGTGTTGTCAGGTCGTTCAAATCATCTATCGCATCATCACTAACTTTTGTTTCCACGAGATTCAGATAATAAAGATTTTTCAGCGGCTTGAGATGACGAATTCCTTCATTGGTAATTTGTGTGTGATCCAATTGTAATTTTCGTAATGCATTTAATTCTGACAGGGCAACCAATTGATCATCCGACACGGAGGTCCAGAAAAGTTTAAGTTCAATTATCTGTTTACCAAGACGCTTCAAAAGTTCCAAATCTTCTTGCGTCACATTTCTTTTGCCAGCAAAACTCACGGACAAATAATTTGAGTTGGCCTGTACCGGAACGACCGCTACACCTGATGACCTTAGCTTCTCGATAACTCCCTGATCAGCTGCCTCTACTTCTTTTTCAGGAATCCAATTATCGGCTGCACTCCCTTCGAGTGACTTCAAATATTCCGTTAACTCGTTGCGCTGCGAAAACTCTTTTGCCTTTTTATCAAAAGACGCTCCCTCTGCAATCCACCAACGTATCAGCTCTGTCTCAATTGACGTGAGCTGCGGTTCTTTGGCGGGTGGCATGTGGCCCTTCTCTTCGATCGATAATGAAATTCGTTTAAACAACTCGCTGTGGCTTGCATCTCCGGCCGCGAAAATTTCTCCATGCTTCCCTCCTTTCCGGATGAATTCAATTTCATCTAATCGCAACTGTCCCTTCTGTTTTTTGGAACTATGACAAGCGTAGCACTTTTCTTCCAGTAAGGGCTTGATCACATCGCCAAATACGTGTGCTTCGTCCGCATTTGCAATTGGAATTCTTTTTACCAGCGAATTGTCTTTTAGAGATTCTTTAGACGATTCAAAAAGGAAATCTTCTCCATGCGTGATGGAACCACCCAAATGTCCGGTCCAGACAAGCAAGATCACCAGCGGAAAAAACAAAATCGCGGTGGCGATCTTTCGATCTCGCTTCAGGATGAATGATACCTTGCGGCTAAATAAGTAAACGATGACCGCAAGAGTTGCAGTGGCAAAGCCCATCCATTTATGCTGGGTGAGAAGATACTCATCATATCCACCTTCAAGTGATAAATAATAACCACTGGCTGCTGCGGCTAGTGCTGAAATCATTCCATAAAAAAGCGAAGGTCTTACTGCAGACTTTAGTTTTTTATAACGCTGTGTGAAGGACAGCATCTTGAACAGGAATGCCATCAATAAAATACCGATTGGAAGATGCACCAACACCGGATGAAAACGACCCACAAAAGATGAGATGCTTAACTCACTCATCGTCACGATACAATTTCAGTAATCACCTTCCCGGAAACATCTGTTAATCTAAATGGCCGGCCCTGAAATTGATAGGTTAGTTTTTCATGATCGAAACCAAGTTGATTGAGAATTGTGGCCTGCACATCGTGGACGGAAGTCTTTCCTTTCACAGCTGCATAACCGATCTCATCTGTCTCTCCCCAGGTTGCACCTCCTTTAATGCCACCGCCTGCCATCCACATGGTGAATGCTTCCACATGATGATCGCGACCGAAGAATGGCATCTTTTTATTTTCGCGGTTCTCCTGCATGGGCGTGCGACCAAACTCTCCTCCCCACACGATCAAGGTTTCATCCAATAATCCACGCTGCTTCAGATCCAATAACAAAGCCGTCATCGGGCGATCAATTTGACGACATTTATTTTTGAAACCGACATCAATGGCGTTGTCCTCATCCGTTCCGTGACTGTCCCAACCCCAATCAAATAACTGCACAAAGCGCACGCCTTGCTCCACCAGCTTTCGCGCGAGCAAACAATTATTGGCGAATGAAGTCTTGCCCGGAGTGGTGCCGTATAATTGATGAATATAATCTGGCTCGTTATTGATGTTCATCACTTCGGGAACAGAAATCTGCATGCGATAGGCCAACTCGTATTGATTGATCCGTGTGATCGTTTCCGGATCATTAAATTCTTTATAGTGTTCCTGGTTGACGGCATTAATCGCATCGATTGTTTTCCGTTTCATATCTCGCGACACACCTTCGGGATCATTTAGGTAAAGAACGGGTTCGCCTTCCGATCGGCATTGAACGCCCTGATAAACTGATGGAAGAAAGCCACTGCCCCACACACTTTTGCCGGCATCAGGAGTTTTACCGCCAGAAGTAAGCACAACAAAGCTAGGTAAGTTTGAATTTTCAGAGCCCAATCCATAGGTTGCCCACGATCCTAAACTTGGTCTGCCTAACCTCGGAGAACCGGTATGAATAAATAGTTGTGCCGGTGCGTGATTGAACTGATCCGTGTTGACTGCTTTTAAAAATGATACTTCATCAGCAATGCCTGCAAAGTGTGGAAGATTGTCCGAAACCCATGCACCAGATTGTCCGCGTTGCTTGAAGTTTGCCTGTTGGCCCAGCATGCGTGGTGTTCCTCTGATGAATGCAAATTTTTTTCCTTCTAATAATGACTGCGGGCAAAGTTGATTGTGAAGTTTAGTTAGCTCGGGTTTATAATCAAAAAGTTCAAGCTGCGATGGCGCACCTGCCATGTGAAGATAGATCACGCTTTTTGCCTTGCCGGGAAAATGCGGAGCCCTTGGTGACATTGGATCAAGCATCATCTCCAGGTCGGGCCGCTTGGTGGAGCAACTTCCAAACAAACCGCCCAATGCCACAGCACCCAGCCCGGCTGCACTTTCAAAAAGAAAATGCCTGCGTGAAATCGACTGAAGATTTGAAAAGTCTTTTGACATCATCTTGTTCTCCACCTTTCAAGTTTAGGAATATTTCTGGTGAACAAACCCGCCACCAATCCCGGGAAGCCGAACTCTTTCAACTTGCCTTTCACGAGTAACTGCATCTGCTCAACTGTCATGTCGGGGTTAACAAACTTTCCCTGCTCATAACACTTCGAGCAAAACATTGTGCTTTTGGAACCATCTGCAGTTGTTCCACCACCTTTTTCATCTCGCTTCAGCGGCATGCCGCAGGATTGACAATTTTTGTAAACCTTTTCCATAACTATTCTTTGGTTATAAATTCGTCGAGGTTCATGATGGCGGTGGCAATAATGGTCATCGCCTGAAGCTCTGGTTGTATCTGCTTCTTTTCTTTGTTATCATTTTTCACCTTGATGAAATTGGTCTTGTACTCGTTCAATGATTGTTCATAAAGGTCAACCAGTATTTTTAATTTGGCATCTGATACCGGATGTAACAAAGCCGTTTCATACCCAAACCTGATTTGCTCTTCGGGCGTCTTGGCAGACGCCATCATCTTTTTCGTGAAAGCTGTTGCTGCGTCCACGTATACCGGATCATTCAATGTTACCAATGCCTGCAGAGGGGTGTTGGTACGAATGCGCCTGAGCACACAAAATTCGCGACTTGACCCATCAAACGTCATCATGGAAGGATAAGGACTGGTTCGTTTCATGAATGTGTATACCGACCTCCGATATTGATCTTCACCTTTGCTTAGCTCCCAACTTTCACCATTGTAAACAGTTTGCCATACACCTTCAGGTTGTTTGGGCATAACACTTTTTCCATACATTTTATAACTGAGCAAACCGCTTATGGCCAGGGCCTGATCGTGCACCTGCTCGGCCGAAAGGCGAACGCGCGGGCCACGTGCTAGCCAACGGTTTTGCGGGTCTTTCTCCAACAACTCGTTCGTCACGCGTGAATCCTGCCGATAAGTGCCTGACATCACCATCTCTTTGATAAGTCTTTTCATGCTCCACTGATAATCGTTCATGAACTTAACCGAAAGCCAGTCGAGTAACTCGGGATGCGAAGGCAATGCTCCTTGTGTTCCGAAGTCTTCCAATGTTTCAACAATTCCATTTCCGAAAATTTGTTCCCACACACGGTTAACGAAAGTTCGCGATGTCAATGGATTATCCTCACTTACCAGCCACTTGGCAAAACCAAGTCGATTGAACGGTTGGTTTTTCGGGAAAGGATTTAAAAGTTTCGGAGTTTCCGGTGTTACTTCTTTGCCTTTTACCATCCAGTTGCCTCTTTCAAAAACAAATGTAGAGCGATGAAGATCAGCGTTATTCTCGATCATAACGGGTGTGTTGTCTGCCTTTGCATTGATGAGGGTCAAAAACTCTGATTCCATTTTTTGACGCTCCGTTAAAGAAGCTCCCGGCAATTGATCGCGAAAAGCAAGCCACTCAATACCACAAACCGATTGCTCCGGTTTTATAGATGGGTTATGAAAAATAAAATACAAATCATGCTTACCGGAAGTTGGTATAAGTGGAATTGAAATCGCTTTCCTTCTCGACTTGGTCGTGTCCAGTTTTACCTTAGCGAGAAGATCGCCTTTCAAATTGTCTTTTCGAATTTCAAATGAACCTCCTTTTGCACCTGTCCAATAATTAATGATCAGCTGAGTCTTGCCTTGCAGGTTTACATTTTTCAATCGTGCGCTTCCGCCATGGCGAATGCCCAGCCATTTCGTGTCAATCAATTCACCGTTCACAAATTGATCAAAGTCGTGCGGATGGATTTTAGGCTCTAGTGTTTTTAAGAACGTCTTTACTTCAAATTCTTTCTCAGGGTTTGAATTCGATTTTACCCAGCTCAAAATCTCATCCAACTTCTTTTGATCTTTCTCCTGGTATATTCTGAGATTAGGATGCTCCCCTTCCGAATCTTCATCGCGTTGATTATTAAAGAACGCCATCGACTTATAATATTCCTCGTGACGAAAGGGATCGTACGGATGACTGTGACATTGCACACAACCCATGGTGGTGCTTTGCCAAACCGACCACGTCGTGTTGACACGATCGATAACGGAGGCGACTCTGAACTCTTCGTCTTCTGTTCCTCCTTCATCATTGTTCATGGTATTGCGATGAAAGGCTGTTGCAATTAATTGATCATCCGTTGGATTAGGTAAAAGGTCGCCCGCGAGTTGTTCAATCGTAAATTGATCATAGGGTTTATCTTCATTGAATGCACGGATCACCCAATCGCGGTAACGCCAGATGTTGCGGTACACATCACGTTCATAGCCTTTCGTATCAGAGTAACGCGCCATGTCCAGCCACCACGAAGCCCACTTCTCGCCAAACTGAGGTGACGCGAGAAATTCATCCACCATTTCTTCGTAAGCATTTTCGTCTTCATCGTTTAAAAATCTTTTGATTTGTTCTTCTGTTGGCGGCAAGCCAATCAAATCAAGGGCAACGCGCCTGAGCAGTATTGCTCTGTCGGCTTCATCCGATGCTGTGAGTCCCAGCTCCTCGTGTTTTTTCTGAATAAAAAAGTCTATGTCATTTTTTGCCCAACTCGCACCGGGCCAAAGACCGGAGAAGAGTTTGCCAGACTTAGGAACTTTAATCTCCTTAGGAGCTACATACGCCCAATGATCGCCCCACTTTGCGCCTTGCTTGATCCAGTTCGTGAGAGTATTGATTTCTTCTTTCGTGAGAGGTTCCTCTTTATACGGCATGCGTTCTTCCGGATCGGTTGAGGTAATTCTTTTGATCAGTTCACTGTGCTCATTACCTGGAATTATGGCTGGCTTTCCGGATTCGTTTTTCTCAAGTGCATCCTGGCGGAACAACAAGCTGAAACCGGCCTGGCGCTTTACACCTCCATGGCAGGAAATGCAGTGTTTGTTGATAATCGGTTTGACCTCAGTGCTGTAATCGATCCGGGACAGGTCGGTATCCTTCGATGAACAGCTCCAAATAATAGCCAGAAGAACGCAAAATCCTCCCCTGAAGGCAAGGTTTGGAAGTTCGGGAAAGTGGAATATTCGTTTCAAATCAGTTAAAAATAGGCTTAAATAGGCCAGAATACAATACTTTTGAGGGCAAGCGGCCGCGCCAACAATCCTGAGCTTATTCCAGAAAAAAGTGGTCAATTCTGATCCTTTTCCTATATTTGCACCCTCATTTTAAAACCAATTAATAAATCATGAAAAACTACGAGACGGTATTCATTTTAAATCCCGTTTTGTCTGACGATCAGGCAAAGGATACTGTCGAGAAATTCGTGAAGGTGTTGAAGAAGGCGAAAGCCGATGTAATCAACATTGAACAGTGGGGACTTAAGAGAATGGCATATCCCATTCAAAATAAGTCAACCGGTTTCTACAACCTTCTTGAATTCGCGGCAGCTCCGGAAACAATCAATGTATTGGAAACTGAATTCAGACGAGACGAATCTGTGATGCGTTTTCTAACCACAGTGTTGGATAAGCATTCGATCCTGTACAACGCCCGCAGACGCAAAGGCGAATTTAACAAAGGCAAAAAAACAACTACCACTAAACGCGAGGACGTAAAAGCATGACACTGATGAACGAACCTATTAAGCGCGCAGAGATTAAACCTAAATACTGCCGCTTTAAAAAGAACGGGATCAAGTACATTGATTACAAAGATCCTGATTTCCTGATGAAGTTTGTAAACGAGCAAGGCAAGCTTCTTCCACGCAGACTTACCGGCAACAGCTGGAAGTTTCAAAACAAAGTAGCGCAAGCCGTTAAGAGAGCACGTCATTTGGCTTTCCTGCCGTATGTTGGCGATGCATTAAAATAACCTTAAGACTATTGATGTATGGAAATCATATTAAAACAAGATATACAAGGACTCGGCTATAAGAACGATACCATTAAGGTGAAGGCTGGCTACGGCAGAAATTTCCTGATCCCAAATGGCTCTGCGATCTTAGCTACTGAGTCGAACAAAAGAATGACGGCTGAAAACATCCGTCAGGCTGCGCACAAGGCTGCCAAGTTGAAGCAAGATGCGGAAGCATTGGCGGCACGCATTGGCGACTTGACCATTGAAATTGGCACCAAGGCTGGCGAATCCGGAAAAATTTTCGGAGCCGTTACAGCTATCCAGGTGGCTGACATTCTTAAAGCTAAAGGCTTTGATGTAGACCGCAAGAAGGTTGCCTTCAAAGAACAACCTAAAGAGCTTGGCACTTACGTGGCAACACTAGACTTGCACAAAGAAGTGAAGCACACCATCAACGTGAACGTGGTGGCTGAATAACAAATTGAGTGAAGATGAAATGAAAAAGCCGGAGAGAAATCTTCGGCTTTTTTGTTGCCTATAACTCTGGCATAAAAATTCCTTTCTTGATCACTCTCCTCAGTTATTCCACCACCTACGTTCTACTTAAACTTTTCAGCATACTTACTGGCCGCTAAGAATTTTTCAAAGTCGCGAATGTTCAGGATTTCTTCGATGGCTTTTTTCTTATTAATCGAGTTGTCATAGTATGACTTAGTGATTTTGTAACCCATCCAATATCCGAGATCATTGGGTCTGCCTTCACTGGCGCTATAAAGCCACCCATTGTAATCCTTCTTCAACATTTGCTCCTTAAACTCCAACCAAAGCTCTTTTTCTTTCGGATTGGCAAAGTCATGAACGTGTTGGTTGATGTGCCTTCCGGAAATCAACTCGGCTATAAAATCGGCCGAACCCTCTTTAACAGACGCGCTTAATAGATCCCCACCGTCATAGTTTTGCTGATAATGGATAAGCTCGTGAGCCACGATGTGCGGTGCCTGACTCATCGGCTTGATAACGGTTCGAAGCCAATCGCCCAACTCTTCTTTGGGAGTGTTTGCAGTCAATCCATACATTTCTGCGCCAATGATCAAAGCATCGTCAGACGAAGTTCCGCCTGAACTCAGCGCACCGATCACGAAATAAACGGGAGGAAAAATGGCCTTTGGATAAAGCTCTTTCATCCTCACAAAACTTCTATGTATGTGCGTCTTCAGTCCGGCAATACTGTCGGTACTTGCACGAATAGAGGCATAATAATTTGGGTGACGCTTGATTACATCTGAAAGGTGTTCAGCACTTTTGATTCGACCTCTGGTAAATCCTTTAACTCCATTTGATCCCTTATCAAGATATAATTCTTGAAATACCGAGGGAGTAAAGTCTGGCTTTGCCTTATCAAAAGCCACCCAGAAATTTTGCAAGTCGGTGGTGATAATCTCAGCTTTTTCGGGGTCCGTGTTTTGCGATAGCGAAGTACTAAAAAATGCTGACAACAGTAACAAAGTCAAGTAAAGATGTTTCATAGGTTTGAATAGATTATGTGTTTTGAACGCGTTTAGTCTATCAGAGTTTCCTGAACGTCATTTCTCCAGTGTACGATTTAATACCTTCACTACAACTTTTTGGCGGTTCACTACATCCTATCATCGCAAACAGGCACTCACCTTTCAAAACCCGTTTACTACGGTCATATTTGTGAGCCTCAAAATTAAGTTCATCCGATAATCCTGTGTTATGATACAGAACTACTTTAAAGTCGCTGCACGCAACATTGTCAAGCGCAAAATGTATTCGTTTATCAATGCCTTTGGGCTGAGTATTGGCATCGCATTCTGCGTCCTCATCTATCTCTACATCATGGATGAGAAAAGCTTTGATCGGTTTCACGCTAATCAATCGCACATTTATCGCATGGAAGAAAAAAGCTACGACACCTGGCAACAAAATACCAAAGAGCCCTACAATCGATCGGCCTGGCTGCAAACGGGATTGAAGCAAGCATTGAAAGACGAATTGCCGGAAGTTGAATTTGCCACACGGTTTAACACCGATCATACCGGCATCTTCCGCTCAGGCGATAAAGTCTTCACCGAGAAATTAACTTATGTGGACGAGGACTTCTTCAAGATGTTCTCTTTCAAGTTACTCTCAGGAAACGCCAATAAACTTTTCCAAAACAAAACGGATGTTGTACTGACACCACTTGTGGCCAAGAAGTATTTTGGTGATACTGATCCGATTGGCAAAAGTGTACTAATCGATAACGAAGGCGAGAAATCGTATACTGTGGCAGGCGTCATCGAAGCTCCACCTGCCAATTCAAGTCTTAGATTTCAGATTTTACTCGCACAGGAAAATCGTCCCGGATATGCACGCAACGTCAATCAATGGGGAAACTTCAATACACCTACCTTTGTTCAACTCACTCCCGCTACTGACTTATCAAAATTCAAAATCAACCTCGATAAGGTCATTGACAAATACATGGGCGCCAAGCTGGAGAAATGGAGAAAAGAATCGGTTGTACCCATTCCCGCAGACGTTAAAATGTTTGAACTGGAATTCACGCAACTTCCGGATTGGCATTTGAAAAAGTCCATCAGTTGGGATAAAGTCAGCGATCCTCAGTACTCACTTATCTTAGGTGGGATAGCCGTGTTGATTTTATTAATCGCCTGTATCAATTATATCTCTTTGTCATTAACCACCTCCACATCGCGCAGAACGGAAGTTGGCATTCGCAAAGTAGTAGGCGCACAAAAAAATCAGCTTGTGTATCAATTCGGATTTGAGTCATTGGCTCTGGCACTCATCTCGATGGTCATTGGCTTTGGACTCGTGGCATTATTTCTCCCGGCCTTTAATCAATTTACCGGAAAGGAAATGAGTTTAACCGGAACCAATCTCCTGCAGCTTGTCGGGGTTAGTTTAGGGATCACATTGCTGGTTGGTGTGCTCGCAGGATCTTACCCAGCATTGTTTCTATCCGGATTCAAACCTGTGCAGGTTTTGAAGGGTCGCTTCACGTCTAAACTTCAAGCTGGATTTACAAAGCCGTTGGTCGTGTTACAATTTGCGTTATCTGCTTTCCTGATCATCAGTTCGGTAATCATGTATCGGCAAATGCAGTTTGTTACCACGAAGGATCTTGGCTACAACAAAGAACAAATTATCGTGGTACCAACTCAAACAGGATGGAACCCAGAGGCCGACAAGACGGTGGAACGCTTTCGGTCTCGCACACAACAAGAGCCATCGATTGTTTCTGTTGCGGGCACTACCTCTTCTTTCAATCAGGGTTATTCGCGGTATGGCTACAAGATAAAAGGTGAACAGCGATCGGCTTACGTGTATGGCATTGATCCATTTTACATTCCTACATTGGGGATTGAGATCACAGAAGGCAGAAATTTCGATGCCGCTATCGCCAGCGACAGCAATGCCGTGATTGTGAACGAGGCATTGGTGCGGGATATGAAATGGACCGATCCATTGAATGAATATTTAAACTGGCGTGAAGACTCTGTTGGGTTGGGATCCAGGGTGGTGGGTGTTGTAAAAGATTATCACTTCCTTTCTCTGGAGAAAAGCATCGAGCCCATGTTTATGTCAATGAACAAGAAAGATGTTGGATATCTGGTGAACATGTTGGTAAAAGTTGCTCCAAGAGATTTACCGGGCTCGGTCGATAAAATTCACAAAGCCTGGCAAGAGATTGCTCCCGATAAACCTTTCGACTACACCTTTCTGGACGAAGATGTTGCGAAACAATACGAAGCCTATCAACGATGGATGAGCATCATGGGTCTCGCCACAGGTTTCGCCATACTGATTTCCTGTTTAGGTTTATTCGGTTTGGCTGGAATCAATGCTATAAACAAGACAAAAGAAATTGGCATTAGAAAAGTAATGGGTGCCGAACTGTCCAGCATTTTTGTTTTACTGAACAAGCAATATATCTGGCTTTCTCTCGTGGCCTTTATGCTGGCGGCACCGCTCTCGTGGTATGTGATGAACAAATGGCTGGCAGACTTTCAATTCAAAATTGTAATTGGATGGGAATTGTTTGCGGTGAGCATGGGCGTTGGCTTACTGGTTGCATTGCTAACCGTTAGCTATCATGCTCTGAAAGCGGCTACCAGACAAGTCTTTGCTAATACTTTTATGAACTGATACTACTGAAAGACAACGATATTTGTTGCATTATTACCTTTCTTAACAGTGGTTGGCGAATTGGATCTTATCCTACTCCCCTTTGCAGGAATCGTTATCTCCGAAAAATTGGTGAAGTCCGTTCCTGATTTATCAAACGTCAAAACCAATGACGGATCAATTTTAGAAGTATCCCAGGGGTTTACATTGGCCAGTGTGTAAGTGCCCTTTTTAACAATTGGAGCCTTCTCAACCCCACCTACTAATTTGTAAAACGACACCACAAAGTTCATCGGCTCTACCGTGCCTTCGTAGTAATTGCAAGCTAATCCATAAGTTCCATCTGTTATGGGTGTTACGGGTAAGAAAAAATATTCAGGTGACGTATAACCAGGATTAGCAGATGCAATACTAGTGATGCCAAAATCGCCTGAAGAGTTTTTACCCATCAGGAATAAATCCATATCCACATCTAAATACTTTTCTCCAGTTCCAATACCCCATTGCAATACAACGGCCATTCCGTCTTCCTGTTTAACCGTAATCTTAATGTCGTCATTGCGGGTGATCTCCACTTTGTCACTGTCCACATCCTTAATAGAGATATCGATCACTTCATCGTCTTCAATTTCCAAATCAGAAACCAGCTTGATTTTGATAATACCAACGGAGTCTCCTTTTACGATTTTGGTAGACAGATAATCGCTTGTGATCTCGTAATCATAAGGCTTGGTTGTACCCGCAGAAACTTTATCAACAGCCGTTCCTGATAATTCCCAGGTGATCTTAACATCCTCAAACGCGCCTTTATCCAACTTCAGTTTCACTTCAATCTCTCCATCTGATTCATTCACCGTTCGGCTCGACTGACTAAACGAAAGCTTAGGTTTTGCCGGTGGCACATCATCCTTGCACGATGAAAGAAAAAGGCTAAAAGCCGACAATGTAACAATGGCTATAACCAGCAATGCTCTAGTAGGTCTCATCTGTTTTGTTTTTGCGAGTTTAAATTTACTTTAATTGATCGATTCTCTCCTGATTTCCAGCGCCAAATTTATTTTAAAAAGAACGAGATGTTCTATCGTTGAAAGCTATCAATACTTAATCCACTTTTTAGTGATCGTTCTGCCACCCTGTTTAACGGCCACCAGATAGACACCTGCACTCAACTCTGATGTATCAAACGTTTGACTAATCTTTGGTTCCGCTTTGTCAAGCGACACCGAAGTCAATGCCTCACTTCCCACCAACGACAGCACCTGAATAGTAATCTTACCAGGCATATCATTTTCAACAACTACGCTAAGCTTTGCCGTTCCGGGATTGGGGAACAAACTGATGCCTTTTGCAAATACATCTGTTTCCACCGCAGTTACTGCATCTCTCACGTAGATGGTGGTACTGGCTGCTTTATTACAAAGATCTAACCCAGAGCCAGAAGCGGTATAGGTTGTCGTAGACTTTGGCCGGGCAATTAATTGCGGGCCTGCAAAGTTGCTCACCGATCCATCAGCCGCGCTCCACACAAAAATACTGGCACCTCTTCCATTGAGTATTACTTCCTCACCAGCATACACAATTAGTTTTGAAGCCGACACCTGAACCGATGGTCTCATGCCGATGATCGGTTGAATGTTCATCGCAATGTTGGCACCAAATGCTATGGCATAAGGTTTCCAGATACCATCTTTTGCCTGAATCCAACTGGTTGCATTGTTCGACTCCCCTTCTGCTGATGACTCGATGGCTATTGTGTTATCCGTTCCATAATCCAACTCTATCCCAACTTGAAAAGGCTTGCTGAACACGGGCGTTTCCCGATCGAGTATAACGGTAGTAGGTCGGTTGTTGGCTATATCTTCCTGAATTTGTTTTAACAGAACAACTTTGCGTTCAATCACAGAACCTGGTGCGCGTTGAGGCCCGCGTGCATTCCACACCACAACGGTAACCGTAGCATCATCGCTCACTATTTGAAGCTGACCAAATTGAATCTTCACTCCACTGATATATTCGTAGCCCAAGGTGTTGGCAAAGAATTCGGATACAGCGCTGCTCTTTAAACTATTGTGACCAGTGAGATTGCCGGTATAACTTCCATAGTTAGCCAATGAGATAAAGGAGGGCGTATAGCTGTCTAAGAAATTGCTGGTGGTGTTACAAAGCCCTTCTTCAGAAACCGTAATGAAATTATTTTTTTCCAGCAGCACGGAAGCGCCCAGCGAATTCTTGCTTTGCAGACTCACTTTATAAATTCCCGGAGTAGAGTATTTAACTCTTGGATTGCGATCCGTAGACGTAGACGGGTCGCCACCGTCAAATGTCCAGGTCCATTCGGTTGGAAAGTTAGTGGAGAGATCTGTAAAGTTAACTTCCCCGCCTAACAGGATTAATTGTTTGTCGACTGCAAAGTTTGGCGTGGGCACATCGGCTACAATCGGGCTGCACAGGTTGGCGTCAACCAGCGATTTTCTTCTTGGACTCAATGCGATGACTGCCTGCATCCTGGTCTTCTGCCCTTGCGTGAAGATATTCATGCACGCATCGTTGGTATAGTCCATGTAGTTTTCAATCATGTTGGTAACACCACAACTAAACCGCCCGGTTGGGCAACCTGAGCTGGCACTTGCTGCGGGCGGTGTATCGGAAACAAAATCGTCAGCGCAGTTACCATCGCCCCAAATGTGTCGAAGCCCAAGCCAGTGACCCGTTTCATGTGAAAGTGTTCGCCCCTTATTATAAGGAGCTTGCATTACAGAAAAATTTCCTTTGTCAGCTGAGCCAAAAGATGAATACTGAACAACTACGCCATCCGTTGATGCAGGTCCTCCTGTTTCATTTAATCCTGTCAATCCCGATTGATCGGGAAACTGCGCGTAGCCGAGGAGATTGGAATCGGTTCCGCCAAACTTAAGCGTCCACACATTGTAGAATAAATTTGGATTCCAGATCGTAGTGGATTTCAAGGTTCCTTCAATCTCATCGCGCGTCCAACTTGTTTTGCCACCGTTGTAACGATGGATACCAGGTTCTGCCAATGTCTTTCCATTTTCATCTATAGGCGATAAACAAAATTCAACTTCAATGTCGGCCCCAACGGGATTATCATTAAAGCCTGGTGTGCCCACCTTTCTCCGATAGTCTTCATTCAACACTGCGATTTGAGATTGTATTTGTGCCTGGCTGATGTTCAATCCTGTACCTACGGGTTCACCATTGTGAATGACGTGCACAATCATAGGAATCGTGACCACGCCTGACTGAACTCTGCCGGCCGCCTTCAGTGCATTGATCTCTACTATTTTCTTTTGTATTGCAATCTCAAATTCATCCAGCGTTTGCCGCTGAGGAAATCTTATCCGGTTAATGCTGTCTTGCGTAACGGTAGCACACATGCGCGGTGGCTGACTTACTTCAATTGGATTGATTTGTGCAAATCCAAAGGCCAGAACGATCACCTGTAACAAAAGAATCAGAACAACACGTTGCTTCATACGATCGACTTAATTCTCACTGGTTGACTCAAAATGTATCCGGTAGCTCGAAGTATTATTTTCATCCAGAAATATTTCTAATTGCATATTCCCTTTCTTCGCTTCTTTGACAATGAAAGGCAAACTGCTTTCCGTGAAGAAAGGAAGCACCATGGTTAAAGTTGCCGTGGCATTGTTAAAGCCCCAACTATCGTTTATCACGTCTGCTTCAGTATCTGAACATTTTGCAGCTCCACTAGTTGCAGTGAATGCGTGCTCTGAATTAGCATAGAACGTATATTCGTTATCATTCCAGCATGCGTCCAGTTTAAACGTTTCTGCCACCTCACCATTCTGCGTTTGTTCCAGAAACTTCACAGTCCATGTTTTGGAATGGGCACCAGTAAATACACTCGTGTAGGTATAAGGTGTTGGTGTAATCTGCTCCGTGCAAGCACCGATCATCAAAAGAAGCAGACAAGATAGTAGTTCGAATTTACCCATATCAGTTCGGTGTTAATGTGAATGATACTTCAGGTTGCTGATCAAAATCAACCAACGTGATGGTTAATACGATCTTCCGCGTAGTAGGGTCAACAGCCCCTGTGCCCTTTATTGTAGCCAAATCAGTTGGAAGATTCTCTTCCTCTTGTTCGGGAATCGTAATCGTATTGTCGCCATTGTCAACAAACTTTAGATCCATGGCAGTGGTGGTGTAAAAAATATTGATGTTCCAATTTGAAAGTGTATAGTTTTCGCAATCAGAACTTACGATCGACAAGCCTTCAACAGGTGGAGTATTTCCATTGTTGCCGGTATACGTGCCACCGAGTATGCAATCATCCAGAATAGTAAACGTAAAGGTGGTGCCGATAAAACTCTCCCCCTGTCCTACTTGCAGTTTGCCGGTGCTTACCGTAAGCAGTGTAAACACAATGTCTTGCGAGCGCAAAATATTGTTGGCATTATCAATCAGTTGGATTTGAATATTGCCTGTGTACTTTCCCTTCGGGATAGTGGATCTTCCGCGTTCGGTCAGAATCTTGTAATCAATTCCTTCGCGTGCCGAACCGGAAATCTTATACGAAACCATAATATCCTCGTCCAGCGCAGGGCCTGCATTGTGTATCTCAATATCAATTGGCTTGCTATAACTTTCTTTCTCTGTTTGTGCTGCGTCCGTGAATCTCACAAAGTAAGGTTCATTGAAAATTATGCGCTCCGTATCGCAACCTATCAACAGGCTGAAGCATATCAGATAAAGTAGCGCGTTTGTTTTCATCTTCTCAGTATCCAGGATTTTGGTTGCCCACCAACGCAGGATTATTCAATATCTCACGTTGAGGAATTGGCCACAACTCAAATTTATCTTTCCAGTTTTCAGAAAAAGCAGACATCACTGCTTTGGCACGACCCGTTCTCACCAGATCATACCATCTGTTTCCTTCAAAGGCTAATTCATATCTTCTTTCATCTTCAATTAATTGAATCATCTGCGCTTGATTGACTGAGCCCACTGTGGGAGCGTTGGCACGAGTTCGCAATGCATTAATATCTTCC
>JBGANU010000037.1:0-21003 GCA_044222145.1 Cyclobacteriaceae bacterium
GTGTTTCAGGAGTCGAGAAGCCCGGCATGCCACGCTCTACAATCAAACCATGAATCCGACCTGCTTCATTTATTGCCCACACTACGGCAACATCTGCTTTCGGTGAATTGGAGATCCACATCTTAGCGCCATTGAGCAAATAATGATCACCCATGTCTTTGAAATTGGTGACCATGCCACTCGGGTTCGATCCATGATCAGGTTCTGTCAAACCAAAACAACCGAGCCATTCGCCAGCAGCGAGTTTCGGTAGATATTTTTTGCGCTGTGCTTCTGTTCCAAATTTATAAATCGGATACATCACCAATGACCCTTGAACAGACGCAGTAGATCGCATGCCTGAATCTCCGCGCTCAATCTCTTGCATGATAATACCATACGAAATGTAATCGAGTCCGCCACAACCATATTCAACTGGAAGTGTTGGACCAAATGCACCAATCTCTCCAAACTTCTTCACGATTTCGTAAGGGAAATGCGCGCGTTGTGCCCAGTCTTCGATATACGGTGTGATTTCTTTCTTCACAAAATCGCGAATAGAACTGCGAATGAGTTTATGCTCTTCGGTGAGCAGGCTATCCACCATATAAAAATCGGGATGGTCGTATAGATCTTGCTTGAGCGATTTTTTTGCTTTCGATTCGGCAGTTGTTGAGTGTGAAGACATAAGATTTTGGTTATTCTTTTTAAAGATTCAAATTTACGCAAGAATTACAAATCTATGGACAAATCTTCCCTTGATCCTTCGCTGATTGAACAATTAAAAAAGCTGCAGCAGAAGTATGCGGTAATGGGGCAGGATTTGTCATCTTATCTCGATGGACTGTTGCATTCCGACTATCTCACGTATTGGGATTACATTCATTTGGATACACTTTTAAGTTTGCAGAATCCGAAAACCAGTTTTCCTGACGAGAAGGTTTTTATTGTTTATCACCAGATCACAGAATTATATTTTAATCTTATTCTGTGGGAGATAGAACAAATTGCCGAACGCCAGCCAATCGAGGAAAAATTCTTTATACAACGACTCGATCGCATCGTCAACTACTTTCGTCAACTCGAAAGTTCTTTTGGTGTGATGGTGGATGGTATGGAACGGGAACAGTTTTTGAAATTCAGAATGTCGTTGCTTCCTGCAAGCGGATTTCAGTCAGCTCAATATCGGTTGATTGAGATTTGTTCCACCGATATGATCAATCTCGTGAATGTTTCTGATCGTGAAAACATGAAAGAGTATAGCGACATAGAACAGCAGGTTGAAAATTTGTATTGGAAGAGCGGGGCTACCGAACTTGCCACCGGAAAGAAAACGCTTACACTACAACAGTTTGAAGAGAAGTACACGAAAGAGTTTAAGTCTGCCGGCATGAAATACCGTGACAAAAACCTGAAGCGGATTTTTGAAAAGCACTTTCCTCAGTCGAACGAAGTGATTAGCCGTCTTCGCGAATTTGATCAGTTGGCTAATGTGCTTTGGCCCCTGGCACATCTTAAATCGGCAGCACGTTATTTGCAAAAAGCCCCTGAGGATATCAAAGCCACAGGCGGAACCAACTGGCAAAAGTATTTGCCGCCCCGGTTTCAAAAGATCATGTTCTTCCCGGAGTTGTGGACAGAAACGGAGAAAGAAGAATGGGGCAAAGCCGCCATTTTAAAGGCGCTTTCGGTTCATCACTAAGTTCTAAAATCTAGTTAACTTTATCCTGTTTTTAACTGACCTGTGAAAAAGTTAGGCGGGATATTAGTAATCGTTTTTTTATTGCCTGCGATAGCATACACACAGGGCGTTACGCGCTCCACCTATCACGATGCCGCGAAAAAAAATCTTAAAGAAATTTATCAGGTTAAAGACACCATCTCCAATATTTTGCATGGTCGTTATATCTCTTATTTCCTGAACGGAAGCATTGAATCCAAAGGACAATTCATGAATAATGAAACTACCGGCATGTGGGAGTTTTATTATGAGACCGGCAATCTAAGAATGCGTGGGATCCTTCGGCAAAATTCAAACTACGGCCGATGGGAATATTTTTATGAGAGTGGATCCAAGAGCATGGAAGGAACGATTGACGGAAAGAATAGAATTGGCGAATGGAAAATCTACTACGAAAGTGGTGACTTAAAGGAGCAAGGAGATTTCGTGGATAACAAGCGAAACGGATTATGGAAAACTTATTTTGAAGATGGTACTCTGCGCGGTGAGATTGAATATGCGAATGATTATGGACGCTATACAGAATACTACCATTCAGGAAAAGTATTGGGCGAGGGTCCGCGCGCGGGGTCTCGCAATGTAGGGCATTGGCGCTACTTTGGTGAAGATGGACTCTTGAATGGAGAAGGCGATTATACGAATGGAAAGAAGAATGGAGAATGGAAATATTATTATCCCAGTGGCAAAGTTTTATCCTCGGGAATGTATGAGAATGATGAACCAACGGGTAAATGGAATTATTATTTTGAAGATGGATCAGTTAGTTCGTCTGGTGAGTATGTGGGCGGCAAAAAAAATGGATACTGGAGTTCGCTGAACAAAGACGGTTCCATAAAAAGTGAGGTTACCTATACGAAAGGCACCGGAGAATATCGTGAGTACTATGCAAGCGGGAAGTTGAAAGTGAAAGGTCAGATTGTTGATGGGAGGAATCAGGGGCATTGGCAATATTTTTTTGAGGATGGAAAGACAGAGGGCGAATGCGAATTTGACAAAGGTAAAGGCACGTATCGTGGATTCTACCCGAATGGAACTTTGCAAACAAAAGGTCAGGTAGAAGATGATCTTCGCGTAGGCACGTGGGAGCTGTACGAACAAGATGGTACACTCTCAGGATATTACAAACCGTTTTATGAAGACAAAGGATTGGCCAACGATATCAATTCGTTGATCAATAAAAGTAAAGCAGTTGAAGCACCTGCCAAGACTATTAAAAAAGGCTTTTATTACTTTATACCGCGCTTCCCAGAATATCGTGGAGTAATTCTGGCCACCAATCCATTTCTCACCTTTATAGGAAAGATGCCTTTGGGTATTGAATTTTACAATCAATCCAGGTTAGGTCATGAGTTTGAGTTTGAAGGCATTCGTGATCCATTCTTTAGTTCAGATGCTTCTGTTCCGGAAAACAAAATATTCAAGAGAGGCTACAGCATGGCCATCAAACAAAAGTTTTACAATAGTCTGCCAGTAGGCATGTGGTACTTTGCTCATGAAGTGCGATTTACAAACCTTGGCTATTTTTCTAATGTTGCCTTCGCCAAATCTCCGACTTTGATAACGGCCAGTGCTTCTGAGCAGCGCTTTGAATATGGCTTGCTACTGGGTTCACGACTGATGCAACAAAACAATGGCGATGGATTTACGATCGATGCATTCGTAGGCTATGGGCTTGGCTATCGATTCTCGGAAGTGGAAACAATGTTTGAGGATGTATTTAGTTCTTTGCACACGAGTAAATTTTCGCACACCTTCCGATTCGGATTGAACTTTGGCTACTCCATGTCATTTGACGGGAGAAGATAGCTAACGTATCAGCGTTTTAAATTGTAGTTTTGTGCCTGATAATTGAAAGGATAGATACCTTTCCTATGAATAAGACATTAGAAATTTCGCTTTCCCCGGAAGAGGCATTTGACGGCACTACGTTTCAGTCAACGCTCTATCAACGCCTGCATCTCAGCGAGAACTCCAACACGCGACCCCGACTTTTGAAGCGATCGATTGATGCGCGAAGTCGCAACGTGCAAGTCAAATTGCTGGTAGAAATCGTTGCCAAGGATGACTCTCAATCTGACCTCACGTTCAAAAAAGACTATCCGGATGTGAGTAAATCAAAACGTGTGGTGATTGTGGGTGCAGGACCTGCGGGCCTATTCGCTGCTCTTCGCTTAATCGAACTAGGCATAAAGCCAATTGTGGTAGAGCGAGGCAAAGATGTGCAATCCAGAAGACGCGACATTGCTGCGATTAATAAAGACCATGTCGTCAATCCTGAATCTAATTATTGTTTTGGTGAGGGTGGGGCAGGCACTTACTCTGATGGGAAACTTTACACGCGGTCTAAGAAGCGAGGCGACATCAGAAAAATTTTAGAAGTGATGGTGGCACATGGCGCTACAGAAGAAATACTATTTGATGCACATCCTCACATTGGCACCAATAAACTTCCAAAGCTCGTTGAAGAATTACGGGAAAGTATAAAACAAGCCGGTGGCGAAATTCTTTTTAATACAAAAGTTACGGACTTTATTCTTTCAGATGACGAGATGCACGGGGTCATTACGCAAGCGGGTGATAAGATTGAAGGTGAAGGAGTTATTCTTGCAACCGGTCATTCAGCGCGCGATGTATTTGAACTTTTGCACGCCCGACATATTCTGATTGAAGCGAAGCCATTTGCCCTTGGCGTTCGTGTTGAGCATCAGCAGAATTTAGTAGATCGAATTCAATATCATTGTGCGGTGGATCGCGGACCTTATCTGCCAGCGTCTTCCTACGCGCTCGTTCATCAGGCAATCATACAAGGAAAGGAGCGAGGCGTTTTTTCTTTTTGCATGTGCCCCGGAGGTTTCATTGTGCCAGCCGCAACCTCGCCAGGTGAAGTGGTGGTGAATGGGATGAGTCCCTCAAGAAGAGACTCGAAGTATGCCAACTCAGGTATAGTCGTAGCGGTAGAAGAAAACGATTTCAAAGCCTATTCAAAGTTTGGCCCGTTGGCGGGAATGTATTTTCAGAAAGACATTGAACAGAAGGCTTGCTTCATGGCAGGTAAAACTCAAACGGCACCGGCACAGCGATTGATGGATTTTGTTGAGAAAAGGAATTCGAATAGCCTTTTGGAAACTTCTTATCAGCCAGGTCTGTTGTCGGCAGATATGCGTGAAGTGCTACCGCCATTTATCGCTGAAAGTTTGCGGCAAGGTTTTCGAAGTTTTGGCGAGAAGATGAAAGGTTATCTCACAAACGATGCGCAGATTGTTGGCGTGGAGAGCAGGACTTCATCACCCGTTCGTATTCCTCGCGATAAGGAGACACTGGAGCATCCGCAAATCAAAAGACTTTTTCCCTGCGCGGAAGGAGCTGGATATGCCGGTGGAATTGTTTCGGCCGCGATGGATGGCGAACGTTGTGCTGAGGCAGCGGTTAGAGTTTTAAAGAAGTAATTCACGATAATGAAAAAGACGGTAATAATAGGGGCGACAACTAACACTGCACGCTATGCCTACCTGGCAGCCGAAATGTTGGATCAATACAAGCATGAGTTTGTTCCGATTGGCATCAAGAAAGGTGATGTACGTGGAAAAGCGATTCTTAATATTTCCGAGAAGCCGGTTGTTCATGATGTTGACACGGTGACTATGTACATCGGCCCCCAACATCAGCAGCAATGGTATGACTATATTTTAAGTCTTAATCCCAGACGAATAATTTTCAATCCCGGAACCGAGAACTCTGAATTTGAGCAGTTGGCAGAAGAATCGGGAGTGGAAGCAATTGAAGCCTGTACGCTGGTGATGTTGCGTACAGGACAATTTTAATCGGTGTCTGCGAGATAACTAATCTGGATATTTTGCAATAATACCAACGTAAACGATTTTCCATTTGCCGTCAGCTTTTTCAAGCACGCGTATTTGAGATGTTTCATCCCGGTAGATCAGATTGTCCTTCACTTTCTGAACATACTCCACAAATGCTCCATTTTTATAAACTCGTATGTCGCCCCACGTGCGTTCAATGGCAACACCTTTTTTAGCCACGTCAATTGATCGGCTAGGGACCTGCGTCTTAAAATAAGTCGCAAATGATTTGTTAATCGCATCCCAACCCTTTACAAAGCTGGTGCCTGTCGAATCGGAATATGACCAATAGGCATACGAAGTTTTTAGCCACGAGTCTTCCCATGTCTTGTGGTCAACGTTTTGGAATGAAGAGGTTTCTTTTTCAATTACCGCTTTAATGGCTGCCACATCATCTTGACCTAAAGCAGGTGCTATCAGAACAGTGAGCAAGGTGCAAAACAGAATAAAAGATTTTTTCATATGGGTACGTGGTTTGATCTTGAAGAAATTTAATAAATCGGATCAAATTTTCCGCATTTACACATGAATAAAATCACCGATTCTATTGCGGCTCTCAATACTTTATTTGGTCGGTCAAATAAGTTAATTGAAAACTGATTAAAGTCATATTGAACATTCGGCCAGAAGGTTAGATTTAGGTAACCAAATCAAACGAGTATGTTAACCGATGAAAAACTTATTCAGATAAAGGATCTTCTGGTGAAGCCTGGAAAGAAAATCAAACTGAAAGATTTTGATACAAAGTACAAGGGCAAGACACTCAACAAACAAGATTCAGAGTCGCTTCTGGAGATGGGGCGCAAACATCTGTCCATCATTCAGGATAAATTGTATGCTCATAACCGATATAGTGTTTTAATCGTCTTTCAAGCCATGGACGCGGCCGGAAAAGACGGAGCGGTAAAACACATCATGTCGGGGTTCAATCCTTTGGGCGTGAAAGTGCACAGCTTCAAAGCACCCAATTCGCATGAGCTCGACCACGATTATTTCTGGCGTCATGAATTGGCATTGCCTGCCCGCGGTGAGATTGCCATTCATAATCGCTCGCATTATGAAAATGTATTGGTGACAAAAGTACATCCCGAGTATATTCTGGGTGAGAATATTCCTGGCATTGAGTCCGTGAAGAAAATTGATGATAACTTTTGGGAAGGACGCTATAAGCAAATCAGAAGGTTTGAGAAGAACTTGACTGACAACGGTATGATCATCATGAAATTTTTTCTCAACGTTTCAAAAAAGGAACAGAAGAAAAGATTCATGGAGCGCATTGATGACCCTGGAAAAAACTGGAAGTTTTCACTTTCCGACTTAAAGGAAAGAGGGTATTGGGATGAGTATCAAAAAGCCTACGAGCAAGCCATTAGCGCAACATCAACTGATTCTGCACCCTGGTTTATTATTCCGGCAGATGATAAGTGGTTTGCCCGCTTAGCCATTGCCTCTGTAATTGCCCGCCAATTTGAAAAACTTGAATTGAGTTATCCACGCGTGAGTGAGGCTCAAAAGGAAGAGCTTCAGAAGGCCAAGGCCCAGTTAATGGGAGAAGATGGCAACGGCAAAGCAGTTGAATCTGTTAAGAAACCAGACAAAAAGAAAAAGATTGCCAAGCCGGTTTCGCAAAACTAGTTATCAATCGTTTCATCAAAAGAGTTAAGGTGCACAATTACTTCTTTGGCCCTTAGCTCTTTTGCTTTTTCAGGAAGTATTTGCCTGGTCTCGTTGTCCCAGGGATTGCCAACTAATGCCAGAATTTTAAGATGCTGAAAATTAAAGAAGTCATGTGGCAGTGAACGAATTTCATTTTTCGATATGTCAAGGTTCTCGAGGTTGGTGAGTTTTGAAATAAAATCGGGAACATACAATAGATTGTTATTATTTATCCGCATCACCCTCAGGTTTTCGAGATCGCTTAAACTTTCGGGCAACGAACTCAATCTGTTATCGTGGAGATACAACTCCTGTAGATTGCGCAGTTGATTTAACTTATCGGTGACGGAATAGATTTTGTTAAAGGCAAGGTATAAGATTTCCAGGTGTTGCCAGTTTACAACCCGATCGTCAAGCTTATCAATTTGATTGTGGTAGAGATCAATTTCCTTCAACGACTTCAGTTGATACACGCCATCAGGTATGGCCGTTAATTTGTTGTTATAAAACGAAATATTTTCAAGTTTGCTCAGTCGCGAAATTTCAGAGGCGACCTCTGTAATAGAATTATAATTGAATTTTAGTGTTCGGAGATTTGGAAAATTCTGAATGGCAGAGGGAACAGTTTCAATTTGATTCTTGAAGAGATCAAGTTTTTCTAAGGTAGGATGAAGCTTGATGACGTCCTGCCTAAGTGAGATGTTATTGTTGATCAGAATCAGATCTTTTAGCGTTTTGTTTTTGCTGGCGCCATTGGGAAACCTTGATAACTTATTGCTGGAAAGATCCAGTTTCTTCAACGATCTGAATTTTTTATAGGTGGTTGGCAAATCATCAGGTTGGTCCCCGCGAATTACCAGGGTTTCTACTTGATTATTCCGCTTGAGCTTTAAAGGTTTGCCGGCTTTGTTGTTATAAATGACCACCATCTTCAACTTCTTTAACCTATTTGTTTTTCGCTGAATCGAAGCAAGGTTGGTATTGACAAGTTGTAGCACTTCAAGATTTTTGCATTTCAAGACTTTTGAGGGAAGCCTTCGATAGCTTCCACCGGTAATCGCGAGCTCCTGGATCTCCTCGAAGCTGGAGCCATCGTTCAAATTTTCATAGACGAAATAGTCTGGGTTAGCCCGATACACTTTTCGAAATCCAACAATACGATTCATGAAGTGGGCCCGCAATTGAAAAAGGCTATCCAATTTTTTTGGATCAGTGTCACCGGCAACCACTTTGTTGAGCGTGGTCTGCAGAAGGGCAAATTGTGCAGAGTCTTCTTTCGATTTAAAGATGGGTTCTTCACGGGCCCCGCTGAATTCAATTGTTTGGGCTTCCAATGATCTTATTACAACCAGAAAAAGCAACGTCAAAAGGCCTCTCATACAAACGGATTTTATATAAAACTAAATATTTAGTTAGTCACCTGCAAAGGCGGGCCAATGAGCCCGCGATTGACTCTTAAAAAACTTCTTTTTTATACTCAAAAAATGCCGCGGATGAGGTGAAAAACCTTATTTTTGACCCTTTGTAAATATCCATCATGAGCGAAAAACAAGACAGAAACGAAACTAATTATTCAGCAAGTAATATTCAGGTTTTAGAGGGGTTAGAGGCGGTTCGGAAAAGGCCGTCTATGTACATTGGTGATACCGGTATAAAAGGCCTTCACCATCTCGTTTGGGAGGTTGTAGATAACTCGATTGATGAAGCGTTAGGCGGCTATTGCGATACCATTGATGTAACGGTTCATCCTGATAACTCTGTATCAGTTGAAGACAATGGACGCGGCATTCCTACTGACATGCACGAGAAGGAGAAGCGCTCGGCCCTGGAGGTTGTCATGACGGTTTTGCACGCAGGTGGAAAATTTGATAAGAATACTTACAAGGTTTCAGGTGGGTTGCACGGAGTGGGTGTTTCTTGTGTGAATGCCCTTTCGGAAATGCTTCATGTAACGGTCTACCGCGAGGGAAAGATATTCGAACAGGAATACGAGCGTGGCAATCCGAAGTATGCAGTTCGGGTCATTGGTGAGTCGGAAAAAAGAGGCACAACCGTTCTATTCAAACCTGATAGCGAGATATTCACGATCAGCACCGAGTACAATTACGAGACTATTTCCTCACGCTTACGCGAGTTGGCGTTTCTTAATCCTGGCATCAGACTCAATCTAAAAGATCTGCGCGATAAGGATGAACACGGGAATGCCAAGTCAACTTCATTCTTTTCTGAAGGCGGCTTGCGCGAATTTGTGGAGTATCTGGATTCAACCCGTGAGAAACTCATACCAAGTCCGATATTCATCGAGAACACCAAGGGAGAAATTCCTGTGCAGGTAGCGATGGGATACAACACCGCCTATAGTGAAAATCTGATTTCCTATGTAAACAACATCAACACGCACGAAGGCGGCACGCACGTAGCTGGTTTCAGGCGTGCGCTCACCAGGACATTGAAAAGCTATGCCGAGAAATCGGGGTTGCTCGAAAAGGCTAAAGTGGAAATCAGCGGAGATGATTTTCGTGAAGGATTAACCGCTGTCATTTCCATTAAAGTTGCTGAGCCACAGTTTGAAGGCCAGACCAAAACCAAGCTGGGAAACTCAGAAGCAATGGGTGTTGTAGATCAGGCAGTGGGAGAGATGCTTCAGAATTATCTCGAAGAAAATCCGCGCGAAGCTAAGCTGATTGTCAACAAGGTGATCCTGGCAGCGCAGGCGCGAATTGCAGCGCGCAAAGCCCGTGAAATGGTACAGCGCAAAAATGTGCTTTCGGGTACAGGTCTTCCTGGAAAGCTTGCTGATTGTGCGAGTTCTGATCCATCTATTTGCGAATTGTACTTAGTGGAAGGTGACTCTGCGGGTGGTTCGGCCAAGCAAGGTCGCGAAAGACATTTTCAGGCGATTCTTCCGCTGCGTGGAAAAATTTTGAACGTAGAGAAAGCACAGGAACACAAGATTTACGAGAACGAAGAAATCAAAAACATGATCACTGCTCTTGGCGTGAGCTTTGGCACCGAAGAGGATCAAAAGGCGTTGAACACGTCCAAACTTCGGTATCACAAAATCATCATCATGACCGATGCTGATATTGATGGTAGCCACATTCGCACCTTGATACTGACCTTCTTCTTCCGCTATATGAAGGCGCTCATTGAGCAAGGGTTTATCTATATCGCTTTGCCTCCGCTTTACTTGTTAAAGAAAGGAAAAGATGAACGCTATTGCTGGAACGAGGAAGATCGCGACCTGTTGGTGAAGGAGATGAGCAAAGACGGCAAGGAGGACAGTGTGGGCATTCAGCGCTACAAAGGTCTTGGAGAAATGAATCCAGAGCAATTGTGGAGCACAACAATGGATCCGGCAAGAAGAACGTTGAAGCAAGTGAATATTGAATCAGCCGCAGAAGCAGATCATTTGTTCTCTATGCTGATGGGGGATGAGGTAGCGCCACGCAGAGATTTTATTGAAAAGAACGCCAAGTACGCTAAAGTGGATATCTAGGTCGCTTGATAACACACCGGTAACAATGAATGAATTACCTTCAAGGAAATAAATACTGAATACTTGTGAGTACGACTGAGGCGTCATCCATCGATGACAAGATTTCCCAACAAATATTTGATAGCAATTACATCAGCCGCGACTTAAGCTGGCTGATGTTCAACTATCGTGTGTTGGATCAGGCCAAGCACATCGATCGCAGTATTTTTGACAGGCTGAAATTTTTCTCCATCACCTCCTCTAACCTTGATGAGTTCTGTACGATTCGATTAGGAAGTTTGTACAACTACCTTGACTATGGTAAGGAGCGTTACGATTACAGTGGCTTGCGCGAAACTCCGTTCCGGCAGTTGTTATTGGGAGAGATCAGCAAGTTTGTTCATGATCAGAATGATTACTACATCAAGAAGTTAAAGCCGCTTTTTGAAAAAAATAATTTTAAGATTGCCGACTATCAATCCCTGTCGATTGAGCACACCAGTATTGTTGATCAATATTTTACGCGCACGGTTTACCCCATGCTCACCCCCATGGTGTTTGATGGGTATCATACGTTTCCTGTTTTAAAAAACAATCGTCTGTTATTTGGAGTGGTTACAAAGGCAGCGGGTGAAAACGTGAATCACAAGAAAGCCTGCTTCATTCAGATTCCAAGCAACGTGCCGAGGTTTTACGAAATCTCCCTTCCAGACGGAATGATTTTGTTTGTTCCGATTGAGGAAATAATCCGGTATAACATTCATAACCTTTTTAGAAACGTTGAGATTCTGAGCGTCAATCTTTTTCGCATCAGTCGCAATGGAGATTTTACGTTGGAGGAGAGCGAGGACATCGAATCCAATTTTTTGGAAGAGCTTAAGCGCAAACTACAAACCAGGAGAACGGGCAGGGTGGTGCGCCTGGATATTCAACAAAATCCTGATCCGTGGTTGTTGCGTCTGCTGAAGATTCAATGGGATCTTGATGATGCAAATATCATCTCCATTCCGGATGAAGGCCTCATCGATTTCAACGGACTGGTTCAAATCATCAATCACAAAGACTTCAAGACCAAACGCGCTCCGTTACATCCTCCACGCAGACCGGTTTCCTTTCCAGAATACGGAACACGTGATTTGTTTGATGTGCTAAAAGAACGCGATGTACTTCTTCATCATCCTTATGATTCTATTGATCCGGTTGTGGAGTTGATCGAAAAAGCTGCCGATGATCCGAAAGTTCTCAGCATAAAGATTACGATTTACCGGGTAGCAAAGGAATCTCGCATTACCGCTGCGTTGTTAAAGGCTGCGGAAAACGGCAAGCACGTTTCTGTTTTGTTTGAAGTAAAAGCAAGGTTTGACGAAGAGAACAACTTGCGTGAAGCCCAGCGTCTGCAAAAGGCAGGCTGTTTTGTTATCTATGGAGTCAGTAGTTTAAAAACGCACACAAAGCTTTTGCTCATCGTGAGGCAAGAGCAAGACAGGGTGTATCGCTACGTTCACTTGTCCAGTGGAAATTACAATGAAACAACATCGAGACTGTATACAGACGTTGGATTGTTAACTACCAACGAGACGTATGGCAACGATGTGTCTGAATTTTTTAATGTTATCACAGGCCATTCGCAGCCATCGGCATATCGCAACCTGATTACCTCGCCACGCGACATGCGCATTCAACTCTGCAATCTCGTGGCGCGTGAAGCTGAGAATGCCCGAAATGGAATTCCATCCGGCATCATCATTAAATTGAATTCCATTCAAGACAAAGAATTGATTGATGCACTGTATGAAGCTTCAAAAGCTGGTGTGTCCATTAAGTTGATTGTAAGAGGAATGTGTTGCCTGCGGCCCGGCAGAAAAGGCTTAAGTGAAAATATTGAAGTGATCTCCATCGTGGGTGAATATCTGGAGCACTCCCGTATTTATTATTTCCACAACGGTGGTTCGCCTAAAGTGTACATTGGTAGTGCCGATGCTATGGTGAGAAGTTTCGATCGCAGAATTGAATCACTTTTTTTACTGGAACAAGAGTCGCTCAAGAAACAGGCGATGAACATCCTGCGATACAACCTGTGGGACAACGTCAACTCGTATTCACTGAAAGAAGACGGGCGCTACGTAATCAAGGAACAGAATGGCGCGCCTATTTTTAACGTGCACAAAGAATTTTATAACGTCACTCCAGAAATTGTGCAGGACGTGAAGCTCTTCTGAGTTTAGAATGATCCTTTGAATTCAATCTTCTTCTGACTTCTGTTCTTATCCAACAGGAATAGCAGCATGCCATCCTTCAGGCCTACTTCAGGAACGATGATCGATTTGGATTTGGCCCATTCCATCACGTTGATATAGATATTACTTGCAGGCACGATAACATCCGCCCGGTCAGGGTTCATTTGTAAGTCATAGATGCGTTGTTCGATGCTATGCTTTTCAATCATGTTTTTTATTTCATGAACGCGGGCGAGACTCATTGTTTTGCCAGGCTTAAGTTTTGCTAGTTCAAAAATCTTGCTGATGTTACCACCGGTTCCAACAGCTGTAACTTTGCCGTATTTACTCTTCACGTTTTCCTTTACCCAATTCGCCATGTCTGCCCATGCAGCAGGCGAATCGCTGTGTTCCAGTATTCTCACGGAACCCACTTTGAAAGAACGCGTTTTTATTTTTTTTCCTTCGGTATATAAGTTAAGTTCTGTGCTACCACCACCTACGTCAATGTGCAGATAGGTTTTATCCGTCAGGTATGAGCTGATTGCTTTGTTCACCATCTCTGCTTCCCGATTGCCATCAATGATTTCAATCTTTATTCCCAACTCATCTAAAACTTCTTTAGCAAGTTGCTCTCCGTTTTCAGATTCGCGCATAGCCGAGGTTGCGCAAAACATGTAATCATCCACTTCATATAGTTCCAGCAGAAGCTTGTAGGTCTTCATTAGCTTCTTGAATTTGTTGATGCTTACATCACTAATCTTGTTCGTGCTGAAAACATCATGACCCAGGCGAAGAGGGAAGCGTACGTATTCCAGTTTTTTAAAAACAATGGTTGGACCTTGATCAAGAACCGTAGAGATCTGGAGCCGTATGGCGTTGGAACCAATGTCGATAGCTGCGAGTTTCAAATACGAAAGAGTTGTATGAATGTACTACCACAAAATAAGCAGTTTGAAACTTCATTTTTATATACATATTGAGTTTCTTTGCAACGCTTATTCAGAAAGACTGAGGGAAAGGGCCCGATGATGTCTTAGCAACTTGTGCCTGATATTTGGTATGTTGTGCTAACTCCCTCCATCAAAGTTGGTGGAAAAGATAAGCGGCCAATCTTTATACGGCTCTTTCTGAATAACGCGAAACTTTAACGCAAGAAAGAGTGAAAATACAAGACATCTTAAAAGAACGGATCCTCGTACTGGACGGAGCGATGGGTACGATGATTCAGCGACATACACTAGAAGAGGAGGATTTCCGCGGAGAGCGATTTAAGAACCATCCTTACCCGGTAAAAGGTAACAACGACCTTTTATCCATTACAAGACCCGACATCATCAAGGATATTCATCGTCAGTATTTTGAGGCAGGAGCTGATATTGTTGAAACGAACACATTCAGTAGCACGACCATCGCTCAAGCCGACTATCATTTGGAGAGCCTGGCGTATGAACTTAACTTCCAATCCGCAAAGATTGCCAAAGAAGTTGCAGAGGAGTTCACCAAGAAAGATCCTGCAAAGCCCAGATTTGTTGCGGGCGCGATGGGCCCCACAAACAGAACCCTTTCCTTATCGCCAGATGTGAATAACCCTGGTTATCGCGCGGTAACGTTCGATGAACTTAAAGTTGCCTATAAAGAACAAGCGAAAGGGCTAATTGATGGAGGCTGCGATCTGCTTCTCGTGGAAACAATCTTTGATACGCTGAACGCTAAAGCCTGTCTGTTTGCGATTCAGGAGTTGTATGAAGAGATCGGAAAGGAACTTCCTATCATGGTATCGGGTACGATCACCGATGCTAGCGGAAGAACACTTTCCGGACAGACAACCGATGCTTTCTTAATTTCCGTTTCACATGTGCCGCTGCTCAGCGTGGGATTAAATTGTGCACTCGGGGCGAAGCAACTCAGACCGTATCTTCAAGTGTTGAATGAACAGGCACCGTTCTTTGTCAGCGCTTATCCAAATGCAGGATTGCCAAATGAATTTGGTCACTACGATCAAGGTCCGGATGAGATGGCCGCACAGATTGAGGAATTTTTGAAAGAAGGACTGGTGAATATTGTTGGTGGATGCTGTGGAACTACTCCTGCTCATATTAAAAAGATTGCTGAAGTAGCAAAGAAGTTTAAACCAAGGGAGGTGGTCGCTCATGCCTGAGTTTTTAAAGTTAAGTGGATTAGAGTCGGTTGTCCTGACAGCCAATTCAAACTTTGTTAATATAGGAGAGCGCACGAATGTTACGGGTTCTGCCAAATTCCTTAAGCTTATTAAAGAAGATAAGTTTGACGAAGCGTTGGAAGTTGCTCTTGATCAGGTGCGGGGCGGAGCACAAGTGATTGATGTGAACATGGATGAAGGCATGCTTGATTCAAAGGCTGCCATGGTTAGGTATCTGAACTTAATGGCATCTGAGCCTGAGATTTCAAAAATTCCTGTGATGATCGATTCTTCCAAATGGGAAGTAATTGAGGCAGGTCTGAAATGCATACAAGGCAAAGGGATTGTAAACTCCATCAGCATGAAAGGTGGGGTGGATGAATTTAAACGTCAGGCGAAACTGGTAAGACGATATGGAGCTGCTGCCGTGGTCATGGCCTTTGATGAAGATGGCCAGGCCGATACTTATCAGCGCAGGATTGACATTTGTAAACGTGCGTATGATATTCTGGTCAACGAAGTTCATTTCCCTCCACAAGACATTATTTTCGATCCTAATATTTTTCCGGTTGCCACCGGCATTGAAGAGCATAGAAACTATGCACTGGATTTCTTCAAAGCAGCCAAATGGATTCGGGAGAACCTGCCACATGCTCACGTTAGCGGTGGGGTGAGCAACGTTTCCTTTAGCTTTCGCGGAAACCAAAAAGTGCGTGAAGCCATGCACTCGGTATTCCTCTATCATGCCATTCAGAATGGAATGGATATGGGCATTGTAAACCCAACCATGCTTGAAGTGTATGATGAGATTCCAAAGGATCTTTTGGAGCGAGTGGAAGATGTGCTACTGAACCGAAGAGAAGATGCAACCGAGCGACTACTCGAGTTTGCCGAAACGGTTAAGGGTTCGGCCAAAAAGAAAGAGGTGGATGATGAGTGGAGAAATGGCACCGTGGAAGAACGGATCACTCATTCACTGGTAAAGGGTATCATCGATTTTGTAGATGCAGATACCGAAGAGGCTCGTTTAAAATATGGCAAGCCATTAAATGTGATTGAAGGTCCTTTGATGGCAGGCATGAATGTGGTGGGTGATTTGTTTGGCGCAGGCAAAATGTTTCTGCCTCAAGTAGTGAAGAGCGCGCGCGTGATGAAAAAATCAGTTGCCTACTTAACTCCCTACTTGGAGGAAGAGAAAAGGAGGAGTGGCAATACAGGTCAGGTGGCAGCCAGGATATTGTTGGCAACTGTAAAGGGCGATGTGCACGACATAGGGAAGAACATTGTGGGCGTTGTATTGGCCTGTAATAATTATGACGTCATCGACCTTGGCGTCATGGTGCCTGCCGAAAAAATTCTGGAGGCCGCAAAGCGCGAGAAAGTTGATGTGATCGGATTGAGCGGATTGATCACGCCATCGTTGGATGAGATGGTTCATTTTGCGAAAGAGATGGAACGCGAAAAAATGGAGTTGCCTTTACTGATTGGTGGCGCAACAACATCGCGTATTCATACAGCTGTTAAAATCGATCCTGTCTATTCCGGCCCTGTTGTGCATGTGTTGGACGCTTCGCGCTCCGTGCCGGTGGCAAGTGAGTTGATCAATCCAAAGACCCGAAAAGCCTTTCAATCCAAGATGAAAGCAGAGTATGCCCAAATGAGAAAAGACCATGAAGGCAGGCAGCAGGAAAAAAACTACATCACGTTAGCAGAGGCGCGCAAAAACAAAGTAAAGATTGACTGGGATAAATTTGAATCTCATGCACCGAGGTTCCTGGGTAAAAAAGTGTTGATTGACTTTCCACTCTCTGAACTCAGAGAATACATTGACTGGACTCCATTCTTTCAAACCTGGATGTTGGCTGGGCGTTATCCGGCCATCTTTGCTGATTCGGTGGTGGGTGCGGAGGCTAAGAAATTATTTGATGATGCCCAGATCATGCTCAATAAAATCATCACAGAAAAACGACTTCATGCCAATGGCGTATTTGCTTTTTATGAAGCCAATAGCGATGACCATGACGATGTGATTCTTTACGAGAATGGTCAAGAGCTCAGGAAGCTTCATTTCCTTCGCCAGCAAAACAAGAAGGCTCAAAACCTTCCCAACTTCTGTCTGGCCGACTTTGTTGCTCCCAAGTCGAGCGGCAAAAAGGATTACATCGGCATGTTTGCTGTCACCACAGGCGTTGGCATTGAATCGATACTGGAAGAGTATAAAAAACAACAAGATGATTATTCCGACATCATGGTGAAGGCTTTGGCGGATCGCCTGGCCGAAGCTTTCGCAGAATGTTTGCATGCAAAAGTAAGGCGAGAATTTTGGGGATATGCCGCAGGAGAGACGCTGAGCAATGAACAAATGATCAAAGAAGAGTATGATGGTATACGTCCTGCTCCCGGCTACCCAGCTTGCCCTGATCATACGGAGAAGAAAACAATCTTTGAATTGCTGAATGCAGAAAAGGAAGCAGGTATTAAGTTAACCGAGTCTTTCGCCATGTACCCGGCATCATCGGTGAGTGGTTATTATTTTGCCAGCCCTGAATCAAAATATTTTGGGTTGGGAAAAATTGAAAAAGATCAGGTAACAGAATACGCGGTACGAAAGGCTATGCCGGTGGAAGAAACCGAGCGATGGTTGTCTCCTAATCTGGCATATTGATAAACTGATGTATGAAAGTTGTAGATCACATAAAGAACGCAAAAGGTAAAACACTTTTCAGTATCGAAATTCTCCCGCCCTTAAAAGGGGAGAATATCCGCACGTTGTTTGATAACATGGATCCGTTGATGGAGTTCAAGCCTCCGTTTATCGATGTCACCTATCACCGCGAGGAGTACGTCTACAAAAAGAAGGAGAATGGACTTCTAGAAAAGCGCTCCACGCGCAAACGCCCTGGCACCGTTGGCATTTGTGCGGCCATTCAAAATCATTACAAAGTTGATACGGTACCTCACATTATTTGCGGTGGATTTAGTAAAGAGGAAACAGAGAATGCGTTGATTGATTTACAATTCTTAGGAATTGATAACGTGTTGGCTTTGCAGGGAGATGCCATCAAAACAGAAGCCCGCTTCGTAGCAGAACCCGATGGTCACAAGTTTGCATCTGAACTACTGGAGCAAATTGTATCCATGAACAATGGAAAGTTTATTGACGAAGAACTTCAGCACCCAACACCCACTAACTTTTGCATTGGTGTGGCAGGTTATCCTGAAAAACATTTCTCAGCACCCAATTTGAAGACAGATATCAAATATTTAAAACAGAAAGTTGATTTGGGGGCCGAGTACATTGTGACGCAAATGTTTTTTGATAATCAGAAATACTTTGACTTTGTGAAACAGTGTCGCGATAACGGCATAACGGTTCCGATTATTCCGGGCATTAAACCCATCACAGCAAAAGTTCAGACAAACGTGCTTCCTACCATTTTTCATATCGACTTGCCTGAGACGCTTGCCGATGAAATTGAAAAGTGTAAAGACAATGCTGCAGTGAAACAAGTGGGGATTGAATGGGCAATTAAGCAGTCAAAGGAGTTGATGAAATTTGGAGTTCCGACCCTCCATTTTTATTCAATGGGTAAATCCGATCCCATCTACCGAATCGCCAAAGAGCTTTTCTGACACATAAACGAAGGTTTTTTCCTTGGGAGATTTGGTGTGGTAACCAACCCGCATCCGATTTAATTGCTTAAAAAGGGGGTTTTTATTCGGCTTGCATACTATTTTTGCCGATTTTTTTCCTAATATTGAGTGATAACTAAATCAACTTTCCCATGACTAAAATGAAACTATTCTCCATTTTTCGCTATACCAGCATAATTGCTCTTGTGGCGAGTTTGTTCATTATCAGTGGTTGCGGTGATGACAATAACAAGGTCGTTCCAACAAAAACAATCGCTGAATTGATTGCTTCCGAGGAATTCAAGCAATCCGCAACAGTAGACAAAAGTTTGGCTTTGGACTCCGCTGTTAAGTATCTCAATAAGTATCCTGACTTGGTTGCCTTGATGTCGGGAACAGATCCCTATACGTTATTCGCGCCAAGTAATGAGGCGTTCATTAACCTTTTGGCTACGCCTGGTTTCCCTTCTAACATAGCATCGATCAGTCCTGATTTGATTAAGGGTGTGTTGGCCTATCATTTTGTTGCCACTAAGAAGCTTCAGGCTGATCTTACTGCTGGTGCTTCTTTGAATTCGTTGTATACAGAATCATCTTACGTGACTACAGCGTCACCTACCTTGCCAACTGTTCAGGTGATCAAAGTTAACTCAGATCTGACTTTATTAACTGGTTCTTCTAATGCAGCTATCCATATTAATGCAGCTGATAAAGAGGCCACCAATGGGGCCGTTCATATCGTGCAGTCGGTGATGGTGCCTCCATCAGTTGGCTTGGTCTTGATTCCAATTTTAGGAAAAATGGCAGGTACAATTCTTTTAGGAAAGGACTTTAGTTATTTGGCTAGACTTATTGCGCGGGCCGATGCCGGTTATGTTGAAGATGCATCCACCGGCAAACTGAAAATAGTTAGTCATTTGGCCAGACCAACTTCTACAACAGCACCTGTTTTTGCAGGAGCTACTTTCTTTGCTCCCCCAAATGCTGTATTTGAAGCGGCAGCAGCAAAAGCGGGCATCACGGCAACACAACTAGTTGATTCATTTACAACCGGGGGTGATGGAACTGCCAGGGCAGTATTATTAAATCATTATGCAATTGGAAAATATGTGGTCACAGCAACTGCTGGTTCAGAGACATTTACTAATGGAATGAGTATTGCAACTGTTCTTTCTGGAAAAGCAATTACGGTGTCTGTTGGCACTCCAACGGCAACCCCTCCCAATCCATACGGAGTAGCTGTTTCAAATAACCCTGGTGTCGCAACTTCTTTTGCCCCAATTTTCGTAAAAGATCTTCCCCATAGCAACGGTATCGTTCAGGCTATTGGTGGCATTCTGCAATAAGTAGAATTAAACTTTATGAAAAGGGCTCACTGTTTTTCAGTGAGCCCTTTTCATTTACTGATTGATTCAAAAATTATTTTAAAGTCAGCATCTTGGGAACGAAATCCTCAAGATACGGAAACACCCCTGTATAGTGAGTACCTGGAATGGTAGTGAAGGTAACAACGTCCGGGGACGCACCATTTGCAATCAATTTGTTATAGGTTGTTATTGAATTCTCATAGGGCACGGTCACATCAACGTCCCCATGATACATAAACATTTTTTTTTTGGGTTTCCAATCGGTCAAACTGTTCTCGTTAAAAGCATCAACGATATACTTGTAGCGTGTATCCTTGTCAATATTCGCCAATAGATCTGTGCTTACTAGTTCTTTTATATTTGGGGTGAGTAGATCATTAATGTCTGTTCCTGATTTGGATCCATCAAATAAGCCAGGTATTCTGGTAGCATAAGGTTCTTGAAAGAAATCATTTAACGATTGTGTCCAGGAATAGGTAGTCTTGTAGGCCATGGCTACATATCCAAGGAAAAAAGGTTCATCGTAAGTATCCAGACTGAAAAAGTATTCTTGCATAGCTTTTACATCATAACCTCCCGATGAAGGGAATGAAGCTATTAATTCGAATCCATCAAGTCCGCTCGTCTCAATCGATTTGTGTGCCGCCATCGTAGCATAGCCTCCTTGTGAGTACCCGGCCAGAAATAGTTTTTGATTGAATTGAATTCCTTTTTCCCGAGCTAATTCCCGGGCGGCTTTTAGCATATCAATTACGGCAGAAGCAGTCAGGTCTTCTACATAATAAGGATGCATTACAGTTGAGGAACTTCCAAATCCGATAAAATCGGGAACGGCTGTGATGAAACCTGGTGAAGCTAACGATGCATACAGAATGAGTTCACTGCTGTTCAACGGAAGGGCAGATGGAGCCT
>JBGANU010000004.1:0-375373 GCA_044222145.1 Cyclobacteriaceae bacterium
AAAATGGAGTAAAAAAACAACAGAAGCAATTGAAGAATAACTAATTTTAAAACACTAATTCTGGCAGCACTTTTCTGACATCAACTACTGGTGGTCAATTTGCTCCGGATTCAGGTGGTCAATTACACCGGATTTTGCATGATAGTGCTTTTACCTTTTCCAATTCCAATTTTATCGGAGTAAGCTCCGATGTTACGTCACACTCTACCTCAAAATCAAGAGAGTCTGCCCATGCAAAAACTTGAAAGATCTTGGCAAACCCAACGTTTACCTCTGTCGTGTATGAGATGTCTTGCCCAGAACTTATGCTGATGCCAACTCGCCCTTGCTGATTTGCCTGAATCTTTACATGTAATTCGGATAGCTCTTGGTAATGCTCGCTGGTAAAGAGTGAGGGCGGAGTATTTAATATATTATATTGTTGAAGTTCAATTCTACCAGATTGTTCCCATTTGCCGTTCGATCTTATTCCTGCGCAAATCTCTATATGCTGAACTTGCGTGTTGTTGTATCTATGGGTTGTAGACCAACTGATGCCTCTTCTATCAACCCCCAATCTCAATCCGATTCGCCAAAATGAAACCCTCGGTTTTATCCGAATTGAATACGAGTGCCCTAAAAGTGGAAATAGTATTTCCAAGGGAACATCGTTAATTTCTTTTTCGCCCGTATTCTTGAAGATAAATTTGGTTGTCATTCTGGATAATTCGTTAGAATCGATTCATTCTTCATGACATTTATTAAACTAAAGTACATGATGCTACCGCCTGACCCTATTCGTTAAGTATGGAATCCAGAGTTATCTCTCGACCAAATCAAATTTGTACTCGCAATGATAATCCAAATAAGACTTTGTCAGTTCTGGCACATACCCCTATAGCTGCGCCAAATAAGGACGGCTGTATTTATTGCCAACTATTAAAGGTTCAAAATTCATCTATCAAGACCGGAGTAAGTTAGAAAACGCCTCGAGCTTTAACAATTGCATTTTCGTGAAGAACTGAACAGGTTTGTTTAAGCTTATCAGCTAAAGGAGAAGTTTTAGTCGCTCATCAGAGATGTTTTTCGCATCCAAAACAAAAAAAGCCGTTACTCTCGTAACGGCTTGATCTTCAATGTGGGGGCTGAGGGGTTCGAACCCCCGACCCTCTGCTTGTAAGGCAGATGCTCTGAACCAGCTGAGCTAAGCCCCCTTCGTTTTGGGACTGCAAATGTAAAGCAGAAAATGAATTGTGCAAAAAATAATTTTTAACCCGTTCAAAAGTTAAGTATCAGGGGCAGCACCCAATACTCAAACCAGCACCGTTTTAATTTTTTGTCTCGTACTTTTGTTCAACCATTTTTTACCTGTGCCACGAAGCTTTTTTAAAAAGAGACGCAGGAATTAATGCCAGAGCGGTAAGCACACTTCATGTTACGTAACCAAAAAGCTCAGTAGCAATCTTGAAAACCCTTCGCAAAGCGATTTTATATTTCCTGGCCACCCTTTTGGTCGTGGCCATCGCGCTGGTTGCCTCCGTGTTCATCTTCAAAGACCGCATCATAGACGCGTTTATCAAAGAAGCCAACAAAAGCCTGAGTACGCCCATCAAGATTGGCAAAATTGAAATCTCGGCCTGGAATGATTTCCCCAACCTGGCCATTGTCTTCACCGATGTATATGTGGAAGACAGTCACCCGGGCGACCACCCCTTGTTGACGGCCAAAACAATTTCCTTCTACCTCAACCCGATTGAAGCCTGGAATGGAAAATATTCCATCCGCGGCTTACAGGTGCTGGAGAGTGAAACAGACTTAAAGATCAATGCCGTAGGAAAAAGTAATTTCACCATCGTCAAGGAAAGCGCGGACGCGGGAGGAAGCATCACATTCGACTTGCGAAATGTAAGGCTGATCGATACGCGTGTGAGCTATGAAGACCAGCAGGTAAAACTCCATCACATCTTCAGCAGCGAAAAACTGATTGCGTCTATTTCTACGAAAAACAATATCTATGACATCCTCGCAGACGGAGACATCCTGACGGAACAAATTGGTATTGGGAAGAATCTGTTTTTAAAGAACAAACTCTTTCAGGTCAACACGAAACTGCAATATGACGATGTGGGAAAAACAGTTGAGATCGACACCTCTACCTTGAAAACCAATTCCTCCACGTTCGACCTCTCCGGGAATTATGCATTCAAAGACAAAAGCATTATCGACATCGCAGCGAACGGAAAAGACACCGACATTCAAACTTTATTGTCGCTTCTGCCGGACGAGATGAGCAACAAGCTAAACAAATATGAAAGCAAAGGCGATGTCTATTTTAATGTGAGCCTGAAAGGAGAAGTCAGCGATAAAAAAAGTCCTTTTATCTCCACGAGTTTCGGGTGTAAGGACGCCACGCTCCTTCATCCCGATTACAAATCCAGAATTGAACATGCCAATCTGGAAGGATCATTCGCCAGTCCGTCCTTCACCGAGCTATCCCGTGCTGAGTTATTCCTGCGCAACATCTCGGGCGACCTGAATGGCAAAGCGTTCACCGCCAATCTGGCGATGCAAAATCTGGATGATCCATTTCTATCTTTTGATTTCAAAGGAGACCTTGATGCCACCGACATTCTAAATTTCTATCCGCTGCCGGAAATAAAAGACCTGACGGGCAGTATCAAGGCCGACTTCTCTTTTGAAGGCAAAGTTTCGTTATTGAAAAAGAAGGCAACCGCACAGCAAGTGCATACCAATGGTTCCATCGAAACAACCAACGTAAACTTCAGGTACAGCAAACAAAACATTCACTTCATTGATCTGAACGGAACATTTCAATTCAACAGCAACGATCTCGCCCTAAGCAATGTGCGTGGTAAGTTTGAAAACAGCGATTTTCAATTAAATGGTTTCTTTAAAAATATTGTCACATTTTTATTTTTTGATGATCAGCCAGTAGGCATAGAAACCGATCTGAAGTCCAACTTTCTGGATGTCGACCAATTGTTTTCTATCGCATTTAAAGAATCGTCTTCGGATTACAATTTCAATATATCTCCAAACCTTAACCTGAATTTCAATTGCGATGTAAAATCGCTGAAATACAAACGCTTCAAGCCAACTTCTGTGAAAGGTGACTTACTGGTAAAAAATCAAGTGGCCGTTTCCAGAAACATAGCGCTGAAAGCAATGGGCGGAGATTTAACACTCAACGGAATTGTAGATGCCAAAAATCCAAAAGCCATTGAGGTGGTGAGTTCGTTCAAACTTAACAACATCAACGTTGACAGCATTTTTTATGTGTTTGAAAACTTTCACCAGGAATTCATTCAGGATAAACATTTGAAAGGACAAACATTTGCCGATGTGTCGCTTGAAATGACGTTGAACGAAAAACTCAATCTCATTCCGGAAACGTTAATTGCCGACATCAGCGCGACCATTAAAAATGGCGAACTGAATAATTTTGAGCCGATGCTGAGTCTTAAAAAATACCTGGACGATGAAACGCTTACTCGCCTCCGCTTTGCCGATTTGAAGAACGATATACACATCGAGAATCAAATTATCTACATCCCGCAGATGGATATTCGCAGCAACGCCACCAGCATACTCTTAAGTGGCACTCATACCTTCGATCAAAAAATAGACTACCGCGTCACGGCCCCACTGAGAAACAAAAAGAAAATCGATCCGGATGAAGCATTTGGTGCCATTGAAGAAGATAAATCCGGCCGGGCGAAAATATTTCTCAAGATCATTGGCACCACCGACAAGTTTGATGTGACGTATGACAAGGCTGCACTTAAAAAGAAACTTGGTGAGGACATGAAAAAAGAAGTGCAGGAATTAAAAGAAGCTTTTCGTCTGAAGGGCAAAAAGAAAAAGAAAGAGCTGGAAGTAGAGAAAGATGACTACTTTGACTGGAACGACAATTAAGCTATGAGTTACGAGCTACTAGGCTTGAGTTGGCTGCAACGCGCTATCAAAGATTTGGCCATGAGAAATAGATTGACAATCGGACTGATGACATACGTAATTCTTATTTCGTGTTCCGACAAAGAGACTCCATCTAGATACATTATCGTGCGTGGAACAAAAGAGAATTATCGAGAATTGGAATTAAAGGTAAATCGTAAAGGGCAAGGTTGGAGTATTCATAATTTTTCTTGGGACAGTTACAACGTCAATGAATCTTACTGGATTTACGTACCAAAGATCTCAGGACGAGTTGCAGGTGGTGACGTGTCAATTTCCAACCTAGTAAATTTCATACACCCTGACAAGAACGACAAAGGGTTCATCGACTTCGACTCCACAACAATCACGATAAATCTTGAAAAGGCTTTATACCCAAATCATAAAACAGTTGACGGCTGGGAACCATTGAAGCTCAATGGGACATATAAACTAAAATTCGCCAACGACTCAATCGAATAGAATTGAGTGGAACGTGCAGCAGCAAATCAAACGATAATCACCTAGTCAATAAGGCTCGAAGCTTACTGAATAGCCTCTTTCAAAAAATCATTAAGAGGTTTTATCGTTTTGCAGGCATCTGCTACTGTTTTCAAAAACTTTTTGTCTTTCACCTCCACATCGGTGAAAGCATGAGAGACGATATAACTTTTATGTTTGAGCATATCCAGGTGAGGATGATCTTTCGGATAGCCTTTCGGTGCAGTTTTTAGTTTATCAAAGTCATCCAGTTTCGGAAAAAGTTTTTTGAATTTACTGTCGTTAAGGATCTTTAAAAATCCCTTGGTGTTGTAATCAATCTCCTGACGAATCTTGAATAAGTTAGAAGCATCGGGCATATAAATTCCACCAGCCACAAAACTTTTATTGCCCGGTTGAATGTGAATGTAATAACCCGGTTCCTTAATCAGCTTTCCATTGGGTGAAATGCCAGCGCCCATATTCACTTTGTAAGGCTTTTTGTCTTTACTGAATCGCACATCGCGGTAAATGCGAAACGCCAGCTTCTTTGGGTTTAAAGCTGCCACACTCTCATCGAATTTGGAAAGTTCAGGAAGAAGCAGCGTTAAAAAATTATCAAAGCTTTCCTTCGCTTCCAGATACTTCGGTTTATTTTTTTCAAACCACTCGCGATTATTATTCTTATCAATGTCCTTGAGAAATTTAAGAATGAGTTCGAAGTTCATACAGATTTTTAGAAATTTATCAATTCACATTTCAACCTACCTTCTCCATGAGGCTAACAATTTCTTTGCCTGCCCAGGCGTATAGAAGGGCCCTCTCTCCGCCTTCTTAATCTCCAATCTAAATTCAGCAAGGGTAATCGGACTGTCCGTTGCCGTCAAACTTTCTTTTTTATTGGCTTTTAATTTCATAATCTCAATCCAAAGCTTCGTAAGCTAAAATTACCAAGTTTGGCGGAAACCAAACAGAAGAAGACCTACAAACTATCCAAAACAGTTTCTAAGCCCATGCCGCGCGATGCCTTAATCAAAATTGTAGCATCCGTAATCGGTCGTTGCTTCAATTCTTCAATCAATAGATTTTTATTTTCAAAGAGCAGGGCCTGCGGAAGTTCTTCTCTGGCCGCTTGCATAAGCTTGCCACACAAATACACCCGATCAAATTTTTTCGCACGCAACAAACTTCCAATGTATCGATGTTCCTTTTCAGCTTCTTCTTCCAGCTCAAACATATCACCCAGTATCGCTACCTTCTTTTCCGCCTTCATATCCGCCAGATTTTCAATCGCAGCTTCCATTGAGCTGGGGTTAGCATTGTAGGCATCCAGCACAATGACATTACTTCCTTTCTTTACGATCTGTGAACGCATGTTACCCGGCACATATTCAGCTATTGCATCGTTCGACTGTTTTGCGTCTACTTCAAAATATTTTCCAAGGCATAAGGCTACCGCTATGTTTTCAAAGTTGTAGGCTCCGGTAATTTGTGTTTGAATAACATCTCCATTCCCGGCCTTAATTTTTACACATGGGTCCGACTCCATCAGCTGGCAAGAATAGTAATCACCAATAGCGGGATAGAACACAGGCGACTTAAACCGCTTGGCCATATTCGCCAAAATTTGATTTTGTGAATTGATGAACACCACGCCATTGTGCTCGATTAGATGTTGATATAATTCGGACTTGCCGCGAATGATGTTTTCAAATCCGCCAAACGTGCCGATGTGAGCTTTGCCAATGTTGGTGATAAAACCGTGCGTGGGGTTGGCGATGGAAGACAGTAAAGCAATTTCGCCTACGTGATTCGCGCCCATTTCAATAATCGCCAATTCAATCGTGTTGTCGATAGACAAAATAGTGAGCGGCACTCCAATGTGGTTGTTGAGGTTTCCTTTCGTAGAAAGCGTTCTGAATTTTTTCGATAACACCGCATTGACCAACTCCTTGCTTGTCGTCTTGCCATTCGACCCTGTCAAACCAATGACCGGTATCTTCAACTGACTGCGATGATGTCTTGCCAGTTGCTGAAGTGCCTCGAGAGAATCCTTCACCCAAACATACTGGTCGCCTTTCGCAAATCGTTCTTCATCTACTACGGCATACTTCGCACCTTTCGCCAATGCTTCGGCTGCAAATTCATTCGCATTGAACTTGTCGCCCTTCAAGGCAAAAAATACCGAGCCCGGGGTGATCTGTCGTGTGTCGGTAGAAACTTTTCCCGTTTCTAAATACTTTTGATAGAGTTGTTCGATGATCATTTTATGTCAAATGCTTTTGATAAACAATCGCACTAAGCGTTATTGCCGTGTAAAGTTATCCGCTGTGCCGCGATTATTATTCTTTCTGATCGTTTTTCTTATACCCGCGATAACGCGCGCGCAGTTTACCTATCAGATTGATCAGAGCATTCCGGTGGAAGTAGCTGGCAAACCTATCTCCATGCCCTGGGCTGGCGGACTTAACTCTGCACAATTTAATACCATTGATCTCAATGGCGATTCAAAATCAGATCTGGCCATTTATGATCGCGGTGTCGCCAGGCTTTACACATTCCTCAATCAAAATAATCATTGGGAGTATCATCCCGAATATGAAGCATTGTTTCCAGCAGAAGTAAATCAATGGATGCTGCTGCGTGATTTTAACAACGATGGCAAGAAAGATTTATTCACCAGTGATCCATTTGGCATTGTTGTTTTTGTGAACACCACTAAAGTTGGCGAACAACTTTCCTGGCGACCGTACAACCCGGGGTTTCCGTTATTGACGAAAGGCTTTAGCGGTAACATCAACCTCAAAGTAAACGAGAGCGACATTCCGGCCATCGATGATATTGATGGCGATGGCGATCTGGATATTTTGAATTTACGATTTGTAGGAATTGGAACAGTAGAGTATCACAAAAATCTGAGTATCGAACGAACCGGTCGCAGTGATTCCATGCAGTTGGAGCGCGTGACTCAAAACTTCGGAGGCTTTGAAGAATGCACCTGTGGCACATTCGCGTTTGGCGTAACGTGCGCTCAACTTGCCGGAGGGCGAACAGAACATGCTGGCGGGAAAACATTGTTAACAATCGACATCGACCATGATGGCGATCGCGATCTGCTTTTCTCCGAAGAAACATGTTCGCGGGTCTATCTGCTCGAAAACAAAGGCAACAAAGACACAGCGTTGATGACAAGCTCAGTCAGTTTCCCATCCTCGGTACCCATTAACATGGTCTTGTTCCCGGCTACCTTTCTGGAGGATGTTGACTTCGATGGTATTGCCGATCTGATCTCATCACCAAACGTATATGCCCGCGGATACTTGAACAATAACTTTCAGAATTCTGTCTGGTTGTACAAAAACACCGCTAGCAATCAAAACCCATCGTTCGCTTACACTACCAATAATTTTCTTCAAGGCGATATGATTGATGCGGGCGATTATGCCGCACCCGCTTTCGCAGATGCCGACAACGATGGAGACTTAGATATGTTCATTGGCACCTATGCAGGACAAAGTTTTATTGGCACGGTATACTATTACGAAAACATCGGAACCGCATCGGCACCCTCGTTTAAATTCATCACGAAAGATTTTTCGTCTCTTTCACTTTTGAAGAATTATAATCTCAAGCCACAATTTGCTGACATGGATGCTGACGGCCGCATTGATCTGGTGTTGACGGGGACAGATTTGCAAACGGGCACTACCTCCCTTTACTTTTTGCCGAATCAAAGTGAAAAAGGAATGTCATTTACCACCACTTCACTGGTGGATACCAAACTTGAGATTGAGCAATCCGAAAACATTTTGATGTACGACATCAATCAAGATGGTTTGTTGGATGTTTTGCTAGGCCGGTCGAACGGTGCGGTGGAGTATTGGAAAAATAATGGACCGGCCGGCAGTTTCAATTACAGTCTTGCCAACTCCGCGTACCTAGGTCTCGGCTCCAGCACTAGCCGGCAAAATCCGTCACTCGCTATTGCCGATCTGGATGCCGATGGGCGTGCCGACCTGGTGATGGGTGACCAGAAGGGACGTGTATCTGTTTATGGAGACATTACAGCTGAAAATCCTTCACAACTTGAATCTGCCGATATCACCTACAATCCCCTTCTGAAAGAATACAGCGCAAAGAATTTTGGTGGGAAAATTCAGGTGGCAGCCGCCAACCTTTTCAACACCGACAAACCAGCGATTGTGGCCGGTAATGGCGCTGGCGGAGTTTATGTGTTAAAAAATGATGGAGGAAAAGAGCTGCCGCCCGATCCGGTCATTTTGCTTTACCCAAATCCCGTAAGTCGGGCAGAAGAGCTCTCTATCAAAGCTGATCGGAATGTGCTCGTTCAATTTTTTTCGGTTTTAGGGCAAAAAATTTCGGACGCCTATTTCGTACCCGCCAATCAGCCCTATAATTTTTCTTTTCCGGGTCTGTCTTCCGGCCTTTACATTGCAAGGTTTACCATCAACGGGAAAAGCTCTGCCCAGAAGTTTATCGTCCGGTAGCACCCATTTGAATTGCTTTCGGAAATTATTTGATGATTTTGACCGGGCAATCAATATAATTTTACCCGATAGGCCTTAGGAATAGCTATTTAGGCATTAATCTTTAAAGCAGGCTTGGAAAGTTGATGGGGTTTTCCCGATATTTGCAATCCCTTTTTAAAAGGGCTCTAAAATCAAAATTTATGGCACGAGTTTGTCAAATCACAGGAAAAAGACCGCAGACAGGTAATAACGTGTCTCACGCGAACAACAAAACAAAACGCAGATTTTACCCAAATCTTCACACGAAGCGTTTCTTTGTACCTGAGAACGGAACATGGATCACATTGAAAGTTTCTACAACAGCTATTAAAACCATCAATAAGAGAGGTATTACAGCTGTGTTGAAAGAGGCGAAAGCAAAAGGCGTATTCACCGAATAACATTTAATAGCAATGGCAAAGAAAGGAAATAGAATACAGGTGATTTTAGAGTGCACAGAGCACAAAGCCAGCGGAATGCCGGGCATGAGCCGCCACATCACCACCAAAAATCGTAAGAACACGACTGAAAGGATTGAGCTCAAGAAGTACAATCCGGTTTTGAAAAAATATACTCTCCACAAAGAAATTAAATAACCATGGCAAAGAAAGTAGTTGCATCCCTTAAGAAAACAGATGGCAAGAGCTATGCTAAAGTAATTCGTGCCATTAAATCTGAGAAAACCGGTGCGTATACATTCCGTGAGGAAATTGTAACGTCTGACCTGGTGAAGGAGGCTTTAGCAAGAAAGTAATTTCTGCAAGCTTCAAAAAATACAAGAGTCCCCCCGTGGGACTTTTTTTATTCCCCAACTATTCCTCAATTTCCGTTTTCAAAACGCGTCATGTCCATTTTTAGCAACCTGTTTTCGAAGGAGAAAAAAGAAACACTTGATCAGGGTCTTGAAAAGACCAAGGAAAGTTTCTTTAGCAAGTTGGGCAAGGCATTGGTCGGCAAATCAACGGTTGACGAAGAAGTGCTGGATAACCTGGAAGAGATTTTAATTTCCTCTGATGTTGGCGTTGACACGACACTGAAAATCATTGGACGTATTCAAGCCCGGGTGGCAAAAGACAAATACATCGGCACGAGTGAACTCGATCGGATTTTGAAAGAAGAGATTGCCGCACTGCTTTCTGAAAATCAATCAGTCGACCTTCCTGATTTTGAAACTCCATCGGATAAAAAGCCTTACGTGCTCATGGTGGTTGGTGTAAACGGAGTGGGTAAGACTACTACGATTGGAAAATTATCTGCTCAGTTTAAGAAAAAAGGAAAATCAGTTTTACTGGGAGCTGCTGATACATTTCGCGCTGCTGCGGTGGAGCAACTAAAACTTTGGGGCCAACGCGTGGGTGTCCCAGTTGTAGAGCTAGGCATGAACACTGATCCATCGGCCGTGGCATACGAAGCTGTGAAAGAAGGGGTAGCGAAAGGAGTTGATATTATCATTATCGATACAGCCGGACGCCTTCACACGAAAGTGAATTTGATGGCCGAACTCTCTAAGATCAAACGCGTGATCCAAAAGGTTGTGCCCGATGGCCCTCATGATATCTTGTTGGTATTGGATGGAAGCACTGGACAAAACGCCATGGTACAAGCGCGTGAGTTTACAAAGGCCACAGAAGTGAGTTGCCTGGCCATCACCAAACTGGATGGAACGGCCAAGGGTGGTGTGGTAATCGGCATTTCAGACGAGTTTAAAATTCCAGTAAAATACATTGGCGTGGGCGAAAAGGTGGAAGACCTTCAGGTGTTCAACAAACTTGAGTTTGTGGATTCTTTATTTCGGAAGAACTGATTTCGGTTTATCAGTTTTGCGCACGGGCAGCTTAATAAAAAGCTGATAGTTAAAACCCCAGTAAATTTTCTTTTCAAAAACTCCGTAGCCGGGGATATCATACGGCTGTAACTGCCGATAGCCCGAAGCACGGGGAGCAAATTTAAAGCGTGCGGTGTAGCCCATCCAGATCATCTTCCAGATTTTTACACGAAGGCCACCTGTCAATTCCATCCAATGAGCATTCACTCCTTTGTCGGAAGGAGTAGACGCTGTACTCGGATCGATTACAAAATGCTGCCAATAGCTAGCCTGATGGTCGAAGGTGGATTTGCCATAACGCAATCCCAGAAAAATCATATTTCGATCAGGATCCTTCAATAGAAAATTAACGTCTGTTCCAATCCGAAAATAATTACCGGAGTTTTCAAAGTTTCCGTTCTTGAACGGAATGTGTTTGGCCCAATAGCCATAATCAACAGTCAGATAATAGCGATAGAAATCAATATCAGCATTCATCTCCCAGCCGTTGAATTTTTTCGAATCCATCTGAGTTTTAATAATGCTGATCAAATCGGTGCCGAGGCGAATGCCCGTTGGCAAGTAGCTGACCTTGACGGTGTCAATTTTCTTTACAGTAGGCTGCTCATTTTTTGTGGTATCCGTTTGTTGCGAAAACCCAAAAAAACCAGCGCACGTCAATATCAAACTAAAGAAATATTTCAAGGTTCTTTTTAATGGTTGTTAACAAGACCGATGTGGTCACCCGCGTCTTTTCAAAATTAGTTTTGGAAACGTGCACATCGTGCTGATACAGATAAGCACCACAATCGGGCGCAATCACTCTCAATTCATTTCGATAACCCACCCTTAGCGTGTCGGATACCAATTTCGATTTTCTATTGTATTGGAATATGACGGTGATGGTCGAATCAGCAATGTCCACAGGAATCTCCAGCGAAGAGAGAGCCTTATCCGTATACAAATCACTTTCGCCATTCAGCAAGCGAACCGACAGAAAAGTCACGGTAGTGTCTTTCCCTAAGGTTCTTCCTTTGGGAGTTATTTTTAAAATATTGGTATTGGTAATGAGGCAATCCGATTGCTCAAAGCAAGCAGAAAGGGTCAGCGCCATCAAAACCATCAAAACGATCCTCAAAACGGAATTATTAAGCTGCAAATATAGTTTTTGATCAAGGCTTCGCAGGACTTTCCAGGCGGTATTTTTAGTAAATTTGCGGGCTTAATAAATAACTTGAAAACGAAAGGACTTAAAAAGACGAAAGTCAATATTGTAACACTAGGTTGCTCAAAAAATCTGGTGGATTCTGAAGTATTGCTTACCCAGCTCCGCGGCAATGGCATTGACGTTATTCACGAATCAAAAAAGGATGATGCCAATGTTGTGGTGATCAATACCTGCGGCTTCATTGATAATGCCAAGCAAGAATCAATAGATACGATTCTTCGCTATGTGGATGCGAAGGAGGAAGGTATTGTTGAAAAAGTATATGTAACAGGTTGCCTTTCGCAGCGCTACAAAGATGATCTTGAAAAAGAAATTCCACAGGTAGATGCGTGGTTTGGAACTCGTGATCTATCGCGTTTGCTGAAACAATTAAATGCGAACTACAAACACGAACTGGTTGGCGAAAGAATTCTAACTAACCCAAGTCATTTCGCCTATCTGAAAATATCCGAAGGTTGCGACAGGCCTTGTTCATTTTGCGCCATCCCTTTGATGCGAGGGGGTCATATCTCCCGCCCTATGGAAGAATTGGTTCTGGAAGCAAAGAACCTGGCGAAGAACGGAACAAAGGAATTGCTATTGATTGCCCAAGACTCTACTTACTATGGTCTTGATTTGTACAAGAAAAGAAATCTTGCTGAATTACTGCAACGTCTCTCTGATGTTGAAGGCATTGATTGGATTCGTCTTCACTATGCATTTCCAACAGGCTTTCCGATGGATGCCTTGGATGTGATGGCGGAACGATCCAACATTTGCAAATACATTGACATTCCACTGCAACATGGCTCTTCGCGCATTCTGCAATTGATGAGAAGAGGAACTACTCGCGAAAAAACAGAACAACTTATTGAAACGATCCGCGAGAAGGTGCCAGGCATTGCCATTCGCACAACATTAATTGCTGGCCATCCAGGAGAAACAGAAGCCGACTTTGACGAAATGATGGGCTTTGTGGAACGCTCTCGTTTCGACAGGCTCGGTGTGTTTTCTTATTCGCATGAGGAGAATACGCATTCACATTCAATGGCGGATGATGTTCCTGCCGATGTGAAACAGGAGCGCGTAGATTCGATCATGGAACTACAACAGGCAATTTCGTTGGAACTTAATCAGGCCAAAATCGGAAAGACGTTCAAAACGTTGATCGATAGAAAAGAAGGTGGCGTATTTCTTGGAAGAACTGAATTTGATTCACCCGAAGTTGACAATGAAGTAATCATTGAAAGCAAAGAGAACTACCTGAGGATTGGTGATTTTGTGAATGTTCATGTTACATCCGCAACAGAATTCGATTTAACCGGAAAAGTAATTTCCTAACCTCCCGTAATTTCTTAAACTTTACCTTTATATAGACGTTATTGGCTCATGCTTAAGAATTTCCTAACCTCCTGTTGTTGATATGCAGACCCACAAACTTGCATTTGCCAATACGCATGCATTCTCCCCTTTCTTCTTAGACTACATCCAGCAAAAACCATCTTTACAAAAATTTAACAATCGCTTTCCCCTTCCGGAAAATTTCAAAGATCAGCTTAACGAGAAAGCGTCTTTCCCACAACAAAGCAGAAACATTCTGGTTGCCACGTTGAAGGAGCAGTACAAAGGGCTGACGATTAATGAATCGGTAAACAAGAACATTGATTCCTTATCAGACTCCAAAACATTTACGGTTACTACGGGTCATCAACTGAATATCTTTACCGGCCCACTCTATTTTATCTACAAGATTGTTACGGTAATTAATGCGTGTAAAAAACTGAAAGCTCTTTATCCCAATTATCATTTCGTACCGGTTTATTGGATGGCTTCTGAAGACCATGACTTCGAAGAAATTCAATACTTCAAACTATATGGAAAGAAATACGTCTGGAATACCGATCAGAAAGGTGCGGTTGGAAGATTCAACACAAAAAGCATGGAATCGCTTTTTGCTGAACTGCCAGGAGACATTACGATTTTCAAAAACGCTTATACCAAACACAAAACACTTGCCGCTGCCGTACGCTATTATGTAAACGAACTCTTCGGTAAGGAGGGATTGGTTGTGGTGGATGCCGATCATCGCGAATTGAAGAATCTGTTTAAGAATGTGATTACCGATGATCTATTCGCTCACAACCCAAAGAAACTTGTTGAAGAAAAGAATAAGCAACTGGAAGCGCTTGGCTATCACACTCAGGTTTTCGCCCGTGATATCAATTTCTTTTACCTCGATAATGGATTGCGCAGTCGATTAGAGAAAGAAGGCGAGAAATTCAAAGTAGTTGATACACAGCTGGAATTTTCAGAAGATCAAATTAAAAAGATGATTGAGGCTGAGCCTGAAAAATTTAGCCCGAATGTAATTCTCCGCCCGCTGTATCAGGAAATGATCTTGCCCAACCTGGCATATGTAGGAGGTCCAGCAGAAGTTACTTACTGGCTGCAGCTGAAAGGTGTGTTCGATCACTTCAAAGTTCCATTCCCTATGTTAATGCCACGCAACTTTGCCATGGTCATGGACGCACCCGTCACGCGAAAGTTTGAGAAGACCGGCCTTGAATTGAAAGATCTCTTCGAAGACAAAAATTATTTATTCAATAATTGGATTGTCAAGAACACCACTCATAACCTGTCGCTGGGAAAAGAGATTGAAAACGTTCAGCAAATTTTTACGGAGATCAAAGATCGGGCTGGAAAAATTGATCAAACACTTCATCAGTTTGTGGCAGCTGAAAACAAGCGCACGCTAAACGGATTAGAAAAGATTGAGCAGAAATTGTTGAAGGCGGAAAAGCGGAAACAATCCGACAAACTTCGTCAGATTGAGGCGGTGAAAGATAGTTTGTTTCCAGGCGGAGGTTTGCAAGAGCGAACCGATAACTTCTTAAACTTTCATCAGCAAGACGCGCAATTCATTCAAAAGCTGATCGAATTGTTTGATCCATTTGATTATCGTTTTAATATTTTCCAATATTAGCCTACCGCAGAGATCGTGAAGGTCGCGGGAAAATTGATACTCGGAATGACCAAAGCAGAACTCCGGAAATCCTTTATTCAAAAGCGTCTTGCGCTAAGCGATGCAGACTGCCTTACATCTAGTCGTCAAATCTGTGAACAATTCATTTCCCATTTTGATCTGTCTTTCAGTAAGATCATTCATCTCTATTTACCCATTGAGAAAAACAAAGAACCTGATACCTGGTTGATTCTTGATCGGGTGCGCAGAGAATTTCCAAACATTAGCATCTCGATCCCAAAAGTAAAAGACAATCAACTTCAAAATTTTTTCTTTGAAGGAATCCATCAGCTTGACAAAAATTCATGGGGCATTCCCGAACCGAAACAAGGAATTGAAACACCAACAGAAAAGATTGATTTAGTAATCGTTCCGCTTCTTGCCTATGACCTGAAAGGAAATCGTGTTGGGTATGGAAAGGGGTTCTATGATAAATTCTTAAGTCAATGCACACCTGCTTGCAAAAAAGTGGGACTTTCTTTCTTCGAACCAGTCAGTGAGATCGAGGAAGTAGATCAATACGACATCGCGCTCACACATTGTGTTACTCCACACAAAGTATACTCCTTCTAAATTTCTGGCTCCTGCTGGCTGAGGCAATGAAATGAACCCAGTCCCCAGATGATATCCCAGGAATCTAATCCGATTACTTTTCTATCGGGGAAACATTTTTGCAGAATGGTTAATGCCTTATCATCATTCTTATCGCGGTAGGTCGGGACGACCACATATTTATTGGCGATATAAAAATTAGCATAGGAAGCTGGTAACCTCATATCCTCAAATACAATAGCGGCTGGCATTGGCAATTCAACAATATTGAGTTGTTTGCCCGACTCAAGGCGCATTGATTTCAATAATTTTAAATTCTCCTGAAGTGGCTCATAATTTTCATCCTTCTTGCTTTCTTCCACCACCGTAACAACTGTATCTTCATTCACAAAGCGTGTGATGTCATCAATGTGACCATCGGTATCATCACCTACGATACCATCGCCCAACCACAATATGTTTGAGACCCCGTAGTAGTTAGTCAAATACTCTTCAATCTGCTTTTGATTGAGATGAGGGTTGCGATTGGGATTCAACAAACACGATGTCGTAGTAAGCACCGTTCCCTTTCCATTAAAGTCGACCGAACCACCTTCCATCACAATACCCGGATAAACGACCGGAAGATTGTAATGCTTCGCCACCAATGTTGGAATATTATCATCCAGATCGAAAGGCGGATATTTTCCGCCCCAAGCATTGTAGCCCCAATCCACAATCATCTTCTTTTTCTCAACGGGGTTAATCAAAAAAGCCGGGCCGTGATCGCGGCACCACGCATCGTTAGTGGGATGAATAAAGAATTGAATGTTTGTGAAGTCTGCCCCAGCTTTCTGAAGATGAGCGATTGCTTTGTTCTTCATCGCTTCATCCACCACATTGATGTTTACCTTCTCACCTTCTGCCACACGTTTGATAAACTCGCAATAGATCGGGTAGATGGTTTCAATCTTGCCAGGCCAGCTTGCTTCCTTATGCGGCCAGCTTAGCCAGGTTGCAGTGTGCTTTGCAAATTCGGATGGGAAATGATAGCCTCGTTGCTTTGGAGTCAAAGAGTCAGGAAGTCCGGAAGTCGGGAAGTTCATGGAGGTTTGATTTCTATTTTAATGATTTACGAAGAGCATTGATCATAACGAGAATTTCTTCACACATGGCATAAATCCTTTTGAAATCATCCTCACTAATGATCCTTCTTTTCTGTGCAATGTAAATGCATGCAACCACTTCGATATTTGATCTTAGTGCAAAGCCAAGAAATCGGTTGAACTCAGGATTAGTTTGACCAGTGGAGCCTTCCGCAATATTCAAGGTAACAGAGTCAGCTGCTCTTTTTATTTGCGAAGTCAAAACATACAATTCATCCTTGGGAAATTTTTGCGTCACTTCGTGAATCGCTTCTGTTAAATCCAACGACTTCTGCCAAACAATTAACTTCTCAAATTTGAATGCCATTCTGAATCTTAGTGGTGGTTTCGGACTCCTGGTCTTTCAAGCTTCCCGACTTTCGGACTACTCTTCGTCTATAAATCTTTTAGTAATGGGTTGATAGGAATCTATTCTGCGGTCGCGAAGGAAAGGCCAATGCGTGCGGTAGCGATCGGTCTTAGTTAAGTCGATCTCCAATACGTTCACTTCTTCCTGATCATGTGATGCTTTGTATAAGATACTTCCAAATGGATTTGAAATAAAAGAACCTCCCCAGAATTTCATCGCACCGTTTTGCTCCAGCCCCACGCGGTTAACGCTCACCACATGAACTCCGTTGGCAACAGAGTGACTCCGCTGAATAGTTTGCCACGCGTTGTATTGCTCGGTGTTGGTTGCCTCATCCTGAGAAGTTGCCCAACCAATAGCAGTTGGATAAAACAATATCTCGGCTCCCATGAGTGATGTGATGCGGGCAGCTTCGGGATACCATTGGTCCCAGCAGATCAACACACCAAACGTGGCAAATTTTGTTTTAAAGATTTTATAACCAAGATCGCCCGGAGTAAAATAGAATTTTTCATAGTAAGCCGGATCGTCAGGGATGTGCATCTTGCGATACTTCCCTAAGTAGCTTCCGTCTGCATCCAGAACGGCAGTTGTGTTGTGATAAATGCCCTGCGCACGCTTCTCGAATAAAGAGGCAATTATGACAACACCCAGTTCTTTGGCGAGTTTAGACAGCGAATCTGTGGAAGGCCCCGGAATTGATTCCGCCAGTTTAAAATTTTCATAGTCCTCCACATCACAGAAGTAAAGTGACGTGAACAGTTCCTGCAGGCAAACGATCTGCGCACCTTTCGCAGCGGCTTCTCTGATCTTTTGAGTTGCCTTCGATAAGTTTTCCTGGGGTTCTTTCGCGCAGCTCATCTGCACTGTTCCTATTTTAACATTTTTACCTGCCACGTTATTGAATTTAAGCGGCACAAAAATAGGGATTTGAGTTTACAAAAAGATCAGGGCTTGGTTGCCCGCACCATTTCTTTTTTGCCGGGAGGACCGGCAAGTGTTTCCACTATTAACCCCAATGATTTGAGATCGCGTTTGAGTTGGCCTTTGGCGCAATATGTAACGAAAACACTTTTTGTTTTCATAGACCGCACAACCTTTTGGAGAATCGGCAGTTCCCACATTTCGGGCTGTTTGCTGGGCGCAAATGCATCGAAATAAATAACGTCAAATTTATCAGTCCCGAGACCAACGTCTTGAATCTGAACATGACGCTTGAGTAACTTGAAAGAGTCCGTTATGACATTCAGATCATTCCAGGAAGATTGATGAAGCAGCCCAAAGTATTTTTCGGCATCGGGAAAATTCAGAGATGGTGCATAGTTGAGTTTCGAAGCAGTTTGAGTATCTATTGGAAAAGCTTCCAGCGATTCGTACTGGATTTTGACAGAATGGGCAAGACTGTATTGAAGCGTGAGAAGCGCATTCAGGCCCGTGCCAAATCCAACTTCTAAAATTTTTATTTCCGATTGCTTGTCTTGCTGCAAGAAAAATTCAAGGCCGTTCTTTATAAAAACATGAATCGATTCCTGAATAGCTCCGTGTGTGGAATGATAGGTTTCGTTAAGGGTCTTGTTGAGCAACGAATGAGAGCCGTCTGAAGTAGTTATGATTTCAAGTTCGTTCGGCATGTTGTTCATTACGTAAAAAGAGTTGTATTGATGGTGTTCTGTGTGCACTCTGTGGTTATGATTTACCACGAAGAGCAAAGAGGTTGCGCGAAGTTCACAAAGAAATCGCTGAGCTTATTAAGATCATCTAATCCTTTCTGATCAACGCCACCGCATACGCATTCACACCCTCTTGTCTGCCTACATAGCCAAGCGTTTCATTTGTCGTGGCCTTTATCGATACATCTTCTTCGCTTATGTTCATAAGAGGAGCCAATACTTTTTTCATTTCTGGAATGTGTGGATTAACTTTTGGCTTCTCCAGACAAAGCGTACAATCCACATTTTCAACTTTCCACCCCTTATCGGAAAGCATTTTGGTGACTTCCTTCAAAAAATATTTACTGTCTTTTCCTTTCCAACGCTGATCGGTATTCGAAAAATGGAAACCAATATCACGCAAGTTTGCTGCTCCCAATAGCGCATCACAAATCGCGTGAATTAAAACATCGGCATCGCTGTGACCCACCGCACCTTTTTCGGCCGTCAGTTTTATTCCGCCCAACCAGAAGTCTCTGCCCTGCTCCAGTTGGTGAACATCAAAGCCCATGCCTACTCGTATCTTCATTGAATTTGATTTTATACTGCTAAGAAACTTCCATCCACAATCAAAAGTTTGGCTCCATCAGGTGAAAAGGACTGGTGAGAACTCAATTCATCCGACACCTGATAAGACATTCCTTTCGTCATTTCAAATTTTTTACCATCGCTTAATTCGGTAATCAACTTTCCTTCCAAAACAAAAAGAAGATGTCCCTTCTGACACCAATGATCGGCCAGATAATTAGTTGAGTACTCCACCATTCGAATGCGAAGCCCACCTAGTTGCAATGTCTTCCAGATGGCAAGGCCAGTTTCGCCTGGATGAGTTGTAGCGGAGACAACACTCCAGTCCGTTACATCAAATGGTATGCGATATTTTTCAGTCGACATTATTTTTCCAAATCAATTATTGACGGCCCGGTAATACATCACGGAAGAGCTCTCTTCTCTCAAAACCTCTTTGGCAACTCTCTTAATATCCGAGGGCGTTACCGAACTGATCAATTTAGCTTCCTGATTTACCCAATCCGGATCGCCTGACAACGTAGCAAAAGCAAGGTTCATTGCGCGGTTCATCACTTCCACATCCCCAAACTCGAGCGTAGCCTCCGCCTGGTTCTTTACTTTTTCAAGTTCTTCATCACTCGCACCCTCACTCACTATCTTTTGAAGAATAGCATCCACTTCTTTTTCTGCGTCCATCAGGTCAATACCCTCTTTCACGCGGCCGCTTACCACAAACAAGCCGGGATCAATGGTGCCCAAAACAAAAGACGACAGTGACGTGAAAATTTGTTTCTCTTTTACAAGCTGTTGATACATCCGACTGGATTGCCCGCGACTGAGAACATCGCTTAACAAATCAACAGCATAATAATCAGGATGAAATCTTCCCGGCATGTGATACGCTTTGTAAAGCGCATTGGACGGTACCTTTGCTTTTACCTCCAATACACGCTTCTCCTTTTGTGGCGGTTCAACCGGCAAATTTCGCTTCGTTATTTTTCCAGCGGGTATTGGCCCAAACCATTTTTCAGAGAGTTGTTTGACCTGGTCCACCGTTACATTTCCCGCCACAACTAACACCGCATTGTTCGGCACGTAGTGAGTAAAGAAAAAATCCTTTACGTCATCCATCGTAGCGTTTTCGATATGACTGACTTCTTTTCCAATCGTTGCCCATTGATAAGGGTGCGCCTGATAGGCCAGCGGACGCAGTTTCAACCACACATCTCCGTAAGGTTGATTGAGATAACGTTGTTTAAATTCTTCGATCACCACCTTGCGTTGCACCTCCAACGCCTTTGGATCAAATGACAGGCTAAGCATGCGATCGCTTTCCAACCAAAATCCTGTTTCAAGATTCGTGGCCGGCACAGTTAAATAATAGTTCGTGATATCGGTTGATGTAAACGCGTTATTCTCGCCTCCCACTTTTTGCAACGGCTCATCATAACTTGGAATATTGACAGACCCACCAAACATGAGGTGTTCAAAAAGGTGAGCAAAGCCGGTCTTATCAGGTTGCTCATCGCGCGAACCGACATCGTATAAAATATTTATAACGGCTATCTGAACCGTTGGATCTTCGTGCACAAGAACACGAAGTCCGTTGGCAAGTGTAAACTGTTGAAATGAAATCATGTGTGTCAAAAATACGCAGATTCCGGATACGGATGTTCGAGTGTTGCCGAAAGCATCGTGGCGAGTTTTCAAATAAAAATTCCACAGATTCTGAGATTTCTCAAATCCTGTTCATATTTGCACCGTCCTAATCCCATCGCATGAAGTATAAACGTATCGTCCTCAAACTCAGCGGAGAAGCGCTCATGGGTTCCAAACACAGCAACATCGACCCTGAGGTGCTGGAACAATATTCTGAAGAAATTAAAACCCTCAAAGACCAAGGCGTGGAAATCGCCATCGTAATTGGAGGTGGAAATATTTTCAGAGGTGGTCAGGCAGAAGCGCTGGGGATTGAACGCGTTCAGGGGGATTACATGGGGATGTTGGCAACCGTTATCAATGCAATGGCCCTTCAAAGCGCACTGGAACGTCACGGAATGTTCACCCGCCTGATGTCGGGCATTAAAATGGAGCAAGTGTGCGAGCCCTTTATTAAAAGAAGAGCTATACGACATCTGGAAAAAGGTAGGATTGTGATTTTTGGAGCCGGTATCGGCAACCCTTATTTCACAACTGATTCTACGGCAAGCTTAAGAGCCATTGAAGTGCAAGCCGATGTTGTGCTGAAAGGAACCCGCGTAGATGGCGTGTACACCAAAGACCCTGAAAAATTTCCGGATGCTGTCAAGTATAAGACGTTGCGCTTTCAAGAGGCATATGAAAAAAATCTGAACATCATGGACATGACGGCTTTCACGCTGTGCATGGAAAACAAATTGCCGATCATCGTTTTTGACATGAACAAAAAGGGCAACCTGTTGAAGATCGCAAAAGGCGAAGAGGCAGGAACCTTAATTAGCTAAATCTCACCAACCTCCCAAGGGGGTAAAAGTTTTAAATAACTTAGTGTATGGAAGAACTCGAACTTTATCTGGACGAAGCAAAAGAATTAATGGGCAAAGCCTTTGCACACGTTGGTCACGAACTCACGAAGATCCGTGCGGGCAAAGCCAGTCCTAACATGTTGGATGGAATTATGGTGTCGTACTATGGTGCCATGAGTCCGCTCAGTCAGGTATCTTCTATCTCAACACCCGATGCACGCAGTATTTTCATCAAGCCGTGGGAAAAATCTTTGATTCAGGAGATCGAAAAAGCGATCATGCAGGCTAATCTCGGACTCACTCCGCAAAATGATGGTCAACAAGTAATCATCAACGTGCCGATGCTCACTGAAGAGCGAAGAAAGCAGCTGGTAAAACAAGCCAGTCAGGAATGCGAACACGGCAAAGTAAGTATCCGCACCATCCGCAAGGAAACCAACGAGCAACTGAAGAAGATCAAAGGCGTATCCGAAGACGATGTTAAAAACGCTGAAGAGAAAGTGCAGACGCTTACCAATGAGTTTATTGTGAAAATTGACGGTCTGCTCAAGAAAAAAGAAGGCGAGATTATGACGGTCTAACTGGTAATCAGTGTTCAGTAATCGGTATCCGGTAGTTTTTGGATGGGATTATTTACTTGGTTACCGATAACCACTTACCTGATTATCTGTTACCTAATTTCAATGTAATGGCCGCATCAGAATTTATTTCCTTCATCGGCTCAGGCAATCTCGCGTGGCACCTGGCACCTGCGCTCGACAATGCCGGATTTGTGGTGAAGGAAGTGCACAGCAGAAATCCCAAACATGCCGCTGAACTCACCGGCAGATTATATCAAGCAGAAGTAAAAGCTACACTCGATTTCTCGACCAGCCCGTCCAGTATTTTTATCATTGCCGCCAGTGATGATTCGATTGAATCCATTGCGCAAGAAATCATCTTGCCAGAAGACGCTTTTCTTATTCATACTTCCGGCAGTCAACCACTAAGTATCTTACAATACGCTGCCACGGCCAACACAGGAGTTTTATATCCCTTGCAGACATTCAGTAAATCAAAAAAAGTTGATTTTAAAGACACACCAGTTTTTATTGAAAGTAATAACGCTGAAACGGAAGAGCTACTGATACAACTCGCAAAAGCGATCAGCAACAAAGTAAACAAGATCGGATCGGAAGAACGGAAGGCGTTGCATGTGGCGGCTGTATTTGCTTCTAACTTCTCTAATCACATGCTCACACTTTCTAAAAAAATATTAGAACAGAACAGTTTGAGTTTTGACTTGCTTAAACCATTAATTTTAGAAACAATAAATAAAAGCCTGTCGGTTGGCCCTGAAAATGCACAGACCGGCCCGGCAAGAAGAGGCGATCTCGAAATTCTGGACAAGCACATCGATTTTTTAAAAGAAGACGAAACGTTGACAGAAATCTATAAACTGGTGAGTCAGGATATCTTAAATCGATACAGCCCGGAATAATTCTGGCACCACACTTACTTCAATATCAACCTCACGTCAAGTAGCCCGGTTTTTGCTTTCATAATTTGTTTACATTTAATTCAATAAAACAAACTTGTCATGCGAAAATTACTTGCGTTTCTTCTCTGCCTCACCGCGGTGTCAGGCTTCTCTCAAAGTAAACCACGTGAATCCCTTGATCCATCAGTTTCAGAAATCTGGGATCTCAAACCAGTTAAGGTGACCCCTGGAAAAAATCCGGGTGAAGCTCCTTCTGATGCGGTTATCATTTTCGATGGAAAAGATTTGTCAAACTTTACCACGCTTGACGGATCGCCTGCCAAATGGGACGTTAAAGATGGTGCGTTCACGGTTACCAAAGGCCTGGGCGATATCAAAACCAAAAAACAATTTGGAGACATCCAACTACACATCGAATGGCGTACGCCCGATGTGATCGTTGGCGAAGGTCAGGGTCGTGGCAATAGTGGAATCTTTTTGCAGGAGCGCTATGAACTACAAGTGTTGGATAGTTATGAAAGCGTGACATATTCAAACGGACAGGCTGGTTCCATCTATAAGCAATCCATTCCGCTCGTAAATGCAACTCGCAAACCTGGCGAATGGCAAGTTTATGATGTGATTTACAACCAACCTGTATTCAGCGAAAACGGAAGAGTGATTTCACCTGCCAAAATCACGGTGCTTCATAATGGTGTGCTGATCCAAAACGGAACCGTGATTTGGGGCCCTACAGAATATAAAGGCCTGCCCGTTTATCAATCTCATGGAAAAGCTTCACTGAAACTGCAAGATCATGGCAATCCGGTAAGCTTCAGAAATATCTGGATCAGAGAATTATAATTCATCTGGATCAATGGCATAAAAAAAGGGACGCGATTAACGTCCCTTTTCTTTTTGAGTGCTGTTGAACTTACTGCACGTTAGGCACAACTTCTCCTTTTATGAAGAGCTGAACAAAACCGTTTTCAACATTTGCCGTAACTGTTACTGTCTTGTTGAAAGCATTTGGGGAAGCAGCGTTGTAAGTAGCCTTAATAAAACCCTGGCCACCCGGAGCAATAAGGTCGTGCGTCCAATCAGGTGTTGTACAACCGCATGAAGCAACCACATTTGTAATTATCATTGGCACCTTACCCTTGTTGGTAAACTTAAATTCATGAGTCACCGGCACACCTTGTTTGATCTTACCGAAATCGTGCGTTAAAGAAGCCGTCTCAAAAATTGCTAAATCAGCGTTGGAAGCAGCCGTGGGGGTTACTTGGCTGTAGCCCGCAGTAGCTAGTATCACAAGGGCCGACAAAAAGAACATTTTTTTCATGTTGTATAAAATTTGGGTTAAACTTACTTGTTTTCGTTCGAACAGCACAAACATCTGTCTAAAAATCGAGCGGGGGTGTTAAGAAAGCCCTAAAAGATGTTAAGGAGATGTTAAAGCCCAAAAAGGTGTTTTTAATACTTACTACCTTTGAAAGGTGAGTCGTACTACTCTTAGAATTGTAATTGTTCTGGCTGCCCTGAGCATACTGGGCATCACGTTCACCCAAATCTATTGGGTGCGAAAAGCTTTTGACCTTCGCGAAAATCAATTCAACCGCGATGTCAACACAGCTCTTTCGAACGTTGCCAACAAAATATTTGAAATCAACAAAAGCCCTTCGCCAGCAAACAATCCGGTCACACAACTCTCCACCAACTACTTTGTGGTATTGGTTAACGGGCCAATTGACAAAGGCTTATTAGAGTTCCTGCTCACAACAGAGTTTGAAAAACGAAACATCAAAGCAGACTTTGAATACGGCATCTATGATTGCGCACTCAAGTGCATGGAAGGCGGTAACAACATCTCGCCAAAGAAGAGTACCGTTAAAGCAAGCTTGCCGGTTTTTCCGCAATGGAAAGATGATGGTTATTATTTTGGTGTTCAGTTTCCAGCGATTGAAGCAAATCTTATTAGTCAGATGGGTATCTGGGGATTTTCATCTGCCGTTATGCTGATCGTTATTTTCTTTTTTGTCTACACTCTCTTCGTGATCCTGAAGCAAAGAAGACTCTCAGAAGTGCAAAAAGATTTTATCAACAACATGACGCATGAGTTTAAGACTCCGATCTCAACTATTGCGATCTCTACCGAAGTCTTAAAAGATCCGGGCATTGTTCATACCCCCGAGCGACTTCTCAACTATGCGACCATCATTCAAAACGAAAACCAGCGACTGAAGCAACAGGTTGAGCGCGTGTTGCAGATGGCGCGTATTGAGAAAGAAGACATCGGCTTAAAAAAAGAGAATGCCGACATACACGAATTAATAAAGGAGGCCGTTAAGAATACATCGTTGACATTGACGGAGAAGAAAGGATCTATTCAACTGGAATTGAACGCAGACCCAAGCTTTACGTCAGTCGACAAACTTCATTTCACCAACGTGATTTATAATCTATTGGACAATGCCATCAAGTACTGCCACCGTTCTCCGGAAATTATTATCCGAACAAAAACAGTGGGCAACGATATTTTGCTGGAAGTAGAAGACAACGGAATTGGCATTAAGGACGATGAGCAGCGCAAAATTTTTCATCGTTTTTACCGAGTCTCAACCGGCAATGTACATGATGTGAAAGGCTTTGGATTGGGATTAAACTATGTAAAGCTGATCACTGAGGCCCACAAAGGAAAAATTTCAGTAGCCAGCTTGCCCGGCAACGGAAGTACGTTCAAACTCGTTATACCCATTGCATGAAAGCAAAAATTCTCTTAGTAGAAGACGATCCAAGTCTCGGGTTTGTGATAAAAGACAATCTGCTGGTAAAGGGTTACGATGTCACCCTATGTGCCGATGGCGAGGAAGGACTAAAAGTTTTTTTTGAAAATCAATTTGACTTGTGCATTCTGGATGTGATGATGCCGAAGAAAGACGGCTTTTCGTTGGCGCAAGCCATTCGCGAAAAAAATCAACAAGTCCCAATTCTGTTTATCACAGCTAAGTCTATGCTGGAAGATAAAGTACACGGATTCAATGCAGGAGGTGATGATTACATTGTGAAACCGTTTAGCATGGAAGAACTACGTCTGCGCATTGAGGTTTTCCTGCGAAGATCCAATGCCGAAGTTACTACGGAACAAAACTTCTCGCTTGGCGAGTTTACATTTGATTGTCACAATTATACCCTTCATCATCTGTCGGGCTTTAAAACGTTAACTCAAAAGGAGGCAGAAGTGCTGAAACTGCTATGTAAAAATCAGGAACGCGTTCTCAAACGTGAAGAGATCTTGAGAAATGTATGGGGCAATGATGATTACTTTCTGGGTAGAAGCATGGACGTTTTCATTTCAAAACTTAGAAAACACCTGAAAGAAGATCCGCGAGTTCAAATCGTAAACTATCACGGTGTCGGTTTCAAACTTGAAGTTGGTGGCTAACTCAAATTCGTAATTCTGTTACAACTTCTTCGCCCTGTTCCAGTACTCATCCATTTCAGCAAGATTCATCTCTCCCATTTTCTTTCCATCCTTCGCTGATTCGGATTCCAAATATTGAAAGCGTTTAATGAATTTTTTATTGGTTCGTTCCAGGGCTTCCTCCGGATCGATGTCAATAAAGCGTGCATAATTCACCAATGAGAAAAGTAAATCGCCAAACTCCGCCATCGCTCTTTGTTTATCAATCGCCTCGCTTGATTCTGTATTAAATTCTTGTTTAAATTCATGCATCTCCTCTTCTACCTTCTCCCATACTTGTTCTTTTCTTTCCCAATCAAAACCCACACCGCGCGCTTTGTCTTGTATGCGAATGGCTTTCACCAACGCGGGCAAGGATTTGGGAACACCTTCGAGTACTGATTTATTTCCGGTTCGTAATTTTATTTTCTCCCAATTTTCTTTCACCGCCTTTTCATCATTCGCAATCACATCGCCATACACATGCGGATGACGCTCGATGAGCTTATCGCAAATGGAATTCAACACATCGGCCATGTCAAACGCTTTCACCTCTGATGCAATGCGCGAGTAAAAAGCAAGATGGAGCATCACATCGCCCAACTCTTTTTTTACTTCTTTCAGATCGCCCTCCAAAATCGCATCGGACAATTCATATGTCTCTTCGATGGTAAGATGGCGCAGACTTTCCAGCGTTTGTTTTTTATCCCATGGGCAGTTTTCGCGCAACTCGTCCATAACGGTTAAGAGACGATCAAAAGCCTTTAATTTGGCTTCTCGATTGAGATCGGGCTGAGATAAAACTTTCTTCATGGGGTAAACTTTAAGCGGCTATGTGTTGTTGTGAAATTGTCATTAACTTTGCCCGAAGGTACTAAAACAGAAATTTAGCATGGCCGTTTTCTTCTTATCACTTGGAATCTTTGCACTGTTTTTCGCGCTGATGTCCGTTCGATTATTCTTTGTTAAGGACGGTGAATTTCGCGGCACGTGCGCAACACAAAGTCCGTTTCTCGCTAAGGAAGGAATTACCTGCGGCTATTGCGGAAAAGTTGTTGGGGCCGGTGAAGCGTGCGGTGACCCTGAGAAGGCCAATGAGGTTTCTTTTCCAAAGATCAACAAACAGTAGACACCGTTGAGCTTTATCGCCTGATCTCATTCTGATCGGCTATTTTCTTAGATTTGCGGTCACATTTTGACTTTCTACCTGTGACCCTAATTAAATCCATTTCCGGCATTCGCGGCACCATTGGTGGCAAACCGGGCGAAGCACTAACTCCTGTAGACACTTTAAAATTTGCTGCGGCTTTTGGCACGTGGGTCAAATCCCGCAAAGGAAAAAGCATTGTCATCGGACGCGATGCTCGCATTTCCGGTGAAATGGTGAGTTCGCTCGTAAGTTCAACATTGCAGGGTCTTGGACTTGACGTGATTGACCTGGGCTTATCTACAACGCCAACGGTGGAGATTGCCGTGCCACTGGAAAAAGCGGGCGGTGGAATTATTCTTACTGCGAGTCACAATCCCAGTCAATGGAACGCCTTAAAACTTTTAAACCACAAAGGCGAATTTATTTCTGCCGAAGATGGCGCGGACGTTTTAAAACTCGCTGCAGAAGAAAGTTTTGATTTCGCACCCGTTGAAAAACTTGGTCGGTATACTGCGAATGATCGCTACATCAAAAAACATATCGAGCTGATCAAAAAACATAAGCTGGTAGATGTAAAAGCTATCCGTAAAGCAAAGTTTAAAATTGTTGTGGATGCTGTTAATTCTTCGGGCGGAATATGTGTGCCTGAGTTACTCGAAGAGCTTGGCGTAAAAAAAGTAAAGAAACTTTATTGCGAACCAACCGGGCATTTCCCGCACAATCCGGAGCCACTTCCAGAAAACATCAAGGAAATTTGCAAGGTAGTGAAGAATGGAAAATATGATTTAGGAATTATTGTAGATCCTGATGTGGATCGCCTTGCGTTTGTGATGGAAGATGGACAACCCTTTGGTGAAGAATATACATTGGTTGCCGTGGCAGACTATGTGCTGAGCAAACGAAAAGGAAATACCGTTTCTAATCTTTCTTCCACTCGTGCTTTGCGCGATGTTACGGAAAGCGCAAAAGGAAAATATACAGCTGCTGCCGTTGGCGAAGTAAATGTGGTGAATGCCATGAAAGAAACGAAAGCCGTAATTGGCGGAGAAGGGAATGGCGGAGTGATCTTTCCGGATTTGCATTACGGCCGCGATGCACTGATGGGGATTGGTTTGTTCCTAACACATCTCGCGCAAACGAAAATGAAAGCCTCCGAATTGCGGAGACAATATCCAGCGTATTTCATTTCTAAAAACAAAATAGAACTGACTCCTCAGATCAATGTGGACAAGGTGTTGGAAGACGTGAAGGCCAAATATCAAAACGAAAAAATCAACACGGTTGATGGCGTGAAAATTGATTTCGAAAAGCAACGCGAGTGGGTGCACTTACGCAAATCCAATACGGAGCCTATCATCCGCATTTATGCCGAATCGCAAAGCGAATCGAAAGCTGATGAGCTGGCCAAAAAGATCATTAAAGACATTCAGGAGATTATTAAATAAAGAGTTGAAATTCGTAAATCAATCGTCATGCGAGTTTATTTAGACAATGCAGCCACTACACCACTCGATCCGGAAGTATTCGAAGCGATGAAACCGTTCATGCTCGAAGATTTTGGAAATCCATCTTCCACACATGCACACGGGCGCAAGGTGCGCGCTGCAATTGAATCTTCCAGAAAGAAAGTAGCCGAACTACTTAACTGCACTCCTGGTGAAATTATTTTTACTTCGGGCGGCACAGAAGCTGACAATGCAATTATCACGAGTGCCATCAAAACATATAAAATTAAACACGCTATCTCAACACCGATCGAACATCATGCGGTTACGCACACGTTAGAAACTCTTGCAAAAGACGGTGTAATAGAGCTGCATCATGTAAAACTTGACCAGCATGGACACGTTGATCTTGTGCATTTAGAAGAATTATTGAAGACGTATCCCAACGCATTGGTATCGTTGATGCACGCCAACAATGAAATCGGAAATTTACTGGACCTTCAGCGCGTGGGTGAACTTTGCCATCAATACAAAGCCTACTTTCACTCGGATACTGTTCAAACCATGGGGCATTATCGTCATGATATGAAGGCGCTGAAAGTTCACGGCATGACGGCTGCTGCCCACAAGTTTCATGGGCCGAAAGGCGTTGGCTTCATGTACATCAACAAAGACAAAAAAATTCAGCAGTTTGTGCACGGTGGTGCACAAGAACGCAACATGCGCGGTGGAACTGAAAATGTCTACGGCATTATTGGGCTCGCAAAAGCGCTGGAGATTTGCTACCGCGAAATGGATGAACACGAGCAACACATTAAGCAGCTGAAGTCATACATGATTGAGAAACTGACAGAAAATATTCCGGGAGTTACATTCCACGGTGACTCGGCTAATCTTGATCGCAGTTTATACACTGTGCTTAACGTCAGCCTTCCTGAATCAGAAGAAAATGAAATGCTGCTATTCAATCTCGATATGAAAGGCATTTCTGCTTCGGGAGGGAGTGCCTGCTCAAGTGGCGCCTCAACGGGATCTCATGTGTTGGGGGCTATCTATCCCAATTCGCAACGAGGAGCAGTGCGCTTCTCTTTTAGTAAGTATAATACCAGGGAGGAAATCGATTTTGTCGTGAGCAAACTGGCAGAAATTTATAAGCCAGTAGCCGCCAATTAAAAGTGGTTGAGATTAATTGGCTAACTGAAAATCAAATCATCAACTAATTAATCTCATGCATCCCGTTCTCTTTGAAGTAGGTTCGTTCACTATTTACACCTACGGGTTTTGCATTGCGATTGGCGCTTTGCTCGGTCTCACCTACATGAGTTGGCAGGGTAAAAAACAATTCAACCTGTCGTTTGATACCACTAATACTCTTTTCATTCTGATTGTGTTAGCCGCGATTGTGGGCGGAAAAGTTTTTTTCTTTTTTGAAGATCCTGGTTATTACATGAAAAATCTAGACAAACTCTTTACCGGAAACGGCTTTGTTTTTTATGGATCGTTTCTCTTCGCAGTGCCTGTTATGCTTTGGTTCTTTAAGCGCAATAAGATTCCAACGCTAGCGATGCTTGATGTTATGGCAGCAGTAACGTGCATCGTTCATGGCTTTGGCCGAATTGGATGCTTTATGGCGGGATGTTGTTATGGCAAGCCAACGGAAAGTTTCTTAGGTGTCATGTTCACCGATCCGGTCTGTCAGGCAGAGCCGTTGAATACATCGCTTCATCCCACACAATTGTATGAAGCCGGATTTATTTTCGGTTTGCTTGCTCTACTCTCCTTCCTTAAAAATCGCAAGCAGTTTGATGGCCAGTTGTTTTTACTGTATCTCATTATGTATGCAATTGGCCGGGCCGCTCTGGAAATCTTCCGTGGAGACATTGCCCGAGGATTTATATTCAAAGATTGGCTCTCTCATTCGCAATTCATTTCCGTAATCATCATCGGTGTGGCCGGATTTTGTTACTTTAGATTATCAAAGACAGGCACACTATGGAAAACGAAAGCTTCGGCCAAAAGATAAAGCGGACTACCACAAAAATTGTAAAACGAATTTTGATCATCGGGCTACTGCTGCTGGCAGGCTTGTTGGCTTTCTGGCAGTGGGGTGTTTACGAAGAAGGTGTTAAGGCCGGAAAGGTATTGAGTGTCTCGCAAAAAGGATTTGTGTTCAAGACCTTCGAAGGAAAATTAAATCTTGAAACGTTCGGTGCTCTGAAAGGAAGTAACCCCATCGCTGAGTCTTTTGATTTCTCTGTTGAAAAAGGTAATGATGAATTGATCAAAGAACTTCAATCTGTGGCGCTGAGTGGTGAGCGTGTTAACCTCTATTTCATAAAGCGCTACGTGCGATTTCCCTGGCGTGGCGACACCAAAGTTTTTGTAGAGAAAGTGGAGCGCTTAAAATAATTAATCCGTGAGTCTCGTGAATAACACCATCATCATCTACGGTTCGTACGGCTATACCGGTAAACTTATCGTTGAAGAATGCCGCACTAAAAATTTGAATGTAATTCTCTCCGGAAGAAGTGCCGAGGCCTTGCAATCACAAAGCAAACAAACCAATTATCCGTTTGAAATAGTTGATATCAACGATGCGGTTGCTTTAAAAAAGCTTTTAACAAAAGGCAAAGTAGTCATTCACTGTGGCGGGCCGTTTCAGTTCACTGCGAAGGCGTTGGTAAATGCGTGCCTCGAAACTAAAACTCATTATACTGATATCACAGGAGAGTCGGCAGTATTTGAAATGCTCAGCCTGATGGATCAGCAGGGAAAAAGTGCGGGAATAACCATTATACCCGGAACCGGATTTGATGTCGTCCCTTCAGATTGTCTTGCACTGCATCTTAAAAATAAATTAGAGTCAGCCACACATTTACAACTGGCCTTTGCATCAAGTGGTGGCTTCTCAAGAGGAACCGCCCGCACGATGGTAGAAGGTTTGGGTTATGGAAGCATGATTCGCAAAGAAGGAAAACTGACGGTAGTTCCCACGGGAAGTTTGACAAAAGAAATTAATTACGGACCGTTCACAAGACCAAGTTTAAATATTCCGTGGGGCGATATTTCAACAGCATGGCGAAGTACCGGCATTCCCAATATTGAAGTGTACATTGGATCAAACGAAAAACAAATCGCTTATGCCAAGCGAAGCAATTATATCAACTGGCTGCTTCGCATGCGATGGGTAAAAGATTTTCTGAAAAGAAAGGTTGATCAACGCCCGTCCGGACCAAGTGATGAAAAACGTGCAAAAGGAAGAACTTACCTGTGGGGCAGAGTTTGGAATAACACCGGTCAGGAATTTTCTTCACGACTAGAAACCTTAGATGGCTATACGCTGACGGCTAAATCCAGTGTGCTGATTGCTGAGAAAATATTGAATGGAAATTTTAAAACAGGATATCAAACTCCGGCCATGGCCTATGGCGAAGGTCTGATTCTCGAACTACCTGGATCTAAACTAACGGATCTGTAATTATCTCGATCCGGATACCAACAGCCCCTGAAGCTCCTCCTTATCTTTCATACTCACGCCAATAGGTAGTGCCTCAGGCTGATTTGGAATCACCTCTTTTAATTCATCTCTTGACTTTGATTCATCTTGCGATTTGGCAAATCGGTACACAACCTTCTCTTTAAAAATGGTATCCGGTTTCGAGGCCACATAAATGGTATCGATGGTTGAAATGGTTTGTTTGATTACAAGCGGATTTGCTGGCGTTGCAATCTTCCATGTTAAAAAACATGAAAGCATTACCAGTAAAACCGTTGCGTAAGCGGGCATTTGCAAATCCAACCATTTACTCCATAATGAAGTTTTGAGTGGAAGATTTTGCTTGAGAAACTCCAATGTCTTGTCTCTCGGTTGTGGAATGTCCTCATTACGCATTCCATCGAACATAGGAGAAAGTTTTCTCATCACTTCATACTGCTCTTCAGAATCAAGTTCACGCAGCACAAAATCTTTTTCTTCAGTTGTAAGTTCCTGAAAGGCTTTGGTGTGAATCAATTGCTCCAGCCGATCAATCCAATTTATTTCTTCGTTTTTCATAATGCCGTACTTTTAAGTGGATTAAAAACCTGCAATCGAGCACTCAACTCTTTTCGCATATAGAATAATTTTGATTTGACGCTGCCTTCCGGAACTCCCATAATCTCTGCAACATCTTTTACATTCATTTCCATTTCGTAGCGCAGCACAAAAATCGCTTTGTCATCTTCCTCAAGAGAATTGAGAAGTATCTCCAATGCCGTTCTGAATTTTACGCCATCCATTACCTCTGATGTAATTTGAAAGCAAGAAGGCTCGGGCATATTCAAATCATAAACAGAGGGTCGAAGCTTTTGCTTTCTGTATTCATTCTTGCACATGTTGTTCGCCACAGAATACAACCATGTCGAGAATTTATAATTGGCGTCAAACCGGTTTGGGAGCTCTATTACTTTCAAAAAAAGATCCTGCAAAAAATCCTGTGCCTTTGCTTCATCGCGCCACAGCATGCGGTAAAAATAGCGGAGCAGCTTCTTATCATAGCGGCCATATAACTCAACAAGCGCCTGCTCTTCACCACGTTGAAGCAGGCGCATGAGTTCCTCATCGGATGTGTGAGAATACTTCTTCCGAAAAAGCATCAAGGTTCAATTACTTCCATGAAAATGCGAAATCCAACTGCAGCGTCCGGGCCGGTATATTCATTTATGCTACCGATTGTCGATTCCTCCGGTGAATGGTTCCAGCTTCCACCACATGCTTTACCTTTCACCAGCGTCATTTCGGCAACGTTTCCTACCACATCAAACAATCCTAAGTCATTCGGAAAATACGTAGCGGTGGGCGACATCGCCAGATATCCATCAGGCGTATTTGCTTTGTACTTCGGATTGCAGGAACCCATTGAGCTTGGATATTTAAAATTTCCTAGCGAGCATCCGTGGTTATTCAGCGGCTGATTGCGGTACTTGTACCAGTTAAACCAGGGATAACGAATATCACTTCCCTTCACGGGAATCATCTTCGGATCACCTTCGCCAAATCGATCATCACCTTCCTTCGGAATAATTACTTTTACCATGTTCTCTTCCAACTCCCACGATTGAAATTCCTTATAACCCAACGCTGATATCTGCCATTGACTAATTGTTGGTAGTGTGAATTTCACTTTCTTGAATTTATGCACTGGATCATTATTGTATTGCTCCGTCAGCCATTCACAATACACCATTGCACTTTCATATGATACATTAACAACGGGATATTGCGTAAAATATTTTTCCTTCCGGGTTGGTGTGCGCGGAGCACTGTAATTGGCCATCATTGAAAGTGCAGGCTCCGTGTATTGGCTCAAATCAATCTTATGTTTTTCGTAAAGATCATTTAAACCTTTCTTCTGAAGGTAATCCAAAAAACGGTTGTACATCTCGTTGGTCACCTCCCGTTCCCCAGCATAAAAATTTCCTTTCACTTGCCTCACCGGAACTTCATGCGCTTTTGACCCGGGGTCAAAAACTGAAAATGGATTGGCAACGACTTTATTTCGACCGATGTAGTTATTTACCACCGTTGTTTGTCCCGTTTGATTGGCAATCGCTAAAACAATTGTTTCTATTTCTTTAGATTTTTCGGATTCGTTCAAACTTTTATAATAATCATTCAGAATCAGTAAAGGCACCAGGTAATTTGATCGATACACTTTACCCGCTGCAAACTCAGACTCTCCATTGAGATCTACCGTGAGATAGTCCACTAGAAAACGATTCTCGATATTTTGCTTTATGATGGAAACATTGTCCAGCCTTTCTCTACTCAGCTGTGATGCAAGCCCGACAACAAACAACTGGTCTTTCACGGGGTCCATATTTTCCTTGGCGAGCGTTAAGGCATAATAAAATCTTTTTGTCGGATTTTGACTGGGTAGATTCAGGCATATTGATTTTTTGATGTCTTCAGTTGTTGCTCGTTCATCGAAAGAGAGATTGGCTTCCTTTAGTTTCCTAGTTCTATAAGTTGGATCCTGCAACAGGTCTAAATCCAGTACCGTTACTTTTTTACCAATACCAAGTTGATCTTGCAATAAAAAGAGAGGAATCGCTGTGTGATCGCCCTCGGTGATTAACACACCGTCCTCCTCCACAGACATGAGCACATTGTAGCTATAGTTTAGAAGCGATGTTGAGATTAAATTGGTTTTGAATAGCTTTTCACTGAAAGTCTTTCTTTTATCTGTGTTGAAATAGAATTCTTCAAAAAGAATGAGCTGACTATAGGTTGACGGATTATTTGGCTCAAAATCGTAGGCCTTCAACAGATAACGCAAACTCTCTTCATTGAGTCCGTTATTCCAACTTAGTATGAGATTGTATTCAAACCCAGTCGAAATGCTACCTTTCATTTCTTCAACAATACTTGTCAAAAGATTTTGAGAAGCTTGGGCATAACGAGCGGCTGCGTAATAGTTGAGCCACGCAGATGCGTTAAGTTTATTTTTGGAGACCTCCTGCCTCCATAAATCGGCTTGCCCGGAATACCAATCGGATGAACGGATGATCTTGGTCTTTGGAAAAATAGTTTCAGGGAAATCTGTTGCCCGACTTGAAAAAGCAATCAGCATCAAAAAGAAAAAAGCATATTTCATATACCAGAGGTTTTGTTTCTGCATCCGGTACACGCCAACCTTAAGTTGGTTCAAACAAATGGTAAATTTATTTTCGGAACTATGGTGTGACTTCAACAGCCACTGATTTCTTTGGAACTAACTTCCCAAACGACTTCAAATCATATCCCTTCTCCTTAGCAAATCTTTCAAACTCTGTTGCCTTGTCGCTGTCTATGGAAATTAACAAACCTCCGCTCGTCTGCGGATCAGCCAGGATGACCTTTTGCTCTTCAGTGACTGCTCCAATCTTTTTCCCATAGCTTTCCCAGTTGCGCTGTGTGCCACCTGGCATCGACTTTTGTTGTATATACAAATCAAGAAAATCGAACTTTGGCACCTTGCTGAATTCAATCTCAGCAGATAGCCCACTACCTTCACACACTTCGCACAGGTGACCAAGTAAACCAAAGCCGGTCACGTCTGTCAAAGCATTTACGTAAGGAAGCTTGCCTAATTCTGCCCCGAATGAATTCAGTGTAAGCATCGTGTCAACTGCCTTTTTCAGATGTGACTCTTGAACAATTCCTTTCTTTTGCGCAGTGGTCGTGATCCCGATTCCGATCTGCTTGGTGAGGTATAAATGAGAACCCACTTTGGCTGTGTCGTTTCGCTTCAAGTTTTCTTTTTTCAGCTTGCCGCTAACAGCCAAGCCAAAAACAGGCTCAGGGCAATCAATACTGTGTCCACCCGCTAAAGGAATATTTGCTTTCGCGCAAATGCTTCTACTTCCTTCTAAAACAAGTTTTGCTACTTCGGCTGGAATTTTATTAATCGGCCAACCGAGGATAGCAATTGCCATAACCGGTTCGCCACCCATCGCGTACACATCGCTGATCGCATTGACAGAGGCAATCGCCCCGAACGTAAACGGATCATCCACGATGGGCATAAAAAAATCTGTCGTACTGATGATGCAATTACCATCTCCAAGATCATAGACGGCCGCATCATCTTTTGATTCGTTGCCCACTAACAGATTTGGGAATTTTGCTTTCGGTAAATCAGAATGAAGAATAGTATCCAACACGGCCGGAGAAATTTTACATCCGCAACCTGCGCCATGGGAATATTGAGTGAGTTTAATGTCGTTCATATTGAAGAATTCAAAATTTGAGATTTAAAATTTTTTGAGCAAACTCGTGACTATCCTTTCCATCCCAGGAAATAGTTGATTTCAGTTTGTCCTTTCTTTTAGCGATGCTGTTTAAGTAAGCTTTGTCATAATAGGTCAGCAAGATGTCAATTGTGGATACCATGTCGCCCTGCAAAAGTTTTTCTTTGGCCGCATTGTAGTGCTGACCACCAAGTTTCTTTACCACTTTGCCCATGATGTTTAAAAACTCTTCGCGATCGGCTGGCCCGTATTCATTTACCAGTCGTTGCACACGTACGTTTTTCTCAACATCCATTTTCACCAACGGGCTTTCCATCATGCGTGCCCAAAAATCATGTGGTAAAAAAATCTTCCCAATCGCTATCGATTCATCTTCCACCCAAATTCTTCTCGACACATCAAGTTTGATAATTTCTTCAAAGAGTTCGTTTTGAAATTGTTCAGTAGTTGGCTGGGCCGGCATCAGCAAACCACCAAAAGCCGAACCTTTGTGATTGGCCAATGCCTCTAAATCCAAAACTTGTTCGCCATTGACTTTGAGAGCACGCAGCACTTCACTCTTACCGCTTCCGGTGCAACCGGTGAGCAAAATTATTTGAAGCGGTCGTTTGAACGACTCAAGCGCCTGGTGACGATACGCCTTATATCCACCTTTTAGTTGATGGCTTTTCACTCCAGCCATCCCAACAAATTGACAGAAATTGGAAGAGCGCATTCCACCTCGCCAGCAATGCACCAGGATTTCAGAGCCGTTTGCTATCCGCTGAGTCTCGTTAATGATGTCAATCAATCTAGGCCCCACCAATCGGAAGCCGGTTTTGATAGCCTCCTGCTGACCCTTTTGCTTGTAATCGGTGCCAACGGCAACTCGTTCCTCGTTATTGAGAATCGGAATATTGATGGCCTGACGTATATGTCCCTCTCCGAACTCGCCCTCAGAACGAACATCAACGACCTTATGCGTATCGCGGAGTTTAAGAAAGTCTTCGATGGACAAAAGCATCGGGCAAAGGTCGCTAACTCTTGGCTTTTAAAAAATTTAGCAGGCGCGAAAGATGATAAGCTGTCTAAGATTCTAACTCCAATTGTCATTAGTCCTGACAATCTTGTTAATATGCCGATGTTAAGATTAATCGTTGAAGTTGACACCCACGCTTGTGGCAATTCCAATACGGAACCCCGTGTTAAGATACTGGCCATCGCGGAAGCCCACAGCCGCCTCCAATCGGAAGACACGCAAAATACCTTCAAGTCCGTAGCCGATTTCTGTATAATTTTTCGAGGATGGCGTGGCGAGATAATTCACAAAGATATTTTCTGATACTCCAAACATCCGCACTTTGGGAATGCGGGTAAATAAAAATTTCCTAAAATGATAATGCGCATTGGCTGAAAAATATTGGTCGCGGGTGCTGTACAAATAATAATCCATCAGACGATAGCTACCAACGGGATCAGTTGTAACGAATGGTGTTTGATTGCCGAGGAAATGTTTATAATCCATGAAATACATTTTATCGGAATTCAAATACTTTCCGGCTTTCAATGCCACGTCAAGCTTTCCGCGGATACCCATTTTCAAACCGTGCTTCAAACCAATCTCCAACAAATCATACTTCACTTCACTATTGAAGACGGCATCAAATCCCTTTCGGTAGTCAAGTGTTAATAAAGGAGAAGAATCGTCCACTCTCATCTTTCGTCCATTGCGAATTTTATATTTCTGCCAAGGTCTCGCCTCAAATCCAACTGACCCCACAAAAGCTGTGTTGGGTTGAAAGCTGGTGTTCGGTAATTCGAAATTTGCAGGCACGTTAGATGTGTACTCATCCTTGTTGCTTTTAAACAATGTATAATTGGTTGTATTGGGCAATTCGTAACGTTTGGCCCACGACCAGCTTGTCCGAACAGTATACTTGTCACTGATACGCTGACGATAATTCAAATCAACAAAATCACGTTCGTAAATCTTCATCAGATTATCTCCAAGAAATAACGTAGTGAATGTGTTGACAAACGGATGAATAGGATCTTCAGGATTAAATTGTTTGATGTAACGTCCGCCCTCCAGTGTTACTCTCGCATCGCGATTGCGATAGTCCGCCCGTAGCATGCCGGTGAGCTTCTCGCGAGAGAACGCATAACGCATAATGGGACTAATTTCCAGCCTCGAAGTCCTGGTTCGTCCATCTTTATTAATTGTGTCCTTCTTCACCCAGCGCTTGTAGAAACTTGTCCGATAAATAAGGTTGAAACCCTCTGCCGTATTGAATCCACCATAAGGTGTATGAATTCGAAAGTCGGTTGTCTTGCCAAGTTTATAACTATCACCGACTAGCACATCCCAGATTTGAAATCCTTTCTTGCTGTGCTTTTTGCCGCTGTTGCTTAAGGTATCTCCTTCATCTCTTTTTCGCTGCACCTCCGAAATACTGTCATTCTTTTGATACCCAACCACCTCTTCTTTCTCCAGTGGCGCTGGTCGCATCTCCGCCCAGAATGTTGAATCTTTTTTATAGGCAAGCGAGTCAACCGAATATTTGGTCTCCGAAATTACATCTGGTTCTTTTGTCTCCTTCTGCTCGGACTTCTCATATTCCTTTACCAATTGTCTTAACTCCTTGTTCGTGACTTCTTTTCCGGATTCTACACGTTCTTTAAGCTGCTGACCTTTTTTACTGAACTGTTGCTTCACTTGTTTAGCCTCCTCTTTCTGGACTTTCTCGTCAATCACCGTCATCTCCATCTGCAATTCCGGATTGAGTTTTATCTTGTAATCCTTAACCGTTGCCAGATAGGTTCCTTCAAAGTCAAATCCGAATACACTTCCATCTACAATGAATTGCTGCGAGATCGGAAGCCAGGCTTTGTCTTCAATCGGATTATAGATTTGCTTGATCTTGAAATTGATGCCCACCTTAGTGGTGTGAAAATCCAGACTGTGAATACTCCACCAGTCCTCCACAATAAAAATGATTCCTTCAAAAATATTATCGCCTTTCGAGCGGGGCGTCACTTTTATCTTACTGATTTCGTAATTCCTGTCTTTGAAAGAACCCAGGTATTCAAACCTGTAGTATGAAAATGATTTTGGCGACAGTGGCGAAACGGTTTCCGCGATCTCCGGCTCATAAAAACTTCCAAAGACATAGGCGTTTGGCGAGCCTTCATTGCCCGTATTATTTTTTCCTGTGGTGTAAACGGCAATTACTTTCTCTTCAAATTTATTAGGTCGGGTGTATTTGATTTCGCTCACCGATTCCTGAATGAATAATCTGTCTTTTGTGATCCCTTCTTTTTCCAATGCCTTCTTGGCCAGCCATGGGTAGTCCTTCAGCTTTCCCTTTCCTTTGATATACACCTTTGCGGTATACGAGTCGATTTGCTGAGTGTGAAATTTAGCTTTCGATATTGCTTTTCGCATGATAGTATAAGCCGGATCTTCCTTCCCTGCTTTCACCGTCACATTTTGCAGCATCACCACCTGCGTTTTGAGGGTGATGTTTATTTCTTTGAAATCATCTCCCACCTCAATTTTTCTCGCAACAGATTCATAGCCGAGATATTGAAAGATGATGTCATAACTCCCCGGGTTTAATAAAACTTCATAACGCCCCTGTAAGTCGCTGGCTGAACCAGTTCCTGTTTGCTTTACGAAGATGGTAGCAAAGGCAAGAGGCCCCCCGTCATCGCCCTTAATCGTTCCACGAATGCCTCCTCCAAAAGCTGAAGCAGAGATTAAAAAAGCTAAAACGACTAAACTTACTTGGGGGATTAATTTCATTACCTGCATAGACGCATACGATGGCCAATTGGTTGCGACTCAACGCCTACTTATAAAAATTCTTTGTACGAATCATCTGTTCAACCGCTTCCGGAACGAGGTAACGTATCGATTTATTGTTTTTGATACAGTTGCGAATATACGTGGCCGAAATATCCAGCAAGGGTGCTTCTATCATTTTCACATTTGCATGACGCTTCAACTCCGAAGATGTTACATGAGGTCGTGGATATACATACAGGCCGTGATGCTCAAGGATCTGTTCGTGATTTTTCCATTTCACAAAGTTCTCAAGATTATCTTCACCTAAAATCACTTTAAATTCTTTGCCGGGATGTTTTTCGGTCAAGTGTGCCAGAGTGTGAATGGTATAACTAGGACGCGGCAGATGAAATTCTACATCCGATACTTCCAGTTTGTAGTGATCGCCAATAGCAGCTTTCACCATATCATACCGATCAAACTCATGAAGCAGACCCTGACTCGGCTTAAAAGGATTTTGTGGTGACACCACAAACCACACTTTATTCAGATCGGCATTCTCCGCCATCACATTGGCAATAATCAAATGCCCGATGTGAATGGGATTGAAGGAGCCGAAATAAAGACCAATTTTTTGTGTAGAGGTCATTGTAGGTATAACTTAAGCTTTCGCTTTAAATTCGTCATACAACTGCTGCGCTTCCTTCAAGGACTTTTCTAAATCCTCATTGACTAACACAACATCAAACCTATCCTGAAAGCTCATTTCAAACTGGGCCTTAAAGATCCTGCGCGAAAGGCTTTCCTCTGTTTCTGTTCCTCTTTCGTTGAGACGTTGTTTTAAAACATCGATAGAGGGGACTTTGACAAAAACAGCCAGCGCATGATCCCCAAAATATTTCTTCAAGTTAATACCACCCTTCACGTCTACATCAAAGATGACATTCTTGCCTTCCGCCCAAATGCGTTCGATCTCGGATTTTAAAGTGCCATAAAAATTGCCGGCATAAACTTCCTCCCATTCAATAAATTCATCGCGATCAATCTTTCTTTTAAATTCCTCGGGCGTAAGAAAATGATAATCTTTACCGTCTTGTTCGGTGCGACCGCGTTTGTCACGTGTAGAAGCCGAAATTGAAAAGCCCAGGTCAGGGTTGTTCGTTAGCAGGTGTTTTACAATGGTTGTTTTGCCGGAGCCCGATGGGGCGGAAAAAATCAACGCTTTACCCGCCATCAGGAGGAAATTTTTTGATTAATCTGGAGTTGCAAATCCGAAATGACATCCGCAGGCACATCGCTGCCGCAACATTTCGACTTAATTAATTCTTTGATTGTCATCTCCAGATCATACGTCTTATAGCAGGGTAAGCAATGGTCGAGGTGCTGCTTAAAATACTCACGTTGCTCAGGCGTTACTTCACGATCCAGCATCTGTTGCAGCATTTCCATGCAAGAACACTTAGTGCCATCCGGCTTCATGAAGGGGTTGGTAGAACTGCTCATACGTTTGATTTATTATAGCCCATAGATTTTGCGTATTCACTTAGCTTCTCTTTGAGAAGATTTCTTGCCCGATGCAATCGACTTCTCACCGTCCCAATCGGAATGTCAAGAATTTTTGCCATCTCCTCATATTTAAATTCTTCCAGATCACTAAGAATAATTACTGTTCTAAAATCCACATCCAATGAATTGAGCGCATTGGAAATTTCATCGCCAATCATGTCTTTCAGCGACTCCACCCGCAGATCGGGTGTAATCTGCCGATCCACTTCTTCTGAATTATAATACGTCTCTACTTCCTGATAATCTACCTTGGAAGGCTCTTTACTCTTCTTCCGATAGTCATTGATAAAGCTGTTTTTTAAGATGCGGAACAGCCATGCTTTTGCATTAGTTCCTCTTTGGAATGATTCTATGAAGCGATACGCCTTGAGATACGTGTCTTGAACAAGGTCTTTGGCATCATCGCGGTCGAGGGTAAGTCGAAATCCGAAATTGTACATCGACCTGATGTGAGGCATGAATTCGCCATTGAAGATGTCTTGCTTCTCTTTTTCGGTATAATTCTGACGCTGTACTTCTTCCATAAAAAGTCAAAAATAGCAAAAGAATGTGAGGGTAAAGAGATGATAACTAAATGATTTTGTAGTTACGAAATTCTCCTATGCGCCAACCCGTGAGGTTTTCTACAAATCGTTTAATCTTATCTTTTGGCTTAAGGTTATTTCTGGAAATGTCGTGATCAAATTTCCAGTTAATAGATTCAATTCGCTTTTTCATGACAGCTGGGTGCGTGCCATCAAAATGTTTGAGCGCATCTATCCCCGTGTAGTCAAATTGCTCGGCTTTTGAGATGTTGTTCTCAATCCATTCGTCATTAAAATAAAAATGATTGAAACTTCTTTGTTTGCCTTGCATAGCTCCGGGTTCTCTTACCCATCCGTAGTGATAAATGCTGGCATCAATCAGTTTTGCCCTGATCTTTTGATCTCCGTTCTTTCTGAAACCCTGAGCATCTTTGTACGAATGAATGGCCAGATCATTTTTAATGATTCTCACTTCTCTTCTGTACCACCGATAAGCTTCACCGACATAATCGTACGATCCATAGAAATGCAAGTAGTTAAAGACCAGTCCGTCAACATCAGGATCATCTTTGTACGTGTGCATTGCTTCCCGTATAACGGAATGATATTTCTCGTGAACAACTTCGTCAGCCTGAATATAAAATGCCCAATCTGAATCTTTCGAGATGGCCCGAAAAGCTTTATCTGTCTCTAGCGCAAAAGTTCTTCCACCCTCCCGCAGTGAGTCGTCCCAAACGGTGGGCACAATTTTTATTTTAGGAGAGTTAATTGTTTGAAGCAATTGCGGGGTGGCGTCATCAGAATTACCCAGGGCAATAACAAATTCATCGCACAGCGGGAGAATAGAAGTAATGGCTTCAACTACCGGATAGTCAAACTTGACCGCATTGCGCACAAAGGTGAAGCCGCTTACTTTCATCGGAGACGTTGTTGAAAAGAATTAAGCAGCAACGGTGCTTCGTTTCATCAAATATTTATTGATTCCGTTTTCACAACTCGTGAGGCGATCGGCAATAGCCTGTTCAAGGATCTGGTCATTTTTCCGGAGAGAATCGCGCGGACTTTCTTTATGATACAAGTGGTATCCAAAAGCCATGAATTTCAAATGAAGACGATTAATCCCAATGTTGTTCATACGAACTGCAAATTCTGAATCCTCCCTTCCCCAGCCCACAAAATCCTCATTGAATCCATTTACCAGTAATACATCTTTTTTCCAAAACGAAAGATTAGCACCTCGTATTCTGTCGGGCTTAGCGCTAAAAAAAGAAACTAGCTTAGATAAGATCGGGGAATGAATGGTGTTGAAGCGATTTCGTACTCCCCTCTGAAAGAAGTTAAAATCAATATCTTTTGCCACCAAAGACTGCCGTGTCCGTTGCGGCTGAAGCAAAACTCTGGAGCCCTGAATAAATTGTCCGTGCCAGGCTTTCTGCTTATGACTTCTTACAAAATGGCGATGCATAATTATGTCTCCATCAATCATAATGATATACTCGCCCGAAGCTGTGGCAATCGCCTTGTTTCTAATTGTAGACAAGCGGAATCCAAGATCTTCGTGCCAGCAATGAATAATGGGAATGGCAAATTTATCGCGGTAACGATCGATCAATTCTTTGGTGGCAGCCCGCGATCCGTCATCGGCAATAATTATTTCATCCGGCATTTCAGACTGATTCAATGCACCCAGTAATGTGAGCTCTAAAGCATCTTCTCTGTTATAAGTTGAAATGATCAGTGAAGTTTTGAGTCTTCTGTTGGCCTCAAGAAGTTTTGAGTATTTGTAAAAAACGAAATTGGCGTTACAAACAGAAATAAGAAGTCCCTTATAGCCATCCAAGATTCCTCCCTTGATTAAAAAGCTTTTAATAAAGGCAAACATGGTTTTATAAAACACCTTGAATGCCGAGGAGTGAATTTTAAATCGATGCTCTTTAGCATAGATGTCGGAATAGCGCTGAATTTTTTCCAGAAACTGGGTGATGTCGTCATAGGCATGATGTAAAAGATCACCTCTTAGCCACTTTACCTTTATATGCCCTGCAAGTTCAACTCTCTCGTGAATCCCCTGACCAACCCATGTGCCATGATCTTTGCGCCATAATCTTAATTTCGTATCCGGATACCACCCGCATGTTTTAATCCATTGTCCCGCATAACTTGAAAGACGGTTCATCGTATAACCATCGTACTTTCCGTTGCCCTTGATACTCAATATCGATTCAACCAGATCTTGCGACAAATACTCATCGGCATCGAGTGAAAGAATAAATTCATGTTTGGCGAGAGAGGTTGCAAAATTCTTCTGATCCGCGAATCCCAAAAACTCGTGCTCATAAAAAGCAATACCCTTCTCAAGACATATTTTCTTGGTGTTGTCTTTCGAAAAGCAATCTACTACCACAATTTCATCCGCAATCGGCCGAAGGGAGTCAATGCATCTCGCAATGTTGGCCTCTTCGTTGTAGGAAATAATGACCGCACTGATTTTCATTTGACGACAGTATAAGAATCAAATTTCCAGTTATTTACGGAAGATTCCAAGTCAAAAAATAAAAGAGAGCTTCCCCACGACCGTTCGGAGGAAGCTCTTCTGTTGAGATATTTTCAAAGCTTATCGGCTCGCCAAAACACTTTGTGATTTCATCATATTAATGAATTCAATGCGATATCCGTCCTTGTCTGCTCCTTTGGCACTTCTGGCCAACTGAACCGCTTCATCAATAGAATAGCCCTTAACGAATTCCGACTCGTGCAAAATCATTCCGAACGCAGCCACTGCGGCCGACCAACGAAAGTTTTCGGTGGTGTTGGATTCTGAAATGCTTGCGTCCAGCAACGAATGAACAATCAATCGGCTTACGTCTTCATCTGGTTTTTTGTACCTGAATTTCACTGTCATCAACTCCTTCGATTTGAAGGCTAAAGGATCAATCTTTGATGTTTGATATTTCAAGTCGTCAATTTTGAAAAACTCACTATCTACTCCTGCAGGAATTATCTCATACAAGGCAGTTACGGTGTGCCCTGAACCAAGTTCGCCAGCATCTTTTTTGTCGTTGTTAAAATCTTCGTTCTTCAGCATTCTGTTTTCGTACCCGATCAAACGATAGGCCTTTACCTTAGCGGGATTAAATTCGATTTGCAGCTTCACGTCTTTCGCAATGGTAAAGAGTGTTCCTCCGAATTCATTGACCAGCACTTTTTGCGCTTCCAGAATATTGTCGATGTACGCATAATTACCATTTCCCTTATCGGCCAATGTTTCCATTTTTGAATCTTTGTAGTTACCCATTCCATAGCCAAGCACCGTCAGAAAAATTCCATCTTTTCTTTTCTCTTCAATCAATTGTTCCATTGACGCGTTGCTCGATTCACCGATGTTAAAGTCTCCGTCAGTAGCCAATATCACGCGGTTGTTGCCGCCTGTTTTAAAGTTTTCCTTAGCTACTGCATAAGCGAGATTAATTCCTGCTCCGCCAGCCGTTGAGCCACCAGCTTCAAGATTGTCAAGTGCTTCTATTATTTTCTTTTTGTCTGCTCCGGATGTTGATTCCAAAACAAGCCCGGCAGCACCCGCATATACCACAATGGCCACCTTGTCCTGAGCGCGCAATTGCTCCACCAGCATTTTGAAGGATGCTTTTAACAACGGAAGTTTATTCGGATCACTCATGGAGCCCGACACATCAATCAAAAAAACAAGATTCGATGCGGGTAAATTGTCAGTCGGAATTTTTTTGCCTTGCAAGCCGATATGCACCAGCCTATGTTTTGAATTCCACGGAGCCGAGGCTATTTCGGTATAAATCGAAAACGGATCGTCACCTGTTGGCTGCTCATAATCGTAGTCAAAATAATTAATCATCTCTTCAATGCGAACAGCATCTTTTGGTGGACGTTGCCCATTGTTGATGAATCGTCTGACATTGCTATAAGAAGCCGCATCTACGTCAATCGAAAAAGTAGAAAGCGGATTGCGCATCGCATCGTGAAAAATGTTTTCAGAAATGCCGTCATATTCTTCGGTATTCCAGGCTGGCTCCTGAAGTTCGTAATCCATTTGAGGTTGTGCTGATGAGTCACCATGTTTTGATTTTGCTCTTCTGACAGTCGTAACCGAACCAGTTAATGCTTTCTTTTCATGCGCGCCATACCCTACAACTACCACTTCGTCTAACCTTGAAACATCTTGTTGTAGTTTTACATTTACGATGTCTGACTCTCCAATCTTCTGCTCAAGTATTTGCAAACCAACAAACGAAAATACCAACGTGCCACCTTTGGCTGGAACTACCAAACTGTAATCGCCAGTGGCGTTCGTTGTGGTGCCGCGGTTGGTTCCTTTCAGCACCACATTTACACCAGGCAGTTCCGATCCATCTTCTGCTGAAGTAACTTTTCCAGTGATTGTTCTCTCCTGTGCGGCACCTATGCCGATTGAGGCGAAAATCACCCATACGAGAATCCAGATTTTTCTTTTCATAACGGTATGCTTTAAGTTTCTTTTTGAAAGTGAGATGCGGGCATACAAGGAATTCCATAAAAACCTTTTAAAAATTTTATATTGACATCATGTTTCTCCGACAAAAGCCATCCACCAAAGCTGATTATGAGCTCCTTGCTCAGTACAAGTCAGAAGGTGATGTGGCTGTGTTAGGTGAACTTTTCTCACGATACACGTCTTTGGTTTACGGTGTTTGCTTAAAATATTTGAAAGACCGCGATGATTCCAAGGATGCCGTAATGCAGATCTTTGAGAAGCTAATTCAAACTCTTCGCGAACACGAGGTGGAAAATTTCAAGAGTTGGCTGTACGTTACCGCGCGCAATCATTGCCTCATGCAAATCCGATCGAAAAAGGGTAAAATGACAGAAAATATTTCTCCACAGCTTATGGAAAGTGATCTGTTTCTGCATCAGGAAGAGGAAACTGAGCTGGAGGGGAATCTTAGTAAATTAGAGACCTGTATTGAGAAACTAGTGAGCGAACAACAGCATTGTGTGAGATTGTTCTATCTGGAACAGAAATGCTATAAGGATATCACGAATCTCACCGGTTTCGATTTAAATCAGGTGAAGAGCTTTATTCAAAACGGAAAACGAAATTTAAAAATTTGTCTGGAGCGAAATGGCTGACGTAAGAGACGATATTGAACGATACCGAAAGGGCGAACTTACTCCCGCGCAAATGCATGCACTGGAGAAAAAAGCACTTAGTGATCCGTTCCTGGCCGATGCGTTGGAGGGCGCTGAATCCATCTCACCAGAAGATTTTGCTAAAGATGTATCGGATATAAATCTGAAACTGGGAAGCAGAAAGTCTGCTAGCTGGTTTACCCGCTCAGGAATCGTCATCGCAAAATGACACACTCAAACAAGAAGGCCAGCAACCAAAATTATTGAGTCTTAACAAAAACAACACAGAACATTCATCCAAAACAGAAATTAAAGTGGAGCCAACTCCGGCAATTGCTTCCACAGGAAGTAGTGATACCAAACCAACTGCGGGCGCTTCATCAGAAGGAATTTCAGTTGTGACTGGCGATGATCAAGCTAAGGCCGATGAATTGGCAGAGGAGACTGTAGCGTTGGCGAAAGAAGACAAAGCCTTTGAACAGGAAAAGGTGATTGCCTTAGAGCCCGCTACTCAGGATTTGAGAAAAGAAATTGCGAGTAAAGATGCAACAAGTCGTGCTTCTGCGAAAAAGAGTAAAGTTGCCGAAGTGCAAGCGAAAAGAATGGTAAATGGACAAGTGACTTCCGCGGAAGATAATATGCCGTTGCCTGGAGTTAATGTCACGATCAAAGGCACAAACCAGGGAACGGTTACTGACATTAAAGGCAATTACTCCATTCCAATCGAAAATGAAAATCAACAACTTGTTTTTTCTTTTATTGGCTTGCAGACAAGTGAAGTTTCTCCTCAAGATAAATCTGAGCTAGACGTGAAGCTCACAGAGGATGTATCGCAACTGAGTGAAGTGGTTGTTACCGGTCAGGGATTTAAAACCGACCGCGATGAGAATGAAACACCCGTGATTAAACTTGCCGAACCTTTTGGTGGAAGAAAGGCATATGACCGCTATCTGGAAAACAGTCTTAGGTATCCGCAACAAGCACTCGACAATAAAATTAAAGGAAAGGTACTGATTGAATTTACAGTGGGTACCAGTGGGGCATTGAGCGACTTCAATGTTATCAAAAGTTTGGGCTATGGATGTGATGATGAGGTGATACGATTAGTAAAGGAGGGCCCACGATGGGCGCCCAGCACAGAAGATAATGTAGCCATTGAAAGCAGCGTGCGGGTGCGCATGAAGTTCGACCCCGCGAAAGCTAAGAAGTAGCCTCTTGCAAATGTAAGGCAGTTACCTGATCTTGGAACTGCATGACTAAAAAAGCAACCGCCAAAACTATACCACGCGAGATTCTTGATCTCGTTCGGAAAGAATTTAACGATTCTGAATTCAGCACGATGTCTCGGGGAACAGGCAAATGGAGTTTCATACCGCATTTGCAAAAGTCTCTTCAAAAATTTTTGGAAGATCATAAAAATGAATTGCCTACACTCATTGCTCAATATCCAAAAGGGCCCACGGAAGATTTGTTGCGAAGAGCGTTTAATTTAAAAAGTCCTCCCGGTGCCACTAAATCCCTCCGTGATCTTTTGTGCTTGTATGCCACTCAAACAAAGCAAGATTGGAATGGCGTAATCACTTCGCACTACAGCGATAAATATTCATCTCTTCTTGATCAGGAAAAGCAAGATGTTGCGTTGGAACAAAATCCTGCAACGGCATCGCCTGCAATTGATACGTTTGCGAATAAGATTGCTGAACTCTTGTTAGAAAAACTTTCATCCAAAGAAATTGAGATCGTGAAGAAACAGATCCTGGATGAAAAGACGAGTGCAGAAAGCACCGATGAACTAATTGGAAATATTTTGGTGCCCTCTCACAACGATCCCAACAATCCCGAGTTTCCACCTAAACCTTATTTCACACCAAAATTCCCTGCATCGGCCACGTATCAAATTCATTTGCCAGGTTTCACCAACGTGTGGTTGAAAGATGAGAGCACCAACCCAAGTGGCACACACAAATCGCGAATGGCGTGGGAAGTGCTAATTAAGGCCAAACGCTATCATATCAAGGAGATTTCATTGATTTCCTCCGGTAGTGCCGCCATGGCTATTCAATATTTTTTTAATCTCTATGGCGTGTCAACGGTGCTGAAAGTGTTGGTGGACTATCGGATGAAACCAGAGATCAAAAAACACCTGATCGATATGGGGTGCAAAGTCTATGAGACTGACCTTTCACAAAAACCGCTGACCGGAAAAGAGATCAAAGAACTTACGGAGAATACTACGGGCATCGACATCACCTATCGTGAAGTATTGGATCGCTACAACGACAATTACTATGACTGGCTTTCATACGAAGTAATCAATGAAAGTCCAGATTATTGTTTCATTCCTTTTGGCACCGGAGATTTGTTTGTTAATATTCTGATAATTGCCGAACGTGAATTCAACAACAGAATTTTCAAACATGATCCACGATTCAAAGGTGACATTAATGTGGTGAGTCAATGTAATTTTATCGGAGCCACCACGCACAGTGCCAGCACCAAGTTGGACAAATTGTTTTCGTACTATTTGCCTTCCTTAAAAGATTACAACGACTACCTCGCATCATTGATCGCCAACAACCGGATCGGGCATGCTTCAGGAATATTAGATGTGGAAGAGGAGTACATTGAAGAAGCATTGGCCATTGCCAAACAACAAAATATCAAATGTGAACCCAGCGGCATTGCCGGCCTCGCCCTGCTGCTTCAAAATAAAAATGACATCCCACACGAAGCTAAAATTCTGATTGTGAACACGGGTTGCACGGATTATTCTTTGTCTGCACAGCGCAGGTAATTTTACTGAAATTGATGTTGGCGTAATTACCTTTTTGATGAAAGATGCGGGGCATTTGTGTGAGGGATCGAAGCGGTTACCCCGCACCACGATGGCATGAGCGTAAGAATGCGCTATCGGGGGAGGATAGCGGAGAGCCCGACCCCGATGGCTTGCGGGTGGCCAGTGTGTATCGGGGGCACGCCCAAATGATCTATCGACCTAATGCCACCTGTCAAAATAAAAGCGTTCATAATTCAATATTCTTTTTACTTTTAAGACCTTAAAATCCACGTAACATAATATTCATGAGTTTATTCATTAAGAAACCATTGGAGCAGTTGATGTCCCAATCGGCCGACACAACCAAGGGACTGAAGAGAACCCTGGGAGCCGGAAACCTAATAGCACTCGGTATTGGAGCAATTATAGGAGCCGGCCTTTTTGTACGCACAGCAGCCGCAGCCGGTGAGGCAGCTGGCCCTGCCGTTGTCATATCTTTTGTTGTAGCCGCCATTGGTTGTGCATTTGCCGGCCTTTGCTATGCCGAGTTTGCATCGATGATACCGATTGCCGGAAGCGCGTATGCATATGCGTATGTGACCATGGGTGAGTTTATGGCCTGGATCATTGGCTGGGCGTTGGTACTTGAATATGCACTTGCCTCGGCCACCGTTTCTATTGCCTGGAGCGAGTATCTCAATAATTTGCTTGGTGGGGCCATACCTTACGAATTATGTCACTCCCCCTTTGAAGCCAGCGTCAATGGCGTACACGGTATTGTGAACTTACCTGCACTTTTTATTCTCGTTTTGTTAACGCTAGTGCTTATTAAAGGAACGCAGGAGTCGGCACGATTAAATGCTGTGATTGTATTCATTAAAGTTTCCATCGTCTTGATTTTTATCGTGATTGGCTGGGGATTCATTAACGATGCCAACTACACACCGTTCACCATTCCGATGTCTGCTCCGGATCATGAATCGTGGAACAGATTTGGATGGGGTGGCGTGTTGGGCGGTGCTGGAATAGTATTCTTCGCCTTCATTGGTTTTGATGCAGTGTCAACGGCCGCGCAAGAGGCAAAGAATCCCAAGCGCGATATGCCGATTGGAATTTTAGGATCGCTCGTTGTTTGCACCGTGCTGTATGTTTTATTCTCTCACGTATTGACGGGAGTTGCTAACTGGGAAGAATTTAAAACCGCTGGTAAGGAAGCATCCGTTGCCTATGCTATTAAAACATATATGCCAGGTTATGAGTGGCTGGGAACCTTAGTTACAATTGCCATCCTTGCGGGATTTTCTTCAGTGATTCTGGTGATGTTGATGGGCCAGTCGAGAGTGTTCTACTCTATGTCAAAAGATGGATTGGTGCCAAAAGTTTTTTCTGAATTGCACCCTAAGTTTCGCACGCCATTTAAATCAAATGCGTTGTTGCTAATTTTTGTTGGATTGTTTGCCGGGTTTGTTCCTGGAAGTATTGCAGGCGATTTAACGAGCTTCGGAACGTTATTCGCTTTTGTATTGGTGTGCGCTGGCATCTGGGTGTTGCGTGTTAAAAATCCGGAAGCTGTTCGCCCATTCAAAACTCCGCTCGTGCCGCTTGTGCCAATTTTAGGAATGATTGTTTGTTCCGCGATGATCCTTTCTCTGGGAAAAGATACGTTGATTTCAGCGCTGATCTGGATGATAGCCGGATTGTTTATCTATTTCCTTTATAGCAAAAAGAACAGCGTTCTTAGAAAAGAGAACCAGGGATAGACGTCTTAGTAAGATCTTGAGAGTCGGGGTAAATAATTTACTCCGACTTTTTTATTTAGTGCCTAGATTGCTTCGTCTGTAATGGTAAGCGTAGAGCCATTTAATTGCGTACGATACCTTCTCAAAGGCCTCCAGGCTACGCCTCCCGAAGGGTTACCATCTGATAAATTAAAAGTTGATCCACAGCACGGATCGGTTAAGTACAAACCGGAGCTATGAACATTTACGGTGGCGCACGCATCATTCGGATGAAAGGAACAATTGCGCTCAAAAGCATTGTAGGAAGTTACGCTTACGCGATACAAAATGATTCCTCTAACGCCACCACTGCTTAGTTCCTTGTAACCTCCGTCATTTCTAAGACTAACAAACTCAGGAAAACTTAGATTAATCACAACATCGTTAAAACCAATATATGGAATTGGATCATCGGAGAGATCAGGTTTGCATCCGATGAGCAACATCAACGCAAAGAATTTAACGATTCGAATAGTCATAAAATCCTTTTCCACTTTTTCTGCCTAGTTGACCCGCCTCCACTTTTTGCTGCTGAATAGGACTTGGCTTAAATCGAACCTCCTGATGAAATCCGTTATACACAGAAGACGAAACAGCATAGTTGATATCAATTCCAATCAGGTCCATTAATTCAAACGGCCCCATTTTAAAGCCAGCTGATTTGAGTAATTGATCTATTGACTCAATGTCAGTTGCCTTTTCTTCGAGCAATCGCAGCGACTCCAGATAGTAATGTCGCGCTACTCGATTAACGATAAAGCCCGGAGAATCTTTTGCCATCACAGCAATTTTTCCAAGCTGCTTAGAAAACCTTCGCAAGGTATCCAGGTGTCTCGCATCAGTAAGTTGACCCGAAACAATCTCAACCAGCTTCATGAGGTGCGCTGGATTAAAAAAATGGAGACCAACACAATTTGCGGGATTCTTTAAAGAAGAAGCAATCTCCGTGATCGACAACGAAGAAGTGTTGGAGGCGAGAATTGCATGGCCACTGTTTATCTCCTCCAATTTATGAAAGAGTTTCTGTTTGGCTGCGAGTTTTTCAACTATCGCTTCTATTATTAGGTCGGCTCTAACGTCTTCCAATTGTTTGACCAGTGAGATGTTATTAATTATTCCTTCGTACTTAGAAGCATCAAGCTTTCCTTTCTCAACCGCTATTCGCAAATTGTTTTCTATGGACGCTTTTGCTTTGGCTAAAAGAGATTCGTTTATGTCAAATAAGATTGTTGGATAACCAGCCTGCGCGCAAGCCTGTGCAATGCCCTGCCCCATTGTGCCCGAGCCGATCACCGCCACCGTAGCTATTTCGTTTATTTTCATCAGGCTGTGTAAAAATCTTTTATGCAACGGCACACGTATTCGATTTGCTCACGTGAAAGTTCAGGATAGATGGGCAATGATAATATTTCTTGCGATAACGAATAAGCCACCGGAAAATCGTTCGGGTTGTGATTGAGATATGAATACGCGGGTTCAAAGGGTAACGCGGTTGGATAATGAATCATCGTTTGCACACCACGATGCTCTAAGAATGATTTCAACTCATTTCGCCTTTGTGCCCGGATCACAAACAAATGAAACGAATGTTTTGTGTTTTGCCGAACTTGAGGGAGTTTAATTTCAACGACATCATTTAGTAATGATTGATATAAAGAAGCATTTTGAATTCGTTGATCGGTCCATTTATTTAAATGCTTTAGCTTGACGGTAAGAAGTGCAGCCTGCAAAGTGTCCAACCGACTATTAACTCCTTCCATAAGGTGTTCATCTTTACGCAACCCACCATGATTGGCTAACCTTCTGACGTGCGTGGCAAGCTCTGCGTCTGACGTGATCACACATCCTGCATCGCCATACGCTCCCAAATTCTTTGTCGGATAAAAACTAAAAGCCGAAGCCACTCCAAATTTACCAACAAGTTCACTTGCCTCTGAAGTCAAATGCGCTTGAGAACAATCTTCCACTAAAAACAATTTATGCTCTTGACAAAGCGTAGCAATGTCCTTAACGGGTGCTGCTTGTCCGTACAAGTGAACTGCAATGACCGCTCTTGTATTCGAATTGATCTTTGAACGAATGAAATCAGGATCAACATTATAGGTCGTGGGGTCAACATCAACAAAGACTGGAAGCGCCCCCGTCAATGTGATGGTCTCGGAGGTCGATATCCAGCTATGCGCGGGAGTAACTACTTCGTCTCCTTTCTTTATGCCAAGAGCTTTGAGTGTGAGGTACAACGCATCGGTACCATTTCCGACCCCAATACAATGAGGAACCTTATAAAATTGCGAAAAGGATCGTTCGAATTCTTTAACAGAGGCGCCTCCTACAAAAACGCTGCCTTCAAAGACTGAATGCAACATAACATCCACCTCTGATTTGATGCTTTGATACTGCGCCTTTAAATCAACGAATGGAACATTCATTAACACTTTTTAAAATAAAGGAATCAGACCACAGACTTGAACTGTTTGAGAAAACGAATATCGTTCTCAGAAAACAAACGCAAATCATTGATGCTGTAGCGAAGCATCGTAATTCTCTCGATGCCCATGCCAAAGGCAAAGCCCGTGTATTCTTCGGGATCAATTCCGCAGTTGCGCAGTACGTTGGGATGCACCATGCCCGAGCCGGCAATTTCCACCCAGCCTGAATATTTACAAACATTACAGCCTTTGCTTCCGCAGATAAAACAAGAGACGTCTATTTCAGCACTTGGCTCAGTGAATGGAAAAAAAGATGGTCTAAGCCTGATCTTCGTGTCCTTACCAAACATTTCTTTCGCAAAATGATAGAGCGTTTGTTTCAAATCTAAAAACCCAACGTTCTTGTCAACGTAGAGGCCTTCCACCTGATGAAAGAAACAGTGGGCACGGGCCGAAATAGCCTCATTGCGGTAAACACGACCCGGCATAATGGCACGCAACGGAGGCTTCTGCTGCTTCATCAATCTGATTTGGACATTCGAAGTGTGTGTCCGTAACAGCACATCAGGATTCTTCTCCACAAAAAAAGTATCCTGCATTTCACGTGCAGGGTGGTTCTCCGGAAAATTTAAAGCGGTGAAATTGTGCCAGTCGTCTTCTATCTCAGGACCATCTGCCACATTGAAACCCAAGCGTTCGAACACTTCGATAATTTTATAGCGTGTCAAGTTAAGAGGGTGCAGATTTCCCGTCTTTCCTGATATCTCCGGCAGAGAAAGGTCAATATCAATTTTCGCAGACATGGAAGAAGATTCCAGTTCTTCGCTTAGCTGTTTGAACTTTGCCTCAGCTGATTGCTTTAGTTCGTTGAGGACTTTGCCAAGGGTCTTCTTTTCTTCTTGGGTTGCGGATTTGAATTTCTCGAATAACTCAGGAATGGTGCCCTTTCGGCTCAGGTACTTGAGTCTATAGGCCTCAAGCTCTTCCTGTGTGGATACTTTGAATTTTTCAATCTCCTCCCGAAGTGAGTTTATCAGCTGATGCATGGTCTATCAATTTCCGCTGCGCTATTTTGATTGCCTGATTAATCGCCAAACAAAGCACAACAATTAAAGGTAAAATTACCTTATCTGGTTGGTTTCTTAAAATCCACGCGAGGAGGATGAAAAAAAGATTCACCCCAACTATTATGAATGTCGTCTTGGCATGGGAGTAGCCAAGTTTGAGAAATTGATGGTGAAGGTGATTTCTGTCGGCCTGAAAGGGTGACTGCAGCTTCCGCAGTCGTAAAATGATAACTCGTAAGGTATCAAATATTGGCACAATCAAAACACAAACTGCCGTGGAGATAGAAGCGTTAAAACGCAACTCTGATTCTTGAGGCAGAGAATAATTGAAATTAATAAAGGATATCGCTAAAAATGAAAGCGCAAAACCTATTGCGAGCGTTCCGGTGTCACCCATAAATATTTTGGACGGCTGCCAGTTAAAAATCAAGAACGCCATAACCGCGCCAGCAAAAGATAATGCCAGAATGGAACTGTAGTATTGGCCGCCAACGAAAAACCAGATTCCAAAAAAAAGGAAAATAACCAAACTAATCGCGCCAGCCAATCCATCAATACCATCAATTAAGTTATATGCATTGGTCAATATGATAATACTGAAGATTGTAATTATCCAGGACAACCAGCTGGGAAATGTAAACGGATAAATTTCATAGAGTGATGTGAGCATAATCTTACCAAACACCACGGCAATAAAAATGGGTAAAATCTGACCAACCAATTTCCTCAATGGATCGAGAGTCAAAATATCATCCCGAAGCCCTGTTATAAAAATGATAGCTAAGCCAACAAAAAAATAACGCAGCTTAACCCACTCCAAAAATGGAAATGAAATCAACAAGGTGAACACAACACCGAGCATGATGCAGATTCCACCCATAGAAGGCTTAAAATCTGTGTGGATCTTATGGTGAACAGGGTCATCAAAAATTTCCCATTTATGAAGGAGTTTAATTAAAACAGGGAAGAATAAGGACGAAATCGTGAAAGAAATCAGGGTGTAAACGGCAAGAAGAGATACTCCCCGGTTCATGGTTTTAAAAGGCTTTGTCGCTACCTCGTATCAGACTTACCACTGTAAGAAAAATGATTTTGATATCTAACCAGAAGGTCCAGTTTTCAATATAGTAGCGATCGAGCCGAACACGATTCTCCATATCAGCTAAAGTACGAGTTTCCCCTCGATAGCCCATACATTGAGCAAGGCCGGTTATTCCAGGTTTCACATAGTGGCGCCCCATGAATTTCTCTATCAACTTGCTATACTCCTCTGTGTGTTTAAGCATATGTGGTCGAGGACCAACAACTGACATGCTGCCCAAAAATACGTTGATAAATTGAGGTAATTCATCAATACTAGATTTCCGAAGAAATGCACCAAGTTTAGTGATTCTAGGGTCATCCTTTGTTGCTTGCAATTTATCCGAATCCAAATTCACTTTCATGGATCGAAATTTTAAACAGTTAAAGGGCTTGTTATCCTTACCACTCCTCAGTTGACGAAAAAACACCGGCCCCTTAGAGTCCATCTTAATCAGCACGAAAATAATAGGCAATAACCACGACATAACCAGTAAAAGAAAAGCCGAAGAAAAGACAACATCAAATAACCGCTTAATCAACTGGTTCCCCAGGTCATCTAATGCAATAAGTGAAATATTCTGACCGGGCTCCTGATCAAACCTATCTGATCGTGCTGCAATTTGGCCCTGAGCTGCCTGAGACTCTACCACAACCTTAACTTTGATTAAAGAATCTAAACCAAAATCGATTAATGGTTTTAGTTGAGAAATTGCCATCTCCTTCGAGCAGTAGTAAATCTCATGAATTTCATTTGTGGAATTGAAAAATCTAACCTTCTCCACAAGTGCTTCTTCTCGGTTCAACTCTATGTAACCCAGAAACCGGTAACCTAAACTGGGGTTCGACAGAAAATACCCCCGGATTTCTGCAGAAATATGATTTCTACCAATAATTACATAGTTCTTAACAAGCACTTCTTTGGTAAAAATTTTACGCAAATAGAAAATGCAAATTTTCCAAAGAAAAAATACAGGAACAAAAACAAGATATATAAATCCAATTTGCGAGAATGAATATTTCTTCCCCAAAAAGGAAATTAGTGACGCCACGACCAGCAAATGGATAAAAATAAACACTAATTGGATCCTGAGGGCCTTAGACAGCGACCACCCTTTAGTTAGATTATAAGGATTGGAGACTAGTGTCAGGTAGAGCCAGGAGAGATTGCTGAAGATCAGTAAATAGATATTGTCACTAACTCGGTCAATGCCTTCTCCAAGCAGAGATGAGCTAAGGATAGCACAATTTAAGAAAAGCAAATCTCCGAGAAAAAGAAGGAATTTAGCTGTTGCCGACATTCTTAATGCTTAATAACACCAAAATACAAGATTAGGTGAAATTTAAACGCCTTTCAAGCTTATCGGGATGGGCCTTGATGATGTGTAATAGGACATGAATATCTGATGTAAAAGAGCAAAAAAAACAACACCCTGGTACCTGCCTAAAAAAACTTCTGTAATGCCATAGATCAGGAACGGAAAGAAGACCAATATCCCAAATATATTTTCGTTTTTTACTGAAAGATAGATTGGACGGGCAATTAGAAATATTACTGAAAATAGTCCAAAAAAACCATTCACAAATAGGGCTTGGATAAATTGATTATGCGAATTATAACTGTCATTGGCAAAATTGGTAAGATTATGACTTAAGTAGTAATCATTTAAAACCTGTTTATCATCACCAGTACCTACACCCCAAAAAATATCCGGAGTTGCATTTAATGCCGCCTTCCACAGGGAAAATCTTTCCCAGGAGTCGTTTAAAATTAAGCTTCTGTTTCCGTCAGGCTCGCTTAGATTTACCAGAAACATACATACTATCATTACGCACACCAATCCAAAAGTCAACCTTCTTTCATAGGCCTGCTCTTCGATCAGGAACTTCAGTACAAAAAAAGCTAAAACAAAAAGTATACTAATGAATGATGTCTGCCCGCCCGTCAGCATCAGCATCAAAAAAAAGAATGAAAGCAAGGCCACAAGAAGCAGTGGATTTAAATTTCCCTTTTGATAATATAAAAGATAAAGACCAAACGTTAATGCAAATATTAAATAATATGCAAGATAGGTGGGGTGAGATTTTATTACTTCAGTGAGTTTATAAAAGAAGAAAAACTGCCCATCTCCTTTTTGCAAAAATTGTATTGCCGCATTACCCAGGCAAATCAAACAGGCCATCACAAGGCCTGCAGCAAAAGCATGAAAAAACTGATTAATTTTTTTTTCGTCAGAATTGATAAATCCGCTTAATACAAATGGCACTGCCAGCAAACTAAAATTAGTCTCCATAATTTTAAGGCCAGCGATCAAATCATCTGAATAGACAAGGCCAAGAATCAGCACCAGAAGGTATGCTATAATATCATATGATCTTTTAAGTCCTTCCTTCAAGCTGAAGTTTCCCGATAAAAGGCAGAGTATTACAGTGACGAGTAACAACCTGACGCTCAAAAAAGAAGAAACAGGAATACTCAGAATAAATAAGTAGACTGAATAATTAAAAAATCTTTTCATATTAAACGGGTTCATTACTTCGCGAAGTAAACAAAATCATTAATCCGCTTTAATCGTTTCGCCTAACATATAAAAACACGGAAGCAAACAGTGTAAAAAAATTAATTCCCTTATTTACTTCAAGCATCGACTCCGTTACGCAGGCCATACAAAACAGCAATACAAAAGAAATAAAAAGATAATCCTTTTGTCTCACTCCCTCGTAAGCCGCCCCACCAAAACAAGCTAAGAGCAGAGAGAGGCCAATCACTCCAAAAGAAATAGCCGTCTGTAAATATTGATTATGCGCATTGTACTTTATATCCGGCCAAAATAGCAAAGCACTATAGTGCCGGTCCTCATAGCACTTCTGCAATTCATCCTGAGCATCACCTGAACCAACTCCCCACAATAAATTATGTTCGATGATCTCAATACTGCAGCTCCATTTTAAAAAACGAAGAGCGCGACCTCCCCATTGCTTATCAATTGAATATTCCGAATTGTAATTGATCGCTTCTTTAAATCGTTCTCTGTTTACCGGATTAAAATACACCAACCCGGCAAATATCAGCAACATCCCCGCTATCAATACCGCGGCTTTCATCAACGCTCCTTTACGCTTGTAATAAATAATTATTCCTAAAAACAGAATCAGCGAAAAAGCTACAATCTCCGCTCTTGCTGACAATAAAAATATTATGAGAACAAATTCAATCAAGGTGATTGCGCATACGATCCGCTGTAGAGGAGATGGAGATACTGTAGTGGTGTACAGATACAAAACAATAAAAATTGAGAAGCAAATGTACATCGACAAGTAAATGGGATGAATACCTATAATCTCAGTAAAAGGATAGTAGAAAAAGAACTCTGTTGAGCCGCTTGCAAAATATTGGTAAATGGCATTACCAAGACATACCCCTGACACAGCCAAGCAGGAAATAACAAATCCAATCAATATAAATCGCAATTGTTTTTTTGTAAGATCAGAGTTATAGAGTATAAGAGGGAAGGCTAAAAATCCTATTTTCTTTTCAAGTTCAAACAGTGCCTGAGTGATGTTGTCAGAATAAAGAATCCCAAAAACATGCAACAAATAATAACCACCAAAAACATATATGTACTTATTCTTTACTGAAAACTGAAACCTCATCAGCCAGTTTACTATTAATAAAATAATAAATAAATTATTAAATCGATACGTTCCAAGGGGAAGAGTAACCGCTACTCCGAGAAGCAGGTAGTGGTTTAACTGATTGCTTATTATCTTAAGACGATCAAAAGTCATTCTTTCGGCTAAACATTTTAACAATAAGATCCCTTATAATCAGACAAATGAATAACGTATTAGTGATCAGGTATCGTTTCCACATTCTGCGAGGTTCCTGAATAAGTCGGTAGAGCCATTCCAGCGAGAATTTTTGCATCCAGAAAGGAGATCGCTTTACCAATCCTGCATAAACTGAAAATGCACCGCCTACACCCAAAAGAGGAGCATCGATGTACTTCAAATTTTTCGCCATCCACGTTTCCTGTTTTGGGCAGCCCATGCCTACAAGAACAATGTTAGCATTCGACTCTTTAATACGTCCAATATAATTAGCCGTTTCTTCTTCGGAGAATTCACTGAATGAAGGAGAGATGGACCCAGCTATTCTCAAATCCGGATGATTCTGTTCAATTCTCTTCTTCAATTCCTCAAGCACAAAATCAGTAGAGCCGAATAAAAAAACCGACAAATTATTTTTTGCACACTCCGTGAGCACAGAGGGCATAAAGTCCATCCCTGCAATTCTGTCTTGTTTAACTCCGTATAGCAACCTAAGCGCAATAGCAAGCGGCTTTCCGTCAGCCAGAACAAAGGTGGCGTTATTCACATATTCAGCAAACTCCTTCCTGTCATAAGCTTCAATAGACATGTGTCCATTCACAAAACAGGCATAAGATGAAATTCTTTGTTTAGCTAAATCAATCACATTGCTCAGCGCCTTCTCATAGGAGATCAGGTTAATGTAAAGCTTAATGATTCTTTTTCTTTCCATAATTTGATTAACCAACAAGGCAGCGAATGATTTTAGCTCTGTTTATTTTTAAGATACTCATTATTCAACCAATCTACTGTAATGCCGATTCCCTGGTCCATTGTAAACGGTGGCTGGCCCAATTCCCTGAATGTATACTCCATGGGAGTAAGGTAATCCTGGGTCATGCTTTTATAACGTGCCGAAGTAATTGGGAACTTGATTTTTGCTACGGACAAAATATCACCACCAATGCCCAGCAACTGAATCAGGAATCCCGGAATCACTCTCGCCTTCTTCCCGGTAATTTTCATTGAAAATCCATTTACCCAATCAAGAAGCTGAATCGGCATATCTCCTACATAAAAGACCTTACCATTTATTTCCGCGGGTGCTTTTTCAAAGATCCGCATCATCTGGTAAACGATATTTCCCACATAGGCATACGAACGGGTTACTTTTTTGCCTCCCGGATGAAAGTAAAGCCCTTTTCTAAGCACACTCCAGAATTCTTTCGGATATCGCAAATGCCATGGACCCCATACATTGGTAGGTCGTATGATTGTCCATGTTACCGGTAGGTTTGACTGGCGGGTCAATTGCTCTGTAATAACTTTACTTTGCCCATAGGTAGTGTGGGGATCATAATCTTCATCGCTTTTAGGGAGAGGGCCGGGTTTGTGCACAAACTGTGTAGAGGTAATGATGACCCTTGTTATACTTGATGTCTGTTTGATTGCCTCAAGTACATTGGCTGTTCCTGTGGTATTCACCACATAGTCCTCAAGAATATTGCTATCCGTATCAGTTCGCGCAGCGAGATGAATTACGTGAGAAGGCTGATACTCCTGAAAAATAAAAAGCAATTTTGCCTTATTCATAATATCAACTTCCTTCCAATGTGGACCGTGTGCGGATTTTGAAGGTGGCTTTATATCCGCATTGAGGAAATCAATTCCTTTTTCAACCAAATGATCGATGAGGTTTGTTCCAATAAAACCTGAACCTCCTGTGATTAAAATTTTCATTCGACTTTACCGTTTGCTCGTTTAATACTGACTAAAAATCAAATTTTCAGTTAACGCTTCCCAACTAATTTCACTTGAAGTAATTTATTTTGTCATCCCTTTGATCAGGCGGTGTATTTTCCAGTTTATCAAAGATTAATTTAAATATGTTAACCGAAGTCATATTCGGATAAAGGGAGTCATAGTTCTGATCAGGGAAATAAATGGAAATTAAATTTTCAAAGGATTCCTTTGAGCGATCATTTTCATTTTCCAGTTGTCTGTATCCGTGGTCACTGGCTACAACTATTATTGCCTGTGGATTGTCTGACTGTATCTTCACTACCATTTGCTTTAGCAATTTGTTGGTATAGATTAATTGCTCAAGATAAAGTGCTGAATTCTTAAAGCTCGGATTAAAGGGTCTTTTGAAATTCCCTGCACTATCATAAACATATGGGAAATGGGGTAAAAGCAAATGGCAATAAACTGCTTTAGGCTTATCCTCTTTCAATTCAGAAATCCTGTAAAGTTCTTTTATCAATCCCAGGTGGTCCATGTAAGTATATCTTACAAAGAGCCTCATCGGTAATGTTTTTGAAAGCAAATGATTATAGAAACTCCGATTGAAAAAACGGTCGAAATAATTCTGATCGTGATTCAGGATTTTGAAAAGAGAAAGATTATGAATAGCATATCCCTCACCGGATAGTTTAGCAAATACCGGACTCTCCCTAATCTTATCAAGCAATTGATTCTGTGTTTGAATTGGGTTTTTACTTGTATTTACTTTTAGTTTTTCCGGCAGATAGTCCATGCTCAACGTGGAGGCTATACTGCTCACTGTATTGTCATAATTGCTTCTGGAATCAGGCACATAATAAAAACCTCTTGCTTTCAGGAAGCTAACAAACGAATCATTGTTGTACTGCCAGAACCGCTGAAGATTTTTATTGTTTGCATACGCATCTGATATTATAAAAAAGATGTCTGGTTTTTCTTTAAATGTTCCAGGGGTAACGACTGGAGAGGAAACTGTTAGTTGATCTGTATTGGTAAAGGATGATGCATTCCCAATAAATTTTGTCAGTTCCAGAAACAGATAGGCTGAGAATAGAATATTCAGATAAAAATTAAAAGTAACGAACTCTTTTTTTCCCCTTAGAAGCAGGAAAGCAAGTACTAAAACAGAGGCCAGGACCATAATCATAAAATAGCCCTCTTTTAAAAAGGATTTTATGAAAGGGAAAGAGATTAAAAAGAAAAAAATGTGAGCATAAAATAAAACCAGAAGCATTGAAAGAGAGACGAGAATAGCTACTGGGATACTTCTCTTAAAAATTCTTGTTAGAATTATTTTGAATAGTACCACAAGAGCTGTCACTACAACCAGTGAGACAACGAACTCAACGGGTCCTACACCGCCATGAAGTTCATTTACATTTTCAAAGACAAAGAAGATTGCACATAAAATATAATGAAAGGAATAGTCCTTGAATGCAAGACGAATCTTATTTCCTATCTCCTTCATTTTTGATAATGATACAAGATACGTTCAGAGTGAGAAATTGGAATTCTCTTGATCAACCGGAAGAATTTTTCAAATGCCGCTTCAAACAATTCGGGAGTATAATGGCCGTAAAAGTCCTCTTTGCCTTGCAAAAGAATCTTTACCATGGGATCATGCCTCGGAACAAATTCAATGACGAGGTGATCAGCTATTGAAGCAAAATAAGCTGCTGCTTTTTCAAAAGGTATGTTATAAAAAATAACCAGGTGATGAATAAGCGCCAAAGCAACAACTGCATTTACTTCTAATCGGGAGGTGAAAGATTGCCGTTCTGAATTGGCCCACCCAAATGAAGGCGTTGGGTTAGTGGCATCAATAATCAACGGCAAAACTGAAGTCATTCTCTGAGCCTTTATGGAATTGTAATTCCGGTCTACAGATGCGTGATCGTAGTCCGTAGAAACAACTTCAATTCCGGCTAAACTGATTTGCCTGCTAATGCTTCCATCATTGGCTCCAAAATCAAGTGCTTTACGGATGCCGTTTTGTGTGAGCAATTCAATAACAATATCTGCTTTAGCTTTAAAATAATCATCCGATACATCCTGTATATAGTAGTGCGACCAACTCGTTTTTGATCCCAGCCACCTTAAATCATTAACATTGGAAAGCAAACTATCCGTGAGCTGAGCAACGTACTCTTTCGTGAATCTGCTCTGAACAGTGTGAATACTCGCGTTCCTGTGCTTTATTTTGGAACGGGAGTGCATTACGATATGAAGAAAAACCCCCAGCGAAAATTTCTTTCTGAAAGGGATTAGCTTGTTTATTAGTTCAAGAGGGATTCCATCGATAAAAGTATTATATAAAGACGCAAGTTTGTGATCTACATGGGCGATGAGCAGTAACGGTCCGTAGAAGTGTTCACAAAACTGACGATAGGCCAGCCAGGGCTCTCCTGATTTGTATAACCTGAATGACAACGTATCGATAAGAACAGGTCGCCCTTGATAAAACTGAATATTATAGGCACTTGAATCTTTAAGCACCATATTATATTTAAGCGCAATCTGCTGAATTCTCAGCGTGCAAATCGCGGCATCTTTAAGTTGACTAAAACTCCACTCACTCGGGTAGGAAATGGAAACGCGCGTGGGTTTTAAAATTCTATAGAGGTCGCTCCCGTATGAGCTTTCAATCTCGGAGTTAGTTATTTCCTGATGCTCAATTATCAACTGCTCACGCAAAAGTTCATCGAACAAGCCCGAAGTCATTAAGTGATTATATTCGTCTTTATAGCCATTCCTGACAACTCTAAAAACTTCGTTATTTACTTCTATAATGAATCCGTGAGGATCTTTAAAAGAGCTCTCATGGTTGATCATTATCCTTCTTCTTTTTTTTAAACAATCCCATTATAAAAAACCTGATCCTTTTCAGGTAGACCATGAAACCGAGCAGGCCAGCCAGGATTAGCTGAAAGACAACACTACCACTTGCAGGATCAATATATGCTAAAATAAATCTCATACTTCGCTAACTAATGGATCACAAAGATAAGCAGTTCAGGCGAATAACGCATCCCTGACTATAGGCCAGACTTTAGAGTAACGACAGGGCATCTTCCATATTTTGATAGAATTTGCTGATCGTAAATTTCTCCAGGAAAACCGCCCGTCCATTATTTCCCAAAGTCATTCTAAGTTCAGGTTGCTCGATTAAAGTTTGTAGCCTTTCTGCTACACAAGCAAAGTCCTTTACGGGGCATAAAAAGCCAGTTTCTTCATTTTTGACAATAGAAGGAACGCCTCTCCATTGACTGGAGACAATTGGCAATGCGAAAGAAGATGCTTCTAACAGCACAACAGGGAAGTTTTCCGCTTCAAAAAAAGTCGGGAAGCAAAAGATATCTGCCTCTGTAAATTGCTCATACTTTGAATTTCCTGTTAAAACTCCCAGAAACGTAATCCTTTCTTCAAGACCACATTCTTTTACTCTGTTCTTTACCTGTGATTCAAATCGCTCTGACTCAAACTTTCCCATTGCCTTGACATGAAAATCAAGTCCCTTCTTATTCAAAAGGTTACAGGCTTCGATAAGCATCAATAGTCCTTTTGACTCGTTTAATAATCCAACAAACAAAATGGTACAGGGCTTATCTCCAATCTTTTTTAACTGACCACTATAATGATCTTCTATTCCGTTAGGAACAATCGATTCATGTTTTGCTTTCAAAAGGGAGCAATCCTGAGGGCTTGCGCTTGATAGACGAATTCCCAAATCTGCATTATAATAAGCTGCCCGAAATACCAGTCGTGAAAACGAACCCAATTTTTCATAAAGCTCCGAAATACCTGAAGCATGGAAATGAAAACAAGTCTTCCTAAAAAAGGGCCTCACCAGAACCAATATAAAAGCATCACGATAAAATGGAACCTTATTTGGCCCGGTCGGTGGATAATAAAGTATATCTATGCCCTTAATAATCCTGGCATAGATAATTTGATAAACAACAGTAAAAAGATGAAATATCTTGAAGAGTTTGACTTTTCCGATCTCATCCATCTCTTTAGAAAAAGCCATGCGCACATGAGAGAATTCTATGCCTTGGTACTTCCCATTTAACATTAATTCAATCATAATCGCCTGTCCTCCAAAAGGTGGAGGAGTTTGGCCCACAACTAAAATCTTCTTCATGCCGCTATAGTTTGTTTCGTGCTCTTATTACTTTCATAAAATTGAGGGCTGGCTATTTCAATCAGTTTGAACAAGAGCAAATAGATAATGACGATCTCAGGATATTCCAGAAAATTATCAGTAAATAAATTTAAAGTCATGAATATCGTGACGAATTTGAGAAACTTGGACCTAAGAATAGTTTCATCATTATCATTTTCGCGCCTCAGGTTTCTTATTAGTCTTTTGTACTTTGAATAGGTAAGCATAAAGAGAACAGCTGCCATTACAAATCCATACTCTGCGAGCAAGGCAATGACTGATGAAAAGGGCTCATTTCTCGTGCCGTCCATATATTGTCCCGTATTCTCCTTATTCCACAACGGGTAAATATATTTAGCTGCATAATGCGGATTATGCGTGCCGAATATCCGCTCCAGAAATTGACTTCTTGAATACTCACCATTTAATAGAAAATAGGATCTGCTATTGAATGTTCCCGGACCACTACCCAATAAGAACAGGCCTACATCCTGAGAATAAGCATCAATGTAATTCTTATGCATAACTAGTTTTCTAGGAATTCTCGAAACCAGTTTAGGGTTAGCGTCAGGATCAAGAAAAAGACCTATTCTTCTTATATTTTCATAGTTGTACAAAAAAGTCTGAGGTCTAAATAAATAAAGTGATCCTCCAACGAGACCAATTAGTACAGCAAATACGATTATCGATCTGAAGAAGGTTCGCAACGAAAACCGATAGAAAAAAAAAGCACACAAAAAGACCACAAGTCCGAGTCCGTAAAAACATAAGACTGCCGAGACCAGAAAAAATACACCCAGTATCAGGTACTTCTTCCTCTTATTCTGATTATAGAAAATAAAATAATAGAAGCTTACAATAAAATTAACGATAGATAATGTGTGCAATCCTAATCCATGCGTTCCATAAAATCCATTAAATGAATCATCGTCTGATGGATTTTTGATCAATTGAAAAAGAGCAATGATATTATTTGCAATCAAAATAACCGTGATCACTTTCAGGAAGAAGGCAAGGTAATCTTCATCGGGTATCCTGATTCTGGAAAAGAATACAACGACTACCGGAACAATAAAATACAAGGAAAGAAAATTATTGCTCGGGTTAAATTCATGAACGTATAATGAACTTACAATAGTACCTAGTATCATTAAGGTAATTATAAAAATACCAGACTGAGTATTCCTTGCATTGAAAAGAAAGAAAAAACACAGAACAATCATTGGAAAAAAAGCAAAGAGCACTGGTCTTAATGCAGTCAGTGACAGGATGCCTATCAGAAGCAGATATCCTTTAACAACGAAAGATCTATTAACTGGATATGTCACTCTACAAAATAGATGCTATTTAAAATAAAGTAATTTAGCAGGATTTCCAGCTACGACTGCATTCTCCGGTATGTCCTTTACCACCACCGATCCTGCACCAATGACCGCGTTACTTCCTATCCTTACGTTACCGAGAATAACTACGTTGCTTCCTATATCTACATTATCGCCAATCACTGGAGCATCTATACTACCATCTTTAAGTGTTTTTGCTCCTATTGTTGTGCTCTGCCTGAGAACAACATTAGCTCCAATCTTTGAATGGTCGTTAATAATCAAAGCCTGGCCATGATGAAGCTGAGCATTCTCTCCCATTTCCAGGTTCCATGGCAATTCAATGCAAAGCACCCACTCCACAACTATTCGATAGAAAATCAGGTAAGGGAGAAATAAAATCATCAAAATGACATTAGTATGCCTGAACAATCTGGCCAACCGAAATAACAGGAGAACGACTCTTCCTTTAATATTACTTCTATTGGCTTTCCAGTCCTGAAATATTTTATAGTTAGCAACCATTCAATTATCTGAAATACATTTTAAGCCGACCGATTTATAATAGGGAATTAAGTAGTTGCGAATAATAAATTCCCATCCGTAGGATTTCACTGTTACCTGAGCTTCTTTCACAAAACGTTTGGCAACAGGCTGGCAATCTGTTAATGCCAAAAACATACATTGAGAAAAAGAAACAGCATCAGCGTTTGACAAAAGTCCATTTACTCCATCACTGATAATCGTTCGCGCCACAGTAGTGTCTGTCGAAATTGTGAGGAGTTCAGCAGCCATGTATTCAAATAACTTAGTTGGGGGCTGAATATCAAAATAGCTCACTTGTGGAATGTAGCAAAGTCCTATATCTGAAGCGTGATAGTACTGGATCAACAGATCATACTTAACAAATCCGGTAAATAAAATACGATCTTGTATTTTCAGAGAGGATGCGAGCGTTTTAAGCTCTTCCAATGTATTCGCACTGTCGATGTCATTTCCAGCAATAATAAGAAAGGCCCTATCAGTTCTTAATGAGAGTTTTTCAAATGCATTTACAAGTACATCAATCTGCCGGATCGGGTTAATCGTACCTGAATAAATAAAAATTACTTTATCCACAGGTATTCCTAATTGTTTCCTCAAATCCAATTTGACATCATCGCCCACTGGTGGCCGGAGTTTTGAGAGGTTAGCGCCTAGTGGAATGATCGGGATTTTTTTAAATGAAGGACTAAGCATCTTTCTGATTTCCTCTGTCAGTGCAATTCCATTTACAAAAAAAAGACTTTCAAACCAGGTCAACCGGTTTTTTAGTGGCGTTAAAAATGAATGCTTTCCGGACTTATTAACTACATGTACAGTTCTTACATCTAAAACAAACCGAGTGGCAAGAAAAGTAACAAGTGGAAGTAATATTGACCATCTGAAATGAAACACATGAACAAGATCAGGCTTCACCTTATTTCTCAATTGAGCGAATAGAATTGCTAAATGCAATTTAGACTTTAACCTTTCTTTGGAAATATGAAATACCTCTACCCCTGAAGAATCGATGAAATGCTCTTCCTTTTCTGAAATACCTAAATAGTAGACTTGGTTTCCCTTTGACTGTAGCTGTGTGCAGTACTCATAAAGTATTGGGTAATCTTTGAATCTATTGATGTAGACAAAAAGAATTGAGATACTCATTGGAAGAATCCTTTTGTAAAATTAATATTTGGTGGTTAGTTTATTAGAGGAGAATAAGGATTTCAGTTTTTTGAACACCAATTTTGGCTTGCCCAGTTTCTTTAATCGAAAAATCATTTCATTAAACTTTCTATTGCGCATTCCCTGAGTTAAATTCTTTTCATAGATATCCGCATCTCTTTCTGAGACTTCGATCTTCTCTTTATTTAATAGAGAATTCAATCCATCTGGATAACTACTCTTCGAATCAACTATTTCGTTTGTGATATATTTCCATAATTCAAGATGCTTAATCGCATAATCTCTCCACGTCCATCGGGCTACTGAATCAATGAGCTTTTGCCTTTCTTGAGTTATACCCATAAAGACGGTTATTAGCTCTTCCATGGTAACAAACGGATGGACAATGCCATTTTCAGCGTCTTTGTGATACCCGTCAACGGTTACAATTGTCTTTACTCCTGCGGCCAGAGCATCAATAAAGCCCATTGAACCTTCCTCCAGGCCGAAATAGATATAATAGTCAAGTGACGGAATAAATTTGAGATATTCAGAATAGTTAAATTCCGGGTAATAAGAAACAACAAACCCTTTCTTTTTCAAATCGTTTACAATTTCCTCCCAGCCTGATCCCATTATTTTGAAACTATAGAGTTGTGGAGAAACATTATCCGACAATTTAGTTAACATGTCTTCACGTTTGCATCCATCTGGATGTACCTTGCTTGAGATACCTATTACATATGGCCTGGGTACCATGACTTGATCATGTGCAGGATTGACATAACACAGCTTCTCAGCAGGCAAACCGGCCTCTCGCAATTGATTAACAAGGGATTTCGACATGCAAATTCCCAGTCTTGCAATAGAAAGTTGCTTTCGCAATAAGTTCAGTTTGCGAATATCGTCAATATGTGTAACCATTAAAGTATGATTACCGCCAAGCGTTGAAGCATCACAATATGTATAAATGATATGATGGTTTATATCAGCGTTTGGATCAGCAATTTTACCAATGTCTGAATCTATACCCAACTTAATTAATTCTTCGTTGAGCCGAAGTGCAAACTTTCCAAGAATCCAACCATTTACGTCTTCGTAGCAGATAATCCTTACTCTCATATATATACTTACTGTCAATTAATCATTTGATAAAATCACCTTATGCGGTATTGACGACTTGTTTGACAGCCGTGCTCACGATTTCGATCTGATTGTGACTCAATGCTAACCCACTTGGCAAATAAAAACCTCTGCGGGCGATATTCTCAGCCACCGGATAGCTTTCATCCTTGAACAGACCCATCTTATGAAAGACCGGCTGTTCATGCATCGGCCAAAAGAAAGGACGTGTTCCTACCCCTTTGTCCGCTAATTTTTTCATTGCCGCTTCAGCATTAAATGGCACTTCTTTGTTTAAAACAACTGCGTAGACCCAGTAAATATTTTCTGAGCCGAACTTGTTTTCTACGGGCAATTGAATGGCTGTTTGTTTTTTCAACAGCTCTGTATATTTCTTACCCATTGCTCTTTTGATTGCCACAAATTCATCCAATCGTTCTACCTGAGCCAATCCAATAGCAGCCTGTAGGTTGGTCATCCTGAAATTAAAGCCCAGTTCATAATGTAAAAATCTCTTCTCAGGAACGAAGCAAAGATTTCTCAATGATCGACACTTGTCAGCCAATTGCGGATCGTCAGTCAGAATCATCCCCCCTTCTCCTGTAGTGATGTGTTTGTTAGGATAGAAACTAAAAATAGTAATGTCTCCAAAACTTCCTATTGCCTTTCTTTTATAAACTTGCCCGTGTTGCTCAGCAGCATCTTCAATGATCTTCAGTCCATGTTTCTTTGCAATGGCAATCACAGGATCCATATCCACTGGCAGGCCATAAATATGAACAACCATAATTGCCTTGGTGCGGGCGTTGATCTTAGCTTCTACCTGATCAACATTCATATTCCAGTCATCCGCATTACTATCAACCAAAACCGGTTTTGCCCCGGCTCTTACAATAGCCGCTGCACACGAAATGATGGTGAAGCTTGGCATAATTACTTCATCATCTTTTCCAATGCCAAGTGCTAAAATAGCCGCGTCAATTGCCACTGAACCGTTCGAAACAGCGATGCCGTATTTACGACCGACCTTGGCGGCCATTTTTTCTTCAAACTCTTTAATAAAGGGGCCTTCAGAAGAGATCCAGCCTGTGTCAATACATTGATTGAGGTATTTTTTTTCATTGCCGTTTAGCAGCGGCTCATTCACGGGTATCATATTTTCAAATTTCATAATAAGGCATATCTTTTATCAATTCAAATTGTTCTTTCCATCTATTTTTATATCTAGCTCGTAAAGCAAAATTTTCCTCAAAATCTTTAGATTTAATGCCAACTGGAAAGTCATCACTCATTTGTTTTAGGTCAACAAAGAAGGCATTTACACCGTTAGCATCGACCGTGATAAAATCATAATTAAATTTCTTAAATAATTTTTTCCAGCCATTAATCGAAACTCCATAATAAAAACGAGAACCGTGTGCTAGCGAATAGTTAAAGTCAGATCGATATTTGATTGTTATCTCTCTTTCAGGGCCAAAGCTTGAATTGTATTCAACACAAATTACTTTAGGCCTAAATCCACTTGCCAAAAGGGTATCCATCACGTAATAATCTATACCATCGATATCCAATGAAAAAAAATCAGGATCAGAGTACAAGCTCTCCTTTTTCATAAGATCGGCAGTATTCTCTCTGTCAACAAAACAATTAATATACTTAACTCCCCAATTAAAACGCTCAAGATATTTTTTTGCGTGATTTGACTTTAGACGATCTCCTTCAATCATAACCCCAGAATATTTCCTAGAAAAGGCTAAGTAAGACGAGTTGTTCTCCAGACCGTCCGAACTTCCAATTTCGACAAAATATCGATTAGGGTTTTTGACGCGCTGAGTTAGAAAATCAATAATACCATCTTCGCCATTTTGACTAAACGCTGAGAACTCCCATGTCGTTGGATTTAGTTCGTTGATAGTAGTTGTGGCCTTGCTAAGTGCTCCCCTTGAAAAACTCATTGACATGCGCTCGATAATCGAGTATTTGTCAATAATAATGCTATACGGAAAGAATACCTGTAACGCTACTCTCCACAGTCTTTGAATACCTGACTTAATTTTACGCATATCTTAAAATTTAAAAATGTGTTTTATCTGCCTCCACTCCATTGTAGGGACCTTGCTTAATCTCAAGCATTTCGGAATCTTCCAACATTTGAAAACCATGCCCCCCAGATGCAAGCAAAATAACATCTCCTTCGGTGAGAATTATACTCACTATATATTTTAACTGGTGATCAAACAGATCAACCTGAACTTTACCCTTACGGATCACCAAAACCTCCTGAGTATAATGAACCTCTCGAACTACTTTATTGTGAAAGTGTGGCTTAATCTTTCCGCCTTTTGAATATTTTATTATTCCCAATTGCTGTGAGTAATCTCCCGGGGTAAAAAACTCGGTCCTGTTCGAATTATAAGAAGCTCTTATAATGTGACATAACGGAACAGTGTTGTCTTTGTCGTACACTACTTCAAGGCCAGGGGTTAATTCTTGTGTCATTTTTTTTATTTTATGATTACCCTCTTCAAAATGTTTTTCAGAAATTTATTTATGTTTATTGAATCACTAATTTTAAGAATATGGATACTTGCTATAATGTACAATAAAATACCGATTAGGCTACTGACCATTACCGAGAGAATAATATTGATAGCTGTGAGAGAATAATATATAAAATAGCTTGCTAGTCCACATAATAATGATGCCGCAATTAGTTTAAGCGTATCAGAAAATAAATTATTTAAGGCAAAATATTTCCACCTCACCAATAAAATAACTGAAACCAAAACGGTGAACCCCGTGCTTAGCGTCAATGCAAATGCGAGCCCAAGGTAGGAGTACTTTAACGACAGCGCATATCCACATAGTCCATATATAATCACTTCAATCACGGCAATAACCGATATCTCTAGTGTCTTATTTGCGATGTAGTACACCTTAAATATAATATTGCCTAAACTTCCGAAAATAAAAGCACCCATCATCAACGAAAGGGTTTTGGCCACAGCAATTGTAGTGGAGCTATCAAATGCACCTCGTTGAAACAAGATTTCAATAATTGGGTTGCCAATTGCGATAAAAATCGAAGCAATAGGAAGTGTAATAAGGAGAATTAAACTAATGCCCCTGACCAACAACTTACTAAATTCATCTCTATTTCCCTCGGACCAAGCCGAAGACATAATCGGATAAAATGTCGTCACAATACTTCCTGAAGCAATTGCAGCCAATAACATATAAAGTTGACTTCCGTAACCGAGGTAAGAAATACTTCCAGCGGGTAAACGTGAACCAATAATTCTCTCAGAAATAGTTGTCAATCGATAAAAGACTCCGGAGACAAATAGTGGAAGTGATAGACTTAGTAGCTTACGCGTATCTGTATTTATAAAATAAAATAAGTTTGCAATTTTAACATTCCTTAGCCCCAAGGGCAGGACAATAAGCAAACTCAAAACGGACCCCAAAAGAGTTCCCCATGCCAGACTTTTTATGCCGTAACCGTTGAACAAAAGAACAAATGTTAGCGCTGTGATCGGAATCATGATAGGTCCGATTGCTGGAAGAAGGAATCTGCTTTCGATGTGGTGAAACACGCTCATAAAGCTGGCCAAAGATTGAAATATGACTGTAAAGATTAACACGCCAAATAGTTCACGCGTTAAAATTAATTGAGACCCATCAAACCCTGGCGCAACCAAGTGCACAATTAAATTTGAAGCGAGATAACCACCTAAGGCAAAGATGGTCAATAACACTAAGCAAAATCCTATCGAGCCACTAACAAATTCCGCTAATTCAGTCTCCGCATACTTCCTTTTAAAATCTACTAAAAAGGGAAGGAAAGTAATAGTTACTGACCCAACGAAAAGAGAAGTCATATAGGTAGGCACTGCCATTGCCGAAAAATAAGCATCTCTCTCAACACCTGCTCCAAAGTAATATGCCAGCGCCATCTGGCTTACAAAATTAACCCCGACTGAAACCAACGACAGAAAGGTGATTAAAACATTGGATCGAATAAATTTCGAGGATGACAATACTTTGAGATTGAATAATGATTACTTATACCAGTAAAAATTGCACTTAATGTGTGATCCGGACCGCATCCTTGTTTTCAAGAAAAGCTTCCTTAAATACACGAGTTAATCCCTCACGAAGATGTATCCTGGGCTCCCAGCCAAGATTTAAAATCCTAGTTACATCCAATAATTTTTTTGGGGTGCCGTCAGGCTTATCTGAATTAAATCGGATCTCTCCCTGATAACCAACAATATCTGCAATTAAAAAAGCGAGATTTCTTATCGACAGGTCTTTTCCGGTTCCAACATTTATGAATTGTTCTTCTGAGTAATTATTCATCAGAAACAGAGAAGCTTCCGCCAGGTCATCAACATGCAAAAATTCTCTCAGGGGATTTCCTGAGCCCCAAACTTCAACCGAAGATTCATTTCTTAATTTACCCTCATGGAATTTCCGAATCAACGCAGGAATTACATGTGATGTATTGAGATCATAATTATCGTTTGGCCCGTATAGATTAGTGGGCATGGCGCTTGTAAAGTCGCAGCCGTATTGTCTTCTATAATTCTCGCAGAGTTTAATCCCTGCAATTTTCGCTATCGCGTAAGGCTCGTTTGAGGATTCTAAAAAACCAGATAAAAGATAATCTTCCTTAAGAGGCTGCGGTGCCATCTTCGGGTAAATACAAGATGATCCGAGAAAAAGTAACTTCTTAATTTTATGAACATAGCTTTGATGAATCACATTGCTCTGAATCATCAGATTTTCATAGAGAAAATCAGCACGATATGTATTGTTCGCTAAAATGCCTCCTACCTTCGCGGCAGCAAGGAAAACATATTCAGGCTTCTCACTTGCAAAGAAGTTCTCTACCAACGCCTGATTTCTTAAATCAAGCTCTGACGAGGTACGGAGCACAAGATTGTTATAACCGGCAGCCTGCAGTTTTCTAACGATAGCAGACCCTACCATGCCCCTATGACCGGCAACAAATATCCTGGAAGACTTTTCCATTACTCGTGATATTGGAAAATTTTATGACCACCTTCTTTCAGGTAATGATCACGTTTGAATAACTGGAGATCGCTCTTCACCATATCATCCACGAGGCTATCCAGGTTGTGCTTCAATTCCCATTTCAGCTCGCGTTTAGCTTTTGTGGGGTCTCCGATTAGTAGTTCTACCTCTGTAGGTCTGAAATATTTTGGATCGATCCTTACTATTACATCACCCACTTTCACTTTCGCTTCGTTATCCGTCACTTTTGAAACAAAGCCTATTTCATCAACGCCAGCGCCCTTAAAACTTACTTCTATTCCAAGTCTTTGAAATGCCTTAACGATAAACTCACGCACAGTGGTAGTAACTCCAGTAGCAATGACAAAATCGTCTGCTTTGTCGTGCTGCATCATCAGCCACATTGCCTGAACGTAATCCTTAGCATGTCCCCAATCCCGCTTCGAGTCGATATTTCCCATAAAAATGCATTGCTGCAGGCCTAAGGCAATACGACAAGCCCCTCTGGTAATTTTTCGTGTAACAAAAGTCTCACCTCTCAATGGAGATTCATGATTGAATAATATTCCATTGGAAGCGAACATGTTATAAGCCTCGCGGTAATTGACAGTAATCCAATAGCTGTAAAGCTTGGCTACGGCATACGGAGATCGTGGATAGAAAGGAGTGGTCTCTCTTTGAGGAACTTCCTGAACCAATCCGTAAAGCTCGGAGGTAGAGGCCTGATAGAATCTTGTCTTCTGAGTTAATCCAAGAATTCGAATTGCTTCCAGCAATCGCAACGTACCTACACCATCAACGTCTGCTGCATATTCGGGCGAGTCAAAACTAACCTTCACATGAGACATTGCACCCAGATTATAAATTTCGTCTGGCTGAATTTCCTGAACAATACGGATTAGATTTCCTGCATCACTTAAATCACCATAATGAAGCTTGAGCTTTACATTACTTTCATGCGGATCCTGGTACAGGTGGTCGATGCGGTCTGTATTAAAAAGAGAACTTCTTCTTTTTAACCCGTGAACCTCATAGCCCTTGGACAACAGAAGTTCAGCTAGATAGGCACCATCTTGGCCAGTTATGCCGGTTATAAGAGCTTTTTTCACAATCGCTTAAAATTAGATGGCAAAGATATAAAATTCAGAAATATCACCATCTCGTATATTAGCTACTTGTGGGCCCGAATCTGATGAACCAACTTTATAGTTGGTCCTACCTCTAAGAGTCCAAATCCATTTCCCCTTAAGACTTCCTGATAGCTTTTGATATGCAAATCCGTAAATCCATCACTGAACTCAATTTGTTTGCCATCCATTGTCAGAGATCTGAAAGTTCGTTTGCCTTGAGCTTTTACATCTACCGGAATATGATCATAGTTAATGCTAAGCTTCCAGTTAACTCTGGCTCTTGCCAATTCTAAATAGCCCGATCCAGTATCCTCTTTTAATTCCTTAACTTTAATATTTTTTACACCTCCAAATACCCAGATCAACATATCAAAAAAATGTATCCCGATATTAGTAGCAATGCCACCCGATTTAGATACATCTCCCTTCCAACTGACATGATACCAATGACCTCGTGACGTGATATACGTAAGGTCAACATCGTAAATTTTGTCTTTAGGTCCATTCAATACTTTTTCGCGTAAAGCGATAATGCTGGGGTGCAATCTTAACTGAAGGATGGTATAAATCTTTCGTCCAGTTTCTTTCTCGATCTCTGCCAGCGCATCAACATTCCAGGGATTAAGTACCAGGGGTTTTTCACAAATGGCATCAGCACCATGTCTCAAGGCAAAACGAATATGAGAGTCGTGAAGATAATTCGGTGAGCAGATGCTGACGTAATCAATTTTCTTTCCCTGCCGCTTCAATTTATCCAAATGCCTATCGAAGCGTTCAAATTCAGTAAAGAAGTCTGCGTTGGGAAAATAGGAATCCATTATGCCCACCGTGTCTGATTTGTCTAATGCCGCGACCAGATTGTTACCTGTATCTCGAATTGCCTGCAAATGACGTGGTGCTATATAGCCTGCAACTCCTATCAGCGCGAAATTTTTCATGACAGTTTTCTCACTTTTCCGTTTTCCAAAATATATTTTTCATTACTCTCTTCGCACCGTGCTACTCCCTGGCTATCGAATCTCAATTTATGCCCGTACTCACTCATCCAACCGGTTTGTTTCGCAGGATTACCAATTACTAAAGCATAGTCGGACACACCCTTTGTCACCACTGCCCCCGCACCAATAAACGCATATCTTCCGATATCATTGCCGCAAACAATCGTGGCATTGGCACCAATGGTAGCACCTTTCTTTACAACGGTCTTTGCATACTGGTTCTTTCGGTTGATTGCACTTCTGGGATTTGTGATGTTAGTGAAAACCATAGATGGACCGAGAAAAACATCATCCTCGCAAACCACTCCAGTGTAAATTGAAACGTTGTTCTGAACTTTCACATTGCGACCAAGAACAACCTGAGGCGAGATGACAACATTCTGACCAATATTACAATTGTCGCCAATTACACAACCGGGCATGATGTGAGAGAAGTGCCAGATTTTTGTTCCCGCCCCAATATTACAGCCCTGGTCAATAACGGCAGTTGCATGAGCAAAGTATTCTGGGTTATTCATGATTGATAAAATCGCTTTATACTTTCACAAATAAATTTCAATTCCTCCTCTTTCATTTCCGTGTGAATTGGTAGTGACAGTACTGTTTTGGAAAGTCGTTCAGTCACGGGAAAAGATCCTTCTCCAAAGCCCGGTTGCTGATAGGCTTTCTGAAAGTGAAGCGGTAATGGGTAATAAATCATGGTGGGCACACCTTGCCCTTCCAAATATGATTTGAGTTCATTCCGCTTATTAACCCTGATAGTATACTGATGAAAAACATGGGACGAGTTTCTTGAGCGAAGTGGCAATGCAATTTCTTTTACACCACCCAATTCGCGATCATAATATTCAGAAACCATGTTTCTCCTTTTGGTATACTCGTCCAGATAATTCAATTTAACATTTAGAATAGCAGCCTGCAACGTGTCCAGCCTCGAATTAACTCCTACATTGTCATGATGATATTTTTGTTGCTGACCGTGATTGGCGATCATCTTGATTTTGCCTGCTAACACTTTGTCATGAGTAAAGATGGCTCCACCATCACCAAAGCATCCAAGATTCTTAGAGGGAAAGAAAGAGGTGGTGCCAATTGTTCCCATCGTCCCTGCTTTCATTTTACTTCCATTTGAGAACGTGTATTCCGCGCCAAGCGCCTGGGCTGCGTCTTCAATCACATAAAGACCGTGCTTTTTTGCAAGCTGCAAAATCGGTTCCATGTCTGCACATTGTCCGTAGAGATGAACCGGGACAATGGCTTTGGTACGAGCAGTGATTTTACTTTCTAGTTGTGAAACATCGATCTGAAAGGTCTGCTCATCAACATCTACAAATACGGGTTTGAGGTTCAATAGGGCGATGACTTCTGCAGTAGCCACATACGTGTGAACCGGCACGATAACTTCATCACCTGACTTCAACTCCAGCGCCATCATGGCGATTTGAAGAGCGTCTGTTCCATTTGCACAAGTCACAACCTGCGTACCTCCGAGATAAGTCGATAATTTCTGACCGAACTCGCCAACTTCTGGCCCTTGGATAAACGCTGTTGAATCAATAACTCTTTGTATGGCAGAATCAATCTCGTCTTTGATCCGGAGATATTGGTTCTTCAAATCAACCATCACAATTTTTTCCACAGTGCTAGCCAATAAGATTTATTTCAATCTTTCCTGCCATTTCCATGAATGGAGTAATCCCTCGCTAACTGAATATTTTGTTTCCCATCCCAACTCTCGATTTGCCTTGGTGCAATCCGCAAATGTCTTTTCTACATCACCAGACCTGCGTGGTCCCATGACATAATTCAATTTAACTCCCGTTGCCTTTTGGAATTCGTTAATGAGTTGGAGCACGGAAACACCTATTCCTGATCCCAGGTTGAACACCTGATAGGTATTGTTATTCGATTGACTGCCAAGGTACTGTAAGGCACTGACGTGCGCTAAGGCCAAATCAACAACGTGTATATAGTCGCGGATGCAAGTGCCGTCAAGCGTGTTATAATCACTGCCAAACACAGTGATTTTTTCGCGTTTACCTGCAGCTGTTTGCGTTATGTAGGGAACAAGGTTGTTGGGTACACCAATTGGCAACTCGCCAATCAAAGCTGAGGGATGTGCTCCTATTGGGTTGAAATATCGCAATGACACAACGCGAAATCCTGTTTGATAAGCATCTTCTAAAATGCGCTCGCACATTTGCTTGGTAGCACCATAAGGCGACTCAGCGCGCTTGAATGGTGCACTTTCTGTGACAGGGATTTGATCCGGTTGGCCATACACCGTGCAGGAGGAAGAGAAAATTAAATCACGCAGACCAAATTCCTTCATCACTTCCATCAGCACCACAAGAGAACTGATGTTATTGTTGTAGTACATCAAAGGATTTTGTACAGACTCACCGACTGATTTGTAAGCAGCAAAATGCATCACCCCTGAGAAGGGTCCTTCTTTTTTAAATACGCCAGTAAGAAATCTACGATCCTGACAATCGCCTTGCTGAAAGTTTACTTTCCTGCCTGCTATTTGTTCAATTCCCCCTAAAAGAGTTTCGTCACTTTTAGAAAAATTGTCGATGATTACTACATCATAACCTGCCTGGATAAGCTCTACAACGGTGTGAGCTCCGATATAGCCAGCCCCTCCGGTAACAAGTATTTTTGATCGCTCCATAATTATAACCTTGCCGATATGAGAGATTTATCGAGAAAGCCTTTTACATCATAGACTACAGTTTTATCATCCTTAATCGACTTCCAATCAAGACCTGCAAATTCTTTGTGACTGACAGCTAAAACGATGGCAGCATATTTTTTACCCAATTTTGAGGTTAGCGAGATTCCGTACTCATGCTGCACCTCTTTTTCATCGGCTTGTGGGTCATACACATCTACGTCTGCACCAAAACTCTGCAATTCTCGTATCACATCGATCGCCTTACTGTTGCGGATGTCTGGGCAATTTTCCTTGAAGGTGATACCCAATACCAACACTTTTGCTTTGTTGACTGCCAGATCGTTTTGCGTCATAAGCTTGATCACGCGATTGGCGATGTGTACGCCCATGTTATCATTTATCCTTCTTCCCGCCAAAATTACCTGCGGATGATACCCAAGGCTATCGGCTTTATAGGTTAAATAATAGGGATCAACACCAATACAATGCCCTCCCACCAGGCCTGGCTTATAAGGCAAAAAATTCCATTTAGTGCCAGCTGCGCTTAATACCTCATGAGTATCAATTCCCATTCGCTCAAAAATCAAGGACAGCTCATTGACAAAGGCAATATTGATATCGCGTTGAGCATTTTCAATGACTTTGGCTGCCTCTGCAACTTTCAAACTTGAAGCTTTATGAGTACCAGCCTTAATTATTTTGCGATATAGTTGATCAACTTTCTCAGCAATTTCTGGCGTGCTCCCGCTGGTAACTTTCTTAATATTTGGTAGACGATGTTGTTTGTCACCTGGGTTAATTCGTTCTGGTGAATAACCACAAAAGAAATCAACATTAAATTTCAATCCGCTAAACTTTTCCAACACCGGCACACAATCTCCTTCAGTGCAGCCCGGGTATACGGTTGATTCATAGATAACGATGTCTCCTCTTTTTAAAACTTTGCCAACCGTTTCGCTAGCCTTTATTAAGGGGGTTAGGTCAGGTGTTTTATATTCATCAACGGGAGTTGGCACCGTAACAACAAAGTGGGTCACACTCTTTAAATCGGATAGGTCAGAGGAGAAAATCAGTTTCGAAGCTAGTGCAAGTTCTTCACGATCAACTTCAAGTGTGCGATCAAAACCCTTTTTAAGTTCGTCAATTCTGGATTGATTAATATCAAAGCCTACAACATCCAAAATCTTACCGAATTCAACCGCCAGAGGAAGACCTACATAGCCAAGACCAATAACTCCTATTTTTTCCATGTTTTACTATCTGTTTATTTTATAATAGTCCAAATACCAGTCAACGAATTTCCCCACTCCAACTTCTATTGGCGTAGAAGGTTTGAAGTCAATCTCCCTGATTAAATCATCAACATCCGCAAGGGCCTCCGGCACGTCACCCTCCTGCATGGGCAGAAAATTTTTAATGGCCTTTTGCCCAAGCTTTTGTTCGATTATTTCGATGAACCTTATCAATTCGACTGTGCTATTATTACCAACATTATATATTTTGTAAGGGGCGAAGCTAGTGGCGGGGTCTGGAGTCAATCCGTTCCAGTCCCTGTTTGGTTTCGCGATTTTCGGAACAAGGCGGAATATACTCTCAACCAGATCGTCTACATATGTGAAATCTCTTCGCATCTTGCCATGATTAAAGACATTAATTGGCTCTTGTTCTAGGATCGCTTTCGTGAATATGAATAAGGCCATGTCGGGCCTGCCGTAAGTTCCATAAGCCGAAAAAAACCTAAGGCCGGTAGTTGGAATATTGTACAAATTAGAATAAGCATGCGCCATCAATTCATTGCTCTTCTTGCTAGCCGCATATAGGGCTAATGGGTGATCAACATTGTCATGCACAGAAAAGGGCATTTTCTTATTTGCTCCATATACTGAACTCGATGAGGCATAAATCAAATGTTTTATTGGATTTTTACGGCACATCTCCAAAATATTTAGAAATCCTGCCATATTACTTTCCAAATATGTGTAGGGATTTGTTATCGAATACCGAACTCCGGCCTGCGCTGCGAGATTAACGACATAATCAAAGCGGTTAGTTGAGAATAATTGATCAAGCCCCGTCCTATCTTGCAAATCAAGCTTATGAAAGGAAAAATTTGGATTATTCGAAAGAATCGCAAGTCTTGCATGCTTGAGACCGATGTCATAGTAATCGTTAATATTATCGACACCCGTCACTTCATAACCCTCCTTTATCAGGCGGTTTGACAGGTGGAAGCCAATAAAACCGGCCGCACCGGTTACCAATACTTTAGAACGCATTTTGTAATGAAATTTGGCAAAAATACCAATTATTGAATTGATTCTTCCTTAGCTTTGGATTCATTTTATATAATATGGAGGAAAGCAAAACTAAGAATCAAAGCTCAGACGAAATTGACCTATCCCAATTATTCCGGTCTATCGGGAATGGATTTCGGAATTTTGGGAGGGGCATTATCAATTCGATTGCCGACTTACGACAGGTCTTTTTTGACAATAAAACGTTTTTCGGTATTGTTATTCTAGCGGGCTTAGTACTAGGCGGGTTATATTCCGAAATCCTGAGTAAGAAATATTACAAGTCAACCATGATCTTAAGTTGCGATTATCTAAACAGACAAATCGTGGAGAACACCATTGAAAAATTGAATTTACTTTGTGAGGAAGAGGGACGAGAAGGTCTGGCAGCTGAACTAAAAATCGACATAAGCACAGCTAAAAATATTCAAAGATTTGAAAGCAAATCATTTATTTCAGAGAAGGACGTAGTGGAGTTAGAAGTTCTTAAAGAACAACTAAACAACGTTGCTGAAGCTAAAAAGGATTTGGTAAAAAAGGTAATCACTAAACTGGAACTGGAAAATAAAAGCGCTACACAAATTAGTGTTCAGATTTATGATCCTGAAATTATTAGAGGCTTAGACAGCGCAGTGGTTAATTATTTTAAAGATAATGACTATGTGAAGAGAAGAGTAGACATAACAAAATCTAATCTCCTAGAGAAGAAAGAAAAATTGCTGCTCGAATCCAAAAAACTCGACAGCCTGAAGTCCGTTCTGTTCAGGAGCTTTGACAATTTAGGTAAGCAATCAAAACAAGGATCAAACAACGTAATTTTAAGCGAAAAACCTCTAACCGATCCCCTTTCCGTGTTCAATCAAGACATTGATTTTTATAATCAAATCCAGTCGATAGACAGACAATTGTATATACAACCTGATTTTGAAGTAATTGACGGCTTTACTTCGTTTAAAGAACCCGAAAGCGCAAGTCTCACAAAAGTTCTGGCGATCTCATTCTTGGTATCCTGGCTAATGGGATATCTGATTTTAGGCCTGTTCAAATTTGACCGCTACCTTTCAAAACTTTCAAAAGAATCTATTTCTAAGGAGAAAAATTGACCCGTTCCTTATTTCAAAAAGAATTTATCCTTGAACTCAGGCGCAAGTCCGCGATCAGCGGGCTTGCGCTTTATCTTTTTAGCATCGTCTTCATTTGCTATCTCACCTTTAGTCTTCGTCAAAATCTGATCACGCCATTAGTGTGGAGTGCGCTGTTTTGGATAACTGTTTTATTCACTGCCGTGAACACCGTAGCCAAAAGTTTCATCGGAGAAAAGAAGAGTAAAGACATTTATTACTACTCCATCGCTAGTCCTGCCGCTGTCATTGTTTCGAAAATCATTTACAACTTTATCCTTTGCACACTGCTTTCCTTTACCGGTTTAGTTCTCTTTATTCTATTCCTTAACAACCCGATCTCTGATTTATTTTTATTTGCCTCAACCATCCTGTTGGTGGCATTAGGATTTGCCTCTTCATTAACCCTCCTTTCCGGTATCGCGGCCAAAGCCAATAACAGCAACATCTTAATGGCTGTTCTCAGCTTCCCCGTTGTGATTTCAATTTTATTAATGGCTATTAAAATCACCAAAAATTGTCTGGATGGGTTAGACCGCTCTGTAAGCCTTGATGAAATTCTCGTTCTCACCGCTATTAATTGCCTGGTCACAGCCGTTTCATATCTCCTCTTCCCGTATATTTGGCGGAGCTAAAATTTTTTATTGATGAGAAGTCTCTGGTGGAAAATTGTCTCGGTCATACTATTGATTTACACCATCATTGGCGGCTTGTTATTCTACGTCCCTCGCCTCAACATTGTCAACGAAACCATCCGAGCCCTCTACTTCCACGTTCCGATGTGGTTTGGAATGGTGTTTATGTTTTTGGTTTCTACTATCAATGCGATAAAATATCTGCGCAAGCCATCTTTCACAAAAGACATTTGGTCTGTTGAATTTGCAAACACAGGACTCGTCTTTGGCTTGCTTGGAATTTTTACCGGTATGATCTGGGCAAATTATACTTGGGGTTCTCCCTGGCATGGCGATCCCAAACAAAATGGTGCCGCGATAGCGCTATTGGTTTATCTCGCTTACTTCGTATTGAGAGGCTCAATTGAAAATGAAGAACAACGGGCACGATTAAGTGCTGTCTATAATATCTTTGCGTTTGCCGCGATGATTCCGCTCATCTTTATCATACCTCGAATGACTAGTTCGATGCACCCCGGAAGTGGCGGCAATCCGGGCTTCAACATGTATGACCTTGACAGCAATATGAGAATGGTGTTTTATCCGGCCGTGATTGGTTGGATACTATTGGGTTGCTGGATAGCCACTCTCAGAATAAGAATGAAACTTCTGGAGGAGAAATTGTTAGACCTTGACGATAAAAAAAATGTATAGAGTATTAATAACATTCGCGCTTACGCTGATTCAATTTCCAATTTTCGCGCAGCAAGAAGTTGAAATGGCGGATACCATGCGATCAGAAGGCAAAATCTATGTAGTGGTGTCCATCATGGCCCTCATTTTTTTAGGAATTGCCGCCTATCTTTTTATGATGGACAGGAAAGTTTCCGGACTCGAGAAGAAAATCAGCGAAAAAGAAGTCTCCAACTGACTTTCGTCATCCATACCTTCCCCCAGAATCCGATTTTTTTGCCTTAACTTTAAGGCGGAAAGCGCGGTATTATGAAAAAATCACACATCATTGCCATTGTCGTCATTGCGGCTGCAATTGCCATCATTATCTCAACAGCTGGCGATGCCAGCACTTATGTAAACTTTAATCAAGCCTATGAAATGGCTTCCACCGGAAATACAACCAGCATACACGTTGTCGGTGAGTTAAAAAAAGACAGCAATGGCAACATTGTTGGCATGGAGAAATCGGCTGATAACTTGTCTTTTTCCTTCACTCTTGTTGACGATAATAACAAGGAACAGAAAGTTTACTACAACGAGCCAATGCCTCCAGACTTTGCGCGATCTGAAAAAGTGGTAGTCATCGGGAGCTATCAAGGCGAAAACTTTGTCGCCAACAAAATTCTTTTGAAGTGCCCGTCCAAGTATCAGGATCAAAAACTGAACGCAGGAGTCTAATCTATTCTTTAAAATTATTTTGCAGCTGAACATTTAAATTAATGCTTCATTTATTTATTGGTGACCTTGGTCATCTCTTTGTTATTGCATCTTTTGTCACGTCTCTGGTTTGCGCATTTGCCTATTTGCGTGCTCAATCAACATCAGATTTAAAACATAAGGAAGATTGGTTAAAGAACGCCCGCATCGGTTTCTATGCACACACCGTTGCTGTGATCGGCATTGTGGCAAGTCTTTTTGTAATTATTTACCAACATTATTTTGAATATCACTATGCCTACGCCCACTCTTCCCTTCATTTGCCCGGGCAGTACATGGTGTCCTGCTTTTGGGAAGGCCAGGAAGGAAGTTTTTTGTTGTGGATGTTTTGGCAAGCGATACTGGGTGTGATTGTCATCAACACGCAACGCAACTGGGAAGCTCCTGTGATGGTCATCTTTGCCCTGGTGCAGGCCTTTCTGGCTTCGATGATTTTAGGTGTAGTCATCCCCTTAGTGAACATCAAACTCGGAAGCTCTCCTTTCATCTTGCTTCGCGATGCAATGGATGATCCCATCTTCAAGATGCAACCCGATTTTATTCCGAAAGACGGCAACGGATTAAACCCATTGCTTCAAAATTATTGGATGGTCATTCATCCGCCCACGCTTTTCTTAGGTTTCGCTACCACCCTTGTTCCATTTGCGTTTTGCATTGCGGGACTATGGCAAAAAAAATATTCAGAATGGGTGAAGCCTGCTCTCCCATGGGCTTTGTTTTCAGGCGCAGTTCTTGGGCTTGGCATCTTAATGGGTGGCTATTGGGCGTATGAAACATTAAGTTTCGGTGGTTACTGGAATTGGGATCCAGTTGAAAACGCAGTATACATTCCATGGTTGATTCAGATCGCATCCATTCATACCATGATTGTGTATAAGAATAATGCTACAGCGCTGAAGAGTTCCATTATTTTAGTCATTGCGGTGTTTATTCTAATTCTCTATTCTACTTTCTTAACCCGAAGTGGCATTCTTGGTGATGCGTCTGTTCACTCGTTCACCGACCTCGGTCTTTCAGGACAACTTCTGGTGTATCTTGTCTTCTTTACTTTAGCAGCAATTGTGCTATCGGCTGTGCGTTGGAAAGAAATTCCTACTTCAGAAAAAGAAGTTTCCACCTACTCACGCGAATTCTGGATCTTTCTGGGTGCCACAACACTTTGTCTCATGGGGTTCCAGGTATTGTTGCCAACTTCCATTCCGGTTTATAATAAAATAGTTGGCCTGTTTGGCGGTGTTTCAAATCTGGCACCACCAGCCAATCAATTGCAATTCTACTCGAAGTTTCAATTATGGTTTGGCGTTGCTGTAGCGCTACTCTCCGGTATAGGTCAATTCTTTTGGTGGCGAAAAATGGATCATGGCAATTGGAAAAAAGAACTTCTCATGCCTGCCTTGATTACACTCATTATTTTCGCAACGATCATTCTGATTGCACGCGTGTATCATCCCACTTACCTCTTATTGACGCTCGCAGGTGTTTTCATAATCGTTTCAAATGCCAAAACGCTTGGTACGATATTCAGATCAACACCGAGGCTTTCTGGAGGTGCCATTTCACACGTTGGCATTGGCCTGATGCTGATTGGAATTATGTTTTCGTCTGGCTATTCCGATGTCGTTTCGCTCAATAACACCGGTCTGTTATATCGGAAAGAAGCAGGCACAGAATTTAATCGCGACAATCTTTTGCTTTTTATTAATGAGCCACGCACCATGGCGGATTATGATATCGAATATCTTGGTGAGCGTTTGGAACCGCGACATAAGTCTGGTTATGTGAAGAAGAGTGACATCGAACTCACTGAAGATCCTTTCAAGGTGGTGGCGAAGAAAGATATCATCTTCAAATCAAAAAAATTATACAGCGCGAAGGACACCTTTGAAGTCTACCCGGAGAATACCTTTTATGAAATTGAATTGCGGAAGAATGGCGAAATAGCTGCCTCTCTTTTTCCGAGGGTGCAAATAAATCCTGCGATGGGCGGTTTTCTGGCCTCACCCGACATCAAGAAAAATTTTGGCAGCGATCTATATACGCACGTTTCGGCCCCTATGGATCCAAACTCTGAGCCGGAATGGAGCAAGATGGAGGAGATCAAAGTAAAACAAGGGCAACAGTTTTTTGTGAACGACTATGTGGCCACACTAAAAGAAGTAAAGCGATTGGACAAAATTCCCGGACTTGAACTCAACGCAGAAGATGTTGCTGTAAAGGCTGTGATCGAATTACAAGGCGAACGAGATACCTATACTGCCGAACCTATTTTCCTCATCAAAGGAAGATCGCAAGTGGGTCGCATTTTTTCGGAAGTAAATGATCTCGGAGTAAAAATTACGTTACTCAATATCCACCCGGAAACAGATGAGTTCTCTCTTGGGTTGAACACGCGCCAAAAAGATTGGGTGATTATCAAAGCCATGGAAAAGCCATACATAAATATCTTATGGCTGGGAACAGGCATTCTGATGATTGGATTTGGAATTGCTACGGTGAGGCGAATCAAAGAATTGAATTAATCCTTTTCTATCTTCGAAGCGGTTAGTCGATTTTATTGGAGGATTTTTAACTTCGCTTCATGAAAAAAATTTGGATCATCTCGCTCATTGCAATTTTCTTTGCTTGCGCACCTAAAGAGAAGCGTCAACCCGATATTGCTGCAACGCTTGACAGTCTGTACACGGTAACTTTTCCAGCCACTGAACCGGGTGCAGCTGTGCTGCTGCTAAAAAATGATAGCATTGTTTTCTCAAAAGGCTATGGCGTTGCTGATGTTGTAACGAAAGAATCCATCACTAGCAAAACGCTCTTTAATCTGGGATCTATTTCAAAAACGTTTGTATCAAACGCTATCCTTATTCTGCAAGAGCAAGGAAAGCTTTCGGTAGAGGACAGTCTATACAAATACTTCCCAAACTTCAAGAAAAAAGACATTGCCAAGCGTGTGAAGATCAAGCACCTGCTTTCGCATACATCTGGTTTGCCCGACAATCGTCAGGTAAGCAAAGACACCGTATTTTACTTGACCGCTAAGGACGCGGAGAATTGGGCACCCGTAACTCAAACGGATACTCTTGTATTTGAACCGGGTGAACGCTTTGAATATTCCAATCCCGCCTATAACGGACTTGCCCTGATTGTTGAACAAGTAAGCGGTATGAAATGGCAAAAATTCATCGCAGAGAATATTCTCAAGCCGTCTGGCATGACTACTACTACGATCACAGATGGCCCGCATCCTGAAAGCGGAGTCGCTCATGCCTACAACAAAATAAAAGGCGAGTGGAAAGAGGATGACTATGGTGAAGAGCCAACGTTTCCTGCCGCAGGCAATGGTGGCGTTTGGAGTTCAACTGAAGAGTTAACGAAATATGAAGAGGCCATTCGCCAATCTATCTTTCTGAAATCAGAAACAATTGCTCAATCAAAAACAATATTTCATCCGAATAACTGGGCCGACTCAAAACCTCCCAAAATTGGCTGGTCATGGTTTATTGGACAAACACAAGATGGTCTTAAAACTGTCGGGCACACTGGAAGTCAAGGCGGATTTGTAGCCAACTACGTGACTGTTCCTGACAAAAAAATTCTATTTGTGATTCTCTGCAACACTCCGCGCGATATTGAGGCAGATGCTGATTACGTTTTGAAACTTTTACAAAAAAATAATTGGCTTGATCAATAAAGCGATTATGCGCTTTTAACCAAGCTAGTTTGATTTTAACGGCAGAGAAAAACTGATCACACTACCCTCGCCTTCTTTACTGGATGCCCAAATTTTGCCGCCATTCTTTTCAATCAATTCTTTACAGAGCACCAATCCGATACCCGTTCCTTTTTCTTCGCGGGTTCCCTGAGTAGTCACTCCCTGAAGCGTGAACAAAGTGGTCAAATGCCTGGAAGGTATACCAATGCCATTGTCAGTGACTGAAACTTCTACTATGTTTTCTTTGACTACTGCCGACACCGTAATCTTACCTCCCGATTTAGAATATTTTATCGCGTTCGAGATAATGTTCCGAAACACTGCGTCAATCATGTTCGGATCTGCCCATGCTTTAGCAGATGCTGCAATTTGATTGTCGGCCGATACTCCTTTCTGAATAAACTCAGACTTCAACAATTGAAAATTATTTTCGACAAGGTTTGCCAGGTGAATTTCCTCCGGAGCATACAGCTGTCCATCCATTTGCATTTTCGCCCATTGTAATAGATTACTGAGGAAATCCGAGGTATGATGGAGTTGTACACCAATGCCGTCAATGAGTTTTTTAAATTCAACTTCATTCACGCCTCCCATCTGCAACACGGTCAGCGATCCCTTTAAGGAGTTCAATGGACCTTTTAAGTCGTGGGAGATAATTGAGAACAGCTTATCTTTTACAATATTCAATTCTTGCAATTGTTCATTCTTTAATTTCAAATCTTCTGTGCGCAAGGACACTTCTTGTTCAAGATGTTCCTTTATTTCGCGCTCCCGTTTAAATTCCTTTTCCTTGGCTTCCTGGTTTTCTTTGGTGAGAATATTTAATCGATCACCAATGGCAAAGGAGATCAACAACGTCTGCATGATACCTCCCACATACAAACTTAAACTGGAAATATAATTGGCTGGAATCACGCCAAGATTCTTCAATGATAAAGTAGTGGCTGCCAATAATAAAGTGACCCATGCCAGCAAAAAATAGCGAGCCGGCCTGTACTTTTTATAGAAGCAGTAGGCAGCACTGATTAGAATAACTGTGCAATGAAAGATGGTGAGGTAATGAAGGTAATAAAGCGGAATACGCGGCAGCAAAAGGAAGATCGAAACTGAAAGCGTAACGGCCAGCATTGCACTTGCCATAATCAACCGATTGAGGAACGGACTGAAGAACCTGAGATTAAGAAATGCCTTGGTTAACAGGCAAGATGTAATGATAAACAACGGCCCACTAAAGGCAGAAAATAAATTGTTCCATTCCGGATGTTCTGGATAGACATAGAAAAAACCATATCCTTGAAAAAATGCAATGACGTTCGTTCCGCTGATCAGCGTGAGAATATAGTACAGCGTGATGTTGTCGCGAATGGAGATGAAAAGAAACAGATTATAAAAAATCATAATCAGCAGCACGCCATAAAAAATACCATTCTTAAACTGCGTCTGATAATTTGATTTGTAAAATTCAGTTGACTCCCAAAGAGTAATTGGAACTTGCAACGAAGAAATAGACCTCACCCGGATGTACAATGTCTTTGATTCGCCTTCCTTAATAGCGAATGAAAAAATCGGGTATCGGTGACGCACTTCGCGTGACGAGATGGGGTACGCGTCACCTGATTTTTTCAGACGCCACAATTTGGTCGAATCATCCTGGAAATAAAAGTTGACAGAGTCTAACGGTGCATAGGCCACCTCGGCATACCATTTTTCAAAATGACTCTGATTTTTTAGTTCCAGTTTAAACCAATACGAGGCTTTATTAAAACCAAATGTGGGAACGCGATCGGGCGGAAGAGACAAGAATTCCTTGTTAAGAACATCGTCTATCGTTAGTGAATGTCCTTCGTCTCGCAGATAAGTGAGACGGCCCTCCACTTCAAATTGCGCTTGAGCTTCCGTTAATACTATTTGTTGAGCCCAGATTGAGGCCGGGCCCAACAAAATCAATATTAGTAACAGTGCTTTTACCGCGTATCGCATTACTTAAAGAAAAGACCACGCGAATTTACAGGAATGAGCCGATTTGGCTAATTATTTTCCTGCGCAGACACAGCATTCCTCAAGAAAACTTAGACAACCTTTTTGCGAATTGCTTTGGCATATGTTCGGCTCACTGGAAAGCTCTTGCCGTTTTGCATTTTAACAACCATGCCACCATTAAAATGGCGTTCAATTTCTTTGAGAAAGCTAAGATTAATAATCGTAGACCGATGCACTCGTATAAACGAGTCGGGATTCATCATCTCATCAAGCTTACCGATACCAGAAGAGCTAACAAACTGATCAGACTTTGTGGTGATGATTGTATAGTCGCCAGATGCTTCGAGATAAACAATCTCCTCAACAGGGAGATTGAATAGCTTTTCCGATTTCTGAACAAAGACATGGGTATCATAAGAAGATTTTCGCTCGCCCCTCAGACTATCTAATAAGTCTTCCAGGTTGCTTGTTTCCAATTTCTTTTGCTTCAATGCTCTGTTCACAGCCAGGCGGAAACGTTCCTGATCAAGTGGCTTCAATAAATAATCAACTGCATTTTTTTCAAACGCCTTAATTGCATATTGATCATACGCAGTGGTGAAAATCACATAAGGCTCGTGATCAATATCTTCCAGCACATCAAATCCGGTCATGCCTGGCATCTGCACATCTAAGAAAATAAGATCCGGCTTCAGCTTATTAATTTTCTCTACTGCTTCGTTCCCCTTTGATGCCTCTCCAATTATTTCAATCTCAGAAAAGGACTCCAGGTATTCGCGCAGCAGATCGCGCGCCAACTTCTCGTCATCAATAATCAAACAGGTTGTATTCATACTTCTTGGTTTACTAATTCTGATTCGCTCACAACTTGATCGTGGTCGTCTTCCTGGATATAAAAACTAACTACGTATCCATTTTCATGTGATCGTACCCTTAATCCGGATTGTGGGCCATAGTAACTCTTCAATCTCAGATCTGTGTTGCTCATACCCACACCACTCGAGCTTCCATCCATTACTTTTTTCGCTTTTGACCCCAACCCGTCATCTTTTACTTCAAAAAAAATAATATTTCCAGAGCGCTTCACCGTTAACGTAATCGTGCCGCCTTCTTCTTTTGGTGCTATGCCATATTTAACTGAGTTCTCAACCAACGGCTGCAAAATCATGGGGGGTATCAACGTTGCGAAGCAGGCCGGATCAATGTCTTTGATAAACTTCAGGCGATCACCAAAACGTACTTGTTGGATGCGTACGTAGTTTTCAATAAAATCAATTTCGTGAATCAATTTCACCCGTTCACCTCCGTGCGAATCCAAAGCATATCTAAAAATATCAGACAGCTGCGTGATTACTTTTCGCGCCTGATCTTTACTGGAATGCATCAACGTGCTGATGGAATTCAATGTATTAAAAAGAAAATGTGGGTTGATTTGAGATTTTAGCAGCGAGATTTGCATCTCTTTGTTTTTCAATTGCAGTTCGCTCTTCTCCTGCTCTTGCTTTTGAAGACCCTGAAAATAGCGGATGACATAATAAACACCCACGGTAATAATATACTGATCAAAAAAGCGAAGAGCATCCCAGCTCATGAGACCGATCATGTATTCTTTCCAATGAACAAAGTAAACAAAGCCTTCCATGTAGTCGGTAAAATAATAAGACAGTGTGCCGTTGACCAGAAAGAACAACACGATGCCCACGATATGACCGGCTAATTGAAAGACAGGTTCGAACTTGAACAGAAAATGGGACCAAAAAAAGATCAGCGCAATAAAAACACAAAGCGCCTCAAAAAGGAAGAAACCATTCCAAAGAACATAGGTTTGAGGGTTCTCAAATTTCCAATCGAAAAAAACACTGATCACAAAATTAATGGCATACCAAAGGCAGATGAGGAAATAGGCTTGCCTCCAGATTTTAGGAATACTTTCAATAAGTTTCACGTATCAGGAAAATTGTTCTATAAATTTAATGATTTGAAAGCAAAGCCGACCAATGATCGTATTAGGAGGTTAAACATCTGTTTTTGCCGGTATAATAATTACCCATCGCTTCTCCTGAAAAGATTATATTTAAAATCAGTTTTCATAGTTAAATCATTTAATGAGTCGAATTATTTTTTCCTGCCTGCTTCTTTTGGGCACACTGGCAAATGCGCAGACGCTCACTATTTCGGCTAAGGTGGTTGACAAAGAGACAAAGGAACCTCTCGTCTTTGCTACGGTGGGTATCCTGGACAAACCAATTGGCACCATCACCAACATGCAGGGAGATTTTGATTTTTACATACCTGTAGAATTCAGAAACGAGAATCTTGTGATTAGTACCCTGGGCTACAATAGCTATCAGGCTCCCGTATGGACCTTGCTTGACAACAAAAATCAAGTCATAGAGTTGGATAAATCGACTACAGTTCTGAAAGAAGTAGTGGTGACAGATTCATTAAAAGGTGGAGAGATTTTACGGATAGCGCTTTCGCGGATTGAAGAAAACTACGCCATGTCTCCTTATCTGATGGATGGATTCTATCGTGATATAAAAAAAGTGGGGGGAGTTTATATTTCGCTCTTGGAGGCTGCCGTCAAAATCTATGATGAAAATTATAAAGCCCCCAGAAATAAATTTAAGCTTCGCGAGCGGGTTGCCTTGTTAGAGGTGCGCAGAAGTTTGGGTTACTCCAATAAATTCACGGCCTACTTTGATGAAGATAATTTATTAGAGGACCTTCTTCTTCACAACAATGTTCGTTATCGTCAGTTCCCCGAAGAGGATATCTTCTTCTCCAGTCTGAACAGAGAAAAGGATTCTTATTATAACGGCCACGATATTTTTGTGGTGAGTCATAAGCGCGATTACCGACTTGTTATTTACATCGACAAGAAAACATACAGCATTATTCATCTGGAGTACGAAAACGACCAACAGGAAACCATCAATAAAAAGAGAGGTCTCGTGAGCAAGTTTGTTGGCTTAAAAAGAGTAATTGACTTTAAAGAGTATAATCACAAAATGTATTTGAATTTTCTAGCGATCGACTCCAGGATAAATTGGTATGACGCCACTACGGGTGAACTAAAATTTGAAACTGAACTTCATCAGCAACTTTTGGTGAACAACGTTAACCCGGAGCCGGAGGAAAGGATAGGCACCACCGAAAAAATGCGCAGCTATGGGCTTCAATATCAAGACTTGCCCTACAACAAAAAGTTTTGGGAAAATTATAACGTGATTAAAGAAAGTCCGCTTGACCGGAAGATTATTGAGGACCTTGAGAAGGCAGGACCCTTGGAAAAGCAGTTTGAAAAGAATTAAGCGCAGCCTATTTTTTTGGTCTTGCTCGAAGTTCAGATCTATTAAGTCCAACAGGAAAACCTTGTGGAAATCGCGCGAATTCATTTACTCTCGTCCAGTTAGTCTGCGGGTAATCAAGATAATTTACTCTTGCCGATTCTCTGGTGGTGGCTGAAACTCCGGTTGCGATCCAGGCAGGTAACGTAATAATAAGGAAAAGCCCATTGCTGATGGAGCCAACACTGCCCAAGGTCGTCCAGGTTGCAAAGCGATTGGCATCGGTATTATACATGATTAGTCTGGCTGTTGCTACATCTTGCTTAGCAATGGGCACAATCTTTTGATTAAACACAAAAATAGAGTCATTTGAAAGAGCTATCAATTCGCCTTCCGATTCCTCCTTTGAGAGAAGGTTCAAATGAATCCAACCTCCAAAGGCATCCGTTTCGATTTCCTCTCTTCTCGGCACTTGTCCGGTAGGTGCCTTTATTGCTCCGCATGCGGTGGCAATGACAATCAGAACGACAAAGGGAAATTTATTTTTGTACATATCTGCTTTTCCAAAAAGTATCTTCCATCAGTGGCTCTATCTTTTTATATTTTTCGGCCGCCTTGTTTAAATACGTTTTTGGCCGCGATACCATCAGCTTTAACATTTTTAAATTCTGCTCAGTTTCCCATTGCTCCCTAATCCATTCAAGGTAATAACCTTTTGAATCTAAAAACAAGTCGCAAGAAACAGTTGGGAGTTGGTATTTTATACATAAGGCTTCGCCAGGGTAGGTAACTAAAAATTGACTTTCATCTAGTAATTTCTTTAGTGGCTCTTTCTCATGTCCTCTAATGGTCTCAGCATAGGTCGGCTTGATGATTTGAGGCTCCACGGCATTCTCAATTTTAACTAACGACAAATAATCAATTCTCCATAGCCCCTTGGTCATGCGGAGCTTGATATCAATTGTTTCATTCTTTGTTTTAGGAAGTGGCACAATATTGAAGTCGGTTGCGATTGGCCCCGTCTCATCTATCTCTTCAACTTTTACCCATGTGTTCTTATCATCTTTGTAATAAATTTCAATGCCTCCAAGAATACCAAATATTCCTTTTTCCGTTGCGATGTTTCCGGATTCAACCTCAGCAATCCAATGACCAACTGTACGCCCCATATATGAAAGCCCTTGATACATGAGGAACGTGGTGAGCAGGGTCTGACGCTTACCAATCACCAGGCCAGTATTACTAAAGTTTTGATTTGGGAAAGAAATAAAAATATCTTCTTTACTATCCAAATTGTGGTCGTCCGCCAGGCTGAAGTATTCAATACCATCGGGAGTCTTGACTTTCTCAACTAACTGAGCATTAAGAGAAGTCAATGCCGGAGAAGTGAAACTGGTACAGGCCAGGAAGTCCGCTTGAGGTGTAACAAAAATTCGTTGGTACTCCTTCTTCTCAAGTACTAGCAGGTTAGCATGTCGGATACTATGTGTTTCCAACGCTTCATTTGTTACAATCATTTCAAAGTCCAACTGAGCTCGGGCATGATAAAGCATGTCAATATCATTTTTTTCCAACTTGGGGGAAACGCTTGTCGAAAAACCCTCGGCCTGAAGAGTTAATGTATCGCCATCTGATGCATAAAAGGTAGGACAAGACCCAAAACAAGCCTTTGGATTTGTGAGGCAGAGTATAGTGATGGTTCCAGAGACCCCTGTCAAAAATGTTAGCCCTCCGGAATAGGAGGATCCGGGATCATTCGTTTCCACTAAGGCCAATGAACTTATTGGGATTTTGAAACTCTCATTAACTGCTGTGGCTGGCTCGGCCTTTTTTCTTTCTTGTAATACTCTTCTGTTAATGTCAAGCAGTGCGCCATAGCCATGCAGTGTGCTATCAACATTGTCGGTATACCAGTTGTTTAAGATATACACCGTGCCATCCTTCATGTGCGCTTTTAAGTATTTATGCTGTGGATTAACAGAAGAAATCTCGTCCACGCTTTTGAGTTCCCTTTTTATGGTCGAAGCCTTGCAGCCCGAAAGAAGAATGACCAAGACAATGATTAAATTTTTCATAGGCTCTTCTCTACTTGAACAAAAGAAATACTTCTAAACCCGATAAATGAAGATATCTAGGAAACGACCATTCCTTTCTGCTTGCTGCGTGTGATCACTAAGGCAATGAATCCAATAGCAAAAAAAACAATTAACGAAAGTACCGAATTTTTCATTCCGAGCAGTTCATCGATCACGCCAAACGTAAAAACACCAATCACGATAGCGATCTTCTCGGTCATATCATAGAAGCTGAAAAAAGAAGCTGTATCGTGCGTCACTGGCATGAGCTTGCTATAGGTACTTCTGCTTAGCGATTGTATACCTCCCATTACCAAACCAACCGCAACGGCCAGTCCATAAAAATGAAATTCCACATTTACGCCCGACTCCTTTAAATTGGCCACTTCATACGCTGCCACACATATCACTACCCACAAAATCACAATGCTCATGAGCACATTCAGATTTCCAAAAATGCCAGACATCCTGGCTATTAATGTGGCACCTGCTACTGCCACTAATTGAATCAACACCAGGGTGATGATGAGTTTGGTGGGTGGCAATCCCAACATTTTACTACCAAACATCGCGGCCGCCAGCATCACCGTTTGAACTCCCATGCTATAAAAAAAGAACGAGGCTAGGTACCAATTCAATACACCAAGCTTGCGCACTTGACCAAGAACAACGGCAAGCTCTTTAAATCCAGAGGTTAAAAAGTTTTTTCCTTTCTTTTCTTTCGATGGTGTGCCATTAGGAAGATAGGCAAATGTTATTTGAGCAAACCCAATCCACCAGATGCCCACCAATAGAAAAGTAATCAGCGGCCCCGATGTATTATCGCCTTTCGACTGAAAGTAAAGGACAAGACCAAAACCAATTAATTGTAAAATGACGCTGCCAATGTAACCCATCATAAATCCTCTCGCACTCACCTTATCACGATCTTCCAGCGCGGCAATCTCCGGCAGGTAAGAATTATAAAAAACCAAACTGCCTGCGTAGCCAACTACCGCTCCGATAAAACATGCTATTCCCCATTCAATATTTACACCTTTGAACCAATAGAGTCCGATGCACGAAAGGCCGCCCAGAAAACAAAAGAATTGCATGAATCTTTTTTTGTTTCCCTGGCTGTCTGCAATAGATGAAAGAATGGGAAGAAAAAGTGCGATGGCCAGATAGGCAAACGCCAATGTGTAGTCGTATAACGCTGAGTTCTTAAACATCCTTCCCAGAAACGGAACACTGTTTTCGCCATAAGCCGACTTGGTGACACCCAAAAAGTAGATCGGAAAAAAAGTGGTGGTGATCACCAGATTATAAACTGAGTTGGCCCAATCGTACATCCACCAGGCTTGAACAGTTTTTTTATTGTTTAAGATTAAATCCATACTAAAATTTTATATTCAATTTAGAAAACGATTACCAATATCTATTAAAAATTCGACTTTCAATCTTTGACAAATCTATACGAGAGACTCGTTTGAAATATAAGGCCATTGGAAAAATCTGTGTTTAGCTGCTGACGATTGTCGCCAATCCTCACCAATATTGATCCCATCGTTATCCTTTCTGCATCGTCATAAACCCTGTAGCTCCTTCCCAAAGAATATCCAACCTTGGTTTGGATGCTCAATCCCTTACTCAAATTAAACTTCAAATAGCCAAATATATCGTTGGTCGTCTTTACAACATAACCACCGGAGTTGGTCACTTCAACGTTGCCAAGATGATACGACCGCACCTGACCAAGAAAGTTGACCCCAATGTTTAAGCGGTTGTGAAGCCTGTAGTTCAGATCGACCATAAATGGAAGCGTTAAATTTGCCTCAAACTTTTTATCAGCACTAAGACGATAAAAACCAAACAGTGGCACCACGAATGGACCAAATAGCTCTGAATTATAATACATCCCAAACTTGTAGTTCAGATTTTCGCTCCTGGTGTATTTCATCATCGCAATTGCGCCCGTCTGCGCATCTCTTCGTGTAACATTTGAAAAATCAGACGCCAACTTGGGAATCAATAAGTAAGTGCCTGACCATCTTTCAGAATATTTTTTTGACAATCCTATTCTTACTCCAACTGAAGAGAATGTTTCTATCGGGCCGCCTTCAAATAATTTTGTTTGCATTCGTTCGCAGATCAGGCCGGTAAGAAATGCATCGGAGGAATTAATAACAATCGGAAGCGTGACATCCAAACCAAGTTCCTTAAGTCGCGTGCTGGAACTGCTGTTCTCAAAACGATTAAGTGGCGTTGTGCTATATTGAAATCTTGCTATGTCAATGTAGTTTTGAGCTGCACAATTGACCGCTAAATGTAGAAGCAAACAAAGTACTGTTTTCCTTTTCATGACAATTGATGTTTTAAGCTTAACATGGTAACTCTCGAAACTATCTATATTACGATTGGCATATCCGGTGTGACCTTATCAAGGTTATCCGAGAGCAAGAAGAAAAATAACCAGGTCTCTATGACGGCACCAATTGTTTTTAGTGGACTGAACTTTCTCTTCTTAAGTCTGACGATGCTGTCGATATGAATTCCATAATGCCCAAGTTTCCTATCCACTTCACCGGAATAATCAAATCGATGAACTCTTCCAAAAATTTCAGTTGTACTGGCCTCCTCAATCTTGATTCGAATGGCGGAGTCTTTTTTGATATACACTTTATAAACTTCGCCTGAAATGAACGTGTGGCTCTGTGGCGTATGTATCTCTTTATAGCTAAAGCATGAGGTAAGCAGCAACGTTGTTAGGCCTGGCAACATAATTAATATTGAAATTTTCATAGCGTGCTTGTATTTCTAACTTTTACAATTCTCATTTCCGGGTGAAACATCAACGCCACCAAACTGTTGGAAAGAACCAGCGCCACGTGAATTACGAAAGAAGCCCAGATTGTTTCTGTTTGCAGTGTGATCAGGCATAATACAATTCCAAATGGGAGAGCACCAATCGTTTCGTCCATTCCTTTCGGAATATGCGAGACGGAATACAGGGCGATGTTCACGGCAATGGCGGGCCAAATACCAATTGAATCAACCAACGGGAATAATAAAAATCCTCTGAACAGCAATTCATAGCCAAACAAGTAGGCGCTCCACGCCAGGCAATAGGTAAGAATAAGTCTCGCATCCCACTCCTTCACACGTATTTGTGGATACATGCGAAATGTCTTCGCTCTTCTGGCCGCAAACCAGTTCATGATCAGTATAAGAATGCCAAGAGCGGCTATCCATTGCAGCGAAATAAGGGTTGTTCCCCGAGAAAAAGTCAAACCAAAATCGCTTAAGGAATATTCCGGCAGTAAAAAATAAAATAAAATGCCTGGAAGAATGACGAACGTGACCAACGCCATGTACTTGACAAACAAGATGTGATAGATTTTTCCGTTGTCGTTGGGATACCTGGAATAAAAATATTGCTTTACTTTTTCGGAGCTGTAGGTAAACCAATAAAGGATAAAACAAATAGAAGCTCCAACAATTGAAATGATCGGGGCTAAGTCACCTTCGTTCCACGAAATTGAGTATTTCATAATGTTTGGGTTAGGGGTTTATAATGACTAAAAGATTCTTGCGTTTTGATGATGTAAACATACCCTGATCACCACTCGCTTCGATTTCATTGTTTGCGAACAGTCTGATTAACAATTGCAGATAAAAACGAAGATGTAGAACTGCCCCTGCCGATTTGCGATTATTGCAAATCCTGACTTTTTGGGTTATTATTATTTACCAAACCGTTATGCATTGAATTCTTCTACGGCCCCTGACAGCGTCCAGTCCGTGTTCCTGACGCAAATCCGCAATCGACTGCCACAGAATGTCGCGTTTGCAGATGAATTGGCCGAGCTTCTAAATGTCAGTAGGGATAGCGCTTATCGCAGAATACGCGGTGACACCGTCCTTTCTTTGGATGAGGCAAAAAAATTATATGATCACTATGGAGTTTCGCTGGATGCCATCATCTCCCCGGATTCTAACATGGTGCTCTTTCAGCACCAGGCCATTGACATCAATCACACGCTGGAAGCCTGGCTTAATTCTCTCATTCAAAATCTGGAGTTAGCAAAGTCATCAAAAGAACTTGAGTTGATTTTTGCCGCCAAGGACATTCCCATTTTTCATTACTTCCAACTTCCGGAGTTAGCAGCCTTCAAGTTGTTTGTTTGGTCAAAGTCTGTTATCAAAGATCATCAATACGAAAATGTGTCTTATCATTCTGATGTAATTCCCCGCGAACTTTTGGCAGTGGCAGCAAAAGCGTGGGAGCTTTACGCAGCCTTGCCAACAATCGAAATCTGGAGTGAGGAAGCCATCAATGGCACGCTCAAGCAAATTGAATTTTATCACGAGTGCGGTTTCTTCTCTGAAAAAAATCAAGCCTCACATTTATGCGACCTTCTGATTGAGTTTAACAATCGAATAAAAGCGGAAGCATCGGAAGGAATAAAATCAGAGGGTGGAAGTTTTATGCTCTACCAAAATGAAATATTGATTTTAGACAATACCATTTTTGCCAAGATGCACAATGAGCGTTTTGTTTTCGTCAATTACAACACCCTCGATTTACTTACCACACACCAGGGTCCGTTTGGTGAAAAGACGGAGGCGTACATGAACAATCTCATTAAGAACTCAGCCTTAATCAGCGCCACGGCAGAAAAAGAACGCAATCGTTTTTTTGGAAAAATAGAAGAACGGATCACAGCCTGTAAAGCAAAACTGAGCTAACGGATTCCACTCATGGGTCAACCGACAACAACTACTAATATTCAATCCGTTTTTCTGGAGCAGATTAAAAGTCGGGTGCCCGGGAATATATCATTTGCCGATAAGCTCGCTGAGCTGTTGAATGTAAGTCGCGATAGCGCCTACAGAAGAATCCGGGGAGAGACAGTATTATCACTGGATGAAGTCAAAAAATTGTGCGATCGCTTTGGCGTTTCATTGGATGCGCTGTTCTCGCCCGCGGCCAACACATCACTCTTTCATCATCGGGCATTGAGCACCAACTACACACTGGAGCAATGGTTAAATTCTGTTGGAAGCAATCTTGAAGTTGTAAACGGCTTCGATGGAAGAGAAATGATTTTTGCGGCTCGCGATATGCCGATCTTTCATCACTTCAGGCTGCCTGAGCTATCGGCTTTTAAAATGTTCTTTTGGCTGAAGACGGTGATCAAAGATCCAAACTACATTCATAAATCATTCGATGCAGACGTGATTCCAACGTCCATTCTTCAGGCAGCCACAAAACTCTGGAAACTTTATAGAACGGTGCCCAGTGCGGAGATATGGAGCGATGAAGCCATCAATGAGACGATCAAGCAAATTGATTTTTACCACGAGTGCCGCTTTTTTTCAGATGCGAATCAGGCAACGGGGCTATGCGATAAATTAATTGAGCTACTCCAATTGATAAAAACGGAAGCATCTGTTGGCCGGAAAGCAGACGGTGAAGCATTTCGTCTGTATGAAAATGAAATTCTTATTGCCGATAATACTGTATTTGCCCGCATGGATAACATGCGCATTGTGTACATCAATTACAATACGTTAAGTCTGCTCACCACGCACCAGGAATCGTTTTGCAATAAAACAGAAAAATACCTCGACACCTTGATTAAAAACTCAACATTGATCAGCGCTTCTGCTGAAAAAGAACGCAACAAGTTCTTTAATAAAATGATCAGGCGGGTTGAACTCTTCAAAGCTAAATTGAACTAGTACTCAACGCATTTCACTATTTAAAGATTGTGCTGTACAGACTCGTCAAATGGATTGCCCGGTTAACACTTAACTCTTACTTCAGAAAAATAGTGATAACCGGAATTGACCGCATCCCTAAAAATGGATCGGTGATTTTCGTGGCGAACCATCCAAGCGCGTTTATGGATCCGATGGTAATAGCTACCCGCATGAATCGATCGAATCATTTTCTGGCGGCTGCGGAGTTCTTTGGAAGTGGAATCAAATCGTGGTTGTACACGAACCAGTTAAACATGATTCCCGTCTATCGACCCTCCACGTTACCAAATGAAACGCATAACAACGACCTCATCTTCTCTCATTGCTTTAAGCTGCTGGCAAATGGAGGTGCACTATTAGTATTCCCTGAAGGAAATAGCATCACCGAAAAGCGAATACGAAAATTAAAAACAGGTGTTGCCCGAATGGCACTGGGCACAAGGGATCACTCAAAAAATAAAACTGAAGTCGAAATCGTTCCCATCGGGCTTAACTATAGCAACCCTCACCGTTTCCAGAGTGATCTGTTCATCAACATAGGAGAGCCTATTTCCACGAGAGAATTTTCAAACGAGAACTCCGAAGTGATTCGTCTTACTGGCTTGATTGAAGACCGCCTGAAGGAAACTGTACTGCACATTCAACATCATGAACTTGATTCGGTTATTAAAAAAATTGAATTGCTTTTTAAAAATAAAACAGAAAGTGATGGACAAAAGAGCAAGGAAGAAGAGTTCAGCGCTCAACAAAAGATAGTAAAGTCAATTGAAAATCTAAACGCTACTCAGCCTGACGTCATCTCCCAACTGGAGCAGAAACTTGACCACTACTTAAACGAAATAAAAAACCTCGGAATATCAGACGGCTCGATTGCAAGACTCTCAATGCTTATCTCCTTGCGGGATTTTATCAAACTTGTTTTTACATTACCTGTCTTCCTGACAGGATTTGTCATTAACTCCATTCCTTATTATGCAACGCTATATTATTTCAGAAAATTGAAATTATTCGCGCGTGAAGGATTTCAGCCAGCTCAGGAAAAAATCAATCCGGCTTTCAAAGGATCTGTATCGATGGCCATTGGCATGGCCTTCTTTATTATCTGGTATCTTGCTTTTGCTGCGATTATTGTTTTGATCACCAGCAATATTTGGATAGGAATTGTTTCCCTGACACTATTCTATTTTTCGGGATTATTTGCCATGCGGTACATCCGATGGTTCACGTTCTTTATTCAAAAAATGAAACTTAGAAAACTGCTCAGTCAAAATCAAAAGCTATTCACAGCTTTGATTATAGAGAGGGAGAACATTATTAAGGAGCTAAAGGCCCTTACCAATAATAGCTGAGGGAGCACCGGGGTTATTTACAATGTTTGAGCTTCCTTCAAGAACTCTTCCTTATCAATAGGCACGACACCAACGTGCTGGCAAACAAGGCCACCTCCAAGATTTGAAAGCGAAACAATTTGATTGGGAGTAAGCTCAAGTGCGATGCACAAGGCTGCTATGCTCACTACTGTATCACCCGCGCCAGATACATCCGCAATCTCCCGCATGTGGGCCGGAAGTTTAATTTTTTGATTTTCGAAATCTATGTACGCTCCGTGTTCGGAAAGCGTAACCAGAATTCCCTTCGCCTGAAGTCTTTGTTTTAGTTGATCGACAGCCTCTTGCACCTGTTTTTGATTACCAGCTTCCACATCCATCTTCAAACCTTCACGAAGTTCTTTCAGGTTGGGCTTAAAGAGTGTGACATTTTTATAGAAAAGAAAATTTCTCTTCTTAGGATCCACAACTGTTGGAATGCCAAGTTTGTTGGCGAGCGCAACAGCTTTGTCAATAATGAATTCCTTCAGAACGCCTTTGTCATAGTCTTCAAAAATTACCACATGACAGGCGGGCAATAATTTTTCAATTCGTTCGAGCAGTTGCTTTTCCTCCGTTGCGTTTGCTACGGCCTCCAACTCTTCATCTACGCGCACTACATGTTGATGACTTGCAATGACGCGCGTCTTCACGGTAGTTGGCCGGTTGGCACTTACAACAATTCCATCCTGCGATATTCCTCGCTCAGTAAGTGTTTGTAATAATTTTTTACCCGCATCGTCATCTCCAATCAACGCGCATAAAATAGGCTTGGCACCGAGCGACTGAATATTCAGCGCAACGTTGGCCGCACCGCCCAGGCGCACGTCTTTTTTTCTTACGGTAACAACAGGAACTGGCGCTTCGGGGGACACACGTTCCACCACACCCCAGATGTAACTATCCAGCATGACGTCTCCAATGATCAACACATTGAGATCGTTAAATGCCTGAAAAATCTCCGGAAGCGAGCGACTGCTCATAGTTTATTTAAGCTTCGACAAGGCTTCTTTCATTCGCTTCATCGCTTCCACCAAATCTTTTTCAGAAGCAGCATATGAAAGTCTTACACAGTTTTCGTCACCGAAAGCACCGCCCGGAACAAGTGACACATGCCCCGTTTCCAGCATATAGAAACAGAAGTCATCACCGTTCTTGATCGTCATCTTGCCATCGGATTTACCAAAGTAATAACTCACATCCGGGAAGAAATAAAATGCTCCTTGTGGATAGTTTGCTTTAACACCTGGAATTTCCTTCAATAAATTATAAACGACATCTCTTCTATGATGATACTCTTTCACCATGGCATCTGTTGGAGCAATGTCTCCGGTGATGGCCGCCAATGCACCGCGTTGCGAGATGGAGCAGTTAGCCGAAGTAATCTGGCCTTGCACTTTGTTGCTACCATCTGCCACCCACTTAGGAGCTGCAATGTAACCTACGCGCCAGCCGGTCATGGCAAATCCTTTTGCAAAACCATTAACGGTGATGGTGCGGTCAAACATTCCCGGCAAGGAAGCTATACTTACACGCTCTCCTGTAAAGTTGATATGCTCATAAATTTCATCGGCTATGATCATCAAACCTTCATGTTTCAATACAACCTTAGCAATGTCTTCCAACTCTTTTCTTGAAAAGACCGACCCGGTTGGATTACATGGCGATGAGAATATAATCGCTTTAGTCTTTGGTGTAATTGCCTTTTCAACCTGAGCGGCTGTCACTTTAAAGTCGTTGTCAATCGTTCCTTTCACCAAAACAGGCGTTGCTTCAGCAAGGCGCACCAATGCATCATAGCTTACCCAATAAGGTGTGAAGATAATCACCTCATCCTTTGGATTAAGCAATGCCAGCATCACGTTGGCAATAGATTGCTTTGCTCCATTGGAAACGACAATGTTTTCTGCTTTGTAGGGAACGTTATTTTCTTTTTGATATTTGGCAGCAAGGGCCTCGCGCAGATCCTGATAGCCGGCAACCGGAGGATAAGAAAAATATTTTCCGTCATCGATCGCTTTCTTGGCTGCATCACAAATATGTTGGGGTGTTTTAAAATCCGGTTCACCCAGACTTAGATTGATCACATCAATGCCGCGGTTCTTAAATTCACGGGCTTTGGCGGCCATCGCTAACGTGGCCGATTCTTCAATAGCGTTAATTCGGTTGGAAAGGTTGTTCATGATTTTATTCGTATATGATAATTTCTGGGAATCCTGTTGTTTTAAAATCTACATCCGATGTAATTAAAGGCAAACTTAAAAAACGAGCCGTAGCAAGCACAATACTATCTGGCAATTTTAATTTGCTAGTCTTTCGAAGCAGAATTACATCCTGCTTTATTTCATCATTTATATCGATTACGATACAGTCCTGAATAAATTTACTTATTTCGATTTGCTGTTTCGAAGTAATTCCTTTGAAGCCAAGAAGCTCTAATTGCGAGATAAAGGAGAGGTAGAGTTTTTTTTGATACAGCAATTCGGCCAGCACCTGATCACCACCCAAAAGATATAATACAATGTTCGTGTCGAGGACAACGCTATTCCCATTCATTTCTAAGTTCCTTTTGAAGAATGAGCGGGTCCTTAGAAAGTTTGATTACTCCGCAATACTTGCGCGTATCAACCCCTTTCAACCTGATGGCTTTATTAAATTTCTTAGAGATGTCTCTCTTGGCCGATTTCTTCCTTATTACCGTTGCCATTGGCATTTCTATTGAAGGATAAAAGTAATGGAATTAAAAGGGCTAACCAAAAAAAGGCTAAGAACTAACAATCCACGTTATTCAAAATTTCAATTAAACAACGTCCTGCCCGTAATGCTCCTTCCCAATGTAATCTCATCGGTATATTCCAGGTCTCCGCCCACGGATATGCCGCGCGCAATAGAACTTATTTTCAGTTGCGAGCCGTTTAATCTTTTATGAATATAGAACGATGTGGTGTCGCCTTCCATCGTGGGACTTAGCGCCAGAATAATTTCTTTGATTTCACCATTAGAGCTTGTCACCCGTTCCATCAGCGAATCAATTTTTAAATCGGATGGCCCCACACCATTCATAGGCGAGATAATTCCTCCCAGCACATGATAGACACCTCTGTACTGAGATGTGTTTTCAATGGCCATCACATCTTTGCTTTCCTCCACCACGCACACAATACTGCGATCGCGTCTGTGGCTTTGACAAATGCTGCACACTTCGTCATCGGAAATATTATGACAGGTCTTACAGAACTTTATGTTCGCGCGAAGTTTCTGAAGTGCTTCGGTGAGTGCAAATGTTTTGCTTTCATTTTCCTTCACCAGATGTAATACCAGTCGCAATGCTGTTCTCTTTCCAATGCCGGGGAGCCGGGAGACTTCATTGACAGCCTCTTCAATGAGTTTGGAAGGATATTCCATGAATAGAGAATTAAAGGATCTTTGCGTCTATGCCTACTTCACAAATCGCCTCGCGCATAGGCCGCAACTCTTCGTACGAACCTTTTTTAACAGCACACTTACCTTTGTAATGGATCAGCAAGGTGCATTGCTCGGCCTGTTCGGGTGTGTGCTTACACACTTTTATTAGGGTTTCGATCACGTGCTCAAATGTGTTGACATCATCGTTGAATACGACCAGGTCCTTGAGCTCCGTGATTTCAATGGCTTCAAGAATGTCTACTAACTCAAGCTCTTTGGTGGATGTCTTCATGAATTGCATAGAATTCAACATCAAAAATAAAAAAAAGACCGTTATCAAACCGATTTTTTTGTAAAGGCCCAAACCTGATCAGCCCATGTTCTGTATGGGAGCTCACACACCAAATTGAATAATACTATTTGTTGAATTAACACGATTGACCTTACTTTACACCTCACCATTTTAGGCGCACATGTCTCCATTCCTTGTACTTTCAATACTCGTTCTCTATTTCGCTGCCCTCGTTACCATTTCTTTTTTTACCTCCAAAGGAGCTGATACGAATACCTTCTTTACCGCCAACCGGCAATCGCCCTGGCTGTTGGTTGCTTTCGGTATGATCGGAGCTTCCCTGTCAGGCGTCACTTTTGTTTCAGTACCTGGCAACGTGGGCAAAGTTGGCTTTGCTTATTTTCAAGTTGTGCTTGGCTATCTCGTTGGCTATTGGGTAATCATTACGATTCTGATGCCTCTTTATTACCGGCTAAACCTGATCTCTATTTACTCTTACCTGGAACAGCGATTTGACAAATGGGCCTATCGCACAGGCGCTTTCTTCTTTTTGATTTCACGCACAATAGGTTCATCGCTCCGGCTTTTTCTTGCCGCCACCATCTTGCAACTGTTTTTATTCGATGCCTGGGGTGTTCCTTTCTTTGTCACGGTAGCCTCCACTATAGCACTCATCTGGGTGTACACGTTCAAGGGCGGCATCAAGACCATTGTGTGGACAGATTCTTTTCAAACATTCTTTCTGGTGACGGCAGTATGTGTTACCGTATGGCATATTTTCAGCAACCTCGGCATTTCCTTTTCAGACTTGAGAAGCATGATGAGTGATAAAGGTTATTCGAGAATATTTTACTTTGATGATGTCAACTCAACACTATTCTTCCCGAAACAATTTTTAGGCGGAGCATTTATTGCCATCGCTATGACAGGGCTCGATCAGGAGATCATGCAAAAAAACCTGACTTGTAAAACGTTGGGCGATGCTCAAAAGAATATGTTCTGGTTCAGCCTTACGATTGTGGTGGTCAACCTGCTCTTCCTGGTGCTGGGTGCATTACTCTATATTTATAGTGAACAAAAAGGTCTTGCCATTCCCGGCTTGTCCGATGAACTGTTTCCGAAACTTGCCTTCGATGAACTGGGCCCGTTGGTCGGAATTTTCTTTCTTCTTGGCATCACCGCATCTTCCTATGCCAGTGCCGACTCTGCATTGGCTGGCCTCACCACGTCTTTTTGCATTGACTTCCTGAATTTTAAGGACAAACCTGAGCACCAGAAGCAACGACAAAAATTTATCGTTCACCTTTCGTTTTCTGTATTGTTCCTTGTCATCATCATTATTTTTAAAGAGATCAATGAAAAATCCGTAATTGATGCTGTGCTGAATGTAGCCGGTTATACTTACGGCCCGCTGTTAGGACTTTTTTCATTTGGAATTTTTACCAAACGTAAAATCGGTGGCGTAGCGGTGATGATAACTTGCATTCTTGCACCTATCTTATCTTATGTGTTGAGTGCAAACTCGGCCGATTGGTTTACGGGATACAAAATTGGATACGAGATATTAATTGTGAATGGACTGTTTACGTTTGGCGGGCTTTGGCTGATTTCTAAACCCGCGCACAACTAAATCGACATCAAAAGAAAGAAGGCCACCACTTGCGCAATGACCTTCGATCCGATTAAAACCCAATAGACATGGGCTATTCCTTTGTGTACTGAAACTCCAATAACTGATCTCCCTTTTTTATTTTGATGACGTACGTATCAGCTGGCATGTAGTAAAAATCGAGCAGCATTCTTTTTGCAAACACCAGTTCGCTTCCAGTTTTCTTATTCGATGAATCGTAAACTTCAATGGTAGCGCCCAGAAAACTCTTCTTCACTTTGAAGTAGAACATCTCTCTCTTGGTGGAGAGAACAACTACTTCCTCCTTCCTGGGTTTTGCGCCAGCAAAAGAAATTCCGGTGGAGAAGGTGAGAGTCAGTATGGCAAGAGCAATTAACTTTTTCATGATTACTTCTTGATGTATTGAAATTCCTGAACATTATTTCCTTTTCTTACCGTGATCAAATACGATCCGAACTTCACATCGCAGAAATTGATAATGAGCTTCCTCTTTTCCATTTGTAGATAGGTGATCACTTCGCCATTGGCATAAGCAACCTCCACCATGGCCCCTTTGAATTTGCGGTCTACCTTGAAAATGAAAAGGTTCTTATAACGAGAAGGCACTACATCGATCGTCACATCTTTCGAACTTGCGGGTGACGCAAATGCCGATGAGATTGAAAGCACAAGAGCGGCTGCGAATAGGTGTAGGTTCTTCATTGCGTTGATCATTAGTATTTGCTCTAATGACCAACTCTATGCCATCGCGAAAAGGTGAGGAATTATTGAAATTATGCAGATGGCCTGCTCTTTCCTTTCCAAATTTGGGAATTGGAATCCCGAATTTCCTTTTATAGCTCTTTGGCAGGGTCCCAAAAAAGCTTCTCAAAGTCAACGACTTTGTCCTTAACAACTTTGATTTTCTCTTTCTCAAGACACTTTTGCATAGCTGTAGGAGTTTCAAAATGATGCTTGCCTGTTAGCATTCCGATCCGGTTCACCACTCGATGTGCGGGTACCTTTTTATCTCCATGTGCAGCATTCATGGCCCAGCCTACCATTCGCGCACTCATTTTTGTGCCGAGGTAAGCGGCAATCGCCCCGTAGCTGGTCACACGGCCTTTTGGGATAAGTTTTGCCACTTCAAATACATCATCGAAAAAACTGTAGGTTTTATTACCTCCCTTTGATTTAATCTGTTTCGTCATAAAATAAAATTAGTAAAAGCATGCTGAGGCGTTAAATTTGCCATTCTTTTTTATTCCTAATGAGAAAATTATTCGTTGCAGTTGCCTGTTGGTTATTAATCTCTCCGCTTAGTGCACAACAACTTGTGTTTCCTGATGCACCCAATTGGAATTCATTCAGTGAAGGCGATGAGCTTTCATTTTCAGTGTTAGCAAGCGATTCAATCCGGCCGCGCTATTCGCTGGAGGGTGCGAGTGGTTATAATATTCAATTCGATTCAGTGGGTCATTTTAGCTGGAGGCCTCCATTTGATTTTGTCGATCGTCTGGAAAAACAAAAAGAAGTGATCTTAATTTTTCAAGCTGCCTGGCCCGACAACCGGAGAGTGCGCAAGCAAGTAGCCTTTACCGTGCATCACAAAAACCGTCCGCCTTCTGTGGAAGACCTTCCTGTATTTTATGTGCGACAAGCAACATTAAACACCTATACCATCAGCAGCGACTACGTTTATGATTTGGATGGCGACCCGATTACATTCAAATCGATTCAATCGCAAATGCCGGAAGGATCGAACTTGACATCGCAAGGGCAATTCACCTGGACACCATCGCGTAGTCAATTCGCCTCGCTGAAAAATAATCCTGTGATTGTAGAATTCATTGTGCAGGATCAACCCGACAAAGCCGAGACACGCGGCAAACTGAAGATCGCGCAGACGCAACAAGATCTTCCCGCTGAAATGTCGATCGTTCCAAGCGACACTATTTTCTCCATCAAAGAAGATGAGACGCTAAATCTGAAGATCTACATATCTGATCCAAACGGAGACGAAACGATCCGGAGTTCTGGCTTCATCAGCAGCGACAAAAGAATTCAAGCTTCCGCGTTAAACGAAAACACACCCACGCAACTTGAATTTACCTGGACACCCGGATATAGTTTTGTGGACGATGCTCAGCAGAAACTTACTGTTGAAATTATTTTCTTCGTGCTTGATAAATCCGACAACCGAACCCAACGAAAAATAAAAATTCGGGTGACCGATACGGAAAACCTGATTAAGAAAGATGCTAACCTGTTTGAAAAATATAAAAGCAACCTGAGCAATGCCATGTTGCTCATCAATCAGCTTGATGCCTTACAAAAGAAATTGAATGACGATTACAAAATCGCCAAGAAGGGAAAAAAGAAGCGCTCTATTGTGAATGCTTCACTGGGAGCCGTAACAGGTTTTACGCCACTCGTGGTCAACAACCCAAGCCAGGCGAAAGTAATTTCGGGGGTGGGTGGCACAACGGTACTTACATTTGGTACACTTGAGGCAACCGAAGTCATTGGCCGATCAAAGGAAGGAATTCTTGAAAAAATCAAAATCGATATTGACATCCGGAATAAAGTGCAGGCCGTTGGCGATGATTTTGCCCGAAAGTATGCGCTCAAATCGGCACGCAGAGGCACTGAGTTTGACAAAGACATTGAAAAGCTGCGGGCCACGTTGAACGATCAGCGCCTGGTGTTGCTGGAATTGGATGCCTATTCAAAAAATACCGATAAGGCAGACGACAAGGATATCAAAAAGATTTTTTTGGATTATGGCGATGACTCCAAGTAGAAAGATACGGCTGGGAGTTTGCTGAGAAGGCAGAAAGGTCTACATTTGCACTCCCAAAACGCGATTTTGGGACACAGAGGAGTGGTAGAGCGGTTTATTGCACCGGTCTTGAAAACCGGAGACCCTTCACGGGGTCCGGGGGTTCGAATCCCTCCTCCTCTGCCAGTAACAAATCAACTAAAGTCAAAAGCCCGAATTCTCTATGTGTTCGGGCTTTTTTCATTTTATCGCCTTCCAAAATATTCAAAGTCGCTCATGATCCCACTATGCAAAAAAGGGAGCAAGGCGAGCCGACAAGCCAATCACATTGATAGCGGTGAAGAATGGATTCCGCGCCATCAGGCGGAGCGAGAGTTTGAGGTAGTTGAGCAGCATACTTTAGTTGGTAGTTAATCGTTGTTAGTTGGTAGCGGCTAATCACTAGCAACTACCAACTCTTGATTTTCATTCATACTTCAACGCTTCCACCGGGTTGGCCTTCGCTGCTTTGTATAACACAACAGCCACCGTTGCCAGCATGATCAACATCAGCATGATGACAGGACTTACGAAATGCCACCACTGCATGCTGATCTGATCGGTATAACGCTGCAGGTAATTTTGACCGAGGTAATAAGCAATCGGCAAACTCAATACTACGGCTGCCAAGATCTGCCGCGATGTGGAATTCAACAGCACATAACTTAATTGTCTTATGCTTGCTCCTAGCACTTTGCGAATGCCGATCTCCTTTATTTTTTCCTCTGCCTTGTTGGTGATCATTCCTAATAGGCCAAGACATGAAATGAGAATGGCCAGCCCCGTAAAAAGCACAATTTGATTGCGAATGATTTCTTCGCGATGGTAGGCCCGATTGGCGTAATCGCCCAGGAAGTGCCAGTTGAATATACTACCGGGAAATATTTTGTTGAAAGCACCCTCAACGAAGGACAATGTCTGCTTGAAGTTATCCTGATCTACTTGAAATTCTATCACGTCAGGAGTGAGTTGCGCAAATATTGTATTTGAAAAAATCATTACATGACCTGCGCGCGCGTTCTGCTTATCTGCATCCGGGGTTGAACTTAATTTTGAACCCAAGGGAAAATCTTCATACACGCCCACGATTTGGAGCGTTTCATTTTCATCGTTTGTTTTTCCCAACTCATGAACATCAATATTGCTCCCGATAGCATCTTCAATTTTTTCAAAACCCAATCGAAAGGCGGCCAGCTGGCTCACCAGCATAGAGCTTTCGGGTTCATTCGTCCTGAAATTTCTTCCCGCTAAGATTTTGATTTCGAAAAAGGGAACAAACGTTTCATCAACACCACCAATGCACGAATAGTATTCAAATTGTCCTTTTAGAGGCTCTCGTATTCCCAGTAACAAGGCACCACCATGACCGGTAATTGTACTGCTAAATGTAGACACGGTTCGCTTTCGAATCTCCATCATCAAGGAACGAACATCGGCCGAGTAGCTTGCCGGCTTCACAATTGGTCCTTCAACTATAATTACTCTATTCTTTTTCAGGAAATCCTGGTCCAGCAAATAACTGAGTTGAGAAAAGGCGATGAATATCCAACTGATCAGAACAAAGGCCGTAGCATATTGAAACGTGGTAAGCGCTGAGGGAAGGAAGCGGATCAACGTGGCTTTGTTGTGCTTGACCATTAACTGTCTGGGATTGTATCGAAGAGAGAGGTAAGCAGGATACAGGGCTGTTACCAAAACTCCGCTCACAACAAAAATGAACACAGCTATCCATATCGTGAATGGAATGGATTTGAAATCGGGCACTGGCATTTCAAAGATCAATTGAAATGGTTCACGAATCAGTTGAACGACCGTGAAAGCCATAGCCAGGGCAATCCCGTTTATCAACAATGATTCGGTGAGAAATTGACCGATGAAATCTCCAGCGTGAGCTCCGGAAATTTTTCGGGCAGAAATTTCTTTTGAACGTTTGGCTATCCTCGAAACGGTCAGGTTCATATAATTTATCCAGGCCATGAGTAATATCACGATAGAAATTACTTTGAGCATGATGAGCACCGGTCGTGATTTTTTCAATTCTGGCCACACCCCGAAATCACCGAAGGCAATTTCTTTCAATGGCTGCAGAAACATTTCTGCTGTTGAAGTATCAGCGATTTTGAGCACAGGATCCCAATACCGTTTCTCGTTGAGCTTGATTAACTCCGTCATTTTTTCAAAACCACCCGGGTCAGCAATCTTAATATAGGTTTCAGTCCAGGAGAACGGGTGCGATGGATCGTCCCATTGATTTTCGCGCCCAACGTTGGAAATCACTATGTCAAAATAGAGATGCGATGCATGTGGCAAATTTTCAAAAATGCCCGTCACTACCAGGGTGGTGCTGTCGTTCACTTTAAGCAATCGGTTGACTGGATCCGCATTACCAAAATATCTGGTGGCTGTTGCTTGCGAGAGAACTACTGAATTTGCACGCTTCAGAACTGTTTTTGCATTACCCCGGATCAATGGCATCGTAAAAAATTCAAAAAGATTGGGATCTGCAGAAATGACATTTCGTTCTTCGAACATGATTCGGCTTTCATCGGCACCATCTGCAGCAAACACAAGCCGGTCAGTTAGTCCAACTACATCAGGATTGAAAGATTCTCTATTGATATATCGGCAATGCTCTTCAATTTGAGAAAAGTCAGAAAAAATCATTCCAGTTTGGTAAGTCATGATGTTCCCCCAGATGTAATGACCCTGATATCCATTTTTCTCCATCCATCGCCAATGCGCACAAATCCTGGCAATGTGATCGTAGTCCTTGTGATATTGATCGGATTTTAATTCCAAAGAACTGTATTGCCACAACATGAAGAACGCTACAAATCCCACGGATAGTCCGGTCACGTTGATGAACGTAAAGAATGGATTTCTTATCAGTAAGCGGAAAGAGAGTTTGAGGTAATTGAGCAGCATACTTTAGTTGATAGTTAATGGTTGTTAGTTGGTAGCGGCTAATAACTAGCAACTACCAACCAACAACTTGTTTTCATTCATTTTTCAACGCATCCACCGGATTGCTCTTCGCTGCTTTCCAAACTACGCTGGCTACTGCGGCAAGCATTAATAAAACCAAAATCGTAACCGGCAATGCAAAATGCCACCATTGCAAGTCTATTTTTTCAAGGTAGCGTTCAAAATATTGGCGAGTCAAATAATATGATACAGGAAGCGCAATGCCCGTGGCAACAGCCACCGGCAAAGTAACATCCTTGAGTAGATGGTTGATGATACTTTTCATTCCCGCCCCCAAAACTTTCCGAATTCCTATTTCCTTTGTTTTTGCCTCTACATTGAGCTTCATCATACCCAAGATCCCCAAACAAGAAATACCAATTGCCAGTAAAGTGAACATGATTATTTGATTGCGATTGACTCGCTCGTTTTCGTAAAATCTGTTAATATGATCATCCAGGAAAAACCAGTTAAAAACATTTCCAGTAAACACTCGATCATAACGTTCTTTGATCCTGGCTAAAACCCTTTCATGCTGATCACCTTCAACTTTTACCGACAGTTTCCTGGGGGTATACCAATCGATCAAATGATTCTTATAGACCAGGCATATTCCCTGCCCGTTTACATTTTCCGAGTCGCTCCAATCCAAGTTTGCCAAAGATTTGAACCGGTAATCCTCAATAACTCCTATGACATGAACTAGTCTTCCGTTGCGGACTTTTACCTGATTCCCGACTGCTTCTTCGGCTTTGTTAAACCCTAACCTGAATGCTGCATGTCGACTCACAATGATTGCGTCATCTTTATCTGACGGCAAGAAATTGCGACCTGCAATCATTCTTATTCCATAAAAAGGAATGAAGTTCTCGTCCACGCCACCATTCGTACTTGTTGCCGTCAAATCAGGTTGGCGAATATTGTTGACCCAGAAAAGCTCATCCTTGGAATCGCCTATGATCGTGTAGCTGCTCGTAACACCGCTCACTCCCGCGATATTCCGTACTTCATTTGTGAAATAACTGAAACTGTTCGCATAGTTTGAATCGACATTCATTGGTGCATCGATAATAACGATCTGGTCTCTATTTAATCCCACATCCTTATAAAGAATAAAGTTGAGTTGAAGATACACAACGAAGGTCCAAAGGATAAGGATCATTCCCGCGGTGTATTGGAAGGTGACCAGGAATTTGGGCAACCCTTTCTCTCGGGGCGTTCCCTTTGATCTGATAAGTAGTGTTCGGGGGTTATACGTCATTGACATCACGGCTGGGTAAGCCCCGGTTACACCTATTCCAAATAAAGCGATGCCACCGAATAGGATCCATGTTCCACTGGAGATAGCGTTAAATTCGGGTACGTAAATTTGCAAATTGGTCATAGCCGGAACGCGGGCCAACTGCTGAACCGTGAGCGCAAGGAGCAAGGCTATGATATTAGTGACTCCCGCTTCAATAAGGAATTGTTTCGCAAAATCAAAGGATAATGCTCCCGACATCTTTCGCGTGGCCACTTCCGTCATTCGTTTCATCATCCTGGAGACGGCCAGATTAACGTAGTTGACCCAGGCCATTACCAAAATCAATACGGCAATGACCCGAAATAAAATCAACTGCGATCTTGACTTGGGAATGTAATTGTACACATACCAGTACTGAGGATTAAAGCTCAGATCTGTAACTGGTTGAGAAACAAAATCAACTTTAAAGTTGGACCTTTTCAATTCACTTGCCCAGTACTCATCCCTGTACGTATTTACCCGTTCCCCGAAACTGGCAACCTGGCTGTGTTGATAAAGCTTCAGGTACGTTGCTACCAAAGGATAGTGTCGTTCTTGCCAGTGATCGGTAAGGCCAACATCAGAAATAACGAGATCAAATGCCAGATGCGTATTGTGAGGCAGATCGCGGAATACACCAGTCACCTTGAGAAGAATAGTATCATTGACCATCAATAACCTTCCAAGTGGTTCCTGATACCCGAAATATTTAATCGCTGTGCTTTCCGAGAGTGCCACTGAGTGCGACTCAGAAAGCAACATAGTTGGTGATCCCTTAAGTAATGGAAGTCCAAAAAAGTCAAAAAAGTTGGGATCTGCATAGATCACTTTCGTTTCCTCAAACAGTTCCTCCCCAACATTTTTATTGTCTAAAGCAACCACGACTCTGTTCCCATGACCTACGAGGTCTTCGTTGAAATCCGGTTGCTGGAAAAATCTTGAAAAACTTTCGACTTCAGGAAAATCGTTCTGGAATCTGGGGGCTTGAAAGAAACGAGTGGCGCCAAACGTATTCATCCCCCACGTCTTTCCATCATCGGTCCACTGCCAGTTCAGGTTGAGTCTAACGATTCGGTCAGCATCTTTAAGAAACTGATCAGAATTTAATTCAGTTGTCGCGTGCTGCCAAAGAATAAAAAATGACGCAAAGCCCACAGCCAATCCCAAGACATTGATAAAGGTGAAAAACGGATTTCTTGCTAGCAACCGCAGAGAGAGTTTGAGGTAGTTGAGGAGCATACTTTAGTTGGTAGTTAGTGGTTGTTAGTTGGTAGCGGCTAATAACTAGCAACTGACCAACCAACAACTTCTATTTATTCATGTTTCAACGCGTCCACTGGATTATTGCTCGCAGCCTTCCACAATACAGAAGCAACAGTGGAGAGCATAATTGAAATCAAAATCATTACAGGCAATGCAAAATGCCACCACTGCAAATGGATCCTTTCCAGGTAATGCATCAAATATTCGTTCGCGAGGTAGTAGGCAACTGGCATTGCGATGACGATTGCCACTATGAAGTGGCGAATAGATCTGGTCAGTAATCCAACTCCAATATTTCTTACTCCTGCGCCCAGCACTTTGCGGATCCCGATCTCCTTTATTTTCTCTTCTGCTTGTGCAGCCATCATACCCAAAAGTCCCAGACACGAAATGCCGATGGCCAATACAGTAAACAGTATTATCTGATTCCGATTAATTTTTTCATTCCGATACACGCGATTGCTGTAGTCCTCCAGGAAATACCAGTTAAATGCGTTTCCAGGAAAAGCATGACTATAATGTTTTCCGATTTTGATAAGAGTCTCATCTAATTGGTTCATGTCAACCCTTACGGAGATTCTTCGGGGAAGGTCATTACCGAATTTTCCAAACTGGTAGGTTAAGGTAATTCCGGCTCCAGTGTTGGCCTCTGTCTCGCTGCCATCAACATTAATCATGTGATTGTACCTGTAGTCTTCGATTACACCAACAACTTGCATAATGGTGCCTCCCTCTACTGCAATATTTTGACCGATTGCATCTTGTACATTTACATACCCTAGACGCTTGGCAGCATGACGACTGACAATCATGGCATTCTCAAGGTCGTGAGGGACGAAGTTTCTACCAGCAGCCAGGCTGATCTTATAAAAAGGGATGAAAGTTTCGTCCACTCCGCCATCATACGCGCCCTGAAAAAAATTACCATGCCTGGGCTGAAGGCCAAAGATCCTTAAGCCATAGAAGTCGCCATTCACAAACAGGCTATAAGTTGCCTCGCGCACGCCTTCTGTTGAGCGCACCCGGGTCATGAAAGATTCAAAATCCTTTTGATGGGAATCAGCCCGAATGGTGGGCGCATCTATAACGATCACGTGTTGGCGATCGTACCCAATGTCTTTATTAAGAATATAGTTGAGTTGAAGGTAAACAATGAACGCCCACAGCATCAGTATAAGGGCCACTGCGTATTGACCGGTGGTCAATATACTTTGCCACAGTCTTTTCCTCGCTCCTTTCCCTGAAATCATAAAAAGGGAACGAGGATTATAGGCAGCCGACATGAGGGCGGGGTATAGTCCGGTGACGAGTATGCCTGAGGTGATAACCAAGCCATAAGTCAGCCAGGAAGCCCTAGGTACACTGCTGATTTCAGGAATTTGTATGTCAAGAAATAATTGTGCGGGGAAACGAACCAACTGTATCAATGTAAGCGCGAGACCAATGGCCAAAAAATGTACCAGGCTTGACTCCACCAAAAATTGTTTGAAGAAATCCAAGGACAAAGCCCCGGACATTTTGCGCGTGGCTACTTCTTTTAAGCGCTTAAGCGATCTTGACACAGACAGGTTGAGGTAGTTAACCCAAGCCATCAATAGGATAAGCACCGAAGCAGTTTGAAGCAGAATCAAAGTTGATTTTGATTTGGGCTGCAGGTAGTCTCTTGCATAGGGTGTACTAAAGGGGATCTCACTCAAAGGTTGAAAGAATAAATTAAACCGAGCAAAAGGACGCACATGTAAGTCCTGCGCAAGGTATTTACCTTGTATTTTATGAATCTCGCCCTCAAAATTTTCCATCTGATCTGCTCGTGTTAATTTCAAATAACTGGTAGCGATGGGGTAATAGCGGTGATCTCGCCAGGCGTGCTCTATGCCTACATTGGATACAACCATATCAAAAACGAGGTGACTATTATGGGGCAGGTCTTGAAAAACTCCGGTTACGGTGAGAAGAACAGTGTTGTTTATTACGAGCACTTCTCCAACGGGATCCTTGGTTCCAAAATATTTTCTAGCAATGGTTTGCGAAATAGCAATGGTATTGGCCCGGCTGAGCACACTTTCTTTAGAGCCCTGTATGAGAGGAATGCTAAAAAACTCAAACAAATTCGGATCTACATAAGCCATCCGACTTTCTTTAAACAAGTCCATCGCACCATCTTTCCGGCTTACGCCTACAACGACTTCGCTGTCGTGACCCACCAAATCCAAATTGAAAGTCGGCTGATGCATGATTCGGGTATAGCTCTCCACCTGCTGAAAGTCTGAGGCAATCATGGTTGGATGGTAAGTGCGGGGTGCCCCAAAGGTTACCAAAATTCTTGTTACGCTATCCTCCTGAAAACTCATGGTCATGCCTAGTCGTCCGATCCTATTGTAACCCACATGAAACTGATCGCTTTTCAGTTCATTCCAGCTGTACTGCCACAACATAAAAAATACCGCAAACCCCACGGCCAATCCCAAGACATTGATAAAGGTGAAAAACGGATTTCTTGCTAGCAACCGCAGAGAGAGTTTGAGGTAGTTGAGCAGCATGATCTGTTATCGTTTTAAGGATGAGCGATGGAACTCATCATCTACATCTACTGAACTGGCAAACCCCGATCCAATGCTACGATGAGTTGTTTTTATAGAAATTTTCAATCATCGCTCGTCAAAATGTTCTGGAATGAAACAACGGCTTGTTTCAAAATGAATCACTCAACATGTAAAACTCACAGTAAACATGCTGCCTTTTCCGATTTCAGATTCCACGGTAATATCTCCTTTTTGCTTTTGCATGATCTGCCGCGAGATACTCAACCCAATGCCGCTGCCGCCCTTCTTCGTAGAAAAAAATGGAATGAAAATTTGCTCCAGGTCTTCCGTTGATATTCCTGTTCCCCAGTCGCGAATGTGAAGGTGCGCATACCGGTTGCCTTCTTTCGCCACGCGGATGTCAATACGCTTATGATCTTTCATGTTACTCATGGCCTCCATGGCATTCTTGAGCAGATTAATCAGCACCTGTTGGGTCAGGTTGCGGTCGGCATAAACAAGTACATCATCGGCCAAATGAAGCGTGCACTCTATTTTTTCTTTCTCCAGTTCTTTTGAAAAGAGTACCAGTGCGTCTTCCATCATTTCACGTGCATTGATTTTTTGCAGCATGGGCTCGGGCACTTGCCCCACCATTCGAAAATTATGAACAAACTCCTTTAAGGTGCGGCTGCGCTGATCGATCGTGCGTAAGCTGGTCATGACATCCTGTCGCTGTTCTTCGGTGAGTTCGCGGTTTTCATCGCGCGACTTCACTACCATTTCGTAGATGTAAGACGACAGCGTGGACAAGGGAATAGCCGAATTAGAAATTTCGTGTGTGAGCACCCGCAATAATTTATGCCACGTTTCCGCTTCCTTCACGGCCAACTCGCTGGTCACATCATGCAAGACAATCAACTTAAGGTTGCGGGCTTCAAATAAGATATGACAGGAGTGAATGATCAGAAAAATTACTTTTCCGGACTGAGTGAGTTTATGCGAGTGTCGTTCGCCATCTCGTATGTCGCGCAAAAGCTTTGGCAATTCAAAGTCAACACGCGACAGCGAATCAATTTTTTGCAAAAAAGGAATTTGCAACAACTGTTTTGCCGCGTTGTTGATCAGATAAATTTCACCGTTGTTCTCGTCAAAGCAGATCATGGGCGCGCCCGTCTGTTCCACCACCACCTGCAATAATTGATGCTGCGACTCGCGCTGCGAACGAAGATTTTTAAAAATGGTATTGAGTTGATTAAACGCGCGGTGTAAATCGTAATCATCCGTGCGCGGGTCTTCAGCAAACGTGACGGCAAAATCATTCTGGCGTAGTGCCTGCAAAAAAGAAGTGAGTTTTCTTTCAGAGCTATCGACCAGGCGAATGGTGTTGATGAAAATAAAAATCGTGATCAGGGCTGTCCAGATGCCGGCCAGCCAATAGGGCGAGTCAAAAATAAGATAGCCCGTGATGCAACCAAAAGCGCAGATGGCGGCCAGCCGAAAGGCAAGTCTGCGTTGAAGCTTTCGTCTCAACACGTCTGGTTTGTTTACCGGGTTAGCGACCATCTGGCTAATGACCATTGGCGATGCCATATTCTTCCAGTTTTCGGTATAGTGTTGTGCGTCCTATTCCTAACTCCTCTGCCGCCTTAGTCAAATTGTTCTGATTCTTGTGTATCGCTTTTCGAATAACTTCTCTCTCCACATCGGCAAGATTGAGTGTAGAAAATGAGTTTCCATTGTGATGATCATTGACGAGCTGAAAATCATCCAACGTAAGCCGGGAATCTTTGCATAGAATAACAGCGCGCTCAACGGCATGCTGCAGTTCACGAATATTTCCGGGCCAATGATAGCGGACCAGCCGTTGCATAATTTCCTCACTTACCTCCAGCTGCTTTTGATATCGCTGCTGATAATGATTGAAATAGAAGCGAAACAAATCAGGAATGTCTTCTTTACGATCGCGAAGTGGCGGCAACGGAATCTCAATGGTTTTAATCCGGTAAAATAAATCCTGGCGAAAGGATCCGTCTCTTACCAATTCATAAATGGGTGCATTGGTGGCGCATATCACCCGCACGTCAAGTGAAATTGTTTTGTTGCCACCCACACGTGTGATCACTTTCGTTTGAAGAGCAGACAATAATTTTATTTGAAGGTCGGCAGCGAGATTACCCATTTCATCTAAAAAAAGCGTGCCGCTATTCGCCAGTTCAAATTTTCCTATTCGTGTTTCTTTGGCGTCTGTGAATGCTCCCTTTTCGTGACCAAACATTTCGGACTCAAAAAGTGTAGATGCAAGCGCACCCATATCTACCGCAACGAAGGGTCCATTTGCCCGTGACGATTGTGAATGTATGGCTCGCGCTACTAACTCTTTTCCGGTTCCATTCTCACCCAATATCAGCACGGCTGCATCTGTGCCAGCTACCTGGCTAATGGCATGAAGCACCGGCTGCATAGAAGGAGCAGAAGCAATGAAAGATGAGTGCTCTAAATTGAAATTAACCGGAGCCATATCCCGAAGGTTTGTTTCGCGACCTTCTCTCCGTGCCTGCGATTGACGATAAGCATTGACACACGTGGTAACCAGTTTTTCTTTATCCCACGGTTTGGGAAGAAAATCTACGGCTCCTTCTTTGATCGACCGCACGGCCAGTTCAATATCGCCATAAGCTGTTTGCAACACGACTTGCGACTGTGGCGACAATAGTTGAATTCTTTTCAACCAAAACAATCCTTCATTTCCGGAGGTAGCGCCCGCTTTAAAATTCATGTCGAGCAACACCACGTCAAAGTCCTGCTGCTTGATCTTTGTCTCTAGTGTTTTTGGCGATTCAAGTGTAGCGATGGTTTCAAAATGTTCTTTCAAAATGATGCGCGAGGTGAGCACTACATGTTCATCATCGTCTACAATGAGGATTGAACCCTGAAGTTTTTTCATCAACTAAATATAATCAAATCTGTTGAGCCAGATGAGCTCACAGGCAGCAACAATCACTCCATGCCCATCATCCTTCGGAAAGTGCCAAACACAAGCATGAGTTGTTATGAATTGAAACATAGTGTTTCAAAATGAAACACTCCGGGCCTGTTAAACCAAGGTTTAAGTATTACGTTGAAAAATAAAGTACATGATTCAGGAAACACTTTGTCTCAAAAAAATATGAAACGTGCTTCCCTTACCAGGCTCACTGGTCACAGAGATCTGACCGCCATTATTCTCTATCATCTCCTGACACAGCATCAGGCCAAGTCCTGTTCCGCGCTCGCCCTGCGTGCCGCGGGTGGTATGCACAGATTGACGCTTAAACAAATTTGCAATTTCTTCGCCCGACATGCCGATGCCTGTATCGGTCACTCTCATTTCCACAAACTTGCCGGCACGATGGCACGTCAGTGTTACCATTCCACCGGAAGGTGTAAACTTAATGGCGTTGTGAATGAGGTTGCGCATGATCAACTCCACCTGGTTGGCATCTGCATGAATGAACTCGCCCCTGCCAACCTGATTGACCAGCTCGATACTTTTTATTTTTGCCGTCTCCACAAATAAACCAGTACACTTTGTAACAAGTGGATGCAGTTCATGATTAGCGGGTGAATGGTTCCAGCCGTCCATTTGCGAGTGCGACCATTGTAAAAGATTTTCCAGTGTCTCGTTTGTACCAATCACCAGCTGATTCAGCTTGGGTGCAAAAGCTTTAAACTCCTGATCTGAAATTTCATTTCGCACCACCATGCCCAGCAAACCCTTAAGACTAGACAATGGACTCCTGAGGTCGTGCCCGATAATAGAGAAGAATTTATTTTTGATTTCGTTTGCCTGCGTCAGCTTCTTGTTTTGTTCGGCTATCTCCTTGTTCTTTTCTTCCAGCAACGTGTTGGTGGCCGATCGCTGCACCACCAGCACGGTAACGGTGATCATCGCCATCAACACAACCGCAAACAAAATGCTGTAAATTATTTTTTCCTTCCGCTCCTGCTGATTTGAAAGTGTTAGCTCTTCAATTTTTGCCTCTCTTTTCTCACTCTCAAATTTCATTTTTGTCATGAGCGCCTTTTGCGTAGTCTCCCAGTTTACCAGCGAATCTTTCAGGTGATCGTACAAAAGTGTGTTGGTGTAAGCGAGCTGATAGTTACCCAGTCCTTCATAACTTTTTCTGAGTCCCTGATACGATTCTTTTAACACTTCAAGCTGATGAATGCTCTTGCTTTCATTAGCAGCCTCATCAAACATTTCAATAGCCCTTCTGAAATCTGACTTTTGCAGGTAGGCATATCCCTTAATGCTTTTATCATAGGCAACCACCGCGCGGTCGTCAATTTCTTTTCCGATGTCTATGGATTTGTCGATATAAAAAATTACTGAATCCGGCATCTTTTGTTGAAGAAAAATCAGCCCCTTAGAGTTGTAGTTATAGCCCAGCAGTTGACTGTCGCCCAGAGAATCCGATAGGTGTATGCCACGATTGACCAATCGATGGGCCTCGTCCAGATGTTGATTCGTGCTGGCATAAATCCACGTGATGTTTCCGCAAAAAGAAGCAATGTCTCTCACGCTCTTTTTCTTCTCGTAGATCTTGAGTGCATTTAGCTGATATTGAAGAGCCAGATCATATTGTTTAAAACCAAACGTGTAAATATTTCCCAACACCCGATAGGCCATTGCCATATTAATAGAGTCCGCTTGCTCTTCGGCTAGTTTCAGCGACTGCGTGGTGTAATCAACAGCTTGTGCATAATTGCTTTCACGAAACTGAATTTCACCCAGTCGGTTGAGAGCAACTATTTCCCCGGTTGGGTATGAAAGGCTTTTTGACAAGCTCAACGCTTCCTCCGCATACGTATGAGCAAGCTTGGGCTTCGAGGTCAGGTATTTGAACGACAGGTTATTTAAAATGTCAACTCGCTCACTATTTTTTGCAGACTTCAGCTGATTTTCAAGCACTTCAATTGCTTCCGGCTGGGCAAATGCCAAAAAGTGTGTAACGAAAGCTACCGGTAGAAGCCAGCTGATTTTAAACATTCCGAAAAATACGGAATCCCATTTCCAATTTTTAAAATTCAGATTGGAAGTCAAAAAAAAGTCATCGCGCTCTAGCGTAAAGAGGCGATGACTCTATATTAATAAGGGCACTTCTAAAACCAATTCACCTTTGCCCTTTCGAAACCTGAACGTTCATTCAGTTGCTTGAGTATTTCGATTCGCCCAACCGGGCATGTGCAGCTGCCAGGCGCGCAACCGGCACGCGCGGACCCGAGCAGGAAACATAATTAAGACCCAACTGATGACAGAACTGGATGGACTCCGGATGACCACCATGCTCTCCGCAAATTCCCACTTTCAAGTCTGGTCTTTTTTTACGACCATCCTCAACCGCCAGTTTCATCAGCTTACCCATAGCCCTGCGATCCAACACTTCGAAAGGATTGTCTTTCAATATTCCCTTTGAAATATAGAATGGCAGGAATTTATTTTCAGCGTCTTCGCGCGAGAACGAGAATGTTGCCTGGGTAAGATCATTTGTTCCGAAAGAGAAGAACTCAGCAGCATTGGCCAACTCATCGGCCTGCAGGCAAGCACGAACAACTTCAATCATCGTTCCGAATTTAAAACTAAGTTTAATGCCGTTTTCCTTTTCAACGCGTTCTCTGATCTCTTCCACAAACATTCTTACTTCTTTCAACTCCTCAGCGGTACACACTTGTGGCACCATAATTTCGGGACGAACGTCAATGCCAACTTTCTGACAGTCGGCTGTTGCTTCAAGTATCGCCTGAATTTGCATTTTGTAGATTTCAGGGAAAGTCAACCCAAGACGCACACCTCTGTGCCCGAGCATTGGATTTACTTCATGCAGTTCGCGCACCTTCTTCAGCATTTGCTCTTTCTTTTGAATGGCCTGTCCCACTAACTCTACGCCCATCATATTAAAAGGTGCCGGTGAGTCTGCTGCTATTTTCATATCGGCATTTAACAGTCGCAGGCTTCCAAAAAGATTGGCGACACCGCTTACCGTATCTTTCAAATGATAGAGGTGTTGCAACTCATCGCGCAATACATCTTCGGTAGGAAGGAACTCGTGAATAGGAGGATCTAACAACCGGATGGTGACGGGCCGTGGGGCCATCGCCAATAAGATCTCTTTGAAGTCCTGACGCTGCATTTCTTTTAACCGCAATAATGCCGATTCGCGTTCATCACTGGTTGCTGCCAAAATCATCTCCACTACTACCGGCAACCGGTCAACGTCATTAAACATTCTTTCCGTGCGGCACAATCCAATGCCCATGGCTCCGTACTCAAGTGCTTTCTTCGCTGCACCCGGTGTATCGGCATTGGCCATCACTTTTAAAGTAGAAAGTTCATCGGCCCAGCTCAGCAACAGTTTTAATTCATCGGAGAACGTTGGCTCTACCGTTGGGATAATTCCCTGATACACAAAACCTGTTCCTCCATCAATGGTGATGTAATCTCCTTCGTGCAAAGACTTATCACCTACTTTGGCAATCCGAAGTTTCGTATCAACATGAATGCCTTCTGCGCCCGCTACACAGGGCTTGCCCATACCACGCGCCACCACGGCAGCGTGTGATGTTTTTCCTCCTCTGCTAGTCAGCACTCCTTGTGCAGCAAAGAATCCATGAATGTCTTCAGGTTTTGTTTCTTCACGCACCAATATCACTTTCTCTCCGGCACGGCCCAGCAATTCAGCGCGGTCGGCATCAAACACCACATGACCCGATGCTGCTCCGGGCGAAGCGGGTAAACCTTGTGCCAATGGTGCGATCTTGTGAAGCGAATCTAATCTTGGATGCAGCAGTTGTTCTAACATTTCGGGTTTGATGCGAAGTAACGATTGTTGTTTGTTTAACAACCCTTCCTTCACCATCTCCACGGAAGTGCGCACCATGGCAGTGGTGTTCATCTTACCATTGCGCGTCTGCAAACAATAGAGCACACCCTTCTCTATTGTGTATTCAAAATCCTGAACTTCTTTATAATGCTGTTCCAGTTTATTGCGCAGCGATTCCAATTGCTTGTATAAGTCGGGCATCTCAACTGCCAGTTCACTTACTGCCTTTGGTGTACGAATGCCTGCAACCACGTCTTCACCCTGAGCATTGGTGAGATATTCTCCAAACATAACATTCTCTCCGGTGCCGGGGTCGCGTGTGAAGCCCACACCGGTAGCGCAGTCATTGCCCATATTGCCAAACACCATGGTTACCACATTCACAGCTGTGCCGTTGGCCATGTCGGGTGTAATTTTAAATTCTCTTCGATAGTCTATTGCGCGCTTACCCATCCATGAATTGAATACGGCTTTGATGGCAATCTCAAGTTGTTCATACACATCTTCCGGAAAAGCTTTGCCCAACGTTTCGTTCACCACCATCAAAAAGCTTTCGCTGATTTTTTTCAGATCGGCTGCACTCAACCCGATATCCACTTTTACGCCTGCTCTTCTCTTGGCTTCTTCAAAATGCTTGTCGAATTTTTCATCGGGCACGTTCAAGGCAACTTTACCAAACAGTTGTATAAATCTGCGATAAGCATCGTAGCCGAAACGTTCGTTGTTGGTTTGTTTGATCAAACCCAACAAGGTCTTCTTGTTCAATCCAAGGTTAAGAATGGTGTCCATCATACCGGGCATTGACATAGCAGAACCCGAACGCACCGACACCAAAAGTGGATTTTCAGGATCGCCAAAAATTTTACCGGTGATCTTTTCAATCTCTTGTATCTGCTTGCGCACTTCATCCATCAAGCCTTTTGGCAGAGCATGATCAGGATTGGCAAGACACTGCAAACATGCTTCGGTAGAAATCACAAATCCAGCCGGCACATTCAAGCCGATCTGGGTCATCTCGCAGAGGTTGGCTCCTTTGCCGCCCAGTAATTGTTTATTTTTTCCGTCACCCTCTTTAAAAGAGTACACATACTTGGTCTTTTTGCTCACCGCAAGGGGTTTTTCCATTTCCATTGTATCGCTGTTTTTCATAACGCATTACCGTTTAATTGGGAATGGAAGATCGTTTAGCTAGAGATAAAAAAGCATGATGCAGGTCAGCGTGGCAAAGGATTAAAATCAGGATAATCTGAAGTGCATGAAAATAAGGGCATCTTCAAAAATTCTGTCACGTTGAGCCTGTCGAAGTCAGGTCGGTATGTAAATAATAGAGTTCCCTGGAGATGCTCGTTAATTATTCCAACGCACTTAACAGTCTGCGCTCTAATTGTAAAGCGCGAGGCAACAGCACATCATCTTCAATCAGGGCGTGAACCGCCAGATCTTTTTCAAATGTTTGCAGTTGTGAAAGCAGAATCCGATAAATTGTTTGATTGCCTTCGGGCGGTGAGTAATGAAGCATGATCTTTCGCACTTCTTCCAACTCCTCTTCGGTGTTTTGATGCAGATCAATAAACTGCTCGACCGTGATGAGTGGAGCCTGCAACTTTTCACCCGCACCTGCTGAGGCACGTTCAAGCTGAAGAATATAGGGAAGCAATTCCTCTTCCTCACGTTCAATGTGTTGAGTCAGATGTCGTTTGTATTCGGTGTAGAAATTATTCAGCAGTTGAAGTAATGGATGCGCACTCGGGTAAGCATTCATCAGCAAATGAATACTCTGCTCAATCTCCAGCAACTTGCGGTCAAGATAATAGTCGTGCGTTTTGTTAAGATAGCCGATGATCACCTCCAGTGAAAACTGATCAAACTCCGCAGGCTGAAAAGACTGTTTGTTTTCAAACACAGCCAGGAGCGCCATGATAAAGCCCGGATCAATACCCAACTCGCGCAACTCTTCATAGGTATAAAGAAGATCGCGGGCCTTGGCAGCTTCGTATCGCTGCAGAATGTGCGCGAACTCTTCCGTGGACGGCACTATTTCGTGAGTGTTGGACATAGAAAATGTTTCGGCAAAATCAGTAGAAAAAGAGAATGGAAATATGATTTTAATCAGAGCGATCAAAAAAAGAATATTGGGTGATATTTCTTAGATGAAATGAAGTCATTCATACCACAAAAGTCCATGGTTAAACATTCGGTTGGGGATTGCTTCGGTCGTTGTTATTTATCCCAGGTTGATAAAGCAAGGATTACTTCCTCGCATGACGATGAACCTTGAGCGTTTGCTGATGCCGAGCTCTGTCCACTCTATTATTATGCGTGGCCCATGCACTTTCTTAAGTAGATGAATAAGGTTATTTTCGTCCTCCCAAAATTTCACAAAACAAGTATTTCTAATAAATGACTATGGCAGCGCTACTCTCCTGTATTAGTAGTGTTTTTGGCGCTGCCCAACAATCATTAGCTGTTTTACAAAATCTATCTGCCGATTCTGATGCCGCCCGGCTTCTGCAGCAACAAGACAGTCAGCTTCAAAAGACATTGCTCTTTGCATTAATTCCGGTGGTGGTGGCTTTTTCCTTTCTGGTCTTTATTTTCTATCGCGCCAAACGCGAGTCTTTTTTTAAACAGAAAGAAGCCGAGTTCAATCTCAGTAAATCCGAATTAGAATTGAAGGCGCTTCGCGCACAGATCAATCCGCATTTTATTTTCAATTGCCTCAACTCTATTCATCACTATATGCACAGAAGTGATACGGCCAGGGCCGGAGAGTATCTGATCAAATTCTCTCAACTGATCCGGCATATTCTGGAAACATCATCGTATCGGATGATTCCGCTGGCCGATGACCTCATGGCGTTGAAGTTGTACATGCAACTGGAGCAACTGCGCATGAATCATACGTTTGATTTTAACATCACAATGGCCGGCAATATTGATCCTGAAGTGATCCAGATTCCACCCTTGTTGATTCAGCCTTTTGTTGAAAATTCTATTTGGCACGGCCTCAACCATCGCAGCGCGGGCGGTATGATCGATCTGAAGTTCACACGCGATGACAAGATGCTAACCTGCGTGATTGACGATAATGGCGCTGAGGGCGGAGTTAAAGAAAGTTTCGATTTGTCGAATTTGGTAAAAAAAACATCTATGGGAATTGAACTGATTCAGGAGCGCATGGAAGTAATCAACCAATTGTATAAAGTGAAAACGCAGTACACCTTCACTGATTTACTTGATAATGACATGAAAAAGATTGGCAAACGGGTGACGCTTGTGCTACCTTACGAAGACTAGAAGAATATGGCACACACCGTATTGATCATCGAAGACGAGGTTCACCAACAGGAATTGCTGTGCGATCACCTCAAAAAATCGTTTCCCGAATTTCAGGTGCTGGGCATTGCTTCCAATATCATTGATGGAAAACTGATGCTGGAAAAATACTCGCCCGAGCTGGTATTCTTAGATGTAATGTTGCCGCCTTACACCTCGTTTGATTTACTGAATTCACTGCCGTCCATTCCATTCGAAATCATTTTCACGACATCATTCGAAAAGTATGCAGTCAATGCCTTTCGCCTGTCGGCTATTGATTACTTGCTTAAGCCTGTGCAGTTCGATGAGCTTGCCTCGGCTCTGGAAAAATTCAAGCAGAAGAAATCGGTAATGGATAATGCTACTCATATTAAAAACCTGTTGGCCAATTTCAACGTGCCGCAGCCCAATGAGGCTAAAATTGCGTTGCCAACACTTACCGGTTTTGTTTTTCTTGCCGTGAAAGACATTGTGCGATGCCAAGCCGATGACACATACACCACTTTCTTTACGCTCGACAAAAAAAGGATTGTGGTTTCAAAAACATTAAAAGAGTGTGAGCAAGCGCTCCAGGATTTTCGTTTTTTTCGCATTCACCATTCTCATCTCATCAACCTGGACTACATCACTGAGTACATCAAAGGAGAAGGTGGCACGGTGAGGATGATCGATGGTAGTCACGTTGACGTGTCGCGAAGAAAGAAAGACGAATTCCTTCGTCAGTTGAAAAAGGCCTGAGCCAGATTCTTCCGCTATCCTACCAATTTCTGTTTCAAACCCGCCATTCACTAGTTGGTGCTGTTCCATCCTGTCTGCTGGTACTAGTTTTCCGGCAAATAAGAAAGCATCATGGCAAAACTAGTCGCATCAACGTTTATAGGCAATGGCTCATTGTGGTTGTATTTAGATAACCACTTGATTGTGCAGAACAGTGATTCTGTTACAGTAGAACTGGAGAAAGGTATTGAATACATCGTTCACTGGTTTGCTGCTGCCGATCCGGGTGGCTCATACTCCATCACCATCTCTTCGCCACGCGAGGCCGAATATCAACTGACCAAATCGGTTGTGGCCTACGGCAAAGACCATGGTGCGTTTCGCTTCAAGGCCTGAGTTTTTTAAACCCAAACAATATGAGAAAATACCTAACCATCGTGTTGGCGTTTGTGCTATTCGCCTGCACTGTACAACTGGATGAAATCAGTAAATCTGTTCCTGGCCAGGCAACTCCTGATGCAAGTGCATTAGCATTGATGAAAAGATCTCATGCCTTTCCGTTTGATTCGGCTGCTCTGTTGGTTTCCAATCTGCTTGCAATTCCGAACCTCAATAAAACGGTTGCCACATATGGAGGCGGTGGTACATTTCCGGCCAGTCTTTTTCAAGTGTCAACTGAAAACGCGGGGATCATATTCTGGTATGGCTTTGACGCACGCAAAAAAGAAATCTTTCTGGCGCTTGAGCAATTGAAGAGTTATGATGTACATAACATGCCCACACACCCTATGAGTAAAACACTTTATCGTCCGCTGACAACATTTAAGAACACGGTAACAGGGCAACCGGAAAAGACTACTGTTAAAAACAATCTTGCCCGCCAGGTGATTTCAGATAACGGTGTAGTTACCATCGACAATGTTACCCTGACGCGACACATGAATAGTTTTGATTCGCTGCTGGCCAGAATGCCCGATGCCAACGGGGAAAGATATAACAAATATCTGTTCAGCTTTTTTCATGACAAGCGCGATGGCCTGTTTGAAACATTTACCGGCCAGGGTGGAAAGAACGGACTCGTGCGCTATTACTTTGGTTATGATGAACACGATGTTCCAAACCGCATACGAGTGGTGTTGATTGCTGTCGATGCCAATGGAAGAAATGTGACAGCCGCGAATGGCGCAGCAAGGACAAATGGTGACGATGGCTTAACTTTACAGAGATCGTGGCCACCACCGGCTGGCAATTAGGAAGTGACAGACAAGCAGTTTCTCTTTAAGGTTATATCAACACTTGCAATTCTATTTCCAATTGCCGTAAATCTCTTCGTATTGAAAACAGCTGGTCTGGTTGGCCGGCTGTTTCTAGCTTTTCTCACGATTGGATTTCTTACTGATATCTCACTGTGGTACCTATACGGTCACAACTCTTCGAGTCTTTCGATTTATATCTTCAATTTTTATTCGCTTTGCGAAGCGGCTTTCTTTTTTTGGCTGATTCAATATTTAACTCAATCCTTTATTTTAAAATCAATATCTAAAAGACTTCTTCAAGCAACAATCCCGATTTGGCTAGCCGGTTTCATCGTCTTTCCTTATTTCATTGAACAGGAAACGGCCCGAAGTATTCCATTTGCCACATTATACGAAGTGATTGTTTCGTTTCTGTCCGGATTCGCATTGTTGCATCTCACCGAGCATCAACCTGATATTTATGAGACCCCGAGTTTCTGGTTCAACCTGGCTATCTTCCTTTATTGTTTCTGTACATTTTTTATCATGACTCTTTTGGGAAGTTATTTGTCATTGAATCTTTGGGCGTTAAATAATATTATCAACATCATCACTTATGTCCTCTATTCCATCGGCTTGTGGAAATACCGGAAGCAGGCAAAAACCCAGACCCGGTAAATCAACTTCCTTCACCTCACCCGATCAACTTGTTGTATGAACTTGATAACATGGCATCCCTCTCCTGCAGGAGAGGGAAACGCAAACTTGTGCCATTAAAATGCGCAAATGGCCAGGTGAGGTGAGCCGCCAGATTCTTCCCAATTCCTGCCAGTTACTGTTTCTTTCCCGCCATCTGCTACTTCCACCTCTGTCAAATCACCAATGGACGGTAAGTTTAATCATGCATCGGGCTTTAGCCATTTTTTAGGACAGGGCAAGATGACAGAACTATGAGCACGCGCAAATATGTATATCTGAGCGATCGCATCAAAAAATTGATGTACCGGGGAAAAGAATTTATGATCATCGATCATTCCGATTCGCGTGAGAAAGAAATGATCAACAACCTTAGCCTGCTGAGCGACCTGATTAAAGCAGAAAAGAAACCGGTCTTTGTCATTGCCATTTTTAACGCACGCAGCTTTGTTACGCCTCCCTTCATGCGCCACACCGAACTGATCACCGCTGAACTTGGCCCACTCATTGAGAACAAGGCGCTGGTTGGTCTTAACGCTCCCAAGAAGATGATCTTACAAGGACAAAATGCTAAAGCCAAGACGGACGTAAAAAGTTTTGATTCTGTAGAAGAAGCCATTGAAGGTTTGCTCACGCAGCCCGCACTTGTTCATTCTCCAAATGCCAAAAGGCTGGGCAAACAAATACTATGAAGGTCATTCACGCGCGATACAAGAAGATATGATGGTTATCACTCCAGAACATGAAAAGATCATCAACACGATATTGACCTACGTGCATAAAAACTCAAATGATTTTATTTATGCATCTGATTTGTTGGAGTTGCTTGACACAAACGATGAAAAACTAAAATTAAATGAGACGCTTTCTTTTCTGATGGAGTTGGATGTTTTAACCCGGGATACGGACTTCCGGCTCATACCGGGAAAAAATAAATACAAGTACCAGCCATTAATAAAATGATTCTTTGAATTAATGGACCAAATGAAGCCCTGTCTACATATTAGAAATATCAGCAATGCGTATATTTATATGTTCGCAACATTTTTAAAATAAAAAGTAAGACCATGACAAAGCTAGAGATTCTTCAAGGAATAAAATTTGGCGAACGCATTGCAGAGGAAGAGACCGACAATTTGGAGAAGTATTTTGTTGAAACCGAAGATTGGAGACGGGTTTTCAATGGAGAAGTTGACGTGATATATGGTTCAAAGGGTGCCGGTAAAAGTGCGATCTATGCAATTCTTGACAAGAATAGAGACAAACTCTTCGACAATAATATTTTGCTGACAACGGCCGAAAACCCGAGAGGAAATACTGTGTTTGAAGGACTATCCATAGAACCACCAACTGGACAAACTGAATTCGTCAGACTTTGGAAGCTTTATTTTCTCGTGATAACTGTCTCTGAATTTGATGAGTGGGAGTTGAGCAATAAATATTTCATTGAGTTAAAAGAAATATTGCAAGCATCATCATTGATACCTCAACAAAAGGGGCTTAAGGCAATTCTGAAAACCTGTAGAGATTACATTCGAAATTTCATGAATGTCGAATCAATGCAGCCGGGAGTTGATTTAAACGAAGTAACCGGACTTCCATCGGGAGTAAACTTTAAGGTGTCATTTAGAGAAACAAGTAATAATGAATTTCTATCAGGTATTAAATCAATTGATTATCTGTATGACTTATTAGAGAAAGCTCTTGTTGAGTCTAAATTTATTCTATGGATAGCCGTGGATCGTTTAGATGTAGCCTTCACAGAGAATTTAGAACTCGAAACGAATGCACTAAAAGCTCTATTCAAAGCTTATCGTGATTTAGTTCCATTAAATCATCTTAAGATAAAGATCTTTCTCCGAGACGATATCTGGAGGCGATTAACTGAAGATGGTTTCCGAGAAGCCAGCCATATTACTAAGACTTTGACAATAGCATGGAACAGGGAGTCAATTATAAATCTATTGATTAGGCGAATTTTAAATAACCCAGAGGTTGTTAGTGAATTCAATCTTACTCGAGAAAACATAATAGGTGATTTAATAAGTCAAGAAAAATTGTTTTATAGAATTTTCCCTGATCAGATTGATGTTGGCGATAAAAAACCAAAAACACTTGACTGGATTTTAAGTCGATTGAAAGATGGAAAAAGCGTAATTGCTCCACGAGAATTAATTCACCTTCTAAATGAGGCAAGACAAGAACAAATAAAACGAATACAAATTGGCCAAAATGACCTTGAGGGTGAAAATATAATTGGCCGATATGCATTTAAATCAGCCTTGGAGACAGTCTCAAAGGTCCGTCTAGAGCAGACAATTTATGCTGAATATCCAAGCTTAAAGCCTCTTATTGAAAAATTAGAGGGAGAGAAAACAGAGCAAAGAATTGAAACACTGGCTGCAATTTGGGCTACTAGTATTGATCAAGCAAAGGCGGATATTAAAAGGCTATGTGACATTGGTTTCTTTGAGGAAAGAGGTGACAAACAGAATTCAAGATATTGGGTTCCATTTATATATAGAGCGGAGTTAAAGATGATTCAAGGTGCAGCTGATTAAAACTACAGCTCTCCATGATTATCACCTTTCAGCTCACCCAACAAATTGATTATCCCCTCGATAAAACATTTGCATTTCTCAGCGACCTCACCAACATGCCGCGGTGGAATTACTTTATTCAGCGCGTGACGAAACTCACCGAAGGGCCTGTCACGATCGGAACGCGTTTTGAACAAAAACGTCCCCGCGATCTTTTTCTGATACGCGTGGAAGAGTTTGCTCCGCCTCATCATGTCACGTTTCGCATCCAACCTCCGGGCCCGGATGTGCAGATTCGATTTGAATTGTCTGCTGTCAACCTCCAAACGGAAATACAGTACAGCTGGCAGCTGGATTTGCAACAGTATTCTGCTTTGAAATACATTCCGGCCAGTGGTTTTAAAAACTGGATCTTATCATTTGTCAGCAAGCAAATTCATACCAGAACAAAACCGGCTGTGGCACAAAATTTTGCAAAACTGAAAACATTATTGGAGACCGGTGAGGTGGTGCTGCAAGATGGAAGACGAATGAGTATCCAGTAGTGGATATTGGATTGCCTGACGACATGTGGTGTGATCTGCCTTTACTCGCTCAATTGATACACACCGCGCAGTCTTAGTAGCTCCCATGGACTTTGCGCGCCATCTGTTTTCTTTTCTACTACGAGGCGCGTCTTCATAAAAACATCTTCAAGTCGCTGCGGCTTCAGCAGTTCTTCAGCCAGCGCTGCCGTGTACACGCCATTGGTGCCATCGCCATCAAAAGCAACTGATCCTGGCGATGTGGCATAGGCAATGACCGATCCACTCGGTGGTTTTAATTCAATGAGGCCACCACCGGCACTGCGTGTCCAGTTCGCATAAGGATTATTGCGACAAGCATCCAGCACGATCACATTCAAGCTCTCCTTGTTCGTGTATTCCAGTATTTTTAAAATGATCTCGGCATTGATCGCTTCAAATTGCAAATCCTGTGCACCATTCTTTAGCGCAGCGTCTATGGGCAGCAAGTAGTTGTTGCCGTTGTGTTGCAAGCCATGGCCTGCATAATAAAAAAACACCACATCGGCACCGTTCAGCACGAGCGTAAATTCGCGAATGGCCTCCATCATTTTTTGGTGCGTGAGATTTTTGAACGCTTGCACTTCAAAATTTAACTTGTGCAATGTGCGATCAATGAGGTCCACATCGTTTGAAGGATTTTTCAGTTTACCAGTTGTTTTATAATCTGAATTGCCAATCACCAGTGCAACTTTTCGCAATGCAGGTTTTTGACTTGGTTGCGCGGTAACCACTTTTGTTGCGCTGTCGGGCACTGCATGGACGACAACTGGAGCTGATAAGATGCGCTCTGTATTCTCCAGCACCTTCACTTCTATCCTTCGATTGAGTGGACTACCTTCTTTAATAATGGGATCAGTGCCGCCCATGCCAATCGTTTTTATCCGCTTCTTTGAAATGCCGAGCCCCATCAAATAATATTTAATGGCAATGGCTCTGTCCTCCGACAATTCTTTATTCAAACGAACATCTCCTATCACATCGGTATGGCCGATGACGGAGATTTTCATGTCGGGCATTTGCTGAAGCGCCACTGCAAGTTCATTCAGCTGCTGCAGATTGGAGGTCTGAAGGTTAATCCGGGACTTACCCGGATCAAAAGTCAACTCGCGCAAGGGAATCAAATTACCTTTTTGATAAATGCTCTGTCCTTTGGTCAACACACACAACAGGCATAAACCAACGCAGAAAATCCAACGCAAACTCATATATCACTATTATATCAAGAAAAGGTAAGGAGTTTTTACTTTTGGGGCCACAGTTGCGGCTATTTCCTTTTTATTAAACCTCCAGATTCTTCCCCTAACCTGCCAGTTACTGTCTGAAAGCCGCCACTTACTAGATGGCCGTGGATTATCACGCCACACCGGTGTAAGTTCAAGCCAAAGTCTCCTCTTAGGCGAGGCCGGGCATGTGAAGGTGCAGTGATGAAAAACGTGTTGCGACAAATTATCCGAAGTGGTGTTTCCAACACCGATGATCATCTCACGGTCAGAGGCATCGTGCTCTCCAATTACATCAGCCTGATCTTGTGCACCGCACTGGTGATGCTGTTTGCGTTACGTTGGCTGATGAATGGGTATGTGTTGTACTATGCCGGTGTGGGCATCGCGTTGTTTGCGCTGCCGGTGATTTTCAACCGGCTCTACTGGACCACCCTAAGCCGGCTGTACCTGTGTTATGTGCCGGTGATTTTTCTATGGCTTACGTTTGTTTCCATTTTTCCTCAAATCGAATCGCCCGAGAACAGCATCTATGACAGCGTGCGCATGTTTCTGCTGGCCATCAGCCCCATACCGTATTTACTTTTTGAAAAGGAAAAAAATTCGGTGTTGCTGGCAGGTATTTTACCTACGCTACTTTCCATTCTGTTGTTCGAAATCATTTTACGATGGCTGGGCGTTAGCAGCCGTCAACTGAACATTTTAACCAATGACTACCAGCTGATGCAAGGACGGGCCGTGGTGTGCTACCTCATTATCAGCGCCAGTTGTTATGCCTTCTTGTACGTGATCCGTCAAAACGACAAAGTGAATCACGAGTTGATGGCGGATTTAAAAAACAAAACGGAAGAAATTGAAATGCAGAATGAAGAGTTGATCATGAGTCAGGAAATGCTGAAGCAACTCAACCTGCATCTGGAAGAAATCGTAGCCGATAAAACGCGGAGCATCGAAAAACAAAATGAGCAACTTACCAAATACGCTCACTCCAATGCCCATCATGTGCGCGGCCCGATTGCCCGGTTACTGGGGCTTATTCAGCTTTCAAAAATGGAAACCGAAATCAACTACCCCTGGTATTTCGATAAGATTGAACAGGAGGCGGTGGACATTGACTCCATCACTAAGCGCATTGCCCGCGAATTGAACGGCCGCGGAGCATCCATGTTTGGCATAACCGCACTCACGCAAAAACTGGAACAAGACGAGCTAAACGACTCCAGGATTCACAAACCCGACCAGCCGATCAAGTCTTGACCTGTTCTGGCGTTGGCTGGCCAGAAGTTCAACTTAAGTATTCGCTAGAGTTTGAACTGATAAGTTTTGACCCAACTCTCTTTCAGTATACACCACCAATCCATTGCCAATTCCTTTAATACATATTCATATGGCAACCAACCATAGCCTTTGTCGCCCCACTCTGTTCCATAAGAATTGCGGATGAGCAAAGCTCCGGTCGTTTTAATTTTTTTGTTGAATGGGTTAACGATAACGCGGTTATCGTCATAGCCAACCGCCATCACAGCATGGCCTTCGTCAGATTCCTCATGAGGATCGGGAAAGGGAATGTTTCCTTCTTTGTTCTGATCACTTGCCATGGAACTGAATGTGGTAAACCCAAATACAGAAGGAAGGCCAGCCGCCAGATGCAACTTAATTTTTGTAAGAAGCGCTTTCTGAGAAACACCTGTCGCATCCAACCGGTAATACACTAACGTTTTATAGTTCTGGGCAAATGAATAACAAAAAGCAGTGGGTTCTTCGTTTACTTTCGCTTCATCGTACGGCCAGTATTTTTCCGGTGGCACGCCAAATAGCACTAGTGAAGCAATTGTGGTGCGCAGGTAAGCACCGTTATCATCTGTCCATTGCAGTAAATTCCGGCTTGTCTTATAAACAAACAAGCGCGATGCATCGGTATGCTTGCCGTCTGCTTTTCTCATCAGGTATTCCACAAGCCCAACGGCAGCATGAGCCGAACAAGATTTCAAGAGGCCTTGATGTTCAATAGGGGAACATCCATCTACTAAACTGATTTTTGCTGGAAGCTTTTTCTTTACATCGCCATAAATACCGATAGACTTTAGTAATGGTTTAACGCTGGGATGTTCTTCATTTCGATCGCGGTTATCTGGAAGATCGGGTATCCAACCATTGCCCGGAGCAGATGTAGTAAGTTTTCCGCGTCCTGCGCCTACAGGCTTATCCGATAGATCGGGCGTCCAGCTTTTGCCGGGCACTGAAGTAGTAAGTCCTCCTCTTCCCATTTTTGTTTAATTTTATAATTCCGTGAAGTAATATACAAAATGAGGAGAATAGTAGTAGTGATTTGCGTTCAATTTTTCTCTCTCACGGTTTCCGCACAAACGTATGACAGTTGTCTTTCACTTTATCTGAAAGCTGATTATGCAGAAGTAAAGAATCTTTATGAAAGCGACAAACAATTATCAGCCATTGTATATGATTCCATCACGTTGTTTGATGCGGTAACAACTTCATACATTAATCTTGGAGAGTACACTACCGCCAAAAAGCTTCTACAAAGTTTTCAGTCAAGACACACGACTGAAGGTGCCTCACTAACTACTGCCCTTGTATTAAATAACCTCGGACTGATTTATGATGCGTTACTTGACTATGACTCTGCCTTGTATTGTCTGAATCAGGGATTAAAAATCCGATCGCGTAAAGTACTCGCCAACGATCCGCTGCTCGCGGAATCATATTTTAATCTCGGCAGCTTGTTCAGCAAAATGGGTGACTACGACAAAGCCGAAGATCTGCTCACCAAAACGTTGGCCATTGATTTAAAAAATTATGAGGCCAATGATCCTGTTCTTGCCATGACCCTTAATAACCTGGCAGTAGTGAATGAAGACTGTGGACGGTTTTCCAAAGCACTTGATTATTACCGAAGAGCTTCAACTATTTTTGCGATCAACCCTGGCCGAAAGTCCTTTCAATACGGGTTACTTCAATTCAACAAGGCTAAGGTTTTTTTGAAACTGGATCAAGTGGATAGTGCTAACAAGCATTTCATCTCAGCCAACGAGATACTTAACCAAGCCAACATTTTCCTTCCGGAAGTCGGGATGTTGCAGATTGAGTTAATCAATCACATGATTCAACGCACTCAACTAAATGAGGCGGAAGCATTGTTGCAAAAAACAGAACAGAAATGGAAGTCCAATACAGATGCCTGGAAATATATGCGACCTGACCTTCTTCTTTCAGAAGGAAAACTTCGGCTGCATCAGGGAAGAACAGAAGATGCCATGAAGTCTGTGCAACTGGCGAAGAAAGCGTATGCCGAGGTGTACAAGACGACCAATATTCGCATCACCAACGTATTGGACTTTGAAGCGAGTGTCTATTTCAGGCAGAAACGATATGGAGGGTACCAGGAAAGTTACCGCTCTATGCATCAACTGCTCTTAAATAAGATCACGTCCATGTTTCCATCTTTCTCTGAGAAAGAACGGGAACAGTTCTTCTTTAAAGTAAAGCCTCACTTCGAAAAATATGCTTCCCTGTTGTTAACCGATTCTCAAACAAAAGGTGTTACAGGTCAACTTTATAACAATCAACTTGCCACGAAAGGTATTTTGTTAAATTATACCAATCGCTGGAAGCGGCAGATATTGAGTAGCGGAGATATTGAGCTAATAAAAAGTTTTGCTCGTTGGCAGGAAATGAAAACTCAACTTCAGGAAGAATCGGACAAGACTTTCAAACGCGCTTTTTCAATTGACAGTCTGGAAGAACAAGCTAACGCACTCGAGAAACGATTATCTTCAAGAAGCGAGTTATTTGCACGGCACATTGATCATCCATTGGTGAAGTGGCAAACCATTCGCGATAGCTTAAAGAAAAATGAAGCTGCCATAGAGATTATCCGTTTTAGGAAATTTGATTACGAAACGAGTCAGGATTTTACCAACGACATCTACTACGCTGCTCTCATCATCACCAAACAAACAAAAGAAGATCCCCAACTGGTCCTTTTTAGAAATGGCGCTGAATTGGAAACGCGCATCCTAAAACAGTATCGCAACTCCATTCTTTTCAAACAAACCGATCTCTCGAGTTACGCTCAACTTTGGAAACCGATCGGAGAAAAATTAAAAGGGATAAACAAAGTTTATTTTTCGCCTGATGGAATTTTTAATTTGATCAATTTCAACACGCTCAAAAATCCTGCAACCGGAAAATTCTTGTTAGAGGAGATCCATATCCGACAAGTGACGAATACAAAGGACTTGCTTTCACCATTAACTACCGAAGCCTATAATAACTATGCACTACTTTTTGGTGGCCCCGATTACACTTCCAAAGCAAAACAAGATGGAAAGGCGTTACGCAGCTTTACGCCAACATTTAGAACATACCCCTCTCTTAAATTTGTGCGAGGAAAAAGCTTAACTTTTTTACCGGGCGCAAAAAAAGAAGTAGAAGACATACGCGATCTGATGGAAACCAATCAATGGAATGTAGACTTGTTTGAAGGTGAAAATGCACTGGAAGAAAATTTAAAACACAGTCTCAAGCCCAAGCTCTTACACATTGCAACCCATGGTTATTTTCAGCAAGACACCGGCTACGATCTCAACCAACGCGGTGGGGAAAACCTTCTTCATCAATCCGGACTTATGTTTGCTGGTGCTGCCAATTCGATCGATGAACCAGACGAGATTACAGACATGTCATATCAGGAAGATGGAGTTTTGACGGCCTATGAAGCGATGAATCTAAACCTTGAAAATACAGAGCTTGTTGTTTTGTCGGCTTGCGATACAGGCCTTGGCGAAATACAAAACGGAGAGGGTGTATATGGACTTCAGCGCGCTTTTCGGGTAGCGGGCGCTAGAAACCTGATCATGAGTCTCTGGAAAGTGGACGATGAAGTGACTAGTCTACTCATGAAAACATTTTATGCAGATTGGCTAAAGACAGGAGATAAATATAGAGCCCTTACCCGAACTCAACTCACTATAAAAGCAAAATACCCAGATCCTTATTATTGGGGAGCGTTCATTTTGGTTGGCAACTAACTGCTTTCTTCTACTTAATCACTTGCACCTTTTGATTAATCGGGTACACCCACTCCACACCTCGTTCGGTAACCATCGCATCGTCTTCTAATGGAATGCGCAATTTTTTTCCGCCCCATTCGGGTATAGGCGTGTAGGCAAACAATTCAATCGAAAATAAATTAGTGGGCTTCACCACATAGTTTAGCTGAACAGGATTGAAGAACGCGATAGACGGGCCGCTGCCATGTCCCCAGTCGCCAACAGAATGACAACCGATGATGACGTCTGTTTTATCATCGGCACCCGGTTTATTGAATTCAATGCGCGAAAAGCCGGATGCTTGCAACGCCTGGTACACATTCGTTTCATTTTGTTTGGCGGTGATGCCGGCTTTGATCGTGCTCACCACGATCTGCCTTACTTTCACGGCCTGCTCAAAGGCATGTTGAATACTTTTGGGAACTTCCTTCTCGCCTTCTTTCAACACATACGCCATGCGTTTCATATCAGTATAAAAATTCATCAGCCCCACACCCCAGTCGAGCATGAGAATATCACCGCGCTGAATGATACGATCGGTAGACGTAGCCTCTATTCCGGAAGGACCTGTAACGTAGATGGATGGCATTCCAAAAGAAGACTCGAGATTATTTTTAAACAACTGCTCCTTCATCCACCAGGCCACATTTTCAAGTGTAGTAACACCCGGTGTAATCACCTCATTAGATAATGCCCGCTCTGCCAGTTGATAGGAATAATCACCAGCCTCCGCAAAGGCAGCGATCTCACTCGCAGTATGTCGCGATCGAAAATCAGAAACCAGTTTCTCTGCTGATACAAATCTTGCTTCATACGTTTTGCCAAGCAGTTCAGCAAGTTCCTGCCTGCCGGTGTATGACAATCCATCGGCACCGCCTATGTCTTTCGACACATTGAGGCCGATGCGCTTAGGGTTTCTCTTTGTTACAAAATCTTTCAGCTCCGCTTCTGATCCAAAATAATCATAGGCCTTCGTTTCTTCCAGCAAATAACCTTCAATGCCCAGCACTGCTCTTTCAATCCGTGGCTTTCCGATGTCGGTAAAAATATAATAACCGGTATGTCCCACATATCCTTCTCCCATTTCGCGATAGAGCGGGTCAAAGTTTCCCTCGCGGTTCATAATGATCCACATGTCGATTTTATTTTCCCGCATTACCTCGGGCAGAATTAAATCAAACTTATCCAGCCGCACCTGGTTTGTTTTTCTCCATCGCCTGAACGACTCCTGAGAATACACACTGATGATCATCAACAGGCAGCAAATTGTAACGACTGATTTCTTCATAGAAGTAGGGATGGTAAACACTCCAATTATACTGGAAAGAGATAGGCTTGACAAGGAATTCCCAAATCATTGGGGATTTCCGAGTTAAAATTGGACAGCCTGAGAGAAATCAAGTTGTAGAAAACCGGAAATTGTTATATTGGTTTTAAAATGTTTCTGAATTCATAAAAGCCAGACGCTATGAAGGTACTCAATTGGGGTGTTGACGAAGACTACCCCGAATATTTGCAACGTAAGATTACTATTTCAAATACGGTTGCTGTTATCATCGCTTTTCTGGTAGCGTTGCCGTTTGTTTTTATCAGTTTCATTTTCTTTCGTCCGCTTACCTTTCTTCCGATCATTGCTATTCCCATCGCACTGACTACCCTACTTTTTAATCTGGCGAGACTGCACAACCTGGCGCGCATTGTAATTTCACTGGTGCCGGTTTGCCTGGCTGCTATTTATCAGGGCTACCTGAGCAAGGCGGGCATGGCCGTTACACCCGGCATGGCCATGATCATGTTAAGTTTCTCGTTTGTCATCTTTGTCATTTTTGACCTGCGTGAAAAAGGGTTGCTGATCTCGATGAGCGTGGTCATGATCGTGATACTCGTTTCCATCGATTGGATCAACGATGCCCTGGAGATGGAGCTGGAAACAAAAATTATTGAAACAGGCTTTCTGGCAAAACTCGTCACCGTTATTTCGATGATCTCCAGTGCGGGTGCCATCCTCATGCTGGCCTTTCAAAACAACGCGGCCGAAATAAAAGCCGTCACCTTATTAAAGCAAGAAGAGGAAAACCGAAACGCCATGCTGGCGAAGGAACAAGAACTAAAAGATAATCTGAGCAAACTGGAAGAAGGACAAAAAGAAGAGAAGAAACGACAGTGGGCAAACGAAGGACTTGCCAAATGTATTGCCATCATTAGAAATCAACATGACTTGAACGCACTGTATAATGAGTTGATCTCTTTTATTGTAAAATATGTAGGCGCCACGCAGGGCAGTCTGTTTCTGATCAACGAGAATGATCCGGAAGACAAATATTTGGAGCTGGTGGCCGCTTATGCGTATGAACGAAAAAAATTCATTCAAAAGAGAATAAACATTGGCGATGGTCTTCTGGGTCAATGCTATCTGGAGAAGCAACGCGTTTATCTGAAAAAGATTCCTCAGAACTATGTGACCATCACCTCGGGGCTGGGCACTGCCAATCCTTCCACGCTGTTGCTCGTTCCGCTAAAATCTGAAGACGATGTGCTGGGCGTAATTGAGTTGGCTTCGTTCAAAGAATTCAGCGATCACGAAATGCACTTTGTAGAAATGGTGGGTGAGAACATGGCTTCTACGTTTCACAATATTAAGATCAATTCGCGAACGAAGGAATTGCTGGCGGCCTCACAGCAGCAAACGGAAGAGATGCGGGCACAGGAAGAAGAGATGCGCCAGAACATGGAAGAACTGAGCGCCACGCAGGAAGAGATGAGCCGTAAAGAACAGGAGTACGTAAGACGGATAGCCGAACTGGAAAACATGGTAAAGAACTAGCCTTGTTGCCGCTTGTCAAAAGCAGCACCTACCTATTCTGCAATCCGTTATCTTTAATCACATAATCAAAACCAATCTTCATGAAAAAGAATTTTCTATCGGGCCTCGCAGCAATTGTGTTGTTGTTTGCCTCTACTCTTTCCTTTGCGCAGCAGTTCAAAGCCATGCTGTTTACCAAAACCGATGGCTTTCACCACGAATCCATTCAGGAAGGTGTTACCGCCATGCGCTTCTTAGCCAGCCGCAACAACTTCACTGTCGATTGGCAGGAAAATGCAGCTGTCTTCAACGACAAGGCATTGGAAAAATATAATGTGGTAATCTTTTTAAATACCACCGGAAATATTTTAAACGAAGAGCAACAAGCCGCCTTCGAGAAATTTATAAAATCCGGCAAAGGTTGGGTGGGCATTCACAGTGCATCCGATACGGAATACGATTGGGCCTGGTACACCAAGATGGTGGGCATGATGTTTAAGATTCACCCACAACAACAAACGGCTTACTTGAAAGTAGAAGACAGCAACTTCCCGGGCATGGAGCGCTTTCCTAAAAAACTATTGTGGTCAGATGAGTGGTATGACTTCAGCGAACGCAAAGCGGATGATCTTCACTTCTTAGTAAGTGTTGATGAAAAAACGTACGATCCCTATGCAAAGTGGGGCGAAAAGGAAAGCAAAGGCATGGGCAACTTCCACCCGATCTCGTGGTATCACAACTATGATGGTGGCCGCGCATTCTACACAGCGCTGGGTCACATCTCACTCACCTATTCTGATCAGACGTTCTTAGATCATTTGTATGGCGGCATCTACTGGGCCGCTACAGGCAAAGGGCTGTAAGCAATACGGTCACGTTTCAAATATCCTCATGAGTTAACTCTTGTGAGGATATTTTTTTTGGAAAAATTATCTCTTGTATTTTCCATACACCGGTTGGCCCGGAAAAATATTACCCAACGTCAATCCGTTTTTCACTACGAAAGTACCATTTACCATCACGTGCTTTATACCTTCAGAAAATTTTAAGCCGCCATCGAATGTTGCCTTATCGATAATGGTGTTAGCATCAAAGATGGTGACATCGGCATCGGCACCCACTTGCAAGCGTCCTTTAAAACGCATGGCGGGCGAAATGCTTTCAAGTCGTTGTGCAGGCATCAAGGTGATCTTTCGCAATGCTTCGTTGAGTGTTAAGAGTTTCTGCTCTCTTACGTAAACGCCCAGTAATCTGGAGAAGGTGCCAGCCGATCGAGGATGTGCAAACCGGGAATAGGGCATACCATCTGATGCAACCATCGTAAGAGGCGAACGCAATCCTTTCTGAATCCATTCTTCCTTCATGAAATGCATAATCACAACGCCACCTTTCTCGCGATTGGATTTAAAAGTTTCTTCCGTCAATCGTTCACCAGTAGATGCCAATTGCAGATCGGAATATGTCATTCCAAAATTTGTTTGCCAACCTTCATTGAAAATGGCCGACTCAATAGAAGTGGATGCAGCTGTGTAGGGGTAGAGTTCTGTGGTAATATCCATACCAAGTTGTTGTGCATGCTCAACCATGCGCAAGGCAAGACCAATTTCACTTAAGGTCATACTGTTGAGGTGCACGATGTGAAGCGATGTGCCATTCACCGCAGCATCGGCAATGGCTTGCTGAATAGCCAGTGCCTTGCCTTCGCGAACGTGGGTGAATATGGGCACCTTTTGCTTAGCAGCAAATTCATATACATTAAAAATCTCCTCCCGGGTAGCTCCTGGTGTGTAACCCACCGGCACGCCAAATCCAATAGCTCCTGCATCCAAGGCCTCCATCATATTGTTGAGCATCGGTTGCATTTCATCGTCTTTCAAGGACTGGTTGTTAAGCTTATTCCCCGAATCAATTGCCCGCATTTCATCGGCATTTACTTGCCTGGTGATTGCCTGATTGCGCGCGCACGGCTGACAAGCAGATGCTCCGTAATTGATGATGGCTTTTGACTTTCGCTCACTCAAAAATTTTGAAAGCGAAGGTTGACCCCATTCCAATTCCAAAGCGGTGGTCACACCATCGTGCACCTGATATTCATTTTCTTTATTCGTCTGTCCATGTGCATGAATGTCGATGAACCCCGGTGACACCACCATGCCTGAAACATCAAGCACTTCTTTCCCCTTCAATTCCTGACTTGTTATTTCTGCTATGCGATTACCTTTTATACCAATATTGCGCACGGCATCTAAACCCGTTTCCGGATCAATCACTCTTCCATTGCGAAGAACTATATCGTACTCCATTATTTGCGCCTGTATCGACAACGCGAATACAAACAGATAGCCCGTAGACAGAAACTTTATCATGAGAATAGGTGGTAAAGGTGAGGCACTCGATTCATGTCTCAGGTAAGGTATCGAAAATTCATTTCATCAACAATCTTCCACGATGAGCCTCATAAACAACAGACATGAGGCCTCCATCCAATTTTATCTACTACCTTAGTTCATTACAAAACATCTTCATAAAATGTTGGCATCACGCTGGTACCGCCTTATTCCTGTTGCCTTTATCACGTATAGCCTCGCCTATCTGGACCGCGCCAATTTTGGATTTGGTACGGCAGGTGGCATGACAACGGACCTCAACATCACGCCAGGCATTGCTTCGCTCTTGGGCTCTTTATTTTTTCTCGGCTATTTCTTTTTTCAAATTCCCGGAGCGCTGTATGCCGCCAATAAGAGCGCACGAAAATTAATTTTCTGGTCTTTGATTTTGTGGGGCGCCCTCGCGATGGCCACCGGCATGATCACCAATGTTACCTTCCTTGTCGTGATTCGTTTTATGTTGGGTGTGGTAGAAAGTGCGGTGATGCCTGCGATGTTGATTTTATTAAGCCGATGGTTTACCAAATCGGAACGATCGCGCGCCAACACCTTTTTGATTCTTGGCAATCCCGTTACTATTTTATGGATGTCCATTTTATCGGGCTACCTGATTGATTCAGTGGGGTGGCGATGGATGTTTATTTTAGAAGGCGCACCAGCCATTGTGTGGGCGTTTTGCTGGTGGAAGTTGGTAGATGACAAACCAAACGATGCCAGGTGGCTAACCTCCTCCGACAAACAACAACTTGCGGACCTGTTACAAAAAGAACAACTCGGTCTAAAGCCAGTGAGAAATTATGCGGAAGCCTTCCGATCGAAAACAGTGATCCTATTATGTCTTCAATATGCTTTGTGGAGTATTGGCGTTTATGGATTTGTCATGTGGCTGCCTTCTATTATTAAAGCCGCACCTGATATGAACATCGTGACGACAGGTTGGTTGTCATCCGTTCCGTATGTGTTAGCTATCATCAGCATGCTGTGTGTTTCTTATTTTTCAGATAAAACACTCAATCGAAAAAGTTTTGTGTGGCCGTTTTTGCTGATTGGTGCTCTGGCTTTCTACGGTTCGTACTTAGCAGGCTCGGATCATTTCTGGATTTCATTTATTTTATTGGTGATAGCGGGTGGCGCCATGTATGCACCTTATGGACCTTTCTTTGCGATCATTCCTGAAATTTTGCCCGGCAATGTAACAGCCGGTGCAATGGCACTCATCAACAGTTTTGGAGCGCTGGGCTCTTTTGCGGGCGCCTATCTCGTAGGATTTTTGAACGGCACCACCGGTGGTTTCGGTGCTTCGTATATTTTTATGTCCGGCTCGTTACTGTTGTCGGCCATCGTCACGATGATTGCCTTAAAAAAGAAGACGGTGATTGTTTAAACTTTTCAGCTTGTCTTTTGGTTAATTTGCCACACAACTATTTATATGAGCGCTATCAAATCTACTCTGCCCCTCGGCTTTCCCTGGCAAACTCAAGATCCCTTTCTGTTTTGCGTACATCATGAAGATTTTTATCCGAAAGGAAATGATGTGATGGGCCCAGCGGAATCACTGGCGGGCAGGAAAATTGGACAGGATTTTTCACCCAATCAAAAGTGGCGCATGTATCATGGCGAACGTGTACCGGGTTTTCCTGCTCATCCGCATCGTGGATTTGAAACCGTTACCGTGGTTACGAAAGGTGTAGTAGACCATTCCGATTCGTTGGGCGCTGCCGGTCGCTTTGGTTTTGGCGATGTGCAATGGATGACGGCCGGCAAAGGCGTGCAACATTGTGAAATGTTTCCATTGCTCAGCAAAGAGAAAGATAATCCGCTTGAGCTTTTTCAAATATGGCTCAACTTACCCAAGGCCAACAAATTGGTAGCGCCTCACTTCGCCATGCTATGGGGCGATACCATTCCTAGTGTGACAACCGATGCAAACGGCAAGACGACAACGATAAAAGTAATTGCCGGAAAGATTGGAGACGTGACGGCACCAAAGCCTGCACCGAATTCATGGGCAGCCGATCCTGATCATGAAGTCGCTATCTGGACGATTAAGATGGCGCCTGGCGCAGAGTGGACATTGCCGACTGCCTCTTCAACTGTGAATCGCTCCTTATATTTTTATGAAGGAAGCGACATCCAAATTGCTGATCAGAAGTTTTCATCACATCTCGCAGTTACGCTTCATGCCAACCAACCGGTGGTGTTAAAAAATGGTGCCACAGAAAGTTCTCTTTTGTTGTTGCAAGGCAAGCCCATCAACGAACCGGTAGCACAATACGGTCCGTTTGTCATGAACACACAAGCCGAAATTCAACAGGCCATGAGTGAGTTTCGTCAAACTGAGTTTGGCGGATGGCCCTGGGACAGCTATGAACATGTGCATGCAAGAGAGAAAAGCCGGTTTGCAAAATATCCGGATGGCAAAGAAGAAGTAAGGGTGTAACGGCCCGTAAATAGTTTTTGAGAGACCATAATAATTCGCAAACACAATTTTTAATTGACTACCTTACATGAGCGCTACACCACGCACTCATGATTACCCGATTTATTTGTCTCCTCTTCATTTTACTTCCAACATTTGCACAGGCACAGCAAGATGTTTTGCTGGCGCGGGCATTTCGCCTGCATGATGTGAATGACACGCACACTCTTTTAATGGAGAATGAAAGTCGCCCGTTACCGGGAAAAGAAGATCAAACGTATTCCATCACCATCACGGTCACTGACATTCGCAACTCCAGCGGTGTGATTCGTTTCAAATTTTTTGATGACTCAACACCATTTCCCGATCCAAAAGGATTTCTGCGTGTGGCGGTTCCCAAAGCTGAAATAAACGGCAGCAGTTTCACTGTCACATATTATGGTTTCCCTTCGCAACATATGGGCATTGCTTTGTTAGACGATGAAAACGATAATTGGGAACTGGACATGGGTTGGTTCTTGCCGAAAGAAGGCCACGCGTTCTCCAACTATTATCATGCAGCCCTCCGAAAGCCAGTCTATCAGGACTTTCGTTTCCTGCTAACAGGCGATACGAAAGTTACCATGAAGATGAAGTATTATTGAACGGAATCAGCGAATGAATCCGGGCAGGTCTTCAAAATAATCTGCGCCTTTACTTTCCAGCACATAATCTTTTACCGCCCACACCAGAGCTTTGTAGGAAGCAAAGAACTCGCGGTTGAAATTAATCAAGGTTGAAATGTCTACTTCCGTTACCTGATGATTATTTTCTTGCCGATATAGTTTATCCAGTTCCGCTTGATAGCCTAGCTGCACGCGCTTATACAAGGCAACCATATCTTCAAATAAAGAAGTTGATGCCTTGCGCGTCAAACAGTTTATTAACTCATCACAGAATTCCTTTACCTGAAGTTGCGTTCTCTGATAGGCCTCGTACTTAAATGAATTGGACGAGTTTTTCAGTTGATCAATGTCGCTGAAAGAATCTTTTACGCTCTTGGCTGAAAACATTCCGTTGCGCACAGCCGATATTAATTGTTCTGCCCGTTCCAGTTCTGTCTTCTCCAGCGCTTCCTTATTCATGGCAATGTAGTAGCCGTGAATTTCTCCGTGTAAGAGTTTCAGGTAATCATATTTCTCGAGAAAACTTTTTTGGTGAAAGTCAGCGGGTTCGGGCAGATACGATTGATTCGCTTCCACGTCAAATGCATGTAAATGAAAATCAATTGTGCAACCGATAAATCGTTTGATCTCCTTGTCCATCGCGTCTAAGGCAAGATCTCCTTCTCCGGCTGCTACCAATCGAATGTATTGCGAGCCGGATTGATCATCTTTAAATCGCTGCTGAAGAAACTTTTCAAATATTTTGAGGAAAGGAAAAAAGGCAAGCACACCCAACACATTGATGAACGTTTGAAAAAACACCAGCGACAGAAGTGGATTTTGCAAGGCGAATGTTTCGGTGATAAGACGATTGATAGGCGCCAACGTGAAAAAGACAACCACCGACAGTGCGGTGTTGTACATAAAGTTGCCGAGTGCCACTCGCTTTTTGGCGGGCACACCCTTCATAGAAGCCAATAATAGTTTAATCGTAGTGCCCACTTCCGAACCCAACACCAAACCTGTTGCTGAATAAAGATCAATTGCCTGAACGTGCAAGGCACTTAGCGTAATCGCCACCGTAGCCGAACTGGACTGTATGATGCTGGTGAGAATGAAACCCAGCACCACAAACACGATAACGGGATAATTTTTTAACACCGAAAAATCGAAGTGTTGTATCATCTCACCGAAACTGATTTTCATGAAATCGAGCCCAATGAACAAAGCAGCAAAGCCAAACAAGAATTTACTCCATTGATAGGCTCGTGTACTCTTTGTGAGCAATGCCATCGCAATACCGGCAAGGCCCGCCAGCGGCAGCGAGAATAGTTCGATGTTGAAAGAAAAACCCAGCGATGCTACCACCCAACTATCGAGCGTGGTACCAATGTTGGCACCTAAAATAATGGCGAGTGCATTCTGCATGGTGATTACACCAGCGCCAACGAATGCCAACACCATGAGATTGACAACGGAACTGCTTTGCAATACACCCGTTACGATTGCGCCACCAGCAATCGCCTTCAGCTTGTTATCGGCTTGCTTTCGCAGAAATATTTTGAAAGACCGGCCGGCCAATCTGCGCAGCGCATCTTCCAGGTAATTCATACCTAAGAGAAACAAGCCAATGCCGGCCAGCATTTTCGAAAGTGCTAAGAAGAAAAGCATGCTTACGTAACAGAGTTTGCAAGATAAGGCATCCGTTCACATAGCTCGCTGACTTTCATCAGCTGCCAAGTGTGTACGCCAACTTCATGAATTGTTTTACCTCTTTGTTCACATCTTCCTTGGCATACATGCGAAAGTGATGATTGAATTGGGTGTCGCCCGGAACCTGGGCAATTTTTTGAAAGCACAGGTTATCGTTATACGGTTGCTGAAATGGAAACACCACGTGGATGAAATTTTTACCAAGCTGTGTGATGTACGCCACACGCTTTCGCGGAGTAGCAATTCCGATCATCGTTTTGGCGGGATGCACGGTCACGTTTCCGATTTTCTGATACTGCTCAATGAAATGCTCCAGCAAGGCGATCGTCAGCTGCGACTTGCCATTGGTGAACTCCTTTAACGATTCATTTGAGGAAGGTGACTTAACGCTCATTCTTTGGTAATTCTTAACCAGAAAGATAAAGTTACCAAATAATGCTTATTGATCTCACTCGCAAATCTTCTTGTCCTATCAAAAACGAGTTATCTTTGATGAGCACTTTGGTAGTTAGACCCTACTCGGAAGGTGCATGTGTGATCTGTTACTTTTCTTTTATTCTTGAAAATCCTCGTTAAACATCTCTTGCTCACGTTTCTTCTGGGATGGGTGCCTACGCTGGCTGTTTCCCAACCGATTGAAAAAGGTGTGATTGATTTGTCGAATCACAACTTTGACAAGGGTGGATATCTGTTATCCGGTGAATGGGAATTTTATTGGAACAAACTGCTTTCACCTGCCGATCTTAACAACACACAACAGCGCGCGTGGATATCCGTTCCGGGTTCGTGGGACCGCCAGGGAAATTACAGTGTACTCGGCAGCGCCACGTATCGCATCCAACTAAAGTTACCTCCCGATCAGAGTGGACTGGCCTTATACTTTCCTATCATTAACTCTGCTGCAAAAATTTGGGTCAACAACGAATTAGTAAAAACTACCGGATCAGTGAGCATCGATCGCAACAAGTATGCTGCTCAGCTTGCAGGTAGCCTTATCTTAATTCCGGAAAAAATATCGGATGTCAGCATTGTGGTGCAGGTAGTTAACTACACGTACTTCAGCGCAGGCATTGCCGCTACTCCTCGTCTCAACAAGCTATCGGCCATCTTAGCTCAGCAAGAAGGCAACAATGGCATCGAGAATTTTTTCGCGGGCTGCCTTATCGCATTATTTATCTATCAATTGATTCTGTATTTCTTATTTCAGCAAGGCAAGCCGTATCTGTGGCTGGCGCTGATTTGCATGGGCGTTGCGTTGCGTGCGTTAATTGTTCATGGTGGCTCATTTCTATTGCCCAGCTTGTTTCCTCTGGTGCCGTGGGAGATCTGGAAAAAAATTGAATTCGGAAATGTGTACGCTATCTCCGCCTTCTTCCCACTCTACGTTTATCATCTCTTTCCCAAACACGCACCGAAAAAACCTATTTGGATTTTTTCTATCGTGGCTTCGCTACTCTGTGTGACTGTGCTCACAACACCGCAATACATCTACGGTAAGCTGCTGGACGTTTGCCACGTTATGTTATTGTTGGGTTTTATCTATGCCGTGTTCTCCATTCGAAAGGCATGGAAAGCCGGAAGTGAAGACGCGCGAATTATTTTAATTGGCGTACTGGCTTCGTTTCCTTTCATCACCGCAGAGATCTTGAAGAACTCAACATTCTTTCCATTTGATTTCGAATTCAAATATTTAGTAGAGTTGGGCGTGCTAGTATTCCTGATGTTTCAGGTGTACTTGCTCGCCAGCCACTATGCAAAATCGTATCGCAGTCTTGAAGTTCTTAATAAGAATCTTGAGAAGACGATCGATGAACGAACAAGCGAATTGGTAACCACTAACGCAGTGAAAGACCGATTACTTTCTGTGGTGAGCCATGATGTAAAAAGTCCATTAAACTCTTTGCAAGGCATTCTGAAACTATTCAACATGGGTTCAATCAAGCCAGAAGAGATGGGCCAGATGACACAACAGATAGAAGCCGAGTTAAGCAAAACCAATATGCTGGTCGATAACATTCTGTATTGGACAACCAGTCAATTAAAAGGTATTCATATTTCGCTGGAAAAATTTGACCTGGCTACGGTGATCGAAGACAACATACAACTCTTCCAGACGATCGCGCGCAACAAAAACATAAAACTCACTCACGATGTTAGTAAACGACTGATCATTCAATCCGATAAAAGTATTATCAACCTCGTGCTGCGGAATTTACTTTCCAATGCCATCAAATTTTCCTTTGAAGGTGGCGAGGTCAAAGTCATGGTTAAATTAACCGATCAACTCTTGACAATTGAAGTGCGGGACAGTGGTGTGGGTATGGATATTGAAAAACTTCAAACGCTCACGCAAATAAAAACAACACGAAGTTCAGCCGGCACCACGCACGAAAAAGGAACCGGACTTGGTCTTGCCCTTTGCCGCGAATATCTTCAGCAGGTAGGCGGACGATTGACGATCGAAAGTTTAAAAGGAAAAGGAAGCACGTTTATTATCGAGCTACCACAGTAGTTATTTACCAAATAATTTTTTCAGAAATCCGCCCTTCGATTTCTTCTGGTGGATCAAATCCAATGCTGTCCGCAGTCTGACCAGGGAGGCTGAATCTTTAATGATGTAATCTTCTGCACCAAGTGCCAGCACCTCTCTTTTCATCGCTCCGTCATCAAGGGTCGTATAGTAAATAACCGGAACGCCAGAATAATTTTTCCGCAATTCCTTTAGGTAGTGCAAACCTGTTTTCGCATTTGGCTCAAAGAAGTGATCCAACACAACAGCAAAGGGTTTCTCTTTCATGGCGGATAACAAATCCTCCGGATTCGAAAACGTCTTCACCGCATAGTTGTTCAACACCTCTTCAAAATGAACCTGCAGCATCTTTTGCTGCACCGGATTATCTTCCACAACAAAAACAAGATTTTTCATATCCATTAACGTTTAAACAACCACTATTTATTCAAATCCAATATCAGAGAACGGTAGTGTCGCTCTCCTCAGAAGTTACCTGATTGATAACCCCATTCAGAGAGTTGCTTATTTCCTTTACTACGGTGTCCAATTCGTTTGAAGCTACATCCATCTCCTTTAAAATAAAACGCATTTCATCCTCTTTGATGGCTCCATCCAGCACGAGTTTGACCAACCCGAGAATTCGGGCCAGCGGGCCACGCACACGGTGAGAGTTGGTAAATGCATACTCAATAAGTTTGTTGTGCTGTTCCAAAATCCTGGACGTCTTTTCACGCACAAGGGCTTCCAGGTTCTCGTTAATGGAAGCTATTTCCTGTTTTTGTTCTTCGATGTGTCTGTTCAAAACAAGCAAGTCATTTTTGGCTTGTTTATTTTGAATATAGGATTTGTAATAGCTGATGGCCAGAACAGTTACCACAAGTGCAAACGCAAGAATTATTACAAGTGCCGAGCGAGTTAACAACAGTTGTCGCTCCTTTAGATCGGACTCTCGCTGAAGCAAAATATTTTCTTTCTCTTTTTGCTCCGATTCGTATTTGGTTCGCAGTTCTTCAATCTGCCGATCCTTTTGTTCGGAAAAAACGCTGTCCTTCATGAGCATCAGCTTCTCATGATAATCCAACGCCAACGTCCAGTTCTTTTCTGCTTTGCTCAACGTGTACATGTTTTCGTAAACCGCCAGCAATAAGGGATGAAAATTCTCAGCCTGCGCGATGGCCAGAGCTTGATCACAATGCACGTGTGCCTCCTTATACTTCATTAACCGGATCAACGACACACTCATATTATTTAGCGTGTACGCCTCCTGAAGCCTAAGACCCAACGATCGGTTAATCACAAGCGCTCGTGTATAAAACTCAATGGCCTGCCCATACTCACCAGCTTTGTTCTTCAATTCGCCAATATTCAACAATGCGTTGGCAAGTTTTCCTTCTTTCTTGAGCGCTTCATAGGCAACTACTGATTGCGACAGATATATTAATGCTGAGTCGAGTTTATTGGTACCAATGAAAATAAGTGCAATATTATTCTGCAGATCAGCTGCGTTTTCAGCATCGTGGATTTTTGTGTTTACCGCCAGCGCTCTTCTGTAATATTGCAACGCCATGGCCAGGTCATTTCTAAAATAATAACCATTGCCAATGATCTTATAAGATTGTCCAATTAACTTCTCATCGCCCCGCCTTTGCCCAATTTCCAGTGCCTTCAAATAATTCTCCATGGCCTCGTCATGTCGGCCCAGTCTCGTATAATTCTTACCAAGGTTGAGATAAGCTTGCGCCAGCCCGTCTTCATGAGAGGCCTGAAGAGCTAGGTCGCGGGCTTGCAACGCATAGTCCAAACTTTTTTTCATGTCTGCATCTTTTAATGCAGACGATGCCTTATTGAGTGCTACGATCTTTTCATCGACCGAAGTCGCAGCGGCTACGAGGTGGGCAATGCTATCACTAAGGTTCGTTTGACCAAAATTTGAAAGACTGACAATCAGAAAAAGGGAGAGAAAAAGATACTTCATGTCAGTGTCAATCAGTAATCAAATTACATTCAAAACCAACAAATATAATTAATTAGAAACTCTGTCAAGGCCCGTCAAATTTGAAATGCCTTAAAACTATCTACATTTGACGACCATCCTGATTGAACTATTCAACATTAACCGAAAAATTATGAAAAACGTAATCGCCTTGCTAGTCATTTTAAGTTCCTGTCTGGTCACTCTTGCACAGGATTCCATAGAAAAAATTATGGAAAAGCGTGCGCGTGAAATGCACCGCGTCATCAACCTTGAGGACAAAGCGCAGTGGAAAAAATTCATAAAAGAGAACTACACGCAGGCATTGATCGATCGGCCGATGAGAGCCAAAGTGCAGACATCAGATAACGACAACACCACCAGTTCCACTACCGAAGAAAAAGCAGCAGACAAATTGGAAGCAAAGGCCGCCATGTTCAGCCGGCTGCACGATGATTTTGGCAACAGTAAAATTATTTCCATCAAAACGGTGGCAGAAAATCTCGTGATGGTAGTGAAAGGCGAAGACGGGATGATGGGAACATTCAAATTCAAGTTTGAAAACAAAAGCCCTTACCTGATTGATGCGCTCGGCATTGAAGTGGGTGGCGATGTGAATCGCTAGAATGTCGCGTTGAGCCGGTCGAACGCAATCTATTCACTTCAGACTTCGACAGGCTCAGTCTGACATGATGAGAAGTTAAAGGCCGAACTATTACCTTCTGAAATTTGGCAGCGCAAGTTTATACCTGACGGCCAGCCAACGGATCGCAATGATCAATGCTGTCGAAATCAAAATGTTGATGTTGCGGTCTGTCTCAAACTTGAAGAGTATCAAATATAAAATGGCCCCTGCCAAACAGGCCGTAGCATAAATTTCTTTTCGAAAGAGAACGGGCGTTTCATTTGTTAGTGTATCGCGAATGACACCGCCCATGATAGCTGTGAACATTCCCATAATAGCGGCAATCTCAGGCCGCACGCCCAGACTCAACGCTTTTTCTGCACCCAGTATGGTAAAGAGCGCGATGCCGAGCGTATCAAAAACCAAAAGCGTTCGTGGCAATTTGATGAGGTAAGGAAAAAACAGATAAGCGATAATGACGCCCGCAAATACTGAATACAAAAAGTTGATATCACCGATCCACACCAACGGATAACTTCCCAACATGATATCGCGAAGCGTGCCACCACCTAGTGCCGTTACAAAACCTGTAAAGCCTGCCCCGAACAAATCGTTCTGATGTCCGCGAATGGCGAGAGAGCCCGAGATGGCAAAGAAAAAAGTGCCGAGTAGCTCTAGTGAATATTGTAAAGTCATGCTATGAATACTAATAAAAATAGGCCGAAATCAAATAACACGCTTTTAGCCTAAGACTTGATTGATAAGAGCAACCGTGAAAATGCTCAGTAGAAACCAACCTATGAATCCTTCAAGAATTGTAACATACCGCGCCAAACCATGGGTCGGAATATTTCCAAAACCTAGGGTGACAAAAGAGTTTAAACTAAGCGTCAATGCATTTAACAAGCTGACAAAAAAACCTCCCATCAAGATGAAGAATGGCATAACATATCCTTTCTCATTTTTTTGAACGAAATCTTGAAAGTTCTGCATCAATTTCCTTTTGCTAGTGACGTCCCAATCAGAAGGAAAAAAGAAATAAAAAATTCCGAACCAAATAACTACCCAAATTGAAACAACAATTGCGCGCGCTGGATCGGTACCATGATCCGTGTAATATTTCATTAATTGATTCAGCTTCCATCTAAAATATTTCTGAAATCCTCCTTCCGTTCTATACTGATATTCTAGACGTCTCCCTACTAAGTCCTTCATCTCAGAATAGCAACCGTTAGCTGATTCAAGATCTCCGTTTATCTTATAAATGTCGCTTAGCTGTTGATATGACTTGAGCAGTCGTTTAAACAGAATCTCATCCTTTAAATTCTGATCTCCTATAGCCAAGTAAAATTTTTCACCTCCTCTGCCGTATTCACTTTGGAGCACCGATTCAAGTTTAATAAGACCTAGTTTATTACCAGAAAGTTGGCTCCAATAAATCTCGGTTCCCTTCTCTGGAACCTGAATTCCTCCAAGAAACAGATTCTTGGAGAATTGATTGCCTACTATCCCAAACTCACTATTAATTTTCAGTCTCTGAAGATTCAGGTGAGCATCAATATCACTGTTTACGATTTTAAAAATATCTGCTTCTCCAGTAATTAGAATTGATCCGTTGATACCCTTATCGACTAACCGTGCACTATCAATTGCCAGCTTTTTGAACTCGCCAGAAATTATCATCGAATAGTCGGGCCCACCATTTCCAGTTTCAGCGGGTGGTGAGTTTAAAAAAGAAGAATTCTTGATCTTAAATTCTTCAAATTTTGAGTTATCGACTGAAAATGACTTCAGAAAAGTGGCATTATAAAAGCCGGCATGATTCCCCTGACTATTACGTATCTCAAAGCCATCTTCGAATACACAATTATCAAACTGCAGATTTGTATTATCTGAATAATTGATTCTTAAAGACGTGAACGAAACCGAATCCAGTGTTGTGCCGCGCCCGTACAAGAAATTACAGAAGGTTAAAGATATTTTTTTATGAACCTTAATTAAGCCATTCGAATCTAGTGAGACGCCAAGTTGCTCCTTCATCCACCTTGGAGAAACATAGTCCGGAAGGATATTTAGCCCTACGTACTGTAAGGTTGAATCACCTTCGGCCAACGCGGCTTCCGCAATAATGTCCGACAGATAAACGGGCTTATAAAATTCCTTGCTAATGGGTGATAAAGGAATCATGATAAACGATCCACAGATGAGCTCCTTTTTAAAATCTATAATCAAACGATCACCTTCCGCTACTTCGGCTATCAACCCAGAAAGTGCTTCGAATTTGTTAAATTCTTCGATTCCTTTTTTAAAATTTATCGTGCGTACTCGCGCTGTACCACGGGCAAGGATTACCTCTATTTTTAGTTCTTTTAGAAAATAACTATCAGCATCAGTATGGTTATAAATTATCAGCTTTAAGGAACTCAATTCTCCAGCGTTTAACGACCTACTTGCATCAACCTCCACATTTTTTGCATTTTCAACGGCAAATAATTTCACAAACGAGCTAACACATCCCTGTGCTCTACTTTCATTGACTATACAAGATGCTATTATAAAGCAGACTGCAAAAAGACAAAGTCGTTTCATAGCGTCAAGGTTACTTCATACAGTAATGAAAATAATGAATTTCTACGATAGCGAACGTTCTCCTATAAAAATTATCTAACGCGCCTTAAGCTTAATACTAAAGCGCTTGCCAACTATCCGCCTGATGACTCACTATGGCAGAGAAGTCCATGCGTGGAGTAATGTCTAAATACGGGTACGTCACTTTCGAAAGATAAAGCCCCTGAGGATAAGCTGGCTCAAACGTGTCGGGTGTCTTTTTTGAAATCAGATAACTTTCAAATTCATCCACACTCAATTCACCTCGCCCGATCATGATAAGTTTGCCCATAATGATGCGAATCATTCGGCCAAGAAAGCGATCGGCTGAAATCTGAAACCGCAACCGGTCTCCTTTGTCATCGGCAAATAGCGTAGCCGATGTGACGCGACAAATCGTGGTGCGATAGATGGCTGGCGTTTTACACAATGCCCGATAGTCATGATACCTCGGAAGAAGCGCCACAGCTTTCGTCATGTTATCCAGGTTCAGGCTCCGCTCGAGATAAAGTGAACTCAATTCACTTAGAAAAGGATCCTTATAGGTGTGAATAAAATAGTCATACGTGCGCTGTGAAGCATCAAAGCGCGCGTGCTGATTGTCCTTCACGGGAATGATTTCAAAAATCGCAATGTCATCCGGCAACGTTTTGTTCAGGCGAAAGAGTAAATCAAAATCCCATTCCCGGTCAATATCCACATGAAAGAAAAACTGGCTGGCATGAACTTGCGCATCGGTGCGGCCGCATCCCATAATCGACATGGGCGTTTTGAAAATCTGTGCCAAGGCATTTTCAATCACTTCTTGCACGTTCATCACCTTTGGCTGACGCTGCCAGCCGCGGTAGTTGCGGCCGTGATAACCCATGTGAAAAAAGTATCGCATCCGTTGTTAAAGATCAGACGCGCAAGTTCACCATTCCTTATTTAATATCCTTTAGTTCTGCATCGTTTTCGTCATCCTTTTTATCAACTTGTTCCGTGCGGATTTGATTGTCCATATATTTTTCGCGTGTTGAAAATATAGAAATACCGCCAGCACCGGCCAGTGCCAATATGATCATGAACACCAGGCCCAAAAGCCTGAGTGTCTTTTTAAGATTTTTCATAGAGAATAATAAGTCTGTTCCTTACGGTGACAGAGTGAACTAGAAATGGTTTGAAGTTTTGCCGTTACGGCAAATGGAGAGTTATCCTCTCAGAAGATGGAAACTATCTTCTATTGATTTGCGTGGCGCAAATATCAGTGTTACTAAATCAGCGGAATCTTTAAAAGAAATGATCGTAGCGGAAGCGCCTAAAAGTTTTGTGATAACAAGTTTTGTAAACGACCTTGAAGTAAAGTCGAGTTTGATGGAAGGAAAGTAAATAGAAAAGAAGCTCGCAGCAGGAGAAGGCGAAATCCTGGTGAAGGAGAACGTCTTTTTTGTTGATGCACTTTGTTTAGCCAGTAGCTCAGTGGTGACTACCTGCTGTTGCTTTGCAGAATGAACTAAACTTCCTGAAAAAGAAAAAAGGCTAAGCAGCAAGATTGCAGCAACACATCCTTTTTGTAAAATCTCCTTTATAAGAAGCATTCGGTTCATTGACGTAAGATAATACAAGATTTAAATTCCAGCACTCATTTTAACGTTATTTAAAAATTGGATTTTTACTCCTTATATCATCTTGCGCAAAGAAGCAGGATTCGGCAAACGATGAATCAGGTCAATTCTAACTTGACTGCCTCCTCTTCATCCGCTACCTTGTTAAAAAATATCTCAAACATTTTACAGATGGGTTCGTCAAAAACTTTACTTCACGAAGATTGGTCAGTGGTGGTTGTGGGATCGCTGATATTAGTGGCTTCTCTTTTTGGTTTTCTGTTAACAGCGCCTGTCTTTTCCTGGAATTCATCAGCCGATCTTTTTGGTAATGTCTTGTCATCCGCTAATCTTTTATTGATCATCATTCAACTCCTTTATCTATTAGCGGCCGCATCGGTAGCCGTTGTCTTAACGGGTAAGCCCCTGAAACAATTCCTAATCGGATTTCCTGTTATTTACATACTCACCATTCTTGCTTTGATCATAGCCGGCAGCAGTTTGATCAGAAGCTTAAACCTGGAAGCTGTGATCATCAGTCTTTTTCTCGGCTTAGTCATCAGCAACTTTTTTACGATTCCGGAATGGCTGCGTGCAGCACTATCAACAGAGTTGTTTGTAAAAATCGGATTGGTGCTATTGGGATCAAGTATAATCTTTGGCGACATACTAAAAGCAGGTAGTCTGGGCTTGATACAAGCTTTACTCGTAGTTATTTCAGTTTGGTATTTCGCGTATTGGATTTGCAAAAAACTAAAAGTGGATGACGAGTTAAGCATGATGCTGTCCAGTGCGGTTTCCATTTGCGGTGTGTCGGCAGCTATTGCAACTGCCGGAGCCATTCAGGGCGATTCAAAAAAATTATCTTACGTCATCTCATTGGTGCTGATCACGGCCATACCCATGATGATTGGAATGCCGTACGCTGCGCAGGCGATGGGACTTTCGCAAGAAGTAACGGGTGCGTGGCTCGGTGGCACGATTGACACAACGGGTGCAGTGGTTGCTTCCGGAACGTTGGTGGGCGAAACAGCTTTAAAGATCAGTACGATTGTTAAGTTCTCTCAAAATGTTTTACTCGGTCTGTCTGCGTTTGCAATCTCTGTCTACTGGACGTATTCAAAAGATGCAAACAACAAAACAGAAAAGCCAACCCTCAATGTCATCTGGGAGCGCTTTCCAAAATTTGTGCTAGGATTTTTGGGTGCATCGCTGGTGTTTTCATTTGTGATTGATCCCGCGGTAGTAAGCGAAGTGAAAGGTTCTATTAAAAATATTCAGGGCCTCTGGTTTGCATTGGCGTTTGTTAGCATTGGACTGGAGACAAAGTTTTCTGATTTATTCAAGCAGGACAATCGCAAGCCACTGTATGCATTTCTCATTGCTCAATCGTTTAATATTTTAATCACGCTGCTGATTGCTTATTTTTTGTTTTGATAATTTGAACCACCAAGGCACGAAGACGCTAAGAAACACTAAGCCTTTAATCGATCTTCTGTTTTAACATACCGATCACTTTGTCAATATTCCGCAACAATGATTCTCGTGTTTTTAAAAAGCTCATGTAGCGAAGCACCTCTAACTGACGAGACGGTGTAAGCCTCTTAAATTCTGTTTGCAGATTACGCTCCACTAGTTTCTTCTTAAACTCTTTGTGCAACTTAGTGTTCTTAGTGACTTAGTGGTTTACGATACAATTTGAACCACTAAATCACCAAGACACAAAGGAACACGGAGTGATTGATCAAACTAAAGAGCTCCAGGTTATAAACAACCTAGCTACTTCCCCGGCACCGCTTCCATCAACAAAGCATACGCTTTATTCAATGCTTCATCACCAGCATCTGCTCCTTTATAATGACCCAACCGAACGATCACCAAATCATGCGAGGGGATAATGGTTGTTGATTGACCACCTGCACCCAACATCATGTACGCATCTTTTGGTATTGGTAATTTTCCATCTCCATTGATCCAGAAAAAACCTCCATAGATCGGGCGGCCATCTTCAACCCAGGCCGGTGCAAGTGTGCTCACAAACTTTGAATAACCTTCCGGCAAAATTCGTTCACCATTCCACACACCATCCTGCAAATACAAATTCCCCAACCGTGCCCAATCCCGGCCCGAGGCAAACTCATATCCTTGTGTTAAAAAATCTCCATACGGATCAGTTTCCATCACCATTGTGCGCACACCTACTTTATCAAACAACTCGCGCTGTGGAAACGTGAGGTAATCATCACCTCTTCCCTCTACGCCTAATCGCACCAGATAATTTGTCAATACCGGATCAATATTTCGATACCGACCCACCGTATTGGGCGGCCATTGTTGTGGACGATTGGCAGCCCACTCAAATGAATTCACTCCACCCGTATATAAATACAAGTGATCAGGATAACCCAATGCCGGATCATAATCCGGATCTTGTGGTGCACGACAACGCAATCCGCTGGACATGTGAAGTATGTCCATGATCCTGATCTTCGCGCGCTCATCGCCAGCGCCTTGCCACTGAGGAATAGGAGCTGGTTGTTCTAATGTATAAACACCTTGCTTAATGAGAACGCCCATCATAGTTGCCGTTACACTCTTTCCCATCGACCAACTTTCCAACGGTGTATCTTTGGTGATCCCCTCACCATAACGTTCGGCAATCAATCGTCCTTTGTGAGTAACGACAAATGCAGCTGTCATTGCTTCGGCTGGTTCAAAGGCAGCGGCCACCGCTTGTTCAACTTTGTTCATATCAACTTCAGATGGCATCGGTTCCTGCGATAGCACATCACCCATCGGCCACGGAGCAGAAGCATCCGTTGTGCGTTTTATTTCTTTTGGCTTGAAGTATAATGAATCAACTCCCAACGGAAGTGTTACACAACCTTGTCCACCGGTGTAAACGGCTTTGCGCATCATGCCATCGGGTAACGCGATGGTAACGGTCTTCTTTTCAAAATCAATCACAGGCTTGCTCACTTTTGCGCGCTCGGCATAGGGGCTTGCAAAGTATCCCACATTCTCCGCGGCAAACTCTGGTGTTAATCCGGTGATAAAAACAGCGGAGCACATGATTTTGGCAAAACCCGCTGTGTTGTGCGTGAGGGCATCACCCGGAGGTCCTTCAAACTCATGTTTCAGTTCAAACTTGGCAGCGCGCTCGTTGAGCCTGGCCTTGAGATCATCGGAACCTGGTTTTGATTTCTGACAACTAGAAATCATCAAAAGAATAAACACATACACCAAGTAACTTCTAAAAAGAGCAGAGTTGAATTTCATAAGCAATAGTTTTACAAAAAGATAGCAAAAGGATTCGGTATTACGTGCTGCAACACCTGGTTCTTATTCAATCGGTACATGACAAGGCTTTTTCGTACATTTAATAAAGAGTATTAGACTAAGCCCCTCACACCATGAGAACAGCCTCCACTACTTCCGACCAACACGTATTTAAATTGAAACCGCTCTCCAAAGAAGGTATTGAGTCCTCTTTGGGAAAAGCCGAACACTACCGCCTGCTCAATCAGCCACGACTGGCAGAAAGCATTTGCCTGGATATTCTGCTCGTTGATCCCGGCAATCAGCAAGCATCAATTGTTCTGTTGCTCGCCTTAACCGATCAGTTTGGTGAGTCCTCTTCAAAGACAGCCCATCAGGCGATGACTCTTGCAAAAAGTTTGAAAGATGAATACCTCAGTACCTACTATATGGGGATCATTCACGAACGGCAAGGTGCTACTGCATTGAAATCAGGAACACCGGGTTCGGACTTTGATGCCTATGAATGGTATCGTGAAGCCATGGAGTTTTATGAAACAGCTGATGCCATCAACCGGGACGATAACAACGATCCCATCTTGCGGTGGAACACCTGTGCGCGCATCATCATGGAAGCAAATCTTCGCGAACGACCACGCGACAACTTTCCGATTCTGGAGTAAGAAGATTGACTACTTCTTATTAATTGCTCTGTCGATAATAACTTGAATGTCTTCGCGACTCAGATTGTTACCATCGTATAACACATCACTTATTTTTCTGATAATTAAATCAAGCTCGTTGGAAGAAATGATCAGCGCATCGAGCAGTTGCTTATCCCGGGCGGAATTTTCCTGCTGAGCAATCAGATTTGCCAATCCTAAAATTCTGGCAAGTGGTGCACGCAGAATATGAGAATTAATAAAGGCATATTCAGTCAATTGTTGATTCTGTGTTTCCAGTTCGAATGTTCTCTTTTTAACTGTCCTCTCCAGATTCTCATTTAGCGTAGTCAATTCCTCATTAAGAGAATTTAGTTCTTCGTTCATGGCTTCAATCTCGTTGCTTTGTTCAACGAGTTCGAAATTGCGATTCCGCACCTGATGCAGCAGGTCGTTGATCTCAAGATTTTTATAAAAAATAGAAATGTGTTCTGATAGCGATTGAACAAACAAAACATCTTCGGTTCCCCATTCTTTGGCCTCGCCCTGGTGTTCGCAGCAGATTACGCCTGTTACACTACCATCCATCACTATTGGGCAATCCAGCATTGAAATAATATTCAGAGGCTTCAGGTAAACTTCTTTGAATTCGCGGGTGTCCGGATGCTCACCAGCATCATTGGCCAGAATATGTCGTTGACTTTCCAGCGCATTGAAATAACCCGGAAAATCCTTTCGCTCCAAAATAACTTGTTCATCGTTTCCAGCGGACTGTTCAAACAAATGCCTTCTCACAAGTTTGGAATTCCCGTCTTCCAACATCCAAATGCTTACGCGACTTGTTGTCAAATTTTTTGCAACCGTTTCGCATACTTTACGAAACAAAAAATCAGCGCTTGTGAAATTGGATTTCTCCTTTGTCAATTCGATAATAGAATTCTGATACTTGAGCAGGGTTTGCCCCTTGTCCGCTTCCGCTGTTTTTAATTTATTGATTCTGATGTTCGACTCCTCCAATCCGCTGATCAGTTGATTGAGCGTACCGACAAAGAAATAATCGACTATGCAAAATCCGATGGTAGCAATGATGTAGATACCGGCATTTCCAACAAAAAATGGTTCTCTCAAAATAAATACAAAATATAAAACAAGAGCCAGCACCAGTCCGCCTTGAATCACGATATGAACTTTACCTAATATAAAGCCACTCAGTACCACATAAAAAATCATAAAGAGCGTGTCTCTGGATAAAATGTTGGCTTCTGTGAATTTTTCGAATGACTGAAATGTATGAATGATCGTGGCGGTGATAAGAATATTCGTGATGACCGTATAAGACGTTAGCCCAAAAGAAAAAATATAGTGCTTGTTACGATCAACAAGAAATAAAATAAGTGCAAGCAGGCAGATGGCAACGGAAATGCTTTGCACCCAAATCTGAATCGATGAGTAAATGGAATGATAAGTGAGTGCGTCTAGTCCAAAACCAATAATCGTAATGACGATTGTAGCCAGAGCAATATTCTGCTTACCCCTTACGTAATTTAAATGTAGTCTCTGATGGTTCATGTGCAGACCTGGAAACGCACCAATATAGTGAACCAAATCTTCGATTAAAATGATCGTGGACAGAACGACTTGTCAAATTTTTTACAGATAAGTCTCTTTCACGGGAGCTTGACGCAAACGCCCTGGACACTTGTGCAAAACAGAGGGTTTCTACTTCTTAAACTTCTCTCTCAATTGCGCAAGTTTATCCTCCATGCTCTCTTCTTTTTTAGGAGTGGGATTGGAGGTTTGTTTCTTAGGAAACGACTTGGCTGACGCTGGCTTTGATTTATGATCGGAAGATTTTGGCTCGCTTGCCTTTGCAGGAGCTGTTCCAAACGGATCGGATTTCAGGGACAATGCAATACGCTTGCGCGCCACATCAACCTCTACTACCGTCACCTTTACTTTTTGCTGAACGGATATTACCTGACTTGGATCTTTTACAAACCGATCGGCCAGGTGACTGATGTGCACGAGTCCATCCTGATGAACACCTACATCGACAAACGCGCCAAAGTTGGTTACGTTCGTGACAATACCCGGCAACACCATGCCCACTTTTAAATCTTTCACTTCGTGAATACCTTCTTCAAAACTGAAGACTTCAAATTTTTCGCGTGGATCGCGCCCTGGTTTTTCTAACTCTGAAAGAATATCCGTGAGTGTTGGCAATCCAACCGTTTCGGTCACATATTTTTTGAGATCGAGTTTCTTACGCAACTCAGCACTGGTCATTAAATCTTTTACGGTGCAGTTTAAATCCTTCGCGAATTTTTCTACCAACTCATACCGTTCGGGATGCACAGCACTTGCATCTAATGGATTTTTAGAATCACGTATTCTTAAAAAGCCTGCACACTGTTCAAATGCTTTCTCACCCAAGCGCGGCACTTTCTTTAAAGCACTTCGATCTTTAAATGCACCGTTTTGGTTTCGGTATTCTACAATGCTTTTCGCCAACTGCGGCCCCAAGCCGGAAACATACGACAACAACTCCTTGCTGGCGGTGTTCACTTCAACACCCACTGAGTTTACGCAACTCATCACCACATCATCCAACCCTTGCTTCAATTTTGTTTGATCGACATCGTGCTGATATTGTCCAACACCAATGGACTTCGCATCGATCTTGACTAACTCTGCCAACGGATCGGTTAACCTTCTTCCAATAGACACGGCTCCGCGAACGGTGATGTCGTGATCCGGAAATTCTTCACGCGCTACTTCTGATGCCGAATAGATGGATGCACCACTTTCGTTCACCATCACCACAATGATTTCTTTCGGCAAGCCAAGTGCTTTCACAAACGATTCTGTTTCGCGACTGGCTGTACCGTTTCCAATTGCAATTGCCTCTACTTTGAAACGATCGCACAACCCCATAATGATTGCCGATGACTTGGCTGTTTCGCGCTGCGGCTCATTTGGATAAACCACTGTATTAAAGAGTAATTCACCTTGCTCTCCCAGCACCACCAGCTTTGTTCCTGTTCTAAAGCCGGGATCCAATGCAAGTACTCTCTTTTGTCCAAGTGGTGACGCTAACAATAATTCTTTCAGGTTGGAAGAAAATACTTTTATCGCTTCGAGATCGGCTTGTTGTTTTGTTTCGATACGAACTTCACTTTCCAGTGATGGCTTTAATAATCTCTTGTAGGAATCCTTTATCGCCAGGCTCACTTGCTCCGCAGCAGGCGATGATGTTTTGATAAATTGTTTTTCAAGGGTTTGAATAGCAAGTTCCTCCGTAGGAGAAATATCAAGTGAGATAAATCCTTCCTTTTCCGCCCTGCGCATGGCAAGCAAACGATGTGATGGTGTTTTTTTAATCGGTTCTTTCCATTCAAAATAATCTTTGAATTTCTGTGCCTCTTCCGATTCAGCTTTTGACTTGATGACAGACGCCTCAATGATTCCGTCTTGCCAAAAGATTTCACGAATGTGTTTGCGTGCTTCCTGGTTTTCACTGATCCATTCCGCCATGATGTCGCGCGCACCTTCCAATGCTTCCTGCTCATTGGCAACGCCTAACTCGGTGTTAATAAAACTCGCGGCTGCTTTATCGAGATCAAGTTTGCCTTGTTCAAATATGCTGATCGCCAGCGGCTCCAATCCTTTTTCTTTAGCAACACTTGCGCGCGTTTTACGCTTTGGTTTGTAAGGAAGGTAGATATCCTCGAGCTCCGCTAGTGTTTCTGCTTGTTCAATCGCCTTGGCAAGCGCGGGTGTAAGCTTCTCTTGCTTCTCAATTGATTTTAAGATCGCCTCTTTGCGTTTATCCAATTCCAACAATTGATCGTGACGATCGCGAATAGCGGTTAACACCACCTCATCCAAACTACCCGTCATCTCTTTGCGATAACGCGCCATGAAAGGAATAGTGGCACCTTCGGCTAAAAGATCAATGACAACTTCAACCTGATGAAGGCTGAGATTTAATTCGGCAGCAATGCGGGCAATGTTGGTCATTTGTTGTGGGTAATTACTGAGGTTTTTAATTTCCGATTAACGTTTAACTATTAACATCAAACAGGTTCGCAAAAATAGAACGGTAATTGTTGGATCAAAGGTCTGCGCTCGTTTTTAAATAAAAAATATTTCTAAAAAAGATCATCGCCTTTAACTCAAGTGTCGCTACTTTTTTCGATTATATTGCTTTATGAAAATAATTTTATTTTCGGTCTTGTTTCTTTCGTCCATTCCGTTATTCCCGCAAGCCAATACAAGTGGCATCAAGAAACTGGATCAATTAAAAGAAGAAGATGTCTTTCAGCAACGGCTGTCACAATGCATTCCGTGGAAAGAAAAATATCGTTACGCTGAATTTCAAGACGGGCATTTGTTTTACGCTTCCCGCAAAGAATCGGATACGTTGCGTTTGAATTACAATTTGCTATTCCAGCAGGCAGTTCGCATCAACGAGCAAGACACCGCGTTTGTGGTCGACTTTGATGTTATCAAATACATCCTCATTAAAGATGATCTCTATTATAAAGACTATCAAAAAGGATATTTTGAAATAATCAGCAATCCAAATGACAGCATACGCCTTGCCGTTCAGCGAAAGCTGAAGATTTTGGAGCGCAAAAAAATGCGCGATGGAGAAAAACCACAACTGTATTCAACGAAGAAAAATTTCTCAGTGGTGTATAACCCCGTGAATCCAACCTTCCCGAAGGAAAAAGTAATTCTCACACGCGAGACGTTATTTTTTCTGTTAGACGCGCAGGATAATATTTACCTCGCAACAAAGGCAAACTTCCTGCAATTATTTCCAAAGCATCAAAAGCAAATCAGGCAGTATCTAAAACAGAAGCAGGATGATCATCGCATAAAACTTCACAACGAAAACGACCTCAAAAAACTTACCGAGTTCTGCTCAAGCTTATAGCTAAATTATTTATGTATGTTCGATTGATTCTGATCGAATCAACGTTTATTAAAACGTTCGAAGAGTTTTTAAAGCACCGGCACTTCGTAATATTTCAACGCCCACTCCTGCATAAAACGAATTCTGTTTGGAATAATCTTGTAAACAATCAATTCAGGATTGTCGATTGAACCCAGGTAGTGTTGGAGCAACCGGTTTGTGTTCCAAATATCCTGAAGAAGATTTCTATCCGTTACGATCGTGGCACTTCCGGTGAGACGAACCTGGTTGTGGTCTTCATCCAAATAACAAAGTTCAACATTAGAGTTTTTCTCTATCTCCAACGTTTTGCCATAACTCTTCAGGTTGGCCACATACACCGTAAATCCATCGGTGCGAACAGGCGAAACCGGACGAACGCGCGGCTGATTACCATCTATCGTGGCGAGCATAGGAAACTTAACTTTCTTTACCAGCTCTGCCGCCAACTGTGGCACTGCGTCTGGATGTATCGGTTGTGGCGTGGGCTTGCTCATAAGATTAAATGGTTAAGAAGTCCAATTATCAAAAAATAGAAGTTCAATTCCAATCTTTACCATAAATTGATGGCGAAAGAAAACTGAGGCGTGATGCGTTTTATCTTATTGTTTGTTGTTCTCACCGCAATCGTATTGATTCCATTTTTTATTTGGGGCGATACGTTGATGGCTTTTTTTTCTGCGGAAGGATCAATAGCCTGGCTAAACACTTACGGACAATGGGCATGGGCCATTGCCATTCTGCTGTTGATTGCCGATTTATTTTTGCCACTTCCTGCCACGTTGATCATGTCGGCACTCGGATATATATATGGACCAATCGTTGGGGGATTAATTAGTGCAGCAGGATCATTTATTTCCGGCTCGTTGGGATACTGGCTATGCCGAATGCTTGGTGAGAAGACTGCCATTTGGGTGTTGGGTCAAAAAGAATACGATCGTGGAAAAAAAATTGCCGCTGGCATTGGCGGTTGGGTAGTTGCACTTTCCAGATGGCTTCCGGTTTTTCCGGAAGTAGTTGCTTGTATGGCAGGTCTTACACAAATGCCAGCTCGACTTTTTTATTTAGCTCTTGCTTGCGGATCTCTTCCACTTGGATTTATCTACGCCATCATCGGCAACTCGGGAATAGATCATCCTGCATTGGCCATTGGCTTAAGTGCCGGCCTTCCTCCACTGATTTGGTTTTTTGCCGGTCGCTTAATGCGGTCAAGGTTGTCAAACTGATCTGGCTCGCTGCTTATTATCTTTTTTGAAAGTCGATGGTTTTCTTAGACGCCTTGTCTTTGGCATACCATGCTCTAAGGGAATCAACTTTCGTATTGGATTTTTAAATAGTGATGGAATTTGGGATACGAATTAAAAATTCCGAATCGACTCAATATCATGAAACTGCTTGATGCGCGCTCGAAAAATAATTTGAATTTCATGTGAAGTAAAATTGGTGCCCGCTGAATGACCGGTTGGCAATTCAAATACATAGCCAACGCGCAAAAGTTCTCCCAACTTTAACTGAGCTAAGAAACCATACGTAGTGAAACTCCTCGTAAACAGTCCAATCGAATAGCTGTCATCGCCCATTAACGTGGCACCCAAATCAAAAGAAGATTTGGATCGGGCTGAGGAACGGTACAAAGCAAATGGTTTTAATCTCAATCGGCTGGTGAGATTAAAAACATAGGCACTTAGTGCGTAAAAGTTCTTATTATACAAGCCTTGTGACGCAGGGTTTGAGGACGCATTCAGCATTTTAGGCATTGACAACGCCACTATATACTGACTGCTGGTTAGCATGAGTCCGGCACCAAAGTTGGGTTGCCAATCACTAGTAGTGGTAAACTTCGGATCGTTTGGATTGATCACGAGCTGACTGTAATCGCTTTTGTAGTTAATCATGCCAGCCTGAAGACCGAAGGACAGTTTCGCCTGTGAAGTCAACGGAAGATGATAAGCGTACACACCCTGCACTTCCGATGTCTTGTAAGCACCAATCTTATCCTGGACGAGAAGAAAACCCGCACCCATTCTATTCTCGCGCAAAGCCATGTGCCCGGAGGCATTCACAGTTTGTGGCCCTCCCTCAAATCCAGCCCATTGCTTGCGGTAGGTCAACGCTGTGGTGAGATCATGACTGTACCCTGCATAAGCTGGATTGATCATCATAGGTGTATTCAAGTACTGAGCATAAAGAGGATCCTGTTGACCTTGCGCCTCAGCTGCCCGTAAAACAAGTAGTAGGAAAAGTAATTTCTTCATGGCGCTATCTCTTTAAGGTGATAAACCCGGTATATGTTTTACCCGAGGCCAAATTCACTTTGTACAAATAAGTACCAGCTGGCAGTTCGCCTCCACCGTTTGCGTTTCCGGTAAACACACGGTCGATGTTGTTGTAGTTTTCCATATCAAAAACTACCTCACCCCATCTATCCAGGATAGAAACTTTATTTTTTTTAGCCTCGTCTATAATATCAATGAACTGAATCAGCATAAAATCATTATAACCATCGCCATCTGGTGTCACTCCATTATACACGAGTACGTTGCCGACTACATCAATCATCATCACCTGCTGAGAGCACACACCCTCGGTGTCGCACACTTGTAGCGTGACGCTTTCTTTACCCGAAAAATTTATGCCTTTATAATCAAGTCGAATATTATTGTCATTGTCCAAACTTGCCTGACCTCCGCTAGCTTTCCCATTGTTATTCGGCACATCCAGAATTCTAAGGGTAGAGATATCCAGATTATTATTTTCATCGCTGATCAATCCGGTTAAAGGATAAGTTGCTATCGACTGAATCTCAACCGCAAAAGTTGCTGCCTGTATTACCGGTGCCCTGTTATCGGGCGTGATTACAAGCCCACAATCACTCGTGGTTCCCAATTTCACATCGATATCATCCGAAGATGAACTTAGACAATTTGATGCCATCCCCGTTTGAACAGAATACTTGCCAGCTTTGTCCACCAGAATAGTTTGTGTCGTCTCACCACTCGACCATTTATAATTTGTAAAACCGTTAGGTGCCGTGAGAGCTACTACAGATCCTCCGCAAATAAATTCTTTGCCAACAACAGAAATAACAGGCTTTGACGGAACTGAAATTTCCTTAACGATAACTACTTCCGAAGCGGGACTGCTGCAAGCTCCATTTATTGTATTGACCGAATAAGTACCCGCTGAAACCGTGATGGATTGAGTAGTCTCATTGTTTGACCACAAATATTTCACACCGGCTGAAGCTGTTAGTGTAGTCGTTCCACTTCCACAGATTGTAGCATTGCCCGTGACTGTTGGCTTGCTTTCGGCTGCGTCAACGTTAATTGTTACTGGATCTGATGGCTCGCTGAAGCAGACGCCATCACTCGTTTCAACAGTGTAGCTCCCAGCTGCTGCAACAGATAAACGTTGATTAGCGGTGTTGAGCAGTGCACCATTATTCCTCCACCGATATTGGGCAAATCCCCCCGGGGCGGTAATCAGAGTGCTCGTGCCTGCACATATTGAAAATGTTCCGGTTGGTGTGAGCGTTGGTTTTGCAAGAGTGATAATAGATGCAGTGGCCTTGGTTCTAAGACCTTCGACTGAAATCACGGGATCAAAAATTGCAACGTAAAAATCAGTTGTCTGAGTGAGAGAATCTGTTTTATACGTTGCTGTTGACGACAATGATGATCCGCCAACGGCAACATCATACCATCGATATTCCAAACCTGCTGTCGCTCCAGATGCACTCAGCATGACAGCGCCAGTTCCGCAATTCGATCCACCTGTAACAGACGGAGCCGGTGGAAGTATCGGACCGCTGTTTGATCCACAAGCCGCTCCGGTCAACGTTACACTCACAACATCAGAGCTTACACTTAAACAATTCGAAGCACTTCCCACTTGCACCGAATAATTTCCGGCTGCTGACACAACAATTTGTCGGGCTGTCTCTCCATTTGACCAAACATAATTTACAAAGCCTGAAGGCACGGTGAGAATAACAAAGGCGCCATTGCAGAGGGAAGTGGATCCAGTGATCTGAATCGTGGGCTTTGCCGGTGGTGCTGTGGTGGTAATTGCAACTGCGTCTGATGCTGGGCTTGCACATGCTCCATTTGCAACCGAAACGGAATAATTTCCAGCGACACTTACGGTAATGTTTTGTGTTGTCGCTCCATTCGACCATGTATAGTTTGTAAAACCCGAAGGTGCCGATAAATCAACCGTGCTGTTGTTGCAAAGAGCTGTGTTGCCTGTTATGGATACAGTTGGCTTGCCTATTAAAGAAGTAGTTACAGCAAACACATCAGACACAACGCTCTGGCAGCCCGCTGCATTCGTTACGGTGACGACATGGTTACCAACACTTGATACATTTATACTTTGTGTGGTTTCACCTGTTGACCAGCTATAAGAGGTAAAACCTATGGGCGCACTAAGCATGACGGAGCTCGTTCCGCAAAGTGAACCACCATTGGTAGCCGTGATCGGAGGCTTTGCCGGTTTTGAATTCACAGTGAACACAAACGCATCGGATGGCGGACTTGAACATATTCCATTGTTTACCACCACTGAATAGCTGCCACTCGTGGTCACCGTTATCTGCTGTGTTGTTAATCCATTGCTCCAGGTGTAGGATGAAAATCCGGATGGAGCGGTTACAACTTGTGTTGTTCCTTCACATACTGAAAGTGATCCGGAGATACTCAACAATGGTTTGGCAATCCCCGATATCTCTGCTGTTACAGGTGTGCGGGCGCTTTCACAATACGTGGTAGGATTATAAGTTGTCACATAAAATGTGGTGTTTACATTCAGACTTGCAGTAGTATAGGGATTGCCTGTAAAGAGCGGAGTTAAAGATGTGTTGGTAGCGTACCACCGATACGTCTCTCCTGCAGAAGCGCCTGGTGCCGTTAACGTAACAGATCCTGCATCACAACGCGCCAGGCCTGTTGCAGAAGGAGCAGTAAGTATGGGGCAAGAAGCAATCACTGAAAAACTGGCGGTTTCATTCATACTCCATTCGCCTGCCTGATTTTTTGCGCGGATATAAATTTTATGCGCACCCAGTGATTGTGTGCCAACGTTCAAAGGCTCATCCACTAAATCAACCGTTGCCAAGGCCGGGTTAATGGTCACCTTTGTTGATGAAAGTCCGGCACCCGGATCGGCATCTACAAAATATTCTAACTCAACAATAGGCGAAGCACCCGGTGGAGATGGGGGTGAAACTCCGCGAATAAATATTTTCCGACTTTCATAAAAGCCCCAGGTGTTTGCATTGTTTTTAGCGCGTACCGAAACTGTATGCCAGCCTTCCGGTAATGCATTCGCAAGGTTGGTATTAACTATATCAACAGAAGTACCCGGAGTGACTGTTATGGCTGTTCCGGTGCCGGGTCCGTTATCGGTATTGTAGAAATATTCCATAGCGGTGATGGGCTCAATTAGTGGTGGTGGTATTATCACAACAGGTTCGCGCACGTAAATCTTTCTGCTCTCATAAAAGCCCCACACGTTCGCATTGTTTTTTGTACGTACATGCAGTGTGTGCCACCCTGATGGAAGGCTATTGGACAAATTAGTATTCACAACATCCACCGTCAGCCCTGGGGTGATCGGTATCACCGTTCCAGTTCCCAGACCGTTATCGGTGTTGTAAAAGAATTCCATTGCCGTGATGGGCTCAACTGGTGGCACTGGTGGAATGACGACTGGTTCGCGTATGTAAATTTTACGGCACTCATAAAATCCCCATACGTTGTTAGCATCTTTCACGCGCACACACAGCGTGTGCCAGGTACCTACTGGAAGACCGTTAGTAGGAATATTTAAATTAGAAATGTCAATCGTAGTCCCTGCTGAGACAGGAATGGATACACCATTGCCCGGCCCCGGATCGGTATCGAAAAAATATTCTGCTGCGGTAATGTTGGGTTGGGCAAACGCAGAACCAGTCACCAGTAATCCGAAAACAAGAAAGAAGATATGTTTCATAGCCTTTGGGGAGGTCATTACAACTCCTTCGCTAGTTGCTCTTCGCTTTGATGTTGCTCTTCAACGGTTGGTTTTGGGGGACTACGCCCGAGTTGCCAAAAAGAGTGATCACTGGTACAGCTGTAGCTTTCAACAAAATGTTGCCTGTCCAGGGATAGAGGCCGCCTGATGGACCGATATTGTCTCCGGTAGATGCTGCACCTATGCAAACCGATCCTGCCTGGAGTGTATAGTCATAACTACCATAAGAAGAAGATACAGGTGCATTTGTGAAGAGCGGACCCACTCCAGAGATGTTTCCAACGCCTGAGTTTGCGGTACCATTGCTTGCAGGTGGAGGCCACGTATAATTAGACAATACCAAATTATTGCTAAATGTATTACCGCTAAAATAAAGAGTCGTTCCAGCACCAGCCCCATCTGGAGTTTTGCCATAAAAAATATTATTTACGACAAGAGCGTTTACCAGGTTGGAAAATGCAACACCCGTTCCGGAAAAGATATTGTGTTCAATTCTTATTCCAGGGCAATTGGCTGTGTAAATCGAGTAGTTTCCATAATAGGGGTATTGGCTGAAAAAGAGGTTGTTTGTAATCAGCGGGTTTGTAGTGTTACTTATTGACGTGGCGGAGGATATTGCATTTTTATAAATCTTTGTATTTGACATAGCTGAAGCCCCAATGGAAATTCCATAAATAACACTATTGCGAATAGTCAGATTATCTGTGTTGGGTAGCGAGGCTGTGGTGTGGTTAAAATATGAGCCTGTTACATTGTCAAAAGTAATGTTGTCGTATGTGCTCCCTCCGGTACCGATTGCAAATTGAACTGTATTAAAGGAAAAACCAGTTAAAAGTGCACCCGACACATTGTCAACGCCATTAGAGCTATTGATAATAGTTAATGTGTTAACAGCTGAGCTTCTTGGTGCAATTTCCACAACACCGAAACCGACTCCTTTCAAAGTAATACGTTTTCCAACAGTGATATCCCCGTAGTTAGTTACGCTTGGGGTGATATAGACAATGTCGTTGGCAACGGCTGCATTAATAGCGGCTTGCAGGGTTGGAAAAATATTCACCCCGGTGGGTGCATTTACATTGTTATCGGCAATACGAATGGTTTGCGCGGTGGCAGTGAGTGCAGTGAGCACGATGAGTAAGATGGTTCTCATATGTCCTACGTTCAATCTTAGGTAGTATTGGTTCATAATTTTCGTAGTTAATATCTGACGTCTAATTTTGGCTTGTTGTGTAATCATTCATTAAAACTAAAAACTGTATTTCTCCTTCACTTGTAAAAATGCGAACGATCATGCTCTCCTATTTTTCAATTGCTTTTCACGTTTCTCTATGCACTTCACAAAACCTCTAACAACAATTGAAGGCATCAGAATATGCTTTATGAAACTCAGTCCGTTGCGTAACCATCATTAGAAAAGTATAATCCACAAGTTTTACTAGGCTGTAAAAACGAGGACGGCATTCTCATATTCTTTTGTTCACCTTTATGGCTAAGCTCGTGCCATTCATGAACACGCGGCAAAAGACCCGGATTACGGTAATTTCCACTACCCGATAAATCTCACTGTTACATTCTGAAACAGTCAGCTGTTTCATTTTGAATCACGAGCCTTTGAAAGATTAGCACTGAGTTCGCTTAATCATTTTGTGTTCCACACCGGCAGGGTTCACCATCATTTGCATGTTGACCGGAAAAGACTTCCGTGGCCAGCTAAATATTAACGTTCAAAGTCAATTGGAACACTACCTTTGCACCATGCAAAACAATTCCACCGCTGAGTTTCTTAAAAATCTCTCCATCGATGAACTGAATGATATGCAGAAGGCTGTCATTGAGAAGTCGTCTTCATCCAATGATCTCATGCTGCTAGCACCTACGGGCTCTGGCAAAACCTTGGCGTTTCTAATTCCCGTTGTCAATAGATTGCGACAAAACTCATCCGGAGTGCAAGCCTTGATTGTAGCACCCTCGCGAGAGTTGTCGCTGCAGATCGAGCAGGTTTTTCGATCGATGAAAACTTCTTTTAAAGTAACCTGTTGCTATGGCGGTCACTCCATGACGGTTGAACAGAATAGTTTAAGCGAAGCACCCGCTGTCATCATCGGAACACCGGGAAGATTGGCCGATCACATCTTCAGAAAATCCTTTGACGCACATAGTATCACAATGGTGGTGCTGGATGAATTTGACAAGTCACTTCAAATGGGCTTTCATGATCAACTGCAAGTTATCTTCAAAGCACTGAGCGGCAAACAACAACATCTGCTCACATCCGCAACCCGACTGGCCGTGTGGCCCGATTTTCTTCCGTTCAAAAATCCAGACGAACTTAATTTTTTAAAAGACGAAGGCGATTCAAAACTTAAATTAAAACTGATTCACACCCGAAGCATCGACAAAGCAGAAACGCTGATGCGACTGGTAGCAGGATTTAATCAGGAGGTTTGTCTGGTGTTTTGCAATCACCGCGATGCGGTGGAGCGTATCAGTGCACTGTTTCAACAAAATAATTTCGAGCATGGTATTTTGCATGGCGCGATGGAGCAGATTGATCGCGAAAAAAATCTTATCCGGTTCAGAGGCGGTGCGCACAATGTATTGATTGCAACTGATCTTGCTTCCCGCGGATTGGATATTCCGGAAATCAAACACGTGGTGCACTATCAATTGCCTCCTCAACAGGAAGCATTTCTTCATCGCAATGGGCGCACGGCCCGCATGCATGCTGATGGAAAAGCTTACTTGATTTTGGCAAACGATGAAACCTTACCGGAATACATTGATAAATCGGTTGAAGAACTTAAGGTGAGTAATAAACTAATATTACCACCGCCCCCTTTTTTTGCTTGCTTATACATCAGCGCAGGAAAGAAAGATAAAATCAGCAAAGGTGATATCGTTGGCTTGCTTACGAAAAAAGGCGGACTTAAAAGTGATGAGATCGGATTGATTACCACGTTGGATTTCGCTTCTTACGTTTCGGTAAAGCGTTCTTTGGTGGGCAGTGTGCTGTCTAAGATTAAAAACGAAAAACTAAAAAAGAGTAAAGTGAAAATTGAAGTTGCCAATTAATATGAACGCTAACACTATTCTGAAGCTGATTGTATCCATTGCCCTACCACTAGCAGTTGGAGGGATAGCGGGCTTCTATACAAGTCAGGCAATTCCGACCTGGTATACTACACTCAATCGCCCATCCTTTAATCCTCCAAATTGGTTGTTTGGTCCGGTGTGGACTACGCTTTATTTATTAATGGGTATATCCCTCTATATGATCTGGTCGCTGCCGTCAGGCAGAGAGCGGAACATCGGCTTGTTGGCGTTTGGCATTCAGTTGGTCCTCAACTTCGGCTGGAGTTTCATCTTCTTTTATTATAGAACAATTGGGTTAGCGCTTATTGAAATTGTATTGCTTTGGGTAAGCATCGTTGTGATGATCATACTCTTTTACAAATTAAAACCGCTGACAGCTTATTTGAACATTCCTTATCTTCTTTGGGTGAGCTTCGCTACGGCATTAAATGCTGCGTATTATCACTTGAATCATTAGCGGCCAGCGATCCTGTTCATGGTCGATTGAAACAAATTGCTGATTGGTAAACTATTTTTGTCGTCATCGCGTCAACTGAAATAATCCTAATAACCTTTCAATTATGAAAATAAAAGCGATTGTAACGGGTGCCACCGGCATGGTGGGCGAAGGAGTGCTGCACGAGTGCCTCCTGCATCCCGATGTAGAGCAAGTTTTGGTGATCAACCGAAAACCCTGTGGCGTATCTCATCCCAAGCTGAAAGAAATTATTCATTCCAATTTTCACGATCTCTCAGCTATTGAAAGTCAACTACAAGGTTACAATGCGTGCTTCTTTTGTCTGGGTGTTTCATCTATTGGGTTAAAAGAAGATCAATATCATCGCCTGACCTATGACCTCACCATTCACGTGGCCGAAACTCTTTCGAAACTAAACAAAGACATGACATTCTGTTATGTATCAGGTGCGGCCACCGATAGCACCGAAAAAGGAAAAAGTATGTGGGCACGCGTAAAGGGCAAGACAGAAAACAAACTGTTGCAGATGCCTTTCAAGAAAGCATACATGTTCCGTCCCGGATACATGCAGCCGACAAAAGGATTAAAGAATACATTAAAATTCTATGCTTACATATCGTGGATGTACCCGATGATGCGGGCATTGTTTCCGGGTGCTGCCTCCACCTTAAAAGAAGTTGGGATTGCCATGATCCATGCAGTTACGAAAGGATATGAAAAATCTATTCTGGAAGTAAAAGATATTGTGGCGCTTGCAAAGGCTTAGTATTTTTGACGCTGGCTCATCAAATATTTGAGGCGAGAAGACGTTAGTGAAGCGATTTATAAATGACTAGTATGCGAAGTGTGAGAAGTTTGATTGTCCTGTTACCTGTTCTACCGTTCCTGTTATCAAGTTGCCTGGATCCCGGAAGCAGCGAATCACAGTTTGACAAAGAGCAAAAAGCGATTGACAATTACCTGAAGACGGCATCGTTCGCGCATGTCACTTCGGATTACAATAACACTGGCGTGCGTGTGGGTATCACGCAATTTGGAACAGGTGCACCTCCACATGCCGGCCAAACAATCAACGCCACCTTCATCGGGCATTTACTTTCCGATTGGACGGTCTTTGAAACCACTACCTACACTGGCCGGGTAGATGACATATCAGGTTTGGGTCTGGCCTATGGAGTGAAGTTACTTCCCGAAGGAAGCACGGGAACAATCTTCATCACGTCCAACAATGCATTTGGCCCGATTGCCACCTCAAATGTGCCGGCAAATTCTACCATCGCGTATGAAGTTGTCCTGAACAACGTAACGAAGACTTCACTTGAACTCGCTCAGTTCAAAACAGACACAACGGTCATTCATAAATATTTGAAGGACTCATCGATTACCGCCACGTATCACCCCAGCGGAATCTGGTATAACATCGGCACCGCAGGAACGGGGAAATCTCCTGATCCTTATGATCTCGTCACGTTTCATTACAAAGGAAGTCTTCTGCCTTCAGAAGTTTTGTTTCAGGAGGGCGACATTGCCACACAATCTGTTTACAATTTTATTGATGGCCTTAAGATCGGATTCCCGTTGTTGAAGACGGGTGATGTTGCGACTTTTTATATTCCCTCCGGGCTGGGTTATGGTGCAGCCGGAAGCAACACCATTCCCTCCAATGCTAACCTCATTTTTGAAATTACGCTGAAGGAAGTCGAATAGCGAGTTCCAACTTTCTTCAGGTTGGCGTAACCTAAATCAATTTTGCGAGTATACCCTTGACAAATTCAAGGCTATGCTTCGCAATTACTTCTCCATTTCCCTTCGCCACATCCGGCAAAGTCCGCTCTATGCCTTCATCAACATATTCAGTCTGGCCATCGGGTTGTCGGCTTGTTTGGTGATCTATCTCTTTATTAAAGATGAAAAGAGCTTTGATGCCTTTCACAGCAAGAAAGATAATCTCTATCGTCTGGATGAAGTGCAAAATTTTACAGGCACCAATCTTCAAAAAGTTGCTTTGTCTATGTCGGGTATGGGACCCAACATGGTGGCCGATTATCCGGAGATAAAGAGTTTCACTCGATTTTGGGGCCGGGGAAGTCAATTGTTTAAGAAAGGAGAACAACAATTGTTAATTGAAGGCGTGGCTTCGGTGGATAGCACCTTCCTCGATCTCTTTGACTTTGAATTACTGGAAGGAGACCGGCAAACAGCGTTGGATGAACCTTACTCTGTTCTGTTAACGGAGGAGTCGGCCTTAAAATTTTTTGATACCTACCAACGTGCTGTGGGCAACACAATTACCCTGCACGATGAAGAATATAAGATCACGGGTATTTTGAAAGATGCTCCCGAAAACTCTCACCTGCAGTTCAATGCGTTGACGTCCATCAACACAATCGCCCGCAAAGAATCCGATTTTAACAACCGGTGGGGCGGCAACTTTCTTAATACGTATCTGCAACTACAACCCGGTGCTGATGTTAAAAAACTAGAATCCAAATTTCCCGATTTCATGCTCCGGCACACCGGTGAAAAGGATATCAATAAATATTATACACTCTATCTTCAGCCATTGCCTCAGGTTCATCTCAGTTCCACAGACATTGAACATGACTACAACAATTACCGAAAGTTCAATGGCAAGTATCTCGATGTGTTCTTTATCATCGGCATTTTCATACTCTTAATTGCGGGTGTCAACTTCATGAACCTGACAACAGCCCGCGCCTCTCACCGCTGGAAAGAGATTGGTGTTCGTAAAACAGTTGGAGCCAAAAAGCTTCAACTGTTTTCACAATTTATTTTCGAATCCATTTTCCTTGCCGTGATTGCACTCTTTCTGGCGTTGGTTTTTGATGTGCTGTTTGTGCCGCTGCTTAACGACATGATCGGCCGTCAACTTTCGTTGATTTCCATTTTCAACTATCCGCTCGAGCTATTTCTGATGTTGGTTGTCGCGTTAAGTTTAGGATTACTTACCGGCATTTATCCTTCCTTCTACATGACTTCTTTTAATCTTGCCCGTATCATGAAAGGCGGAAGCAAGACCGAAGGCAAATCATTGTTTAGAAGTGGTTTGGTGGTGATACAATTTGGTTTGGCACTGGCGATGATTGTGAGTACACTCATTGTGCTGCAACAACTTTACTTCATGAAAAATAAAGACATCGGCTTCGATAAAGAACAAATCATGTTGGTAGACCTCAACAAAGAAGCTAACGATAAGTTTGAAAGCCTGAAGACGGAGTTGCAACGAAACTCAAACGTGCAGGGTGTAACAGCATCTGGTCAGCGACTCGGAAATAATTTTCACCAATGGAGTTTTAAAGTCAAAGCCGACACAGGCGTTTTGGAGATCACTCCTTCTAATGTAAATGTCGAATACGATTACCTGAAAGTCTATGGTATTAAACTTAAAGAAGGCCGCGATTTTTCAAAAGCTAATGCGAGCGACAATGGCAAAGCATTTATCATCAATGAATCGTTTGCCAAAGAATTAGGATTAAAAGAAACCATTGGCACACGTGTGGGGCACAGTTGGTATCACAACGATTCATTGGGAACCATTATTGGCGTTGCCCAGGACTTCAACTTCAATTCTTTGCATCATAAGATAAATACACTCTCCATGGTGGTGCATCCGGATTGGGGTTATGATGAGATGTCCATAAAAATCGGAAGCAAAAATGTAGAAGCAACTATCGCTCAAATAAAAGATGTGTGGGATAAAAATATTACGAGTTTTCCATTCACCTATTCATTCTTAGACGAGCACTTTGCTGTCCTCTACCGGTCCGATCAACAAATGAGTTCCGTTGTCGCAATTATGGCAACGCTTTCTATACTCATCTGCTGTATGGGCTTGTTTGGATTGGCCGCCATTACCACTGAAAAGAAAACAAAGGAAATCGGAATTCGAAAAGCACTGGGCGCCACAGAAACTCAAATCACCGTGTTGTTATCGAAGAATTTTACCATGCTAATCGCGATCTCGTTTGTCATCGTGAGTCCGCTAACCTATTGGTTGCTCTCCACCTGGTTACAAAATTTTGCGTACCGGATTGACATCAACCCAATTGTGTTTTTAGTGGGCGGGGTAGTATCGCTGCTGATCGCACTGCTAACTATCAGCTATCACACGCTAAGGTCGGCAAGAGCTAATCCTGTGAAAGCATTGCGATATGAATGAGGTCATTTGTAAATAGAACTTCAACAAAAAAGCATCCTTCACGGATGCTTTTTTTTATATAGACAACTAGTGGTTTAGCGATACTTGTGCTTGTGAATTTTGGCTTTCTCTTTCTTATTACGCTTCTCCTTCAGAAGTTGGCAGGCATTGGAATAAACTTTATTCTGCTTTTTGATAATCGTATAACGATCGTGAACTCTTAGTGAAAGATCATTTGCTCTCGCACCAATGCTTAAAATGATGGCACACAAAATCAGGAAACCGATGATAAAAGCCTGACGCATTTTCAGGGCAGTTTTCACATTGACAGTAGACCGTTTCATTTGCTGTTTGTTTATGAAACAAATGTAGAGGGCTCTGTTCTGGCGGAGTGACGGAAATGAATAGCAAAAGCACATCCGTATTAGATGACGTTCAATCGATGTCCGGGCCGTTGCAGTGAAAACTTTACGAAGAATCTACAGTGAAACTCCGTCAAACTCCGCCAGGAAACCTGAAAAAAATATCAAACGGCATTGAACTATTACTTTAAGTAGACCTCCACCCCCTAAACAGGTGATCTTTCTCAAGGAGGTTGGCACCGCCCGTTTTGGGAGCTAACGCGTGTGTTTTTTGATTTTTCGATTGAAAAATCAAAAAAATCTTACGTACTAAAAAAGCCATCCGTTAAGATGGCTTCTGATGTGCAAATAAATTATCGGAGAATTCTATCCGTTCATCGAGATCAAAAACTCCTGATTGTTACGCGTGCCTTTCATACGGTTCAGCAACAACTCCATCGCTTCGTTGCTGTTCATGTCGCTCATGTATTTGCGCAAGATCCACACACGGGCAAGCTCTTCTTCTTTCAGCAACAGATCTTCGCGTCTTGTGCCAGAGGCGGTAACATCAATGGCAGGGTAAACACGTTTGTTGGAAAGCTTGCGATCCAATACCAATTCCATATTACCAGTTCCCTTAAATTCTTCAAAGATTACTTCGTCCATTTTAGAGCCGGTATCAATCAGCGCGGTTGCAATGATGGTCAATGATCCACCATTTTCTACGTTACGCGCTGCACCAAAGAAACGTTTTGGTTTATGAAGTGCATTGGCATCCACACCACCCGATAGAATTTTACCCGATGAAGGGACTACGGTGTTGTACGCCCGGGCCAATCGCGTAATAGAATCCAACAGAATTACCACATCGTGGCCGCATTCTACCATGCGCTTTGCTTTCTCCAAAACAATACTAGCCACCTTCACGTGGCGCTCGGCCTGTTCGTCAAATGTAGAGGCAATCACTTCAGCTTTTACGCTACGCGCCATGTCGGTAACTTCTTCAGGGCGTTCGTCAATCAACAACACCAACAAATAAACTTCCGGATGATTTTCAGCAATGGCATTGGCGATGTGTTTCAACAAAACCGTTTTACCAGTTTTGGGCTGCGCCACAATCATTCCGCGTTGCCCCTTTCCAATGGGAGCGAACAAATCAAGAATACGGGTAGACATGTTATCCGGAGTGGTACTCAATCTCAACTTCTCTTCCGGGAAGAGTGGTGTCAGGTATTCGAACGCAACACGATCGCGAATTTCTTCGGTGGTCTTGCCATTCACACTTTCCACTTTTAATAAGGCAAAATATTTTTCGCCTTCTTTCGGTGGACGAATAAGTCCTTTCACCGTATCTCCGGTCTTCAAACCAAATAATTTGATTTGCGATGGCGATACATAAATATCATCGGGGCTTGCCAGGTAATTATAATCTGATGAGCGCAGGAAGCCGTAACCATCCTGCATAATTTCCAACACTCCTTCGTTGGCAATCAGGCCATCAAAATCTTTGATATTATTTTCTTTGCGTTGCTGTTGTTGCTGCCCTGGCTGACGCTCTTCGCGTTGATTTGGGTTTTGATTAGGTTGCGGATCGCGGATAACTGAATCGCGCATCTCTTCCTGAACACGTGGTGCTGCATCATTTGATACAACAATATTTTCGGTAGGCTCTTCAAAGCTGGGGACTCTGGGTTCCATTTCAGCATCAATAGAGTGAAGGAGTTCTTCTGATGAAAGTTCTTTTTCGGGAGACTTAGCCCCCTCGGGCGCTACGTTCTCGCGTCTGCGTGGACGCATCTTGCGTTCACCTTCGCCAGCGGTTGGCTTGTCGGCAGATTTTTTGGGAGCAGCGGCATCTCCGCTTTTGGCTTGTTCATCGAGAATTTTGTAAACAAGCTCTTGCTTGCCGAGTTTCTTGGCGTTTTTGATGCCCATTTCTTCGGCAATGTCCTTCAATTCAGAAAGGAGTTTGACATTCAGGTCGTCAATGGTGTGCATGAGGGATTGAAAAAATTTGGTTGGATAATAAATTACTGAGTGAGAATATTAGTTGTTATAAAAATCACGCGGGGAGATCAGCACAAAGTCTGAAACATTCAATAGCTCGTTGGATCAATCAAAGAAAATCGTAAAGTATTGGGTTTTTAGTGCAGATAGCCCTGAGACGAGAGCTTATGACCCTGCAAGTATAATTCAAAATTGAATATTATCAAACCGAGACCAAAAAAATTATAGAGGGATAACGTAATTTTGACGACTTAAAAATCTATCGAATGTTACAAGTAAATGTCATCCGCGAAAACAAAGAGAAAGTTATTGAAGGATTGAAGAAGCGAGGAATCAAAAATGTAGAAGAACTTCTCCAAACTGTTTTAGACGTTGACCAACAACGCAAGGACACACAAAAAAAATCGGATGATCTGAAAGCAAGGTCCAATACCGATTCGAAAAAAATTGGCGAGTTGATGAAGGCCGGCAAAGCGGAAGAAGCCGCATCACTTCGCGCATCCGTAGCTGCCGACAAAGATGAGTTGAAAGCCTTAGATGCCAGTCTTGCTGAGTATGAAGACAGGCTGTTGAAAGGTTTATATGCAATCCCCAATGTGCCGCACGAAAAAGTACCGGCCGGCAAAAGCGCAGAAGACAATATTAATGTGTACCAGCATGGCGAAATACCACAACTACCAGCCGATGCATTACCGCATTGGGAATTGATCAAAAAATATGACATCATCGATTTTGATCTGGGTATAAAAATTTCAGGCGCGGGCTTTCCCGTTTATAAAGGCAAAGGAGCCAAACTGCAACGTGCATTGATCAACTTCTTTCTAAACGAGGCTGACAAAGCAGGCTACACCGAAATACAACCACCGATCGTTGTGAATGAAGCTTCCGGTTATGGCACAGGTCAGCTTCCCGATAAGGAAGGTCAAATGTATTTTATTGGTGAAGATAAACTCTATCTGATTCCAACAGCTGAAGTGCCCATTACCAATCTCTATCGCGATGTGATGCTCAGTGAAGATAACCTCCCTATAAAAAATGCCGGCTATACACCTTGCTTTCGCAGAGAAGCTGGGAGCTGGGGCGCGCACGTGCGTGGATTAAATCGCCTGCATCAATTTGATAAAGTAGAGATCGTGCAAATTCGGAAACCAGAAGAATCATATACTGTGTTGGATGAAATGTGTTTGCATGTACAAGGTTTATTGGAAAAATTAGAACTGCCTTATCGCAAGTTATTATTGTGCGGTGGTGATATGGGCGTAAACTCTGCTATGACTTATGACATGGAAGTATTTTCAGCAGCACAGCAACGTTGGCTGGAGGTAAGTTCGGTCAGTAACTTTGAAACCTATCAAGCCAACCGATTAAAGCTGCGTTACAAAAACAAAGATGGAAAAACACAACTCCTTCATACGTTGAACGGAAGCGCCCTGGCGTTGCCGCGGATTGTAGCTTCCATTCTTGAAAACAATCAGACCAAAGATGGTATCAAAGTTCCGAAAGTGCTTGTGCCATTTACCGGGTTTGAATGGATTAATTAGCCAGCGGTATAATTTCGAATGAGAAGAAGGTAGTTCTCGGCTAAACTCCGTTATATGAAAAATTTATACTGCTTACTGCCTTTCTTTATTATCATAGGCACCAGTGCGTTCGGCCAGTCTGCAGTGGGCCTTACAGGCAAGCCCGATTCGTCATACAACACGCGCGTTGCCTACCAACAAACTATAAAGACCCACCCGGATAGTAAGATCGTCAAAGAGTTTAGGTTTGAAAATATTAGCGAGAAGAGAAACATCATCTATCGCAAAATCGAAAACCGGGAACTGAATCTGGATGCTTTTTATCCAACAGAAAAAACTACTCCTGCCGCAGCTATTATCATCATCCATGGTGGTGGCTGGCGCTCGGGCAATCGCACACAACATTATCCACTGGCGCAAAAACTTGCCAGCCTGGGTTATGTTTGTTTCACATCCGAATACCGATTGTCAACGGAGGCATTGTTCCCGGCAGCCATCTTCGATATAAAAGCTGCGATACGTTGGGTAAAACAAAATGCAAGCGTATACAATATTAATCCCAGCAAGGTTGCTGTGATCGGGTTTTCAGCGGGTGGCGAACTATCAGCTTTTATGGGAACTACCGGCAACATGCCATTATTTGAAGGAGAAAATCCAGACCACACGGCCACAACTGTTGATGCGGTGATTGATATCGATGGAACATTGTCATTCGTGCATCCCGATTGCCGCGAAGGTGACGATAGCCAAAGAACTTCCGCAGCTACGTATTGGTTTGGTTACGCCAAAAATGAAAACCTGAAACTTTGGGAAGCTGCTTCTCCACTGAGTTATGTAAGCAAGACTACACCGCCCACACTGTTTCTCAATAGTTCCGTTCCCTGGATGCATGCCGGACGAGAAGATTACATTAACGTACTGAATAAGTATGGCATTTATTCTGAAGTTCATGAATTTGATGGCGCACCACATTCCTTTTGTTTATTTGATCCTTGGTTCGAACCGACCGTCAGCTACATCGATGGGTTTTTAAAAAAGGTGTTTGCCCACACGAAATAATTCATCTCTTTTAGTACTCTCTAAAATTTTCTTTTATGAAAAGACTTTCTCCATTCCTTTTGCTTATTGCCTTAGCCTGCGGTTCACCAAAAGAGCAGGTAGCCAACTTAAAGTATCCGGTAACTGCCAAGACCGATTCGGTCGACACGTATTTTGAAACGAAGGTAGCCGATCCGTATCGATGGCTCGAGAACGACACCAGCAAAGCAACTGGCGAATGGGTGAAATCTCAAAACGAAGTGACCTTCGGCTATCTCAACGCCATTCCGTTTCGCGATCAGATTAAAAAACGTTTGGAAGAAGTTTATAATTATGAGCGTATCACAGCACCCTTCAAAGAGGGAGATTATTTCTATTTCTACAAGAACAACGGCCTTCAAAATCAAAGCGTGCTGTATCGAAAGAGAGGAATAGATGGTGCGCCCGAAATATTTTTGGACCCCAACGCCTTCTCAAAAGATGGAACATCTGCTTTGGGAGGCGTTTTCTTTTCGAAAGACGGATCAATGGCAGCTTATCTTGTGCAGGAGGGCGGATCGGATTGGCGCAAAGCAGTTGTTATTAAAACCGCAGACAAAGCCATCGTTGGAGATACGCTGCGCGATTTAAAATTCACAGGCATCTCTTGGCGAGGCAATGATGGTTTTTATTACAGCAGCTACGATAAACCAAAGGGCAGCGAGCTCAGTGCCAAGACTCCGTATCATAAAATTTACTATCACAAGTTGAATGTTCCGCAAAAATCAGACGTAATGATTTTCGGTGGCGAAAAAACTCCAAGACGTTACGCAGGGGCTGGGCTAACGGAAGACGAACGTTACCTCGTCATCACGGCATCCACCAGCACGACTGGAAACGAGTTGTATGTACAGGATTTACGTGATCCAAAAAGTAAACTGATTACCGTTGTTGGAAATTTTGACAACGACCATAATGTTGTGGACAATGACGGCACCAGGCTGATCATTCAAACCAACCTGAACGCGCCCAACAGCAAGATTGTAGAAGTAGATCTTGGAAAACCTGAAGCAGAGCAGTGGAAAGAAATCATCCCTGAAACAGAACAAGCGATGCAAGGAGTTAGCACCGCAGGGAAATCAATATTTGTTAATTATCTCAAAGATGCCAGTACGCAGATCAAGCAATTTGATTACACGGGAAAATTAATTCGCGAAGTTGAATTGCCCGGCATTGGAAGTGCAGGCGGGTTTGGTGGTAAAGCGGGCGACAAAGAAGTGCATTATACATTTACCTCATTCACTTATCCGTCCACCATTTTTAAATACGACCTGGCCTCCGGGAAATCGGCACTCTATGAAAAACCTAAAGTGGATTTTAATTCGGATGACTACGAAACCAAACAAATTTTTTACACCAGCAAAGACGGCACGAAAATCCCGATGTTTATCACGCACAAGAAGGGAATTGAACTCAATGGAAAAAATCCAACGATGCTTTATGCGTATGGTGGATTTAACATCAGCCTCACTCCTACTTTTTCCACATCACGGATAGTTTGGCTGGAAAATGGCGGTATCTATGCGCAACCTAATTTGCGTGGCGGTGGTGAGTATGGCGAGAAGTGGCATTTGGCCGGAACTAAAATGAACAAACAGAATGTGTTTGACGACTTCATTGCTGCCGCTGAATATCTGATCAACGAAAAATACACGTCTTCAAATTATCTCGCCATATCGGGTGGTTCAAATGGTGGCCTATTAGTGGGTGCCACCATGACTCAACGTCCGGAGCTAATGAAAGTAGCCCTACCGGCAGTGGGCGTTATGGATATGCTGCGTTACAATAAGTTTACAGCAGGTGCAGGGTGGGCATATGATTACGGAACGGCCGAAGATTCAAAGGAGATGTTTGAGTACCTGAAAAAATATTCCCCTGTTCATGCCTTCAGACCTGGCACGGCTTATCCGGCAACGTTGGTGACAACGGCCGATCATGACGATCGCGTTGTGCCGGCTCACTCGTATAAATTTGCCGCAACCATGCAGGAAAACCATGTCGGTGATAATCCTGTGTTGATTCGCGTTGAAACAAAATCGGGTCATGGTTCATCCAATCTTTCCAAAGCGATTGAAGTCAATGCCGATCAGTATGCCTTCACCTGGTATAACATGGGCGTCACGCCACCACTGGTGAAGAAGTCGATGTAAAGAATTTTTTGACGGATAAGGTTTCCAATCGCTCGAAGGTTGGAAACCTTATCCGGTTAAAAATGTTTGATTTTTATTAACTTAGTAGGCCATGGAACTCACGATAAAAATAAATGACAAGAAAAGCTACGAAGCACTTTTGTCATTCCTTAGGTCTCTCCCGGTGGAAGTAAGTTTGAATGAAAAAGAAGCGTTGGAGTGGCAAAATCTTTCAACGCAGAATCTTTCACGGGCTTATGCCGACAACGAGCCCGATTATTCGGCCAGTCTCGTAAAGGAACCTAATCCGCTCTATGAAAGAGGGTGATATAGTATTGACCCCGTTGCCTCAATCCGATGGGAAACTGAAACTACGTCCTGCATTGATTCTGCGATCTATGCCCCCATTCAATGATTATCTGGTTTGTGGCATAAGTTCACAACTGCACCAACAGGTAGATAACTTTGATGAAATTATTAATCAGAATAACGATGACTTTGGAAGTAGCGGCTTACTTCAATCATCACTAATACGACTTGGATTTCTAGCAGTACTTCCCGCAAAGAATGTTGTTGGAAATATTGGCCGAATCTCAACTGCTAGACACAATCGTCTTTTAAAAAATCTGTCGGATCACTTACTGAAAAGTATAGTGTAGGCTAAGGACGTCTCAACAGGCGTTTGAAACCGCTCAAACTCATTCCCCAAATAAACCGTACTTTTGCGGCCAGATCGAAGTAAAAGTATGTCTGCACCGCATAAAGCTGGTTTTGTAAGTATTGTTGGAAAACCCAATGTGGGCAAGTCCAGCCTTATGAATAAGCTCGTGGGCGAAAATCTTTCCATCATTACCAACAAAGCCCAGACTACCAGGCACCGAATTATGGGCATGCTCAATGGCGATGACTTTCAAATTGTTTACTCCGACACGCCTGGCATTTTAGAGCCTAAGTACGAGCTTCAAAAGGCGATGATGAATTACGTGAGTGTGTCGCTGGAAGATTCTGATTTAATTTTACTGGTGGTGGAGTTAGATCAAAAGTATGACGAAGAAACCTTTGCACGTTTAAAAAAACTGAGCACTCCCATTTTACTATTGATCAACAAAATTGATTTGGGCAAAGGCTCTGCAGTGGAAGACAAAGTGACGTACTGGAAGAGTCAGTTGCCGGGAACAGAAATCATAACCGTTTCTGCAAAGACCGGAGAAAATCTTGATAAGGTATTGACCACCATCAAGAACATGCTCCCTGAACATCCGCCTTATTATCCCAAAGATGAGATGACGGACAGGTCGGAACGATTCTTTGCCTCTGAGATCATTCGTGAAAAAATATTTCTGAACTACGAGCAAGAGATTCCGTACAGTACCGAAGTTTCGATTGACTCATTTAAGGAAGAAGAAAAAATCATTCGCATACGTGCGATACTTTTTGTAGAGCGCGATTCACAAAAAGGAATTCTCATTGGTAAGGCAGGAGCTTCTTTAAAAAAAGTGGGTTCTGAAGCGCGAAAAGACCTCGAAACATTTTTCGGCAAGCAAGTATTTTTAGAGACACACGTGAAAGTGGCGGACAACTGGAGAAAAGAAAAAGATAAGTTGAAGAGGTTTGGGTATATAGAGTAGTGTATCAATTATCGATGCGCTTATTTAGGCTAATTGATAATTGACGAATTGATAAATTAAGGAAATGGCAAATGTTGTAGCAATAGTGGGCAGGCCCAACGTAGGGAAGTCTACATTTTTTAATCGATTGGTGGAGAAGCGTCAGGCGATCATGGATGATATGCCAGGTGTTACGCGTGACCGTCACTATGGCTATGCCGAGTGGACCGGGAAATTTTTTACCATCATTGACACTGGAGGTTATGTAACGGGTTCAGACGATAAGTTCGAATCGCAGATACGCAAACAAGTGGAGCACGCACTTGAAGAAGCGATCGCGGTTATTTTTATGGTCGATTGTCAAACCGGGTTGACAGGCTATGATAAAGAGTTCGCCAACATCATTCGCAAGTCAAAGAAGCCAGTATTCATTGCAGCCAACAAAGCCGACACTCCAAATAAGGCCGATCTGGCCAACGAATTTTATGAACTAGGGATGGGTGATGTTTATCCGGTCTCTGCCGAAAACGGATCGGGTACAGGTGAACTTCTGGACGACCTCGTCAAATTATTTCCCGATGAAGGTGTTGAAGATCCCGATGCCGGGATTCCAAAGATTACCATTTTAGGAAGACCAAATGTTGGCAAGTCTTCTTTTCTGAACGTACTTCTTGGTCATGAGCGCAGCATTGTTACCGAAGAAGCAGGCACCACCCGTGATGCCATTCACTCGCGCTATAAAATGTATGGCAACGATTTTATTCTGATCGATACGGCTGGCATTCGCAAGAGGGCGAAAGTGACGGAAGACATTGAATTCTATTCCGTACTTCGATCGCTGCGGGCATTGGAAGATAGCGATGTGTGTATCTATATCGTAGATGCCGAGCGCGGTCTTGAATCGCAAGACGTGAGTTTGATAAGTCTGGCCCAAAAACAAGGCAAGGGCATGGTGATCATGGTGAATAAATGGGACCTCATCACGGAAAAAGACTCCAAGACTGCCGATAAGATGAAGAAAGAGATAGAGGATAGGTTAAAACCCATCGACTATCTGCCTGTGATTTTTGCCTCTGTCCTGACTAAACAACGAATTTTTCAAGTGATCGAAAAGGCGGTGGCCGTTTACCACAATAAGACTAAGAAGGTGCCTACCTCCCAATTGAACGATGCCATTTTACCTGAAATAGCCCATTATCCGCCTGCGGCAACAAAGGGCAAACATATTCAGATAAAATACATCACGCAGGTCTCAGCCAAATCTCCATCGTTTGCATTCTTCTGTAACCTGCCACAATATATACAGGAGTCCTATATGCGTTTTCTGGAAAATAAGATCCGGGCAAATTTTGACTTCGAAGGGGTGCCGATAAGGCTGTTTTTCAGGAAAAAATAAAATTTTCTTGCCTAGTGTCTTAAAATAGAGCCATTCGTGTATCTTTGCAGCAAATTTTAAAAACCTGTAAACTATGAAAAAAGTTATCGCATTGTTAATGGTATGCGGCTTTGCATTTGCTTTTGTTGCTTGTGGTGGTAAGACTGAATCTACCGAGAGCACAGCAGATACAACTACCGCAGCTGCTGTTGACACAACTGCAGCTCCTGCAGCTGACACAACCGCTACTGATACTACTGCAGCTAAGTAATTATCCGTGGTGTGCCAATCTGAAAAGATTGAAACCAAAAGGCTTTAGAGAACTAAAGCCTTTTTTTATGCCTTCTTGTTAGCAAAAAGGAATTAAAAACGTGAATCCGGACAAAATACTTTTAACGCTGCAACAACATGTTCCGGCACCGGCTGTAGAGTATTGCTTTAATCTTTGGCTCAAATACAAGTTTGCGTTCAAGCTGCGCAAAGCCCGGATGACAAAAGTGGGAGACTTTACCTTTAGGTCGGGGCACATACCACGCATCACGGTGAATGCCGACTTACATCCGTATTCATTTTTGATCACCTACGTTCACGAAGTAGCACACTTCGAAGTTCACTCCACGTTCGGCCATCGGGCAGAAGCACATGGCGATGAATGGAAAAAAACTTTTCAGGAAATGCTGGCACCCTTAATGACGGCAGAAATCTTTCCGGTCGATCTTTTATCGGTGTTGAGAAAACACATGGTCAACCCCAAAGCTTCATCATATTCCGACTCAGAACTTACAGCAGCTCTTAGAAAGTTCGACAGCAAACAGGCTTCCGTGGTTTTGCTTTCGCAGATTCCGGAGGGAAGTATTTTTGGTTTACATGGACGATGGTTTAGAAAAGGCAAACTCAAACGCACTCGTGTGATGTGCCGCGAAGTGAACACCAAACGAGATTATCTCGTGCCCATAGACGCACCTGTTAGCGGAGCTCAATTGTCACTGATCATGTAACGATAATTAGTACGAGGTATCAGGTACTTACTGAATACCGATCACCGCTTACCAATTTAATTAAGTCTTCGGGTAATCAATTGATTAACAAACTCACAAAACTTTGCCGGATGTAACGTCCGCCACTGATCAATCTGCAATGTTCCACCCATGTTTACGTATTGATCAATCCGATACTTGCGAAGTTCTTGTTGAATAAATTCCGGGAAACAAACTGCAGCAATCCAGCCTTGCTCCTCCTCTACTTCTTCAAACCATTCTTCGTAATACAATTCATCAGAACCGTGAAAGTTGAACACGTTTTCCCCAATTAAAATAAACTTGGTAATCCCTTCGTGCATCAACATTTCCAGGAAATCGCGCTTCAGGGTCATGATGTCGTTGTTGATGGTGTCGTTCCACTCTCCAATAAATTCCAGAACCACATAGCCCTCCTGGTAGTCGGCATAGAGTGTTTTCAAATACAATGTTTCGGAACCAAACGAATCCCAGGCGGGATCGATATAATAACCGTAAACAGTTTCGGTGTAGAGATCGTAGTTATATTCTTTAGCGTAAAAAGGAGATTGAGAATCGTCTGCCGAATCGTAATACTTAAGCCAGTTGGCATAAGGTTCAATCTGATGCATCGCTATTTTCGGCTTTCAACTGCTTTGCGAACGCTGCCGAATTGCTTGAGGAGTTTGTCGGCTTCTTCTTCCGAAACATGAAGTTCATCCATGATCATCTTCACGCCACGGCCTACCAGCTTGATGTTGGTCAGCTGCATATCCACCATTTTATTTCCTTTCACGCGACCCAGCTTAATCATGGCGGTGGTAGAAATCATATTCAACACCAGTTTCTGTGCGGTGCCCGACTTCATGCGCGTACTGCCTGTTACAAACTCAGGACCCACGACAACTTCAATGGGATGATCTACATTTTTTGCCAGTTCACTTCCTTCATTACAGGTGATGCATCCTGTTGCAATTCCCTGTGCTCGTGCTTGCTTCACGCCACCAATCACGTAAGGTGTTCGCCCTGACGCAGCAATGCCAATCAACACATCGTTTTGATTGATCATGTGCTCTTCTAAATCTTTCCACGCCTGCGCTGAATCATCTTCAGCATTTTCAACCGCTTTGCGAATGGCTTTGTCTCCGCCTGCGATCAAGCCAATCACTTTGCCGTGAGGCATCCCGTAGGTTGGCGGAATTTCAGACGCATCCAATACTCCAAGACGACCACTAGTGCCGGCTCCGATATAAAATAAGCGGCCGCCTTTTTCCATGCGCTCCACAATAACGGCTACCAATGCTTCAATCTTTGGAATCACTTTCTCAACTGCAAGCGGAACGCTCTTGTCCTCGCGATTGATGTTTACCAGCAAATCGTGAATACTCGTCTTCTCGAGATTGTCGTAGTGGGAGGATGATTCGGTTGTACTCAAAATTTTTCTTAATTATAAAATGACCAATACTTCGAAGTAGGCAGTTGGCAATTAGCAGTTGGCAACGCTTTGCCTATTGCCGTTTGCTTACTGCTTACTTCCTTCAAAGATCTTTTTTATGATAAAGTGCCAGCCCGGCAATTGGTCCTTCCAAAATATTCTTAACGGTAATGCCTTTGTCGTTCGCTACCTGCCTTAAGATATCGCTGAAGTAAAAAGACACTGAACCAGTAAAGTGCACTTTGTAGTTTTTGTAATCATCATACCGCATCACTACTTCCTCGTAGAAATCGGAAAAGCAATCGTAAATAAGTTTGTAGCAATACGGATCTTTCAAGTGTTGAAAGATAAATCGTGTGAAGCTTGCCAGGAACGCACCGGGCCTTTCCTGCTGATACACTTTCTCCAAAAATTCCTCTCTCGTTAAAGGATAGCGCGCTTGAAATTGTTTCGCCAATTCTTCCGGCATCTTCTTTCGCAGATAATCAAACACAAATCGCTTACCGATATACGTACCCGAACCTTCATCGGCTAAAATCCACCCGAGGTTTGCCACCATGCCGGTTATTTTTTCGCCATCATAAAAACAAGAGTTAGACCCTGTACCGATAATACAAGCAATGCCCGGCTCATTTCCACAAAGTGCGCGGGCAGCTGCTAGCAAGTCCCATTCAATTTCTATCTGCGCGGTGGGAAAAAATTTAAGCAACGCATCTTTAATGATGATTTGATTTTTCTCCGATGAAACACCTGTGCCGTAGTAAAAAATCTTATCAACGTTACCTTTCACCTGAGGCACCAGAAACTCGGCAACGTTTTTTGTTAAATCATCAATGTGCTGATAGTACGGATTGAAGCCAGGACAATTTGCCTGAGCGATAGTTCCATCTTTATGTAAGATGCGCCAGTCAATTTTAGAACCCCCACTGTCTGCAATAATGACCATGTTATTTTTCAGCCGTTTGTATGAGTCTACGATTTACAATTTTTTTGGCTAAGCCAAAACACATTGTCCATCAGACTTTAAGTTTTCCAATTATGGTAAACTTTTCAAACACGTATTCGGTGTGCGGTGCATCTTTCAGTTCATTGCTTAGGTCCTGGCCTGCCCAATGTTCGTAATGCCTTCCGTTCTTCCACAAGCGCGAAGCAGAAACATCGTAGACCAACCCCTGATACGCAATCCATATCTCGGGTTTATCCTGACCATTGCGCAAAGCAAGCTGCGACACAGTAATCTCCCGGAGATTTTCCATCATCGTGACGTGAGATGGTTGTAATCTTTGATAATCGTGTATAAAAATTTCACAGGTGGAAGATCGGTTTGTACACCCAGCAGCGTTTTGATTTTTTCGGCCACGAGCATGAGCGGTTCGGAATTGCCCTGATCGCGCGCCACTTCCAGTGCACGCTGAATCAATTCAATATCACGCGAGTTCAATTGCACGGCTTGTGAATACGTTGGTTCGTAGGTTGGATCGGGCGTTACAAAAATCTCGCTTGAGGTAATCTCTTTTTGTTCGATGAGTTTTACAACGGACGTTCCTGCAACGATATCACCCAATCGCTGTCCCTTTCCACTGGCGGCCACTGTGATCACGGCAATGGCACCGGATAGAATATAAAAATCAATGAAACTAAAAATCCAGCGCAACAGATAATCGCCAATGGACGGTGGTGTGCCACTCAACCGCACCACTTTAATGGTCATCACCATTTTGCCAGGCGTTTGCCCATTCATGAAAATCTCGAACAATACATTATATAATAGCCAGGGCGTACCAATGACCATCATCCAGGGCCAGAACTCATTTACGTCAAGATTGATAAAAGCGGCAACGATCACGATCGTATACAAGATAAGAACCAGTCGGTCAATCAAATGAGCTAAAATACGATCGCCCACGCTGGCCACCGGATAGTGAATGAATACATTGTGAGTTGTCTGTACGTGTATCGTCTGCATGGGTCTTCTTATCCGAAGATGTAGATTAAAAATGAAGTGTCAAATTCAGGTTTAACTAGTACCTTTCGAAGTAAAGTTAATCCCAAACCTATGAAATTCATTTCTACTCTTCTCTGTTTTGCGGCACTGATCTTTTTCAATTGCTCCGAAAAAAAATCGGTGGATAAAATGACCGATGAAGAACTTCGGGCTTACGCAAACGAGCTGGCCCATAAATTCATCATCACCGATGGTCATGTGGATTTCCCCGAAAGGTTGAAGGACAAAAACATCGTGATCACAGAAGAGACGAAATCAATTGCCTTGTCGGACGTTGGGGGTGAATTTGACTACGAGCGTGCTGTAAAGGGCGGCCTCACTTCTCCTTTCATGTCAATTTATATTCCAGCCAAATATCAGAAGCTTGCCGACTCTGGAAAGGCGTATGCCGACTCTCTTATTAATAATGTGTTGGCCATCTCTACATTGTTCCCCGACAAGTTTGCCCTGGCCAATACACCGGCAGAAGTAGAAGCCAACTTCAAAGCCGGAAAAATTTCTTTGCCGATGGGAATGGAAAATGGAGCGCCCATTGGAAATGATATAAAGAACGTGCAATACTTTTTCGATCGCGGCATCCGCTACATTACGCTTACGCACAGCAAAGACAATCAGATCTGCGATTCATCGGGCGACACCACGCGTACGAATAAAGGACTCAGCCCTTTTGGCGTGAATGTGGTAAAAGAAATGAACCGCGTGGGGATTATGGTAGACATCTCGCACGTGGACGATAGTACGTTTTATCAAGTGATGAAGCTTACAAAAGTTCCGTGCATTGCGTCTCATTCTTCGGCCCGTGCTTTTGCGCCCTCCGTAAGGCGCGACATGACCGATGATATGATTAAGAAGCTGGGAGAAAACGGAGGTGTGATGCTCATCAACTTTTACAATGCATTTTTGGATTCGGCTGTAGTCAATCGCAATAAAGCCAATCGCGAAAAGTTGAATGCGCTGTTGGCTGAAAAGAAATTGACCGTTACAGATAGTCTTGCTAAGCCTATCATCGAACAATTCAGAAAAGATAATCCGGGTGGCAAGACCGATATTGAAATGGTGGCCAATCACATCGATCGCGTTGTGAAACTCGCGGGTATTGATCACGTGGGCTTTGGCTCAGACTTCGATGGCGTAGAAGGAGATTTACCAACCGGCCTGGAAGATGCTTCTACTTATCCCAACCTAATTTATGTGTTGTTAAAGCGCGGCTACACCGAAGCCGACATTGAGAAGATTTGTTACGGCAATACGTTTAGGGTTTGGAATAAAGTGATTGAGGCATCGAAGGGGATGTAAATGAAAACTCAGACTAATTCCATTTCAATAAAAAACTTGACCTTAGTACTTGCACTAATCCCTTTTTGTCTTTTTGGCACCCCTAAGGCAAAGGAAAATTCAAAGCTCAGCGGTGATTGGATACGAATAGTCGACAAATATGAGATGTCAACTTTTTATATCGGGTTGCGATTCGAAAACGACACGTTATTTAACATCACAAACCTGGGATTAGAAAAAATTGGGAGGTATTATCTTAGACGCGATTCCATCTTGGTTGAAAATTATGAGAAAAAAATATCCGGTTATGTAATCGAAAATCAAACTTCGGATAGCCTGACTATTTCCGGATCTGGAATAAAGATTAAATATTATGCCAGATACCTTGAGTTTGATCCTGCCTTAAGTCTTAACTCAATTTATATGGAAGCGGGGTCTAGCTCTGACGAATATCCACAATTCAAGTTATGGGTTGATAAAAATGGAAATGCTAAATTTAAAGGAGCAAAAAATTGTAAGATGAACGGCAAAAAAAAATTCATCCTTCCATCGAATCGAACACATAAAATAGATAGCACGTTCAAATGGTCAAATATTGAAAGTTTAGACGCTAAACAATTTTATGGCGTCACCAATGATTGGTCGGTAAAATTCAGAATTGAATACAACGAACACAAGTCAAAAGTAATTACTGGAACCAGCAGCAGAATGCCATTTAGGTTGAAAGGAATCGTATGGAGTTTATTCTATGAATTGAAGAAAAAACAATTGATCTAAAGTGTCTCAGTAAGTCGCAAGTAATCAATTTGCCAGAACCACGCCCAACCTCTATCTTTCCTTCTTAATATTCTTATGCGCGAATCGGCCTTTATCCAGCGTAATAAACCAAGATGGGAAGAATTTGAAAAAGTGGTGAACGACCAACGGAAAGCGTCACCCGATAAGCTGGCCGAACTGTTTATTCAAATCACCGATGATCTTTCTTTTTCGCGCACGCAATATCCTAAAAGCCGAACCACACAGTATCTAAATGCGCTGGCCAGCAAAATCCACTTAGAGATTTATAAGAATAAGAAAGAGGAAAAGAGCCGTTTCGTCACATTTTGGAAATCGGAACTGCCGGCCGTGATGTATGAAGTACGCAAGCCACTCTTTTATGCTTTTGTCATTTTTATGGTCGCTGCAGTGATCGGTGGCGTGTCGGCTGTATATGACGAAACCTTTGTACGGTTGATCATGGGCGATGCCTATGTAAACATGACGCTGGAAAACATCAAGAATGGAAATCCAACACGCGTCTATTCTTCCGGAAGCGAAATCTCCATGTTCTTTATGATCACGCGCAACAACATCATGGTGTCGTTCATGGTGTTTGTATACGGTGTGTTTGCCTCCTTAGGCACCGGCCTTTATTTGTTTTATAATGGGTTGATGGTGGGCACCTTCGTGATGTTCTTTTATAAGGAGCAACAGTTGGCGCAGGCTTTTCCGGTGATCATGCTGCACGGCACCATTGAACTTTCTTCGATTGTGATTGCTGCGGCAGCCGGCTTCACCATGGGTAACAGTCTTTTATTTCCCGGCACGTATTCGCGTTTGGAATCTTTTAAAATGGGTGCCTTGAAAGGATTAAAAATTGTGATGGGATTAGTCCCGTTTTTTATTGCGGCTGGTTTTATCGAATCCTTCGTCACGCGCTATGCTTTCATGCATTGGTCAATCAAATCATTGATCATCGCTGCCTCAGCATTCCTCATCATCTATTATTTTGTTATCTATCCAAACCAATTAAAACGAAATGGAAGAATTTAAAGTCATTGAGTTTCACCGTGCCCGCGACTTCAGCCGGAAAATGAACGCCACGTTTGAATTCATCAAACAAAATTTCAAGCCGCTGTTTAAAAGCATTCTTTTTATTGCCGGACCGCCCGCACTTATCGGCAGTATGATGATGGGCTCCTTTGCCAGCGACTTCATAGGGCTCACCCAGAGTATGACAAAAAGTGGAGGCAATCCGGAAGCGTTTAGCAATTACTTCTTCTCCGTTAGCTTTTGGTTACAACTGATCGTCACCATGATCTTTCTGTTAATTAGTGGAGTGGTAACGATGGCTACCATCAATTGCTACATCATGCTGTATGGCGAAAAGAAAAGCAATCAAATTGAAGTAGATGAAGTGTGGAAACGCGTTCGCGGCACCTTCTGGACCTACCTCGGCTCCATGATTTTATTCTTTATTTTATTTACAGCCGCCTATATCTTGTCTATTGTTCCTGCTGCCTTGTTGGGTTCGGCTGTCGGCATCCTGCTGATCTTCGTGATTCTCATTGGCCTGTTTTATGTGGCCATCAGTTTAACACTCACATTTTTCATTCAATCGTATGAAAAAAAGAATTTCTTTGCCGCCATTGCCAGATCGTATCGATTGGTAAGAGGAAAATGGTGGAGCACATTTGGTCTTTTGTTTTTGCTCTCGCTCATTGTTTACATTGTTTCTTATTTTTTCATCGCACCCTGGTATTTTATCACCTTAGTCGATGCGGTTCACAGCACTCAAACCGGTGTTGAGAAAGAGGCATCCACCTCGTGGAGTATCTTAACCGTTGTATTCTTCACCCTGTACTACCTCGCACAATTTACGTTGGCCAGTTTACCCAACGTAGGCATCGCGTTTCAGTATTTTAACCTGGTGGAACTCAAAGAATCAAAAGGGCTTATGGATCAAATCGAAACGCTGGGCAAGAACACCGATGAATCCGCCCGGCCAGAAGAAAACTTTTGATTTGTGAAATTAAAGGTCGCACTCTTTATTCTTCTTACTACGTGCATGGCATTGGGCGTTGGCTATGCCCAAAATAATGCAGACTCTGCCGTTGTCACAGCAACCGGCTCTGAAGAAGAGATAAAAGAGTTTCGTGGTCCGGATGACACCACCCACATTCAACTCAAAAAATTCAGAGAAGCGGAGGTTGATCAACTAAAGAAAGATCCCGATCTCAATTATAAAGAAGCACCCACGGTAGCCGAAAGTTTATGGGACCGTTTTTTAGCGTGGCTCGATCAATTACTTCGCACATTCTTTGAAAATGCCACGATGACGAGCGTGGGAAGATTGTTGATGTACGCCATCGGTCTCATCGCGTTGATCGTTATCATTATGGCGCTCCTGAAGGTGAATGCCTTTCGTGTATTTTATGGAAATGCTTCGCAAGGAAAGTTTCCCTACAATGTCTTCCATGAAAACATTCATGAGATGGACTTTGATTCACTCATTCAGGAAGCTGTTGGCAAAAATGATTTTCGTGTCGCCACACGTTTAATTTTTCTCTTCGCGCTTAAGCTGCTGTCGGAAAAACACCTTATTCAGTGGCAAGCCGGAAAAACAAACCACGATTACGTAGAAGAAATAAAAGCCGGAGAATTAAAGACCGGACTCAGCGAACTGAGTTTTTATTTTGACTATGCCTGGTATGGCCATTTCAATCTCAACCACGAGCAATACCAGAAAGTATATGGAGTTTTCAACGCGCTCAAGGCGAAGATGAATTAACCATGAAGAAGGATTGGAAATATATTGTTTACCTCTCCGTTGTGATTGGCTTGTTTGTGGCGGTGAAACTCATGAGTCCAAAGCAATACAGTTGGAATGTGTCGCTGGCACATGAAGTAAAGGATCCATATGGCACATTTGCGCTCACCCGGTTGCTACCTTCTATTTTTCCCCATCATAAAATCGGAAATTCTTATAAGACCATTTATGAGTTACGAGATTCGCTTCATCAAAAGCAAAATATAATTATTCTGGCCACGCGATTCGATGCCGGCAAAGAAGACATTGACGTTTTGCTTTCTCATGTCGAGTCGGGAGCAACGGTCTTAATTTCAGCGAATTCATTTTCCGGTAAGCTGGCGGATACACTGGCCTTAGAAACGTATGATAATTTGTTCCGCCAGAAAAATGTATTCAACCGTAAAGACACAGCCTACGTCCGTTTTACAAATCCATTGATGGACACCACACAACATTATTTGTTGCCGAGAGACAACGCTCATAACTATTTTGGGAAACTGGACTCCGCGAAAGCTACGGTGATTGCTAAAAATGATTTTGATGAGCCAGTTACCATCAGTATTGCACGAGGACAGGGAAAGCTCCTGTTAAATTGCACGCCACTTATGTTCACCAACATTCATTTGTTGTCGAAGAACAATTCTCAATTCGCATCACAAACACTTTCTTATTTGCCCGATCGCGATGTTTACCGAACAGAATTCTATCACCTGGGGCGAATGGAAGCTAGCACCCCGCTTCGGTTTATTCTCACCAATGAACCTTTGAGTTGGGCGTACTATATCTTGCTGTTCTCCATTCTCCTGTTCATGGCTTTCGAATCGAAAAGAAAGCAACGGATTATTCCCATCATCAAGCCGCTTTCAAACACTACCCTGGAATTTGTGGCCACCATCGGAAACCTTTATTACCAAAGTCGTGATCACAAAAACATTGCGGAGAAGAAAATCCAATTCTTCTTTGATCAAATTCGAAATGCCTACTATGTAAACACGCATCAACGCGATGAACACTTCATTACAACATTGTCGGGCAAATCCGGTCAACCTGCCGAATTCGTCAGAAGTCTAGTAACACTCATCGATAAAATTTTGACTGTTCCACAAGTAAGTCAGGAAGAATTACTCTCATTAAACGAACAACTGGAAAAATTCTGGAACCAACAGTAAACTGAAAACTAAGACCATGGAAGAAAATATATTTGAAAATCGCGTAGACCTCACCGCTTTGCAGGAACAAGTGAAACGCATCAAAGAAGAAATCGGCAAAGTGATTGTCGGCCAGGAAATGATGGTCGATCAATTGATCACCGCCATATTAGCGGATGGTCATGTGCTGATTGAAGGTGTTCCTGGTGTTGCGAAAACGCTCACCGCCAAATTACTTTCGAAAGTTATTTCGGTAGACTTCTCGCGTATTCAATTCACACCTGATCTTATGCCTTCGGATGTACTCGGCACATCGGTCTTTAACATGAAGACGTCAGAGTTTGAATTCAAAGCAGGCCCGATATTTTCAAACATCGTGTTGATTGATGAGATCAACCGCGCTCCCGCCAAAACACAAGCTGCTCTTTTTGAAGTAATGGAAGAGCGGCAAGTGACCGTAGATGGCTATACGCATAAAATGAAAAGCCCTTACATGGTGGTGGCTACGCAAAATCCAATTGAACACGAAGGCACGTATCGCTTGCCCGAAGCACAACTTGATCGCTTTCTTTTTAAGATTGCTGTGAGCTATCCGGGTTTTGACGATGAGATCAATATTCTTTCCCGTCATCACGAACGTGGCGGAAGTTCACCACTTAGTGAAATAGCATCTGTATTATCGCCCGAACAAATTGCCGCGTTCAGGCAGTTCGCCCAACAAGTTCACATCGAGCCAAATCTGGTGCGATACATTACACAAATCGTTCACGAGACAAGAAACAATCCGATGTTGTTCCTAGGTGCTTCACCTCGCGCATCCATTGCCATCCTGGTTAGCGCCAAGGCGTATGCGATGATTAACGGTCGTGATTTCGTGAGCCCCGAAGATATTAAGTTCGTGGCGTTGCCGGTGTTGCGTCATCGCATCATGCTCAGTCCTGAAAAAGAAATGGAAGGAGTTTCCACCGATGAAGTCGTGAAACAAATCATTGATAAGGTTGAAGTTCCCCGATAGAACATCCATAAAAGAATGACTCGAATCCTTAAACAAACATTTCTCACTACGCGGTTCTTCATCTGCATTGGGGTGTTGGTCTCGTTGTTCATTCTCACGTTTGTGCTCGGTGGTTTTTACATCATCCCTAAAATTCTCTTCCTCCTCTTTGTCGCAACTGTTTTGACAGACGCGATTTTATTGTTCAGAACAAATCAAAGTTTAAAAGGTGAGCGCACCACTCCGGACAAACTCTCCAACGGAGACGAAAATGAAATCAGAATTTTATTACAAAGCTTTTACCCTTTTAAAACATCACTTCGCATTTTTGATGAACTCCCGCATCAGTTTCAAAAAAGAGATTTGGAATTTAACGTGACACTGAACGCGGGCGAAGAAAAAATCATCGAGTATCATCTGAGACCCGTGAAGCGAGGCGAGTATTCATTTGGCGCGGTCAATGTATTGGCGAGTTCGCTCCTTAACCTCCTCTCCAGACGATTTTCGTTTTCTGCCGATAAAATGGTACCGGTCTATCCTTCGTATCTTCAAATGCGCAAGTACGAATTGCTGGCCATTAGTCAACGCCTCACAGAAACTGGCATCAAAAAAATCAGGCGTATTGGTCATAATCAGGAATTTGAATTAATCAAAGACTACGTTTCGGGCGATGACTTTAGAACCGTCAATTGGAAAGCCACTGCGCGCAGGTCGCGATTGATGGTGAATCAATATCAGGACGAACGTTCACAACAAGTTTATTCGCTCATCGATAAAGGCCGCGTCATGCAAATGCCTTTTAATGGATTGAGCTTATTGGACTACGCGATCAACGCAAGTTTGGTGATTTCAAACATCGCGATTAAAAAATCGGACAAAGCCGGGCTGATTACTTTCCAGGATAAAATCGGGAGTGTGCTTCCAGCCGGGCGGTTGAACAATCAGATGGCCACGATACAAGAAGTGTTATACAATCAAAAGACAGCTTATCTGGAAACGGATTACTCCGTTCTATACGCAACTGTTCGCAGGTCCATTTCACAACGCAGTCTATTGTTGCTGTTTACCAACTTCGAATCGATTTATGGATTGCAACGACAACTTCCATATCTGATCAATCTCGCCAAACAACATTTGTTGGTCGTGATCTTTTTTGAAAACACTGAATTAAAAAGTGTAATTGAAAAGAAAGCTGAAAACCTGAAGGAGGTCTATCACAAAGCCATGGCGGAGCGTTTTAGCTTCGAAAAGAAATTAATAGTGAAAGAGCTTCAACGTGCCGGCATTCAATCGATTGTTACGCCACCTGAAAAACTTACTGTGAATACCATCAACAAGTATCTGGAATTAAAGGCCAGGAATTTGATCTGACTTTTTTCCAAACCGGTCTCTTTTCTAAAGGTAGCACCTGCACCTGATCAGAATAACAGTTACTTTTAAATCCTCTTTCAAATTAACTCCATATGAAATTAGAGAAGGCGGCAAGTGTTTTAATTCTGTTCACGTGCTTCGGTCAAAGCTTTGGTCAAAAGCAAAATGCTTCCCTTCATCGCGTGGAGGTAATGACTCCCAAAAAACCAATTGTCTGTTATAGTGTGGCCGGGGATGCCAATACGTTTGTACCGCCACCTGCCAACTACCTTGCGTGGAAAAAAAATAAAGGAGGCCGCACAAAGACCGCCACTATTATTGTGACGTACACTGGTTTTTCACAACAAGCGAAAGATGCCTTTCAGGCAGCGGTGGATATCTGGCAAACACTGATTGTTTCGCCCGTGCCGATTCGCATTTCAGCCAACTGGACGAGCCTTGCTACAAACGTGCTGGGCTCTGCTTCGCCATCGAACTATTATCGAAATTTTGAAGGCGCACAAAAGGTAGGCGTTTGGTATCCGATCGCTTTGGCAGAAAAAATTGCGCGACAGGAATTAAATGCCACTACCGATCCCGACATCGTTGCATCTTTCAACAGCGACAACACCAGTTGGAGTTTTGACACGCAAGGCGCAACCACTCCCGGAAAATACGACATGGTGTCTGTGGTGCTTCATGAAATAGGACACGGCCTCGGCATCACACATGCCTATGAAGTAAGTGGTACCAATGGACAGGTCCAGGATTTTTTTAATTCCGATCCGACCATCTATGAAACGTTTATCGAAAATCAATCAGCTACTAATCTCGTTACCGGATTTGCATCACCTTCAACTGCGTTGGGAACTCAATTGACCAGTGATAACCTTTTCTTTAAGTCACCTCTCGTGCTGGCAGGCAACCTCAATCAAACAGGAAAAATTTATGCGCCTTCCACCTATAGTGCCGGCTCCAGCATTGCCCACCTTGATGAATCGACCTATCCAAAAGGAGATCGTAACTCCCTCATGACACCTAACTTCAATTCGGCCGAGGCCATTCATAACCCGGGTCCCATTGCCATGGGAATTTTAAAAGACATGGGATGGAACGAGGTGTTCATTCAACATACGCCAATTAAGAGCACTGAAAATATCAATATCGATTTTCCTGTGTTGGTGCAAATCAAGAACGACACTGCTTACGATGCATCGTCAGTCAAGCTGTCGTACACATCCGATGGCACTACTTTCACCACCAAAAGCATGACGGCTACGACTAATCCGGGTGAGTTTCAATCGGTCATTCCCAAAACAGGTTCCATCGTAACCTACGGCTACTACATTTCCGTCACCGACAATGCACAACGAACGTTTCTTAATCCAGGCAAGCAATACACCCAAGGAACCTCCACTACGAAACAGACGCTCAACACGTTTGTTGCCGGACCCGATACAAAAGCACCTACGATTACGCATTCACCCACATCGTTCATTAAAAACACCGAGACGCAACTAAAACTCAGCGCCATTGTTCGCGACAACATCAGTCTTCAAAAAGTAGAAGTACAATATGCTGTCAATAATGTGCTCTACCCAACCGAGTTGATGACCAACAGCAAAGACTCCACTTATGATGCGGCCATTACACTTCCGGCTGGTCTTGTTCAAGGCGATAAAATACAATATCGCATCACCGCTACAGACAATGCTGCTACAGCTAACGTAACGGCCGTTCCTTCTGCCACTGATTACTACACCGTTAATGTTGTGAGCCTTGCCGCTGTTCAGGATTTTTATACGAATAATTTTGATGCGGCCACAACCGATTTTTTCGGTGATCAACAATTTAGCATCACCACGCCAGCGGGTTTCAGCAACGGGGCCATTCACTCGATACATCCTTACCCTAACGGAACCGGATCGAATTTTGAAAGCAACTATGTGTATCAACTTCGTGTGCCGGTTAAACTCAAAGCATCTAATGCCACATTGAAGTTTGATGAAATTGTTTTGGCCGAGCCCAGCGATGTGGGCGCTGCCTTCGGAAGTGCAAACTTTTATGACTATGTAATTGTAGAAGGTTCAAGTGATGGGGGCACCACCTGGAAACCGTTTGCCGATGGTTGGGATTCGCGGCTTCAATCTGCCTGGTTGGCCAAATGGAACAGCAGCTTCGACACGCAAACACAACCGAACTCAACGGCTGTTGGAGTTCCGTCACTTTTTGCATCCCACTCCATCGATATGCTCGCCAATAAAAATTTTGCGGCCGGTGATCAGGTACTCATTCGCTTTCGTCTTTTTGCCGATCAGTTGGTACACGGCTGGGGCTGGGCCATCGATAATTTAAAAGTTCAGATCGATGATGTTCCGCCTCTCATCTTGCACAACCAGGTTGATTTTCTGGCGAGTAATGCAACTGCTCTTTCTCTTCAAACAAAAGTTACGGATGGCGGTGGCTTAAAAGACTTAACCATTGAGTACAGTTTTAATAACGGAACGGTGGCAAGCTTGCCACAAACAATCACAGCCGGAACAAGTCTCTATAATATTAGTCTTGCTCTTTCAGGATTGACAACTGGTAATGACATCCAATATCGTATCAAAGCAACTGACCTTGCCGGCAACGCTTCAGTGCTGCCTGCTTCGGGATTCTTCAATGTTTCTTTGTTGGATTTTGCAAGCACATTAACCACTTACGTTTCTGACTTCAATTCAACGAATACAGATTTTACCGGAAATTTCTTTTCGGTGACAAAGCCAACAGGATTTAACGATGCAGCCATCCACTCCAGCCATCCCTACCTGAATGGCTTTGGCCTGGATAACACTTCCAGTTTTCATTACCTGCTTAAAAAACCAGTCGTGGTTGATGCAACCAATTCCTTAATTTCATTTGATGAAATTGTTTTGATGGAATACACCGGAACTTCCGTCAAAGACTATGTGGTGGTGGAAGGATCAAAAGATAAGGGCGCAACATGGCAACCGTTGCTCGATCCGTATTCATCTAATGCAAGCCAACAGTGGGCATCTGCTTTTGACGCACATTCAAGTGGTGTTCCGGGGCTCTTCAAGAACAGATTAGTTGACATCACGGGTACCGGAAAATTTAAATCGGGCGATGCCGTGCTGATTCGTTTTACGATGAAAGCAGACTCGACCACGAACGGCTGGGGCTGGGCTATTGATAACCTGAGCATTCAAGGTCCAATCACCGGGTTGGAAAAAACAGTCAGCGAATCTTTTCAGGTTTATCCCAATCCAGTCCACTCTGATTATCTGACTGTAAAGCTTCCTCCTTCGTTTGGTGACGCTGCGGTGAGCATCGTTAGTTCGCAAGGTCAAACCATGTCTGTGTCAACGGTTGAAGAAACGGTTGAGCCACAAAAAATTTACGTGGGCAACATCGTCAACGGATTTTATTTGGTGCGCATACACTCTTCTGCCGGAACGCTCACAAAAAAAATCATAATCGATCGGTGATCGAAGTGACTTACGGTTAAGTTGAATCACGTCATTCGTTTAGTCGATAGTTGTCAAACAATCGTTTGATGCGTTCTCTTTGCATCGCGATTTACCCTTCAAAAAAATCTCCGGAAGAAAAGTAATCGGTTGTCCTGTTAATCGTGAAATCCTGACTATTTTTGCCCGATTTATCTACACCCTCCTCACTATGCCAAGAGATCGAAGCATTCGTTCAATACTAATTATCGGAAGCGGACCCATTATCATCGGCCAGGCATGCGAATTTGATTATGCCGGCTCCCAGGCTTCGCGGTCGCTGCGAGACGAGGGCATTGAAGTCATCCTGATCAATTCCAACCCGGCTACCATCATGACCGACAAGGTGACGGCCGATCACGTGTACCTGAGACCTTTAGAGAAAAAATATATTCGCGAGATTTTAGAAAAACACCATGTAGATGCTGTGTTGCCTACTATGGGCGGACAAACAGCTTTGAACTTGTGTATTGATTGCGAAAAAGCCGGTATCTGGGAACATTATGGCGTAAAAATCATTGGTGTGGACATCAAAGCCATTGAGACCACCGAAGATCGCGAGAAGTTCCGTCAGAAAATGATCGAGTTGAACGTAGGTGTTTGCAAAGGTTCAACCGCGACATCCTTTTTACAAGGAAAAGAAATTGCACAGGAGATCGGCTTTCCGTTAGTCATTCGTCCCTCCTATACATTGGGCGGAACAGGCGGTGGTTTCGTAGAAAAACCAGAAGATTTTGATGAAGCATTGAACCGCGGCCTCCACGCTTCACCCATTCACGAGGTGCTGGTGGAAAAAAGTATCATGGGCTGGAAGGAGTATGAGCTGGAGTTGCTTCGCGATGGCGCAGGAAATGTGATCATCATCTGCTCGATCGAGAACTTTGACCCCATGGGCATTCACACGGGAGACTCCATCACGGTAGCTCCTGCCATGACATTGCCCGACACGGTGTATCAAAACATGCGCGACCTCGCCATCAAGATGATGAATGGTATCGGAAAATTTGCGGGTGGTTGCAACGTGCAGTTTTCGGTTAACCCAGATACCGATGAAATAATCGGAATTGAAATCAATCCGCGCGTATCACGCTCATCTGCGCTGGCATCTAAGGCAACTGGTTATCCAATCGCCAAAGTAGCCGCCAAGCTAGCCATTGGTTATAATCTTGATGAATTAAAAAATTCCATCACGGGAACCACGACAGCCTATTTTGAGCCTGCGCTCGATTACGTCATCGTAAAAATACCGCGGTGGAACTTTGATAAATTCCACGGTGCCGATCGCAGACTAGGCCTTCAGATGAAGTCGGTTGGCGAGGTAATGGGCATTGGAAGAAATTTTCAGGAAGCATTGCAAAAAGCTTGTCAATCACTTGAGATCAGACGCAATGGATTGGGCGCTGATGGAAAGGAATTGACCAAACAAGCTGATCTTCTTTACAGCCTGGAGCATCCAAGCTGGAATCGTCTGTTCCATATCTATGATGCCATGAAGCTGGGCATCTCCATGAAGACTATTCAAAATCTTACCAAAATCGACAAATGGTTCCTCGAACAAATCTGGGAATTGATTGAACTTGAAAAAGAAATTGGCAAGTACGAACTCAGCACCATTCCAAAAGAATTGATGCGCACAGCCAAAGAGAAAGGTTATGCCGATCGTCAGATTGCACACCTCATCGATTGCCGCGAAAGCGAAGTGCACAAGAAGCGCAGAGAGATGGGCATCAACCGCGTATATAAAATGGTGGACACCTGTGCTGCTGAGTTTGAAGCCAGGACAGCTTACTATTATTCATCCTTTGATGCCGAGAACGAGTCAAAGCCTTCCGATAAAAAGAAAGTGATTGTATTAGGCTCGGGACCGAATCGTATTGGCCAGGGAATTGAGTTTGATTACTCCTGTGTTCATGGAATTCTGGCCGCGAAAGAATGCGGCTATGAAGCGATCATGATCAACTGCAATCCGGAAACCGTTTCGACCGATTTTGATATAGCCGACAAATTATATTTCGAGCCGGTGTTCTGGGAACATCTTTGGGATATCATACAACATGAAAAGCCCGAAGGTGTAATTGTTCAGCTGGGCGGACAAACAGCATTGAAGCTGGCCGAGAAACTTCACAAGTACGGTGTGAAGATCATGGGCACTTCGTTCGAAGCGCTTGACCTGGCAGAAGATCGTGGAAGTTTCTCCAGTCTCTTGAAGGAGATGAATATTCCTTATCCACAGTTTGGTGTGGCTACCAATGCAGACGAAGCGCTGGAGGTTTCCAAAACCATTGGCTTTCCATTGCTCGTGCGTCCATCCTATGTGTTGGGCGGGCAAAGTATGAAGATCGTGATCAACGAGAAGGAGTTGGAAGATCATATTCTTGACATCTGGAAACACTTGCCTGAAAACAAGGTGTTGCTTGATCATTTCCTGGATGGCGCGATAGAAGCAGAAGCGGATGCGATCTGCGATGGAGAAGATGTCTATATCATCGGCATCATGCAGCACATTGAACCGGCAGGAATTCATTCTGGTGATTCATACGCTGTTCTTCCGCCCTATAATTTGGGCGACCTGGTGTTGAAGCAAATCGAAAGTTTTACAAAGCGAATTGCTCTTGCTCTCAAAACCGTGGGGCTTATTAATATTCAATTTGCCATCAAGAATGATAAGGTATACATCATCGAAGCCAACCCGCGTGCCTCACGCACGGTGCCATTCATCTGCAAAGCGTATGATGAAGCCTATGTGAATGCGGCTACGAAAGTGATGTTAGGTGAAAAGAAAGTTAAAGATTTCAATTTCAGTCCCAAGAAGCACGGCTACGCCATCAAAGTACCTGTGTTCTCCTTCAGTAAATTTCCTGAAGTGAATAAAGAACTTGGACCAGAAATGAAATCAACAGGCGAGGCCATTTATTTCATTGATGATTTGATGGATGACTATTTCATGAATATCTACAGCGAAAGGAATTTATACCTCAGTCGTTAAAATCTTTTTCAGGCGCTGGTTCGTTAATCGAAACTGACCCGCGACTATTTTAGTGAGTTTATTTTAAATGCTCTTTGATTATGTTGAACAGACGCACACTCCGCATTAAAATCATGCAAACACTGTTTGCGTTTGAACAATGTAAGCAGGCCAACCATCTGCTTTCTCAGGATTTTATTGATGACAACTTCCAACCCGATCTCAACTCGATGGAAGTTCAAAACAAGGAGCTTCTGGCCAGTCAGCGAAAAGCAGCACGGCAGCTCTTCGAAAAGAAATTCAAAAAATCAGATGCCGCTGGCGCGGAGGAGAAAATCAATAAAGTGGCCGATGCAGCGCTTGCCCTTTATCACAAGAACGTAAAGAAGGATTTTAATCACCTTCAAAAAAACATGTTGCTGGAAGTGGAGCAACTCAATCACCTTTATCATTCGGTGCTTGGCCTGCTCATTGCGTTTGGCGAAGTGGCCGAAAGCGACAAAAAGACAAATCATAAAAACTTTGTCAATAATGCGTGGATCAAGGCCTTGTCTTCCAACGCGGAACTGACAAAAGAATTGCTGAAAGCCGGCAACTCTACCTCCACTCCGGAAAAGATTCGGGGCTGGTTTAAAGACGTGATTAAGACAGACAGCCTGTTTCAGAAATTCAACGAAGAAAAATCACCGGATCTCGAATCGCAGAAAGCGATCGTTAAACACATCGTTCGAAAATTGATTCTTGGCAAAAGCCCCATTCATGATCAATATGAAGAAGACGTGATGCGTTGGGCCGAAGACAAAGACATTCTGAAAAGTCTCGTAGACAAAACCATCAAGTCGTTTGATGAGACCACCGGAAAAATTGAACTTCAGAAACTGACCCTCGATTGGGAAGACGACAAAAACTTCATGCAACGCCTTTTTGAAGCAACTGTTGATTTGGATCCGGAACACAAACAATTGATTGCAAAAAATACGCGCAACTGGGAAGTCGATCGTTTACCGTTAACAGATTTAATTATTCTTGAAATGGCGATGGCTGAGTTACTCACCTTCCCGGGCATTCCTGTAAAGGTGAGCATCAACGAATATATTGAGTTGGCAAAAGAGTACAGTACACCAAAAAGTCGTCAGTTTATCAACGGCATTCTGGATGTGATCTCGAAAGAACTGAAGTCGTCAGGTGCGCTGAAGAAAAGCGGACGCGGCCTTATCGACAATAAGTAGTTTTGCGGACAGCGGCTGTCTACTTATCTTTGTCATCCTTTACATAATCCCTTGTGCTATGAGTAAAAAAGGTAATACACTAATCGCTTTTTTGGCCGGTGCTGCAGCGGGTGCCATTCTGGGTATTTTATATGCGCCCGACAAAGGCTCGAACACGCGCGATAAACTTTCTTTTAAACTGGATAAGTACAAAAAAACATTGGAGGAATTTTTAAACGACCTGGTATCAGGGAAAGAGACTCCGCTCACTACGCAGGCAAAATCACAGGGCAATAAGGTAGCCTCTGAAGCCAAAAATAAGGCGGAGCGTTTGTTGGAAGACGTGGATGAATTATTAGCACAAATTCGCGGTTCTAAGAACAGTTAAAGATTTGTTAAAGAAACAGCGGGCGTTGATTTTTGAGACCACCCCGTCTAATTTTGAAATTGGATTAATTAGCAACGAATAAAAAATATACGAATATGAAAAATACAATTCGCTTAATGATGGCCGTAGCTTTTGTAGCAGTGCTCACAAGCTGCCGCGACAAAGCTGCCGAAAAGAAAATCGCTGAACTGGAGAGCCGTTTGGCGCAAGTGGAAGGAAGCAAAAGTGCAAGCACGCCAGCTACCCCTGCTGCCACCGCAACTGCCCCTGAAGAAAAACCAGAAGGTCCACTGCCTGTAGTAGAATTTGAAACGGTTGACCACGACTTTGGCACTGTGAAAGAAGGCCAGAAAGTTAATTACACGTATAAGTTCAAAAACACCGGACAGGCCCCATTAATCATTCAATCAGCTCAGCCGTCTTGTGGATGCACCGTTCCTGAGTGGACCAAAGAACCCATTCCTGTTGGCGGAACAGGTTTCGTAAAAGCGGAATTTGATACGAACGGAAAATCAAACATTCAAAACAAGACGATCACCGTTACAGCCAACACCTGGCCTAAAACAACTACACTTCGCTTCAAGGCCATGGTAACGCCAAAGCCTGATGGCGCCAACGGACCAGTGAAATAACAGAAAGATACTTCTCAGTTAACATCCCAGGCCAACCCGGTTTGGGATGTTTCTTTTTATCGAATAACTTGCGCGCCTAAAATTTAAATTATGCATTCCATATTAGCTCAAGCAACAGGGGCATCGTCCCTCATACAGTATCTGCCCCTGATCGGTGTAGTGGTGGTATTTTACTTCTTCATGATTCGCCCGCAGCAGAAAAAAGCAAAGGACCAAAAGAAGTTTACAGAAGAAATTAAGAAAGGTGATTATGTTGTCACTATTGGCGGAGCGCACGGACGCGTAGCAGAATTAGAAGGTGATACATTTATTTTGGAAGTAGAACGCGGTGGCCGGATTAAGTTTTCAAAATCTGCGATCTCAATGGAATCTACAAAAGCCGCAGCCGGTAAGGCCTGATTCTTTTTTTGATTTTATAGTGAAGTTCAGTCCCGGGCAAATCTGTCGGAAGGCTGAACTTCAATTTTTTTAGGAGTACACGCCAAGTTGCCTACCTTAGTGTTCTCAATCTGCTATGAGCGTCTTTCGGGTCATCAGTAATTTATTTCGGTTTAACCGTACCAATTGGAAGGCAGTGACGCTTTGTTTTTTTGCTGCGCTTGTCTTTTGGTTATTCAGCTCATTAAATAAGACTCATACATCAAACATCAATTTCCCGTTGGAATTTGTATACGATGCAAACCGTTACGTGCCAGTGTCTCTGCCCGATCAGGTCAATTTAAACGTGAGTGGAAATGGTTGGGAGTTACTGCGTAAATCGATTGGCTATCGCCTTCCCGTGCTGAGTATCTCATTGGACAAGCCCATTGAAGTGAAAAAAATTCCGGGGAGCACATTGCTTCCGCTTGTCTCGGGTCAATTGGGTTCTTTGCAAATCAATTATTTGGTAGGTGATACGCTTTCGCTGCAGATTGACCTCAAAGATTCGCACAAGTTTAAACTGGTGGCCGATCTTAGCAAGATATCATACAAAGAAGGCTTCGGGCGAATAAGTCCAATTGTTATTCTTCCCGACTCCGTGGAAGTGACGGGCCCCAAGAGCGTCCTTCACAATTTTCCAGATACCGTTGTATTAACACTTTCTGAAAATAAATTAAATCAAAATTTTCGCGAAGAGCTTGAGGTGGTGGTACCCAACGATGAACTCGTGAAACGCGATCCGCCCGTAGCGGAAGTTCGTTTTGAAGTTGGTGAAGTGGAGACGCTACCGTGGAAACTAAAGCTTCAAGTGCTGAATAAAAATGCCCGGGCAAAAGCGGTAGCACCTGACAGCGTGTTGTTCTATTTGATCGTTCCGAAAAATCAGGGAAGAAATATTCTCACACAAACTCAGGCAACGGCCGTTGTAGATATCTCACTATTATCAAAAGGTAAATCAATCGTATTGCCAAAGGCAGAAGGACTTTCCCCAATCGTTCACGTTTTGAGAAGTGACTCCATCCAGGTAGAAGTGTATTAATCCCGCCTTGTCTTCTTTTGATAATTTTGTTATTGAATTGTTAAAATGCCACGTCATCTTCCTGATGGTCGATAGGAGTTTACGATTGGTCGAATAGTGACAATTTAACTTGGTGAAAATTTTTTCTTTTGCGTTTATAAAGGTCACCAATTAAAACACATATGAAACTGACTAATACTTTACTAGCCCTTGCTGCCATCGCAGCCATGTCTTTCGCTTCAAAAGATGATACGTATAAAATTGACACAGAGAAAAGCAAAATTATCTGGGTGGGGAAGAAAGTAACGGGCGAGCACACCGGAACAATCGCCCTCGCAGAAGGAGGCCTTCAGGTAAAATCCAAAAAAATAACAGGCGGTTCCTTCACTATTGATATGACCTCGATCACCGACACGGACATCACCAACCCGGGTGGAAATGAAAGACTAGTTAATCACCTGAAGTCAGATGATTTCTTCTCGAGCGAAAAACATCCGCAGGCGACCTTCGTAATATCTACCGTCACATCAATCGGTAAGGACGAGCATAAGATAAAAGGAAATCTAACCATAAAGGGAATTACCAACGAAATCGAATTCACGGCTGCCATTCAGCCGGCCGGCAAACAACTCATCGCGAAAGCGAAGATATTAGTAGATAGAACTAAATTTGACATCAAATTCCGTTCAGGAAATTTCTTCGAGAATCTTGGTGACAAGGTAATTGAAGACAACTTTGAGTTGAACGTTGAATTGGTTGCCACGCAAGGCGTTTAATTGAATTTTGTAATCTATCTGTGAGCAAGCCTTTGCAAATCGGAATAACGGGAGGCATCGGATCAGGCAAAAGCCTGATCTGTAAAATCTTTCAATCGTTGGGCGTGCCCGTTTACGATGCGGATAGCCACGCGAAAAAATTAATGACCACTGACGGAATATTGGTCGATCAAATCAAAAAAGAATTCGGAATATTGTCGTACGATGAGAAGGGTGGCCTTAATCGAAAGCTGATAAGTGAAGCGGTTTTTAATGATGAAGTGCGGCTTTCCAGATTGAATTCATTGGTACATCCAAGAGTAGCTTTTGATTACGATCGTTGGTTAGCACAACATGAAGATCAGGCTTATGTCGTAAAAGAGGCTGCTCTGTTGTTTGAATCAGGATCGTTTAAATCGCTTGACAAAGTCATTGTTGTTACAGCACCTGAACAAATGCGTGTGCAAAGGGTTTTAAACCGGGACACTCATAGAACGGAACAGGATGTGTTGCGAATCATGAGTAATCAATGGCCGGAAGAGGAAAAGGTTAATAAAGCCGATTACGTAGTTCGTAATGACGAGACAACGCTTGTATTACCTCAGGTCTTAAGGTTGGATGAATCGTTCAGGACTTACCGGTGAGAATTCACTCATGCTGGAATAAAGGAACAACTTCAATTGTCTAACCACAAAACAGAAAGAACCATTGAATTGATTACAACAAAATTGCGTTACTATACAATTACACCATACCTGAAATTTTTTATTTAGCTCATGACGTTACGTTCCACTCTCCTCCTCTTTATTTTTTCTGGATTACTGGCCGCTTGTGGTGGCAAAAAACAAGAAGCAATGCCCGGACGCGATCCGCGCAAGTCAATGCCTGTTATGGCCGAAGGGTTTTTAGTGACGCCACAATCTATTAGTGAGGATGTGGAAGTGCCCGGTTCACTGCTGCCTGCTGAAGAAACTCAAATACGCCCCGAAGTAAGCGGGCGCGTGGTGCAAATGAATATCAACGAAGGCTCTACCGTAAAAAAGGGCGATCTGCTGGTGAAGCTTTTCGACAAAGACCTTCAGGCACAACTCAGTAAACTAAAAGTTCAATTACAGATCAATGAAAAGACAGTGGAGCGTCAGCGCGATTTATTAGCCATTAACGGTATCAGTCAGCAAGACTTTGATTTGAGCGCCCTCGCAGTTGATAATTTAAAAGCCGACATCGAAAGCATCGGCATATCGATTTCAAAAACAGAAATCCGCGCGCCATACGATGGTAAGATTGGACTCAGAAATGTGAGCTTAGGATCTTATATATCTCCATCTGACATTATCACCACGGTGCGACAAGTAAATCAATTGAAACTGGATTTTTCTGTTCCTGAGAAATACGCCAAAGCTATTGAACCAGGACACAGCATTAAATTTAAAATCGATGGAAGCAACCTTACGCATTCCGCAACCGTGCTCGCCACGGAGGGCAACGTAGAGGCAAGCACGCGCACGCTACGCATCAAAGCCATTGTAAAAGAATCTCACCGCGAGTTGGTGCCAGGCGTTTTTGCTAAAATCAATCTTCAGTTGGGCAAAGATGAGAGTGCATTACTGGTTCCCACGCAAGCCATCATTCCACAAGCGAGAAACAAACAAATCATTTTATTCAGAAAAGACAGCGCGGTGTTCACCGTGGTGGAAACAGGCATCCGCGATTCGTCATATGTACAGATCTTAAGCGGCCTCAAAGCGGGCGATACAATTGTCACCACGGGCTTGATGTCCATCCGCCCAAAATCTAAAGTAAAGATTACAAAATTGAACCGGTACTAATTAGAGTTTAAACTAAAAACAGCCATGAACATCTCAGAGTTAAGTTTACGGAGGCCTGTTCTCGCATTTGTGATGAGCATTGTGTTGGTGCTCTTCGGTTACATCGGATATCGCTTTCTGGGTGTTCGTGATTACCCCGCCATTGATCCTCCCAACATCAACGTAAGAACATCCTATTCGGGCGCGAATGCTGATATTATTGAGTCACAGATCACCGAACCATTGGAGAAATCTATCAATGGAATTGCCGGTATTCGGAATATGTCGTCTACTTCAAGCAGTGGTAACAGTAACATCAACGTAGAATTCGAGTTGGGTGTAGATCTGGAGGCTGCTGCCAACGATGTGCGTGATAAAGTGTCGCAGGCTCAACGCAATTTGCCACAGGATCTCACCAGCCCTCCGGTTGTTTCAAAGGCCGATGCCAGTTCGGATTTTATTATTTCAATGACCGTGCAAAGCAATACCCGAAACTCATTGCAGCTAACGGAATATGCCAACAACGTTTTACTGGAAAGGCTGCAGACTATTAAGGGTGTAAGTGCTGTGCAGATGTGGGGTGAAAAAAAATACTCCATGAGAATTTGGCTGGACCCCGCCAAACTGAGTGCTTACGGCCTCACAGCATTAGATGTTCAGCAGGCATTGAATCGTGAGAACGTGGAATTGCCATCTGGAAAAATTGCTGGTAACGCCACCGAACTTACTGTAAGAACATTTGGCAAACTTTATACGGAAGATGATTTCGCGAATGTAATTGTAAAGGCTTCTTCCACAGGTGACATACGATTAAAAGACGTAGGCAAAGCGGTACTCGGCCCGGAAAACGAAGAATCCATTATGCGCGAAAGCGGTATACCCATGGTAGCTTTAGCAATGGTGCCGCTGCCGGGCGCTAATTATGTTTCTATTGCTGACGAGTTCTACAAGCGCTTTGAAGTGCTGAAGAAAGAAGTGCCCGAAGACATCAAACTTAACATCGCGCTCGACCAAACTGTTTTTATCAAACGCTCCATCTCTGAAGTAAGAGAAACGCTTCTCATTTCTTTCTTATTGGTGGTGCTGATTATCTATCTTTTCTTCCGCGACTTCCTGATTGCTATCCGCCCGTTGATCGATATTCCGGTTTCCCTCATTGCCAGTTTCTTCATCATGTACTTATGCGATTTTTCAATCAACGTACTTACGATGCTGGGGATTGTACTCGCTACCGGGCTCGTTGTAGATGATGGTATCGTAGTGACCGAAAATATTTATAAAAAACTGGAAGGCGGAATGAATAAATACCGGGCGGCCAAAGAAGGTTCTCGTGAAATATTTTTTGCAGTCATCTCCACCTCTATTACCCTGGCGGTTGTGTTTCTTCCCATTGTTTTTCTTCAAGGTTTTGTTGGCAGATTGTTCCGCGAGTTTGGTATTGTTGTGGCTGGAGCCGTTCTTATTTCTGCATTCGTGTCTCTTACACTCACCCCTGTGCTAAGTGTAAAACTTACCCGCTCCAATCATAAACATTCACGGTTCTACAATTTCACCGAACCCTTCTTTACCGGAATGGAAACGAACTATCGCAACTTCCTTGCTCGCTTCATGAAGGTACGGTGGGTGGCTTTTATTATTATTGGAGTGTGCATTGGCGCGGCTTACCTGATTGGAAGCAACATTCAATCCGAATTGGCTCCGATGGAAGATCGCAATCAGTTTAGATTGATGTTAAGCGCACCAGAAGGAACATCGTATGATTACATGGACAACTACGTAAATAAAGTAGCTGCCTTTGTAATGGATTCTGTTCCTGAAAACAGAATTGTGATGTCTCTTACGGCTCCCGGCTTCACCGGTACAGGTTCGGCCAACACCGGCTTCGTGCGCGCCACGCTGGTTGATCCCAAATATCGAAATCGCTCACAACAGGAAATTGTGAATATGGTGGGGAGGAATTTGCCACGATATACCGAAGGCAGAGCATTTGCCATTCAGGAACAAACCATTGCCGTTAATAGAAGAGGTGGTCTGCCCGTTCAGTATGTTATTCAAAATAACGACTTCAACAAATTGCAAGCGGTATTGCCAAAGATTCTGGAAGCTGCCAACAACAACCCAGCGCTGCAGGGGGTTGACGTTGATTTGAAATTCAACAAGCCTGAGTTGAAGATTCGCATCAACCGATTAAAAGCAACTCAACTTGGCATCAGCGTTCAGGATATTTCGCAGACCTTACAATTAGCATTCAGCAACTTGCGTTTCGGCTACTTTACGAAAGAAGGAAAGCAATATCAGGTAATGGGACAGGTGGAGCGCATCAACCGCGATGATCCTGACGACTTGAAAAAATTATTTGTACGAACAAATTCAGGACAGTTAGTTTCTATTGACAACGTGGTGACGATGGAGGAATCAACCACACCGCCATCGTTATATCATTTTAATCGCTACAAAGCTGCCACTATTTCTGCAGGGTTAGCACCCGGAAAGACAATAGGAGATGGCATTGAAGCAACGGAGGAATTGGTCAAGCCGTTACTAGATGACACCTTCACTACATCACTTGCAGGTTCATCGCGCGATTTTGCGGAGAGCTCGGGTAATACCATGTTCGCATTCGTACTGGCACTGGTTCTGATCTATCTGGTATTGGCAGCGCAGTTCGAGAGTTTCATCGATCCATTCACAATCATGCTTACTGTGCCGTTGGCCATTTGTGGTGCTTTTATTTCGCTTTGGCTGTTCGGTCAAACCTTAAATATCTTCTCTCAGATTGGAATGATCATGTTGATCGGATTGGTGACAAAAAACGGAATCTTGATTGTCGAATTCGCCAACAAGAAAAGAGAAGAGGGTCTGTCAAAAATCGATGCCGTTATAGAGGCTTCGCGCTTACGCCTGCGCCCCATCCTGATGACGAGTCTTGCTATGGCGTTGGGCACGTTGCCGTTGGCGTTGTCGTTAGGTGATGCCTCCACCAGCCGAGTGCCGTTGGGTATTGTAATTATTGGTGGCGTGTTGTTCTCCCTTATCCTTACGCTGTTTGTTATTCCTGCGATGTACTCCTACTTGTCACGTGCCAGGAAAAACATTGATAAAGAGTTGGATGAAATGTCATCCGTTGAAGAATCCCCTAAGAAAGAATTAGTATATGAAGTGTAAGGTATCTGTTGCTCTCTATTTTTTTATTATTGTTTTTTCATCTCATGCACAAGAAAAGATATTACTCGAAAACGTAATCTCAGCAGCGCTTGAAAAAAATTATGACGTGCTGCTGTCTAAAAACAATTCAACGCTTGTTTCGAACGATAACCAGTACGCCTTTGGCGCTTTTCTTCCACAAATAAATGGAACGGGTACTCTCTCTGGAAACAATCCTAACCAAACGTTACAGTTCAAAGATGCCACCAGAAACCAGTCAGGAGCCACCAAGCAAAATGGAGCATCGGCAGTAGTGACGATGAACTGGGTGTTGTTTGATGGCACCAAAATGTTTGCTACAAAATCGAGGATAGCGGCTATCGCAAGTCAGGGGGACGTGCTGGTCAAAGATCAAATGGTAAACACGATCTCTTCGGTCATCATCAATTATTATAATATCGTACGGCAAAAACAGCAACTGAACGCTACGCGTGAATTGATGGCCGTTAATGAAGAGCGAGTAAAACTAGCAGATCGTAAGCTTTCGGTAGGCGTTGGTGCAAAACCTGAATTGCTTCAGGCGAAAGTTGATTTAAACGCCCAGCGCACTCAGGTGCTTCAGCAAGAGACGGCCATATCTGTTTTGAAAGAACAATTGAACTCTCAAACCGGAATGGCATTACCTCCCAACTATGATGTTGCCGACACCATAATCATTGATCTCAATCTAAAACTGGAAGACATTTCAGAAAACATTGAACAGAACAATTTCAGTTTACTGTCTTCTAAATGGAATTTGATAGTTGCCCAGAAAACACTTCAGGAAAGAAGGGCAGCGCTGTTTCCGACCTTAAGCGTGAATGCCAATTACGGATACACCAAAACCAATAACACAATCTTGCTAAACCCATTTGGAACTATTCTTTTTCAAAGCCAAGGTTTGACAAACTACGGAGCCACCTTATCCGTGCCGCTTTTTAACAGCCTGAATAATAAAAGACTAATTCAACAGGGAAAAATTTCTTTGGCAAGACAACAACTTCTGTTCGATCAGCAAAAGCTGGTGGTGAATATGAATATCAAGAATGCCTTCACCAACTATGAAAACGCTAAGAAAGTGCTTCTGATCGAAGAAGAGAACATCCTCCTCGCGAGAGAAAATGTTCACATCGCATTGGAAAGTTTCAGACGAGGCATCAGTACGTTCATTGAGCTGCGCACAGCACAACAGAGTTTGTCAGATGCCTATAACCGCTTGATTACAGCGCGTTATAATGCGAAGACATCTGAAACTGAATTATTGCGATTGAGAGGATCTTTGCTGAAGTAATTATTCAGCTTCGGTTCTTTCGGCAGGAGTTTCTGTTCCCTCCAGTTTCATCACCCAGAAGTTATTGTAGCCCTCTCCTATTTGAATGTTGATCAATCCATTGGCCAACATTTCAAGTATGGCGAGAAAATTGAAGATCAAAGCAATTCGCGAAGGCGCTTTCTCAAATAATTCGGTAAAAGGTACTCTTGCTTTGGTCGTGATTTCATTTAAGATAAATTCTTTTTGCCCCTCAATTGTATAGGGGTATTGTATCACTTGATGCACCGGGCGATTGCGTTCTTCATCATGACGCTTTAAAACTTTTTCAAACACGGTGAGCAGTTTGAATAGGTCTACATCCTGAAGCTCTGCCTCTACATTGGTGATTTCAGCAAGCGTGCGCAACTCTTTCAAAATATTGCCGCGCTTTTCTTTCTGCAATTCTATCTCCTCCAGCTTATGAAATTGATCAATGACGGACTTATATTTCTTGTACTCCATCAGATGCCTTACCAACTCCTCCCGCGGATCGATTTCATTTCCCTGCTCGTCCAACTGCGGCCTGGGAAGTAGCATCTTGGATTTAATGCGCATCAGCGTGGCCGCTACCAAAATAAACTCACTTGCCAATTCAATATTTAAATGTTCCAGCCTATGTAAATAGTCCAAAAAATCATTTGTGATTTTTGCGATGGGAATATCATTTATCTCGAGTTCATCTCGCTCTATAAAGAATAAAAGCAAATCGAAAGGCCCTTCAAACAGGGGCAGGTGAATTTCAAAGTTTTCTTGTGTCATGACTAAAAATTGAAGCGCCTGCCTGCACGTAGCCGCTTCGGCAAAGGCAGGCAAAAATAAGGAGGTTTCAAGGATTAACAGATCGATCTAATTTATTTGTTTGCTGGTCTTAATACCAACAGAGTATCCAGATCGACAAGGGAGACGATTCAAATTCTGTAAATTTGCCCTGAAAATTTCAAAATCATTTAAAACACTTACCTTTTGTCTGTGTTTTACTAGTTATCGCGCAAAATAGAATGCTGATTACCCCCGGAAAATTACTGGCTAAAATTGACAGCCCCGATGATCTAAAAAAACTGGATCAGGCTGAATTGGTAAAACTGTGCGATGAATTAAGACATTTTATTATAGACAACGTGTCGGTCTATGGTGGACACTTCGGAGCAAGCCTCGGAGTGGTGGAGTTGACCGTTGCACTACACTATGTTTTTAATGCCCCAAAAGATGAGATTATCTGGGATGTGGGTCACCAGGCCTATGGCCATAAAATTCTGACGGGGAGAAGAGACAATTTTCATACGAACCGGCTTTATAAGGGCATTTCGGGCTTCCCAAAAAGAAAGGAAAGCGAGTACGATAGCTTTGGCGTTGGCCATTCTTCAACGTCAGTCTCTGCGGCCCTGGGGATGGCAGTAGCTTCTAAATATCTCGGATTGGAGGATAAACAACACATTGCCGTTATCGGAGACGGTGCCATGACCGCTGGGATGGCCTTTGAAGGGCTAAACCACGCTGGAGTTTCTGATACCAATATTCTGATCATCCTCAACGACAATTGCATGGCAATCGACCCCAACGTGGGGGCACTTAAAGATTACCTGACCGACATCACCACTTCTCAAACCTATAACAGACTAAAAGACGATGTCTGGAACATGCTCGGCAAGCTTTCAAAATTTGGAAAGAACGCACAGGAAATTGTTTCTAAGGTAGAGAATGGCATCAAGGCAACACTGCTGAGTCAGAGCAATCTCTTTGAATCGCTTAACCTCCGCTATTTCGGCCCTGTTGACGGTCATGATGTCGATCACCTGGTGGCTGTACTCTCAGACCTTAGAAACATTAAGGGACCAAAAATTCTGCATTGTGTTACGGTAAAAGGAAGAGGTTATGCACCGGCTGAACAAGGCAATGCTACCACCTGGCACTCACCCGGCACGTTCGATAAAATAACAGGAGAGATTCATAAAAAAATTTATGAAAAACCTCAAGCGCCAAAATACCAGGACGTGTTTGGCCATACCATGGTGGAACTGGCGAGGCAAAATGAAAAAATAGTGGGTATAACACCTGCGATGCCTTCAGGCTCGTCTCTCAATATTATGATGAAGGAAATGCCAGACCGTGCCTTTGATGTGGGAATTGCCGAACAGCACGCGGTGACATTTTCGGCCGGGCTTGCCACTCAGGGCCTGATACCTTTTTGCAATATTTATAGCTCGTTCATGCAACGAGCCTACGATCAAGTGGTGCATGATGTGTGCATACAAAATTTACCTGTCAACTTCTGTCTGGACAGAGCCGGCTTCGCTGGCTCGGATGGTCCAACACACCATGGGGCATACGATATCGCCTATTTCCGCTGTCTTCCAAACATGATTGTTTCTGCGCCTATGAATGAATCTGAGCTCAGAAACCTCATGTACACCGCTCAACTGCCTCGTACTGAAAAAGCCTTCTCAATACGGTATCCACGTGGTCAGGGCGTGATGTCTCAATGGCGAACTCCATTTGAAGAAGTAAAGATTGGTACGGGCAGAAAAATTAAGGATGGTGAAGACCTTGCGATACTCACCCTTGGGCATGTCGGAAATTATGTCGTTGACGTATGTGAAAGACTAGAAGCGCAAGGGATTAACATCGCTCACTACGATCTGCGTTTTGCAAAACCGCTTGATCAAACATTGCTGCATGAGGTTTTCTCGCGGTTTAAAAAAATAATCACCGTTGAAGATGGATGCCTTCAGGGCGGAATAGGCAGTGCTGTACTCGAGTTTATGGTGGACCATCATTATTCTTCAGAAGTCCGTAGGTTGGGTATTCCCGATGGGGTGATTGAGCATGGTGAGCAACTGGAATTGCACAAAGAATGTGGCTTCGATCCTGCTGGAATTGAGAACACAGCTCTGCTGATGCTCGATTCAATTGCAAAAGCCAGAATCTGACGTCATCAAATGAATCAAATTTTTTATCAGGAAACCGGCAACGGTTCACCCCTTGTTTTTCTTCATGGTTTTTGTGAAAGTCATGAAATCTGGCGACCTCTTATCTCAGATCTTTCAGCCCAGTATAAAATCATCGCCATAGACCTGCCTGGCTTTGGTAAAAGTGGGATGCCACCCGGTCATATAAGCATCAGAAACGTGGCCCATAGCATTATTGACCTGCTCATTTCTCTAAGAATTGAAAAATGTGTTTTAATTGGGCACTCATTGGGAGGATATGTAGCCCTGGCCATGGCAGACGAAAGGCAAGATATGTTTGCGGGATTATGCTTGTTTCATTCTACCGCAAAACCCGACCCGGAAGAAAAAAAGCAGAACCGAAATAAAACGATTGAATTTGTTAGGAAGAATGGACCACTTCCGTTTATCGAGACTTTTGTACCGGGTCTCTTCTTTAAAAGAGACCAAAATAATCTGGAAGAAGTCCATCGTATGGCTATAAAAACGTCAAAGGAGGCGATTTTGAGCTATTCAGAAGCCATGCGCGACCGATCAGACATGACAGTTTTTCTCAAAAAATTTGAAGCGCCTGTCTTGTTCATCGCAGGCACAAAAGACAGTATAATTTCAGTCAGCTCTCTCGAAGAACAGTCAAAAATTAGCGACAAGGGAAAAATTGTTGTCTTGGACGAAGCCGGTCACATGGGAATGTATGAACATACAGTGGACTCGATCAAGGCACTAAAAGATTTTGCAACGGCTTGTTTTCCGGGTGTCCGAACTTAATTTTTGGTTTTTTCTGCAAAACTGTGCTAAATTGTATACGATTAATTTATATTTGAAAAGCCTGATATAGCGAGTTTTGTTATATTTGTTATCCCGATTTAAAACGATAAACAGATAGCGTCATGAATGATTCTTTACCCACTTACGATTCCTGGAACAATCTCGCGGCCAACCTTGGCTATGTGTGCTGGGCCGCAGGTATTTTAGTTGCCCTGGGCTATTTTGTAAAGCTCTCAGCTACGAGTGATAGCAAAACCAAGTACGATTTCATCAATAAACATGAGATCAATTTCTTGTGGATTGCCTCCATCATTCTAATAATTGGAGCTGGCTTCTACGCTAACGCTAATATTACCGAGCTGAATGCGTTGTGGATCTTCGTGCGGGTGTTTACAACCGCCTCCATGGGAATGATTGTGGCTTTGATCATTCAAAACCTCTTAAAATTCTATTATCCATTCTTCATTGAAAAGCGTCTTAAAGTATTGCGCTATAAGCCCAGAATTTCCCCAAAAACTGGCAAGCCAATGAAACTTCTGAGTGAAGAAGAAGAAGATGCTTATCTGGATGAAGGTATGCAGGCCGAAGAAAACTTGTTCTCTATGGATTATGATGTGTGGAAAGACGAGGAGACAGGTCATATCAAGATCGAAAAATATTCTGGCCACCTTCATGCAATTCAGTGCCCAGAGTGCAATTATCAAACTTTCAAAGTTGTTCGTGAAGAGATCATTAAACAACCAACAGCTACGGAAGAAGGTGAGTTATTGAAACATTATCAGTGCGGTTATTGTGGACACAAGGCCAAGAAAACTGTATCTCTAAAACAGTCTAGCAAACTGCATGAAGCAGCCACTGCTACTGCATAATTCGAAATATGATTTTTGAAGAGACCTCTTCTGGTAGTAACCGGAAGAGGTTTTTTTATGAATTCAATTCTGCCGGCAATTTGATTTGGTCGTAGTAGAATTTCATGCGGCTGTGCTCCGCATCTAACAAACTTATACGCTCTATCTTGTCGCGCTTGTGATTATAGAAAACTTCCACGTAGTCGTGGCCGAGGAGATATAAGTTAACCTTATAGCCATAATACCTGATCGCCACAATAAAAGACGCTTGCTCATAAAGCGTTTGTATTTTTCTCTCAAGGGAATACTGACTTAGTTCCGTCCACGAAATCATTAAATAAATTTAAGGAATAAAATAATCTCGCAATTTATACCCTGTTAAATGGACGAGATCAAAAATAAAAAAACCCCTGTTGAAGGGGCTTTTTTTACGGGTGAATGACGGGACTCGAACCCGCGACCCCCAGAATCACAATCTGGTGTTCTAACCAACTGAACTACACTCACCGTACAAGCTTTGCCAGCCTTTTAGAGCTATGAAAAGCGTTTTAAGGACTGCAAAGTTAGCCAGGCAGTGATAAAATGCAAAAGCGAATATTTATTTCCTGTTAAACTTCAATCGGTGCCCTTTGACTCTTTCATCAAATTGTCCATCAGCATAGGCCAAATGGCCCGAAACAATGGTATGAGTGATGGTCGAACTAAATAGCTGACCATCAAATGGTGACCATCCACATTTGGCAAGTATGTTGGCCTTACCAACTTTCCACGGCTTGTTAAGATCAACGACCGCTATATCTGCGTAATATCCCTCGCGAATAAATCCACGCTTTTCAATTTCGAAGAGAATGGCCGGATTGTGACACATCTTTTCCACGATTTTTTCCAGAGATATTTTCCCCTGCCGATTAAATTCAAGCATAGCGGGAATACTATGCTGAACAAGTGGCCCCCCGGAAGGAGCTTTGAAATACGTGTTCTGTTTTTCTTCCCAGGTGTGAGGCGCGTGATCCGTGGCAATCACGTCAATTCTGTCATCCAGCAATCCAGTAAACACTGCCTGCTGATCTTGTTGTGTTTTGATGGCAGGATTCCATTTAATAAGCATGCCTAATCGATCATAGTCTGCATCGTTGAACCACAGATGATGAACGCATGCCTCGGCCGTAATTTTCTTTTTGCTCAGCGGAATCAAGTTATCGAATAGGCCGGTTTCTTTCGCGGTAGAAATATGTAAAATATGTAAACGCGTGCCATGTTGCTTTGCTAATCCAACTGCGAAAGAAGATGACAGATAACAGGCTTCGTGCGAGCGAATCTGAGGGTGATACTTCACTGGCATGCCTTCTCCATATCGTGCCCGAAATTCTTCTGTGTTTTTCCGGATGGTTGGTTCATCTTCGCAGTGCGTGGCAATGATTGACGGAAAACTGGAGAAGAATCCCTCCAATGTTTTGGGATTATCTACTAATAAATTTCCCGTAGATGATCCCATGAATATCTTAAGCCCACATACTTTTGTCACATCCGTCTTCAGCACTTCTTCCAGGTTGTCATTAGCGGCTCCCATGAAAAACGAATAGTTGGCCAATGAACTTTGTGACGCAATCTGATATTTGTCTTCGAGAAGTGTTTGAGTAAAAGCAGGAGGAACGGTATTTGGCATCTCCATGAAGCTGGTAACACCTCCCGCCACAGCTGCCTTTGATTCCGTGTAGATAGTTGCTTTGTGGGTCAATCCTGGTTCGCGAAAATGAACCTGATCATCTATTGCGCCAGGCATCACTATGTTTCCTTTTGCATCGATCACCTTGTCCGTGCGTTGTGACTGCAAATCGCTTCCAATTTTTTCTATGAACTGATCTTCAATAAAAATATCACCCTCAACGATCTTTCCTTCATTTACGATTTTTGCATTGACAACTAAGATAGACATCGAATTCAGCGCTTGAGGTTATAAATAGTATCTTCGCACGTAAAGATAAAGTATCTGTGGAACCAAATCAGTCAGCCTGGACTCAATTTAATTTTAACAAACAACTCCTGACGGCTATTGACGAAACCGGGTTTCATTCACCCACTGAAGTACAACGCAAATGCATACCACTCATTATGGGTGGCCAGGAGGTGATTGGCATTGCTCAGACTGGCACAGGCAAAACTGCTGCCTACTTACTACCCGTTTTCATGAAAGTGCGCTATGCCCAAGGTAACGACCCACGCGCATTAATACTGGTGCCAACAAAGGAACTGGCCATTCAAATTGCAGATCACGCCAAGGCGCTTGCAAAATATACCGATTTGCGAATTGCAGCTATTTACGGAGGTGTGGGGCCAAAAACTCAGATTGAGTTATTGAGTGGCGGTGTAGATGTGATCATTGCCACGCCAGGAAGGTTTATGGAACTCTATTTAAAAAAAGAGTTGATCACAAAGCAAATCAAAACATTGGTGTTGGACGAGGCCGATCGCATGATGGAAATGGGATTTATGCGGCAGCTCAAACAGATATTCGAAGTCATTCCAAGCAAAAGGCAGAATCTCCTATTCACCGCTACGTTTCCGGAAAAAGTTGAGAACCTGTCGAAAGACTTTTTGGAATTCCCCACGAAAGTGGAAGTAACACCAGAAGTGATGGCGGCAAGTCAGGTAAAACAAATTGCCTATCACGTCCCCAATCTTAAAACAAAAATTAATTTCATTGAACACCTTCTTGATGATCATGAGAAATTTTCGCGTGTGTTGATCTTTACACGATCTAAAGAAACTGCGGACAATGTATTCAAGTACATCGACCGCAAAAATCTGGGGCCTGCTCGCGTGATTCACTCCAACAAAGGGCAAAACACACGCATCAATGCCATGAATGAATTTAAAGATGGCAAATTACGAGTATTGGTTTCAACCGATGTTTCCTCAAGAGGTATAGATGTAACAGGCGTTTCGCACGTGATTAATTTTGATGTGCCGATTGTCTACGATGACTATATCCATCGCATTGGCCGAACAGGCAGAGCACTTGCGGTTGGCACAGCCATTACACTGGTGAATGAATCTGAATTGTTCCACTTAAAAAAGATTGAAAAACTGATTCACGAGAAAATCAAAATTCATAAGCTTCCACCTGAAATAGAAATAGCGGAAACTCAAAAAGATGAGGCTAAAATCATCGCCCGGGAAATTGATCGCCAAAAAAGATTGGCCGACCCGGAATTTCGCGGAGCATTTCATGATCGCAAGCGAAAGTAGTATTTTGGTGTGATGACGAGGTGTCTCCTTCTTCTTCTTGTCATAGTTGGCCAATCCTTTTTTAATTATTTACACGCTCAGGTTGTAAATAACAACATTCAAAACCGGTTTGCGCTTGATTTAAACGCAGAGCCCATTCTCTCATCAACTTCAAAATCAACTGTTGAATGGAAATGCATTAATAAAGCACTGACAAATAGATGCCTCGTCTATCACAATGATCAGTGGTTTGATTTCTCCGTGGCAGTTGCAGGTAGGTATTTCATAAATGTCTCCGCACAAAATTGTCGCGACAAGCAAGGCCTTCAACTGATTTTAATTGAAGGCAATCCGTGTCAAACAAAAACGTATCGAATCCTTAAGTGTTTGTCGAAAATCAAACAAGACGATGTTTTTGTGCAGCTGGATTCTCTAAAACCACAGACAAAGTACCTGTTGAACATTGATGGTTTTCTGGGCGATGTGTGTGAGTTTGGTATTCAACTTGCCGACAAGCCCAATGGGATGCCGCTGGTTTTTGCGAATACTGACACGGTCGAGGCCCGAGTTGATCGTAAAGGCAGACACGTACAGTTGAATTGGATAGTGGATGAGAAGAAGATCGATGAATTGGAATACTTTAAAATTTATCGTACGACAAAGAATAACGTGAAATCTCAATTTATCACAGAACTGCCGATTTCAAGAAACAGCTATGGTGCTTATGTCTTAAATTATTCTGCCTCAGATTCTTTATTTCAAGAAGGAACTTATTACTATCGAGTTATGGGAATTCAAAAACAAACACAAATCCCATTTTTATTGGTGGACAGGATAGTTGAATACTTTGAACCACAAGCAAAACCAAAACCACAGAGGACGATTACATTACAACTTGCCTTTCGTGACAGACAACCCTTTAAAGTTTTAATCTATGACGATTCCCAAAAATTGTTAGCGAAACAAATGGTAGTGTTTGATAAAAAAATTCACACTCCGCTTGAAATTGATCTTGGTGATTTTTTGGACCAGGGGATAAGAAAATTTATGGTTCTGGTGCACGATGCCGATGACCCCGAGGCTTTGGAATTTTATTATCGGGTAAACGAATTGGACCAGCTAATACGGGAGTAGTCACCGGCTTGCTTTCTCGCGTCTGGTCGTCTCCTGTTTTTTATTTCTGTTAAATCCTTCTATTGCCTGCAGCTTTGTTCCATAATGCAGGCTTGCATTGATTTCATAGCCATACAACAAGACTGTCGTTAGTAACTGAATCCAAACCATCAGCGCGATAAGCGCACCGATTGAACCGTACACTTTATTATAGCTACCGAAATTGGTAACATAATAAGAAAAGCCATAGGAAATGCCCAAGCCAGCCAACGTGGCGAGCAACGATCCAATTGAAAAAAAGCTCCAGTTGTAATGAACGGCCGGCCCGAAATAATAGATAGCAGAAACCGCAAAGAAGAAAACTATAAATATGACTACAAAGCGTAGCAAAAGGATAAAATAAATCGTGTAGTTATCCAAACTAAGATGACTGAAATCAGAGATGTGTTCGGTAACATAATTGATCACCACCTGGCCGATCACTAAAAGAATGACTGCAACAAATAGCACGAGCGCCAGCATCACCGTAAGTCCAATGGCCGTTAACCGCATTTTAATAGCGCTTCGTTTTTCTACCGTCCGGTAACACGCGTTGAACGATCGCATCAACGCCATCATGCCATTAGTAGCCAAATACAAGGCAAACATAAAACCGAATGTGAGCAAACCTCCACGTTGATTATCCAGAATATCAATGATCGTAGAGGACACGACATCATACATACTGGGCGGCATCATCTCTCCCAAAAATTCCATGATGCTGGCCGTGGTCACTTCTGGAAAATAAGTGGAGATGTAAGGAATGAGCGTAAAGAGAAAAATGATAGTAGGGAAAATGGCAAGAATAAAATTATACGATACGCCATTGGCGCGATCCATAATCTCATCCTCAGAAATATTGTGAGTGAATATTTTCAGAAACCGATAAAGCGAAAGATTATCATAGCGCTTGAACCGAATACGCTTCAGCCAGTGCCTGCTTTTGCGGGCAGAAGAGAATTTGAGTATCTGCTTGCGTGTTCCGAATTTCATTGAAAATAGGGCTCGAGTAATTTCTGAAAAACTTCTGGTGGACGACAAGGTCGGCCGCTGTCTTTTTGAACAAACGCCAGCAATGTTTCTCCCTGGTGAATCAACTTACCCGCGGCATTAAAAATTTCGTATTCAAACATAATCCTAACACTCGGCTTGATACGAATGGTAGTCACAATCTTCAGCAGATCATCATATAAAGCAGGAGAAAAATACTTCGATTTGTTTTCCAGAACGGGCATCATGACACCCATCTCTTCCAGCTCTTTGTAGGTAAGCCCCAGCTGCCGCAGACTCTCTACACGAGCCACTTCAAAGTAAGAAGCATAATTTCCATAGTAGACGTAACCCATCTGATCCGTCTCACCGTATCGAACACGAACATGTGTCTCAGAAATATACATCTTACTTCTTTTTAGCGGCCCGTCCTTTCGCTTGCTCGATGCTCAAAGCTGTTTGATATTTCCTCGCATTTTTTGAATGCTCAGCAAGCGTGACGGCAAAATTATGATAACCTGAAAAATCTTCCTTTGCACACATGTAGATATACTTGTGACTGCTATAGTTAAGCACGGCATCAATAATCGCTATGCGTGGCATATTGATCGGCCCAGGTGGAAGCCCCGTGTGCGTATAGGTGTTATAGGGTGAATCAACTTCTTTATGTTCGTTGAGTACTCTTTTCAATGAAAAGTCACCGACAGCAAACACCAACGTGGGGTCAGCCTGTAACGCCATGTCCATCTTGAGTCGATTTATATAAAGTCCCGCAATAACGGGCGCTTCGTCTTGCTTAACAGTTTCAGCCTGAACAATGGATGCCAGGATGGAAACTTCAATGGGTGTAAGACCTATCTTATTCGCCTTCTCTAATCGCTCGGCATTCCAGAATTTTTTGTACTCGGTGTGCATTCTTTCAACCAGCGATTTGGGTTGTACATTGTAATACACTTCATAAGTATTTGGCAAAAACATGCATAAGATCGTCTCTTTGGTAAAGCCTTCCTTGTTGTTCTCCACAAACTGGTCCAGCGCCTCGTAGAATTCTTCGCTGCTCACGCCTGTATTTTTTGTGATCTTGTCACCGAGTTCATCGAGCAAGCGCACGTGCGTGAATGTAATATCAACAGGCTCCTGAATGCCGGCTCGTAAAACACGAATAGCTTCAATGTTGGTCATATTGCGCCTGAGCACGAACCGACCCGGCTTAATTTCCTTGTCGTAGTTCATGAGGCGCGCCAAAAAACTAAAGGAAACAAAATCGTTTACGAACTTTCCTTTCGAGAGATCATCCTGCACCTGCCGAAATGTGTAACCATTGCGCACAATAAACACCTGATCGTCTCGCTCCACCAGAACATTAGGAGTATAAACAATCTGGTACCCATAAAACACAAATGTGATCAGCAGCACCGACCCCACCAGGTAAAACGCCAGCTTAACTTTAGATACTTCTTTTGATAATTGTGCCATACGCCAAAACCTCAAATTTACGAAATGGAAGCCATACTGCTATCGTCCGATGAATGACAATAACTTACTGAACGCTGGTCAAGCAATGATGATTTATATTTGAACTAATTTGCAAACGTGTCTGCCGAATACATCACCATACATCCACAGAATCCGGAAGTCAGAAAAATCAACCATGTGGTAGATGTTCTGAACAAGGGCGGTATTATCATTTACCCGACTGACACTATTTATGGTATTGGCTGTGATCTCACCAACCGTAGAGCTGTTGAGCGTCTTTGTCAAATCACGGAAGTGAAACCGCAAAAGATGAATCTCTCTTTTATTTGTTATGATTTGAGCCACATTTCAAAATACGTTCAGCGCATTGACACGCCCGTTTTTAAAATATTGAAAGCATCGTTACCCGGGCCGTTCACTTTTATTTTTGAATCCAGCACAAGCGTTCCAAAAATTCTGGGTGTCAACAAGAAGACAGTCGGTATTCGCATTCCTGATCATCCTATTCCATCAGAGATCGTTAAGTTGCTCGGCAATCCGCTCGTTACTTCCTCCATCAAAGACGATGATGTAATAAAAGAATACACGACCGATCCCGAGGAAATCTATGAAGACTTTAAACATCAAGTAGAAGTTGTCATCAACGGAGGAGCGGGCGGTAATATTCCATCTACCATTGTTGATTTTACCAGTGGTGTTCCAACTGTGATACGACAAGGCCTGGGCGAATTCAATTTCTAGTTGACAATGAACAAGAAAGCCCTGATCGAATTGCAATTCCTGCCATCGCTTGAATATTTCTGCGCGCTTCAAAACTTTGATGAAGTGATTTTAGAAAAGCATGAGCACTTCGTTAAACAGAGCTATCGAAATAGATGTTACATCAACACTTCACAAGGAGTTGCCATGCTGTCGGTACCGTTGACAGAGAAACACGGAAAAGTTCCTGTTAAGGATGTACGAATTGACTACTCTACAAAATGGCAAAATAATCAGTGGCGCACGATTGTAACGGCTTATAAGAGCGCTCCCTTCTTTGATCACTATGAGGGCGAACTCCATAAACACATTTTCAAAAGCTATCCATTTCTTGTGGATTTGAATCTTGGTTTGCTGTCATTCTGTCTTAAGTCATTGCGTTCGCGTTTAAAACTTTCGGAAAGTGTGACGTATGAAAAGGAGGTGGAAAAAGAAACTCAAGACCTCCGATCCGTAATTCAGGCAAAAAAGCCTTATTCAGAGCGATCCTTCTACAAGCCAATACCTTATCATCAGGTTTTTGGCAACATGTTTGTGTCTAACTTGAGCCTTATCGACTTGCTGTTTTGTGAAGGGCCCCAAGCCGGGCAGTTTATCCGGGATTCTCAAGCAAACGGTTGAACAAATAAAAATAAGTTGTTGTTAATTGTTGAAGTTTAATGCCGTAATGCGCAATCTTTGACACAGAACTTTGGCCTTTGAATAATCAATCTTAAAACTTTACATTTACAATATCCAAGAACATGGCAAATATGGAAGCTAAATTTTCTAATCGCGTCAAGGAAGTAATCTCCCTCAGTCGGGAGGAAGCCTTGCGATTAGGACACGATTATATTGGTACTGAACATCTCCTTCTGGGCATGGTTCGCGAAGGTGAGGGAGTGGCCGTTGGTGTGCTAAAAAAACTGGGCGTTCCGCTAGACGAATTGCGCGGAGAAATCGAAAAGATTTCAAAAGGAACGGCTACTCACGAAATAAAAAATCTGGCAAACATTCCACTTACCCGGGCTTCGGAGAAAGTGTTGAAGATAACTTATCTCGAAGCCAAAATTTTCAAAGCTCAACTGATCGGCACAGAACACCTGTTGCTTTCCATTTTACGTGATCCTGATAATCTCGCAACACAAATCTTAAACAAATTTGACGTGGCTTACGATGTTGTAAAAGAAATGTTGGAATACCAGCATGATCAACCCACTGCATCATCTGATACAGACGATCCGGATGATGACTCATCCAAAATGTTTGGTTCAGCACCTGGTCAGGGAACTCCAGGCAAAGAGAAGAAAGGTGTGGAAAAATCACGCACACCTGTACTTGATAACTTTGGCCGTGACTTAACCAAGTTGGCAGAAGACAACAAGCTCGACCCTATTGTAGGTCGTGAAAAAGAAATCGAGCGTGTGGCTCAGATCTTGAGTCGCAGAAAAAAGAATAATCCTATTTTAATTGGCGAACCCGGTGTTGGTAAAACGGCTATTGCGGAAGGCCTTGCTCTTCGAATTATTCAGAAAAAAGTTTCGCGCGTGTTGTTCGGCAAACGAGTGGTAACACTGGACTTAGCATCTCTCGTAGCGGGCACAAAATATCGCGGGCAATTTGAAGAGCGCATGAAGGCCGTGATGAATGAACTGGAGAAATCTCCTGACGTCATTCTTTTCATCGATGAACTTCATACCATTGTTGGAGCAGGTGGAGCTTCTGGCTCACTGGATGCTTCGAACATGTTTAAGCCAGCTTTAGCTCGCGGAGAAATCCAATGTATTGGTGCTACCACACTGGACGAGTATCGTCAGTATATCGAAAAAGATGGCGCGTTGGCCAGAAGGTTCCAGGTAGTTATGGTTGACTCCACTTCCGTGGAAGAAACCATTCAGATCCTCGACAACATCAAAGAAAAATATGAAGATCATCACCATGTGAGCTATACAAAAGAAGCGATTGACGCATGTGTGAAACTTTCCGATCGTTACATCAGCGATCGCTTCCTTCCCGACAAGGCAATTGACGTGCTGGACGAAGCCGGTGCGCGCGTGCACATCAACAATATTCACGTGCCCGAAGACATCGTGAAGTTTGAAGAAGCAATTGAAGATGTGAAGAAGGAGAAGAACAGGGTTGTAAAAAGTCAGAAATACGAAGAGGCTGCCCAACTTCGCGACAAGGAAAAGAAATTGATCGAACAACTTGACATCGCGAAAGCCAAATGGGAAGAAAAAACCAGAACGGAGAAATATACGGTTACAGATGACAACGTTGCCGATGTTATCGCGATGATGACGGGCATCCCTACCAAACGTATTGCTCAGAAGGAAAGCAACAAACTGTTGGGTATGGCCGAAGAGCTGAGCGGAAAAGTAATCGGGCAGGAAGAAGCGATCAAGAAATTAACCAAGGCAATTCAGCGCACACGTGTTGGCTTGAAGGATCCCAAGAAACCAATTGGTTCGTTTATTTTCTTGGGGCCTACTGGTGTTGGTAAGACAGAGCTTGCCAAAATTCTGGCCACCTATCTGTTTGACAAAGAAGATGCGTTGGTAAGAATTGACATGAGCGAGTACATGGAGAAATTCTCCGTCTCTCGTCTGGTGGGAGCACCTCCAGGATACGTAGGTTATGAAGAGGGTGGTCAGCTTACTGAGAAAGTAAGACGCAAGCCTTATAGTGTGGTGCTGTTGGATGAAATTGAAAAGGCACACCCGGATGTATTCAACATCTTGCTTCAGGTATTGGATGATGGAATTTTAACCGATGGGCTGGGACGTAGAGTTGATTTCAGAAACACGATTATCATCATGACGTCCAATATTGGCGTTCGCGATCTGAAAGATTTTGGATCTGGAATTGGATTCGCTTCAAAGGCAAAACAAGCCAACGAAGAAGAGCAGATGAAGAGTACCATTCAAAATGCATTGAAGCGAGTGTTCTCACCTGAGTTCTTAAATCGTTTGGATGACGTGATCATCTTCAATTCGCTGCAGCGCGAACACATTCACAAGATCATTGATATTACGTTAGGTAAACTATTCAAGCGCATTACATCGCTCGGCTACACCGTTGAGCTCACTGAAAAAGCTAAAGACTTCCTTGCTGAAAAAGGATATGATCAACAATTCGGAGCGCGACCGCTGAACAGAGCGATTCAAAAATATTTGGAAGACCCGGTTGCCGAAGAAATTTTGAAAGGTGAAGTAACCGAGGGCGGCACCATTCTGGCCGACTATGAGGGAACAGGCGAAGAGCTAACCCTGAAAGTGAAAAAATCGAAAGCCTCTTCGAAAGAGAAGAAAGAGTAATGAAAACAGAACATTGCAAAAGGGCGGTCAATCCGCCCTTTTTTATTTGCTGCCAGCGCTGAGACCTGATGGCCATCGAATCCTACAAACTGCCAACGCCCTTAAAAAACGAAGGTTTCGCCTGTTGTTAACTTGTTGTTAACCGCAAATAGCGAAGTCTGTTAACTACATGTAACCCGCGATCAATAGCTGGTTGGTTACAAATCGCGTTCATTTGCATTATAAATAAAGAAATGCACAGGGCATGGTCCTGACAACTAAGAAAATGAAAAAGGTATTGATTGTAATGGCGGGGATTTGCGTGTCTCTGGTTGCGATTATCCTCATGATGGCAGAAGGAGTCAAATGAGGCCGTTTGAGGCTGGTACACCTAATATCCGCCCTGGTACTTCCTTGTAAACCACTCCACGCTGATCAGCGCAAGTAAAAGAAAGAATACCCACTTAAGATTAATCAAAGAATTGAAGGTTTCGTCTGAATGAATCAGGCTTTGTGCCTGCAGGGGTAGCCCTTGTTCAGTCAGCTTTGGCAGCTCAGAAACCGTATAGAATTTTCCTCCCGTTTGGTCCGCCATTTTCCGGAGCATCCCAAAGTCTGCCGTGAGATTCTGCGCTTCAATATTTTGCGCAGTTACTAAAAATTCTCCACGAACAATTTCAGGCTGACCACCTAATGACGTGGTTGACGTGAAGCGATACACCCCTTCCTTTAAACTCCCGATGCGATAGCGGGCATTACCCGGACCAATCACATATTCATATCGCGTTGACTTACCTGCTTCATCACGTACCTCGATATCGATTTTATTTCCATATACAGGTTCATACAAATCATTATACACCTGACTTTCAAACACGACTGGCTCAGCATCCGTGAATTCATTCTGTACCGGAAAACTTCTGAACTTACGTCTATCCTCTTTGGTACTTAAATATTGAATAAGCTTTCCAAATACTTCATCAAAAGCTTCCGTCTTCTCGGTTTCTGAAAATTCATTTAAGCGCCAACGCCACAAGCCCTCACCCATCACAATGCCCATCTTGCGATTATTTTCATCCAGACTAAACACCAGTGGCCGCTCGGTAGCAATACTGCCAATTCGTTGGTACAATAAAACTTGCGCATTGGGCGGGAACTTAAATTTACCAAACGGAACAGCAGCTGGCGGATAGCGTGAAAAAATTCCATTGCTGTTTTCAGAGAAACTAAAATCTCTAAACTGCGAATTGATCAGTGGCGTCACATCATCCCACTGTCCTACATTTTCAAAAGTTAACGGGATACCGGCAGCCGACAATTGACGTAGGTTTGTCTTTGACCCGATCATTACCATCAGTGCTGAATTGTTTTTATAGAACTTCGAAAAAAAGCCATTTGTTTTTCCTTCGGCATCCATCACCTGATGAAAGATCACAAGATCAGCTTGATCCATTTGTGATGAAGTCGCTTCTTTGACACCCGGAAGATGAAGTATAAACTCATAGTTGGAATTTTTTTCGATCACAGATCGCAACGCTTTGATATCGGGGTGAGGGGCTGGCGCCACTAGTAGAATTTTCTTTTTTCCTTCCACTACCTCAATAAACGCACTTGCCCGGTTATTGCGTTTGTTTGTTTCCTGCAGCATAGGCTCGAGCGTTACATCAAATCGCTGAAGCCCATTTTCTTTTGCTTCGAGTAAAAAATCAAAATCAACAAACTGTCTATCGTTGGATCGCTTCTGCTGGCTGGCGATTAGTTTGCCAGACTGAAACACAGATGCATTAACGTCCTGACTTTGGAGACCCTTCACCATTGCCTCAACGCGCAATGGAAATTTGTTTCCCTGATAGGCAATTTTATTGTAAGCAAGATTCTTCAACACCAAATCAATGCGCTCGGTTGTATCACCAACACCCACTGTATAAATGGGAATGCGAAAAGCACTGTAAAGTGGCGATGATCCGGAGTTATAAATACCATCGGAGAGAAGAATGACACTCACCAGATTCTTTCCCTCATAGTCGGCCGTGAGTTTATGCAGAGCACCTGCTATGTCTGACTTTCGGTTTGAGTAATCCACTTTTTCAATTACTTCATTATTAAGATTACGTTGCTCTATTTCATAGCCATCAGACGCTAACTTTTCTGAAACTTTAGCAAGTTCCTGCTCGATTAACTTTCGTTGAATGGAGTCAACACCTTCCTTAATAGAAAGTGAATTATCCATCAGCATCACCACCGTTGGCTTTTCAAAAACGGAAACCGTGAGTTTCAAGATTGGTCCCAGCAAAAGAATGGCGAGCAACGTCACCAATACTGCGCGTAGCGTAAAGAGCACTTGATTAATCCGCTTGCTCCAGGGATGCTTTGCCTGATACAATAAATATGCATAACCTAACCCCGCAGCGATACACACGATGCTGAAAGCGGGTGAGGATTCAAATAAGAGGCGCTGCATATTTTAAAAGATAGACCTGCGAAATACCGTTTTAATAATCATATTTCTTTCCCCACAATTTCTTTAAATAATTTCGCAATTCTTCTTCGCGCGGGTTTTTACCGGGTTCGTAAAATTTTGTGCCCTTGATTTTATCCGGAAGAAACTCCATGTCAGCAAAGTTACCTGCAAAGCTATGCGCATATTGGTAGCCCTCACCATAATTGAGATCTTTCATCAACTTGGTGGGCGCATTTCGAATGGCTAATGGCACCGAAAGGTCACCCGATTCATTTACAACTTTTAACGCATGATCAATTGCCACGTAGCTTGCGTTACTTTTCGGTGAACCGGCTAAATAGATAGCACACTGTGAGAGAATGATCCGGGCTTCCGGATAACCAATTACGTCCACCGCCTGAAAGGTATTGTTGGCCATGATCAACGCGGTTGGATTTGCATTACCGATGTCTTCTGAAGCAAGAATCAACATTCTTCTGGCAATAAACTTCACGTCCTCTCCTCCTTCAATCATCCGGGCGAGATAATAGACAGCCGCATTCGGATCGCTGCCACGAATTGACTTTATAAAAGCCGAAATGATATCGTAATGTTGCTCGCCACTTTTATCATAGATAGCAATGCGTTTCTGTGCAACATCAATCACCAGATTATCGGTTATCTCCACATCGCCACTCACGGATTCGCAAACTAACTCCACCAGATTCAGCAGTTTTCTGGCATCACCGCCCGATATATTTAATAACGCCTGATGTTCCCTGACAACGATCTTTCGTTTTTTTAGCTCTGTATCTTTGGTTAACGCCTGGTTTACCAACTTAACCAAATCTGTTTCAGACAATGACCTTAATGTATAAACCTGGCAACGAGAAAGTAGAGCAGAATTTACTTCGAAAGAGGGATTTTCGGTGGTAGCACCTATCAATGTAATAGTTCCTTTCTCAACAGCCCCCAACAACGCATCTTGTTGCGACTTATTGAAGCGATGAATTTCGTCAATGAACAGAATTGTTCGGTTAGTATGCCTTGCCTTCTCAATGATTTCGCGAACGTCTTTCACACCTGCGCTTACCGCGCTGATTACGTGAAAAGGCCGCTTTACTTCATTCGCTATGATATTAGCAATCGTGGTCTTGCCAACACCGGGCGGGCCCCAAAAAATCATAGAAGGCACATTGCCCGTTACAATTGATTTTTTGATGATGCCATTTTCACCTACCAAATGCTCTTGCCCAATAAGGTCTTCCAACCGTGAGGGTCGCATGCGTTCGGCCAATGGAGGAAGAGAATTTGAAAGCATTTCTAAATCATTAATAAAACCGCAAGTGCACTAATGCCTAAACCTATTCCCAGGAAAAACATAAACACAAATGCAAAGAGTGCAAATTTAAGAGACGTTTTTCTCCACGATTGGCCATACATTCTCTTCATGGCAAAAAGCAGATAAAAGAATATCCAGAAACCAATAGCCGTTTCAGCCCAGCTTAGCCAGGGTACAAGCCCAACCAGTAATTGCAATGAGGCCGCCAGGTAAAAAAAGTTGTAATAATAAATCGAGAATACGAGGTGCTCGCTGTAAAAAAAATCCCTTCGTATATAAAATAGTTTCAGCAAAATCGCGAAGATGGGCAAAAGGTAAAATAACACTTTCGAAAAATTATCCAGAAAAGCTTTACTAAAGTCTTCACTGAAACTTTTATCGTCATCTTTATACCTTTCGTTAAGCTCGGCTGCTCTTCTGTTCAGTAAGGTGGCAAACCACCCATCTCGTTTTTCAACTGGCAAAAGGTTTTGGGCCGAATCATATTCCTTTTCAGACTTAAAGCCAGGGCCAGTAAAACTGAACGAGTTGCTGTTTTTTTTCTTCTTACCCTTTTTTCCAAACACTAATGCATCGGTTGAATCGGTGGCAACAGCCGCTATGCTCCTTTTAAGGCTGTCACGCGAGCTTGAATCAAGACCTGCTTCCTTCAAGTCAGAATTCAACTTCTGCAATTCCTCTTTGGTCATCTCCCTTGAACCTTCACCATCCTTATCCGAATCCGGTAACGAAAAAAGCAAAAGAAAAAAAACGAAACTGATGAACACATACATCCGTGCCGGATGGTAATAACTTTCTCGTTTGCCTTTGTTGTATTCTGTTGCCAGGAATCCAGGCCTGGTGATCAGGAATTTTGTGGTGAGAAAGAATTTCCCTTCATAACTCCAGAACGAAGAGATAAAATTCGAAAATAACTCTCCCAAGGTTTGTCTTCGTGGGAGATCTTTCTGGCCACAATGATGACAAAATACGTCAATCAATTTGGTTTCGCAGTTTAGGCAAAACTCGTTATGAATTTTAGGCTTGCCAGCCGACTCTGCATCTATCATCCCCTCAGCCGCGGGAAACGCTTTACCTAATTCGTCCATTTGCCTTCAAAGTTTCTTCAACACTGCTATGGTATTTGCCAGCATTTCATCGTTGAAATCCAAATGCGTGACCAGTCTTATTTGTGTGGGACCAAAGGCCAGCGCTTTTATTTGATGAGATTCCAACTTCATCAAAAAATTCTGAGGAGTAATTCCATTTAATTCAAAAATAATAATGTTAGAATCGACTGGCATCATAGATTTCACGAATGATAATCCCTCCAATGCCTTACCTAATGTTCTGGCGCGTTGATGATCATCTTTCAAGCGGGTAATATTATTTTCAAGTGCGTACACACCCGCTGCGGCAAGAAATCCGGCTTGCCGCATACCTCCTCCAAATACCTTTCTGATTCGTCTGGCTTTGTACTCCAATTCTTTCTTGCACAAGATAACAGAGCCCACAGGCGCACCTAGTCCTTTGGAAAGGCAAATGGAAATGGTGTCAAAATATTTTCCGTACTCTTTCGCATCATCGCCTGTTTCTGTTATGGCATTGAAAAGACGCGCACCGTCCAAATGCATCGACAGGTTTTTGCTTCGTGCAAACTGACTAATGGCAGCCACTTGATCAAGCGAATAATAACTACCCGCCTCACGCACAACTGTGTTTTCCAATGCCACCACCGATGTTTTTGGATAGTGAACGTCTTCGTTATTGTTGATGCTTGCCTCAATTTCTTTTATCGATAGCCGGCCACGGTCTCCGTCCAGCAGCTTCACACTTACATTGCTATTGCCCATCAACCCTCCGCCCTCATACTTATAAATATGGGCGCCTTTATAGCAAATTACTTCTTCGTATGGTTGTGTGAGAATCTTTATACCGATCTGATTGGTCATGGTGCCGGAAGGACAATAAACACCCGCATCCATTCCCAGCATTTCTGCACACATTTTTTCCAGCTTTTGAATGGTTGGGTCTTCGCCAAAAACATCATCACCTACCTCTGCACTCATCATCGCCTGCAACATTGCTGGCGTTGGCTTAGTTACCGTGTCGCTTCGTAAATCAATAATCATTTGGAAAGGAGTTCGTTAATCACATTAATTAAAACAAGCCTGTCAACAGGCTTCGACAAATAAAAATTAAATCCCTGATTCAAAAATCGTTGTTCATCTTCAGGCATGGCGTAGGCCGTCACGGCAATCACCGGTATTGCTGACCTGTTGGGTATTTTTCGAATACTGTGTTGCGTCTCTACTCCGTCCTTTTTTCCGCGTCCCAGATTAATATCCATCAAGACGAGATCAACAGGATGTGACTGAAGGTATTCGATACAAGACTCGCCATCCACCATGTGGATCACCTCAAACTCTTTCTCTAAAAATTTGCGAATCACCAGTGCATTTACCGGATCATCCTCCACATAAAGTATTTTCTTCATCTCTATCCCTTATATAATGGAAGGTGAATTTCAAAAGTGCTCCCCTCCATTTTTTCTGACCACACCAGCAAATCGCCCCCGAGCATTTCAATATATTTCTTTGAAATCGCCAATCCCAGGCCTGACCCCTCAAAACCACGATCGGTGCCCGCGCTTTCCTGCTCAAACGCATTGAATACGCGAGGCAAAAATTCTGAAGATATTCCAATACCCGTATCCACCACTCTTATTTTCGCCACATCATTTTCAGCAAATGTTTTTATAATTATAGAGCCCTTGTCGGTAAACTTTATCGCATTGCCAATAACATTGCCCACCACCTGAAACAACATGGTTTCATCAGATAATGAAACAAGTTCATCATCCGAAGTAGCCATCTCAAATGTGAGACCTTTCGCTCTCGCCAGATTACCAAGTGTTTTACCGCTCTCGCGCACCAACTGATTTAACGAAACCGGTGTAAGCTTAAGATTCTCCTTTTCAGCCTCAAGGCGGGCCAGATTTAGAATACTGTTGATCGTATTTAATAACCTTTTACCACTTTGCTTTTGTAACTGTGTGTATTGAATAATGCCTTCGTCTTTCGATTCCATCTCGATCACCTGACTCATTCCCAGAATTCCGTTGATGGGCGTTCTTATTTCGTGTGACATGTTGGCCAGGAAATTTGTCTTTAGGCGATTCATTTCTTCTGCCATATTTTTTGACTTGCGAAGTTCCTGAACGGTTTCGTCTAATTTTTCCTTGGCAATTTGAAATGCTTCATGATAATGATAAATCAGATAGACAATCATCAGAAAAATTAACACAAAAGAAAACAGCTCTTCCGTACGCGCCATTTTTTGAATGGGGCCAATGCCATGATACCAGGGCATATCTTTAATAATCAGAAACGTTAGCATCGGCACGAAATGGAAGGATGCATACAGGAAACCCCACTTTCGCCCCAGCACGTGAAAGGCAAAAACAATGTTCAGCACTGCTATAAACGCACTGAACATATTAATGTCCTTAAACAAGTAAAAAATGTTGATTAAAATATTGGCGAGTGATATAAACAAGAGAAGTTGGGCAGTCAAAAAAACACTCTTTTGCCACCTTATATAAAAAAGGGCGCCAACAAAGCACGTCATAATAATGATGGACTTCACAAACTGAAACAGGAAACCACTGACGAGATGGATGGCGGCAACGACAACCAGAAGATAAATAGTTGCCATGCAAATGCGATAGGTAAGGCGTATGCTCGCCTGATTCAAGACCTCCGTCTCATCCTTCAAATAATCTCCAATAAAATAGCGTTCGAGAGAGTTCACACAAAAAGATAAACTGAAAATTAACTAAAGTTACCCGTTTTTGCACCCTCAAATTTTGCCCGGCACCATTGAAAAAGAGAATACGCTCCGAATGCAAATGATGGCAGGTTTGACATCACGTTTTTGATGACCGGTCAGGTCGGATTAAACGGCTCTATCGGATTGTATAGAGAAAATCATGAGGGGACCTGTACTTCCAATAAACAGGAAACAAGCTTAGACAATATCGAGCTATCGTCTCGTGCAAGGAAGCATTTGAGTGCGGTTACTTACAGAACCGACTTCATCTTACTGGTAATTTTCTGGTTAGGCAATTCAAGAATAAACTTTGTACCAATGCCTTTTGCTGATGTAAGACTGATTCGTCCATTCAGTTTTTCTACCATGCCCTTCACAATGTACAAACCAAGGCCTGTGCAACTGTGCCTTGTTGTTGCTCTGAAAAACATTTCAAAAATTAAATCATGGTATTTCTCTTCAATACCCATTCCGTTATCAATGAATCTTACCACAGCTTTCTCCGAATCGCACACAATGTCAATGGTGAGTTTCGGTGAGGTGGCTTCTTCATGATGGTACTTAAGGGCATTTGAAATAATGTTTCTGAAAATGATTCTGGCTCTTACGGGATCGGTATGAAAAGATGTTTCCTCTCTCGCACTAACTTGAATCTTAACCTGTGGATATTGATCTTTAAACTCATTCAAGGTTGCCTGGATTTCCTGTTCGAGAGAGAACGGCTCAGCTGTTAAGCACGTTTTATTATTGAATGTGATGGAAACAAGGTCCTTTAACAACCGATCCAGATGATGAACTCTTTCTTCCATCATGCCTGAGTATTGTTGAATAACGGTGCCGGGTTTTTCAAGATTAATCAAATTGACTAAACCCAACAATGTGGTAAGTGGCGACCGTAAATCATGCGACGCGTGATAGATGAATTGATCGAGCTCATGATTGAGTCGCTCCAGCTCAAGCACTTGTTTTTTCTTTTCCGTGATGTCCGTCATGATGCCTTCTACAAAATCTTCATCATAGAAGTATTTGCACGTGATTGACAACCACTGGTCTTGATTGCCAGCACATTTGGCTTTGAACTCGAAGTCAAGAACGCGTTCCTGAAGCTGAAGCTCTACTGAAAATTTCTGGTATTCGGTTTCATCACAAAACAAATCCTGAAAAGAAAGTCGCTCGGCTTTGTCAGCACCAATTATCTCCAGTGCTTTGTCATTCATCAACATCACGTGTCCATTAGAATGACGAAATCTGAAAATGCCCGTATAGGAATTATTAAAAAGATTTAGGTATTCACTTTTAATCTTCTTGACCCGATAACGATACATCGCCTTGTGGGTAGCATCGTGAATTACCATGCGATAGGCGGCTTCATGATTGGCACTTTTGAGGTATTCGATCTTCACCTTTGCCCAAAACGTAACATTGCGCTTCTTCACGCGCCAGCCTTTGATCACGACTTTTCCCTCTTCCTTTGCCCGCCTCAAATCATGATCAGGTTTGCCTTCGGCACGGTCGGCTGCGGTGTAAAAGATCGAAATCGATTTGCCGATTACCTCCCACTCTTCATATCCGGTTATGTTTACGGCTTCAAGATTGCTGCTAATGATTGATCCAAAGGCGTTGAGCGTAAATTCTTCAAACCCGCGTAAAATATTAAAGAGCGAAGCATACTTGCTGAATTCTGCGTACACAGACTCGGAGTGATGCGCTTTGTACCCCGTTGCTGAAAGTTCTCGAATTGGTTCGTTCTTCATTGACTTCATCAAAAGACAAATGACGACATTCAGCCACAGTAAGATGGTTCGTAAACGATTACAAAAGGTTATTGATCGAGGGCAGGCAGGTTAACAAAGGGTTAACGAAATTTGGAATTGACTCTGAAACGAGACTTTCTAGAAAGAAGCAAGAAACGATGCCAGGTTTTGATCAGTAGAAAGACCGAGCTTCTTGCGAAGACGGTGGCGCGCCACTTTTGTACTGTCCGGTGAAATGCCGAGTATGGTGGCCACTTCCTTTGTTTCCAAATTCAATTTAAGCAATGCGCAAAGTTTCATGTCATTCATGTTCAAGTCGGGAAACCTAGTACGGAGTTTCTCAAAGAAACTTTCGTGCACTTCCTCAAAGTGTCTTTTAAAGCCTTCCCATTCGCGATCGAGATGAAAACTGAAATTTACAGAGCTTATTAATCCGTTTAGTTTGCCAGACAACTCCTGAGATGGAGTCACGCGTATCTGTTCCAGTGTTGTTTTGAGCTCCTCCAGAATTTCATTCTTTTGAATGAGATTGAGTGTGTACGTTGTTAGTTCCTTGTTCTTGTATTCAATCTCACTTCGCAATTGTGTTTCGCTCAATTGCGTATTCTTTAACTCGGCCTCCAGCAACTTTTTTTCCTTCTCAGCAATTAACTCACGACTGCGCATCTTTATTCGTTGCCGGTTGATGATCAACAAGGCAATCACCATAATTGACGCCAAACTTAACACAGCAATGGCCATGTAAAGACGATTAAGATCATTGTCTTTTTTTAGCAATTGGTTTTCCTTCTCCGTCTGATCGGTTCTAAAACGAACCTCCATCTCCGCCAACTGACTGGTGCGTTCCTTGGAACGAACACTGTCAACGTAGAGCGTGTGCTGTGTTTGATATTCGTAGGCCTTTTCAAAATCCTTCATGGCATACGCTACTTCCGCCAGACATTTATAGTTGTCCATCAGTTTCTCGAGCATCTTTGCCCGGTGTGCTATGGCAACCGCTTCTTCAAAATAGCCTTTACTTTTTGCATACTCTTTCTTCGCCTGATAGGTTTTACCGAGCGACTCCACACAATAAAATCGCGCGCGTTCGTAAGTTGATTTCTCGCTGATTGCGTAAGCCTCCAAATCATTGGTGAGCGCCCGATCAAATTCACCGCGCAACCGATAGATATCGCTCAGCTTAACTTTAGTTACGATAATGCCGCCATCTCTTTCAAAATTCTCTAAAGCTTTTACATAGTATTTCTCGGCTTCATCAATTTCGTTTTTGCTCATGTGTAAGTCACCAATGTTTTTACAAATGGTGGCCAACGAACTTTTGTCTTTTGTTTTTTCAAGTAGCTCAAGCGATTTGAGATAATATTCCAGCGCTTTGTCATATTCCTTCTGGCTGGTGAATACAGACGCGATGCCGGCATAAGCGTTGTAACGTTCTCCGTCTATCTTGTGCAATTCGAATGTGTTCAACGCTTTGGTGTAGTATTCCATGGCCTTTGGGTAATTGCCTAACACACCACTATAAATTGCACCCAGATTAAGATACGCTTTCGCTTCCAGGTTCCATTCAGAAATGGAAGCCGCCTGCGAAGCACTCAACAACAGATAGTCAATTGATTTGGGGTGATCATTGTTGAAAAAACTGGCAACCGCAAGCGCACGATAGGATTTGGCGATACCAATTTGAAAATTCAATTTCTGCGAAAGCTCCAACGCTTCCTGCGCGTAGGGCAATCCTTTTTTTTGACTGTCGCGTGAATAGATATCCGACAACTTGTTCAACAGGTTAACCCGCGCAGTGTCAGTCGATGTCTTTAAAATGTTTTCAAGACTATCGATAGAAGAAGTTTGCGCGCGAGCCGACAGTACGGAAGCCAAGCAGAACAACAAAATGGCAAACAGTTCTCTTGAAGAACTAAAATGGTCAAAAGAAAATTTGCCTGACATTCTGGACATTAAAATTGTTGCTAGGCCAGTGGTGTTGAGAGATATCATCACATGGCTGGCTTACTTACGGGATTTTGGCCCGAAGGTTAATTTAAATGAATGAATTTGCCACTTATTACGGCAGAGTCCCTTGTTTTTTCAGAGGTATCACCTACTTTTGTGCACCAAATCGCGGGGTGGAGCAGTTGGTAGCTCGTTGGGCTCATAACCCAAAGGTCACAGGTTCGAGTCCTGTCCCCGCTACCAAACATGAAACCGTCAGAATGGCTACTTCTGACGGTTTTTTTATTTATGAATCACTGATCAAGTTCTGAAGAAGCCTTTATTTCTCATTCTCCCTCAGCTCCCTCAAGAAGGCAATTGACTCGGTCAACTTTTTATTTGGGAATTTTTTTAACACATAAACAATGATGGCGGCAATCAGTACACTTCCTGCCATATACGATATCAGCCAGTCTGGATCAAAATTGTAAAGGTTAAGATCAGGTATCGCTTTGGCAACTACAATCAAAAAGGGACCCGAAAAAAGTGGAATGATAATCAGCAGGCTATAGATATCTATTATTTCCAGTCTTCGCAGCCGAACCATTTTTTCTTGAGCTTCCGTCACAGAAGATTTAGTATCAATGGTGTAATACAACACCAATCGGTAAACTTCGAAAACGAGATTATAGAGCGACAAGACCAACAAAATCAGCGCTGGGAGTAAAAATTTGATATCGGAGAAATTGTCAATCACAAAACCTACCAACAACATCATCCAGTAGATAACTGCAGGAATTCCGATAAACGCCCGCCATTTGATCTCGCGAACGCTTGATTTTACTTTTGCAAGAGCTATGCTTTTCACCAGCTCGCGGTTGATTTGCAAACTTTTTTCGAGCTCAATGCTCTGATTGTTCCAGATAGTGGATAATTCTTCAAAGTTCATAGTATTATTCATTTATGGTTTTGAAATACGATTTTAATTCTTCCGTGATACGCTGCTTCTTTGTTGACACGTTCGTGATGGACATGCCCATTACATCTGCAATTTCCCTGGCTTTGCATCCTTCGAGGTAGAGAATGATAATACCTTTATCGATGGGCTTAAGCAAATCAATGAACCGGTAGAGCTGTTCAAGTTTCTGATCAGCGACCGTGTCTGTCACATTCAACCATTCGGCTTGTTGATGATAACCTGTGTGAGTTTTCTTTCGGGTAGTTGATTTTCTTAAAAATGAAATCGAAACATTCAGCGCTATCCGATAAGTCCATGTGGAAATCGCATAGGTGTTATCATAGCTTTGAAATGATTTCCAAAGCTGAACAATGATATCCTGAATAAGGTCTTTTCTTTCTTCTGGGTCGTGGCAATAGATGCGAGCAACCTTGACGATAAGTTTTTTATAACCTTCCAGGTATTCGGCAAAACGTGTTTCTTGTGACTCTTCCACTTGCAGATTAAATTTTAAGCGTCTATGCTTGTTTCTTCATTATTCGCAAGTAAGCCGAAATGTCACAGACGATTTCAATTTTTTTCCTGAATCAGGTTCTGGCAGTCCATCAATAAGGTTCCTGCCAAAACACCGGTCTTTCAAGAATGTACTTTCAACGGAACTTAAAACTTATACTTCTTCCGATGATCTTTGGCTTCCTTCGTCATTTTGCCAAATTGCTTGCTCAAGCGTTTTTTATCTTCGGCTTTTATTTCGAATCGCCTCTGTTCCTTCATCAGCTTGACGTAGCTCTCATAGACATCCATATCCAATTCGCCAGTTTCCAGCGCGGTCAGTACAGCGCAGCCAGCCTCGTTCACATGCTTGCAATCGGCAAAGCGACAGTTGGCAGCAAACTCTTGTAGTGCAGGAAACATTTCTTCAGAGGATTGCTCTTCATCGGAAGTTAATCCAAACTCACGCATGCCCGGTGTGTCAATCATCAAACTGCCATTGGGCAACAGAAACAAATCGCGCGTAGTGGTAGTGTGGCGGCCTTTATTATTTGAATCACTCACAATACCTGTCTTCGCCAAATCCGTACTTAACAGTGCATTCAACAATGAACTTTTGCCAACACCCGATGACCCAATGAGAACATAGGTCTTTGATCGCTCCAAGACATGACTTCTCAATTCATCTACACCTTGCCCGGTGATCGTGCTGCACACAAAAACTGCACAATCACGTTGCAATCTCTGTACCTCCTTCATGAATTTCTCTACGTCCGGAACCAGATCTGCTTTGTTCAAAATCACCACGGGCTTGATACGACAATTATTTAACTGAACTAGGTATCGATCCAAACGCATCAGGTTAAAATTCTCGTCAAGGCCTTGCACCACAATTGCACCATCTACATTGGTGGCGAGTACTTGTCGGCTGTTTTGTTTGCCGGGCGTTTTTCGCGAAAGTTCATTCATTCGCGGCAACACATCGATGAGATACGCCAACGAGTCGTAGCCTTTGTATAAAACCCAATCGCCTACTTTTGGCAGTTCCTCATTTTCGGCTCCATACAAAAGCTTTCCCGAAAGTTCAGCCTCCATTTCGCCCTGTTCGCTCATCAGCACGTATTTAAATCCCTTGATGGATAATATCCGTCCGGCAGCGAGTTCTTTGTTTGTATTCAAATTAAAATTGTTTTGATGGAAGCTGTTCCATCCAAAATTGGTTAGTGTCGTCATTTGATCTAAAATTAAAAGTTGATAGGGCCGCGTCTGACCTGATAAAAGATCAGCAATAGTCTTGTCAGACAATTGAAATTGGAACTATTGCGAAAACGGAGTAGAAGACTCCGCCCTTACGCAATTATTATTCCGGCCAGATGATGGATAGAAGTTGTCATCGCGCCAAAGGTAAACAAACTTTTCAGGATGGAATTTAATCCAGCCCGCTACTAAAATCAAACTGAAAACCCTGTGGGGGTTCACCTGCGTTTTCTTTATTTTGCTGCTAAACAATTTGACCTTAGAAATTCATATATCAGATAATTTATTACATTTATTTTCATGACGAAGTTTCTCCTCTTTACTCTAGTCGTCTTAGGATGTGCGAATCCCAAGAAAATAAGCTATCCGTTTGAATTCATCGATTCCAAAACTGAGATGGTGGAAAGTCATGTGAATAGAATGGACTTATATTTTAGTGATGAGAAGATAGCCATTGATTCTTTAAAAATGTTCTGTCAGGAGCAAAAACAAAATTGGGATGAAGGAATGTTCTACCTTCTAGTAGTTTTTGACAGTAAGCCTTACGCAACTTTTCCAAATAACCCACTTACCTCCCTTTATTCAGATGAAGTGCGTATGAGGCATATAAAAGCGGTCTATTCCTACAACAGATTAAACGGGATAAGTAGACTGTCGATATATCCTGATAATATGTGGGAAACCCCACCTATGCAAATAGGCATTTGATCTGAAAAAAGTAGTGCCTTTTTAATTGCTAGACAGTAAAAATCATGCACATTCGACCTGGTGAAAAGAAAGACTTACCCCGAGTGCTTGAGTTGGTGAAAGAATTAGCCATCTATGAAAAAGCTCCTCATGAAGTAATCAATACAGTTGCTTTAATGGAGGAAGACGGTTTTGGGCGCAATCCGATCTACGGCTTTTTTGTTGCTGAAAAAGGAAATGTTATTGTCGGCATCTCTCTTTACTATTGGCGCTACTCCACCTGGAAAGGAAAAAGACTTTATCTCGAAGACATTATTGTAACCGAAAAAGAAAGAGGCAGTGGCATTGGAAAACTTTTGTTTGACCGAACGATGCAAAAAGCAATTGACGAGAATTGCTCAGGCATGATGTGGCAAGTATTGGAATGGAACGAACCTGCCATCAACTTCTACAAAAAATATGGAGCCAGGCTTGACGATGAATGGACAAACTGCTCGCTTGAAATAGATCAAATAAAAAATCTATTAAAAAAATAAAACTGAGAAAACCGTTTATAGGACCGCTTCCAATAACGTACGAAATGCCAAATGGCGGTCTTTGAACTTCTGATGGTGCTTCTCTGCCAGTGTGGGCGCGAACGCGGACAGGTAATGTTGAAATTGCTCTATCGTTGGCGTAAAATATTGAACACAGTACGACACCGAACCTTCATCTTCGTGGGTGAGTACTTTAAAAAATTTATACTCAACAAAGTCACCGGTCGCCATCATATCCGGAATATAATCTTCCTTCATCCACGTCAGCCACTCTTGTTCAATCTCCTTGTCTACACCGATGGTTTCGTTATACAGTAGCATATTGATAATAGATTGGCGTTAAAATTATTTTAGTGGGCGTCTTTCGCGTCAACGTAATCTTGCAAATAGGCGAAGGTAGGTGACAACTGTCCATCCAATGCCACAGTTCCGCGTTCAATAATGGTGTCGATGTCTTCCTGCAACAATGGTTTTAAAATTCGATCAATGAGGTCGCGCCCAAATTCTTCTGATGCACTGCGGGGCAATTCACACGGAAGATTATCAACTGCCATCACGGTTAAAAATTTATCACTGCTCAACGGAGGCTGAACGGTATCGGTAACCGGATCGTAATCATAGATCGGATCCACGATGGTGCTGGCGCGTTTAGTGCATGGCACCGAGCCATCGATGTCGCATGTGATATCCGTGATGACTTTCATTTTAAAATCAGGAGCAAGCATGTCTTCCCGGGTAAATAACTTTGGAGCTTTGGGGTTCCAGAACGCTCCGGCCAACAATACATCAGCCACTTTCGTGAATTTTGAAAAATGAGAATTATATCGTTCGGGGTTGCGGTGAAATTCTTCGCGATTAAAATGGCCACCTTCCTTGCGTGTGTGGTAGTCGGAGCTGCTCAATTGAACATACACAGGTTCTTCAAAGTTGTGTGTGAGAAAATCCAGGATGTTCACTTTGCGAATACCAGCCGTGTCAAGCGTTTCCATGGCACCTTTTGCCACGCGGCCAGCGCCTGTGAGAACAATTCTAATAGGAGGGAGTTTTACTTTTCTGATTTCAAGTTTAAGATCGTTGATATCAAAACATTCAAATGCCCTACGGAGTGAAAACAAATTATATCGTTTGCCTAGTGTCCACAAACCATTGTAGGCACCCACCAGACCAGCATATCGGCCAAAAGCCACCAACCGGTTGCCCTGCCCGTCCTTTAATGCTTCGTAGTCTATTAAGCGTATTTTTTTTCGCAACGCCTCCTGCAACAATTTGCGATTGTAGGGTTGCTTTTTTATGGTGTGCGAAAAAAACAAATATGTTTTACCCGCCACCAACTGCGGTATGGGAACTTCTTTTATGCCCATTAAAATATCACAGTCACTCACATCCGGTTTTACTTCTATGTCATGCTCACGATATTCATCATCCCGAAAACATCGGATAGAACTTTCCTGACACACTATTTTTACATTTGGAAAACGTTGTTCAATTTCTTCGGCCTGCACAGGCGTGAATGCCACACGTTTATCGGGTGGGGTTTTTCCTTCACGGATTAAGCCAATTTTTATAGAGTTCATAGCGCGCAAAACAGGTTTCAAAATTAATCAATTCGCATCAGCTTTTAACGTTGCTTGTGAACATGCGGAGACGAATGCTTTGAACTTCAATTATACTCACTGATTATCTGCATACTTCCTCAGCAACAAAAAAGGGCACCCGTAAGGCGCCCTCATGTTTTTACTTATCACAACGTATTATCTCTCGAGAAAGCTTCCGAGAATTGAGCTTGCTTCTTTTCTGCTGTTGCCACCATACGGGGCGAGTGCCTGAACGAGTTTTCTGATCGGCATGGATTGCAGCCAAACTTTTCCGGTGCCGCGAAGTGTTGCCAGAAAAATTCCTTCACCACCAAATACCATCGATTTCAAACTTCCGGTCGACTCAACATCAAAATCAATATGTGACTCCATCGCCACCACGCATCCTGTATCTACGCGAAGTGTTTCATTGTTTAAGGTGCGCTCGATCAACGTTCCTCCGGCATGGACAAACGCAAGTCCATCGCCTGTAAGTTTCTGCAAAATAAAACCTTCTCCACCTACCAAACCCGATCCTATCTTTCTGTTGAAAACAATACTGAGTTTTGTTCCAAAGGCGGCACACAAGAAACCATCCTTCTGCACGATTATTTCATTACGGCTCATTTGCGCCAGGTCAATTGGAATAACGGTGCCCGGATAAGGGGCTGAGAAACCAACTTTTGCTTTTCGGTTTCCACGGTTTGTAAAGTGTGTCATGAAAAGAGATTCACCTGTTAACACACGGCTGCCAGCTGACAACAGTTTATCAAAGAGACTGGCATTGGGATTAGAGCCATCTCCCATTTTTGTTTCAAACAAAATTCCATCATCCATAAAAAGCATGGCCCCTGCTTCTGCAATGACAGTCTCCATTGGATCGAGCTCCACCTCTACAATTTGAATGCTCTCTCCCTTAATCTGATAATCAATTACGTGTGAACTGGGCATAATTTTGATTGGTTTATAAAATCAACAAACGGAAACACACTCCTGAGGTTGTTGTGAATTTGAGCGTGCCCGGAAATGTTTAAAAAATTACTTTCCTTTTTTTGGCTTACCTTTCTTAATCTCTTCGTAGTCGCTGCGCTCCTCCAGTTTTTTATCGTCTACATTCTTATCGAGAAACTCATTGATCTTTTCAATATTCATGTTGGTTTTTAATTCACCAAACTGATTGATCGAAACTTCGAGGCCATCCAAATCGCGGTGAACGCGCGGCTTGCCTTGCTTCTTGCTGGGTTTACCTGCCTTGCCGGCAGGCAGGTCTTCTCTCTTTGCCATATACTGTTTGTTTAAAAACTATTGGCGGTTGTTACGCTACTTTTACTTTCAATGTATTCAATGCATAGGTGAGTCTGTTCACCACTTCCTTTGCACCGATGATTTCCATCGTCATCATTAAATCAGGGCCTGATGCTCCGCCAGTTATCGATACACGAAGCGACTGCAAAATCTTTCCGGTGGCAATACCTAAGCTTGCTGTCACCGCTTCGAGTATTGTCTTGGCTACATCAGCTGTCAGATCAGAAATTCTCCCAATCTCTTCGCGATAAGCCGTTAATACCTTCACGGTATCGTCATTCCATTTTTTGGCCACCACCTGCTCATCAAATGAAGATGGCGCATTGAAAAAGAATTTTCCCTGCAACCAAAAATCCTGTGGGAAGGTGACACGCTCCTTCATGACGGCACAAATTTTAATTGCCTTTTCTTTTGAACACACTATTTTCTCCATCGCCAATGAATCCAACAAATAAGCAGTCAGCTCTTGGTCTGTTTTTGCCCTTAAGTACTGTTGATTAAACCATTGCGCTTTATGAATATCAAACTTTGCTCCTGCTTTGCCGATGCGCTCAATTGAAAATGCTTCAATCAATTGACTCATGGAATAAATTTCCTGTGTGGTGCCGGGGTTCCAACCCAGGAATGCCAGAAAATTAATCATCGCTTCCGGCAAATAGCCTGATTCTTTATACCCCTTTGCAAGTTCACCGGTATGTTGATCGGTCCAATTCAACGGAAAAATCGGGAAGCCCATTTTATCGGCATCGCGCTTACTCAGTTTTCCATTTCCATCGGGCTTCAATAACAACGGAAGATGGGCAAACTGCGGCATCTCTTTTTCCCACCCTAAATATTTGTAAAGCAGAACGTGCAGCGGTGCTGATGGAAGCCACTCCTCACCGCGAATCACATGCGATATCTTCATCAGGTAATCATCTACCACATTGGCCAGATGATACGTGGGCATGCCATCCGATTTCATCAACACCTTATCATCAACTTGTGAAGAATCCACCACTACTTCTCCGCGGATCAAATCATTTAGCCGAACTGTTTCTTTGGCAGGAACTTTTAAACGAATGACGTACGCCTCACCTTTCTCAAGTTTTTCCTTCACCGCCTCCGCTGATAAGGTCAGCGAATTTTTCATTTGCAGACGTGTGATGCTGTCGTACTGAAAATTTGAAATTCCTTTTACTTTTAGTTGCTCACGTGTTGTCTCAAGCTCTTCAGGTGTATCAAATGCATAGTAGGCATTTCCTTCGTCAATCAACTTCTGTGCGTATTGTCTGTAAATCGGTTTGCGTTCCGACTGCCGATAAGGAGCGTGCGGCCCTCCTTTGCCCACGCCTTCGTCAATCTGGATTCCGGCCCACTCCAATGATTTCAAAATATACTCCTCTGCTCCCGGCACAAAACGATTTTGATCCGTATCCTCGATGCGCAAAATCATAGTGCCTTTGCTTTGGCGCGCCAATAAATAATTATACAAAGCTGTTCTTACTCCTCCAATGTGCAAGCCGCCTGTTGGGCTGGGCGCAAAACGTACGCGTACTTCTCTCATGTGACTCTAAAATAGAGGGTAAAGGTAGGTAGTGTTTGGCTAATGGTGAATAGTTATTTGTGAATAGTTCAACGCATCAAAGGGCAGTTGATTCGAGCGTTTTCAAAATAACTACGCGCACCATGTTTAATTGTAGCTTAAAGTTTAACCACGTGATCCAGAAAATAAAAAAGTCAATGGCCAACACTCCAAATAAATACCAAACACTATTGTATTGAAAACCAATAAAAACGGCAATCAGAATAGTTAGTAACAGCCAAAACGAAACAAAGAGTTTGGTGGTCGGAAAAAGTTGGTAATCCAAAAAAAGCAAGCTGCCCGGCTGATGTCGATTCGATTTTTCCCTTCACCCTTACCAGGTAATTGGTGGGTCGGTTTACTTTCAACGAAATACTGAAGCGATCTTGCCGCACCCAACCTGAAAATAATATGGATGAATCGGCTGTAGCCGCTAAATCATTTCGCGTGATAATCGAAAATCTGTTAAAGACTTCTTCGGCACTCCATGGAAGCACCAGGGTTTCATTGTGCGATGGAAGAAGGCTGATCACTTCACGGCAATACAGGAGATTTCAACATTCACACCTTTTGGTAAGCCGCTCACTTCCACTGTTTCGCGTGCTGGGGGTTGAGCTGAAAATCGTGAACCATATACTTCATTCACTTTAGGGAAGTCTCCCATATTTTTCAGGAAGATGGTGCTCTTCACCACATTTGAGAAATCCATGCCAGCTGCCTTCAATACATCGTCAAGATTTTTCATCACTTGTTCAGTTTCTTCACTAATGTTGCCGGTAAGAATTGCTCCGGTAGATTTCTGAATGGCAATCTGGCCTGACATATAAAGCGTATTGCCCGCTTTGATGGCCTGACTGTAAGGTCCGATGGGTTCTGGCGCGTTTGCCGAGTAGATCACTTCTTTTGACATAACTATAATGTTACTTTTGATCAAATATCAGAAAAATCAAGATCATCTTTCATGAATATTTTGATCATCGGTGATGACGTTAATGCAGAGGAGTGTCGCCAGAAGTTTGGGGCGAGCCATGTCTACACCTCACATAAAAATCACAAAGAAGCCAAAGCTATCGTTGGACAACAAGATGTGATTTTTGATTTCGTTATCGAGAAGGACATTTCTCAAATGAGTATCTATCGCCACACAAATAAAGCTGCTGTTTTTTTGAACACTGCCAAAATTACCTTGAAGAAACTTGCTTCCATTTTGGATGGTCAAGTTGGTGGTGCCTTATTTGGATTTGCCGGATTACCCTCTTTTCTCAACCGTGAAATATTGGAAACAAGTCTTCATCAAATCAATCAGACCGCTCAACTGGAGGATGTCTGCCGCAAACTGAACACAAAATTTCAAATCGTAGAAGACCGCGTTGGCCTGGTAACACCACGCGTCATTTGCATGATCATCAATGAAGCTTACTTTACTGTTGAAGAAGGAACCGCAACACGTGAAGACATTGATATGGCGATGAAACTAGGAACGAACTATCCCTATGGACCGTTTGAATGGGCTAAGAAAATTGGTGTAAAAAATGTGGTTGGGGTGCTGAAAGCTGTTTACGATGACACCAAAGACGCGCGATATAAAACTTGTTCACTGCTGCAGCGGGAAAGCAAACTTAATTAATGTTAAAATCATATATCCGGATGACGATTATCATATATCAAGCTTTTTTGTAAACCAATCTTGCCTTCGAATTTCTATTTACTGTTCGCATGACCAACGCTATTTACATCACCACCACTGAACCTTATTCTGGAAAATCCATTATTGCCCTCGGCCTGATGAATTTGCTGGCAGGGAAAACTGAGAAGATTGCTTACTTCAAACCGGTGATCAGCTGTGACGCGCCTGAAAAGGATAGCCACCTTTCTACAATTGCCCGGTATTTTAAGTTGACCACGTCCTTTGATGAAATGTATGCCTTCACGCGCAAACAAATTCTTCAGTACGACAATGCGGGCAAAGATGCTTTTGTCATCGATACCATCATTGATAAGTTTAAACACCTGCAAGAGCGCTATGATTTTGTAGTGGTGGAAGGAACGGATTTCATGGGTGCCAATACCAATGTGGAGTTTGACGGAAATATTTCGATCGCGAAAAATCTCGGCATCCCCGTAGCACTCATCGTCAAAGGCGAAGGCAAACCTGTTCAGGAAATAGTGGATACGGCTGTGTCTACCGCAAAAAGTTTTATGGACGAAGGCGTGCAGATTCTCACCATCATCGCCAACAAAATTGACGCTGAAAAAGAAAATGAAATCCGTGCGCAGCTTAATCAAGTCTTGCCCAAAGGATTGATCGTAACATCAATTCCTGCTAACAAAGATTTAGGAAGCCCCACCTTAAAAGAAATTCAGGAAGCAGTGGGCGGTAAACTTTTATTTGGCGATCAGTTGTTGTCTAATCAAGTTGATCACTCGATCGTAGGCGCGATGCAATTGCACAATTGCCTCACCCGACTTCAAAAAAATACGTTAATCGTTACACCTGGTGATCGTGGAGATATTGTGATTGGCGCGCTACAAGCCAACATCTCCAAAAATTATCCAAAGATTGCCGGCCTGGTTTTAACGGGTGGGCTTATTCCTGAGCCAACGATATTAAAACTGATTGAAGGTCTGGATACAGTAGTCCCGATCATTCAGGTGGAAACAGGAACATTTAAAACTGTTACGCGTATTGCCAACACACAATCGCGCATTTCATCCGACAACAAGGAAAAAATCGCATTGGCGATTAGCATGTTCGATAAGCATGTGGATGTAGATTCGCTCGCCAAAAAAATAATTTCGTTCCGATCTCATAGCATTACACCTCGCATGTTTCAGTATCAGATTGTGAGAACAGCGAAAGAACATAAGAAACACATCGTGTTGCCCGAAGGTGATGACGACCGCATTCTGCAAGCTGCCGATGCCCTCATCAAACAAAACATAGTAGACTTAACCATTTTAGGAAACAAAGAAAGCATAGCCGCAGCTGTAAAACGATTAAATCTATCGTTAGACCTTGACAAGGTGGGTATTATCAATCCTGCGTCATCGCCACGCTACGAAGAGTATGTGCAAACACTTTACGAACTGCGAAAAAATAAAAACGTAACGCTGGAGATGGCCCGCGACTTGATGCTCGATGTTTCATATTTCGGCACCATGATGGTGTTTAAAGGTGAGGCAGACGGGATGGTTTCAGGGGCTGCTCACACCACACAGCACACCATTCGGCCAGCTTTGCAATTTGTGAAAACGAAGCCGGGAGTCTCAACAGTGTCGTCTGTTTTTTTCATGTGCATGCCCAATCGAGTTTCTATTTTTGGCGATTGTGCTGTCAACCCCAATCCAACATCAGAGCAATTAGCTGACATTGCAATTTCATCGGCCGAAACGAGTAAAATGTTTGGGGTTGATCCGAAGATTGCCATGCTGTCCTATTCCTCCGGAACATCAGGAGAAGGAGAAGACGTTGAAAAAGTAAGAAGGGCTACGGAGTTAGTCCGTCAACGAAGACCTGACCTGAAAGTAGAAGGACCCATTCAATACGATGCCGCTGTTGATCCTGTTGTTGGCAAAAAGAAAATGCCAAAGTCTGAGGTGGCAGGGCAAGCAAGCGTGTTAATTTTTCCAGACTTAAACACAGGTAACAACACTTATAAGGCTGTTCAACGAGAAACCGGTGCCCTCGCCATCGGGCCAATGCTGCAGGGTCTCAATAAACCAGTCAATGACTTGAGTCGCGGTTGCACAGTAGATGATGTGTTTAACACAGTTGTCATCACTGCTATTCAAGCTCAATAACTGGTAATAATCCAATGAAAGTATTTGTCATTAATTCTGGTAGCAGTTCCATTAAGTATCAACTTATTCAAATGCCCGAAGCGCTTGTGGTTTGTTCGGGTCTGATTGATCGAATAGGACTGGATGGATCAACGATCTCGCATAAGACTTTTCAAAATGGAAGCGAACAAATCCGAAAGGAAAAAATAGAAATTAAAGATCACGCAGCAGGTCTAATGGAAGTAGCCCGATTATTAACCGACAGTCAGATTGGTGTGATCAAAAGTCCAGAAGAAATTGATGTAGTTGGTCATCGCGTGGTGCATGGAGGCGAAAGTTTTTCGAAGACAATGGTCATTACAGAAGCAGTGAAGGAAGAGATCAGAAAACTATTTCCGCTGGCACCGCTTCATAATCCACCGAATTATTTGGGCATTGAAGTAGCTGAAAAAATATTTACGCACGCCAAACAAGTAGCGGTATTCGATACAGCCTTCCATCAAACTATGCCGGCTGTGGCCTATCGTTTTGCCATTCCAAAAACATTTTACGATGATCATCAAATTCGGGCATATGGATTTCATGGCACAAGCCATAAATATGTTTCAGAAAGAGTTATCGATTACCTCGGAAAGAAAAATTCTAACATCATTACTATTCATTTAGGTAATGGATGCAGCATGACGGCCATAAAAAATGGTGAATGCATTGATACCAGTATGGGCTTCGGACCGATGGGTGGTTTGATCATGGGGACGCGCGCAGGCGACATCGATCAATCCGTAATTTTTCATCTTGTGAAACAACTGGGTTATTCCGTTGAAGCAGTGAATGAAATGCTGAATAAAAAAAGCGGAATGCTTGGCCTTACGGGTTTTAGCGACATGCGCGATGTGAAAGCCGAATGCAAAAAAGGAAATAAAGAGGCAATTCTCGCTTATGAAATGTATGCCTACCACATTCGGAAATACATTGGCGCCTACACCGCTGTTCTCAATGGACTGGATGCGATTGTCTTTACCGCTGGTGTAGGAGAAAACGATTCGTTGACGCGTTCATTGGCAATGAAAGGCCTAGATTATTTGGGCATCAGTCTTGATGAAAGTAAAAACGAAGAAGGTGGCAAAGGCATTTACGAAATCAATCAATCTAATTCTCGCGTCAAGATTTTAGTAGTGCCTACCAATGAAGAGTTGGAGATTGCCAGGCAAGGGTACTTGTTACTCCACCGTAACTGATTTTGCCAAGTTTCTTGGTTGATCCACGTTACAGCCTCTCAGCACGGCAATGTGATACGACAGAAGTTGCAAAGGAATAACCGTAACCAGTGGCATAAGTTGTTCCAATGTTGAGGGTACTTCAATCACAAACTCAGACATTTTGGGAATGGTTGTATCTCCTTCTGTGACGATAGAAATTATCCTTCCCTTGCGCGCTTTCACTTCTTGTATGTTCGAAACAATCTTTTCATAGGAACTATCCTTAGTGGCTATAACCACAACCGGCATCTCCTGATCGATAAGCGCGATTGGTCCATGCTTCATTTCAGCAGCCGGATAACCTTCCGCGTGTATGTATGAAATCTCTTTCAATTTTAAGGCGCCTTCTAACGCAACTGGAAAATTGTATCCTCTGCCTAAGTACAGAAAGTTAGGAACGTCCATAAACGTTTTTGCTATCTTCTGTATTTGCGTATCCAGTTTCAGCGCTTGTTCAACTTTGGCAGGAATGTTCTCCATCTCTACCAGCATTTCATGAAATTTTTGTTCCGTGATCGTTCCTTTCTTTTGCGCCACGATCAAAGCAATCATGCTCAGCACAGTTAATTGGGCTGTAAACGCTTTCGTGCTCGCTACTCCAATCTCGGGGCCAGCGTGCGTGTAAGCGCCTGCATGTGTAGCCCTCGGAATCGAAGAACCTACCACATTACACACTCCAAAAATAATGGCGCCTTTCGATTTGGCCAGTTCAATTGCAGCAAGCGTATCAGCGGTTTCACCAGACTGAGAAATTGCAATCAATACATCGCCTTCACGAATAACAGGATTGCGATATCTGAATTCCGAAGCGTATTCAACCTCAACCGGTATGCGGCAAAATTCCTCAAAGAAATACTCTGCTACCAAGCCCGCATGCCATGAGGTACCGCATGCGACAATCAGGATACGATCGGCATTCACCAATTTATTCAGATATTCCCGAAGACCGCCAAGGATCAATCTTCCGGAAGAAGAATCTAATCTTCCCCGCATACAGTCTTTGATGGAACGAACTTGTTCATAAATTTCCTTGATCATGAAGTGCTCATAACCACCCTTTTCAATCGCATCTAATTCAAGATCGATGGTTTGCACATATGGGGTCAACGGAAGGTTAGCTGTATTTTTTACCGTAAGTTTTCCGTTATTAATAATTGCTATTTCCTGATCGTTGAGATACACCACTTCATTTGTGTACTCAATGATGGGCGTTGCATCTGACGCCATGAAAAATTCTCCCTTACCAACACCGAGCACCAGCGGACTTCCTTTACGTGCAGCGATCAAAAGGTCGGGATCTTCCAAAGACATCACCACGATGGCATAAGCGCCCACAACTTTTGTAAGCGCCAGGCGCACGGCCTCATCCAGAGCACAGCCTTCATTCTGCTTAATATCCTCAATGAAGTGAATAAATACTTCTGTATCTGTTTCACTTAAAAATGTATGTCCTTTACGAAGTAGCTCTTGCTTCAAAGAACTGTAGTTCTCAATGATACCATTGTGAATAATGGCAAGATTTTTTGTGGCCGAATAATGGGGATGCGCATTTTCATCATTAGGCTCGCCATGCGTGGCCCAGCGCGTGTGACCCATACCGATATGGCTATTCAGGTCCATATCTTTTGTGTAGGCCTCCAGTTCGGAGACTTTGCCTTTCTTCTTATATATATTTAGTCCTCCGTTGTTAAGAAGCGCAATACCGGTGCTGTCGTAGCCTCGATACTCTAAACGCTTGAGACCTTTTATGATGACCTCTTGAGCTTGCCGCGGACCTACATAGGCAACGATTCCACACATACGTTTATTTGACTATTGGTGATGAGGGTGTTGTGTAATATATCTTCAATTTAATATTATTCTTCAACACAATTCTATTTACCGTCTTCCGGAAGGTTGAGGTGTTGGGCTGAAATGCACAATACTCTATTCTCTTTTTATTATCGCGCTGTACATATTGACTTTGAAAGAATTCTGTCAGAAATGCAGACATGGAATTGGTCGTTCCCGCACTCACATACAGGGGAGCGTTGCCACCAACATCGCTTTTCAAATCCATACTGCCATTATCGGGATCGAACAAAACTGATCTTGAATAAGCTGATGTAATCTCAGGATCAAAGTATTGAGCGGCTGCCTCGTTTATAACGGTATCGATAAGAGCAGATTTGTAAGTGTTGTCTTTGTTCAATGCTCTGAATTGAAAAGAAGCAGGCGGAGGGAAATCTCCTGTTTCATTCTCAATGACAAGCTCGGCTGAGTTTAAGATGGGGGTATCAACCGTATCCATGTATTCAAAATATTTCGTAAAATCTAGTTTGGTAATAATACCAATGCCAGATTCAATGTAGAGCTTTCCATCAGCTGGTTGAAAGTCTGTATTTGTCTGAGTCAAGGGCTGAAGTGCCGTACCTGATTTGTTAGACGTGATTGACGTGAATCCCAGAATCGGGCTGGCATTAAATGGATACATCGTAAACTCTACGTAATACTGCACCGCATCTTCTGTGTAATACAAAATTAGTTTCGTGTCGTTTGTTAAATCCGTACTTGTGCTGCTTAAAGAAGGGTTGATTCCAAAAATCTTATCACTTGTGGTGGGCAAGATGGCTAAGCCTTTATGTTTGCCTGTGAAAGAAGCATAATGGTTGGCTGTTGCGGTGTCGTTTTTTATCGTCTCGAAAATGTCACGCCCAAAGTCAACATCCATTTTAGTACGATACAATTTTGTTACGTCATTTGTGGTTACACCATCTCCGTTGTTCACCACATTCTGATCAAACTCAATCGGGTCAATCGAAATAGTTTTCTCGGCCAGTAATTTTGGCTTATATGCAACTTTGGAAATATTGAAGTAAGGCGTTTGTTTGATGGTATCTGCTAATTCAAATACTTGAAACGTTTGATTGGAGACTCCACTCGCACCATATTGATAGAAGTCTGTGCTCAACTGCATGACCAGAGAGTCCATAACAGCGCTGGCACCAATCACCCGACTCGTCACGGGTGGGCTAATCTGAGTATATATCTCAGCTCTTACTGTTCCAAACTGATTATCTTGATATTGTCCTAACAGAAATCTTTGAACGCCATCAGCCGTAGTTGTTTTATTATAGGATGTCAGCTTGTCAAATAAAATCAAACTGGCCGGAACCTCTATTTCCGCATAGGTCACCTTGAATTTGGCTTCCGGATTTTTTATACCAATGGTAGTAATATCCTCTTCGCAAGAGAATAAGAAGACTAATAAAAAAAATAATAATCCCGCAGGCCTACCCCACCAATTCGTTATAGAGGTTATAGAACGATTCAGTATAGTTGTCGTCTTTCTCGATGTTTTCAATTTTCTTCTCTTTGATCTTCTTAACTAAACCCTCCAGCTTTTTATTGTCTCCAGCGGTAGAAACAACATCGGCAAACTGCGCCCCTAGTTTAATAAATCCTTCATAGTCGGCCGTCTTCAGATGACCAAGCATATTGTCTTCAATATCCATCATCTTCACTTTGCCCATCAGGTCGCCCTTGAACTTGTGGGTGAAACTATTGTTATAGATGGTGAAAACGGTCTTAGAGTTCTTAAAGAGAGGATCATTTTTATACGTAGTCTTCAAATACAACGGAATGAAGCTCGTAATCCAATCGTTACAATGAACAACATCAGGCGCCCAGCCTAATTTCCGCACCGTTTCAATCACGCCCTTGCAAAAGAAAATGGCACGCTCATCATTGTCTTCGTAAAACTTATTCTCCTTGTCGTGAAAAACATGTTTACGGTGGAAGTAGTCTTCGTTGTCAATAAAGTAAACCTGAAGCTTTGCATTAGGAATAGAGGCTACTTTGATAATAAGGGGTTTTTCCTCATCGCCAACCGCGATATTTATCCCAGAAAGCCTAACCACCTCATGTAACCTGTTCTTGCGCTCGTTAATCAACCCAAATCTTGGAACCAGAATGCGGATCTCCATTCCTCTTTCTTGCATGGCCTGGGGAAGTTTGCGAACGAATTCAGCTACCTCAGTAGTTTGCAAAAAAGGATTGATCTCGCTGGCTACATAGAGAATACGGATTTTTGACATAATCTTGGAATTTTAAACCGAAAGGAAAATCGAGCCACAAAAGTACGGAAAATTCACCCGGCATTCAAGTGGACTTAATTTATAAGGTATATCTTTGCGCCCCTTTAAAACCGCCCTCCGATGGTTATTTTCAAGGAAATTGGGCCACTAGTGGCTTATTTGTACGATAAAAGAACACTGAACCTCTCCATCGGATTGGTGCCAACAATGGGCGCCCTTCACCAGGGTCATCTGGAGTTGGTCAAGGCCTCAAAAAAGGCCAATTCTATTACTGTTTGCAGCATTTTTGTCAATCCCACGCAGTTCAATAACCGTTCTGATTTAGAGAAATATCCAAGAACTGCGGAAATGGATGCCTCACAACTTGAATCTATTGGATGTGACGCCCTCTTCAGCCCTGAGCCCTCGGAAATGTATCCTCAAGCCAGTACCATCACATTTAGTTTCGGTAATCTGGACAAGGTATTTGAAGGCGAATTTCGGCCAGGACATTTCAGCGGTGTTGCACTCATTGTCTCGAAACTTTTCAACATCGTTTTGCCAACCAGGGCCTACTTTGGACAAAAGGATTTCCAACAGTTCAAAATTGTGAGCAAACTGGTAGAAGAGCTTAACTTCCCCCTTGAATTGATTTGTTTCCCAACCCTTCGCGAACGAGACGGTCTCGCCATGTCGTCTCGCAACCTGAGGTTAAATTCAGAGGAAAGAAAAACTGCTCTCGTATTTTATAAATCGCTGATCGCTGCGAAAGCAGATCTGCGAAATGGAGTGGACGTAACGTCCGTCAAAAAGAAAGTGGTGGACATGTGTTCATCAGAAAAAAATGTGCGGCTTGAATACTTTGCGTTAGTTGACACCAAAAACTTAAATCTTTTGGATAACGTTAAGCAGGCAAATAAATCCATTTTGTTGATAGCAGGATTTGTGGGAGAGGTACGATTAATCGATAATATGTTTGTTGAAGACTGATGTGTATGAGAATTGAGGTATTAAAATCAAAAATTCACCGGGTAAAAATAACGCAAGCTGAATTACATTATGTGGGCAGCATAACCATTGATGAGGCCATCATGGAAGCCGCGAATCTGATTGAACATGAAAAAGTGCAGGTGGTAAACATTAACAATGGCGAGCGACTTGAAACCTACGTGATCAAAGGGCAACGCAATACCGGCACAATCTGTCTGAATGGTCCGGCTGCGCGCAAAGCGCAGGTAGGTGATGTGGTCATTATTATTTCGTATGCTTCCATGGAAATTGAGGAAGCTAAAAAATTTAAGCCTACTTTGGTGTTTCCAGATCCGGATAACAAACTGGCTTAAGTCTTGAACGCAAAACTAAAATCCTTTTTACAGTACGTTTTCATATTTCTGATTACTGCTGCTCTTGTTTGGATTTCACTTAGAGGTCTCACCGTTGGAGAGGGGGAGAACAAATCGGACTTCCTTTGGCAAACGTGGGAACGATCGGACAAAGGATATTTAATGCTGATGGCGGTTGTGGCCATGGCCAGTCATTTGCTAAGAGCCATTCGCTGGAGGATGCTGTTAGTGCCGGTTGGCTACAACGTCAGCACGAGCAATAGTTTTCTTTCAGTCATGATTGGTTATTTGGTAAACCTCGCAGTTCCCCGGGGCGGAGAGGTATCGCGGTGCTATAACTTGTACAAACTCGAAAACACGCCTCCAGAAATTTCTTTCGGAACCGTAATAGCCGAGCGAGTAGTAGATATCATCTTCTTGTTCTTACTCATTGGCGCTTCGTTCATAGCCGAATGGGATAAGCTCACCACTTTTCTCTCTTCGCTTGGTGTTTCTGCAAATGGCATTAGCATTTCCCCATGGATTCCGATTGTGGCGGTTATCGTGATTGCTGGCTTGTTGTTTTTGTTTTTCCGGTTTCGCAATAATGAAAAGTTACAGAAGATTCTTGGCGGATTTAAGGAAGGTTTAACAGCGGTGTTTAGAGTTAAAAACAAATCACTTTTCATTTTCTATTCACTTGGAATTTGGGCGCTGTATTTCCTGATGAGCTACTCCGTTATAAAGGCTTTTCCCGAAACAAGCACGTTGGGATTCAGCGCGGTGCTCACTCTTTTTGCTCTGGGCACCATCGCCATGACAGTGCCCTTGCCTGGTGGAGCCGGATCGTATCACACCATTGTGCCGCTTGGCTTAGTCATGCTGTACAATTTGCCTAAGCCAGATGCCATTGCTTTTGTGTTTGTGTTTCACGCGTGGCAAACATTGATTCTGATCGTAGCAGGTGTTGTATCTTTGGTTATTAGCTACTTCGTTATCCGATGGAGGAAACCCGTTACAAAATAAAAACACTCCCCGATGCGACTTTACAGGTAGCCGAATGGAAGGCGCAAGGGAGAAAAATTGTATTCACGAATGGTTGTTTTGATCTTCTTCATTTGGGGCATGTAGATTATCTGGAGAAGGCCCGATCTCTTGGAGACAAACTTGTTTTAGGGCTCAATTCTGACAATTCAGTGAGTCGATTTAAAGGACCAAACCGACCTATTCAGGATCAGAACAGCCGAGCCAGGGTTTTGGCAGCCCTGCAATTTGTGGATTTGGTGGTATTCTTTAACGAGGACACACCCTTAAATCTGATAACGGCATTACAACCCGATATTTTGGTGAAAGGCAGTGACTATTTGGCAGAAAATATCGTTGGCGCAGATGTTGTGAAATCGGGGGGCGGAGTCGTAAAAACCATTGAATTTGTGCCCGGTTATTCGACTTCCAGAATTGTTGAAAAAATAAAAAATACATAAAACAAAAACGTTATGGGATTTGGAGCATTAATAATCGGAGTATTCTTCATGCTGGTTGGTTGGATGGTTAGCTCGCGGCTAAAAAGCAAATTCCAGCAATATTCTCAAGTGCACTTATCAAAAGATTTGACAGGAGCCGAAGTAGCCAGATTGATGTTGGCCGACAATGGAATCAATGATGTGAAAGTAATTTCGGTTGAAGGTCAATTAACAGATCACTACAATCCGGTTGACAAAACCGTTAACCTGAGTGAAGGTGTTTATCACGGCAGAAACGCGGCTGCAACTGCAGTAGCATCACACGAATGTGGCCATGCTGTGCAACATGCCAATGCCTATTCAATGTTGCAATTGAGGTCGGCATTGGTTCCTATTCAAAATGTGAGTGCCAGTGTTCTTAATTTCATGATGATGGCGATGTTTTTTGGTTCCATCTTCGCGTCCAGCATATTGCCGTTCAAAACAGCCTTGTTGATCATTATCGTTTGCTACGCGGTGTTTGCTTTGTTCGCATTAATTACGTTGCCCGTTGAATTTGATGCAAGTCGCAGAGCCCTAGCTTGGGTAAAAACAAGAAACATTGTAACCTCTGGCGAATATGATATGGCGCAGGACGCTTTAAAGTGGGCTGCAATGACCTACGTGGTGGCTGCCATTGGCGCAGTTACAACACTGGTGTATTACATCATGATCTATTTAGGAGGTGATCGTGATTAAAAATTCAGGAATCTATTTAATCATTAACATCAACATCTAACTTTGTGAGCCTGGGGAATACCCAGGCTTTTTTTATTTTATTAATTATAATTCAAGGGTCATGATGAATTTTCAATTATCGGAAGAACAATTGGCGGTCGCTCAAGCCGCTCGTGATTTTGCAACCACCGAACTTCTACCCGGAGTAATTGATCGCGATACACAACAGAAATTTCCTAAAGAGCTCATTAAAAAAATGGGCGACCTTGGCTTCATGGGCATGATGACCGACCCAAAATACAATGGCGGAGGAATGGACACCATCTCGTATGTGCTGGCCATGGAAGAGATTTCAAAAGTGGATGCGTCTGCCGCGGTAATGATGTCCGTCAATAATTCGTTGGTATGTTGGGGCCTGGAAAGATTTGGATCAGAAGAGCAGAAAGAAAAATATCTAAAAAGACTTACCACAGGCGAAATCATAGGTGCTTTTTGTCTGTCGGAACCTGAAGCTGGGTCTGATGCGACCAGTCAACGCACAACTGCGGAAGACAAAGGAGATCATTACTTGGTGAACGGTACAAAAAACTGGATCACCAATGGCAGCACAGCCAGCGTATATTTGGTAATCACTCAAACTCATCCCGAAAAACGACACAAAGGAATTAATGCCCTAATCATCGAGCGTGGGCAAGAAGGCTTTGTAGTTGGAAAGAAAGAAGATAAGATGGGCATACGCGGATCAGACACACACTCGTTGATGTTTACCGATGTGAAAGTGCCAAAATCAAATCGCATCGGTGAGGATGGCTTTGGATTCACGTTTGCCATGACAACTCTTAATGGCGGACGAATTGGAATTGCTTCACAGGCACTCGGAATTGCTTCCGGTGCATACAGGCTTGCCCTTAAATATGCCAAGGACCGAAAAGCATTTGGCAAAAGCCTTTCTGAACATCAGGCCATTCAATTTAAACTGGCAGATATGGCCACTAAGATTGATGCTGCTCGCTTGTTGATTTTAAAAGCTGCCTTTTTAAAAGATCAGAAAAAAGATTTTGTGAAAGCTGCTGCCATGGCAAAATTATTCGCCTCGCAAATTGCGCAAGAGGTGACCACAGAGGCCGTGCAAATACATGGTGGTTATGGCTATGTGAAAGAATTTCATGTAGAGCGTATGATGCGCGATGCCAAGATTACGCAAATCTATGAAGGCACTTCTGAAATTCAGCGAATGGTCATTTCACGAGAGCTACTGAAGTAAGTAGGTGTACCTAACTTATCGTTGGCTTTTCCGACTGTTTGTGCTTCCATCGTTTATGACTCCATAGCCAGTACTCTGGCTTGTCAACAATGTCTCGCTCAAGCATTCGTGTTATCTTCTCCGTAATTTCTCCGGTGCTGGTCTTCTGAGGTTCATCAAATGCATCAAAAAATTCGAATGAATAGTGCCCCCGCTTCTCTTTGTTGATGCGGGCATAAACAACCGGATAGTTGTATTCTTTGGAATATTTTTCAGTGCCAAAGAGCACTCCGGTTTCCTGATTCAGAAAAGTCATCCAATGACATTTTGCCGTGTACGGTGGAGATTGATCCATTCCGAAAATTGTAGCCGTTAAATTGTTCCGTTCAGCCTCAAAAACTTCTTTGACTTTTTTGGTGGAGATCATTCTTAACCCATACTTACTGCGGGTTGCACGCATTTTCTCATCAAAATATTTGCTGGTAAGAGGTTTATAAATGGCAATGGTTTGATGTTTTATAGCTGCATCTATTGCTACCGCGAACAATTCCCAATTGTTATAATGCCCTCCGGCAATGATAATGCTTCGGCCTTGCTCAAAATACTTATCAACGACTTCGGGATTTTTTACGATCATTCTGTCATTGACTTCCTGCTGAGAAATGGTAAATACTTTAAGACTCTCCAGCGTGAGGTCACAAAAATGACGGTAGAATTTTTTTGCGATCCGTGTGTGTTCTGCCGCTGTCATTTCCGGAAATGAATTTCGAATATTCTTAAACACAACTTTTTTTCGATAACCAACTGCGTAAAACATCAGATAGTACATGGCATCTGATAGCCCATACAAAAAAAGAAAGGGCAACGAAGAAATGGGGATGATAATACCGTAATAAAAAAGGTGATTGAGAAGATTCATGTGCATTGAAACGAAAGGCAAAGGTGCTACTATTTCCTTGCTTCGATACTTTGATTCCAGTCGTAGACCTTATCAGAAATTTCAATCAGGAAATCAGGATTCTTCTCCAAGGCATTCCCAATCACGATCATGTCGGCACCGGCCTCCAGAGCCGCTATTGCTTTGGCTGAAGTATTTATCCCTCCTCCAACTATCAGTGGTGTATTAACAGCTTTGCGCACAGTGCTGATCATTTTTGTGCTGATCTCTTTTTCAGCGCCACTACCGGCATCCATGTAAATCAACTGAAGACCGAGCATTTCTCCTGCCATTGCTGTGCAGGCTGCAAGCGAGTATTTATCATCTGGGATTGGCGTAGTGTTGCTGATGTATGCAACCGATGTGATCTTGCCAGAATTGATCAACATGTAGCCCGTGGGCATTACTTCAATCTTATTGTTCTTCAGTATAGGTGCAGCAATAACATGCTGGCCAATTAACAAATCGGGATTGCGCCCGGAGATAAGTGAAAGAAATAAAATTGCATCAGCTGATGGATCTAACTGCATGGAGTTTCCGGGAAATAGCACCACCGGAATATTCACTTGCTCTTTGATTTGATTCACAACCTCAGATAGGTTTGTGGTCGTGATCAAACTACCTCCCACAAAAAAGAAATCAATACAATTTTCACTTGCCAGATTAATCAAATGATTAAGCCGAGCAGGATCATCTGCCTTATCCGGATCGATCAGGACAGCAATGGATTTTTTGCCAAGGCGATGGCGGTCTTTTAAAATATCAAGAATCTTCATTTTTCTTTTTTCTTGATTCGAGGTACTCCATCAACATGTCTTTGGCAATATCCAGCAACACCAATGTTGCCTGGCTTATCACTTTCTCTCCAACCTGAGAAATGAATGACGGAGTAGACGGCTCCACCTCGATCTCCTGTCCGTTTGTTTCTGGCTGATTATCCTTTGGTGCTTTTGATTTTTTTCGCCTTGTTTTTGCTTTGGTGAGCTGACTGACCGTGAAATAAGTAAGTGCCAATGCACCTCCAATGATCAACGCATTTTTCAACGTCTTTTCCGTCTTATCGGAAATTGCCCTTACCTCTTTTTCCAGCTCGCGTTTATGCCGGTCACTGGTCTCAATGAGTTTTCTTTTTTCAGGATCTTGTGTCTCCAGCAATTCCATATCTATTTTTCTCTGTGCTTAATGGCTTCTGCAAGCTTGTGTTCAAAATTCTTTAAGATGCCTTTTCTGAAAATCATAAAAACCAAGAAACCAAGAAGGTAGATTCCTGCCACGATACCGTACCCGATATAGCTTTCCGTAAAATATCTGTTTAAAAAATGGGCCAGCGCCACACTGAAGAAAAAGATAAACATCAGAGCAAAGAAAAAAACCACTGCGAGGATCATCGCTTTCGCAATAACTTTTGCAACCTCTTCACGAATCTCAATTTTTACCAGCTCGATTCTGGCTTCTACATAACCGGACAAGCTATCGATGATGCCATCGAGCCGTAGGAATTTAAAAATGGTTTCTTTCAGGCCTTCCATAAAAACGAAGCCCTAATATACTATAATCGTCTGAGGTAAATCCAAGTTGAGCGCGTAAATCTGGCTCGTTCTTACTTTTTGTCGATGCTAAAAAGCTCCTCGCGGGAAAGCAGGCTGCCCGACTTTGCATACGTCTCCTTGCGAACCAGAATATTTTGACGTGCACTGATAAACGTTAGTGACACCGTTGAGTCGGCAGTTATTTCATAGGAGTGCTTCTCAAAAACATAAACCGAGTCGAGGGAGAGAGATGGATTTATTTGAAGATTTCCGAAAATCTCCCGGATGCACATTTTGTATCGGCCCGTTTCATCTTCTCCGTCCTTGCAAAAACCGGGCTTGTTAAGTTCGTAGAGTTCATTGTTGATGAACAGCATGGACTTCTTTCGATACACAGAAATGATTTTGCTTGGATCCTGATGCTCGTCTTCTGTTAGCTGATCATAAATCGCCCAACTGGTGGTTGGCTGATGTTGATAGGTCTTTGTCACAATCTTGTAGTACTCTTTTTGCTGAGTGGTGAAGTTTTGCTTCTCGTAGGTTAGCTCTCGAACGGTGACAGCATCTTTATTCAGATAAATCAAAGAAAATGGAATAAAGAAAAAGGTGAGGATAACATATAAGAATCCTACAAGTCGGTATTTCAAAGTCAATCGACCCAAACCAGTAGCAAGCTTGATTGGAATTTCCTTCACATACGGAATAGGAAAAAAAATCAATACACCAATAAAATTGAATAAGAAATGGGCGATGGCAATACTGATGGCGGTATTGGAATTAAACATGGCAGCAATAAAGGCGGTAAGTGTTGTGCCGATGTTCGCTCCCAAAATAAAAGGTACAGCGTCTTTGAGCTTCACTACTTTCTTAGCGACCAGCGGAACGACCAGCGAAGTCGTTACCGAACTTGACCGAATAGCCGCTGTTGTCACCAATCCCCAGCCAAATGATTTCAGTGGATGCTGGAAGAAAAATCGTTGAAAGCGTTCTTGCGATCCAAAGCCAAGTAAATTGGAAAGCACTTTTCTAAAAAAAAGAATCGAACCAAACAGCAGCGCAAAAGAAAGCAGTGCCAACAGAAATCCATTGCCAATGCCATTCACTAAAAAATCGATGACCGGACTGAATCCTGATCCCAAAAGAGAAAAAGTGCCTCGTGATGGTCCGATTGGTTGATTGAAGAGATGTGAAGCGATAAAACTGGAAAGTCCCGACAGAAATCCAAAATAGTATTCCAGTGGAAATAAAATGATAACAGTCAGAGTGTTAAAAAAATCATGGTAAGTGCCAGCCGCCACAGCTCTCCTGAATTCTTTTTTCCGGGTAATAAAACCAAGCGACACGATCGTGCTCGTAATGGTAGTTCCCACATTTGCTCCCATAATAATGGGCACAGCACCTTCTAATGTAATCGCGCCAGAAGCAACGAGCGCAACTACCATAGACGTAGTAGCGGAACTACTTTGAATAATTGCTGTCACCAGCAACCCAATGAAAAGGCCGGTGAATGGATTGGAGGTTGCCAGAATGATTGTCTCAGCAGCGGTCTTTCCCAAATGCTGCAGCGATGAGATCATCAGATCAAGTGCAAACAAGAAAATAAACAGCGCAGCCAAGATGTAAGCTGTATTCTTAACAACTCTCTCCCACCGGCTGTGCCGAGAAGATTCAATAAGCTCCGACAAGTCCGGGTCTGATTTTTTCATCCTTGCGCCAAAGATAGGCAGTGAAGGGAAAGTTAGAAGGGATTTAACAAAGACTTAATCTCAGCTTGTACGTCTTCTTCGATGAGCTCAAAAGTTATGCCTCCAGTTCCTTCACCGCCATCCACGCCATCAGGCCCGGACCGATTTTCAAAGCATCTTCATCGATATCGAAGGTGGGTGTGTGAACGTATGACGTAATTCCTCTCGCATCGTTGCGCGTACCTAACCGATAGAAAGATGCCGGTATCACTTGCGAATAGTAAGCAAAGTCTTCGGCACCGAGTGTGATGTCAATATCCACCACATTTTCTCTTCCAACGTAATCAGAAGCGGCTGCTTTTATCCTTCGTGTCAGTTCAGGATTGTTTTCGAGATAAGGATAACCTCTTGAAATTTCCACTTCGCATTTACCACCCATGCCTTCTGCCAGACTTTCAGCCATCTTCTTTATTTTTTGAAGGCCTTGTTCTCTCCACTCCTCATTCATCGCCCGAAAGGTTCCTGCAATGTTTACTTCATTAGGAATAATGTTGGTGGCTCCCTGACCAATAATATTGCCGAAGGTTAATACCGTGGGTTGTCTTGGATTTGCATTGCGACTAATGATTTGCTGCAACGCAATAATAATATGAGAGGCGATGACAATCGGATCAACACACAGATCAGGCGCTGCACCGTGTCCTCCTTTACCGATCACTTTCAAATAGATTTCATCGGCACTGGCCATGTACATGCCTTCGCGAAAACCAATCTTGCCAACAGGCAACAACGGAAAAACATGTTGACCAATGATCCCCTCCGGCTGGGGATTTTTCAGTACTCCATCCCGTATCATATACGAAGCTCCACCCGGATTTTTTTCTTCACCTGGCTGAAACAACAATCGGATAGTACCTTCAAATTGATCTTTCACTTCGTTGAGAATTTTTGCGGTTCCCAGAAGTGAAGACGTATGCACATCATGACCACACGCGTGCATAACACCGGGGTTCTTAGACTTATACGAAACATTGTTTGCTTCAACAATCGGAAGGGCATCCATATCAGCACGCAATGCAATTACTTTTTTTGTTGCATTCTTTCCTTTTATCTCGGCCAACAAACCAGTAGTAGCAACCGAAGTTGACTCAATGCCAAGCGATGCCAACTGCTGTGCAACATATTTAACGGTATTAAACTCTTCGTATGACAATTCAGGGTTGGCATGCAAATGCCTGCGCAGCTCCACCACTTGCTGACTGTATTTTTCAGATAAGGACTTAATTGTGTTAAGAAGGCTCATACTATTCCTCAAAGATCAACAAAGGTATTCATTATGTTTTTGATTCTTTAGGAGTTGCCAACCTTTTGAGGCTCAAACAAATTTTGCTATTCCCATCTCATCATCTGATATTAGCAAACTTTTTATTTAATCATTTACTACCATGCAAAACATAAAACGATGTCTCCTGCTCATCATAACGGCTGTTAGTTTCTCCAGCCTTTATGCACAGGAATCGAAAAACTTAACACTCGAAGACTTGTCGGCTTTTAAACCACAGGCTGGGAATTGGCTAATCGTTGGTGACGTAACCATGAATCCAACTATTGACATTCATCCTCCGAAAGTTGAAGCTCCTGCCGAAACTGGTAAGAAAAGCAAGAAGACAAAAGAAGTTTCATCACCAGAACATCCAAAGGCTGTCACATTTTCTGCAGGCAAGGGAATCTTGCTCAACATGAATGATGAAGCGAAGAAGGATAATCTTGTCACTGCATTTGAACACGGTGATCTGGAACTCGAATTGGAAGTGATGATTCCAAAAGGATCAAACTCCGGAATTTATTTGCAAGGACGATATGAAGTGCAATTGCTCGATAGTTGGGGAGTAAAAGATCCCAAATATTCTGACATCGGTGGTATCTATCGCAACTGGGAAAGCGAAAAAGGAAAAATCTACATGGGCAAAGCACCGCTCACCAATCCCGCGAAAGCGCCAGGCTTGTGGCAAAAATTTAAAATCTCATTTCGTGCGCCCAGGTTTAATGCAGCAGGAGAAAAGATAGCCAATGCCAAATTCGTTTCTGTTGAATTGAATGGCGTAAAAATCCACGACAATCTGGAAGTGCCACTGCCCACAGGCGGCCCTATCGAAAACAATGAAAAGGCAACAGGTCCGCTGATGATACAAGGTGACCATGGACCGGTTGCCTTCAGAAATATCAAATACAAATTATTGAAAGATGTAAAGGTTTCTCTGACCGATATTTCTTACAAGACGTATTACGGCAACTTTAAAGTGATTTCAGATTTTACCTCATTAAAACCTGCCGCTTCTGGTTCTATTTCTGAACTAACATGCGAAGTGCTAGAAAATGAAAATGATTATGGATCCAGCTATACCGGAAACTTAACGGTGTCAGATGATGGCGACTACAAATTCATTTTAGCATTCACAGGCGGTGCAAAACTTGTCATCAACAATCAGCAATTGGTAAACTCTCAGACTGGCGATGGCTGGCGCGGTGATGAAGCCACCATTAATTTAAAAGCGGGTTCGTATCCCTTTGAAATCTATAATTATAAAACGGCTTCATGGATGCCGCCACGCTTGGGCTTGTTCCTGATGACGGCTGGTGCACCTAAACCACTGCATGCATTCAACTCATATCCACCCGATGATCAGCCTGTTTCGCCCATCTTAATTGATCCGGGAAGTTCGCCACGATTGCTTCGCGCTTTCCTGGATTTCAAAGGCGATTACAAGCAACGGTTAACCCACACAATTGGTGTTGGTGATCCAAGCGGAACGCATTATGTGTATGATTTGAAATCAGGCAACCTGGTGTGTGTGTGGCATGGTAAATTTGTAGACGCAACGCCCATGTGGCACGATCGGGGCGATGGTTCTTTCAAACCTCAAGGCGCAATTCAATATTTATTCAACAACGAACCGCTCGCATTTTTGCCAACAGCAAACGATGCCTTCCCGATGATGCAGAAGGAAACTCAATTAAGCAATACTCCCTACAAAGGGAAAGGTTATTCAATTGAAGAAGGCAGCGGCCGTCCTGTGTTCATGTATAATTATGAGGGCATCGATGCGGAAGATAAAATCTATCCGGATGATCAGGATAAAATGATCACACATGAAGTGACTCTAAAAAACAGAGGAACAAAACCAGGGCTGTATTACAAACTGGCTGAAGGAAGTACCATCACATTGATTGCTGATGGATTGTATGCCATTGACGACAAGCAATACTACATCAAAGTTGGGTCAGGTGTTCAACCCACTATTCGTGAAGTAAATGGTAAGAAAGAGTTGATCACCACTATTGACAACTCCATTAAGTATTCTATTATCTGGTAACTGCTTAACGACAACAACATGAAAAAGATATTTCATACATTTTTTATTTCAGGTGTGGCGATGCTGAGCGGTTTATCCGCATCGGCCCAGCTCATTAAGACTCCCACCGAAGACGATTACTACAAAATCATTTCTATACCCGCGCCAGAAGGTGTCTTGCTCGAAGCCGGTGGAGTGGCGACACTACCCGATGGGCGTATTGGCGTGAGTACACGCAGAGGCGATGTGTGGATCATTGAAAATCCAACGATGGAAAACGGCTCGGCACCGGAGTTTACCTTGTTCGCTTCTGGTTTGCACGAAGCACTTGGTTTGACCTACAAAGAAGAAGCACTTTATGTAGCTCAACGTGGTGAACTGACCAAGCTGATGGACAAAAATGGTGATGGCAAAGCAGATGTATACGAAACCGTATATGCCTGGCCCTTGTCAGGTCATTATCATGAATACTCATTTGGTCCGAAGATCGCACCTGATGGAAGTTTCTTTGTAACGGGCAACGTTGCGTTTGGCGATGAAGAATGGTGGCGCGGTGAAAGTCGTGTGCCATGGAGAGGATGGACAATGAAAATCAAACCGGATGGCACAATGGAACCATGGGCAACCGGCATGCGCTCTCCTTGCGGGATCGGTATGATCAACGGAGAACTTTTCTACGATGACAATCAGGGCGACTGGCAAGGATCAGGTGGAATATTTCATCTTACCAAAGGAAGTTTTACCGGGCATCCTGCCGGATTGAAATGGACGAGCCAACCCAATTCACCCGTGAAAATTACGACTGAACAACTCTATTCAAAGGTTGATCCTCGTCAATTCAAACGCGAAGGCGCCTATGTGAAACCTGAAAATGTTCAGGACGAAAAAGATCCTCACTTCCTGTTTCAATTAAAAAACGATTTTCCTGAAACTCGTTTGCCAGCGGTATGGTTGCCGCACGGTGTATTGGGAATCTCCAATTCAGAAATCATCAGCGATGAGACAGCGGGAAAGTTTGGCCCTTTTGCCGGACAGGTTTTTGTTGGCGATCAGGGTCAAAGCAAAATCATGCGCGTGGTAATGGAAAAAGTAAATGGAGAGTTTCAAGGCGTGGCGTTTGACTTTCGTGGTGGCTTTCAATCAGGTGTGTTGCGTATGAACTGGGGACACGATGGTTCTCTTTATGCCGGATTAACCAACCGCGGTTGGGGATCTGCCGGAACAGCAACGGCCGGCTTGCAACGCTTACAATGGACAGGCAAAGTGCCAATGGAAATGAAGACAGTAAGTGCCATGCCCGATGGTTTTGAGATTGAGTTTACTCATGCGGTTGATAAAGCAACGGCCGAAAACCTCGATTCCTATTTTGGAAGAAGTTATATCTATAAGTATCATCCAGTTTATGGCAGCCCTACCACCAACGATGAAAAACTTAACATTAAAGGTGTAAAAGTTTCAGAAGATGGAATGAAGGTTCGTGTGGTTGTCGACAACCTCCGTCAATACTATTTGCACGAAATTAATGTAGCGGGCATTCGTTCAAAAGATGGACTGCCGGTGTTGCATAATACAGCTTACTACACGCTCAATAACATTCCCGAAGGCGCTAAACTTCCTGCAAGTGAGTTGAGCATCAAGCGCACAACCAAACCTGCTGCCACAGTCAAACCAAAAACAGTTTCAGCAACAGGCGGCAAGAGTTTGACGTATGCCGAGATCGAACCACTGTTGAAGAAAAACACGTGTACAGCTTGTCATCACGTAAGCAAAAGACAAGTGGGGCCAGCCTTTGTAGATGTTGCGAAGCGCAAGTACAGCAACGAAAGAATTGTGCAATTGATTTATACACCCGAACCTAAAAACTGGCCGGAGCATACCACACCAATGGCGGCTATGCCTCAGGTGCCGAAAGATGAAGCTTTAAAAATCGCAGGTTGGATCAACTCTTTGAGAACAGAAACTCCTTAACATGGAGCCCACAAAAACTCAATTGGAGGTTCTCAAACAGCTTGTGAAGGCAGGCGGAACCGGGAACGTCATGGAGTTTTTAAAGTATGATGCCAATGAATTTCAAAACGGGTTTGACCTCGCCAACGACATGCAAAATCGTGACTGGGTCAAACTTCTTTATTCTAACTTTAACAAAAATCTGATTGTCGTGGAGTTGACCTTACTCGGCAGAAATGTTTCGATGCTTTGACTTAAACTAAATCATTATGAAAAAAATCTTCTTCTCATTATTAACACTTTTGTTCTGTCTCACCATTATGACAACCACTCAGGCACAATCAAAATCTTCAAAAGTACTGCGGCATGTGGTGCTCTTTAAATTCAAGGATACTTCTTCTGCACAAGATGTAAAGAAGGTGGAAGACGCTTTCATCGCGTTGAAAGGAAAAATCAAACTGATCAAAGATTTTGAATGGGGAACAAACAATAGCCCTGAGGGTTTGAATCAAGGACTAACCCATTGTTTCCTGGCGAGCTTTGCCAGCGAGAAAGACCGCGATGATTATTTGGTTCATCCCGATCACAAAGCTTTTGTAGAAGTGCTAAAACCACATCTGGACAAAGTGACCGTGATTGACTACTGGGTGAAGTGAGATTTACTCACGTGATCTGCTGATCGTCAACACTACCGAATCGGAATCTTCTCAGGAATTAGAATTGCGTTTGGAAACACCTGTTTTAACCGCATAAGATCTTTTTGAGCCTCGAGCTTGGAAAAGTAATTGCCTACGCGCACGCGAAACTTAGGCTGAATATATTGAAGATCAGCTGTGAGGCCGGTATCGGCATCAGCAAGTGTTTTCTTTGCGTTGTTAGCGTCTTCACGGTTCTGCCCGGAATAAATTTGAATGGTATAGCCATCTACAAATTTTCGCAAGCTGTTAAGACGATCGATGCTATCTAACACCGCATCTACTTTAGTATTCACATTTCGCGTGGGAACAACCGGAGTCTTTACTTCCTGGCTTGCCGTTTTCTTCAGCGAGTCAACGGGCATTTCAAACTTGGGGCGTACTTTCGATAAGTCTTCGTAGTACGACTTGTCGTTGTTCTGTTTTTGAGCAACACATCCCATCGCTATCAATATGAAGGAGAAGACGGAAATGTTAGTTTTCATAGTTGCACTAAAATAGATTGACTTGAATTTATTCTTCAAGCCGCATGCCTCATGTAAACTCTCTAAAGCTTGAAGCATGTGGCTGTTAGCTTGCGGCCTTTTAAAAAACTATCCTTCAATCACAATACACTTACCGGTCTGAATATCATCCTCCACTTTTTTATACTTCACGTCTTTCAGCACGCGCCCGTCCGGATATTGCACGGTTACCTTATCGTTTCGTCCGGCTACCCGCTCTGATTTTACAGGCATTACCTTTTCCTCAACTGGTCGCTGCGGTCCTTGTGGCTGTTGCCCTCCACCTTGCAGCAGCGAACGAGATTCCTCCTTTTGTTCACTTAGCTTCACCCGCTTCTGCGTGCGAGCCTCCTGTACTTGTTCTTGCTCACGAAGTGGAATATCCGCCTTCATCAGGAAGGAGACTGTTTCCTCATTTACCCGAGCAATAAATCTCTTGAATGCTTCAAAGCCTTCGAACTTATAAATCAACAAAGGGTCCTTCTGCTCGTACACGGCATTTTGCACCGACTGCTTCAGGTCATCCATGTCGCGCAGGTGCTCTTTCCATTGCTGATCAATGATCGCCAAGGTGATCATCTTCTCCATGGCCTTTATCAATTCAGCGTTGTTGGTGTCAACACACGCTTTTAGATTCGAGGCCACGCCAATCTGCTTGGTGCCATCCGTAAAGGGAACCAATATTTCCTGAATAGTGGCGCCACGTGTTTTATAAACATCTCTTACAATGTGCATAGATTTCTCGGCCACTAATTTGTTTTTGTGTTCATAGTGATCCAGTGCCTGGTGATACAATTTTTCCGCCAGAGCGTTCTGATCTAACTTTGAAATCTCGTCATTCGACATCTTCAAATCAAAGCCGAGTACGCGCAACACATCCAATTTAAAATCGTCAAAGTTCTCGCCTGCTTTTGCATTGGCTACCATGTCTTCGCAGGTGTCGAATAGCATCGTTAGAATATCCAACTGCAACCGCTCACCAAACAACGCATTTCGTCTGCGCTTGTAAATTACCTCGCGCTGAGAGTTCATGACGTTGTCATACTCCAGCAAGCGCTTGCGAATACCAAAGTTATTTTCCTCTACTTTCTTCTGCGCACGCTCAATTGAACTCGTCACCATAGAATGTGAAATTACTTCACCTTCCTTCAATCCAAGCCTGTCCATGATGCGGGCGATGCGTTCCGGCATAAACAAACGCATCAGGTTGTCTTCCAATGACACATAGAAAAGAGAAGTTCCCGGGTCACCCTGACGACCCGAACGACCACGCAACTGTCTGTCTACTCTTCGTGATTCGTGGCGCTCCGTGCCAATGATGGCAAGGCCTCCGGCTGCACGTGATTCCGGTGTAAGTTTAATATCCGTACCACGACCAGCCATGTTGGTAGCGATCGTTACCGTTCCTGGCTTTCCAGCCTCGGCTACAATTTCTGCCTCACGCTGATGTTGCTTTGCATTCAACACATTGTGCTTGATTTTTTTCATCTGCAACATTCTGCTGAGCAACTCCGAAATCTCAACCGATGTTGTACCCACAAGTACGGGTCTCCCTTCACCAGTCAGTTTTACAATCTCATCTACTACTGCGTTAAATTTTTCGCGCACCGTTTTGAACACCAGATCTTCCATGTCCTTGCGGGTCATGGGTTTATTGGTGGGAATCGTTACTACATCCAGCTTATAAATATCCCAGAATTCACCGGCTTCTGTCACTGCTGTACCTGTCATACCAGCAAGCTTGTGGTACATGCGGAAATAGTTCTGCAACGTAATGGTGGCATACGTCTGTGTAGCATCCTCCACCTTTACATTTTCTTTTGCTTCAATGGCCTGGTGCAATCCATCCGAATATCTTCTTCCGTCCAACACGCGGCCTGTTTGCTCGTCAACAATTTTGACTTTACCATCAACAATGATGTACTCCGTATCTTTTTCAAACAACGTGTATGCTTTCAGTAATTGATTGACACTGTGAATGCGTTGCGATTTTGTGGAGTATTCGCGAATAAGATTCTCTTTTTTTACAAACCGGTCTTCGGCTGAAATGGCAGGATCCTTTTCAATCTTACTTAGCTCTGTGCCAATCTCGGGTAAGATGAAAAATTTAGGATCTTCCCCCGCGCCCGTGATAAGGTCAATTCCTTTTTCTGTCAGATCAACACTATTGTCTTTCTCATCAATTACAAAGAACAAAGGCTCATCGGCCTCAGGCATCATCTTTTTATTGTCGGCCAGATAGTAGTTTTCTGTTTTCTGCAACACGTTTTTCATACCCACCTCGCTCAACAGCTTGATCAACGGCTTGTATTTAGGCATCGCTCGGTGAGCGCGAAACAGTGCAAGCCCACCATCTTTTTCTTTTCCTTCTGCCAATAATTTTTTAGCGTCATTCAGATATTGGTTCACCAATTTCTTCTGAGCTTCTACCACCTTAAATATTCTTGGCTTTAGATCATAAAATTCGTGTTCATCGCCTTTTGGAATGGGGCCTGAAATGATAAGAGGCGTACGGGCTTCATCCACCAATACACTATCCACTTCATCCACCATCGCATAATGATGGCCGCGCTGCACCAGTTCTTCGGGGTCGCGGGCCATATTATCACGCAGATAGTCGAAACCAAATTCGTTGTTTGTTCCATAGGTGATGTCTGCCAGGTAGGCGTTTCTCCGCTCGTTCGAATTCGGCTCGTGCTTGTCGATACAATCAATCGTCAAGCCGTGAAATTGAAACAGAGGTGCCATCCACTCGCTATCGCGAACAGCCAGATAGTTGTTGACCGTTACAATGTGCACACCACGCTTAGCCAGCGCATTTAAGAAAGTTGGGAAGGTAGCCACCAGTGTCTTTCCCTCACCCGTTGCCATCTCGGATATTTTTCCGGTATGCAACACAATACCACCAATGATCTGAACATCATAATGCACCATGTCCCAGGTGATCATGTTACCAGCTGCCATCCATTTGTTGGCCCACTGAGCTTTGTCACCAACTATCTTGATATTTTCATGCTTGGCAGAAAACTTAACGTCATAATCCTGAGCTGTAACCTCGAGGTATTCGTTTTCTTTGAACCTGCGAGCGGTTTCACGCACAACAGCAAATGCTCTTGGCAATACGACTAATAAGACTTTTTCAAGTTCTTTGTTACGATCCAATTCTAATGAATCAATCTTCGCAAAGACAGATTCCTTTTCGTTAAGATCAAGATCGGGTTGATCGGCAATTTTTTTATGAAGCTCCGCTATTTGATCATCAATTGGCTTGAGGGCTGCATTGATATCCTTTTGTATCTCCAGCGTCTTATTTCTCAACTCGTCATTCGAAATAGAGACCAACTTCTCGCCTTCGCGTTTGGTTGCCTCCACGAGTGGCATGACCGACTTAATATCTTTCTCTGATTTTGTTCCGAAAATTTTGGCAATGAATTGTAGCATACTTAGCGTTGTCCGTTAGTGGTTATTCGTTAAGCGTTATTGGCCTCCGAATGAACGGATCACGATTAACGATTAACTTACCCAAAGGGGCGTAAAGATAAAGGTTTTGGGGGTGCAATTATAGTTCCAAATCTCCTTCAAACACCATTTTGGCAGGTCCAATAAGGAAAATATTATCGAATGCAGCCGCATTTGACGAAGTATTCGATGCTGGGCCTGACTTTATGCCCGATGAATTGGATGTAAACTCCACGGAGAGTTCTCCGCCCAGTACTTTTACAGAAATCGGAGAAACATATCCTTTCAGTGATGCCGCCAAAGCAGCCGCGGTAACGCCCGTTCCACATGAAAGCGTTTCGTCTTCCACACCCCGTTCATAGGTGCGAACAAAAATGGTATTATTATCCAGTAGCTCTACAAAATTTGCATTGGTACCGTTGGGTTTGTGTTCATCGCTGTAGCGGATCTTCCTTCCCTCATCCACAACGGCAAAGTCCTTCAGATTTTTAACAAACCGAATGACGTGAGGTGAACCCGTATTTAAGAATACCTCATCACCGCGCGTACTTATTTCTTTCACATCATTCATTTTCAATCGCACAATCTCCTTCGGCAGAAGTTCAGCTTCGTGCAAACCATCATACGCATTGAAAATAGTTTTGCCGTTGACCATGCCCAGAGCGGATGCCATCTTTACAGCGGCCCGGCTTCCGTTACCGCACAAACTTTGCGAGCCATCACTGTTGTAGTACTGAAGATTGAAATCCAGTGTTGGATGTTTTTCAATTAGCATCAAGCCATCGGCACCGATGCCAAATCTGCGATCACATATTTTTTGAATCTGAGCTGCCGAAAACGAATAAGCTCCAGCGCGATTGTCGATTACAACAAAGTCGTTGCCGGTCGCCTGATACTTATAGAAATGAATGCTGTGCATTATTCTGAATCAATGGAGTTCTTAAAGAAGACTGTTGACTATTTCACCTCTTCGTAGTCCACGTATTCTCCTCCCTTAATGCCACCTTTCTTTTCCTTAACCGGATTGGCATGTACATTCGAGGCGGTGTCCTGAGGTCTCCTTGCCTGTTGGGAGGCGGCACCTGCCCTGAAAAAAATACCTCCTACCTTATAGAAGATATAACCGATAATGGCGCAAACCAGAAGAAACTTAAACATATTCTTAATTTGTACTTATAACTGATAAACAAAGGTAACGGTTTCAAGGAAATGCTGAGTCCAATTAATTTATTCATGAACAGCTTTTTAAGTAATTATATTTGCCCAGCAAAATAAGATGAAGCTTTTTTCTGAAGATTCGGAGCACAAATGGGGCATTTTAACCTGGCCTATGCTGCTGCTTATCTTAGTCTGCAGTTCCTTGATTTCATATTATCTGAGGAACCTGACAAATTCCTTTCTGTTGTATCTCCCCATCTCTATTTCCATTGCCATGACTCATTGGTTTGGATGGCGGGTGTTGGTTCTTTCCTACATTAATGCCGTGTTTACGCTCGTTCTCTGGAAATCGCCAGGAAGTTGGGGACACATTTTATTTACAGCCACACACGAGCCGGTCATTAGTTTTGCATCTTACTTCTTCTGCCAAAATCTTGTTCGTCAATCAAAAGGACTTTCAAATACTTCCTCTCTTGTAAAGTTCACCATATTAGGCGTGGTGCTGCCCGACTTTATCAATTCATTTTATACCTATCACTATACCTTCATCAACGGAAATATGGAGCGGGTCGCCTTGCTTTGGCTTTCCGACTTTATTACCATCATATCGATTACCATTCCGGCCATACATTTTTTCAAACCCATTCCTCATAACCGAATTTTCAAATTAGTTTCAGAGAATAATGGTGAGGCTGATCTATCCGAAGGAAAAAAAATTGGCCTGCGCGATCTGATCACTACCACGTTAATCTTTGCTGCACTCAGCTTTGTGATTGATTTTGATAAGTATTGGTTCTTATACGGGATTGTGGCCACGGTATTAGCAATTCGCAATGGCTTTGATACGGTAGTGCTTGCCAACCTTATCATTTTTATTCTCAATTACATTTTGCCGTTAGTAAGCTTTGGTGGTTTGATTCCACAGCTTGCTGTTTCGTCTCAGTTGCTAAGCGTACAAATTGGTATGGGCACCATGCTCTTCACGTCTATGCTGATTGGAAGAGTAGTTACGGATCTTAAAAAAACAGAAGCCGCGCTCACGGAACAAAAAAGTCAAATCGAAAAAGCAAATCGGCAACTGACGGAAGCCAATCGCGAGATGGATCGTTTTGTTTACAGTGTCTCACACGACATTAGCGCTCCGCTTAAATCCATTAAAGGGTTGATTGCTCTTGGACGATTGGAGAAAGAAAACTTTCCGTACATCGACAAGATTGGCATGAGTGTTCAAAAACTGGAAGATTTTGTTGGCGAGGTACTGGATCACTCCCGCACCAGCCGAAAGGAAGTGCAAAAAGAAGAAGTAAATCTCAAAAATCTGATCACTGAAATTACCGATAATCTCGTCTACCTCGAAAACTTCGAAAGCATCACCTTCAACATCAATCTGAAAGATGACACGATTGTAACAGACCGATTTCTGATGAAGGTTATTTTGAGCAATCTTCTCTCAAATGCTATTAAGTATCAGAAAAAGCGAACGGATGAATCGCGCAAAATCGATGTGAGGTCGGGAAGGCTTGATGGGCACGTGAGCATACAAATACTTGATAACGGAGAAGGAATAGCTCCGGCTTATAAGGACAAAGTGTTTGAAATGTTTTATCGGGGCACCACCAATTCAACCGGATCGGGCCTTGGCTTGTTCATTGCCAAAGAAGCCGTGGAAAAACTTAAGGGCAAAATCGATTTTACAACCGAGTATGGAGTTGGCTCTGAGTTTACGATCACAATTCCCGTCTGAAATTCCGAATAATGTTTTATTCTTGCCTTCTGTTTTTGTAGCCGGAACTAAAAAGCGATGGCTTCGTTTGTTATACAACCTGATCAGCACTCATGAAGGAACTTAAGTACCTCAACCGATATCTGTTAAAATATAAGTGGCACCTTATTCTTGGGCTGGTATTCGTTCTGATCTCAAACGTATTTCAAATTCTTCCTGCCCAAATGGTTCGGTATTCTATCGACCTGGTTGTCGACAATATCAAGACCTATCGCTCATTTGAAAATACAAACGTGGAACAAGATTTCTTTAACGTTTTTGCCAAAGGGATTCTGCTCTATGCCATTTTGATTTTAGTCATGGCGCTGCTGCGCGGTGTCTTCTTGTACTTTGTTCGTCAAACATTGATCGTCATGAGCCGACTGGTTGAGTACGATCTTAAAAATGAGGTGTTTGAACATTACCAAACATTGCCGTTGAGTTTCTACCGCAGAAACAGCACGGGTGATTTAATGAATCGCATCTCGGAAGATGTTGGTCGTGTGCGAATGTATCTCGGCCCCTCCATCATGTATGGTCTTCAGCTAGTCACATTATTTCTCATGCTGATTCCTTATATGTTTATGATCAGTCCAAAACTGACCTGGTATTCGTTGCTGCCATTGCCGATATTGTCCATCAGCATTTTTTATGTAAACAATATCATTGAGCACCGTTCTGAAGAGATTCAAAAAAGCCAATCGCGGTTGAGCACATTCGTGCAAGAGGCTTTCTCGGGCATTCGTGTCTTAAAATCCTTTACGCGGGAAAAAGAATCCATCCAAAACTTTACGAAAGAAAGCAATGAGTATAAGCGACAATCCTTGAAGTTTACGCGTGTGCAGTCGCTGTTTTTTCCGTTGATCGGAGGGCTAATTGGCTTGAGTACTATTCTTACTGTTTACGCGGGAAGCGTGGAAGTAATCAATGGCTCTCTTACATTCGGAAACATTGCAGAATTTATCATGTATGTCAATTTGTTGACATGGCCCGTGGCTTCGCTGGGCTGGACGATCAGTTTAGTGCAGCGTGCTGAAGCATCTCAAAAAAGAATTAACGAATTTCTAAAAACCAAAACAGACATTCTCTCCGAGAAAAATGTGGAGAAGGCAATAGCGGGAAAGATTGAGTTTAAGAATGTGTCGTTCACCTATCCAGACACCGGCATTCAAGCGCTTAAAAATATTTCCTTCAAAATAAATCCTGGAGAATCACTTGCGATTATTGGCACAACGGGCTCTGGCAAGAGTACGGTATCCAATCTGCTTTCGCGCATGTATGATGCAACCGGGGGAGAAGTTTTGATTGATGATATTCGTATTCAGGATTATAATCTTACGAATCTCAGAAGTCAAATGGGCTTTGTGCCTCAGGAAGTTTTTCTGTTCAGCGACACCATTTATAACAACATTGCCTTTGGCCTCGACAACACAGACGAAGAGCGAGTACTACAAGCCGCCAAGGATGCTGACGTTTACCAAAACATTGTTGCGTTTCCAAAGGGATTTCAGACACGCGTAGGCGAGAGAGGTATCACCTTGTCGGGTGGGCAAAAACAACGAGTGTCTATTGCACGCGCTATTGTTCGCAAACCTAAAATACTCTTGCTGGACGATGCTCTTTCGGCCGTGGATACCAAAACTGAAAACACGATTCTTAACAGCATGAAAAAAATCATGCAAGACCGCACAACCATTATTATCTCACATCGTGTGTCATCGGCCAAACTTGCTAATAAAATTCTGGTATTACACGATGGCGTGGTGGTAGAGGAGGGAACGCATGAAAGTTTGTATGCCAGGTCGGGCACCTATCGCGAGTTGTTCGAAAAACAAATGCAAAGCGATGAAGGTCCTCAGGTTGATGCACCCGTGATGTAGAGGCTACATCACATCTAGAAAACGTACCTCAGTCCGACTCCACCCTGAAAGCGCTTATAACCGGGGTCTATCAGCGCATCGGTGTATCCTTCTATTTCGATAAAAGCTGAAATGGGAAGAGAGAAGTAAGAATATTCAAATCCGAGTATAACGACCGGACCGTACGTGAATCGTCTTTCGGTAAACTTTCCAAACTTGTTATCAAAAAAACCATCCTCATACAAATAATCATAGGTGATGCTGGTAGCACGCCATTGCCAACCCAACCCCGCGTATAATTGTAAGCCTTTTGAAATTTTCTCAGCATCCCACTGATACAAAAATTTTGTTTCGATCAGCCAATCGGAATTGGCTTTGTGGGTTAAATAGGAAATGGTTTGCTCGCCTGAAAGTGTGTCGGGCAAGTAGCCTTTGAAAACAGACCGATAGTATTTGTTATAAAGTCCGCTGGAAGCTTTGCCCACATCAGCCGCAAAGGCCCAATTCTTGTTCGGATAAAATTTATACGTCATCGCGAATGGATCGCCAAACTTGAGGCCGATGCCCTGATACGGGTATTTGCTCTCGTGGAAAATAGGGCACATGATGCGCGCCTTACCTTTCGAAACGCTGGGCACACTGAACTTGCCACTAAGCGAACTCTTCCTGACCTGCGAATACGAAGTGCTCGTGCCGAGCAGCAAGAAAAAAAATAAAAAATATATTTTGTGGAATCGCATTAGAGCAAATATAACTCTTTTGCAATTTTTATTTGGGAGAATACGGAACTATGAATGCAATGCCTTAAACCACTTCCTTGTACTGCATTTTGTGGAGTTGTGCATAAAATCCATCCCGGGTTAGCAAGTCTTCGTGGCGTCCTATTTCCTTGATTTCGCCCTTATCAAGCACGATAATTTTATCAGCTTTTTGAATAGTGGAAAGGCGATGGGCAATCACGATGGCTGTTCGGTTGGTCATCATTTTTTCAATCGCCTGCTGAATCATTTCCTCTGTTTCACTGTCAACGGATGAAGTGGCCTCATCCAACACGAGAATCTTCGGGTCATAGACCATTGCGCGAATGAAAGAAAGCAACTGTCGTTGGCCAACCGAAATAGTAGCACCACGCTCCATGACGTTGTAATCAAGTCCACCGGGAAGTCGCTCAATAAATTTTCTCGCGCCCACCAAATCTGCAGCATGAAGAATCATTTCTTCGGTCACGTCAGGGTCACCAAGTGTAATGTTGTTTCTGATCGTGTCAGAAAACAGAAATACATCCTGAAGAACCACACCAATATTTTTTCGCAGTGCTACGAGATCATATTCATTCAGGTCTGTTCCATCTACTTTTATGGTGCCACGGTTGATCTCATAAAAGCGATTCAACAAATTAATGATGGAAGATTTTCCAGCGCCCGTTGCCCCCACCATGGCAATCGTTTCACCCGGTGCAATGTGAAGATTGATGTCTTTCAATACATAGTCGGCATCGTTATAGGCAAACCAGACGTGTTCAAACGTTACATCTCCCCTAATTTCTTCAGGCGTATAACTTCCATTTTCTACCGCGTCAGTCTGATCGTCTAATAAATTGATGATGCGTGACGAACTCACAATACCCATTTGCAAGGTGTTGTAACGATCTGCGATCATGCGAATAGGACGGAAGAAAAGTTGAATGTACATGATGAAGGCGGTGAGCTTGCCCAATGAGATGCCCGTAAGCTCCTGATGAATTACTCCCTTGGCACCGTACCACACCAATAATCCAATTCCCATCGCTGCAATTATTTCTGCCACCGGATAATAAACAGAGTAATACAATACCGATTTCATGTTCGAGTCGAGGTGCTCCTTGTTAATTTCTTTAAATTTTTCAAACTCTTTTTTCTCGCTGCCAAAAATCTGCACCATGCTCATTCCCGTAAGGTGTTCTTGTACAAAAGCATTCAGATTAGACACGGCATTGCGCACGTCATTGAATGCGACTTTTATTTTTTCTTTGAAGATGTAAGTTGAAAGCAACATGAGCGGAATGGTAGACAAACTCACCAATGCCAACCGCCAATCGGTATAAAACATAAACACCAAAATGAAAACCACCTGGAGGAGATCACTTGCCATGGCGGCCAGGCCTTCGCTGAAAACATCGGCCAGCGTTTCCACATCAGAAATAGTTCGTGTCACCAATCGGCCAATGGGAGTTTTGTCAAAAAACTTTAATCGTAGATTGATAATGTGTTCATAGAGTTTGATCCGAATATCCCGTATCACAAACTGTGCAATTCTTCCGGAGAGATAGGTATGAACATATTGAAAAATGGACTGAACGATCAACAATCCGAAGATGAGCAGCATGATGTTGACCATGCTTTGATAATTGCCGAATTGCACGTGTTCGTCTAGTGTGTATTGAATCAAATACGGGCGAATAGGTGTGAGGACACCTAAGAGAAGCGTCAACAGGATAATGATATAAAATCTTCCCTTATACGGTTTTACAAACTGAAGTATTCTTCTGAGTACTGTAAAGTCAATAATATTACCACTGCTTACCTTTTCTTTCTCCATAACCTCACACTTTTCGCCCGGACGAGCGAGGAAAATCTACTTTAAAAATATTGTCTTGGGGTATTTAACACTCAACATATACAACGCTTCTGGCGGAACATTTACCCCTGCTTTCTTACGGTCTTTGCTTTTTAAAATCTCCCGGAAATCCTGTAAAGAAATTTTGCCGGTGCCCACGTCCAACAGCGTACCCACGATGGCCCTTACCATTCCGCGTAAAAACCGATTGGCCGTGATGGTAAAAACCAACAAGTCGCCAGTTTGATTCCAATGTGCACGCTTGATGTCACAAATAAAGTGATTTACATCGGTATGCACTTTACTAAAGCATTGGAAATCATGTTCTCCGCATAGTAACGCAGCAGCCTTGTTCATAGTTTTTACATCCAGCTCGCGAAAGAAGTAATATGCCCGGCCCACCAGAATCGGATCTTTTACCCGCGTGATCCTATATTCATAGGATCGCTCAAGAGCATCGTATCGTGCATTAGCCTCTTCTTTCACGGGTACAACAGATCGTATGGCAATGAAGCGGGGAAGAATGGAGTTGAGTTTTAATACCCAGTCGCTCTCATTAAACTCCTTGTCCACATCGGCATGAAAAAATTGCTGAATGCAGTGTACACCTGTATCTGTGCGTCCGCTGGCTACCACATCGGTTTTCTTTCGAAACACTTTGGTCATGGCATCCTCCACCACTTGCTGCACGCTAATGGCGTTGGGCTGATTTTGCCAGCCGTGATATTCAATACCGTTGTAGGTGATCTCGAAAAAATATCTCATTCCGAAAGAAGTAAGGATAGAAGATAAAAAGTTAGAAGTATGGCTTCTAAATTCTGACTTCTAAATTCCTATTTTTGCCCCGCAATTTAATCAACGATCCTATGTGGCAAAGAATTCAAACTGTGTTTCTCGTAATTGTAGTAGTGTCCATGCTATCAAGTCTATTCTTACCAATTTGGGCAACAGTCGATCCGGACCTCGAGATTAAGAAATCACTTTATCCTTTGCATTATACCACAACGGAAGGTGAAACGAGAACAACTGCCTACTTTCCATACTGCGCCACTGCCATTTTAATGATAGCCGCAGTGACAATCGCCATTATGGAAATAAGACGATATGACAATCGTATCACTCAAATCAAAATGGGTACACTTAATTCGTTGATTTTAATGGGCGTTATGCTTTGCGCGATTCTGTTTGCCAACAGCCTGATCAAAGAAAACCCAGGAGGCTGGAAGTATGGATTAGGTCTTTATCTTCCGTTCGTGGGCGTTACGGCCAACTGGCTCTCCATTCGTTTCATTCGCAGGGATGAAAAAATGGTGAGAGATTCTGACCGCATTCGATAACTTTTTAAACTAAAACGTGTTGTAAAGTTCTAAACCTCATTTACTATGGCGCTTACAAAACTTGGTCCTAATGATGCACATACCATCGGTGATCTTCCATCGATTGGATCAGCTGCACCTTCCTTTGTTCTTTCCGGCAACGACATGAAAGATGTTTCGTTATCTGAGTTTGCCGGCAAAAAAATCGTTCTCAATATTTTTCCAAGCGTTGACACTGGAGTCTGCGCTGCTTCTGTTCGTGAATTCAACAAAAGAGCAGCATCATTGGACAACACGGTTGTGCTTTGTATCTCAAAAGACCTCCCTTTCGCACAGAAACGTTTTTGTGGAGCTGAAGGAATTGATCGCGCGATCACACTGTCAGACTTTCGCGGAAAGGGTTTTGGAACAGCATATGGTGTTGAATTGGTAGACGGTGGCTTTGCAGGTCTTCTGGCGAGGGCAGTTGTTGTTATTGATGTTGCTGGAAAAGTAAAATACACTGAGCTCGTTCCTCAAATCGGACAAGAACCAAATTATGATGCAGCTTTGAAGGCGATTTAATGTTTCACTCTTTCTATAAATCAAAACCCTTCGTCACAGAAGGGTTTTTTGTTTGTCTCGATGTTTCTTAAATTGGAATATGAATGAAATAATTTTCTTAGTTGAGGACTCCGCTGAGGGGGGCTATGAGGCACGCGCCTTAGGCAAATCCATTTTTACCGAAGGTGAGACCCCTGACGAATTAAAGCAAAACATTCGCGAAGCCGTGCGTTGCCACTTTGAAGAAGGAGACACTCCGTCTGTGATACGTCTTCACTACGTTAAGGAAGAGATGATCAGTTTATGAAATTGCCGCGAAATGTATCCGGCACTGAATTAATCAAGTCGCTTCAGAAAATAGGATATATAGTTATCCGGCAAAAAGGGAGTCATGTTAGACTCACGTGTAAGCTTCCTAATTTTGAACATCATCTTACTATCCCAAATCACGACCCGATAAAAATCGGCACTCTTTCGGCAATTATTTCTGATATCGCTGAGACCCATCAAATTTCAAAACAAGAACTCGTTGATAAAATCTTTGGATGAAAAATATATTTATTGCTCTCGCATGTCTTTGCTCATTCGTTGCCAACGGGCAAACAAAATCTTATTACCTGACTGCAGATCGCGTTTTCGATGGCGAAGCAATGCATGAAGGTTGGGCTGTTGTGGTGGAAGCCGATAAAATAGTTGCTGTCGGTCCAAAAGATAAAATCAAAGAACCAGCGGGTGCAACGAAAGTCAACTATCCCAACTCAACACTTACACCAGGTTTAATCGAAGGTCATTCGCATCTTTTATTATATCCGTATAACATCACTGATTGGGACACTCAAGTGTTGAAGGAAACTGATTCCTATCGAACCGCCCGCGCCACAGTTCATGCAAAAAACACGCTGCTCGCAGGCTTTACCTCCGCACGCGATCTTGGAACTGAGGGCGCTGGCTATTCAGATGTAGCGCTGAAGCGCGCCATCAACGAAGGAATTATTCCTGGTCCGCGCCTGATGGTGGCCGGTCGCGCCATTGTTTCTACTGGTTCCTATGGACCAAAAGGATATGATAACGATCAGCAAATCATGTTGGGTGCCGAACCAGCCGATGGAAATGATTTGATTCGCGTGGTGCGTGATCAGATTGGCAAAGGTGCCGACTTCATAAAAATTTATGCAGACTATCGCTGGGGCTTGAATGGAGACGATCAGCCATCCTTCACATTGGATGAATTGAAACTCATAAATGAAGTGGCGAGAAGCAGCGGCCGCGTGATGGTTTGTCACGCCAAGTCGAAAGAAGCCATCAGGCGGGCGGTGTTGGCCGGAGCCGAAACAATTGAGCACGGAGATTTTATCGATGCGGAAATCGGTAAGCTCATGAAAGAACACAATGTGACGTATATTCCTACCGTAGCTGCAGTAGATATGATTTCGCAATACCGTGGTTGGAAAAAAGGCGTTGCGCCTGAACCCGCGAATGTGACCAACAAGAAAAAAAGTTTTAAGGAAGCGATTGCATCAGGTGTTGCCATTGGCATGGGTGGCGATGTGGGTGTCTTCCCGCATGGCGAAAATGTATTGGAGATGGAGCTGATGGTTGAATACGGCATGAATACACTTGATGTATTGAAAGCGGCAACGAGTGTAAATGCCAGGGCTTTTCACATAGACAAACAAGTCGGATTCTTGAAAGAAGGATTGAAAGCGGATATCGTCATCGTTACTGGCGATCCCTCCAAAAATATCTCTGACCTTAGGAAAGTAAATTTTGTTATGAAAGACGGAACCGTCTATAAGAATTAGCACTCAATTATATTTCAGTTGAGTTTTATAATTGAAAATCGTAACTAGAAGGATAAATCGCTCGCTATGAAGATTAATCGCCATCAAGCCCTAAAGAAAATGGCCGCTACAACGGCAGCCGCCATCGCATTGCCACAGATATCCAAAGGAATGGACATACTTTCTGCCGACCTGAAAAATAATATCAACCACTCGGTGTGCCAATGGTGCTATGGTGCTATACCGTTGGAAGATTTGGTAAAGGCTTCTAAGGAAATGGGCATTAAGTCGGTCGAATTGTTGGGCGCAGAACAATGGCCAATTGCCATTAAGCACGGATTGACCTGCGCGATGGGTTATGCTACATCCATCGGACTTAACAAAGGATTCAATGATCCTTCATTGCACGAACAGCTATTGAAAGATTATTCGGTAAGCATTCCCAAAGCCGCAGAGGCCGGCTTGAAAAGTTTGATTTGCTTTAGCGGAAACGCAAATGGAATGAGTTTTGAAAAGGGTTTAGAGAATTGTGCCATCGGACTAGAGCCGGTAGTAAAACTCGCTGCCAAGTATAACATCACCATCAACATGGAATTGCTCAATAGCAAAGTCAATCACAAAGACTACATGTGCGATCATACCGAGTGGGGCGTTAAACTTTGCGAAAAACTCGGTTCGCCAAACTTCAAATTGCTGTACGATATTTATCACATGCAAATCATGGAAGGTGACGTAATTGCCACCATCGAAAAATATTCAAAGTACATTGGTCATTATCACACCGGTGGCGTGCCCGGCCGCAACGAAATTGATGAGACACAGGAACTTTACTATCCGGCTATTATGCAAGCCATTGTCAAGACCGGTTTCAAAGGATTTGTTGCGCAAGAATTTATTCCAAAACGACCAGATAAACTAGCATCGTTAAAACAAGGCGTTGGAATTTGCGATGTATAGCAAGCAATAAAGCTCACGCGTAACTTTACCAATTATCGTTTTGCTAATCTCACGCGTGCGTCATCGGCTCTGATGTCCACTTTTGCGTTTCCTGAAGCAAGTGTCAGTCGAGTTCTGTTTTCAGATTCTTCTATGGTTTGGAATTTTCCTTCGGTCACCACGCGCGCATCGTCATGACGAATATCAAACTTGCCTCCTCCATTGGTTACCGTCAAGGCAATGAGTCCGTCCTGAGCGTTGATATAATAATCACCATTGTCTGCTAATGATGTCTCTATCTCCAAATCGCCATCATCAATATCTGCCTGAATGGTGGTGAAAGCTCCTCTTGAAATTCTCACGTCAGCATCATCGGCATCAATATCCAACTTGCCTTTGCCTTCGTCCATCGTAATGTCACCATCATCCATTCTAAACTTAAAATCATTTCCCGAACACGCCATCAATTCAATATCGGCATCGTCCAGGTCAACAGAGATGCGTCCGTTAACATTATCCACCCGATAATCTCCGTCATCACCTTTTACCACCAGACTTGCTCCCTCTGGGAGGTTGATGCTGATGCTATACTTTTCATGATAGTAGCCCACAATGCCCGATGCTGAATACGATTTGTTTTCACGTATCTCCAGATTTCCATCCAGTTCCTCGACTTCCACATTAAATTCATCGTGGCCGCTAAATACAATTCCTTTCATCTCCACTTCGCGATCAATCTTTATTTTGGCTGTGCTTCGCGTTGAGCCCGTGATATTCACTTTTGCGTCCGAGCATTTTAAGGTCAGTGTTCCCTGACCGTTCATTTTATATTCCTTATCCAGGTGAAAGTCTTTGGCTTTATCGCTTTGCGCGGATGCAATCAATGAACTTACAAACAAGACGGCCGTGAGAACTACTTTCATAATGTCGAACTTTGAAAGTTAGACGAGAGGTGATAACGAAAGGTTGCATCTGTTCAAATGTGAACAGATGAATCAAATTCTTGAAACCAACTCGGCATACAAATCTGTGAGCATAGCTTCAGCTTTACCTGCGGTTTCCACGATCTGGGTTAGATTAACGGGTTTGAGATTATCCGGATCGCAATCATCAGTAAGGACAGAAACAGCACAACACGGTAAACTCATATGATTCGCCACCAGAATTTCGGGCACTGTACTCATGCCCACCGCATCGGCACCAATGCGATGAAGGAACCGATACTCAGCCCGCGTTTCAAGATTAGGTCCCATCACCGCCACATACACACCAACATTCAATTTCAATTTCTTTTCGGCAGCTATTTTTAGAAGAAGGTCATTTAACTTTTTTGAATACGGTTGACTCATATCCGGAAAGCGTGGGCCGAGTTCATCAATGTTATGGCCTCGCAATGGATTGTCAGGTTGTAAATTAATGTGATCATCAATCAACATTAATTCGCCTTTCTTCCATTTCAGATTCATGTTACCTGCTGCATTCGAGACTAATAAATTTTTCACACCCAACATCTTCATCACGCGTACCGGCAAGGTGATTTGCTCCATGTTATATCCTTCATAGTAATGGAAGCGACCTTGCATGGCCAATATCTTCTTTCCACGAACGTCTCCGTAAATTAATTTCCCGCGATGAGTTTCCACCGTTGAAACCGGGAAGTGTGGAATGTGATGGTAATCGAACTCCACAGCATTTTCAATCTGTTTCACGAATAGATTGCCAAGGCCGGTGCCCAGAATAATTCCCACTTCAGGGGCGGTGACTCCGCTTTCCGTTAAAAACGCGCTGGCTTCCGTTATTTTATCAAGCATTGATGTAAGAATTGATGGTAATCAAATATACTTTACAGACACCATGATTGTGTGAATGCCTTGTAATTAAAAAATAGCCGGATACCAATGGTTTCCAACATCATCCGCTGCTCACAAAGTGTTAAATTCCTTTTCCGGAATGATTATATTTGAATAGGTCAACCTAATCCGCCATGAAAAAGTATTTCCTTCTCGTTGTCATCGCTTCACTCTGCACAAATTTATTCAGCCAATCATTTAATGCGCGACCAGGAGGTACTCAAAAGCCACCCCTTCACGGAAAAAACTGGATGGCGATTACAGGTAAACCTCTGGCGGCAACAGCTGGCGCCATGATTTTCAGCAAAGGTGGAAATGCGGTAGATGCCTCATGTGCAATGCTGGCGGCAACCTGCACCATGTGGGACGTGCTCAGTTGGGGTGGCGAAACGCAAGCGTTGATCTATCATCCAAAAACAGGAAAAGTAATTGCCATTAACGGAATGGGCGTTGCACCAACCGGTGCCACGGTTGAATTCTTTAAAGGCAAAGGCATGAAATATCCTCCTCAATACGGTCCACTTGCTGCAACAACTCCCGGTACACCGGGTGCATTGTGCACCATGCTTGCCGAATATGGCACCATGAGTTTAAAAGATATTTTGACTCCGATCATTCAAATGGCCGAAGGATATGCGATTGATGCTCATACGGCTGGCCAAATGGAGCGTGGAAAAGATTTGATCAAACAATGGCCATATTCCAAGGCTGTGTTCTTACCCCACCTAGGCGAAAAGCGTGAAGCACCGGAAGGCGGAGAGATATTTAAGCAACTTGACTTAGCGGAGACACTAAAGAAAATGGTGGAAGCTGAACAACTCGCATTGAAAAAAGGTAAGAATCGTAAAGAAGCAATTTATGCTGCGTACGATCGCTTCTACAAAGGTGATATAGCGCAGGAATTTGTAAGAGGCGCACAAGAACAAGGAGGATTAATTACCATGCAGGATCTTGCCAACTGGAAAGTAAAAATTGAAGAACCACTTTCGGTTAACTACAAAGGAATAGAAGTGTATAAAATGCAACAATGGACACAGGGCCCCGTGTTGCTGCAGGCACTGAACATACTTGAGAATTTTGATTTAAAAGCAATGGGCTATAATTCTGCGCGATACATTCATACGCTTTATCAGGCGATGAACATGTCGTTTGCTGATCGCGATTTTTATTATGGCGATCCCGCATTTGCCCCCGAAGAACCGATGAAAGGACTGCTTTCAAAAGAGTATGCCAAAGAACGAGCCAAGACGATGAACCTTGAGAAGAATGATCCCAAAGTGTTGCCGGGCGACCCTTATCCATTTGAGGGAAAGAAAAATCCGTATCTCGACTTACTATCGGAATGGAGCGTGGCATCATTGGACAAGTTTTCGCAAGCACGTCCTGATGAATCCTATTTAAATGGATTCTTAGGCGGAACAACTTCCGTTGAAGCTGCCGACAAAGAAGGTTGGGTCGTATCCATCACACCAAGTGGCGGCTGGCTTCCGGCTTGCATCGCAGGAAAAACCGGAGTGGGTATGAGCCAACGTATGCAAAGTTTTGTGTTGGATAAGAAGCTCGATCCTTTCAATGTTGTAGAACCTGGCAAGCGCCCACGAGTAACGTTAACACCTTCGCTCGCGATGAAAGATGGTAAGCCTTATCTGTCGTTTGCTGTGCAGGGTGGAGATTCACAAGATCAAAATCTGTTGCAGTTCTTTTTGAATATCGTTGAGTTCGGGATGACTGTACAAGAATCAACTGAAGCCGCCAACATTAACACGTATCAAATGTATGCGTCTCTTGGCGATGAAGACGAACGAAAACCAAAACCCGGAGCCATGTTGTTAAATACCGGCACACCAGCCTGGGTACACAAAGAATTAATTCAGATGGGTTATAAGATTTCTTTCGATGATCGCACATCAGGACCTATCAATGCCATTTACTTTGATTGGAAACATGGAAGCTTCTGGGGCGGATCAAGTAATCATGGCGAGGATTATGGAATTGGATGGTAAAACAGTAGGCAATGGACAGTAAGCAAAAGGCATCAATTCAATTGCCTATTGCAACTTGCCTACTGCCTACTTTAGAGGAAACAAACAACAGTAATATGAAATCAATACTATCTTTAACACTCAGTATTATATCCATTGGATTGACGTGCGCTCAAACCATTCCATCGGCAGACGTACAAATCAAAACTGCGCTTCTTGCTGCGGCCGAAGACTCACGCGATAAAGCGATGGTGTATGGCTACTCGCCAAAAGGTGAATTTGTTGTATTGCGCAAAGGCGAAAATGAATTGGTGTGTTTGGCCGATGATCCTGCTCAACCAGGATTTAGTGTTTCATGTTATCATAAAAGTCTTGAGCCTTTCATGGCACGTGGACGCGAATTGAAAAAAGAAGGCAAGAGCTTTGACGATATTTTCACCATTCGCGAGCAAGAAGTGAAAAGCGGAAAACTGAAAATGAATACAGCGCCTGCCAACCTCGTTGTTTATTCAGCGCCAGCCGATAAATACAACCCTGAAACCGGAGAAGTGAAAGATGGCTATTCAAGATCGGTCGTTTATATTCCTTTCGCCACTGCTGAAAGCACCGGCCTGCCAGCCAAGCCAACTACTCCGGGCATGCCATGGATCATGAACCCCGGCACACACCGGGCGCATATCATGATTGATCCACCGAAGAAATAGTTGATAGTGATTAGTCGCTAGTTGATGGTTAATGAGCTTCGTGCCATTCCAAGAGCAAGGGAAAGGCTACTCACTAGTCAAGCTTAGGTAAATAATCTTTTGGATCTACTGCCGTGCCGTTCTTAAGAACCTCGTAATGCAAATGCGATCCTTTGGAGAGTCCTGTGTTTCCAACATAGCCGATAGTCTGGCCTTTCTGAACGTGATCTCCCACCTTGACGCTAGCACTTTGAAGATGAGAATAAGAAGTAGAAAAAGTATCGCCATGTTGAATTAAAATAAACTGACCGCGGTATGAATCGAATGTATTTTCTACCACAATCCCATCTGCTGTTACCATCACAACTTCTCCTTCGGGTGATTTAAAATCAATACCCGTATGCAGTCTAGCCACGTTTAATATTGGATGCATTCTCATTCCATAACCCGATGTAATTTCAGTTTTGCTCACATCTACGGGTGCAATTGCTGGAATATTATCCCCGGTAACATCAAGACGTATATCCGAGGCAATTGAGGTACTTGATGGTTCCTTTGAAAAAGCAAATAAAAGAATACAAATAACAGGTAGAAGCACAATGTACAAACCCGAAAATGGAGCCGATGTTCTTTTTTTAGTAAGCATCGTAATGCGATTTTTAATGGATAGAAAATAGAAGTTACTTATTGGGCCATAGACATTCGTCCTTTGAATTTCTTTTAGCATGCATTCCAGATAGTCTTCGGTCTGAACATCTCCACGAACAGTTTGCTCATCCGCCAGGTATTCATGTTGCATCTTCACTGATCGTTTGAATAAAATCATGATTGGGTTAAACCAAAGAATGATGGAAGCTATCTCAACCAACATAACATCTACCCAGTGAAACTGCGCAACGTGAATTCGCTCATGCTGAATGATTAAGGTATTTACATTCGACTTCGGAAGAAATATTAAATTGAAGAATGAGAACGGCTCGGTTGAATCAACCCGGAGTATACTTACGCGACCAATTTTTTCTACTGCAGCGCCCCGTTTAATCTTCAGTATAGCCCTTATAGAAAATCCGAGCCTCAAACCCAAAAACAGCAGGCCGGCAACATATACCAGCGATAGTATCAATGAAAAATTGATGCTACTATCAACCGGCCCGATTGAATTGAAGTCATCGTAATATTGAACCAACGATGACTGAGGAGATGATTCGACAACCAATGAATGAACAACAGCAGGTTGCCGAATCGTAAGTACGGGCAGAACAAACGAAAATATAAGAGTAAGAAGAAGGTAAACTCTATTGGCACGAAAAAAGGTTGTATTTCTAAATAGAAGCAGGTATGGAGTATATAGTACCAACAGGCAAACACTGACCTTGAGTAAATACCATCCTCCCATCATCTTATTTCTTTTTTGATTTTAACTTTTTAATTTTTTCATCAACCAATCGCTGAATCTCTTCCAACTCTGATAGATTGAGTTTGGAATTTGCAAAGTAGGAGGCAAAGTTTGACGTTGACTCAGTAAAATATTCAGAGATGATAGGCCTCAGTCTGCTATTAAAGTATTCATTCTTTGAGATCAATGGATAATATTCATTGATCTTTCCGTAGGTCTTGAACCCAATAAATCCTTTTTTGACAAGCACCCGAATCACCGTGGATACAGTAGTATAAGCCGGTCGTGGATCAGGAAAAGATTCGAGAATGTCTTTAAGAAATCCACGCTCTAACTTCCATAAGAACTGCATGACTTGTTCTTCCGCCTTGGTTAGCTCTTTGTGCGCCATGCGTCAAATGTATGACTATATTTATAGTCATACAACTATATTTATAATAATTAAATGAAAAAGTTAATTATTGCCGCATTGACTAAGAGAAGAATGTCGCTCTGATCACGAATAAAGATCGTTCCGATCGGCCTTAGCAACTTCATAAAAGAACTTGCCTACTTTTTCGGTCACCGCCTTGAAATAGCGTTGTCCTTTTTCCGCACTCGCTTTGCGCGGATCGCCAACACCCGTGTCTTTCGTTACCTGCATCCACTTGCGTTCGGCCCACGCCCAGCCTTCGCGCATGGCGCTGAACTTAAATTTCTTTGCAGCGCCATCACCCGCTTCTGCCAACGGTCTTACCAAATGCGGAGTCAAATGCATCATCACACTGGTTTCCATTTCACCAGCATGATCGTCTTTGTTTTCAAAAAACTCTTTTTGGTCAATGGATTGATACCAATTGCATTGGCATAAAAACATGTTGGGGAATTTCAATCCCAATTCGCGGATCATGGTTTTAAAATCATTTCCGCCATGGCTATTTAAAATAATGAGCTTGTAAATTCCCTGTCGGTTCAAAACCTCTACTACATCCCGCAGCACCGCCAATTGTGTTGACGGATTCATATTCATGTCGAGCATTACATCAAATTGCCCGGTGTTCACACCAAACGGAATAACTGGCAATACCGTAATCTTTGCGCCTTGTTCCCAGGCAATTCGCGCGGCCTCTGCAGCAACCTGTTCAGCTTCAACAATGTCAGTACCATATGGGAGATGAAAGTTATGTGCTTCAGTGGCACCCCAGGGAAGAACAGCTACTTCAAAGGAAGAGTCTTTGATCGTCTTCCAGTTGTTTTCGGCAAGTATGTATGGACGCATATGATTAGGGACTTGGGAATTAGGACTTGGAGAGTGGAGTTTGGGAATTAGGAATGGCAATGAAATAACTTTTTCCTTTTTTAACGGTGAGCTTTTCATCGCGCAGCCACGGATTATGACGCTTCAATAATTTATAATTGATTCCCTGGGCATTGGCAAAATCGACCAGGCTCTTTATGCTTTCTTTCACTTCTATCACATGAAAATTCTCTTCTTCATATAAATGCTCTGGCTTTAATTTGAAGCCGTACTTATCCGGATGCTCATATATTTCTTTAATGGCCAAAAGGCGAAATACATAGCGCGAGGTCTCATCGTTTAAAAAAAGATCGTAGTACGATTTTACTTTTTGATTTTCGATTGCCCGCTCCATGCCACCCATGCCTCGATTGTAAGAAGCGGCTACGGTGGTCCAACTTCCGAATTTTGCATAGGCGCGTTTTAAATACTTACAAGCCGCCTGGGTAGATTTGATGGGATCATATCGTTGATCCACCTCATTGGTAATTTCCAAGCCTAATTCTTTTCCAGATGTTTTTAAGATTTGCCAAAACCCAACCGCATCTTTTGGCGACACATCGTTAATCAATGCTGATTCGATCAAGGGCAAATACTTAAAATCTTCCGGAATGCCATTGTGTTTTAAAATCGAATCAATTTGGGGCAGCCAACGATTGGCACGCTTTATTAAAAATAAAGTGGCGCTATGCAGATAGGTGTTGATTTGTAACTCTTTGTCAAAGCGTTCGTGAACATCTGGAATATCAAGTGGAACAGGCTCTCCCGCAAATGAAGCACTCGTGGGCACATCCAAAGATAAAGCCGGAAGCGGATGACCGGGATCTTCCATTTCCTCCGGTAGTTGCTCGTTGATGATCACCGGTGTAGAGATTGGATTTAACTTCTCTTCACCAACCGTTTCGCGATAGGTGATATACCCAAGCAGGATCACCAATGTTGCCGTTGACAAAAATAAAGACAGGTCTTTCATCAGAAGTTAGGCGACAGCATGTACTTGCCATAAAACTCGTTAATCACTTTCACTGCTTCGCCAGGCGTATCTACCAGGTTAATTAGTTCCAGATCATCTTCGTGAATCATTTTTTCTGTTACCAATATTTTTTTAATCCAATCCAACATGCCACCCCAGAATTTTTTCCCTACCATCACAATTGGAAAACGCCCAATTTTTTTTGTTTGAATAAGCGTGAGCGCTTCCGATAATTCATCGAGCGTTCCAAAGCCACCCGGCATCACAATGAAACCTTGTGAGTACTTAGTAAACATAACTTTGCGAACGAAGAAGTAATCAAACGTGATTAGTTTATCCGCATCGATGTACGGATTTCCCTTCTGCTCGTGTGGCAAATAAATATTCAACCCCACCGATTTTCCTCCGGCCTTTCGTGCTCCCTTATTTCCTGCTTCCATAATACCGGGCCCGCCACCTGTGATTACACCATAGCCTTCTTGCACTAGTTCGAATGCAATTTCTTCGGCCATTTTATAGTAAGGATGTCCCGGTTTGGTGCGTGCCGACCCAAAAATAGTAACACACGGACCGATCTTTGCCAGCTTCTCGAAGCCTTCCACAAACTCGCTCATGACCTTAAAAATCACCCATGAATCCGAACTCTTAATCTCGGCCCAATCCTTATCCTTGAACGCCTTGCGTATGCGATGCTCTTCTTCTAATTCGAGCGGGGTTAACACATCTACCTCTTCTACTTTTTTCTTTCGCGGTTTTGCCTTCATCTTTTATAAATATTACTACTCTGATCAACGAAGTTGTTGACCATCAGGTTAGGATGGTAAAAATAAATAATAAAAGGTTACGTCTGACTTCTCCCAAACGCGATGCTAGGCCAATCTATTTTGCTTTCGCGATTAGAATTAATTGTAGAAAGGGAGAAAAAATGATCAGGTGGAAAAATGTAATCAACACCTTGAAGGGAAAATTTAGATGACGCGAGATTAAATCTAACGTCAATGGAAATTTGGGTAAGACTTTCCGATTGTTGCATCGCCAGCTTGATGCGGATTTAAAAATCCCTTCAAGCCGGTAGAAAGTTCTTAAATGTGCTTCTTAATATATTTTGTCTGAGCCTTGTTTCCGTGCTTGGTCATGTGGTTGGTGTTGCCGTAAGAATGACACTGGTAGGTCTCAAAGCTGCAAGCGGTTAACATTAAAGCTGCGATGATGATGAAGATTAAAGTTCTCATGACGTTTTGTTTTCGTTTGATGCATCAAAGGTGGGGTGATTTCGAAACCTGCACTTTCCGATTGAGCCATGAAAAAAAGTTGAGTAAGTGAACTATCTGAAAAAGAAAAAAGACGATCAAAAAAGCCGTTTTTTGAATTCGCGAAGAGAAACCTTACGTCAAAACCTACATGAAGACTGCACTTCCAGAAACACTTTAACTAAATAATGCGGGCCAGCTCCGTTTTGAACCTTAGCTGTGCAATCATTTTGTCAATTGAGTTTAGCTATCTAATACCCTCGGAGAGAATTTTAGCTGCAATTCAGCTGCCTCTGCTAATTTCGGGGCATGAAAAAATTGAAACTTGAAGAATTAGGACGGATTTCGGTTGACGAATTCAAAAACGTTGAGAAAATCCCCGTTTGCATTGTTTTGGATAATGTGCGAAGCCTTCACAACGTTGGTTCTGCCTTCCGCACAGCCGATGCGTTTAGAATTGAAAAGATCTACCTCACGGGAATCACCGGCACACCGCCTCACCGCGAAATACAAAAGACTGCGTTGGGTGCCACCGAATCAGTTGATTGGGAATATGTAGAAAGGACCGCCCATGTCATCCAACAATTGAAACATCAGGGATATACCATCATTGCCATTGAACAAACCAGCGAAAGCAAACCTCTTCAAATATTCGCACCCGAACCAAATGTTAAGTATTGCCTCGTCTTTGGAAATGAAGTAGATGGTGTAAGCGAAGACGTAATCGATCAGGCCGATCTTGCACTAGAAATTCCTCAAACAGGAACAAAGCATTCGCTAAACATCTCCGTGTGTCTTGGCATTGTTGTTTGGGAGATTTTTAGAAAAATGGAGCTGCAATAGACTCAAGCCAGCCTGTCATCCAAACTCCATTTATAACTTGCAATAGTTGCCAGCAAAAGATTGGCAGCGCTAAATACAAAAACCGGATAATCCAGTGGCGCACCCGGACTAATAAATACAGCCATGCTAATGGCAAAGATCATTGTTAATATGGAACCGCCTACGGCAACGATTCTGGTTTTATAACCCATGATCAAACAAAGACCGAAAATTACTTCCAGCGAGGTAGCAATAAACGCCATCACATTAGTTATGTCGCGATTCAGAAACGGCATCAGCGTATTCGTGTAGGTAACAAATTTTTCCCAACTTCCCCAGGCTACTTTGCCAGAGTCGGGCGAGCCCAGCCATCCCAGTCTATCCATGACGGGCCACAGAAAACTAACGCCAAGTGCCAGGCGAAGAAAAAGTTGAGCAAACGGACCTACTTCTTTAATACGACCAACAGGCGTTGTTGTATTCATTTCTAATGGCGTTTTAAGAACGCACGAAGATAAAAAGTTTAGAGCCCGATCAAACCACAAAGTCCAAACCACGCGATCGCATTTGAAATCCTTTTGCGAAATGCCATCGATTTTGAAGATCAAGGCAATAACTCTACTTTAGTCGCCACAATACATCATTCTATGAAACATCATCTGCTCTTTGTCGGTCTGCTCGGAATTTGTTCAACTGCATTTGCTCAAAAGGATATTAAAGAAAGTTGTTCACCTGCAGAGCCGCTCGTGATTGATGGCCAGGTAACCGAGTGGCGAACCGAATGGTCGCTCGATCCCGATGGCAAGTTCATTTACAATGTGTGCAATGATGACAGCAACTTATATGTGCGTATTCAGATTTCAGATGTCATTACACAAAGAAAGATCGGACTATTTGGATTCACGCTTTGGATGGATCCAACTGGAAAGAAAAAAAGAGACCTTGGATTGAAGTACCCCGTGGGTGCACATCAGGGACAACAGCCTTTACCTGAATTGGGCAAAGATGCTAAGAAGGGTGATCTTGAAAGAAACCTGATCCAGGATGTGGAAGGTCTTGAATTGATAGGCCTGGCGAAAGACAATATCTTTTCCACTCGCGCAGGGTTGATGAATGGATTGCAGATGGCAATCATCTACACACCTGATGGCACGTATCAATATGAAGTAAAAATTCCGTTCAAAGCTTTTAAGATTAAACCCGCAGATGTGAAGACGATGGGAATTGGATTTGAAACCGGCCGCCACATTCCCAGCAACAAAGCACCACAAAATCGATCGGGCGCATCTCCTGGCAGCATTGCCGCACAGCAGTCTGGAGCATCAAGTGCTTACTATGGCATGGCCATGATGGGAAATTATGGTGCGATGTCCGCACCCACCAGAATGTGGACGGCTGTTAAGTTACACTAAGGCTTCTTCGTTACTTCCATTGGCAGTGACTCGATGCGACTCCACTCTTGAAGTGAGCCATCGTATAGTTTGATATGGTCATACCCAAGTATACGGCCTGCCATATAAACTACACTGGCCGTTTGGCCGATAAAACAGTACGTGACGATCTCTTTATCTTTTTCAGGAACAACAGGCGTGAAATACGCTTGCAGCTGATCTGCTGGTTTAAACATGTTGGCGGCATCCAACAGATCGGGATAGGGAATATTTTTTGCACCAGCGATGTGTCCATCTCGCGGATTACCCGTTGGTTCGCCATCGTAAAAGCGTTGCATGCGGGCATCTACAATTACACCAGAAGACTTCATTGTCTTCAATACATAGTTTTTATCAACCAGCTGATTGCCCTCATTCACCTTAAACTTTCCTTTCTTGATAACGGGTAGTTCGTTCGTTGTCGTGTAGCCCGCCTTTTTCCATGCGTCCAAACCTCCATTCAAAAAATAAACTTGTCCTTTTAAGCCAAGGTATTCCAGGGTCAGGAACATGCGTGCAGTAACGCTCACTTCATTTCTTACGTAATAAAGTACAACTTTGGAAGTGTTGGAGATGCCCATGTTTTGTAAAATCTCTGTCGCCTTCTTTGAATCAGGTGCATTGAATGCGCCATAAGGAGAATCCGGAGCAAGACTTCCCGGCCACAGATAACGCGCTCCTGAGATGTGTTCATTGTCATATTCAAATTGCAAGTTGGTAACCTGAATCACAATCAGACCCGGATCTTTAAGATGATCATTCAACCATTGCGGAGTGACGAGAAGGTCAGAATTCTGGGCCTGAGCTGATGCGCTGAAAGCTACGAAGACAAGAACAAGCAATTTATTCATATCATTAGGCGGTGGGTTTAATTAAGATTAATCGGAAATCTTTAGCGGCTGGTTGTGTTATTAACATAAGTTTAACGAAATATTGTAAGATATCACCCAATTGGAATTTATGGAGAAGGGTCAATTAATTGGTGTGTCAATTACGGCTTCCTGAATTTCTGACATGTGATATTCTTACCGTGATAAATTACCTGAACCCAAGCTGGCGTTGATTCCCCGAAGAAGGTATTTTTCTTATCATTTTTCTTTTCTATACTTTAGAGGGAAAGTTGGCTTCTGAAATTGTCTGTAGTAAAGTCGTTGTTTGTCAATCGGCCTGCCGAAACGCAGGCCGTATTGCTGATCTGTGCACTTGGCACATTGCGACTGGTCATCTCTCTTTTCGTTGATCTGTTCAATAATCCCGGCTTAACACCAACCGAGCTGATCACTGATCTGGCTATCTTCATGATCTTCGCATCACTGCTTCTTCTGGTGATTCGCAAAAGCAATTTCACGCAAGTTCACCCACTGTTTGGAATCGTTTTTATTTTATTGATTGGCATCAATTTCCTGGAGTTTGGCGGTGTGCTGGGAACAAATGCCTTTAATTATTACTCCGGCATCTATGTGATTGTCATGCTTTATTCGGGCCGAACGCTCTATGCGCTCATCACCATTCAACTTATTTTTCTATCAGCACTTCTCTATCTGGTTTATATCCAACATCCTGTTTATGAAAAGATTTTATTGCTCATCAACAAGGAGACACTTACGGAGTTTATCTTCTCGTTGATTGCGATTGCTGCCTTTACATTTTTTCTGAAAAGAATCACGTTACGAGCCATCGCCAAATCGAAAGCTCAAGCCAGTGAATTAAACACGAAAGTGAAAGAATCAAAGAGGTTAAACCGTCAACTGATGTTACAATCGGAAGAACTGAAACGCGCGCAGGAGTCGTTAAAAAAAGAAGTCAATCACAGAGTGGCCGCGCTGGAAAAGCGCAAGGAAGCCATCGAACAGTACATTCATCACAACACCACGTCTTTGCGAGATCCTTTGAATCAGCTTTCAGATGTGGTGGATCAGCTAAAAGAAGACAGCCAGTTATGCGCACTCATTAAATTGTCGCATGGCGAACTTCATCAGGTGATTAAAAGCATCAACGCTGCTCTTCACTCACAGGAAAATCTCAACCGAACAACTTTTGAAAAGAATTCGTGATGAAGAGTTCCCTTGAAAAATCATTTGTTCAATACGGCCTCACATTAGGAGCGCTTTATCAGATTTACCAAACCTCCTACGATGTATTGTCGGGTGCACCGCTCAATTCCATTTTCATCAATCTCATCGTCACGGTATTCTTCGTGTTGCTGCTTTCGCTTACACGATTAGAAAAATCGATCAATATTGTGGCGTTGTTACTCCATGTTGCGTTGCTTCCGGCATTTGTTTATTTCTGGTATTACAATGGTGGCATTAATGGACTCGTTCCGTTTATCCTCTGTGCCTATGTGGGGTTTATCATTGCTACCACCAATGGTTGGGTGGAGTGGTTTTCCATCGGTTTATACGTTGTGCTCATATCGATACTGCTTTATTTTCCATCACTCCTGGGAACGGTGCACACAGTTGGTCTTCATCTCGATTCCAAACCAATTGACTACTTCATCTTCGCCTTGATCATTACGCTATTCACGGTTTACCTGAAAAACAAATACGTGCACTTCCGGCAGCAGGTGGAAATAAAGAACAATCAATTGGAACGAATCGCGGCAACGCTAGCGCAGCAAAATGAAGAATTGAAAATGCAACAAGAAGAAATACGGGCCATCAACGAGAACCTCGAAAGCATTATTCAGGAACATACACGCGGCATTGAAGTTAAAAACAGAGAGCTTGCCGAGTATGCATTCATCAACGCTCATCTCTTGCGCGCGCCACTGAGCCGAATTCTCGGGCTCACCAGTCTGATCGAAATGGATCCGGGCTCTGCCAGCACACCGGAGATCCGCACCATTAAAACCCTGGCAAACGAAATTGACGTTGTGGTGCGAAAGATCAACGAAGTTTTGAATTAAACAAGACTCACCTCAACCGTTGACTCGATTTGTTTTTATTACAGCGCCCTCACTTTAATATTTCTATAATACACGGGTGCTCCATGGTCTTGTAGCGATATCGCTCCGGTCTTTGATTTATTCCATCCGGGATATTCCACCCATTTGCTTTTCTTATAGCGCTCGTTATAAGCCTCGCTTCCTTCCTCAAATTCTACAACCTTCTCGCCATTCAGCCAGTGTTCAACGTGCCCGTTGTTATAGACAATCTTTGCTGTGTTCCATTCACCTATAGGATTCAATTTCTTGGTGGCAGGCGCCTCAAACATGTCATAGTTACTTCCCGATTTTTGAGCTGGTCTTAATTCACCCTTCCAGCCGTTATCATCAATCACCTGATTCTCGGGGCCGGTTTCATAATCGTGCTTGTATTTCGGATCTTCAATCACGTGATACAATATCCCACTGTTGCCGCCAGGTGTGAGTTTCCATTCTACCGTCAATTCAAAATTTCCAAACTGACGTGTGGTAACGAGTGACCCGCCCACATTTGCCGTGCCTTCACCAAAACCGGTTCCATCACACACAATCATCCCGTCTTTCACCGTCCACAATGGGCCAATGGTATCTTGATTGTATCGCTTCCAGCCGTTCAGCGTGCTGCCATCAAACAGCAGTTCCCAACCAGCAGCTTTTTCATCCTCCGTCAATGTATTGTCTGCAGACACGACAGCAGCTTCTTCTTGTTGTGGAGTTGGCTTTTGGCATGACCAAATTGAAAGCGTGATCAAAATTGCCAGGCCGGTGTAGCGCGAAATGGATTTTTTCATGATGGGAAGTTTAGATGAAAGGAAATTTAAGATGGAAAAGTGAACCCGCAAAGAATAATTATATGAGAGGATGGTTGAAACTTTCTGAGTCATGAAACCATCTTTCAGGAAAAACGTCTGTGATGTATTACCTCCCCACAATTCCATGCCTATGATACTCAATCACATCAAGTTCGCCACACGGGTTTTCTTAAAGGACAAGTTCTTCTCCACACTTAATATTCTCGGTCTGGCGATGGGAATTGCGGTGAGCATTCTATTGCTCCTCATTTTACAAAATGATCTAACCTACGATCAATACCACGTCAATCACAAAAGAATCTACCGGTTGGGTGGGCACCTTCAAGCCACGGGCGTTGATTTTAAAGTGGCCCGCTCGGCCCGCGAATTGGGGAATATTTTAAAGGAAGAACTTCCGGAAGTGCAGGTGGTAGTGCGCGCCAACAATTGGGACCACACTCTTGTGAAGTATGAAAATAAAGGCGAGCAAAAAGCTTTTTACGAAGAAGATATTGTACGCACCGACTCCACGTACTTTCAAATGTTTACGCATGAATTTATTTCAGGCGACCCCAAAACCTGTTTGAGCAATCTCAACACCGTTGTGATCACCGAATCAATTGCGAAAAAATATTTTGGCGATGAAGATCCACTGGAGAAAACATTCATCATCAACGATGCCTCCTGGAAGGTAACAGGCGTGATTAAAGATGTCCCTGAAAATACGCACCTGAAGTTTAATATTCTTTTGTCAAGATTGATCGATCGCGAGTGGGTGATGGACAAAGGGCAGGTAAAATCAGAAGCCTTCTGGAATCCAGACGTGTATATGTATGTGATGGTGCCCGAGAACTATCGTCCACAGGATTTTGAGGCGAAGTTCACCGCTATCTTCAATAAATATTTTAAATCATTTGGCGACCAGGTGGGCGGAAAATATACACCTATACTCGAACCGCTGGCCGACATTCACTTTCATTCCAATTTAGATGCAGATGAACCTCGCGGGAATATCGCCTATCTCTATGCGTTCACCGTCATCGGCATTTTTATTATTGTGCTTGCCTGTATCAACTACATGAATCTGTCCACTGCAAAATCGGTTGGCCGGGCAACGGAGATTGCCATGAAAAAAACGTTGGGATCGGGCAAGGCCTCGCTGATCGTCTCTTTCCTTAGCGAGTCGGTATTTCTTTCACTAATTTCGTTGGTAGTAGGTATTGGGCTGGTATTCATTATACTCAAAGCAACTTCTTTCAATCAGCTAATCAGTAAAAATCTTTCACCTGATTTTTTTAATAATCCAACTCTGCTATTCGGCTCGATTGGAATTGCACTGGGTATTGGCATTATTTCCGGATTGTATCCTGCTTTTTACTTACCAAACATTCCCACCATCAGTGCGTTGAAGGGATCATTCAAAAATAAATCATCCAGTCATTTACTCAGGAAAGTATTGATCACGGTTCAGTTTGCCATCTCAATTTTTGTGGTGGTGTGCACGCTTTTTATGCAAGACCAGATTGACTATGTGCGCAGTAAAGAATTGGGTTTCGACAAAGAGAATGTGTTGCTCCTGAACATTCAGGATAGCGTTGTGCAGCATCAGATTGGCGCTATTAAAAATGAATTCCTGCAAAACCCTCACATCATTGGTGCTACAACATCATACAACGTAATGGGCATCGACATCGGAGGTTCTGTGATGTGGGCCGAGAGCGAAACGGGGATGAAACAGCAGGCTTTCTCTTTGATGTTTGTGGGTGACAATTATCTGAAAACAATGGGCATGCAGCTTATCAGCGGCAGAGATTTTCAAGAAGGTACCAAGGCTGACGTGGAAGATGTATTTATTGCCAACGAAGCTGCCGTCAAACTAATGGGATGGGGAAATGACGCCATCGGTAAAAAAGTGAAATTCTTTCACGGAGAAAAAGATGGTAAAGTGATTGGTGTTGTGAAAGACTTTAACTTCAAATCGTTGCACAACGCAGTTGAGCCCATGCTCATAATAAAAGCCCGCGATGAAGGTGGCTTTCTTCATCTGAAAGTAAAAGGTGATTTACCAGAAACGATAAGCTACATTAAGGACAAATGGACAACGTATGACACGAATCATCCCTTCGAATATTCTTTTCTGGATCAGCGATTCAATGAGCAATATAAAGCTGACGAAGTGCAATACAAGTTACTGGCTGGCTTGTCATACGTGTGCATCTTCATTTCCTTGCTGGGGTTGTTGGGTCTTTCAGCATTCACTGCCGCTCAACGCACAAAAGAAATTGGCATTCGAAAAGTGCACGGAGCAAGCATCCCAACTATTATCTACATGCTGTACAAGGATGTGATGTATCTCGTGATCATTGCCGCGATTATTGTTGTTCCTATTTCCTATTACATGATCAAGCAATGGCTGGCGAACTTTGCCTATCAAACAACAATCAATAGTTTGCTATTTGTTTTTGTTGCGCTGATGGCATTATTCTTTGCCTTTGTCACAGTTGCTTTTCATTCCTTAAAAACTGCGCGCACCAATCCAGTGGATTCACTCAAATACGAATAAGACTCAGAAAGTGTGGGTTTTTTCTACGCAGGAGTCTCTGCCTTACGGCTGACGTGTAACACAAACTGCTTGTCCATGCTCAACTCATACACGGCTTCGCGCATTAATTGTGAAGCTTTTTGAGATTGCTGAAGTACCTGCAATAAATCTTTGGCAACATTAGAGCCTTTGATGTTATTAATGGCTTTGCCGTGAGAAACCTCCAATGAAAATGCATAGCCGGTTTTTTCTTTCAAACCAACGGCTTTGAATTCGTGAGCCGATAATTTGTATTCCTGCGGATCTTTTTCTGCGCCCAACATCAATTGGAGGATAACTGGACGGTATTTACTCCATAAAGAAGCGTAGTGGCTGAGTTCGGAATACATAGTACAAGTAGCTTTTAAAGTTTTGAAAGTTCCTCCGTTCAAGATGGATGGGTGAAATCTCAACGCGAAAGAGCAGCAAGATACTACATTTTTAACTTGTTTCAGGTTGCTCGCACCTTTCAAAATAATGAGGGTGAATGCTGGATATGGTTTGTGCATCCTTTAATTTTATTTCATCAATCGATCTTTTATGAAAGTCAAGATGTTTTTTGCTTTTGCTCTGCTTACCTGTCATTTCAATTTTGCTCAGACCAGGCCGGCTCGTTTAATTATCAGGGGCGATGATATGGGCTATGCCCACAGCGGAAATGACGCGCTGATCAAGTGTTATAAGGAGGGAATTGAAAAGTCAATAGAGGTAATTGTTCCTTCTCCGTGGTTTCCGGAAGCCGTGAAAATGCTGGCCGAAAATCCAGGAGTAGATGTGGGCATACACCTTGCCATCACGAGCGAGTGGGACAACGAAAAATGGCGGCCTTTGACAGACGCACCCAGCTTGAAAGATCCAGATGGCTATTTCTTTCCGATGGTATTCCCAAATAAAAACTATCCTGGCCGATCTATTAAAGAAAACCAATGGACCTTAAAAGATATCGAAAAAGAATGGCGTGCTCAGATTGAATTGGGTTTGAAGAAGATTCCACGGATAAGCCACCTTTCTGCTCACATGGGTTGCACGAATCTGGATGAGGAAACAAAAGCTTTGGTCAAGCGCCTTGCAGCCGAATATAAGATTGACATCGACCCAATGGTGTATGGAGCGAAGTACATCAGCTACGATGGTGTTCATACTACCTCTGAAGAAAAAATAGAAAGCTTTATAAAGATGCTGGACAAACTTGAGCCGGGAAACATTTATTTATTTGTCGATCACCCGGGCTTGAATAACGCGGAGTTGCAAGCCATTCATCACATCGGTTATGAAAATGTAGCGATTGACCGGCAAGGAGTTACTGATACCTGGACGAGCGCCAAAGTAAAAGCCGCGCTTGAAAAAAAGGGAGTAGAATTGATCAGCTATAAGGATTTGCTGTCTCTTAAATAGGATTCAGCATCTCGCATCCTTGCAGGATTGAGTCTCTGTTTCGAGTGTCACATGCTGAATGCCGATGTGCTCAAGCTGGTGTTTTAAATTCTGTTTCACTTTCACTTGTTCTTCCTCGTGAAGATGATCGGCCAAAATTAGGTGTGCCGTCAACGCGTTCTGCGATGTGCTGATGGCCCAAACATGAATGTGATGAATGTCTTTGATCTCCTTAATCTCCCTCACAATATTTTTCACCGCCTGCAAATCAATTGTGGGTGGCACGCCATCTAGCGAAAGTCGCAAGCTATCTTTCAACAGGCCCCACGTTCCATAAACAATCACCACCATGATCACTAAGCTAATGGCGGGGTCAAGCCATGTCCAGCCGGTAACCATGATACCAATAGCCGCCAGCACCACGCCCAGCGACACCAGCGCATCAACAGCCATGTGCATATAAGCCCCTTTTACATTGAGGTCATGATCCTTGTCTTTAAAAAAAAGAAAAGCTGTTGCTGAGTTGATAATAATACCAATGCCTGCTACCCATGCAATCGCTTCGCCATTTAACGGGCGTGGTTCCATAAAGCGAAGTACCGATTCATAGCCGATACCTCCTACTGCAATTAAAAGTACCACCGCATTGAATAAAGAAACCAACACCGTTGCTTTGCGGTATCCGTACGTAAAATTTTGGGTTGGCTTTGCTTTTAGTAATCTAAATGCCCACAACGCTAAAAATAAACTGGATACATCGCTCAGGTTATGGCCAGCATCCGAAATCAATCCAAGTGAATTTGTATAAAAGCCGACTGCGAATTCAACCACTACAAAAGCTACATTTAGTGCAATACCAATAACGAACGGCTTACCAGGATCGTGAGCCGGAATTGTAGCATGATGGTGATGGTGGTGATCGTGCATTTACCCGTCAGGTCAACTGTCAATCAGCGACACTGACGGTTTAAAATTAAATAATTTCTAAAGAGACCAGTAAAATTTGTGCACATGACTCTTTGTTGCAAGAGCATTTGAAAAAACTGTTCAACTCCGTTTCTTTTTCTTCTTAAAACTATCGTCCAGCAAGCTGGCTTCAAATAACAAGGCCCGTAGTTGCGATTCGTCTATGTCATTCACCGAATGAAAGTACATACAATAAACTTGCTTGCGTCCTTCTGCTTTCAAAACACCATCTTCATTCGCCATCAAGTATCCCTGATTAAAACCCAATGCCACACCTTTTGACTGCTGCGCTTCAAGATTTCGTTTGGGTCCCCAAAAAATTGAGGGTGGCCATATGAAACAGATCAAGCGATTGTGCCGGTAAAATGGAATGCCCACATCATAATAGGATTTTTCTTCAGCCTTTGGCAAACACTCCAATATCAACGCGCGCAGGCGTTTCACCAGCACCTGCTCAGAACGAGGCAGCGACTCTATCACGTCATCCACAGATTTAATTGGCATGATCTGTTTGTCTTTGAAAAGCAATCTAAAATACCCGACTGACAGCAGTATGGCAACAGTGCCATTGACACACTAAAAAATTAACGACTGAAAAAATGGACGAATTCATTGGAAAAATTGGCACATTTGCAGCATTATAATTTTCTGATTTTGAGTTCTGATCGCTACAACCAGCGCGGTGTTTCCGCCAGCAAAGAAGATGTTCACCAGGCCATTCAAAACCTGGACAAAGGACTTTTCCCAAAAGCATTTTGCAAGATCGTTCCCGACTTGTTGGCCAATGATCTTGAGTATTGCACGATTATGCATGCAGATGGCGCGGGCACCAAGTCTTCGCTGGCTTACCTCTATTGGAAAGAAACCGGAGACATATCGGTTTGGAAAGGCATTGCGCAAGATGCAATTATCATGAATGTGGATGACTTATTGTGTGTGGGCGCAACTGGCCCGATACTTTTGTCCTCCACCATCGGAAGAAATAAAAATCTTATCCCGGGAGAAGTGATTTCCACCATCATCAACGGGACGGAAGAAGTCCTGGCCATGCTAAGAAAACATGGAATGGACATCATCAGCACCGGAGGCGAAACGGCAGACGTAGGTGATTTGGTCAGAACCATAATTGTAGACAGCACCGTCACTGCCAGAATGAAACGCAGCGAAGTGATTGATAATAAAAATATTCAAGCCGGTGACGTGATCGTTGGATTAGCTTCATCTGGCAAAGCATCGTATGAAGATTTTTACAACGGAGGCATGGGCAGCAACGGTCTTACTTCTGCCAGGCATGATGTATTTCATCACGACTACGCCTCAAAATATCCCGAATCATTTGATGAGCGTGTTCCAAAAGATTTGGTGTATTCCGGAAGATATAAAATGACAGACGAGTGGCTGGGCAGTCCGGTTAACATCGGCAAATTGGTACTATCGCCCACCCGAACGTATGCTCCCATTGTAATTGAATTGCTCAAACAAATTCGTCAACACATTCACGGCATTGTGCATTGCAGTGGTGGCGCGCAAACCAAAGTGCTACACTTCATTGATAACCTTCATGTCATTAAAGACAATCTCTTTGACGTCCCACCTCTCTTTAAGTTAATTCATGAAGTGAGTGGCACTGATCTGAAAGAGATGTACAAAGTTTTTAACATGGGTCACCGCATGGAGATTTATCTTCCGCAGAAGTTTGCGCAGACTGTTATGGATATCTCCGCTCATTTTGGTGTGGACGCCAGAATTATTGGACGCGTGGAAGCTGCTTCACAAAAGCAAGTGACTATTAAAACAGCGTCCGGAGAGTTTAAGTATTGAAGCGATCTCTTCGGGTTCAAGCAGTCCGACTGCAGGCTTATCCAACTTTTAAAATAATCAGCTCCACTCTTCGGTTTTGTGCCCGAGCCTCTTCCGTATCGTTTGGAATAAGCGGCTTACTCTTTCCATATCCTCTGGCTTCAAAACGCTTATTCACAATTCCCTTTTTATTCAAATATTGAATCACACTCGTGGCCCTACGCTCAGAAAGTTTAAGATTATAATCATCGTTGCCAACATCGTCTGTGTGGGCTGCAATCTCAATCACCACACTCGGGTTTTGGTACATGAGTTCGATCACTCGATCCAATTCCGCAAAAGAAGTTGGCTTCAAATCCGCTGAATTAGTTTCAAATGTAATGTTGTTTAGTGTGAGGAGAGCACCCTCCTTAATGGGTGTCACCAAAACACTCATGCGGTAATTTCCATCGGGGCCCACTTCGCCTTCGCCTGCCACAATTGAACTAGTTGAAAAAAAGTAACCTTTGTCGCTGCTGGCTACTACTTCATAACGGTCGCCTTTTCGAAGCAGAACCTCATCACCTGATTCGGCTATGATCACTTCGTCCTGACTGGCATTATTAAACGTCACTTTTGTCTTTACTTTCTTATTGGTGGTGATGTCGGTTACATCCGCCAGGTATTTTACCTTTTCATGAATCATCGAAAGGTTAAAAAGTGTATCCGGCTTAAAGGTCCTGGCATCAAACACAATCAGATGCTTCACCTCCGGATAGTGCTTTGCCTGCGCAGATATTTCGTATTGATTAATGGTCTCAAACTTCAGGTTTGGTGTTGGTTGACCGACTTTCAGCGAATCGTTAAACAAGGATGTTCCTTTTTGATCCGATACCTTCATCATTGTCGTAACCGGGATTTTTAAATCCCGATCGCTACTTTGAAGCTTTGCGGAATAATCTGATTTTAAAAGTATGTCAATGTCAATCTCTTTATACGTTTCCTGCTTCCGCAAATCAAATTCGCGTACTTCTTTTAAATACAGTGAGTTGAAGAACTCTACCCGAAAGTGTGTTCCGGCCGCGAGCACCATGCTAAATCGTCCATCGTTCGGACTATTCTCCAACTCAACTCTTTCCATGGTTTTCAAATTGAGCACCGAAATAGAAACCGGAACAGGCTGATTGTTTTTCTCCGCCCGCACAAAGCCCTGCACTGTCACGTTAATCAACTGACGATAATCAAGGGGCACCGGCATCGCATAAATATCATTGTTACTCATGAAGAAGATAACGTCACCCGAAGCTGAGATCGTTGGCGATTGATCGTTTTCGGCTGAATTAATAAAATCCAGTGGCCGTGCATTCTGCCATGTGCCATCCGGATTTTTTCGGGATTGAAACAAATCATAAAATCCTTTTCCGTTGGGTTGAATGGCAGAGAAAATTAACGTGTGATTATCTGCCATGATGCGGGGATCGCGAACGCATCCTGTGTTGACTTGCTCGGGTAGTTTTTCCGGCTCACCCCATTTTCCATCTTTTTGTTTTTTTGAAACATAAATTTCAAAACAGGTTTCTTTACTCTTTTTGTCTACCGGATTATCGTAATTGATCCGAATGAAATACAAATAGTTCTCATCGGCCGAGATGGAAGGAAAGCCTTCATAGTCTTCGGTATTAATGGGTGCTCCCAAGCTGGTAGGCTCACTCCACAATGTTTCATTGATACGTTCTGAAAAGAAAATGTCTTCGCTTTCATTCACACCCTCAATTACGGCAGTGAAATAAATTTTATTTCCATCGTAACTCAATGACGGCCCGGCTACAAAATTGCATTTTTCATTTATCGCGGTTATCGCAGTTGGCTCACTCCATGTTCCATCAGCATTCTTCCTGGATTCGAACAACTCCCATCGTTCTGCATTTTTGGTTTCATTTCTGTTGCTCTCCAGAATCATGGTATTGCCATCGGCACTGATCGTAGGAGCGAACTCCGTAAAAATTTCAGTGCTGATTCCATCCACTCGAATTCTTTGATTGCCATTTTGTTGAGCCTGAACGCCCGAGCTAAAAAGGCTGGTGACAAGAATCGATAAGCACAGCAATCTGACTTTATTCATAAAAAATAGTTCTGTTATCGTCCAATAAGAATGAAAGCCCCCCAATAGTAAGGCGCCTCGTATTTTTTCTTCAACTCAAGTTGCGCTCGCTGAAAAGCAACGACCTTATCCCTTGTTGTCACTAACTGCGAATAAAATTCAGTCATCAATTCCTGGGTGGCCTCGTCATTTACTTTCCATAAACTCATGATCAGGTTGTTGGCACCCGATACCAGAAACGCACGCTGAAGACCATACACACCTTCACCATTTCTGATTTCACCTGCACCGGTTTCGCAAGCCGAAAGCACGACCAAATCCGTTCGATCAAGATTCAAATTCATTACTTCCAAGGCAGTCAGCACTCCATCTTCACCTGCTGTTTGCTGCGAATTAGCTCCCTTGATATTTTTTTCAACACCTGCCAACAAAAGTCCCGACCGTGTTAAGGGATTATCGGAAGCGAGTGAAATATCTTTTGAATAGACAACCGTTGTTTCATTCTCCTTCTCAGGAATAAAAAAACCATGTGTGGCAATGTGTAAAATATCTGTACCCGGCAGACTCTTTATCTTTTCTTCAGAAGCATCGCGATTGAGATAGGCATTCACACTCCATTTGTTGTCTTTTAATAGCTTCTCAATTTTTTCTACTTCTTCTTTTGTTCCGGGCAGGTCAGGCACTCCGTTGTTGACAATCTCAGATGCTGTTGTCTGTCTTGTCAGGTTTGCAGACGTGGCTGCAGGTGATGCCGCAAGTCCGGAGCGAAAATCAGGAAAGCCGAACAGTGCGGCAGATGGTGAAGGTGAAAGTTGTCCGGGTGCCTGAAGTAGTTCACGAATGTTGCTCAACAAGCGAATCGTCACGCGATCTATCAGGTATTGGTTTTTCTGCGTATCAAACAGCGTGAGCGGATTGATTTTGTTATACACGCCATCTGCTGAAAAATAAACAGTGGTCGCGCCTTTCAACAGCGTCTCCAACGGCTGCCAGTACCTGGCGTAAGAATTTATGTTGTCAATGGCAAAGCGCATGGTATTGCTGTAGTAACTGAACTCGCGGCTCTCCATCTTCCTACCTTCTTTAAATACTAAAAGAGATGGTCCTGAATCTGGCCGCAACACGAGGGCTGCATATAATACCGAGTCCTTAGCGGGACTTAATCGAATCATCTCCACTGCAACTTCTCCGGGTTTGAGAACTTTCTGCACCGTTTGCCAACTGGCCAATTGCCTGTTGAATTCATTCGCAAAAAGCTCCGACTGTACCGAAAGATCCTTCTCCAGTTGATTGGCTTTTTGCTGATAATCGTTAATACTGTTTTGCTGGCTTTGCTTTTCTTCCAGCGTCAGTGATGCAAAGTGCGCGAGTTTCTCTTTCATCTGTAACCACTCTGAAAACTTTGCGAGCAATTCGGCATTACCACTATTGAGGATTGTATTCCGAACTTTAGTGGAGGCATTCAACAGAAGAGCTTTGGTTTCTAATCGAAAATCAAAAAGTTCACCCAGTGCCACAGGATCTTTTTGCTGATAGAGGATTACAAATTTTTCATAATCGTTAATGATTTTACTCACCTTATTGAAGTAGGCCGTCTTTTCATAATCACTTAATGCCGGAAACAATTCTTTGATCTGCTTGAGATAAAAGGTTGACACTTGCCTGAACAAGGGTGCAGCTGTTGTATAATCGCCCAGCCCCTGATCGAGAAGTGCAAGATTGTAAACCGTAAACATGTAGTCGGGGTGATCCTTGCCAAGAAGTTTCTCCCTTATCTTCAGCGCTCCCTCCAACATCTGCCGGGCTTTTTGCGTGTCGCCTGTCTCCTGATAAACTGTTCCCAGATTTGCCATTTTGTTTGCATAGCTCAACGTTTGATCTCCCCCGTTGAGCTTATCAATTTCAAGCGCCTGCACGTAAAGCTCTTTTGCATTTGCGGGCCTACCCATAGCCTGATACAGTGCTGCCAGATTTTGCAAGCTGATGGCAAAGTCCGGATGCTTATCCCCAATAGTTTTGCGATCGGCTTCCAGCACTTCTTTCAATAGTTTCTCGGCATCGTTGTAGCGAAGCGTTTGTTGATAGATGGAAGCGAGATTTTGTTTAACGGCTTGCGTAAGTCCGGCTGTTGTCTGGGGATCGTTCAACAAGTCGGTATAAATTTTCTCAGCAGCTCCATAATTTCCCAATGTCATGTAAAAGGTGGCAAATGAATTATACACCTGCTTGAGTTCGTCCGATTTCAATTTCTTGAAAATGCTTGCCGCTTCCAGGTAGTTTGCTTCAGCCTCTTTGTATTTTCCCATTTGCTGACGGAGTCTGGCCAGTTGGTAATATGCGTCTGCCTGCTGGGCGAGTTGATCGACAAGTTTTTTGCTAACAGATTCCAAAAGGGTTTCGGATTTTTTCCAATCTCCAATGCCTTTGTACACATCCGCCAGCTCAATGGCAATTGCATTTTGAACAAACGGTGACGAGCTATTCATTTGATGGCGATTAAGATGATTAATCGCTATCTCATTCAGGTTAAGTTGATGCAACGCCTCGCAATAAATAGAAGTAACCTCCAGTTGATTTTTCTCTGGCAAGCCGAACAGGAGAGCGTAATCTGTCGCCATTGATTCCAAAGCATTGCGTGTGAGATCGGGGCGATTTGCATTCATGAATTTTTTGGCAGCATTTACCCGATGCGAAGCCTGATTGGCCGGAGGTAATGTGACAAAATTTTTAAACGCAGTTGCATAATCCTCGTCAGCGCCTTTCACATTTCCCGAGAACATGTGAATATCGGCCTGTAGTTCGTGCACATATCCCTGCTCAACACTATTAGGTGAATACAGTTTTTGCGCCATCTGACCTGCCTGACTTAATTTTTCCTGTGCTTCTTTTATTTGCCGGCTTTCAAATAAAAAGCGTGCATAGTTTTCCGCAATTGAAAATCCGGTGTTATTAATCGCACCACTTTTTAGTTGACTTTCTTCGGCCAGCTTAAAATAGCGAAGTGCCTCCGCTGGTTGTTTTCCTTGTGCTTCAATTGCGGCCTTCAAATACTGTCGCGCTTTCTGATCTTCACCCACATCACCTTGCTGCGCCAATGCCACGCCTTCACTTGTGCTTCCCTTCTTATCGGCTATCTCAATCAATTGTGATTTTGCTTGCGCATATTCCGGCCAGGTCTGCAAGCCATTCTTTTCTACGATCGATACAAATTCCTTCAACGATTGCTCGGCCTTGGTGAGGCGATTGCTCTTACTATCCGCATAAGCTGAATAATAAAGTGCAAGCAAGTATTCCTCTCCTTCATCGGGCAATTGCTTTAGACCAGCGACAGCCTTGGTCAATACTTCAGCGGCCGCGTTGAAATCATTTAAGGCAATCAGAACTTGTCCGTAATTGTTTTGTGTTTTTAAGTACTCTGCGCTAGCCTGGCCGGGCGATTCCAGAAAAATTGCGGAAGCGGTTTCATAGTCACGCCTGGCTTCGCCCCAATTTGAAAGAGCCTGATTCATTTCCGCTCTTTTGTTGAGCGCTTCCGCATAATGTTTGCTCTTTGGACCTTCAATTTTGGCGAACAAGTTTACTTCATCAGCAGAAAACAGCAGTCCTTTTTTATACTCCTGTGTCTCCAGGCAAATCACAGTAAGAAGCTGCAATGAAAACGCCTGATTCTTTTCGTCAAGCTGCTTAGAAACGTTCCATGCTTTTTCTGCATTCTCCATTGCTTGTGGATAACGCTCGGCCTGGTAATCGGCAACAGCTTGATCGTACAAACTCTTCCAATCTTGTCCGGAGCCCGATAAAGCACAGACGATAAACAATAAACTAAGAAGACAGCCTTTCATAGATCGGAAAAAGATAGAAAGTGTTTGGTACACTTTGCAAGGTTTCGGGTAACTATTTAACGTTTGACCCTGCAAATTACCAATTAATAGGTACACAGAATCATGACTACGTTAAGCAAAGGACGCTTACTCTTTTTTCCCGGATACATCCTTGACCAGATCTTTGAGAGGGTCCCAAAGTTTTACATCGTCATCGATGTCGCGAAGTTGAATGGCCAATGCCCGTGTTGATATTTGTATTTCGCGCAACGATAGACCGAGGGATAGTAATAACGAAATGAGAGATGCTACAAAAACGTATTTGGCGATCACCGTTTGTCCGTTGAAAAGAAAGAACATACACAACACGCTTTGGAAGATGGCGAAGATGCTCAGCATCTGCATGTCGCGAATCAGACGCAAGCGAAGTCTAAGATTTCTAATTTGATCGGCCAGGTTTTTGTCTCGCTGTTCGTGATATTGACCGGCCAATTTTCGGATCAATGCCGCGATAGCCAGAAAACGATTGGTATAAGCCAGCAAAACCAACGAAACGGTTGGAAACAATAAAGCAGGTGTGGTGATGGTAAGTTCCAATGACTTTGTAGTTAAAACTTACGAAAGATCATCAAAATAAATCAGGGTTGAAACCGAATAGAGTCCATCGCGCGATCTACCCATTTTCTTTTCTTAGGATCAAAAATGAAACGATCATCCGGAAACTCGATGTAGCGATCGCCTTTGAATTTGGAATAATAAGGAGTAAGATCTTTGCCTTTCACCATCAGATCAAAAAGTTCAAGGGCCCGGGGGCCTAAAGAATCCTCGGCCATCTTCCATGTTCGGAATACTTCTTCATATTCCTGAAGTTTCAATTCTTGATCAACTTTTAGTTTGCCGCCAATGGCTTCGCGTGCCGGCCATATGCTTCTCGCCTTTCGTGTCATCAGAAAATAATATCCTCCATCGCTCGCAGGCGTGCACGCGCGCAGGTCATACTCAGAGGTTGCAATTTTATAGTACCAATTAAAAGCTGTGTCAAATTTACTTTCGTGTGTGGCTCCGGGTGGCAGCTTGGCGGAGTATCGAACGCTCTCGTTAATCATTTGCAGCTGCTCCGCCCGGGTGAAATATTTATTCGGATCATATGGGTCTTTGTTGGCACACGCTATCAAAAACAAAAATCCAAGAACATATAAAAGATTACTAACCTTATTCATGCGGCAAATTTAAAGCAAAGATGTTTACGCGATCGTTTATTTGAAAGATTGATTTCATTCAATCGGATAAAAAAAGCCTCCCAAAATTGAGAGGCTTTCAATGTTCAAAACCTGAAAGAAGAATTAATAATCAGCATTGATTGGGTCATAGTTGGTCCATGTGCTGGTCGCCCAATTGTTTGTCGCATCAAATGCACCTCTGTAATTAGTTTGAGTCAAACCCTTACCGGCAGGCAATGTAACAGCACCTGTTAACAAAGGCGAGTTGGCTGCCAGCAATGCGCTTGGCGTTGCAAGACTCCAGAGATTGTTTGTTGATCCTGCGAACAGCGAAGAAAGATCTACTTTGTTAGACGGAGACTCGATCGTGTTGTCTGCTGCAAAGTTGCTATCGTCATAAGGTGTAGCAGCTCTCACAGTTGGTGTTGGTTTTACCGACCCTGTGATACGACCGATGTAGTTACCTTTAAACACAGCCGCAGTGTTCGTGTTCTCAAAGAATATACCGTCTTTATTCGCTCCGGCAAAAACCGTGTTGTAGACCTGTAGCGCTGAATTTCTTCTGATGTGCGCACCACGTGCATAGTTAGCACTAATGGCACTGGCATTCAAAGCACCCGAAGACAGCGCAGCATACATTTGGGGACCAAAGAAGGTTACGTTCGCAAAGATGGCTGCCGTCTGTGGTGTCTTATCATCACCTTGTGCGTTGTTGTCTGATTCAAATCCATTAGACCCAGACTTATCAGCAATGTTAGGATCGCGATACGAAACAAGGAACTGATTGGTTCCTCTGAAACCGAAGTCGGTATCGAACTCGTCATCCCATCCGCGGTAAGCGATCATATAACTTGTATTAACCGTTCCGCCAAACCACTCGTAAGAGTCATCACCAGCATAGGATACCTGAATGTGATCAACCTTGGTTCCACTGCCCACGCTTCCGAATGTAAGACCATTCAACTCGTTGTCTGTTGAAAGTGCAATTCCACCAAACTCAATGCGCACGTATTGCAACTCACCTGAGTTATCGGCATCGTCAGTTCCACCATAAAGACCGTTATCGCCTGTTGGTGCTGAAATACCTTCAATTGGCTGGCTGGCAGACTGATTGTTTTGTGCTTTACCCAACAACACCACTCCACCCCAATCGCCAATGTTGCGGAAACCTTTAGGAGCTGAAGATGTAAATACAATTGGCTTTGTGGCTGTGCCTGTCGCATGGATTTTAGCTCCTCTGTCAACTATTAATGCTCCCTTTGTTACTTTATCGCCCATGATGATGGTGCCAGGCTCAATGGTAAGTTCGGCTGGCGCCTGAACATAGATATTTCCTTTTAACAAATATTTCTTATTGGCTGTCCAGGTTGTGTTCGTTGTGATGGCCGCACTGATTTCAGTAGGGCCCGCTAGTTTCACATCGGTAACTGCTGTTGCTGAACTAACCTTGTCGTTATTGTCGGTAACTGTTAGCACTACAGAGCCAGCTCCTGCTGTAGCACCTGGTGTATACGTCACCACTACTGAACCTTCAGAGTCTCCAACGGCAGGGGCTGATTTAATAGCTGAGGTTCCACCGGTTGACGTAACACTGCTGGATTTAAAACCTCCCGGAACAGTAACGGTGAAGGTAATATCAATTGCTTCTGATACAATGGCCGAAGTAACATCGGCTGGAGCGGTCACGACCGGACCATCGGGAATAGGGTCATCCTTCTTACAAGAAACGATAAGCAATGGCAACATGATTACCATAGCTGCGGAAATGTAGTTCCTAAATTTTTTCATGAGTGTCTTTTTTGAGTTTGAATTCTGACGCAAAACTACCGTGCTCATATTACGGAGGCGTTAAGCCGGTATTAAAAGAAAAAGGGGCTTTCACCCCTTTTCATCTTTTCAGATTAACATTTTCTTAAAACCTCCACGAAGCTCCGAGCGTTGCATACTGTCCCCAACGATAGCTTTGAATAACTTCGTCAACGCCTGTAATCTTTTTATCACGATTCGAATCCTGAATCAACCTGTATTTCTGATTCAACAAATCCTGAATTCCGAATTTCATCTCCAGGCGTTTGCTGACTTGCTTAGAGATGGTCAAGTCAATTTGATTGCGTGGCATTTCATATTGATTGGGATTAGAGTCTTTATCTCCCACAGCAAATATTCTCTTGCCAAACACATTGTATTGAACGCTTACCTGCAAGCCTCTTGTAAGATCACTGTAGTATAAGCTTGCATTAGCCACATACGGAGACTGTCCCTGCATGGCCCTGTTTCTGTCCAGGTTGTCGAGGCTGGTCGGTAATTGAATGGTGCTTTTAATGAGCGCACCATTGAAGACAAAAGAAAGTTTGTTAAGGAAGTTAGAGGTTGTGTTCTCCAACGACTTTCTTAATTCCGCTTCAACTCCATAGCTGGTCGCCTTGTCAGCATTGATGAAACCATATCTTAAGTTAGAGCCAGGAGAAAGATATTGCTCGATTGGATCTTTAAAGTTTTTATAAAACACGCCAAATGCAATGTTCTCTGATTTGGATGGATATAGCTCCCAACGCAAATCCACATTATCAATTCTGGCCGTCTTCAGGTTTTGATTTCCGAACACATCCGCATTTCTGTCGAAGTCATAATAGTTGAAAGGCGCTAACTCGCGAAACACCGGGCGGTTAACGGTTTTGCTATACGCAATGCGCAGCAACATCTCATCACTTACGTTATACGATAAGTTAAAGAACGGCATAGGAACCGTAAGCGGACTGTTCGTTACACGCTTCATCTTTCCGGTTGCATCAAATACATCTATTTGTTGCACGTTATGTTCAACGCGCATGCCTGTGGATAGTCTAAACTTATCACCTACAGGTGTCACGATTCCGGCATAGCCCGCCAGCAGTTGATTATGTCCTTGGTAACGATCGTAAAGATCAGGTCCTTCGTTGGTGCCTTCTTCCAGAATGAATTTGTTACCTAAGTTCTGAGGCTGAAACACTTGATTGAAAGAACCTAGCAACAAGCTATTGTCCACAACTCCCGAGTTCAACCACTTATAAGAAACCCAGCGCGCATCAAACTCGCGATCTTTCTTCTCGAGATAATAGCCAGTGATCAATTTTATTTGTTTGTTTTCATCTGTTACAGAAGGATTCAATTTGATTTCCAAATTTCCAACAGCTGAATAAGTTCTTTCATTGAGTTTTGAATAGAAACGTCCGGCATCAAATGAACTTGCGCCTGGAGGTATGACAATGGAGAAAGGATCGTTAGTTCCCATTGAGCGCTGTGAGCGAATTCTTCGGTAATCTGGCTGATCGGCATTGGTGTTGTTCAATCCAAAAATCCAATTGAAGTTGATGGCATCCGATAGACTGTGTTTGCCTGACAGCTGGCCCGAATAAATGCTTCTGCCATTATAGTTAAACGATTGGTTGTTCACGTCATATCCCTGTGCGTCTTCGGTTCCTGTGCGAAGCGTAGATTGATTTTGCCCTTGCTGATTATAAAAGTTTCTGAATTCAATGCGGTGCGCGGGGCTAAGCTCAAACGTAAAGTTTGAAATCGCTCCGACACGGTTAGTCTGCGTGAAGCGAGTGTCTTTGTATTGATATCGTTTGATACTCTTTTGATCAGCCGGAACAAATACATCATAATAATTTTGATTGAGCTCCAGCTTCTGATTGGTAATCGCGTAGCTAAGTGAGGTAATGTTTTCCAGCTTTCTTTTTCCAATGTGAAATACGTGAGCAAGATCAAAGTTGACACGCGCATCGGGTGTGGCCGTTAAATTTCTTGTTCCCCAATTGTTGGGAAGAAGTTGGGTAGCGGAGACGAGCTTCGATATGTTTTGATCATTTGGGTTTTGAGAAAAGATGCGAAGGTTCTCTTTTGGAAATGCTGCTGGCAAGGCACGGGTGCCATCATCTTTTCCCAGCCAATCCGTTTTGCCTCGCTCCTGACTTAGCTGCACCGTCTGGCCTGTTGTGTTCGCTCTGAAACTTCCATTCACGGTAAGTGTTGCCGAGTTTTCTTCCACTACGTTTTTCGTAAAGATGTTGATGTCGGCACCGGCAAACTCGCCAGGCAAATCTGCAGCACCTGATTTATACACCAACATACGATCTAACATGTTGCTTGGAATCAAATCGAACGAAAATGCTTTTGAATCAACCTCAGTACTTGGGGCAATAATGCCGTTCAATAACACAGTGCTATAACGTTCACTTAATCCGCGCACGTTAACAAAGCGATTGCCTACAATCGTTACTCCTGGAACTCTTCTAACCACTTGTGCGGCATCCCGGTCTTGTGACATTTTTATTTGTTGAGAGGAAATACCTACGGCTACTAAATCAGATTTTTTCAGTTCGGTGATTACGGAAATGTCGGTATCGGTCTGGCGCTTGGCTGTTACCAACACGCTTTCAAGTTCTTGCACATCCTCATGAAGCGTGCTGTATATAACGGTTGTCTGATCGGGATACACCTCCACATTGGCGATCGTTTTCGTCACGTAGGAAACATACGATGCCACCAGGTTATATTTTCCGGCTTTCACTTTTGTGATCACGAAATTTCCATTGATGTCCGTGGAACCACCTTGTGTAGTGCCCTCCAGAACCACGTTGGCCCCTATGATTCCCTCCAATGTCTTTTCATCGGCAATTGTACCTTTAATAGTACCGATCTGGCCAAAAAGAGAAAAGCTTAGAGAAATGAAGAGAACAGTAGAAAACAGTCGAAACATACCTTTATTATTTGCAGCAAAGGTCGCCCGGCCATATTACCCAATGGGGTCTGAAATATTACCAAATTGTTAAGGGGTGGGTGTCAACCGCGAACACGTTTGGATTAATTTATTTTGAAGAAAAAACTTAAGCGGCATGAAAGCGAAGGAGTTAGCGGTTCTAACCGAATAACATTGCAATAAAGTGCGGATAACGAAAGTAAAGTTGGGATAATGTGAAGAGCTGCAAGCTATTAGCTTCTGGCTACTAGCCTTATACCACCCTTATTCGATAAATGAAGGTAAGTCTGCGGTTGATATAGATTCTGAAATGGTACTCTCCTTTTTGTGAGAAGGCGTGTGATATCGAGTAGTATCCTTCACTATTCTGTTCTAATGTGAAGAAAAGCTGTTCAGATGAATATTTACTATTTCTAAATATTGATGCTTCTGCACTTATTGATTTTAAAACATTGTTCATCGTAAAGGAAAAGCTAAAAAGTGAGTCTCGATCAACGACAGCTTGTCCCTCAAGCGGAGCATAGTGAACTACTCTATTTTTTAAAAAGGCCGAGGTCTTAATCGGTGCATTAAAAAATTCTGACAATGTGGGTTTCTGCAATTGGAGCATCCAGCTTTTGTCAACGGGATAGTGATTTGCAATGAATGTCCCTGGATCGACCAAGAAATAAATTGGATCGAAATCTTTAGTAAAGCGCGTAAACTGTGGATTGACAAAACCAGAAGCCCAGGTTGGGTCGGTCAAATACCATTTGTTATTAATTTTGACAGCGTTCCAAGCGTGATTTTGTCTAAACGGGCGCCCAATGACATGATCTTCTGTCCTTGCGTATCCATAAACAATCTCGTTCGGAATGTCAACGACACTGCACATTGTTGTCAATAGCCACGCGTACCCTTCGCAAATAGTGGCGCGTTTCTTAATGGTATGCTTGGTGTATAACCTATTTAATCTTTTATGCCATCTTGCAGAACGCTTAGGCCATAGTCTTGGATCATAATCATGGGAAACCGTCTTCAGATAAAGCTTTACATCGTACTCGATATTTTCTGAAATCCACCTAAAAATTACCCTGAATTTTTCAATGTCTGTTGTTAGGTCCTTTGTTAGGTCATTCGCTATTTTAATAGGATCTATTTTGCCTTTAAATTGATAATTGATCGCAATACTATCGGGTCTTGTAAAATCATTATCAGCGAAATCACTGTGTTGTGAAAATAACGGGTAGTAAAAGAAGAACAGAATCAGGGTCACTACATACTTCACTCAACAAGAATCCTGTATCCACGGAAAAGTCACAAGTCAAGTTTGAGATATTCAAATCAATAACCGCTAACTATTGAAATGGGCATTTGGCCAACGACAGGATTCTCAACAGTCACGGGAGAATCGGCTTGTAGCTAGTGGCTAGAAGCTATTTATTTATCGGAATCTTATTCAGCAACACTTTAATGATATCCGAAGTCTTCACGTTGTCGGCTTCGGCTTCGTAGTTGAGCAAAATCCGATGGTTCATCACGTCCATGGCTACAGCCTTAATGTCTTCCGGCAGCACGTAGTCGCGGCCATCCATGAAAGCAACCGCTTTGGCAGCCAGGTTCATGTTGATACTGGCGCGTGGTGACGCTCCGAATTGGATGTATTGCGCTTCGTGATCGAGTTTATATTCCTTCGCCTTACGTGTAGCCGTTACTAATTCAATGATATATTTTTCCAGCGATTCAGAAACTTTCACTTTGTTCACCTCGGCACGGATTGAAAAAATATCTTCTTTCGTAAGAATGGTATTCACCTGAAAATCGAACTGCATGTTTGAAATCCTGCGCATGATTTCAAGTTCCTGATCTTTTGTAGGATAATCCACAAACACTTTCATCATGAAACGATCGATCTGCGCTTCCGGCAGTGGATAGGTTCCTTCATTCTCCACCGGGTTTTGTGTAGCCATTACCAAAAATGGCTTATCCAATTTGAAAGTTGTTTCTCCAATGGTGACTTGCTTTTCCTGCATGGCCTCCAGCAAAGCCGATTGCACTTTTGCCGGTGAGCGGTTGATCTCATCAGCCAAAATGATGTTGGCGAAAATAGGGCCTTTCTTTACTTCAAATTTTCCTTCTTTCTGATTGTAGATCATGGTACCCACGAGATCGGCCGGCAGCAAATCGGGGGTAAATTGAATGCGGGCAAAATCAAGGTGCAATACACGCGCGAGCGTGCTGATGGTTAACGTCTTGGCAAGACCCGGAACACCTTCCAGCAAAATGTGACCGTTGGTAAATAACCCTGCCAAAAGGCGGTTGACCAGATGTTCCTGACCCACTACCACCTTGCTCACTTCCTTCATCACTTCGGCAATCTTGCGCTTGTGTTCCTGGTGGAGTTCTGTTGTTTCTACAAATGCCATAACAAACCTATTTCAGATATTTACGAAAGTGCAATATTAAAGATTTCGGTTGATGAGTTACAAGGGAAATGGAGAATCTGTAGGATTCATTTTGCCGCGCCAAATAACCAAAATCTCAAGTGTCTTTTCGGAATGCTTATAAAAGATCAAGTATTCTCTCACCAGTTTTGAACGAACTCCCTCAACGGAGGTTTTGCGGCCGATTAGTGGTTGCTTGGATAGTTGTCTTGCAGCTTGATGAAAGAGTTTGTTGAGCTTGATCGGATATGACTTGCTTTGATTATGATACAGCCAGTAACGAAGTATTCTATCCTTATCAAACCCCGCACGTTCCGACCAAATTATTTTTCGAGCCATCGGGCGGTATTTTTCCGAACCTCAGCATCGGTTAAAAATTTACCCTTCGCAAGCTCAGCTTCTGCTTCTTTTATAGCTTGAATTTGTTCTTTTGAAAGCACGAGCATTTCCTGTCTTGATTCGTCTTTCATTACATCATATATCCCTTGCAAAAGGTGATTATCGCTAGAGTTTCTGATTTTTAAAATCAATTTTCGCTTTACTGCTGAAGCTGACATATTGGCTTTTTTTAAAGTTAAAAAAATTTGCCAGTAAAATCCAGGCAATTGTTTACTCAAACGTGATCACTTCATTACCGCGGGGATTCATTAGAAATGAATTCACCATGTTCTGAGCCATTCTGTTTTCCTTTCCAATCTTGATGTGATTCTTGGCCGTTTCCAAATCATGGATCGATTGATCGCTATCAAAAAATCCGAAGCCGAGATAATTTCCATTTTCCACCAACACCAACGACTTCTCATCCACCTTACGTCCACGGCCAATGATGGCAACCGATTCACCTTTTTCAAAAAATGAATCGATGGCTTTCTGTGCTTTCTTGTTATACTTCTTCACGGTCTCCACGCCCATGCACGCACCTTTGCAATCACCCGTTTGATAACTATAACACAATCCCTTCGCCACCTGCAATCCGCTCAGCTTCGGGCAAAGATCAAACTCTTTCACCTTCGTCCACATAAAACTCCACGCATCGCCTTTGCTGGCGAATGTTATCAACGGCTTTGCTCCGCGTGTAACAATGTTCACACCAAATCGCAAGTATCCATTGCGATCTTCATAATCATAAACACCCCACTCTTCCGTCTTATATTTTAAGGCAAGATTATATTTCGGCCAGAGCCTTCTGATTTCCTGCGCTTCAAAAATCAATGCAATTAATTCTGTGCCCGTCAATTCATACGTGATGTTGTGAATTTCATTTCGGATGTTGGAGCGGTTCCATTCGCGCGCTTCACCGGTAAAATGGCCGGCTATCCTTTTCTTGATGTTAATTGCTTTGCCTACATAAATCACTTGCCCATGCCCATCCAAAAAATAGTAGACTCCCGGCTTGGCAGGAAGCTTATCAAAATCTTCTTTGGCAAGATTAGGCGGGAGAATTGTTTCACCAGAATTTCGTTTTAATGCTTTCGCGATAACGCCTTCATTATCGCGCTGAAGAAGAATGGAAAATATTTTCGCGGTTGCTTCAGCATCGCCACCAGCCCTGTGACGATTTTGGATTTTTATACCCAGGCTTTCTGATAATCTGCCCAACCCATAAGATTCCAATCCCGGAATTATTTTGCGACTCAATCGCACTGTACAAAGTTTTTTCGGTTGCCAGCTAATGCCAACGTCTTCAAATTCTTTTTTTACGAAGCTGTAATCGAAGTGCGCGTTGTGCGCCACAAACACACGGTCCTTGAGCCAATCGTGAATCTCAGGTGCCATCTCTTCAAACGTGGGCGCCTTGCTCACCATCTGAGAAGTTATCCCCGTGAGTCCGGTGATAAATCCGGGAATGTTTCTTCCGGGATTGAGCAGTGTGTGAAACTTATCGGTGATGCGAAAACCATCGTGGTGGTAAACTGCAATTTCTGTCACGCGATGATTGTCTGCGTAGCCTCCCGTGGTCTCAATATCAACAATGGCATACATAGAAGGCCGAAGGTACTACGGGCATGCGAAAACAGAAAATGATATGGTGATTTAGATTTCGATCTTTAACTTACCGTTAAAATTGATGCGCATATGAATGGCATTCTGAAGTTTCTTCTCTCGGGTGTAGCCGTGCTGCTGACAGCTTATTTGTTGGAGCAAGGCGTTCACGTAGAACATTATGGCTACGCCCTGCTGGTGGCGGCTTTAATTTCTGTTGCGAATGTAATCGTGAAGCCAATCCTTATCCTGTTCACCATACCCATCACTATTCTAACGCTGGGCTTGTTTCTTCTCGTGATCAACGCCATCATTATTTTGCTGGTGGATTATTTTGTTCCGGGTTTTCGTGTAGACGGCTTCTGGTGGGCACTCGCATTCAGTCTTATTCTTTCTGTTTTCAATAGCATGTTTGGCATGCTGGTGAAAGAAAAGAAAGATCAATAGACTTCTCGTCAAACGTCAGATCAGCCAATTTTTAATTCCCCTTACCTTCCATCAAAAGTTAAGTGGCATCACTTTGTTAATTCCTATTTTTATTTTTTTAAGGAACATCTACTATGAAGAAAGTTATACTGCTATTGCTCATCTCCTCAACGGTTTACTCGCAACAGCTCACCTCCCTCACCGTGGAGAAAATCATGCGCGATCCAAAATGGATAGGCGTTGCTCCTAGCAATCCATTCTGGTCGGAAGACGGCAAACAACTCTATTTCAACTGGAACCCCGATAAAAATTTAGGCGACTCGCTTTATTCGATTTCGATAGTCAACAAAACTCCGCAAAAGGTAAGTCCACTCATCAGAAGATCATTGCCTTCTCCTTTCGGCATGTATAACCGAATGCATACTAAAAAAGTAGTTGAGAAAAATGGCGATTTGTTTTTACTCGACCTTACTGCCGCCAAGACAACCCAGATCACCAACACACTTGATCGTGAATCAAACGCCAGCTTCTCGCAAGACGAAAAGAAAATTTTATTCACTGCCAACGGTAATCTTTTTAGCTGGGAAATTTCAACAGGAGCATTTGCCCAGCTCACAGACTTTCGAAAAGGGACTAAGAAATCCGAAGCGAAATTAACTAACCAGGAAAAGTGGTTGAAAGCAGATAACCTCGCTTACATGGAGGTATTAAAGCAGCGGCATGATACTCGCAATGCGGGAGAAAAATTTCAAAAGACTGACAAGGTGAAACGACCAAAAGAAATTTATCTCGATGAAAAAAACGCTGACAACATTCAACTGAGTCCCGACCAGAAGTTTATCACGTATCGCCTGTCAAAAAATGCGAATGCAAAAAGTGCCATCGTTCCAAACTATGTAACCGAATCCGGATTTACGGAAGAGCTTCAGGCGCGCACAAAAGTTGGCGCTGCCCAAAATGCGTTTGAGTTGTTTGTCTACGACATCGTTAAGGACACTGTTCTGGCTGTTAAGACAAATGAAATTCCTGGCATCTTCGATGTGCCGGAGTTCATGAAAGATTATCCCGCTAAGAAAAGCAAGGAGGAGAAAAAGGATTCAAAACCAGAACCGCGTACTGTTACGATGTCAGGACTAACGTGGTCACCCGATGGAACAAACAACGTAGTCGTGCTTCGTTCGCAAGACAACAAAGACCGTTGGATCATGTCCCTCGATGTAGCTACTCAAAAATTAAAGTTGATTGATCGCCAACATGATGAAGCGTGGATTGGTGGACCGGGCACGGGTTTCTTCGGAGGAAATTCATTGGGTTGGATCAATGACCATACCCTTTGGTTCCAATCGGAGGAATCCGGCTACTCTCATCTTTACACGTACGATATAACCGCGCAGAAAAAAACGGCACTTACCTCAGGTAAATATGAAGCTCAGTCCGTAGAGCTTTCGCTCGATAAAAAATTCTTTTACATCACCACCAACGAGGTTCATCCCGGTGAAAAACAATTTTACAAACTATCGGTAGCAGGTGGTAAAGCTGAACGACTGACAACGATGACCGGTGCTCATCAGGTTACGTTATCGCCTGATGAAAAATGGTTGGCATATCTGTATTCATACAGTAACAAACCGTGGGAACTCTACATTCAAGAAAATAAAACCGGAGGGAAGCCTCAACAAATCACTTCGTCTTTGACAGATGAATTTAAATCCTATGCCTGGCGCGATCCCGAAGTAACAACTTTCAAAGCGCGTGATGGTGCTGATGTTTACACGAGAGTTTATCGACCAACTAATCCAAACGGAGCAGCCGTTGTATTTGTCCATGGCGCAGGTTACTTGCAAAACGCACATAAATGGTGGAGCAGTTATTTCCGTGAGTACATGTTTCATAATTTATTGGCCGATAAAGGTTACACAGTTCTTGATTTAGATTACCGCGCCAGTGCAGGCTATGGTCACGATTGGCGAACGGGCATCTATCGTTTTATGGGCGGAAAAGATTTGACCGACAATGTTGATGGTGCCAATTGGTTAGTGAAAACATATAACATTGATCCCAAACGAATTGGCGTTTATGGAGGATCGTATGGTGGCTTCATCACTTTGATGGGCATGTTCACCACTCCCGATGTTTTTGCGGCAGGTGCCGCCTTACGACCTGTTACAGATTGGGCACATTATAATCATCCGTATACCGCAAACATTTTAAATACACCAGCAACTGACAGTATTGCTTATGCAAAAAGTTCACCGCTCTATTATGCCGAAGGTTTGAAAGGACACTTATTGATTTGCCATGGTATGGTGGATGTGAACGTACATTTTCAGGATGCTGTGTTATTGCAACAGCGCCTCATTGAATTAGGTAAAGACAATTGGGAGCTTGCTGCTTATCCGATGGAAGATCATGGATTTATGGAACCCAGCAGTTGGACGGATGAATACAAACGGATTTTAAAATTGTTTGAAACGAATTTGAAATAGTAGTGCTTAGTCAATAGTCATTGGTGAGTTTGTGCTTAGGACTCATACCGTCTATTTCCCATACCGGGTCTTCAACACGTTCATCATGTAGGCATTGATCTCCCACTGATCAGCAACTGGTTGTCGCGTGTACGGCAATGCCGGCATATAATCTACGGGACCAAACTCGGTGAGTATGGTTAGTCGTTGCCCATCTTTTCTTTTCTGCGCCACAACTTTATCCCACCAGGCGAAGTGAGCTTTCACAGCATCATCCCACTCTGGCGCACGCGGGTCATTTACCTGTGGACCTTCAGGATGACCAATGCGGGCGTGAATATGATCGGTGCGACTCAACGCCAAAGCAACATTCTCTTCCTGATCTGCAAGCAATGATTCGTGAACATTGCACCAATGCGAGATATCCAATGTCAGGCGCAAGCCTGAAATAGTTTCCATATAATTTCTGGCAACAGGTGATGAATACAAAATGCGACCGCGATGCGTTTCGTGATAAATAGGAACGCCTGATTCTTTACTTACCTGATAACTGAAGTCGATGAACTTCTTATTCTGATCGTAGTTGAAAAAATCTTTTCCGGAATGGCAGTTAATATACAGCGGTTTGGTTTTTACTGCAGCAGTTAAACTCTCCTTAAACTGTTCCAGGTGTTTGGCGGGATCTTTATCCGATCCTCCCAACACAAATCCGAAAGTCAAACTATGTTTTGCCATAGCCGCAAGAAATTCGGTTCGACTTTTTTCCTCACCCGGAAACCAGACCTCAACACCATCATAGCCGGCAACTTTTGCTTTCGCAGCAAACTCTTCCCAACTTCCACCAAAGCCCCAGTTGGTGGCCAAAACAAGTAGTGAATAGTTAGCTGATGTTTTACTCTCTAATGGAGTTGCAAAACTTTCAAGAGAGTTCAGCGCGAAGCCTGCTCCCAATGCTGTTGTAGTTGCCATAAATTGTCTTCGGTTGAACATGTCGAAGGTATTAATAAGAAGTAAGAATCAGAATTTCAAAACAGCATAGCCCTTCAATTGATAGGTCGTCAATGTTGTGAGCATAGAAGTCGCAATCTTGACTTCGGGTACCATCCTGGTTCGATCAATGTCGCGCGCAATCAGTGACTGACCACAGATAAAAAATTTTACGCCTGCGTCCGATAGCTCTTTATACAATTCCAGATTTGGATTTGCTGTTTTGTATTTGTCTTTGTGGGCTTCGTTGTTCATGACGGTATAAGCTGCTTCGCCATGAATGGCCACCACCACATTCAGTTTCTCTTTTGGCACGCCACCACTTACGTGGAGATTGACAAGTCTCGCAATGTTATGCAAAGAAGCATTGAACACATCCGGCTTATCACTACCGGTTGCCAATTCAATAACGATTTTATAATCCAGTGTTGGGTCGGGCTTCTCCACAGCATCGGGCACTTCAAAAATGCCTCCGTAGTTTTTCACCACCGGAAAAACTCGTGTCTGAGCCATGAGGGTGAGGGAGCCGCTGACGAACAGCGCAACAATAGTGAGTATATTTTTCATATCGATAAATTATTTGTGGTAAAACGAAAGATCACCAAATCGATTCGAATTTCAAGTTGAAATTATGCAATTGGGTGAATGTCCTTTCAGGACTTAAGTAGAACGTAGAGCTTTATCTGTTCCGGAGCTCTTTCATCGCCTTCGCGAAATCATCTTTCAGCTTCCTGCCCGCAACATGATGTTGGTTTTTCACCACCCACTTTCCGTTGACGATGGTTCCCAGGTTGCGGCTTGAGTCTCCGGTGAACACGATAGTGGCCAATCTGTTTTTATCCGAAGTATCGGCAAGCAAATGAGATTGCGCATTATACACAATCGCATCAAATGACTTACCTATTTCAAAATGACTTTGTTGATGATTCCCCATGGCCTTGCGCCCCGATTCAACTTCTTCGTTCACCATATACCGTGCAGCATCGCCCTCAAATGTATTCCGGAAATTACTGACCAACCGCTGCCGATAATCAATCATTCGAAATTCCTCCAGTGGATTAATACCAATGTGACTATCGGTACCAATAGACCAACGTCCATCAAGTTTAACGTACTCGCGCATTCTGAAAATACCATCTCCAAGATTTCCTTCAGTAGATGGACACAACACGACATTCGCTTGAGAGGCGGCAAGCTGTTTCAATTCATCATCGTCAAGGTGTGTAGAGTGTACCAGATGAAAGCGTTCATTTACAGGAAGATTCTCCAGCATCCATTGCATCGGACGCTTGCCACAAAACGCAAGGCAATCATTCACTTCCTTTTTCTGTTCGGATACATGAATGTGAAACGGCAAATCCTTTGGACCTTGATTAAAAGTTGTCTTCACATCTTCCAGGTCAACTGCCCTTAGAGAATGAACACTGAAGCCGAGACTTGCATTCGAATAATTTTTCAATCCATTCTTCGATGCATCGAAGAGTTTGAAGTAGTCATCAACCGTTTTTGAAATAAATCTTTTTTGTCGCTGCTGAGGATCTAATCCAAATCCACCTTTCTGATAAAACACGGGCACTAACGTGATCTTGATCCCAGCAGTCTTCGCGGCAGAAATCATGCGCTCTCCCATTTCAGCAAGATTAGCATAAGGCTTTCCGTCTTTATCATGATGGAGATAATGAAACTCCGCCACGTGAGTGTAGCCGTGACGTAACATTTCTCCATATAAAATCGCAGCAATGGCTTCCGCCTGATCCGGATCAACGGTCAACGCACATTGATACATCGCCTCGCGCCACGTCCAAAAATCATCATCGATACCAATCGGATGGTTCTCAGCCAAGCCGGCCATGGCATATTGAAAGGCATGTGAATGCGCGTTCTGAAAACCAGGAAGTGCAAATCCTAAAACAGATTCCGTAGCAACAGCTTCAGTTGGTGGTTGATCACTGAGATACTGAATGATGCCATTTGAATCAACGCCAACATAGGCAGGGGAAAGCCAACCGGTTTTTTGAAGGAGCGAAGTGAAGCGGAAGTATTTAAGTCCCTCACCCCTGCCCCTCTCCCCAGGGAGAGGGGTGTCCGAAGGACGGGGTGAGGGGCTACTTCTTTCCATCGCGCTCTGCAAAATTTTACTCTTAACGTCTTTCAAACTATTCTCAACTTGTTGATTCGTAAATCTAATGATCTCCACACCAAACTCTCTTATATATTCTTCACGTTCCTTATCATATTGTTTTTGACTTGCGTCAAGATGAATCTCGCCATCAATCTCAATCCCTAACTTAGCCTCATCGCAATAAAAATCAATAATAAAACCTTCGAATGGTTGTTGTCTTCGAAATTTATACCCACCCAGCTTTCTGTTTCTTAAGGCTTGCCACAGAACTTCTTCAGTTGGCGTAGGTTCTTTCCTCATTCGCCTGGCATTCTCTTTTAGGGATTCAGGAAGTTTGTCATGAGGCCACTGACGCGTTGTCATTTTTTATTTTCCTAGTTAGGTTGGCTCTTCCAATTTTTCCCTCACCCACTAAAGTCATCAAATAGCTACATGCTTGGATGCCCTCTCCCTGGGAAGAGGGCTATTGAAACGATTTGCGGCAGAAAGCTTTGATGGGTGAGGGCTAACTCAATTCTCCAATCAATTTATCGAAAACGTTTTTAAGCAGTGATTGCATTTTCTCAGCCCGTACCCTGTCATACGTTGTCTCCCTATCATCCATATAATTCACTTTTGTCATCTCCAGTTGCAAGGCGTGTTGGTTTTGTGATGGCTTGCCAAAATGCCGCGTGATGGTGCCACCCTTGAACGGATGATTGTGATTAACTTTATATGCTCCGTGATCTAAAATACTCAATGCACTTTCAATGATGCCCGGTGAGGCTGATGTTCCATCGGCATCGCCTAAAATTAAATCGGGAAATTTTTCCTTTTGAATGGTGGGCACGATCTGGCGAATCGAATGACAATCCCACAACAACACCCGACCAAATTCTTTTTTCAAATCATCCAACAGTTCCTGAATTTTGGAATGATAGGGGTGATAGTAATTCACCAACCTTCTTTCTACTTCTAAGGAATCAACTTCTGTGCGACCATCTTTATAGATGGCTTCTCCTAAAAAATTGGTGGTCGGGCAAAGACCTGTGATGATTCTTCCATCACTGTAAAGCGGTTTGCTTCCCGGATCGCGATTTAAGTCAATTACCCATCGACTGTATTTCGCGCTAATCATCGTGATGCCCATTGACAAACCAAATTTATAAAGCTGGTCGACAAACCAATCGGTGTCGTCCAATAGTTTCAACTGCTCTGGTTTGTATTCGTCTTTCAATTCATCCGGAAAGGTAGTGCCGCAATGCGGAACACTGAGTATGATTGGGACTCGCTGGCCTTCGGGTAAGCTTACGTTAAAACAATTCATTATTTTGATCTGGCGCATTCCTCGGCAATTTGTTTTTGCCGTTCTGCTTCCATTTTAAATGCATGCATTTGCTTATGTAAATTATTTGCCTTTTTATCCGTTTCGATTGCTCGTTGAGCATTTGCTTCTGCCAACTGCATTAACTTCGCTGCTTCCGTTTTTTGGTAAAGAGCATAAACCAATGAAAACGCTGTGACAATGACAAGAGCACCCATGGTGACATTTTTCATATTGAAAAAATTATCTTAATTCAATTCCATTTTCAAAAACTTGCCAGTATAGCTCGCAGGGTTTTTTGAAACTTCTTCGGGTGTTCCTTTCGCAATAATCCTTCCGCCCTTTTCGCCACCTTCCGGCCCGAGATCAATAATATAATCCGATGACTTAATCACATCCATATTGTGCTCAATCACCAATACCGTGTTGCCTTTGTCTACCAGCTTCTGTAATACATCCAGCAAATGACTGATGTCTTGAAAATGAAGTCCTGTTGTCGGCTCGTCCAATATATATAACGTCTTGCCTGTATCGCGTTTGGAAAGTTCAGTTGCCAGCTTCACGCGTTGTGCTTCACCACCTGAAAGTGTTGTGGCGTGTTGCCCTAATGATATATAACCCAATCCAACTTCGCTAAGCGTTTGGATCTTTCTCAGAATTCTGTGTTGATTTTCAAAAAAGGTAACGGCTTCTTCTACCGTCATGTCCAATACATCGCTGATGGATTTTCCTTTGAAGCGCACTTCCAATGTTTCGCGATTGTAGCGTTTGCCTTTACATGTTTCGCAGGGTACGTAAACATCCGGCAAAAATTCCATCTCAATCAAACGCAAGCCTGCACCTTCACACGTTTCACATCGGCCACCCTTCACATTGAAAGAAAAACGACCTGTTTTATATCCGCGGATTTTTGCTTCCGGCATTTGCGAAAATAAATCGCGGATGTCGGTGAACACACCTGTATACGTGGCGGGATTGGACCGCGGTGTTCTGCCGATAGGTGATTGATCCACCTCAATTACTTTATCGATCAGCTTCAGTCCTTCAATTTTTTTGTAAGGATATGGCTCCGTTCTGGAATTAAAGAAATGCTGATTAAGAATCGGAAACAGTGTGTCGTGAATTAAGGTTGACTTGCCGCTACCCGAAACGCCCGTGATACACGTCAGCGTTCCCAACGAAATCTCTAAGTCAACATTTTTCAGATTGTTACCGGTGGCCCCGGTTATGGCGAGCTTTTCTCCGCTGCCCTTTCTTCTGTCTTTGGAATACTTGATGCCAAGTTTTCCGCTCAGGTATTTTGAAGTGGTACTATCAATTTTTAAAAATGATTCCGGATCACCCTCCGCCACTACATGCCCACCATGTCGTCCTGCGCCCGGACCAATATCAATGATGTAATCCGACTCCAGCATCATGTCTTTGTCGTGCTCCACTACAATAACTGAATTACCGAGATCACGAAGATCTTTCAGGGCCTTGATCAACTTTACATTGTCGCGGGCGTGAAGACCAATGCTCGGCTCATCTAAAATGTATAACACACCAACCAACTGAGTTCCAATTTGTGTAGCCAGTCGTATCCGTTGTGCTTCACCTCCACTCAACGTTCGTAGAGGACGATTCATATTCAGATAATCCAATCCAACATCCAATAAAAAGCCAATGCGTTTACGGATTTCTTTCAACACTTCCTTCGCAATCACGGCTTGTTTGTCGTTGAGCCGGCTTTCCAATCCTTCAAACCATTTCTTCAGCGCGTTAATATCAAGCATCGACAGCTCGGCAATGTTTTTACCATCGATCTTAACGTATAAAGATTCTTTCTTTAATCGGGCGCCATTGCACTCAGGACAAACTTTGGTGATGGTGAAGTCATCTACCCATTTGCGCATCGCCTCTGAACCTTCGTCTTTTTGTTTTTGCAGGAAGTTAATGATGCCTTCAAACTTTGTATTCCATTCGGTGCCCGGATATTTCACCGAAGCAACAGCAACGGGCTCGTCATCACCAAAGAGCAACACTTTCAACGCTTCCTTCGAAATATCCTTGATGGGTGTAGTGAGCGTGAATTTATACTTCTTAAGAATTGCTTCAATCTTTTTAAATATCCAGATGTCGCGATACTCACCTAATGGCAAAATTCCCCCTCGGCTAATGCTTAACTTTTTATCGGGAATGACTGAATCTTCCGTAATCTCCTCAATCATACCTAAACCCGAACATGTTGGGCACCAACCGTAAGGCGAGTTGAATGAAAAGTTATTGGGTGCAGGTTCATCGTATGACAAACCCGTGGTCGGGTCCATCAGGTATTTTGAGAAGTGATGCACCTTTCCATTTTCTTCCATCACCATGATCACGCCTTTGCCTTCCTTCATCGCGGTGGCAATGGACTGGCCAATACGATGACGGTCCTTTGCATCGGGCACAATGCGATCGATCACAATTTCAATGTCGTGAATTTTGAAACGGTCTACCTGCATCTTCGGAGTGATCTCCATCACTTCGCCATCTACACGCACTTTTGTATAACCTTGCTTTCGAATCTGAACAAAGTTTTCGCGATAATGTCCTTTTCTTCCTTTGATGACAGGAGCAAGCAATACTAATTTCTTTCCTTTAAAGTTATGGATGATCGCATCGAGAATCTGATCTTCGGATTGGCGCACCATTCGTTCGCCAGACAAATACGAAAATGCTTCGCCTGCACGGGCAAACAATAAACGCATGAAATCGTAAATCTCCGTTACCGTTCCAACTGTCGATCGTGGATTACGTGACGTTGTTTTTTGCTCAATGGAAATAACCGGACTCAGTCCATTGATCTTGTCGACATCCGGTCGCTCCAGATTGCCAATGAAACTTCTCGCGTAGGCCGAGAAACTTTCCATGTATCTCCGCTGACCTTCGGCATAAATGGTGTCAAATGCCAGCGATGACTTTCCGCTTCCGCTGATACCGGTGAGTACCACCAACTTGTTGCGCGGAAAAGAAATGCTGATGTTTTTCAGGTTGTGTTCGCGCGCCCCGATGATTTCAATATAGTCGTGACCAGAAAGGTCTGTGATTTTCTTTGGAGAAGTGGATTTGGACATTAAAAGAGGGTTAACCCAGAGAATACAAAAATGCGGGTAGGATTGTTGCAACGCAACACTAAAAAAAATAAAAGTGATTTATCTGAAAGTTGGACAATCAGTAAATCATGAGTCGACAGTGCCGCTGGGAACGGTCTATTACGCCACCTCGCTTCCCGTCACCCATTTCAACATTTCAAACCAATCCTGCCGATCGAGATCAATTGAAATAGACTTTGCCGCCTCCGTGATGCGTTCTGGTTTGGTGGTGCCAATCACCGGAAAAATATGAGAAGGATGTTTCAGCAACCAGGCCAATGAGAGTTGACTGTACGATGCATTGTATTTCGCAGCCTTACCAAATACTTCGCGATCGCCAACCATTAATTTTCCTCCACCCAACGGTGACCACGCCATAGCCGAGGCTTCATACTCCATTAACATATCCAGATCTCCGTTAAACAACGGATCAATCCGCGAAAGCGAAATTTCAATCTGGTTCGTTACCAACGGAAATGAAACGTAATGTTGCAGCATCCTGAACTGACTCGGTGTAAAATTGGAAACGCCAAAGTGCAACACTTTGCCATCCTGCTTCAGTTTAGTGAATGCTTCCGCCACTTCCGTGGGATTCATCAAGGGATCAGGTCGGTGGAGTAAAAGCAACTCCAACCGATCTGTTCCCAACATCTTCAATGAGTTTTCGACCGACCAAAGAATATGTTCTTTCGATGTGTCGTAATGCTTCACCCAGGTGGCCGGCCGCTTTGACGAACTGAATTTTATTCCGCACTTCGACACCAGCTCCATCTTAGCGCGAAGTGATGGATTCTTTCGCAAGGCATTGCCAAAAATTTCTTCGTTGCCGTGATCACCATAAATATCAGCATGATCGAATGTGGTGATGCCTTCATCTAACGAAGTATTGATCAATCGTTCAACAGCCTCGGGTGATACGTTGTGCCAACGCCACGCACCAGAAATAATGCGGGAGAAAATCGGGCCTTTTGGGTGAATGCGTTTACGCTCCATTTATTTTGCTTTATGCTGATAACATTTGTTGTCTTTGCTGGCTGTCATGCGCTTGCATCTTGTGCCATCGGCTGTCTTGCCGGTGCACTGGCTCACTTTGTCTTTGAAGTGTTCATCGGGCTTGCAAACTCCGCAGGCTCCTTTGTTCAATTTCTTTGCCGCGGCCAATGTCATTCCGTCTGCATCTCCCGAAAGTTTACAATCGGCAGTGTGATATTTCTCTCCTTTCGCAGAAGCATACACAGTTTGGCTATAGCCCTTCATGGCCACTGCAAAAAACAAAACGAATGTTAAAACGAATAGCTTTTTCATAACGATAAGTTTAAGTTGACAAGCAAGTTCTCACATTTAGATTAAAACAAAAAATAGTCGGTCACTCTTTCCAGGCTTTGAAAGACTTGAGTATAGTGCTTCCCTCTCCCAGGGGAGAGGGATAAAAAAATTATCACATAAGTAAATCGCAGATGGGTGAGGGATTCATCGAACAAAAATTCCTCGTATCTTTCTCTGCTATTTAAAAATTTCACTCATGAAATTCATTACCCACAAACACCTCGCGGTTTTTGGTTGCCTTATCACACTAGCATCTTGCACTCCCAAAACCCCGGACGAGCATGCCATTGAAACTTCGTTGGCCGATTTAAAAGTATATGACGGACTTGAGGTGACACTCTTCGCTTCCGAGCCAATGTTTACAAACCCAACGAACATGGCGATCGATTCGCGCGGCAGGATATGGGTGTGTGAAGCCTACAATTATCGCAATCAGCTCAATCCGAAAAATCCCGAAAAGAAAGAAGGCGATCGCATTGTGATCATGGAAGACACCGATGGCGATGGCAAAGCCGATAACAGCAAAGTGTTTTATCAGGGCACGGATGTGAATGCTGCTTTGGGAATTTCCATTTTAGGAGATAAGGTAATTGTTTCTTGCAGCCCAAATGTATTTGTGTTTACGGATGCCAACGGAGACGATGTTCCCGATAAAAAAGAAGTCTTCTTCAAAGGTGTGCAAGGCGTGCAGCACGATCACGGCATGCACAGTTTTATTTTCGGGCCTGACGGCAAACTGTATTTCAATTTCGGCAACGAAGGCAAATCATTGTTAAACCCTGCTGGCGATACCGTAGTTGACGTGCGCGGAAGAAAAGTTGCCACGGATGGCAAACCATTTCGCGAAGGCCTGGTAATGCGATGTGATCTTGACGGCTCGCATGTAGAAGTGCTCGCCCAAAATTTTCGCAACAACTATGAAGTGACAATTGATCCCTTCGGCACACTCTGGCAATCCGACAACGATGACGATGGCAATAAGGGCACACGCATCAACTATGTGATGGAAGGCGGCAACTACGGCTATCGCGATGAAATGACTGGAGCTGGCTGGAGTGCGCGAAGGACCAATCTTGAAAAAGAAATTCCCTTGCGTCATTGGCATTTGAACGACCCCGGTGTTGTTCCCAATCTTTTGCAAACAGGATCGGGTTCGCCAACCGGCATTACTATTTATGAGGGCACACTGCTGCCAAAAATATTCTATGGACAAATGATCCATGCCGAGCCCGGCCACAATGTTGTGCGTTCCTATCCGGTTGAGAACAGTGGCGCTGGCTACTCTGCGACAATCGTGAACATATTGGAAAGTAAAACAGACCAATGGTTTCGTCCGGCCGATGTTGCTATTGCGCCAGATGGTTCTTTGTTCGTTGCTGATTGGTACGATCCGGGGGTGGGCGGCCACCAGGTGGGCGATCTCAACCGTGGAAGAATTTACAGAGTAGCGCCACCAAAAATGAACTATGTAACAGAAGCAGTTGATATCACTTCTGTCGAAGGCGCGATCAAAGCATTGCTCAATCCAAATCCTGCCACGCGCTATCTGGGTTGGACAGCATTGTCGACAATGGGAGAAAAAGCGGAGCCTGCCTTAACACAGCTTTGGAAATCGGACAATCAACTTCAACGTGCGCAAGCTTTTTGGCTGCTTGCCAAATTACCCAATGGAGAAACGTATGTTAACGAAGGCCTCGCTGATGTCAACGCTAACATCGTCATTGCTGCTCTGCGCAATAGTCGCACGCGTGAAAAAGACATCCTTCCCGTTGTTGAGAAACTGGTGAATCACCCTTCGCCACAAGTAAGAAGAGAGGCCATCATCGCTTTGCGCGGAAACAATTCCGCAAAGGCCGCGGACTTGTGGGCCGACCTCGCCATGCAGCATGATGGAAAAGATCGTTGGTATCTCGAAGCATTAGGTATCGGTGCCACCGGCAATGAAGATTTATATTTTGCTGCGTGGAAGAAAAAAGTGGGAAGTAATTGGAACACACCTGCCGGTCACGATATCATTTGGAGAAGCCGAAGCAAAGAAGCGATGCCATTGCTGGCCGAGATCATTAAATCAACCGATGAAAAAGAAATGTTGCGTTACTATCGTGCATTCGATTTTCAAAAAGATGCTTCGAAACAAGCTGTGCTTTCAAAACTCGTAACACAAACACAAGGCGAGAAAGTTTTGTACGCGCTCAAGCACATGGATGCTGCCAACACAACGCTTAGTCCTGCCGTGCGAACAGCACTCAACAAAACACTGGACCAATACAAAGGCCGGCTTGAATACGTGGAACTTGTATCCCGATTCAAACTTGAAGACCGCGCGCCTGACCTGCTTGTACAAAGCTTGCAAACGCCCGACAGCCTTACGGGAAAAGAATCCATGAAAGCTTTGCTCGAGTGGGGAAAAGTTGACCTGATTGAAAAAATAATCGCGCAACATAAAAAAGAAGAAGTGCAGGCGATCGTAAAATCAATGAGGCCTTATATCTCTCGCGAAAAAACCATGTTGCTCATGGAACGTATCTTCCAGGATACTACGCAGGAACTCGACAATCGAAAGCTGGCCATTCGCGCCTATGGCGGCCCGTGGGATTCTGAAAACAAATTGCTTGCACTCGCCAAAGAAAATAAAATACCTGCCGATTTGCAGGTGGCCGCTGCCGGAGTTTTTCAAAGTGCATGGCGCGCCAACATCCGCGAAGACGGAGCAAAGTATTTGAAAATTCCGGGAAGCAAAGAAGGCGCACCGCTGCCAAACGTTTCACAACTAATCGACAAAACCGGAACCATCGCAAATGGTAAAACTGTGTTCACCAACACGTGCAGCAATTGTCATCAGATCAATGGAGAAGGGACAAAGTTTGGCCCCAACCTCAGCGAGATTGGATCAAAACTTTCGAAGCAGGCGATGTATACTTCTATCCTCTTTCCCGATCAGGGAATAGGATTTGGATACGAAGGTTATGTCTTTAAAATGAAAGATGGCAGCCAGGCATTTGGCATGATCGTGTCTGAAACGGAAGACAAAGTGGAAGTCCGCTATATGGCTACTCAGCAGACACTTGATCCAACTCAAATCGCGTCTCGCGCTAAGCAGGAAACATCCATGATGCCTTCAAACCTGCAGACCTTGATGACGGAGCAGGAGCTGGTTGACCTGGTGGAGTATTTACAATCGCTGAAAAGCAACAAAATATCGATGCGATAAGTAAATCGATGAATTTAGGGATGCTGTATTGCATATTTGAAGCCGGATATTAAATTTGCAGTCCCTTAGCGGAAGGCTTAGGGAATTCAGCCTTTGATTAAGATAGGGCTGATAAAAAGCGGGAGTAGCTCAGTTGGTAGAGCACGACCTTGCCAAGGTCGGGGTCGCGAGTTCGAGTCTCGTTTCCCGCTCAGAAATCGTTAACCGTTGATTGTTAATGGTTAATCGTAGCAAAAAGTGTGAGATTAACCCTCGCACTTTTTGTTTTTAAGCCGGTTCATGTTTTTCGATTTAACGAATAACGGTTCACGGATGCCCTGCCCGGGTGGTGCTTGTCTGCCGAAGCTTAGCGTAGGCGGAGAATTGCATCGATGGGCGAAGTAAGTTCTTAGTTAGGTACACCCTGCCCGGGTGGTGGAATTGGTAGACACGCAGGACTTAAAATCCTGTGACCCTTAAAGGTTGTACGGGTTCAACTCCCGTCCCGGGTACATTTTGAAGTTAAAGCCTCGGTCCTCGGGGCTTTTTATTGCCCTGAAAATTATCTCGGATAGAATTCAATTTAGAATACTGATTGGCTATTGAATCAGTTCGTCTTTGCTCCAGAAACGAAGCATCAAAAATTCAATCCAAAGCAAACGCCTGCTCTCAAACCAAAGCCGCTTAATCCGTTGCCGGTTTCAAATGTATTGGTGCCATTAGTAACCTTCGCACTGGCGGTTGAGTATTTTGGACCGAGAAAAACATCGAGCACGACTTTTTCTTTAAACACCCATTGCTTGCCAATGATCAATCCGCCACCAGCTATCGTGATTGTTCCTTTGTCTGTTCCCCTGGTGGCGCCCAGACTTTGATAACGAACAAACGGTGCTATGTACACTCCTTGTGGAGATTCTGTCTCGGATAGATAAAAACGATATTCGGGGGTAATACCAATACCACTAAATTTTGTATCACCGATTTTAAACGCACCATAATAAAAGCCAAGTTGAAAACTTCCGTTGGCAGATACCTTCCGTTCGTACTGCGCATTAAAGGTTTTCGCAATCGGGCTCAGAATATTTATTTTCAACACATTGCCCTTAGCTTGCGACAGGGCCGGCAAGGTGGTAAACAGATTTGCGCAGACCAGTGTCAGAACGAGAATAAGAAGTTTATGAGTGGATTTCATGAGTTTTATAGATTATCAATTGATTACTCTAAGGTACTAATCCAGCCGGCAATTCCAGTGATTGAGGATCACCATCCATACTCAAATCTTTTTTTGAATTAACCATTGATGACCAAACGGATCTACCAGCGTGCCTTGCCGGTAGCCGTAATCATAATCCTGCATCGGGCTCAATGCCCGGCCCCCTGCATCGATGGCGCGCTGCCACATCTTATCCGGCTCTTGAGGGAACAAACTGATCACATTCGTGGTGGCCTTCAGGGTTTCCGGACTTAGTTGTTGGTTATGTTCAGATTCTTCGTGCAAATGAAATAATGCTCCTTCTATCGCCATCTCGGCTACATGAACGCTGCCATCATCATTGTTCCATTGCCGCAACACTTTTGCATCAAATGCTGCGTGATAAAATTCCATCGCTGGCTTCAACAGCTTAATCGCCAAATGTGGTGCAAAAAAAGTAGTCATCTTCCGGTTATTAATTTCGTCAGCTTAAAATTCAGTGATGGGAGCTGTGTCCTTACCTCAATCCGTCTGTAAAGTGCTTGCGCGATTTTTCTTGTTCAAATTTTTCTTTGTTGAAGGCTTCTGAATTTCCTTTCGGGATAGAGAGCGATTTAAACTCATTGCCTTTGATCACCTTTGCCTGATACAGTATTTGCCCAACGTGATGCGGATAGTGCGCCAACTGCCGTTGAATGGCTTCGAGCACGGACTGGCCTTCGTTGCGGATGTAAATAATTTTGGAAAGATCTTCTGGCTTTACTGTTTTAAGGGCATTGAAAAGACAACTCCATCCATTTTCCCAGGCACCCATCATCGATTGTTTGTCGGGATAAGCTTCGTCAAACTCTGCTTCGCGATTGCGCCATGATTTTTCACCATCGCTGGTTAAAAAATCCGTCCAGCGTGAAAGCATGTTGCCGCTAAGGTGATGCACAATTAGTGCAATGCTGTTACTGGCTTCGTTCGGCTGACGTAAGACTTCTTCGTCATTGAGTTGGGCCATCGCGCCTTCTCCTAATTTTTTGTAGTACTGAAAAAGCTTGATAGCACTCTCAAGAAAGATCTCGTCATTCGTTTGCTGCATGGCTATAAAAAAGATGTCCCGTAGTTTTACGTACGGGACATCTTTTGGTTTAGGCTTCTACCTCCTCTTCTGTGGGCTTAGCCCTTTCTCCTTTCGAAACAGGCCCTCGTAAATTTTGCGCTTCGTATTGCTTGCGAAGCTCGGCTGCATGCTTTTTATTTTTCGAATACAAAATATGCTTAGGAACTCCTTTCAAATCCCAGATTAAACCTATCGCTGCCAACCCGCGAAGTATATAATACGTGATATCAATCTCCCACCAGAAAAATCCCTGACGCGATGCCGTTTCATAATAGTGGTGATTGTTATGCCATCCTTCGCCCATGGTAACGAGTGCGAGCACCACGCTGTTTTTGGATTCATCACCTGTTTCATAGCGTTTCTTTCCAAACTTGTGCATGATGGAATTGATGGAGAAGGTGCCGTGATACAAAATCACCGTGCTTAAAAAGAATCCCACAAATAAAGTACCTAACCCGGCCGAGGTAAACATGGCGAAAATGCTTCCACCATTCACAATGCCCCCCAATGCGGTTACAAATACAGCGAGAATAGTTGGCGGAACGAGATAATGTTTATTCAACCAAACGAGTTCGGGATATTTCGCATAGTCACCAATTACTTTGTAATCAGTTTCTTTAAAATCGGGACCCACAATCCAGCCAATATGCGAATACCAGAAGCCATAAATTTTCATCGAGTGCGGATCGGCAGGTGTATCGCTGTGACGATGATGATGACGATGATGTGCTGCCCACCACAGCGCGCCTTTTTGTGCCGTTGTTTCCGACATAAACGCAATCACAAATTGAAACCAACGCGATGTCTTATACGACTTGTGTGCGAAGTAGCGGTGATAACCGCCCGTTACCCAAAACATGCGGAAGAAATAAAGAAAGATACACACCATCCAATCAAAGAAAGTTGCACCCGTCCAAATAGCTGCGAGTGGCAGCATATGAATCATAGCGAAAGCAATCTCTTGCTTTAAGATTGGTTTTCTCCTGACTTCCGGGATAACGGCTTGCTGTTCCATGACCTTTATTCGTTGTGATTAATAGAGTCACAAAGATAACGCGAATTGAGAAGAATAATTCCTTTTTCAGAAGATTCGTACGCGAACGAACGTTCAAAACAATTGGCAAATTGCCTATTGCGCCTGTCTATTGCCTGCTTCTTGTTTCGAGCTGATAAATCTCACTTAATCTACCGGATAATGTATTCCTGCTTTTTGTCGAATGACATCAAGTGTTTCCATTAACAACAAGGTCTTGTCGAGTGTCAGTACCGGGCTTTCAGCAAGTCCTTTTTGCAAACACTCCGTTACATGCATGGCTTCGTATTCATAGCCATTGCCTTGCGCCTGGTCAAATGGAATAATCTCGCGCGTGTCGACATTGGCAGAATAAAATTCCAGGGAAGTTGTCGGTCCATGAAAACGATGCGTCATGCGAAGGCGGCCTTTATCACCACCTATGTCAGCGCCTGTTTGCAGGTTAGAGGCAAACGTAGAGAACAATTGCGCAATGGCTCCTGAGTTATAGTTGAATTGAATGCTGCATTGCTCATCTACACCTGTTGACGCTTTTGTCATGGTAGCTTGAATCGAATCAGGCTTGCCCAAAATATCTAACGCGAAGAAGACAGGATAAATACCGATGTCTAGCAACGAACCTCCACCGAGTGCAGGTTCATAAATGCGCGGAGCAACAGGAAGTGTGGGAATGAATCCAAACTCCGCATGCACATATTTTATCTGGCCAACTTTTCCTTCCGAAAGAAGTTGTTTTACAACCAGATAATGCGGAAGAAACCTTGTCCAGAATGCTTCCATGACAAAAACATTTTGCGCTCTTGCCATGTCCACCATCTCTCTTGCCTGCTGATAGTTCAAGGCAAACGCTTTTTCACAGAGCACCGCCTTTTTATGTTTCAAGCAAAGCAACACGTGTTGGTGATGCAAACCATGTGGCGTGGCTACATAGATCACATCCACTTCTGGATTTTGAACAAGGGCTTCGTAACTGTTGTGTCGATATTTGGCTGGGAAATCCTTTGCAAAAGCATCGGCTGTTGATTGCTCGCGTGCGCCAACAGCGATTAGCTCGGCATCTTTAACGAGTTTAAGGTCAGCCGCAAACTTGCGTGCAATTTTTCCGCATCCGAGAATTGCCCATCGAATTTTCTTTGCCATACTCTTCTTTAATTATTTTATTTCTTCACCACTCAAATATAAAACAATGGGTGGGCTCTCATTCATTTTCCACTGATCGTGACTGGATGCCCGTGAAAAACGAAGACCTTTGTCGTAACCTGTTCCGTGGGTGAAGAATAACTGATTGTCGTTTTTATTGTTGTACCAAAGACGAACAACTTCATACGTTACAACCACATCCTGATCCAGTATAATATCCTGCGACTCCAGATCACAGATGATCCATTGTTGTTTGCTGCGACTTTTAACAAAAGCCTCCTTCTTCAAAAGACTCTCTCCTGGAAGTCCGTTGGGAGCAGCATACACGTGAATACGAAATAATATACTATCCACGGTGTTGAATCGCAGATGAAAACGTGCATCGAGAATTTTGTATTTCTTTCTATCGGCATAGATTTTTAAACCCCACTCACCGCCAAAGCCATACACTTCACTGCCGCTATGGCCGGTAGTCGTGCCAGTTGTTTTATAACGACCGAGTTTGGTTGGATCTTTTATTTTGCGTGCACGCACCACCACCTCTTTTAGTTGATACGTCTTGGGCGCCAGTTTAATTGCAAGGTTAGATTCTTTGATCTCTCCTATCTTCATTTTTGTCGTTTCATAGCCGATCATGGAGAAGACCAACTCCTCTTCAGGTTTTGCTGTGGACAAATTAATTTCAAACGATCCGTCATCACGACTGATCACGCCCAGGTTGCGGTTGAGCACACCGATGTGAACGTAGGGCAAAGGCTCTTTTGTTTTGGAGTCGGTGACTTTGCCCGTGAATGTTTGCGAAAATGATAAGAGCGGGAGTTGAAGAAATAGGATGGATAGGAAAAAGTTTTTCATGATAGTTATTGATTGTTTACACTAATCACCCTTCGCCAAGTTCAGGGTGACAACTTTACTTGCTAGTTAAGTCTCGTGTCGGTCTGAGCGCCATGTCAGTCTGAGCCTGTCGAAGACTGACATGGCCCAAACCTACTTCTTCAACACACTCAACACTTCATTCAACTTCAACAAAGCCTCCACCGGACTAATCGTGTTGATGTCGATTTTTTCCAGCAGTTCGTGCACCGCTTTTGATTTCGGATCGATTTCAAACAAACTCATTTGAGGTGTTGGCTTTGGAAGCTCGTCAAATTTTTTCTTCGGTTCGTTCTTATGTTTGTCTTTCTCCAGAAAATGAAGAATCTCATTTGCCCGTAGTACCACTTTGTTCGGCATGCCGGCAATTTGCGCCACGTGAATACCAAAGCTGTGCTCACTCCCACCTTCTTTCAGTTTCCGCATGAAGATGATCTTGTCGCCAATCTCTTTCACGCTTACGTTGAAATTTTTGACTCGCACCAAATCTTCTGCCAACTGATTTAACTCGTGGTAGTGTGTAGCAAAAAGTGTTTTCGGTTTGAAGTCTTTGTGGTTGTGTAAATACTCCACGATAGACCACGCTATCGAAACGCCATCGTAGGTACTGGTGCCGCGGCCGATCTCATCCATTAAAATCAAACTGCGATCGCTGAGATTATTTAGAATGCTGGCCGTCTCCGTCATCTCTACCATGAAGGTCGACTCGCCACGCGAAAGATTATCAGATGCGCCAACCCGCGTGAATATTTTATCGACAATACCCACCACAGCATGTTCAGCCGGAACGAAGCTTCCCATTTGCGCCATCAATACAATCAATGCTGTTTGTCGCAACAAAGCAGATTTACCCGCCATGTTCGGACCGGTGATGATTAATATCTGTTGGGTTTCGTTATCGAGATAGATATCATTAGGCACATACGTTTCGCCAACCGGCAATTGTTTCTCAATCACCGGATGCCGGCCTGCCGTTATGGCTAATCGTTTTGATTCACTGATCTCCGGCTTAGAATATTTATTTGTCTTGGCTGTGATGGCGAAGGAAAGCAAACAATCTAATGTGGCAATTACACGTGCATTCTGCTGAATTTGCGCGATGTAATCCGAAGCATGTTGTACGAGCTCTAAAAAAATCCGCTGCTCAATCACTAGCAATTTCTCTTCAGCCGTCAGGATTTTCTCTTCGTATACTTTCAACTCTTCGGTGATGTAGCGTTCAGCGTTGACCAGTGTTTGCTTGCGAATCCAATCGGCAGGTACTTTGTCTTTGTTGGCATTACTTACTTCCAAATAATACCCAAAGACTTTATTGTAAGAAATCTTTAACGAATTAATGCCCGTACGTTCTACTTCGCGCTTTTGAATTTGCAGTAAGTAATCCTTCCCGGAAAAAGCAATAGTTCGTAGTTCGTCCAACTCCGCATTCACACCTTCCTTAATAATGCCTCCCTGATGAATGAGCATGGGCGCATCGTCCTTTAATTCTTTTTCGATCTTCTCTAATAAGAATTCACACTTGTGGAGTTGATCTCCCAGCTTCTTTAATTCAGCCGATGAAGAAGCTTCTAACAGTTCCTTTGCCGGAAGAATAGCCTTCAATGATCGTTTCAATTGCTGCAACTCGCGAGGATTGATTCTTCCGACAGCCACTTTCGAGATCAATCGCTCCAGATCAGCAATTTGCCGAAGTTGCTCGAGTATCTTTTCCGAAAGCTCTTCGTAGGAATGAAACTGTTCTACTACTTTCAATCGCTCCTCGATGTTTTGCTTTTCCTTTAACGGCAGAATCATCCACTTGCGCAAGTTGCGCGAACCCATTGGAGTGACCGTTTGATCGAGTATTTGAAGCAACGGCACGCCACCTTCATTGTGAGAACTTACGATCTCCAGATTGCGAATCGTGAACTTATCCAACCACACATACTTGTCTTCATCTATGCGCGAGATAGCGGCAATGTGATGAGTGTCTTTGTGCTCGGTCGCTTCGAGGTAATGTAAAATTGCACCGGAAGCAATGATCGCCTCGTGCATTTCATCAATACCAAAACCTTTCAGCGTATTGGTCTTGAACTGATGTGTGAGTTTTTCATGCGCGAAATCGTAAGCAAACACCCAATCATCCAGGGTAAACGTTGCATACTCTTCGCTGAACTGGACGTCAAACTTTTCACGAGCTGCTTTGCTATAAATAATTTCAGCCGGACCGAAACTCTGAATCAATTTATACACATAGTTCTCATGCCCCTGGGCAGCATAGAATTCACCTGTGCTGATATCTAAAAAAGCCACACCTAGTGCATTCTTCGAAATGAACAGGGAAGCAAGAAAATTATTCTGCTTTTTTTCTAAGACGTTATCGTTAAAGGAAATGCCGGGCGTTACCAGTTCGGTAACTCCTCGTTTCACAATACCTTTTACAAACTTGGGATCTTCCAGCTGATCACAAATGGCCACACGATGACCCGCGCGCACCAGCTTCGGCAAATATGTATCCAACGAATGATGAGGAAACCCAGCCAGGGCTGTTTCAGAAACCGAACCATTGCCGCGCTTGGTGAGCACTATGTCCAACACCTTGGAGGCTTTGATCGCATCCTCACCAAATGTTTCATAAAAATCGCCTACGCGAAACAACAACAACGCTCCAGGATACTTTGCCTTAATGGCATTGTATTGTTTCATCAGGGGAGTTTCGGAGTGACTGGTTGCTGTGGCCATAGCCGGCAAGTTATCACTAGAAGTAAGAAGTAGGAAGTAAGAAGCGAGAATTCTGGCGGCTAAATTCTTACTTCTTCGCGGCTACCAGTAACCACATCTTGTCGCCTTTCTCTTTCGTCCGGTCGACAAATGGATCTTGTTGCTTAACGATATTGAATCCTGCCTTTTTCAAGTCGTCAATAGCATAACCAATTCCAAGTTCATGCTTGCGCTCCTGGTCAGCCCGCTCAATGTTTCTGCGTTCATCCGCAATAGGCTCACACAGAACCAAACGTCCGCCTGTTTTTAATGAAGCGAAAATATGTCGAAGAATTTCATCATGATCTTTCATCTCGTGATACGTGTCAACGATGATCACGGCATCGAATGTATTGAGCGGAAGCTTTGGATCGTCATAGTCGCCTTTAATCAACATAATATTCCGGACATTTCTATTTTCGCTATGTGATTTAAGTTTGTCAAGTTTGCCTTGTTCAGTATCCACAGCATACACAATACCATTCTCGCCAACAGCCTTCGCCAGTTTAAAACTCATGTAGCCTTCGTGACAACCAACATCTGCCACCTTACTTCCGGACTTTATGTTAAGTTGCCGGATCAATTCATCTGCTTTCTGCCATTTATCCCGATCGGTCCATGCACTTTCCGTGTAAACATTTTTCCACTGGTCCTGTGCGCTAAGATGAAAAGTCATCAACAACATCAAGATGACATATAGTTGCTGTGCCTTCATTTCAATTTTAATGTGTTAATTTTAAACGTTGATGAAATACAACTTGTTTTAAACATGATCATGAATTCAAAAATATCTCTGAAAGTCATTTGTTATTTTTTTGTTATCAGTTTCATCTGGACGGCATGCGCGCCCAAAGAAAAGATAACGTCAGCTACAGAAAGTGATTCAACATGGGCATTGCTCCCATTCATAAAAGTAGATAGCGTCAATCCTATTCTAACACCCGGAGATGGAAAATTTGAATGCCCCATTCTTAAAAAAGAAGTGAAGTGGGAAGAGAAGGATGTGTTTAATCCTGCCGCTGTTGTGCGCAATGGTCAGGTACATCTCATTTATCGAGCTGAGGACACGATTGGAAAATATGCAGGCACTTCACGACTAGGTTTAGCGGTGAGCGCAGATGGTTTGCGTTTTGAACGGATGAACGCTCCTGTCTTTTATCCGTCAGAAGATTCCATGAAAGTGTATGAATGGGAAGGTGGCATTGAAGATCCACGCATTGTGGAAGATGAACAGGGCACCTACTTCATGACCTACACCGCCTACGATGGAAAAGTGGCGCGTTTGTGTTTGGCCTCATCACCCGATTTGATAAAATGGAAAAAGCATGGTACAGTTTTGACTGGAAAGCACATTGACACCTGGAGTAAGTCCGGAGCAATTGTAGGCGCACAAGTCGGAGACAAGATCATCGCACAAAAAATCAATGACAAATACTGGATGTACTTCGGTGACACCGATTTGTTTCTGGCCACGTCTGATGATTTGATTCATTGGCAACCCGTTGAAGAAAACAATAAAATCAAATCGATACTTCAACCTCGCAAAGGATATTTTGACAGCCGTTTGGTAGAAAGCGGACCGTATGCCTTACTCACAGAAAAAGGAATTGTATTAATCTACAATGGAATGAATCTTGATTCAGGAGGTGATTCCACCATCGCAAAAGGAGCATATTGTGCGGGCCAGGCATTGTTTGACAAAAATGACCCGACAAAACTGATTAACAGACTTGAAAAGAATTTTCTGCGACCCGATAAGGCTTATGAAATGACAGGTCAAATTAACCAGGTATGCTTTGTTGAAGGCCTCGTTCCCTTTAAAGGAAAATGGTTTTTATATTTTGGAACGGCCGATTCTAAAATCGCAGTGGCGGTTTCAGAATCAACTATTAAATGATCAGGATTTCAGCAGCAGATTTTTTAAAGCATCTTCCAGTTTCGTGAATTGGAATTTGAAACCAGCCTGCTGAATTTTGGCGGAAGAAATTTTACTTCCATTTAGTACAAGGTTGGCCATCTCACCTAAGATTATCTTCAACACAAAACCCGGAACAGGCGGAAGCCACAACGGCCTTCTCAAAACTGTTGCAATTGCTTTCGTCATTTCAGCATTAGTGACCCATTCAGGACCAACGGCATTATAAACGCCATTCATCTTTTGGTCGTCAGCTGCCTGAATAAACATTTCACAAAGGTCATCGAGATGAATCCACGTCAAGTATTGTCTCCCGTTGCCAAGTGGTGAACCTACTCCCCATTTAATTGGCTTCACCATTTCGGCCAGGGCACCGCCCTTATCGCTCAATACAATTCCAATCCGGAGTTTAACAACACGAATTCCCAACGTATTTATCTTTTCAACTTCGTCCTCCCATTGCTTGGTGACTTGCGCCAGAAAATCCGATCCCGGCTTGCTTTCCTCCGTAAAGACCTCATTTGAATTCTCAAATCCGTAATAGCCAATTGCCGATGCCGAAACAAAAGTCTTGACGCTATTCTTTTCCTTTTTTAAGGAATTGAAAAGCAGAGCCGTTGACTTTGTCCTGCTTTCCAAAATCTCTTTCTTTCGTGAAGCGGTCCACCGCTTGTCAGCAACGCCCGCTCCCGCCAAATGAATGATCGTGTCTACTTCTTCAAATGCTTTTGGATCAATGACCCCCTTATCAACATCCCAAATGAAAGAAGGAACAGTTGCTGTGCTTTTGCTTCGCCCTAGATGAGAAACCTGGTAGCCTTTTTGCAAGAGACGTTCCGTCAATCTTTTACCAACAAGCCCTGAAGCGCCCGTGATGAGAATTTTTTTAGTCATTATTGTTAGCTTTGAAACGACTTGGACATTACTAAATTAACACACAACCCATGAATAAGTTTACTTCACTTTTGATTTGTCTGTTCATCAGCGCAGCTACGTTTGCGCAGACCGTTACCGTAAAATCAAAAAGCGAAAAAATAAGTGGTGCTTCCGCAGATGGATATGCAACCGAACTGGAAGGTAAAAAAGAAGAGGTCGCTTCCGCCTGGAATAAATTTTTGAAAGAGATCGGCAAAGTCAAAAATCCGGGTGGCACAATCACCATTACCGAACCAGCTGTGGGGTTGACTGTTTATCCAAAAGGAATTTTATATGCTACGGTAGAGGGAAGCGAAGAAAAGACAACTGTATGGCTTGGCTTGAATAAAGAAGAGTGGGTCGTGAATGATGTCACGATCGTCACCGCAGAATTGGAAAAACTTGTTTATCGTTTCGGTGTAAAATTCTATCGCGATCAGATTCAAAAACAAATTGATGAGGCACAACAAGCCTCTGACGCTGTGGATAAGAAGAAGCAACGTCTGCTAAATCAAAACAAGGACCTCGTGAATAAACTGTCGAACAATGAACAGCAAAAGATCCAGCTGGAAAAATCGCTGGAGACCAACAAACTGGATCATTTCGTTTTGCTTCAAAAAATCGAGAACAATAAAAAATCTCAAGACTCAGTGGCCAATGCGGGTGTGCAGATTAAAAAAGTTTTGGAGTCTCATAAGGAGCGCCAACGGAAGGTAAACTAGTTACGAGTTGGCAGTAGGCAATTCTTCTGTTTTTCGCCAAAGCGCTGAAAAAATAAAAAAGGCAACAGGTCTCGCCCGTTGCCTTTTCTAACTGTTATTATTTTCTGATCAGCCTGCCTTCTTCACTTCTCTGTTTTCATAACTTTCAATCACATCTCCTTGCTTAATGTCATTGAAATTCTTGATGCTGATACCACAATCAAAACCAGATTTTACTTCAGAAGCATCGTCTTTGTGACGCTTCAGCGCACCCATCTCACCCGAGTACACCACAATACCATCGCGGATTAAGCGAATAGGATTATTTCTTTTGATGTAACCGTCTGTCACCATACATCCCGCTACAGTTCCCACTTTCGTGATTTTGAACACTTCGCGTACCTCGGCATTGCCCACGATTACTTCTTCCATCTCCTTCTCCAACATACCTTCCATCGCGGCCTTCACGTCATTGATGGCATCGTAGATAATGGAGTATAAACGAATTTCAATTTCTTCTGCTTCAGCCAACCTACGTGACGAAGGTGAAGGACGCACCTGGAAGCCCAGGATGATCGCATCAGATGCAGAAGCCAACAATACATCGGATTCTGAAATCTGTCCAACTGCTTTATGAATAATCGCCACCTGCACTTTAGGATTGGAGAGTTTTAATAACGAATCGGAGAGCGCTTCAATAGAACCATCCACATCTCCTTTTACAATTACATTCAATTGCTTGAATGAACCGATCGCCAAACGTCTGCCGATTTCATCGAGCGTGATATGCTTCTTGGTGCGAATACTTTGCTCGCGTTGTATCTGACTGCGTTTGTTTGCCACTTCTCTGGCTTCACGATCTGTTTCAAACACAGAAAACTTCTCACCTGCCTGAGGTGCGCCATCCAAACCTAATATCACCACCGGTGTAGCAGGTCCCACTTCTTTCACTTTTTTGCCCGTGTCGTCAAACATCGCTTTCACGCGACCATAATTTGATCCGGCCAACATAATATCACCCACTCGCAACGTTCCGTTCTGCACCATCACTGTGGTAACATAACCTCTTCCCTTATCAAGGGTTGCTTCAATAATAGAACCGGATGCTGGTCGGTCGGGATTTGCACGCAAGCTGAGCAGTTCGGCTTCCAATAAAACTTTTTCCAAAAGACCATCTATACCTAATCCGGTCTTAGCAGAAATTTCTTGTACCTGATATTTACCACCCCAGTCTTCCACAAGGATATTTAATTTAGAAAGTGATTCTCTCACTTTCTGTGGATTAGCGGTTGGCTTGTCAATTTTATTAATCGCAATTACGATGGGCACACCGGCCACCTGAGCGTGGTTAATCGCTTCCTTCGTTTGAGGCATCACATCATCATCGGCTGCTACCACAATAATGGCAACGTCAGTGATCTTGGCACCACGTGCACGCATAGCGGTAAAGGCTTCGTGACCGGGTGTATCCAGGAATGCAATTTTGTTTCCACTCTTCGTGGTTACATCATAGGCACCAATGTGCTGTGTGATACCACCCGCTTCTTGAGCCGTCACCTTCGTATTACGAATGTAATCGAGCAATGAAGTCTTACCATGATCCACGTGACCCATGATGGTAACAATCGGAGCGCGCGGTTTTAAATCTTCTTCGGCATCGTCATTTTCCTCAACTTCCTCTTCCTCTTCGTTGGTGGTAAACTGCACTTCGTAGCCAAATTCATCTGCAATCACCGTGATAGCTTCGGCATCTAGGCGTTGGTTGATCGAAACGAACATTCCCAAACTCAAACAAGTTGAGATAACATCGTTCACCGAAACGTTCATCAACGAAGCAAGGTCATTGGCGGAGATAAATTCCGTAACCTTTAATATTTTAGACTCTTCCTGCTCCTGAAGCATTCTTTCTTCTTCAGCATCGGATACGGCCTGACGTTTTTCTTTTCTGTACTTGGCGCCCGTAAACTTCTTCGTTCCGCCACTTAACTTGGCAAGCGTAGCACGAATTTGCTCCTGAACTTCTTTCTCGGTTGGTTCCGCTTTTTGTGGTCGAGCTGGCAACGGTCTTTTTTGACCTCCACCATGACCAGTGTTAGGTGCATTAGATCCCTGTCCGGGACCCCTTCTGTTATCGCGGGTATCTGGCGCATTGGGAAGGCGCTTACGCGGACGCTTCTTGTTCGCGTCTTTCAAATCAGAGGAAGCAACCGGCTGGTCTTTTTTCTTCTCCACCGGCAGTTCAATGCGGTCTACTACTTTTAAGCCTTGGAGCTTTTCTGCTCTTGCCTTAATCAGTTCCTGTTCTGGTTTTTCAACAATTGGCTCAACAGGAGCCTTAACCTCGATCTTTTCTTCTACTACTTCCTTTTTAACTTCTTTGACCTCCGGAACAGCTACTTCTACTTTTTCCTTTTCAACTTTCTCAGGTGCCGCTTTCTTCTTGTCGAGTTCAATCTTTCCAACCACTTTAAAACCTTCCAGTTTCGGCTTATCGCGCTCCACTTTTTCAGGTTTAGGTTCTTCTTTGTGCTTGATTTCTTTTGAACCGAGATTTTTAATCAGCACATTTTCTTCCTCTTCGGTTTTCTTGCGATGAACCTCAGGCTCAGTGGCGATGGTCACATTTTCAACATGCTTTGCGCCAATGGTTAACCCGGATGCTTCTAGTTTCTCAGAAGCAGAAGAGGCGTACTCTTTAGACAGCATGGCAAACTGCTCGGGCGAAAGTTTTGCGTTAGGATTGTTTTCCACCACGAAACCTTTCTTAGCCAGGAAATCCAAAATGGTATTATGGCCCACGTTTAGTTTTCGCGATGCTTGACCTAACCGTATCATCTTTTCTTCTGCCATGCTCAAATATCTCGCTTTTTAATTGATTTTTATGCTTTTCTAATCTGCCGGACTATTCGAATTCTTTCTTCAACACATTCAACAGGCTTTCAACCGTCTCTTCTTCAAGATCCGTTCTGCGAACAAGTTCTTCTTTGTTCAGGGCCAACACACTCTTGGCACTGTCAAGACCGATGCGCTTCAATTCATCGATTACCCAGCTTTCTATTTCATCACCAAATTCGTCAAGGTCAACATCTTCTTCCTGGGCCGTGTCTACTTCTCTGAATACATCAATCTCCATATCCACTAACCTGCTGGCCAACCGAATGTTTAAACCGCCTTTACCGATGGCTAACGAAACCTGATCGGGGCGCAGATAAACTGAAACACGACCGTTGTCCTTGTCGATTTTAATACTTGAAATCTTTGCCGGACTTAAAGCACGTGTGATGTATAACTCCAGGTTTTCTGTGTAGTTGATGACATCAATATTTTCGTTTTGTAATTCTCTTACAATCGCATGAATGCGCGATCCTTTCATACCCACGCATGCTCCCACCGGATCAATACGATCGTCATATGACTCCACAGCTACCTTTGCTCGCTCGCCTGGTTCACGAACAACTTTCTTAATGGTGATCAGTCCATCATAAACCTCTGGCACTTCCTGTTCAAAAAGTCTTTCAAGAAATACCGGAGAAGTGCGTGACAAAATAATTTTCGGATTGCCGTTCACCATCTCCACTTTGTGAACGATGGATCGGACGTTCTCACCTTTGCGGTATCGATCCTTGGGAATCTGCTCGCTTCTTGGGATGGCAATTTCATTTCCTTCCGCATCAATCAGCAACACTTCCCGGCTGAGTACTTGATAGACTTCCCCTGTGATAATCTCGCCAACGATGTCCTTATATTTTTGGAAGAGGATATCTTTCTCAAGATCCTTCACTTTTTGCAGAAGAGTTTGGCGCGCTGTGGTGACGGCTCTTCTTCCAAAATCTTCCAGGTGAATCTCTTCTGCTACTTCTTCTCCCACTTCAAAATCGGGTTCAATTTTCTTAGCCTCTGACAAACTAATTTTGTCGTGCTCCCAGATATCCTCTGAATCATCGTCAACAATTTCGCGAAAGCGCCAGATTTCCAAGTCGCCCTTGTCTGCATTGACAATGATATCAAAGTTGTCATCCTGCACATACTTCTTGCGAATCATGTTGCGGAAAACATCTTCCAGGATGCGGATCATGGTTGGACGGTCGATGTTCTTTTGCTTGGCAAAATCTGCGAACGATTCTATCAGGGTTGAGGTATCCATCATAGTACTGTTATTTAAAAGAAACCATTACAAATGCTTTTTCAATATGTTCAAAAGGTATTTCAATTGTTTTCACGTCTACTTTCTTGCCGTCTTTTATTTCCTGCTGAAGAATGATTCGTTCGTCATTTACTTCCAGAAGCTTTCCCTCCACCAATGCTTTCTCTTTCGTGTGCACTTTAAAGCCTCGCCCAATATTTTTATAATACTGACGCTTCAGCTTCAGCGGATGATCAAGCCCCGGGGTTGTCACTTCCAGGGTGTAGTTGTCATCAATAAGACCAATTTCATCCAATGCATTCGAGAGTGCACGGCTCACTTTGGCGCAAGCTTCAATCGTAACTCCCTGATCTCCGTCTAAGATTACCAAAACACGGCCAGGGCCGGATTTGGAAGCAAGCTTCACCTCCACCAAAAATTGTGACTCATCCGTTAAGCTGTTTTGTGCTAATTCGCGGACTTTATCAATCAATTCCATATAACTGTCAAATAAAAGAGGGGACTTTTCGGTCCCCTCTATCATACTGGTTAAGAAGTTGATGCAAATTTAGTTGATTTTTACTTTATCACAAATTATTATGTTCTTTGATCGCTAAATCCTAAAAATTCGAAGCAAATGACGTTAAGGTTTCTTCTGATTATTGCATTCGCGCTGCTGATTTCATGTGGAGATAAGAGCACAAAAGAAGAGAAAGCATCTCCACAACGCGTTGTGAATGTCCCACTTTTTAATGGAGATTCGGCTTACTATTTTGTTGAGAAGCAAGTAAAGTTCGGTCCACGAGTACCAAACACGAAAGCACATCAGGAAGCGGGAGATTATTTCGTGAATCAATTTAAAAAATATGGAGCGACTGTCATCGAACAAGAATTTGATGGCGTTTCGTTTGACGGGCAACATCTGGCCCTGCGTAACATTATAGCAAGCTTTAATCCTGATCAACCAAAAAGAATATTGCTGGCCGCACATTGGGATACCCGACCTTTTGCTGATAAAGATGAGGTTAAGCCCGATGCTCCTTTTGATGGTGCCGATGACGGAGCGAGTGGAGTTGGCGTGGCGCTGGAAGTAGCGCGACTACTTAATATGCAAGCTCCCTCTGTTGGTGTTGATATTATTTTGTTCGATGGCGAAGATTGGGGAGAAAAAAACTCAATGGGCAATCAAGTTGATCTTCCGGATGGTCTGCAATCGTGGTGGTGTCTTGGATCACAACATTGGTCGAAGAACAAACACAAAAAAAATTACTCCGCTTTTTATGGCATCCTGCTTGACATGGTGGGATCAAAGCGTGCACATTTTTTTCGCGAAGGTTTATCGCTTGAAATGGCTCCAGGTGTTGTTGAAAAGGTTTGGAACACTGCCTCCCGGTTGGGCTATTCAGACTACTTTGTGAAGCAAAATGCAGGAGAGATCACCGATGATCATCAATTCGTAAATCGAATCGCCAAGATACCGATGATTGACATCGTCCATTATCATCCTGTACTCGGTTACTTCGGGGATTATCATCATACCCAGAAAGATAATCTTGACCTCATTAGCAAAGAGACGCTTCAAGCCGTAGGCGCAACGATCACCAATGTGATCTACTACGAGGAGTGAGACTATTCAGAAATTAATTTCTTGAGATAAACGCCATAACCACTTTTCTCAAGTGGTTTTGCAAGAGAAAGAAGTTGGTCAGCGTCAATAAACTTCATTCGATATGCCACCTCTTCAATGCAACCAACTTTTAAGCCTTGTCGCTGCTCAATCACTTGCACAAAGTTCCCGGCTTGTATTAACGAATCAAATGTTCCGGTATCAAGCCAGGCCGTCCCGCGGCTCATGATGCCGACTTTGAGCTTTCCCTTTTGAAGATAGACTTTGTTAACATCGGTGATTTCAAGTTCTCCTCTCGGACTTGGTTTTATCGATTTTGCAATCGACACCACTTCATTGTCGTAGAAATAGAGACCGGGCACGGCATAATTTGATTTAGGCTGCTTCGGTTTCTCTTCTATTGATATGGCGTTTTTGTTTTTGTCAAATTCAACCACTCCGTATCGCTCCGGATCGTTGACATGATAGGCAAAAATAACTCCACCGTCAGGATTGACGTTTTCTTGTAGCAAAGAAATAAATCCAGATCCGTAGAAAATGTTATCTCCCAGCACGAGAGCTACTTTATCGCTTCCAATAAATTGCTCACCAATAATAAAAGCCTTTGCCAGTCCATCCGGTTCGGGCTGTACTTCGTATGAAAATCGGCAACCAAGCTGCGAACCATCTCCCAGTAATTTCTTGAAATGCGGAAGATCGTGTGGCGTTGAAATAATGAGTATCTCTTTAATCCCTGCCATCATCAATGTTGATAATGGGTAGTAAATCATTGGCTTATCGTAAAGCGGCATCAACTGCTTACTCATGACCAGCGTAAGCGGATGGAGTCGCGTGCCTGAGCCTCCTGCTAAAATGATTCCTTTCATATTACCGGTTTTGATACATCCCAGAATAATATTCCTTATACGCTCCCGAGGTTACATGATTAAGCCAATCCCGGTTGGTGAGGTACCAGTCAACAGTTTTTTCAAGCCCTGTTTCAAAATCGACAGCCGGAACCCAGCCCAACTTTTGCTTTAGCTTGGATGAATCAATAGCGTATCGAAGATCATGTCCAAGTCTGTCTGTTACATACGTAATCAGTCTTGCTGAAGTCCCCTTCTCTTTGCCTAGTTTATCATCCATTATTTTACATAAAGCATGAACTAGGTCAATATTTTTCCATTCATTGTTTCCTCCAATGTTGTATACCTCACCAACTGTTCCCTTGTGAAATATAACATCGATAGCGGACGCATGATCCTCTACGTAAAGCCAATCTCTTATGTTTTCACCCTTGCCATAAATCGGCAATGGTTTTTCGTTGAGGATGTTATTGATTAACAAAGGAATTAGTTTTTCAGGAAAATGATTCGGCCCGTAGTTGTTTGAGCACCGGCTTATTAGAGTTGGTAATTTAAAGCTGTTGAAATATGCGCTTACAAAATGATCGGCTGATGCTTTAGACGCTGAATAAGGGGATCGCGGATCAATTGATGTTTTCTCCGTAAAGAATTCTCCATGTTCGGCTGATCCATAGACCTCATCGGTTGAAATCTGGTAAAACCTCTTACCATCAAAGTTTCCCTTCCATGACTTTAAAGCTGCCTGAAGCAAATTCAGAGTTCCCAAAACATTCGTCTGAACAAACTCGGTAGGATTCTCTAATGAGCGATCAACATGAGATTCCGCAGCAAGATGAATGACTCCGTCAATGGACTCTGCCAGGAATAAGTCATCTACAAATTTACGATCAATGATATCACCTTTAACGAACTTATAGTTACTCGCAGATTCAATGTCCCGGAGATTTTCCAGATTTGCAGCGTAAGTTAATTTATCAAGATTTAGAATCGTGTAGTTGGGATACTTCTTTACAAAAAGTCTCACCACATGGGAGCCGATAAAACCTGCCCCCCCCGTAATTAAAATGCGCTGCATGATTAATACTATTTCTTGAAATCGGAAAAATCTTTGTGGTCACTTTTATGCAACTCCTCGTGCGAAAGTGAGCGAAAATAATCATAGGTAATTTTCAAGCCTTCGGCCCGAGCAATTTTCGGCTGCCATCCCAAAATAGTTTTTGCTTTCGTAATGTCTGGTTGCCGTTGCTTGGGGTCATCTTTTGGTAAAGGTTGAAATATCAATTTCTGATTAGTGCCGGTTAACTTTATTATCTCTTTTCCGAAATCAAGGATAGATATCTCATCGGGATTCCCAATATTGACTGGCAAATGATAGTCCGACATTAACAACTTGTATATGCCATCAATAAGATCATCTACATAACAAAAGGAACGGGTTTGCGAACCATCGCCAAAAACTGTTAGGTTCTCACCGCGCAAGGCCTGCCCAATCATTGCAGGTAAAACCCTTCCATCATTCAACCGCATGCGAGGGCCATAAGTATTAAAAATACGTACAATCCGCGTCTCCAATCCGTGATACGTATGATACGCCATGGTGATTGCCTCTTGAAAACGCTTGGCTTCATCATAAACTCCTCGTGGACCAATCGGGTTTACATTCCCGTAGTATTCCTCGGTTTGCGGATGCACCAGAGGATCACCGTAAACCTCAGAGGTTGAAGCCACCAAAATTCTCGACCCTTTTGCTTTTGCAAGACCGAGTAAATTATGAGTACCCAGTGAACTTACTTTTAAAGTTTGAATGGGGATTTTCAAATAATCAATCGGACTTGCGGGAGAAGCAAAGTGAAGGATATAGTGAAGTTCTCCTGGCACATAAACAAATTTTGAAACGTCATGATGATAGAACTCAAAGTCAGGATGCTTGAAAAGATGCTCAATGTTCTTCAAATCACCTGTGATCAAATTATCCATTGCGATGACCGCATATCCATCGCGAATAAATCGATCACATAAATGAGATCCTAAGAAGCCTGCCCCGCCCGTAATTAAAACTCTTTTTTTAGCCATAAATTATTCGTCTTCCTATACTATAATAAGTGTAACCCAGCTCCTTCATCGAATCAGTATCATAGAGGTTGCGCCCATCGAATATCACTTTGCCTTTAAGCAGGGAGGAGAGCTTTTCAAAATCAGGGGTTCTAAACTCTGGCCACTCAGTAGCAATGAATATTGCATCTGCACCGTCTGCAGCTTCATATGGAGTTTCGCAGTACTGAATTTTAGATCCAAATAGACCCTTCACATTTTCCATCGACTCCGGATCATGAGCTTTGACAATAGCTCCCAATTTTAGTAGTTCGTCAATATTGTATAACGCTGGTGCTTCACGAATATCATCTGTATGTGGCTTGAATGAAAGACCCCATAGCGCGATAACCTTTCCTTTCAGATCGTTGCCAAAATGTTTTTTAATCTGAGGAATGAGCTTCGTCTTTTGAAAACTGTTTACATCCATTACTGCTTTCAGGATTTTAAAATCATAATTTGAATCCTGCGAGGATTTTGCCAATGCCTGCACATCTTTTGGGAAACAACTTCCTCCGTAGCCTATTCCTGGAAACAAGAAACGCTTTCCAATTCTGCTATCAGTTCCAATACCTTTTCTTACAGAATCAACGTCAGCGCCCAGTAGTTCGCACAGGTTAGCGATCTCATTCATGAAAGATATCTTAGTAGCAAGGAATGAATTGGCCGCATACTTGGTCAGTTCAGCTGATCTTTCATCCATGAAAATTATTGGATTGCCTTGGCGAACGAGCGGGGCATATAAAGTTTCCAATATCTTTTTTGCTTCTGAAGACTCCGTGCCGATGACAACGCGATCCGGTTTCATAAAATCTTCAACAGCCACTCCCTCTCTTAAGAACTCGGGATTAGATACTACGTCAAATGGAATTTTTGCTTGAGCAGCAATTCGCTTGGTAACTTTTTCCGCTGTGCCAACTGGCACAGTACTTTTATCAATAATAACTGTGTATTCTTTTAGAAGGGGGCCAAGGTCATCCGCGACTTTAAGTATGTATTTCAGGTCAGCTGATCCGTCTTCGCCTGGGGGTGTTGGTAGCGCCAAGAAAATCACTTTGGCACCTTCAATACCTGCTTTTAAATCTGTTGTAAACGATAGCCTCTTTTGCTTTAGATTTCTTTCAAACAGGATTTCAAGGCCTGGCTCGTAGATAGTGATCTTTCCTCCCGTTAGGGTCTTCACTTTTCTTTCATCAATATCGATGCATGTGACGGTGTTTCCTGTTTCGGCAAAACACGTACCTGTTACAAGACCCACATAACCCGTTCCAACAACTGCTATTTTCATTTTCAAAAATCAAATTAGGGACACAAAAGTAAGGTTTCTAAGCAAGTATAGATTAAGTTTTATGTTACAAACTAACATTCGTTTGTTTTACTTCCAGCGGTTCGATATATTTGCATTTATTTTTAAACTTAGAAATTCAGATGGCAACTATAATTGAAGAACAGATCGGGGTGGGGTTTGAAGAAAGTGAGAATCAGAGAATGATTGCCAAAATGATTCAGGACTTTGGCGCGGTTGAGATTAAACCAAAAATGATGGAATGGGATGAAAGGCAGGAGTTCCCGCTGAATCTTTTCAAAAAAATGGGCGGATTGGGTTTGATGGGGGTTTTGGTTCCTCACGAATATGGAGGTGCGGGATTTGGATATCCTGAATATGTGACCACGATTTCGGAAGTGGCCAAAATAGATGGTTCGATCGGGCTGAGTGTTGCGGCTCATAATTCTCTTTGTACCGGACACATACTCCAGTTTGCAAGCGAGCAGCAAAAACAAAAATATCTTCCTAAACTAGCAACAGCCGAATGGATTGGCGCTTGGGGGCTTACAGAACCTAATACCGGGTCTGACGCGGGCAATATGCGGACCGTAGCTATCAAAAATGGTGATTATTACATCCTAAACGGAGCCAAGAATTTCATTACACATGGAAAGTCAGGCGATGTGGCTGTGGTAATTGCCC